>NZ_CP142524.1:4800000-6213893 GCF_046113285.1 Janthinobacterium aestuarii
GCTGGAAAACATCATCCGTAATGATGTCGTCGGAGCGATCTTCGAAGAAGAGATTGCTTTCTTGTTCGTACACGTCAATCGCCAAAGCCCCCAATTGGCGCGACTTTAGCGCATCGATTACTGCCTGCGTATCGATGAGAGCGCCACGCGACGTATTGATCAACATGGCCCCCTCTTTCATTAGATCCAGCGTATCTGCGTTTATCAAGTGATGGGTATCAAGAGTGAGTGGACAGTGCAGTGAGACCAGGTCCGATTCGGCAAGAAGGTCAGACAATGCGACCATCTCACCAATGGCCTCAAACTCTGGAGACGGATAGGGATCAAATCCCAGTAAACGGCAGCCAAAGCCATTAAAAATCTTGGCTGTCGCCAAGCCAATTTTTCCTGTACCGATGACGCCAACGGTCTTCCCATGCAGATTGCTCCCAAGGAGACCGTCAAGTGCAAAATTGCCTTCGCGTACCCGCGCATATGCGCGGTGAGTTCGGCGATTCAATGTAAGAGTGAGTGCTAAAGCATGCTCAGCCACTGCCTCCGGAGAATATGCGGGTACGCGCGCGACGAAAAAGTCCAAATGCCTTGCGGCTTCCGTGTCGAGATTATTGAAACCTGCGCAACGCAACAAGATCGCGCGCACACCAATGTGAGCAAGAGCATGCAGCACGTCGGCGTCAAGCACATCGTTTACAAACACGCAGATTGCCTTGCATCCTTGTGCAAGAGCCACCGACTGCAGGGACAAGGATTCAGTGTGAAAACGCATCTCCACGGCATCTTGAGTATCGCGTTGATCTGCTTTCTCATTGAGAAAACGGCGATCATATGGTTGGGAGCTGAATACAGCGATTTTCATCTTAAAGATCCTTTGCGCGAACGCAATTTGTAATTATTAAAAATGGCTACACAGAAGATTACTCCTTTCCAAACTGTATGGCCACGCAATTGGGTACCTAACGACGAGGACTGCCGGCCAGAGAAAAAGGAAAGGGTTACCCGAATCGTGCGACACTGCAATAGGATGCAGATCATTCTGGATGTATGCCGTCACTCAGGCAGTTTTTCAACGTCAAGTCCCTACCTAAGTAAGCCCGGTCTTCTTGCAGGGCAGCTCTTGCAATACCTTCACAAAGCCCGGCATCTATCAGCACAAGAACCGCGAACTCCAGGCCATGTATTCGTTTCAGATACACCCCGGCAGCAATCAGTCGTAACGTTTTTTCAGTGGCATTATCAAACATAGCACCCTCCCCGTTTCAGTAGAATGCGACAGGTGAAGGGCCAGGTGTTGATCCGCATCAAGCAAGTGCAAAAAGCTCGCCGCACTTGGCACCGTCCATAGGGAATAGCATGCGACGCAAAGCAGCCATACACGTTCCAAAGGCGAAGGAAAAAATTGCAAAGCCGACAGCTGCGGTATACGTCCGGATGTCTACAGACAATCAAAATCATTCTGTTTCACATCAGCTTCATTGCATTTCGGAGTACGCAGAACGCCATGGCATAGACATTATCAAAACATACACCGACGAGGGTAGGAGCGGGCTCGATTTTTCCTCTCGCCCAGGCTTACGAAGCCTGATAGAAGACGTGCAAAGTGGCGTAGCACCATTTCAGTCGATACTTGCCTATGATATAAGCCGCTGGGGAAGGTTCCAGGACTTGGACGAAAGCGCCTACTACGAATACATATGCCGCCGCGCAGGAGTCGCCATTGTCTATTGTGCAGAAGACTTCGAGAACAATGGATCTTCGGTCTCGTCCATAATTAAGAGCGTAAAGCGCGCCATGGCCGCCGAGTACAGCAGAGAACTTTCAACCAAGGTGTTTGCAGCTCAGTGCCGTTTTGTAGAAATGGGATTTAAGCAAGGTGGCAGAGCGGGATTTGGATTGCGCCGAATACCTATCAGTGTAAGTGGCAAGGCCAAGCCGGCACTGGAATACGGAGAAAGGAAGAGCCATCCTACAGACCGCGTAATACTAGTTCCTGGACCAAATGAGGAGCTTGAGATTCTTCGAGGAGTGTACGACTGGTACGTACTGGAAAGGCTAAGTGAAAGCGAAATTGCTTTCTTGTTAAATGCAATGGAGGCACCTCGCGAATGCGGCCGCGCTTGGACTCGTGACTGCGTTCGTGATGTGCTTACAAACGAAAAGTACATCGGCAACATCATCTACAACAGAGCCTCTTTCAAGCTCCGAAAGTATCACGTCGAGAATCCTGCATCCATGTGGATACAAAGGATCGGTGCCTTCCCTCCCCTTATCCCGGTGGCCCTTTTTCGTAAAGCGCAGCAAGAGCGCAAACATCGCCTCGCTCCGATTCCAAAAGAAGAACTCTTGGCAATGCTGCGCAAGTTACATGAAAAACATGGGAAGGTGACAACCACGCTAATAGATCAGGACGATACACTTCCCGGCGCGCAGATGTTCGCTTACTACTTTGGCACCATGTTAGAGGCCTACGCCCTCGCAGGGCTTCCCCCGACCAACATTTGCAAGTTTATAGCCACGCGCGCGGTTATCAGCAATGTTCGGGCAGCTACGCATGAGCAAATCAAGGCATTGATAATCGGTGCGGGCGTCGGTTTGGAGAAAGGCCCGTCCCGAAATACCTTTTTGCTGAATGGGGAAACATTACTAAAAATAGCTATCGCGCGTTGTCTTTATGAGAAAACGGCCCTCCCCCGCTGGCGCGTGCGCATGGATGAAGAGTCAAGGTGTGACTTCGTGCTCGCAGTACTTCTTGATCTTCAAAACCAGAAGGCAGATTCATACTACCTATTTCCAAAGGCAGACTTCTTGAAGGTGCAAATTACATTGACAGAAGCAAACATGTCCACGTTAAGTCAGTACAAGCATGCCTCCCTTGATGCGATGTTTGGAGCTGGGCATAAAACTACTCGCTGAACAACTGCTAGGAAACTTCGCGTACGGCATTAAGTTTCGAGGATACGAATGAGGCTTAGCTGATCACCAACGTCCACAAACCATACTGCCTGCCAGCGCTGCGTGCGCTGCGCCTGCACCGATTCTGGCGCGCACCAGGGTGGATACACGCGCAGCGCGCGCTTGCCGCCCTGGCCGGTGCGCGACATCACGCCGTGCTCGATTAGCACGGCGCGAGAAAAGATAAAAAAGCCGTGCCGCGCGCCGTTGCTGACGGCGATGATGACGACATCAACGGGGTCCGCTTCGTCCAGCGGAGCGATCTCGGCGTCGGGATGGGGGCGCTTCCAGACGGTGACGAACTGGCCGGTTTTCGTCGGCGTGGTTTTCGCTACGCGCAAGACTAGGCGCTTGCCCTCCAGTTCGGCGCGGCAGGCACCGTACTCCGCACTTTCAGCTTCCGGCACGGGCGCTTTCGGCAAGCCCAGGAAGGCCCAGGGGCTGACCTTCATTGCGTGCTGAACTCGGCTGCGGCCTTGGCCGCCCAAAGCGCTTCGGCGTGGCTGGCGAACGGGCTGTCGTAGCCGTCGACCTTGCCGTCTTCATCGACAAAATACAGCCACCAGCCGTCGGCCTGTTCGCGGATGGCCGTGTGGCCAGGTGCGCAATGAGTTTCGACGGACTGGCCGGCGGCCAGGGTGGCGATGCAGATGCCGCGGTGAGTAATATGCTCGCGTGTCATGGGAAAATATTTCATGCAAAAAAATTAATGACCATAGTGTAGCCGCGCCGGCCGCTCCTGGCCAGTGCGCTACACTGTTCTTTCAAACGGAGGACAACATGGCATCACAACAAGGTACGGTGGATTTTCTGCTTGACCAGATGGCGGGCGCGGGTAGCCTCAGCGCGAAAAAGATGTTTGGCGAGTACGGTGTGTATTGCGATGGCAAGATGTTCGCCATCGTCGCAGACGACCGTCTTTTCATCAAGCCAACGGAGGCTGGCCGGGCTTGGATCAGCAAACTCGGCACCCTGCAGGAGGCGCCTCCCTACCCGCAGGCCAAGCCGTACTATTTAATCAGCGGTGAACTATGGGATGAACGAGAATGGCTAGTACAGCTTGCACAGCGCACCACGGCGGAACTGCCACTACCAAAACCCAAATCTCAGCCAAAGCCAAAGTTAGAGTCTCGTTAGCGTCAATGTCCGCTTTTGGCCGATAGCTGCCGTTGCGGGTTGATTGTCTGCATTTTGCCAGCAAAACCTTCCAGATGCCTAAGAAATCTAAGTTTACGGTAGGTTCGATTCCCGCCGTCTCCACCACTGAATAAATAAAAGGGCTTCCCCGTTTTGGCGGGGAGGCCCTTTTTATTTATTCCATGCATGCAGAGCGCGGGCAGCGCATCCGCGTCCGGTACGGGCGCGGGGGTTGTGCGGGGCCTTCGGCGAGCGCAGCTCGGCGCCGCACAACCGGGTTGCGCTTGCAAGCGCAACCCTCTCCGATTCGTCTGACTGGCTTTTGCGCCGCAGGCGGTTTTTCCTAACAACAACCTTAGCTGTTCAGGCTGTGCGCGTATGCCGGGCCTGACCCTCGCTACTCCCCGCACACCGCCCCACCCACCGTTCCCCCAATACTCAAGCCCGTCGACAAATCAAACCCAAAATCACAGCGATAACCATCCTTTGATCGATATCGGCACAGCAGCATGTCACGATTACGAATGCGTATTTGCGGATCGGCGCAGCCATCGCGCATATCCGGACCGATGGCTTCGAACACGTCTTTTGCGGCGGTGCCCGTCAAGCGAAACGCGACTTTGGTATCGCCCGCAACCGGGGCCACTGCATCGTCGAGATATGCGCCATAGATCGCGTACGAACCTGAAAAATCCTTCTGTACAAACTGCCAGACGGCCCGGACCTGATGCGCCAGCAGCAAGCACAGCATAGTGGCAAGTATCAGACTGACGCGTTTCAGCATATGGCGCCGCCGATGCTGCGCCCGGTCAGCAGATCAAAGCCGAAGTCGCAGTGATGACCATCACGGGGATGGTAGGAGCAGCTCACTTCCGCCCGCTGGCGCAGGCGATATTCGCCATCCACGCCGCACGCGTTGCGCAAGTCGGGGCCCATCGCATCAAATAGCTGTTTCGCCGCCTTGCCGTCGATCCAGAACGCGATGCGCTTGTCTTTCCTGGTCGGCGGCTGTGGATCGCTCAGGCTTCCGCCATAAATCGCATAGCGGCCTTTGAATGGCTGATAAGAAAATAGCCATTGGGGGGCGGATTGGGCCATGGCCGTAGCCAAAACAAAGAGAAGAAAAACAGCGAGAAGACGTTTCATGTCATCTGCCCCGCTACTTGATCGTGACATGAAAATGGTCGTCGTGGCGTATCAGTGGTCTTATCCGGGGGATGGTGGGGTCATTAAAAAAGATAACCTGGACAAAGCTGAATTCAAAAAATATGCGGATCAGCTGCGCCGTTGCATCGCGGTCGTAGTGCGTGTCAAACCTTGTTACAGCGCTCTCCATTTTGTCTTTGCGAAGCAATCGGACGTCGACGTCTTTTCCGCTTCGATGACCTTTATGTTCACTGTAGGGAGTTCCATCAGCCAGGCTGATATTCCCAAAACCAATTTTCCGGCTATCGATGCCTTGCCATTGATGTTCAACCAAGAATAGCAGCGAAAGCAACTTGGGATGAGCATACTGGCCGGCACCATTGGGCGGTGTTCCATAGGTGTAGTAACCCGCGCCTTCCGGCCTTTGCGGAAGATTAAAGTAGCCGCGTCTATCCATGGGCTGCAATTCCAGCATGCGCACTCCTGAATGTAAAACCTCAGCGCTCAGCTCAACGCAAATGGCGCCAGGTGATGCTCCCGTACATCTCACGGAGCATGTCACGCGCCGATGTAGTTGGCAGCGCTCGCACCTTCGCTCGCAAAAAAACATGCGCACGCGACGATTTTTGCCGTTATGCATTTTCTGGGCATTGCGTAGAATCAAACATCCATACACTGATGGGATCGTTTTCGGGTGTTCCCGCTACTTGAAGCCAAGATATTGATGCTGCGCAAAGGTGCGCCGCGCCACCTTGAAACTAAAAAACGTCCCCCCGTAAATACCCGATCGCCCTCCGATATTTCTCTATCCTCTCCAGATCCTTCTGCGTCGGCTCCCCTATCCGCGACAGATCGCTATTCTCCGCCAGATCCGCCAGCTTGACGGCCTTGCCGACCGGGTCCAGGGCCGCGCGGGCGATGAAATCTTCATACAACTCGCCCTCGATCTTGGTCACGGCGCGCACGCCGTCAATGACGTCCCGGGAAAATCCTTCGCGCGCCAGATCGTCGAAGGTGACTTTGCCATCGCTGTCTTCCACCACGTCATGCAGCACGGCGACGATCTGCTGGGCGCCGGGGGCGACGCGCAGCATCACGCGCAAGGGGTGCAAAATGTACGGCGCGCCGCCCTTGTCCGTCTGGCCGGCATGGGTGGCGGCGGCAATTTCTATGGCGCGCTCGAGGGTGCCGCGACTTGCGTGTTCACGCATGTTCACTCCTTGTTAAGTCCACGTTGATTGATGTGTCCCTTGCGCGCCAGCCGCGGCGCTGCAAGTGGCACACGCTGGTGCACAGCAAGGCTGGCACCAATAAATTGAGAACCGGCACGAGCATCAGCAAGCATAACAGCAGGCCCAGGGCAACAATCGCCGGACGCTGTTCGCGGCGCAGTGCCGCTTGCTGTTCCGCGCCAAGTACCTCGCGGCCGCCGCTCCGTAGATCATCTGGACGTTCCAGGCCAGCAAGTACGCGATCAGCACGCACATGGCCCACACAGGGATCAGCAGGGAGAGCAGCAGCAACAGGCGCCGCCGCCAGGCGGGGCGCGCGGCGCATGCATCCAGGCCGGCCGGCGCTTGCCACATGGCATAGCGGCGCGCCACAACGGCCTTGGCGCGCTCCAGCAACAACCAGCGCAGCGGCAAGCGCACCGTGCCGATGGCGCCGACGACAAAGACCATCACATAGAAAAATGCAGCCAGCGCCAGCAGCGCCAGGGCGATCTGGCCGATCGATAGCAAGGCTTTGGCGGCGCTGCCCAGGCCGCCGGCGATATTGCCCATCTGCGTGACGGTGGCAGGCCCGTTGGCCAGTGCCCCGACGCCATTCATCACGCCCAGGCCCAGCAAGCCGGTAACGGACACCAGCGCCAGCATGGCGCTCAGCTCGACAAAAAAACGGCCGAAGCTGCTATACAGTCCCAGCCACAGCGCCACGACCGCCATGCACCACAGCGCGGAACGCCACCACAGCCCCGCATGACGGGCATCGCGCAGCCCCAGCCCCACGCACGTGAAGGCTTCCCGCCAGGCCAGCAGCCAGGTTTGCAATGTTGGTGTCACCTTCGGGCGTACTCCGCAATGAAGAGGCGGATACGTCGATCCGGATGTTGCCGATTGTACATGGACGAGGCTGGCGCACGCGCCGCCGAGAGCAAGGAACAAACCCGGCTCCGGCTTGCCATTGTTTGCGATCCCGCAATTCCAGGCGGAAAGAAATGCGAAACAATACCAACTCCCCCACCGTTGCGCCTAGCGGAGTCGACCATGCTTGAAGTTCAACCCAGGGACAAGCGCGGGTTTTTCATCCTGCCCCAGGCTCCGGAAGACGCAGGGTATTAAGTCTATGGCACCCCCGGGCAGGGGGCGGGCCAGTACGCGCATCCAAACATGATGATGGCGCTCCTGTATGTGGAACGCGAATGGCAAGCAATCGATGACCGGCAATTCGGGATTGGCAACATCAGTCTGGCTAACGGCACCGCCTACGGGGAACACTCAACGCACAAATCCGGCCTGGAGGTAGACATTCGTCCACTGCGCAGGGACGGCCTTCAACTCCCTGTTTATTGGTACGACAAAGACTACGATCAAGCCGCGACGGCAAAGCTCATCGCACTTTTTCGGGCCCATGCCAGTGTGCGCAGGGTGCTGTTTAACGATACCGGCATTCCATTCGTGACACCATTCAAAAATCACGACCATCATTTCCATCTGGAACTGAGAGCCTGCCTGATATGAAAAAACTGTGGGCTGTGGCCTTCGGCGCCATCACCGTATTCTCGCTGGCCTATGCAGGCGGCAGCAGCGACTGGGGCGAATACAAACAGTTCAAAGGGGCTTATCTGATTTATTCGAATACCTTGGGCGAGCAACAGCCGCCCACACCGCATGACCGCAAGATTTCTTTCGTGGTCACGGGGGCCGTTGCCAGGGACATGTTTGACTCGATGGCTCCGGATTCGAAAGAGCGCTGCAGTTTGGAGAAAGGCTATCGGCAGCGCGACAAGGAAAATGTTTCCTGTCTCCGGGATCATGACGGCTATAGGTGTCACTTCGGCTTTAACTTGCGCAGTGGCAAAAGCATTGCTGGATCGATTTGCCAGATCGCGTGGGGTGACCGGAGCCTTAGCCCAGCCAATCCTGCACGACTTCCAGTCCCTGCAAGCGTACTCCAGAATGAAGAGGCGGACACGTCGATCCGGATGTTGCCGATTGTACATGGACAAGGCTGGCGCAGCGCAGCGCAGGGCAAACCCGACGCAGCGCCATCAGCCTTCAACAATGGCTATCGAAACGCCAAAGCCGTCGCAGCCTGATCGGCATGATCGCAAGCTGACGCATGGCAGACCCTGTTTCTCCCCGCTGCCTTGGCCTTGTACAGTGCCTTATCCGCGAGTTCAACCAGCTCGACCGCCTGGTTTTTCAGGTACGTCGGCATCAACGCCGCCACACCGACGCTGGCCGTCACCACGCCAAGAGGATTGCCACGATGCTCGATTCCCAGCGATTGCACGGCCTGGCGGACGTCTTCCGCCACCGTCAAGGCGCCCGGCAGATCCGTCCCCGGCAATAAAATGACCATTTCCTCGCCGCCATAGCGCGCCGCAAGGTCGCCCGGCCGGCGCATGCTGTAAGCCACCACCTTGCCGAGTTTTCTCAGGCACTCGTCGCCGGCCACATGGCCATAGATATCGTTGTATTGCTTGAAGAAGTCGACATCGATCAACACCAGTCCAAGTGAGCTATTTTCACGCTGCGCACGGCTGAACTCGGCAAGCAGCGACTGGTCGAAGTGGCGCCGGTTCGCCAGCCCCGTCAACCCATCCTGATTGGCAAGGCGGGCCAGGGTTTCATTGATCAATTCCAACTCGTTGCGCGCTTCAAGCAGTCCCGCCTCGCTTTTTACCCGCAAATCGATCAGCCGCACCACCCGGTATCCGATAAACGCGATCAGCAATACCAGCACCCCGCCCACGGCGTTTTGTATCACGGTATCGAGGCGCCATGCAGCGAGGACTTCATCCTGTGACAATGCGGCAGAGACCACCAGCGGATATTCTTCGACTCTTCGATAGCTGTTGATGCGCGTCACGCCATCGACCCGCGACTTGATCACGGCCGTGCCTGCGGGACTTTTCGGTAAATAATCATGAAATAAGGGAAACTGCGAAAGATCGCGCCCCAGCAAACTCTCATCGAACGGCCTGCGCAATAAAAGAATGCCTTTTCCATTCGCGATGAAAATGGCGCCTTTTTCTCCTATTGAAAAACGTTCATAAAACTGCCTGAAATAATGCATATCGATCGTCGCCAGCGCCACGCCGCCGAAGCTGCCGTCAGGCAAATTGATCCGCCGCGATACCGTGACTATCCAGTCCCCCGTCGATTTGCTGCGCACGGGCGGGCCGACATAAGGCCCCCGGTCATCATGCGTTCGATGGTAGTTGAAATAATCTCGATCGGAATTATTCAGATTACTCAACAAGGTTTTCTGAGAGTTCACGAGCCAGCTGCCATCCCTGGCATAGACGAAGATGCCGTGCAGCTGCCGCAGCTCGGCTACGCGGGTGACCAGCAATTTATGGAGACGGGCCAGTTCAAGGTCGGAGACACCGTCCGCCTCCACCCTTTCCACCAGGCCGACCAGCACCGTATCGGCCTCCTTGATGGTGTCATAGGCATGCTGGGCAACAGATTGCGCCAGGTTGGCGCTTTCACGGCCCGCTTCATTCAATTGCACCTCGCGTGCACGCAAGGTCATCCATAACTGGGTCGCCAGGAGCGACAGGCACACGAGCACGACAAATGAGATCGCCAGCGGCAGCAAGGAAAATCCCCGGAAGCCCGCTCCCAGCAATCGTGGCGGCAAGCTGCGTGACCTGGTCATGGATACACTCCCGGTTTGATATCCGGCAAAGTGTGCACGAAATAGGCAGCGACATACTCACACTTGGTAACAAACATGATATAAAAAAGTCACCATGACACTTGCTGGGCCACGTCTCCCCTCGGCCATGGCATCGGTGAGTGCTATATCGGAGAGCACTGATGCATACTCGGCTTGCATGCTGCGCCATGGCGCTCGCTGTATTCTTACCTTCCCAAGCCGCGGACAAGCCGCCGGCATGGACTGGTGAACCACGCCCCTTGCGGGGTGACTATCAGATCTATGGCGGAACGCTGTCCGAAATGCTGCCGCCCACGCGAAACGACCGGAAAGTGGCAATCATGGTCAAAGGGGAATTGGCACGGGAACTGTTTGCCCAGCTCGGCCCCGATGTGAAACAGGAACAGGCGTGCAGCACCTCAGCAGACTACCGGGAGCGGCGCAGGGGGGACATTAGCTGCGTTCATACAAAAGAGGCGGGATACGCATGCTATTTCGGACTCGATTTACGTACGGGAAAAGGGATGTATGGAGCGATCTGCTAGCCTGGACGCCGTCCGGCACCGTTAAAACCAGAGGCCGCCTCATTCTACCGGCGCACAGCCTGCCGGATGCTTCTGCCTGAGCGACTCTGCCTGCATACGGCACCCGGAGCAGAACCCAATCCCCCATCCCTCACCGCAACAGCGTACACTGACTCCTCTTCCATCAACACATCGGTCCACAGTGAAATTATCGCGCTTTATTACCGGCCATCTGGAGCCGATCCTGGAAGAGTGGGAACTTTTCGCCAGGTCGCTTCCTATTCCGGGCAATGCCATTTCGAAGGCCGAATTGCGCGATCATGCGAAACAGATGCTGGAAACCATCGTGCGCGACATGGATGTCATCGAAAGCGCGGCGCAGAGAAAAAAGAAATCGACCACGGGCGTGTCGGAAATCACGGGCAAGGAGACGGCAGCCGCCACGCATGGCTCGCTGCGCCAGCAGATCGGCTTCACGCTGCCGCAGCTGACGGCGGAATTTCGCGCGATGCGGGCCAGCGTCCTGCGCCTGTGGATGGCACAGGTGTCGGTGACGACGAAAACGGCGACGCAAGACATCTTGCGCTTCAATGAAGCGATAGACCAGGCGCTGCAGGAATCGGCCATACGCTATTCGCAGCAGAGCGACCGGACCCGCAATACCTTTCTCGCCATCCTCAGCCACGATCTGCGCAGTCCGCTGAGCACAATGACGATGGCCGGTGCGCTGCTGAGCAGGCCAAGCGCGAGCTCTTCTTCCACGGTACAGATCGGTGCGCGGGTCGCCCGCAGCGCAGCGACCATGACAACCATGGTGAACGATCTGCTGGAATTCGCCAGGACACAGCTGGGGGGACGCATGCCCATTTCACCCACCTTGGGCGATCTGGGGGAAATCTGCAAGACGGCCGTCGAAGATGCCTCGGCCGCCCACCCGCAGTGCAAATTCGAGCTGAGCACCACGGGCGAGATGATCGGCGACTTCGATGCGGCCCGCCTGGCCCAGCTGTTTTCCAATTTGCTCAATAATGCCGCGCAATATCGCACCGACGACCAGCCGGTGACCATCACGGCCTGCGGCGATGCCGATACGGCCGTGGTGCAGGTGAAAAATTTCGGCCACCAGATCCCGGAAAGCTCGCTGAAGAGCATTTTCGATCCCCTGGTGCAGCTGGCCATTTCCGACGATCACAAGGCACCCAACGCCACCAGTATCGGCCTGGGTCTGTTTATCGCGCGTGAAATCGCCAGCGCACACGGCGGCACCATCGGCGCCGAGTCGAGCCTGGAATCCGGCACGGTATTTACCGTGCGCCTGCCCAGGGTGGCGCTGAATGGCAGAGGGAACGGCGGCTAGGGACTATCCCGGCAGAAAGCGGCATCCCACCGGGACAGGCTCGCCTCACCTGCGGCTGAGCGGCACATACTCGCCCGGCAAGCTGGCCGCTTCCAGCGCATCGGCAAAGGCCAGCAGGAACTTCGCCGGGCCATGTTCCGACACCAGCAGCGATGCGCCCTTGTGGCGCAGCAGTTTCAGCACTTCCTGCTGGTGCGCCTGGTATTCCTGCGAATGGCCGTAGAAGGTCTGATACATCTCCAGCGTTTCCATGGCTTTCGCGGCCAGGATGAATTCGGGTTTGTCCATGATGTCTCCTCGTTGTCATTGCTGCCAAAAACACGAAAAAAACCTGCAAGATGTGCGCCCCATGCCCGTCGCACTGCCTTGCGGCAACCACATCCGTATTTCCATCATACGCCTCAAGCCAGCCATTGCGCCGTCCTGTCGTGCATCTTTTTCTCTCCCGCCCGTCCGGCGCCATCGCTACGGTGTACACGCTAGCGCCATGTGCCCGCGCATGGCATCATGCGCGTTGCCCATTCCTAATAACGACATATGGACCAATATCACTTCCTCGTAGGCGAATTCAAGAAAAATAGCCCCTTTATTCCCGCCACGACCAGCGCGCAGTTGTTCGCCTGGTTCGAGCACATCGGCGAATCCGTCGAGCGCTACGGCAACAAGCGCGGCAAGATCGTCAAGTACTCACAGCGCAATTACGAGAAGATGCTGTTCGCGCCAGAGACCAACGGCATCGGCCTGCTTTCGCCGCGTATCGTGCCGCCCGACGAAGCTGACGAGGCCGTCAACTGCGACGCGCAAGCCATGTATTCATCGGGCTCGGAGCTGGTTCTGTCCATACGCGCCAGCAAGCTTGCGCTGGCGCCGCTGTTCGACGGTGCGCGGGCCATACCCGGCCTGTTTGACCATTGCGAGTATCTGTACTGCTACGCTGAAACGCAGGGCTATGGCACCGGTTACGCACTCGGCTACCGGCAGGTCGACGAGGCCCACCCGATGACCTTTGGCACGCCTTGCCCCGCAAATAACTGGGCCGCCATCAAGCGGCGCGGGTTGCAAGATGCGCACCTGCGCGATGTCTATCCCATCAACGGTTTCACGCCAGCCAGGCTGGATGCGCTGCCGCCCGGGCGCCGGCAAGCGCTGCGCGCTGCGATGCAAGCTCATGGCCGCTGCGAAGACCATGCCGGCTGGATCTTCTGGTACCTGCAGCCCGGGGAACTGGACACCGTCCGCGCCGCACTGAACGCACACGCCATGCTGGGCGCCTACATCAGCCACCGAAGCTCATGAGCACACATTTATCGCTGCACTGTTATCTGCAGGACGAGGCCGCAGAACGGCCCCTGCCCTGTTCCGACGTGACCATCCAGGCCGACCCGGCCACCTTGCGCGCCATTGCCCATTTTCTGCTGGCCAGCGCGGACACCTTTGATCAGGCGCAAGACCGGGCCGGCATGCACGCGCACCTGCAGGATGCATGGGATGGCTGGCAGGACAATTTCCCCGACCTCGTCGTCGTGGCGGCATAGACTGGCGCCCCGCCTGGCGCGCGTCGGGTAACATACGCCACCCTTGCCATATAGAGAACCTTGATGCCCGATTTTCGAACCGTCCTGCCGTCGCTGCGCGCCGCCGTGCTGGCCGCAGCGCTGGCCAGCCTGTCCGCCTGCGCCAGCCAGCCCGCGCACGAGGCACTGTTCCTCGCCACCACTTTCACGCCCGCGCATTCCTTTACCAAGGGTATCGAAGGCCCGGCCGTCGATGCGGATGGCAATATCTATGCCGTCAATTTTGCGCGCCAGCAAACCATCGGCAAGGTCAGCCCCGGCGGCGCTGGCGAGGTGTACCTGACCCTGCCCGGCACCAGCATCGCCAACGGCATCCGCTTCGGCAGCCGCGGCCAGATGTATTTGGCCGACTACATGGAGCACACGATTTACCTGGTCAACCCGGCCACGCGCGCGCTGACCATCCACGCGCGCGAGCCGCGCATGACGCAGCCGAACGACATCGCCATCACGGCCGACGACGTGCTGTATGCGAGCGACCCGAACTGGAAGGAAAACACGGGCCGCGTGTGGCGCATCGCAGCCGACGGCACGGTGACACTGGCGCTCGACACCATGGGCACGGCCAACGGCATCGAAGTGAGCCCCGACGGCAAGATTTTGTATGTGAATGAAAGCGTGCAGCGCAATATCTGGATGTACGACATCGCCGCGGACGGCAGCCTGAGCGGCAAGCGATTGCTGATCAAGTTCGACGATTTCGGCATGGACGGCATGCGCGTGGACGTCGACGGCAACCTTTACGTGACGCGCTACGGCAAGGGCACGGTGGTGAAATTGTCGCCGCAAGGGCGCATCCTGCGCGAGATCAGCGTGCCCGGCGCCAAGCCCAGCAACATCACCTTCGGCGGCCCCGATGGCCGCACGGCCTACGTGACGGAAGTGGTGCAGGGCCGCTTGCTGCAATTCCGCGTCGACCGCCCGGGCCTCGAATGGCAGCGGGCGCAGGAGCGCCGCAAGGCCGAATAGCAAGCCACGTGGTGCTGGCAGCGCATGGCGCGATGTCGGCTTACGCGCTTGCGCGCCAAGCCGACCTACCCTACGTCACGATGCATGCGCAGGCCGGGTAGGCCAGGTAGGTCGGCTTAGCCGGAACGGCGTAAGCCGACGAACCAAATAGCAAGCCGACATGGTCCTGGCTGCGCATGACGCGATGCATGCGCACGCCCGGTAGGTCGGCTTAGCCGGAACGGCGTAAGCCGACGAACCAAGTAGCAAGCCGACGTGGTCCCGCCATGCCACGATTGCTCAAGGAATTGAAGCAGCGCCTGACGATCGGCTGAGGCTCAATATAAAACGTTCTTCGCTTCCGGCAGATCGACATTGGCCTTGGTGACGATCACCACGCCCGTGTTGACGAACGGTGCGACCTTCTTGCCCTCGATCAGGCTGACCAGGGTTTTCACACCCAGCGCGCCCATCGAGTACGAACCCTGCACGGCGGTCGCATACAGGGTGCCGTCCTTGACGAAGTTTTTCAGGTCTTCATTGCCGTCGAAGCCCACGGCGATCACCTTGCCTGCCTTGCCCGCCTGCGCGATGGCGCGGCCCATGCCCACGGCCGTCGGCTCGTTGGCGCCGAAGATGCCCTTCAAGTCCGGATTCGAGGCCAGCACGTCGGTCGTCTGGTTCAGCGCCGTGGCCATCTGCGACTGCGAGTAATACGTGCCGACGATCTGCAGCTGCGAATTCTTTTCGATGTAGCGCTTGAAGCCGCCCACCCTGCCCGTCTCGGAACCGGCGCCCGCCACGTACGACATCACGGCGATCTTGCCCGTCTTGCCGACCTGCGAAATGAGGGCCTTGGCGCTTTGCTCGCCGGCTGCTTCATTGTCGGTCGACAGGAAGGACTGGTAATAGCGCTTGCCGCTGTCGGCCACCAGCGAATCGATCAGCACCACGGGAATCTTCGCTTCCCACGCCTTCTTCAGGGCCGGCACCAGCGCGTCCGGGTCCGACGCGGCCAGCACGATGCCGGCCACCTTGCGCGTGACGGCGTTTTCCACCATGCTGACCTGGTCGGCGATGGCCGATTCCGAGGCCGGTCCCTGGAAGGTCAGGCTGTAGCCCTTGGCGTCGGCGGCGCTGGCCGTGGCGCCCTTCCTGACGTTTTGCCAGTAGTTGGAATTGGTCGTCTTGACGATCACGGCGATCTCGCCCGGGGCGGCCAAGGCAGCGCTGGCGCTCAGGGCAGAGGCTGCGGTCAACAGACCGAGCAAGACGGTGTTGAAGGCTTTGAAGGTGTTCATTGTCGTCCTCATTTAATTATAGATTTGGTGGATTGACTTCATGGCGTGCTGCTTGCTGCTTCAGGCGCGGTTGCGCTTCTGATCGATCCAGACGGTCAGCAGGATGACCAGTCCGATAATGATTTGCTGGATAAAGCTCGATACCCCGTTCATGTTCAAGCCGTTGCGCAGGATGCCGATGACGAAGGAGCCGATGACGGTGCCGGAAATGGTGCCGATGCCGCCGATCAGCGAGGCGCCGCCGATCACGGCGCTGGCGATCGCATCAAGTTCATACATCACGCCTTCGTTCGGCTGCGCCGTCACCAGGCGCGACATCAGCACGCAACCTGTCAGGCCCGACAAGGCGCCGGACAGGGTATACACCAGCAGGGTCACGCGGCCCACCTTCACGCCCGACAGGCGCGCCGCTTCCGCATTCGAGCCAACGGCATAGATATGCCGGCCGAAGGTGGTGCGGCTGAGCATGATGGACACGGCCACGGCGATCACCACCATCAGCACCACGGGATACGGAATGCCGGGAAACACGACTTCGGGAAACGTGCCGCCCGTGTCGCGCTCGATGCGCCACAGCACGCCGTTGCCCAGTTCGCCGAACGACTCGCCCAGGCCGGAAATGGCGCGCGCGCCCGTCACCTGCAGCGCCAGGCCCCGTGCGATCAGCATCATGCCGAGCGTGGCGATAAAGGGCGGCAGTTTCAATTGCGTGATGCAAAAGCCGTTGACGGCGCCGCACATGGCGCCCACCACGACGCCGCCCAGCATGGCGGCCGGCACGGGCACGCCGCTTTTCACCAGCAGCGCGGCGGCCACGCCGGCCAGCGCCAGCACGGAGCCGGAACTGAGGTCGATGCCGCCCGTGATGATGACGCAGGTGGCGGCTATGCCCAGGTAGGCGATCGACGTGACTTGCAAGGCCACGCTCATGCCGTTGCTGACGGAGAAAAAGGCGTTGCTGGTCAGGGAAAACACCAGCAGCAACAGCGACAGGCTGCCCAGCGCGGCGAATTTTTGGATCAGTTCTTTATTCATTTTTTTAAGCTTTCTGTTTTTAGTGGACTGCCGCCTGGCCAGGGATTGGAGCGACGACGCGCCCCGACGCCAGCTGCATGATCTCTTCCTGCGACGACTCGCGCGTATTGACGATGCCGCTGATGCGCCCTTCATGGAACACGGCCACGCGGTCCGTCATGCCCATGATCTCGGGCAGCTCGGACGTGATCAGCACCACGCCGATGCCTTCCGACGCGAGCTTGTCGAGCAGCTGGTAGATGGCGAACTTGGCCCCCACGTCGATGCCGCGCGTGGGTTCGTCGAAGAAGATGATTTTCGATTCGCGGTACAGCCATTTGCTGATGACGATCTTTTGCTGGTTGCCGCCCGAGAGGTTGCGCGCGACCTGTTGCGAAGTCGGCGTCTTGATGCCCAGCGCAGCGATGTACTGCTGCGCCACCGCCTCTTCCCTGGCGAAATCGATGAAGCCGAAACGGTTGGCCAGCGCCGAAACATTCGTCAGGGTCAGGTTGGCCGCCACCGACATGCGCACCGCCAGGCCGTGGCTCTTGCGGTCTTCCGACAGGTAGGCGATGCCGTGTCCGATAGCGTCGATAGGGCTGGTGATCGTCACCGCCACGTCGCCCAGGTGGATCGCGCCGCTGGTGAGCGGATCGGCGCCGAAGATGGCGCGCGCCACTTCCGTGCGCCCCGCGCCCATCAGGCCGGAAAAGCCGAGAATTTCGCCGCGCCGCAAGTCAAAGCTCAGCGGGCCGAAGACATCCTTGCGGTGCAAATCGGTCACGCGCAGCAGCACTTCAGCCGTCGGCGTCGAGACGCGGTCGGGAAATTTTTCATCGAGGGTGCGGCCCACCATCCTGGCCACGATGGCGTCCAGCGTGGTGCTGGCAAAATCGTCGGTGCAGACGAATTTGCCGTCGCGCAGCACCGTCACCCTGTCGATGATGTGCTGCATCTCTTCCAGCCGATGCGAGATGTAGACCACGCTCACGCCGTTGCGCTTGAGTTCATTGATGATGTCGAACAGCTGGCCCGTCTCGCTTTCCGTCAGCGAGGACGTGGGCTCGTCCATGATCAGCACTTCCGTATTGAGCGACAGCGCCTTGGCGATTTCCACCATCTGCTGCTGCGCGCAGGACAGGTTTTTCACCAGCTGGCGCGGGTCGATGCGCAGCTTCAACCGGTCCAGCAGCGCCTGCGCATCAGCGCGCATCTTCTTGCGGTCGATGAAGATACCGCGCACCGGTTCGCGCGCGAGGAAAATATTCTCCGCCACGCTCAGGTGCGGGATCAGGTTCAGTTCCTGGTGGATGATGGCGATGCCGGCCGCTTCCGCCTCCACGCTGCTGGCAAAGCTGCACACCTTGCCCTTGTAGACCAGTTCCCCCTCGTCGGCCTGGTACACGCCGCTCATCACCTTCATCAGGGTGGACTTGCCGGCGCCGTTTTCGCCGCACAGCGCATGGGCCTCGCCCTTGCGCAGGCTGAAACTGACGTTGTCCAGGGCCAGCACGCCGGGAAAGCGCTTGCTGACCTTGTTCAAGGCCAGTATCTCTTCGGATTGATTCATGGTGTGTCTCCTCCACTCCACTGCCATAGGCCGGCGCGCCGATGTCTGAGCATCTTGGCGGCGCGCCGGTCTGCTACTCGTTTAACTGTCGATCAGCTGCGGATTCCACGCATGCACGGTCTGCCGCTGTTCGCCGAGGCCTTCGATCCCCAGGCGCATGGTGTCGCCCGGCTTCAAATACACGGCCGACGGTTTCTGCCCCATGCCCACGCCCGGCGGCGTGCCGGTGCTGATGATGTCGCCCGGGTACAAGGTCATGAAGCGGCTGATATAGCTGACCAGATTCGCCACGCCGAAGACCATCGTTTGGGTATTGCCGTCCTGGACGCGCTTGCCGTTCACTTCCAGCCACAGGCCCAGGTTTTGCGGGTCCGCCACTTCGTCAGCGGTCACCAGCCAGGGGCCGATCGGGCCGAAGGTATCGCAGCCCTTGCCCTTGTCCCACTGGCCGCCGCGCTCCAATTGGTATTCGCGTTCGGACAAATCGTTCACCACGCAGTAGCCGGCCACGTGCGACAGCGCCTCCGCTTCGCTCACATAGCGCGCAGTGGTGCCGATTACCACGCCCAGCTCCACTTCCCAGTCGCTTTTCTGCGAGTCCTGCGGCATCACCACGGCATCGTTGGCGCCGATGATGGCGCTGGTGGCCTTCATGAACAGCACCGGCTCAGCCGGCACGGCCATGCCCGATTCTGCCGCATGGTCGGCATAGTTCAGGCCCACGCATAAAAACTTGCCCACGCCCTGCCACGGCGGCGCGATGCGGCCGGGGTTGGCCACCACGGGCAGGCTGGCTATGTCGATGGCGGCCAGGGTCGCCAGGCCATCCTTGCCCAGGGTCGCGGCCGTGATATCGGGCAGCACGCCGGACAGGTCGCGCACGGCGCCGTCAGCATCGATCAAGGCAGGTTTTTCAGCGCCCTTGGCGCCATAACGCATCAGTTTCATGTGGTTCTCTCGTTGTAGTAATCAGTTGGACCAGCCGCCATCAATGACGTGAGTCATGCCGGTGGTAAAGGCGGATTCGTCGGAAGCCAGATACACGGCCAGGGCGGCGATTTCCTCTGCCCGGCCCACTCGTCCCATCGGCTGGCGCGCCACGAAAGCGGCTTGCACTTCATCGATACTCACGCCCGTCGCTGCCGCCTGGGCGGCAATGCGTTCCTTCAGCGAGGGCGATTCGATGGTGCCGGGGCAGATCGCATTGCAGCGGATGCCGCGCGTGACGAAATCGGCGGCCACCGCCTTGGTCATGCCCACCACGGCCGCCTTCGAAGTGCCGTAGATAAAACGGTTCGGCGCGCCCTTCACGCTCGACGCCACCGACGACATATTGACGATGGAGCCGGCGCCCCTGGCCAGCATCCCGGGCAGCACGGCGCGCATCAGCCGGTACATGGAACGGGCGTTGATGTCGAAGGAACGGTCCCAGGCAGCATCGTCGCAATCGAGGATGGTGCCGCCATCGACGAAGCCGGCGCAGTTGAAGAGGATATCGACGGGGCCGATCTCGCCGGCCAGCGCGGTGATCGCCGCGCCATCGGTCACGTCGAGCAGGCGGATGGCGCAGCCCGTCGCTTCCTTCAGCGCGTCGAGCTGGGCCTGGTTGATATCGGTGGCGATCACGGTCGCGCCTTCGCGCACGAACGCTTCGGCCGTGGCCCGGCCGATGCCCTGGCCGGCGGCGGTGAGCAGGGCGATTTTTCCTTGTAGTCTGGCGGTCATATTGTCTCCTTTTATTTTTTTAACCCGACACCTTAAGTGCTGGGGTCAGACCCGGCGGGTCTGACCCCGGATTCTTGCTAAGCAAAGTAGAAAACCTGCTCCATCATCGCCCAGTGCTCGCCCTCGGCGCGCGAAGCCAGCGGCAGCTGGCAGGGGGCGCAAAAGGTCCACCAGCGCTGCGTTTCCGGGTCGGAGGCGATGGCCGCCATGTCGGATTCAAAATCCTCGCCGTGGTATTCCCAGTAACCGAACAAGAGGTTTTCCGGTTCGCGCAAAAAGATCGAATAATTGCCGACATGCGCCGCCGTCAGCTTGGCCAGCACCTGCGGCCAGACGGCGGCGTGCAGGGTCTTGTATTCAGCGATCCGGTCCGGCGCGATGCCGATGACCATGCCCATTCTTTGCATTTCAGCTCCTCTTTGTTGGCTTACGCCGGCCAGGGCCGGCTAAGCCAACCTACAGTTGGCATCGAGGTGTTTCGTAGGTCGGCTTAGCCGGAACGGCGTAAACCGACAAGCCAGCCACCTCATTTAAGCCCATAAAAGCGGCATGCATTGAGGCCGAAAATATCGTCCCTGTCCTGCTGCCCCAAGTGCGACAGCAGCGCTTCGCTCGCCAGCAGCCAGGCCGCATAGCCGCCCGCCAGGTCGACTACCGGCCAGTCGCTGCCCCAGATCACGCGCCGGGTGCCGAACACGTCCAGCACATGTGCGGCATAGGGGCGCAGCTCGTCCACGTTCCAGCCGGGCCGCGCTTCCGTCACCAGCCCGGACAGCTTGCAGTGCACGTTCGGCAGCGCGGCCAGCTGCGCCATGTGTTCGCGCCAGTGGCCAAATTCAGCTTCGGCGATCGGCGGCTTGGCCGCATGGTCGATCACGATCGGAAGCGCTGGAAAATCGCGCGCGCATTGCAGCAGCGCGGGCAAGTGGCGCGGCAGCACCAGCGCGTCAAAGCGCAAGCCGTGTGCCGCCATGGCCGTCAACGCTGGTCTCAGCGCCGGGTTGGCGATCCACTGATCGTCGTCGAGGTCCTGCAGCATCGGGCGCAGGCCTTTGAGCTTGCCGTGCGACGCCAGGCGGACAATCGCCGCCGGTGCGTCTTTGGCCAACAAATCGGTCCAGCCCACGACGGCACGGATAAAGCTGGTCTTTTCCGCCAGCGCCAGCAGGTAATCGGTATCGGCGGACGACGGCAGCGACTGCACCAGCACCGTTCCAGCGATGCCATGTTCGGCCAGCAGCGGCGCCAGGTCGGCGGGCGCGAAATCGCGGTGGATGGCGGCCAAGGATGGCGGCGGCCAGCTGCCGGCGCGCGCGGCCAGTTGCCAGAAGTGCTGGTGGGCGTCGATGCGCATCAAGCGGCTCCCTTGGGCACCGGTGCGCGCGCATCGATCAGGCCAGCTTCCTGCAAGGCCGTCCACAAGGCGTCCGGCAAGGGCGTGGCGAACCAGTCGAGGTTTTGCCGCAACTGCGCCAGGTCCTGGCCGCCCGGGATGCAGGATGCGACGGCCGGATGCGCGAGCGGAAACTGCAGAGCGGCAGCCTGCAGCGGCACGTTGAATGCGCGGCAGATGGCGTCGAGCTGCGCCACGCGCTGGAGTATCGCGGCCGGCGCATCGGCATAATTGAATTTGCCGTTCCCGGCCAGCACGCCCGAGTTGAACGGGCCGCCGATCACGATGGCGTTGCCGCGTTCCACGCACAGGTCCAGCAATGGCGACAGTGAAGCCTGTTCCAGCAAGGTGTAGCGGCCGGCCAACAGGGTGCAGTCGAGGTCGAATTCCGCCATCGCCCGCAGCACGATCTCGCATTCGTTGACGCCGAGGCCCACGGCCTTCACCTGGCCGCCGGCGCGCAGCTGGTCCAGCGCGCGAAAGCCGCCGCCGTCAGTCAGCTGGCGCCAGTATTGCTGCTCGCGTTCGCCATGCGTGGCCGTGCCGATATCGTGCACGAACAGGATATCGATGCGCTCGAGCCCCAATCGCTGCAGGCTGTCGTCGTGCGAACGCAGCACGCCGTCATACGTGTAGTCGTAATGGGGGCGGAACGGCAGCGGCGCGGCAAAGCCGTCGTCGCCGGGACGCACGCAGGGGTCGGGCCGCATCAGCCGTCCCACCTTGGTGCTGATCACGAACTCGTTGCGGGGCCGCTCGCGCAGCGCCGCGCCGAGACGGTGTTCTGACTGGGTATAACCATAGAACGGCGCCGTGTCGAAGAAGCGCACGCCCGCGTCCCAGGCGCCATCGAGGGTGGCGCGCGCCTGCGCGTCGCTGACCGGCTGGTACAAACCGCCGAGCGGCGCGCAGCCCATGCCGATGCAGGGCAGCGAGAGGCCGCCACGCGGCAAGCTGCGCAATTGTGTGACATCCATGAACCCGGTCCTCAAGCAGCGCGCAAGGGGAAGCAGCCTGGCCCCACCGCGTCGAATTGTTTATAGGTCAGCACGAACTCCTGGTGGCCCAGGTCTTCCGAGCGGCTCAGTTCTCCGTTGGCCACGTTCAGCACGGCGGCGACGATCTCGGCGCCCACTTCTTCCAAGGTGGCTGCGCCCGTGAGGATCTTGCCGGCGTTGATATCCATGTCGTCGGCCAGGCGCTCGAAGGTTTGCGGATTGGCGCACACCTTGATGACGGGCGAAATCGCCGAGCCCACCACGGAGCCGCGTCCGGTCGTGAACAAGGTGATGTGGGCGCCGCAGGAAATGAGCTCGACGATTTCCGCGTTGTCCGACACGTTCGGGAAACCGAAGCGCGGCTCGCCGTCCGGTACCACGTCGAGCAGGTACAGGCCGCCGCCGGCCGGCTGGTCGCCCGGCTTCAGAATGCCGACGATGGGCGAGGAACCGCTCTTGGCGTAGGCGCCAAGCGACTTTTCTTCCTGCGTGGTCAGGCCGCCATCGGCGTTCCCCGGCGAGAAGCTGCCATGGCCCATGATAGTGTAGTAGCGCGCGGCCTTGGCCACGGTGTCGACGATGGCGTTGCCCAGGTCCGGGCTGACGGCGCGCCGCTGCATGTGGTATTCGCAGCCCACCAGTTCGCCCGTCTCCTCGAAGATGCAGGGACTGCCGGCCGCGATCAGCGTGTCGAAGGCGACACCGACGGCCGGGTTGGCACTGATGCCGCTGGTGCTGTCGGAGCCGCCGCAGATGGTGGCGACGACCAGTTCCTCGATCCCCATCGGCACGCGCTCCTGCCGCGCCAGGTGATCGAGAGCCCAGCCTATCCATTCGACGCCGCTGCTCACGCTGGGGCGCGTACCGCTGTTTTCCTGGATGGTGATCGTGTGCACGGGGCGGTCGCTGTCGGCCACGGCGCTGGAGAGGCCATATTTGTTGAAGCCTTCGCAGCCGAGAGACACCAGCAGCACGGCGCCCACGTTCGGGTGCGTCAGCAGGCGGCGCATCACCTGGTCCGCGTATTCGTTGGGGAAGCAGCCCGTAAAGCCGATCAGGTGCACGGGCTGGCCGGGAAAGGCGTTGACCATCAGGCGCGCCACGTGGTGCGCGCATTCGACCATATAGGCCACCACCACGATATTGCGGATGCCCTTGCGGCCATCGGCGCGCAGGTAGCCCGACAGGGCGGGTGTCGTTACGGGAGCGTTCATGCTTGGTCGTCCTTGTGCAGGAAATGGTGGCCGTCCTGGCCCAGGGTAAACGTGGGGATGTAGTCGCTTGCCAGGTTGTGCGTGTGAATATGCTCGCCGATGGCGACGGGAGCCGTGATGCTGCCGATCAGGGCGCCGTAGCGCAGCACCTTGTCGCCCACGGCCAGCGCGCGGCGCGCCACCTTGTGGCCGATCTGGATGTCTTGCGCCAGGGTGACGGGCAGGCCGTCGATGGCGACGACGTCGCCGCTGGCCAATGCCGTCCTCGCGATCAGGCAGTTATCCTCGGGCGACATCAGGAGCAGGCTGGCAGGCCGGGAAGCGAGGCTCATGGCGCACCCTCCCCGGCAAAGACGGTTAGGCGCCTGGCTGGCTCAGTTTTTCGCGCGTGCCTATCGAGGACAGCATGGTGCGGCGCGAGGAATCGAGGTGCGAACGCATGCACTCGAGCGCCTTCGGTATGTCGTGCTCCGCCAGCGCATGCAGGATCGCCAGGTGCTCCTGCACCGCGTACTGGTTGCGGCCCTTTTCCTCGCCCTTGTCCCACTGGTAGTGATAGTGGAAGACAAACGAGACGATATCGTAGAAGCCCTGCGCGAAGCGGTTGTTCAAGAGGCCAATCAAAAAGGTGTGGAACTCGCGGTCCAGCGCCGGAAAGGCGTTGTGGCGCGTGTCTATCCTGGCCGCCAGCTTCTCGTGCTGTTTGATCAGCCGCGCCAGTTCCACATACGCGGGGTCGCCATGCGGCAGGTGCGCAAACTGCTCCACGGCCGCCATCTCGAACATGCGCCGCATGTCCGCCAGTTCGGTGGCGAACGAGCGGTCGAACGCGCACAGGCGCCAGCCGCCGCGCGGTTTCTTTTCGATCAGGCCGAAGCGCGAAAAGCCGATCAGAAATTCGCGCACGCTGACGGTACTGGCGCCCGCCTCGCGCGCCAGTTCCGCTTCCGAGAATTCCGCGCCGGGCGGCATGTCGCGCTGGTACACGCGCTCCATCAGCACTTGCTGGATGCGCTCGGCCCCCGACTGCAATTCGGAGATATCGAAGTAGTCGCCCGGTATGGGTTTGCGCAGCAGGCGCCGGTCCGCCGGGCTGGCGATCAGCCGCCGCGTCGACAGATACGCGATCGCGCTGCGGACCGCCGTGCGGCTGCCCTGGCAGATGGTGGTCAGGAACTGCTCCGTCGGCAGCGTCTCGCCCACTGCGACATTCTCGGCGAGAAATTGCAACAGCAGATTGGTACTGCGCTTGAAGACGGTGGCGGGTTTGGACATGGATGAATGAACGCGCTATGCCAGCGAAAGGGAAAGTGGATGAGTGGGCCATTTTAGTCGATATCGGATTGGATCGGCATGCCGAAAAAGAAACAACTGCGGTGACGGCGGCGTTCATGGCTGCGCTCCCGGCGCCAGCATGGCGCGCAGGCGCGGCTGCCCCAGCGCGGGACAGAGCTGCCGCGCCAGCGCCGCCACGGGCGCCACGCGGCGCGCGATCTTGCCGGCGTGGTGCTGGGCGATGTCGGCCAGGCGGTGCGCAAGAAATGGATTGCAAAAGCGTTCCCTGACCTGCGCCACGTAGGCCAGCGCGGCGTCGCCGTGCCGCGCCCCCATGGCGCCAAACACGGGCAGCACTTCCTCCTGCCACAGGGCTTCCAGCGCGGCGCGCATGGCGCGATCGTCCATCGCCTCGCGCACCGTCATGCCGGCCGGGCTGCCCCGCTCCATCCACAGCTGCGCCAGATAGGTGTGACCGAGGTTCAGCAAGAACAGCTTGCGCTGTTCATAGTCGCGCAGGCTGCTAGTCACTACCACCTGCCGGTGGCGGCATGGCAGCAGCATGCCTTCCTGCGCCTCGATGGCCCACAGCGCATAGGGCTCGGCCACGGCGCCTATCGGTTCGATCGGTTCCGAAACGATGCGGTCGACGAGGGAATTGATCCACAGGCAGCCCGTTTCCAGGTAGACGATGAACGCGGCATCGCAGCGCCACTGCCGCGCCAATGTCACGATCACCTGGCGCAGTACATGACCGTTGTCGGCCACCAGTTCGCACGGAAAAATCGAGAGGGGCGCGGCGCCGGCCAGGAAGCGGTCATGCAGCAGCACCAGCAGCTTGGCGGGAAAGCTGGCGGGGACGGCCGCGCCGTCGAGCATGCCGGCGTGGTCGGATTCGTCCAGCTGGTAACCCGTGTCGCCCGTATTCGACAAGATCACGCGCGCGGCCACGGCCGCATCGCGCACCTGCCGCCAGTCGCTGCCCGCTTGCCACGCCTGCGTGACGGCGTGGGCGCGGCGCTCTTCATCGACCTGCACGCCGTCCTGCCATCCGCGGATGCGCACGGGATAGCCGCCGGGCCGGCGAAACGCCGCCACCCGCGCCGCGCCCTGCGCGCTGCCGGTCGTTTGCACGATGGTGATATGGCCCAGCGCCTTGCCCAGGCTGGCCGCTTCGCTGACGAACAGGTCGGCGTGCGCCTGCAGGAAGCGGCTGGTGCCAAATTGAAGTATGGGGTTGAGATCGCTCATCTCAGACCTCGACGATGGCCTTGATGACGCCCGCCTCGGGCTGCATCCAGCGATCGAGCACGCCCGTAAATTCGTCGAGCGTGGTGCGGTGGGTATTGAGCAGTGCCGTTGGCACGAGTCCCGCCTGCATGGCCGCCACCACGTCCTCGAAATCGTCGACGGTGGCATTGCGGCTGCCCAGCAAGGTCGTTTCGCGCTTGTGGAATTCAGGGTCGGAAAAGGACAGGCGGTCGCGCACGATCGATACCAGCACATAGGAGCCGCCGTGGGCGACGAAATCGAGGCCCCGCTCCATGGCGGCGATATTGCCGGTGGCGTCAAACACCACGTCGAAGAATTCGCCGCCTGTGGCGTCCGACAGCAGCTCCTTGTCGCCGTCGCCCAGCTGCACCGTGCGGGCGATGCCCAGCGCGTCGCGGCAAAATCGCAGGCGGTCGGCGCGGCCGTCGAGCACCGTCACGTCGGCGCCCTTCAACGATGCGAACAGCATCACGGCCATGCCGATCGGGCCGGCGCCCACCACCAGCACGCGCTTGGCCGCATCGACCGCGCCGCGCTTGACGGCATGCGCGCCGATGGCGAGAAATTCGATCATGGCCGCGTCATCGAGCGAGATGCCTTCCGTCTTGAAGACGAAGCGCTCGGGCAGCGCCAGGTATTCGGTCATGCCGCCGTCGCGGTGCACGCCCAGCACTTCGATGCGGGTGCAGCAGTTGGTCTTGCCCTGGCGGCAGGCCACGCAAGTACCGCAGGACAGGTAGGGCATCACGTAGACCTGGTCGCCCACGGCCAGGCGCGAGCCGGCCGGCGCGCCGTGGATATGGCCGGACAATTCATGGCCCATCACGCGCGGATAGTTGAGGAAAGGCTGGGTGCCGCGGAAGATGTGCATGTCGGTGCCGCAGATGCCGACGCGGCGTATGCGCAGCAGCACTTCGCCCTCGGCGGGCACGGGCACGGGGCGCTGCTCCATGCGCAAACTGCCGGGCGTATCGCAAACGATGCTTTTCATCATGGTCGTCTCTCTCGCCGTCCGGATCTTGCCGGCGGCATATTATATTTAACGTACAAACCAACTGTGAAAAAATCCGTCTGCGCGGATTGTCTTTCCAGCCCTGCCAGTGGTGCGTCTTGCTGCTCCGCACAACGATCATGCCGTTATGCCGCCTGGCCCGAACCTGTTTGTTTTGCTGCTACCGTCATTCGGTTTTATAAATATACCGTACAAAAAAATGAAGGTCAACGGATTCTTTTTCCGATTTTTTCAGGCCCTCTGCTACATTCCTGCTTGACCCTGACGTAACGTCAGGCACCATCGTGGTAGCACGCACTGAAGACAAGGAGAAGACGATGCTGCTGAAAATCGGTGAACTGGCCAGGCTAACGGGCCTGACCATCCGCACCTTGCACCACTACGACAGCATCGGCCTGCTCTCGCCTTCGGCGCGCACGCAAGCCGGCTACCGCCTGTACCAGCACAGCGACATGGACCGGCTGCACCGGATCATGGCGCTGCGCAAGTTCGGGCTGTCGCTGGCCGATATCGCCAATGCCCTCGCCGGCCCGGACCTGCCTTTGCATTCCATCGTGGCGCGGCAAATCGCCATGCTGGAGCGCCAGATCGCGCAGGCTTCCACCCTGCGCGAGCGCCTGCGCACCCTGCAGGCACAACTGGCGCAGGGACAGGCACCGGAACTGGCCGAGTGGCTTACCACTATGGAGTTGATGACCATGTACGACAAATACTTTACCCAAGAAGAACTGCAGCAATTGCCGCTGCTCTCCGATACGGCCGTGGAACAGGAATGGAAGGCGCTGGTGGCCAGAGTGCGCGCCCTGCAGGCGACGGGCGCCGGCCCCGGCGACGCGCCAGCGCAGGCGCTGGCCACGGAATGGATGGTCAAGCTGGTGCGCGACACGGGCGCCCACCCTGGCCTGTTCGCGCGCCTGAACGACATGCATGCGCAGGAGCCATCAATGCAGGCCACGACCAGCATCGATGCGGAACTGATGCAGTTCATCCTCGCCGCCTTCAACGCCTCGCGCATGGCGCTGTACAAGCCTTTCCTCGATGAGCAGGAATATGCGTATTTACTCGCCAACTACGGCAAGCGCTCGGGCGAGTGGCCGGCCCTGATTGCCGCCGTGCGCGCCGCCATCGATGCGCGCACGCCGCCCACCGACCCGGCCGTGCTGCAGCTGGCGCGGCAGTGGCTGGACCTGTTCCGTTCGTATGCGGGCACGGACCCGGCCACGCAGCTGAAATTCCGCCAGGCGCACCAGCAGGAACCGCGTCTGATGGAAGGCAGCTTCGTCGACGGGGCCATGGTGCAATACCTGGGCGCGGCAATGGCCGTGGTGGCGCAGGAAAAACAAGCGTAAAAGTTGGCGTGCGGCATTTCCAGGCGGTGGCCATGTAGAATCGGCCATCGCCAATCACAGGAAAATCCGATGCGCCGCTTTTTGTTGATATGTCTGACCCTGCCCGCCCTGAATTTCGCCATGGCGGCCGAGCCGCCCGTGCAAGGGGTGTGGCAGGGCACTCTGGGCAAGGCCAGTATCGTCGCCTGCTTCAACCAGCCCAGTCCCACGCAAGGATCTGACCGCAGCGGCAATTACTACTACACGCGCTACAAGACACCGATCATGCTGTCCATGGCGAACGGCAAGAGCGACTGGAGCGAGTCCGACGCCAAGGGCGATACGACGGGCACGTGGCGCCTGGGTGCGCCGCAAGGCGGCAAGCTCACCGGCACCTGGACCGATCCGAAAAGCGGCAAGACCCTGCCCTTGACCTTGACCCTGCTGGAAGCGGCGGGCGACCGCGAACACCCGTCCTGCGCCAGCGACGCCTACAACCTGGCGCTGGAAGACTTTCCCAACACCAAGGTCAGTAAACCCATCGCCTTCGAAGGCAAGCAATACCGCAACCTGCAAGTGGGCGACACCATCACCGTGGAACTGATGGCGCCCGGCGACGGCATCGCAAAAATCAATGCGCAGCTGCGCGCCGTGCTGGCGAAGAACAAGAAAGACCTGGCCGATTTCTATGCCACGCGCCGCGAATACCTGGGCCGCAACGGTTTCACGACGGAGGACGAAGTGTATGCGGAGCCCACCTACTGGTCGCCGCGCTGGGTGACGATCAAATTCTACCGCTGGGCGGCCGGCTATGGCGCCAATGGCATCTCCATCAAGTTTCGCACCTGGGACGTGAAGACGGGCCAGGAAACGGACGTGTGGAACTGGTTTGGCGCCAGCGCCAGCGATGGCGACGACAAGGCCGAATTGCCGGACCGATTGCGCCAGGCCCTGTTCAAGGGTGTGACAATCGACGCCGAATGCAAGGGCACGGATTACGACGGCCACGGCCGCTTCCACCTGTCCTTGAAGCCGGAAGGCGTATCGTTCTGGGAAGACTCGAACGGCAGCGGCTGCGAAAACGATTTTTTACTGCCCTACAGCAAGGTCGGCCCCTTCCTCACCGTCAAGGGCCGCGCCGCGCTCAGCGATCTGCTGCCGAAGAACTAGGCGCGACCGCCTCTGCCACCATCTCCGCCGTCGCGGCCGCCAGGGTCCAGCCCAGGTGGCCGTGGCCCGTGTTGTAATACACGCCCGGTGCCTTGCCTGGCCCCACTTTCGGCAGCATGGCCGGCAGCATGGGGCGCAAACCGGCCCACGGCACGACCTTGCGGGTATTCACACCAGGAAAACACTGCTCGACCCACTGCAGCAGCGGGCGGATGCGGTCGGCGCGAATGTCGTCATTGAAGCCATTGAATTCCGCCGTACCCGCCACTCTGAGCCGGTCTTCGCCCAGGCGGCTGCTGACCAACTTGGTCGCATCGTCGAGCAGGCTGACGCACGGCGCCGCGGCGCGGCTGGCGCCGTCATCGAGCTGCACGGTAATCGAATAGCCTTTCACGGGATACACATTCACATGGTCGCCCAGCATGGCCGCCATGGCGCGGCTGGCCGTGCCCGCGCAGATGACGACGGCGTCGAACACGGCGCTGTCTTCGTCCATGGAGACACGCACTTTGCCGTGCTCGCGCGCCAGCGCGGTGACCTGTGCACCATAGCGGCAGGCCACGCCCAGGCGCACGCAGGCGTCGGCCAGGCCGCTGGTGAATTTGTGGATGTCGCCCGTGGAATCGCTGTCCGTGTAGTAACCGCCGTAAAAGTCACCGTGCAAGGCAGGTTCGATGGCGCGCATTTCCAGCAAGCTCACGGCGCGCCGCTGCAAGCCCCCTTGCGCCAGCAGGCGCGACACGCCGGCCGCCCGCTCGAAGCCGCGCCGGTCGCGGTACACGTGCAGGATGCCGGCGCGGCGGTGATCGAACGCTATCTTCTCTTCTTCCGCCCAGGCAAACAGATGTGCGCGCGCGGCAATCGCCATGCGCGCCGTGGCGATGGTGTTGCGCTCGTAATCCGGCATGGCGGCGAGAAACTCGGCAAACCAGCTCAGCTTGTGCCAGCCGGGAGTCGGATTGAGCAGCAGCGGCGCATCGCGCCGCGTCATCCATTTCAGCGCGTTCCATATCGTCGCCTTGTGGTTCCACACTTCCGCGTGCGAGGCCGACAATTGCCCCCCATTCGCATACGACGTTTCCATGGCGGCATAGCGGTGGCGCTCGATCAAGGTGACAGCGACGCCCCGTTTCGCCAGCGCGTACGCCGTGGTGACGCCCGTGATGCCGCCGCCGATGACGGCCACCGTGCGGCTCATGGCGACCCTACCTTCTGCACGACGGTATCGCCCGCCTGCAGCACGCGGCCATCCTCGGCCAGCACGTCGATGCGGCGCACTGGCAAGCCTGAACCGCGCTGCAGCAGGGTGGAATGGGCCTCGCCTGGTTCAAACAATTGCGCCTCGCTCCACTGGCGCAAGCCGACGACGACGGGAAACAGGGCCAGGCCCTTGGGCGTGAGCACATATTCCTGGTAGGCCGTGCCGTCCGAGGCGGGCGCGACCGTAAAGATGCCCTCTTCCACCAGGGTATGCAGGCGGTCGGCCAGGATGTTCTTTGCCACGCCCAGGCTTTTCTGGAACTCCCCGAACCGGCGCATGCCGTCGAAGGCGTCGCGCACGATCAAGAGCGACCAGCGCTCGCCGATCGCGTCGAGCGCGCGCGCCACGGGACAGGGGTCAGTTTTCAGGCTCTTGCGCTTGGCCACGGAGTCTCTCCTTGATTGAGTGGTTGCATTTTAAAACTAATCACCGTAGACTCCAACTGGTTTTAATTTGCAACCACTTATAGGCAAGCCCATGCGCGACACGACCACCCCCATCACGGCAGCACTTCCTTCCCCTCTCGTCTGGCTGTTTGCCTGTGCGGCCGGCCTCAGCGTGGCCAATGTGTATTACGCCCAGCCTTTACTCGCCACCCTGGCGCACGAGTTCGGCATGACGGAAGCCGCCAGCGGCATGGTCATCACGGCCACGCAGCTCGGCTGCGCGCTGGCCCTGCTGCTGCTGGTTCCCTTGGGCGACATGCTGAACCGGCGCCGACTGACCCTGTTCCAGCTGGGCTTGCTTGCCGTCTCGCTGGCGGCGCTGGGCTGCGCCCGTTCCACGGCAGCCTTGCTGGGCGGCATGCTGCTGGTGGGCTTGCTGGGCACGGCCATGACGCAAGGCCTGATCGCCTATGCGGCCAGCGCGGCGGCCAGCCATGAGCGGGGCAAGGTCGTCGGCATGGCGCAGGGCGGCGTGGTGATCGGCTTGCTGCTGGCGCGTACCCTGTCCGGCGTGGTGGCGGACCTGGCAGACTGGCGCGCCATGTATTTTGTGTCGGCGGCCATCGCCTGCGCCCTGCTGATGCTGCTGTGGCGCAAGCTGCCGCCGGTGCAGCCATCCGATCACAAGCTGGCCTACGGCGCCCTGCTCACCTCGATGGCAGACATGCTGCTGCACAACAAGGTGCTGCGCGTGCGCGGCATGCTGGCCCTGCTGATGTTTGCGGTCTTCAATATCTTCTGGAGCGCGCTCGTATTGCCCTTGACGGCGCAAGGCTATGGCCATGCGGCCATCGGCGCCTTCGGGTTAGTGGGCGTGATCGGTGCGCTGGGCGCGGCGCGTGCGGGGGCGCTGGCCGACAATGGCCGCGCGCAGTGGACGACGGGCGCGGCCCTGCTGTTGCTGCTGGCCGCATGGCTGCCGCTCAGTTTTGCCGGCGCGGCCCTGTGGCCCTTGATCGTCGGCATCATCGCGCTGGACCTGGCGGGCCAGGCCATCCACGTGACGAACCAGAGCCTGATTTTCAAGCAGGACAGCGACGCGCACAGCCGCCTGGTGGCGTGCTACATGCTGTTTTATGCGGTGGGAAGCGGACTCGGTGCGATTGCCGCCACCAGCGTGTATGCGCTGGCGGGCTGGCATGGGGTATGCGCGCTGGGCGCGGCGGTCAGCTTGCTCGCCCTGCTGTTCTGGCGGCTGACCTTGCCTGCTGAAAAAGCTTAGTTCAGCATGGCCGCGGCGGAACCGTGGCGATACGTCTTCAGTGCATCGGGCTGGATCTGGATCAGCGAACCGCTGACTTTAATCAGGTGCAAGTCCGTCAGCTGGTGCAGCACGCGCGACAGGGTGGCGGGCGCCAGGTTCAAAAACGATGCCAATAAGCTTTTCTTCAGGTCCAGCTTGACTTCGTTCGAACGCTGCTGGTCCGATGCCTGCAACAGATACTCGACCACGCGCTGGGTGGCGTTCTGCACGGAGCAGCGTTCCACGTTGCGAATGAAGCCCATCAGGTGATGCGACAGGCTGTTCATCATCTGACGCGCGATGCGGGGCGACTGGTCCAGCAGGCGCAGCAGCGCATGCGGCGGGATGCGCAGCAGCAAACAATGTTCGAGCGCTTCGGCGCAGAACGGGTATGGTTCATCGAGGAAAATCATGGCTTCGCCGAAGCTCTGGCCCGGGCGGATCAATTCCAGGACCTTGTCCGTCCCTTCCATGGAAAACACGCTGAGCTTGACGAGGCCGAAGACCACCACGTAGGCGCCTTCCGCCACTTCGCCCTTGCGGAACAACACTTTGCCTTTTTCCACTTCGACACGCACGACATCCTGGCGCAATTGCTCTAATTGCGAAGGGGAAATATGGCGGAACAGAGCCTGGCTCGACAGCAAGCCATCGACGTTGACCTTATGCATGACACTCTCTTATTAGATTAGCGAATGACTAAGAGTGTAATGCGCAGGCACGGTCAAGGCCATACGTCAAAGGAACTAGGGTTGTCTAGGCCGGAACGCCATGCAGATCAAACAATCGCGCATTCCTTGTGGCTTTTTGGCACGGTATTTGCGCTTTGCTTGATCTTTATTTACCGAGTTCGCGCTCGACCGCATACACGGCGATCTGCACGCGGCTGCTGAGCTTAAGCTTTTTGAGGATGTTTTGCACGTGGATTTTCACCGTGCTTTCGGCCACGTCCAGCTGGCGCGCGATTTCCTTGTTGCTCAGCCCTTGTGCCAGGCAGGCCATGGCTTCGCGTTCGCGCGGCGTCAATTTGTCGTAGTCGGCCTGGGGCGCGTTCTGCCCCGCGCGGAACTGTGACACGAGCTTGGCCGTCATGGCGTCGGCAATCACGGATTCGCCGGCGGCGGCGCGGCAGATGGCCTGCCCCAGCTGCTCGGCTTCTATATTTTTCAGCAAATAGCCACGTGCACCCGCGCGCAGGGCCGCGCCCAGGTCGGCCGCGTTTTCCGACACGGTCAGCATCAGCACGACCATCTGCGGCATGTCCTGCAAGATCAGCTGCAGCGCCTCGACGCCCGTCACGCCGGGCATGTTCAAGTCCATCAGCACCACGTCGGGCTGCAGTTCGGCCGTCAGGCGCACGCCGTCGAGCCCGTTCGATGCCTCGCCCACCACCTGGAATTGAGGATTGCGCTGCAGCAGCAGCTTGACGCCGCTGCGCAGCAAGGTGTGGTCGTCGACCAGCAGGATTTTGATTGGTGCGTTCACTATGTTTGTTTCTTTAGCCTGATAAATAGCGGGAATAGATTCGGAATCATCTGTTACGCGGCCTGGCGCCGCGCCGCCGGCAAGGCCAGCGAGATCGTCGTGCCGCCGCCGGGCGTGCTGTCGATGGCAAATTGCGCACCGAGCCGCTCGGCCCGCTCCTGCATGATACGCAAGCCGATCTGCAATTCCGTTTTCTTGTCGCGCAGGTTGGCGGCAAAGCCTTCGCCATCGTCGCGCACCTGCAGCGCAAAATCGCGCCCGTTTTCCACGCGCAGCGCCACATTGCTCGCCTGCGCATGCTTGCGGATATTCGACAGCGCTTCCTGCACGATGAACAGGATCTGCAACTGCTGCTCTGGCGCCAGCGGCGCGCCATTGCCGCTCATCTCCAGGGTGCCGGCGACACCCGTCTGCAGCTCGAACTTGGCCAGTACTTCGCTGAGTTTGCTTTCGAGGTCGCTGCCATGCCAGCGCGTGCGGAAATTGACGAGCAATTCGCGCACGTCCTGGTAGCTCTGCTCGACGCCCATGCGCATCAGCGGCAGCACTTCGGCCGCCTCGTCGAGCTGGCCCCGGCGCACGGAATCGTCGAGCATCTGCACTTGCAGGCTGATGAAGTTCAGGCTTTGCGCGATGCTGTCGTGCAAGCCCTCGGCCAGCAGGCTGCGTTCGCGCGCCACGGCAAATTCCTTTTCGCGCGCGATCAGGCGCTGGTTCTCGATGGCGATGCCCAGGCTCTGGCCCAGCGTCTCCAGCCAGCCCTGCTGCTGCGCCTGCACGGCTTGCGGCTGCGCAAAGTGCAGCGAAAAGCTGCCCACCACCTGGTCGCGCGCGAGGATGGGAAAGACGGCGATGGCGATAAAGCCTTCGTCCTGGCAACGGTAGCGCTGCAGCGCTTCGACCTGGCGGAAATCGCGGATCTGGATCACGCCCTGCGCCACGGCCGCGCCGCACAGGCAATCGTTGTTGCGGATGCAATGTTCCTCTTCCACCATCGCGTCGGAAATGCCTTCGTGCACGATGATATGCACGGTATCGTGCTGCGGATCGAGGATGCGCACGGTACCGCCTTCGGCTTGCGCGAACTGCATCACGTGGCGCAGGAAGCCGCGGCACAGCGCATCGATGGCGTGCTGTCCCGCCAGCAAGGTGGAAATGTCATGCAGGGTGGCCAGCTGGCGCTCCTGCGCGGCGCTCAGGCCCGATGCGGCTTGCGCCAGGCGGCGCTGGCGCCAGCGCGACGCTGGAAGTTGTTTGCGGGAAGGTTGACTGCGCGGCGCATGCATGAAGAACTCGAATCTGAAAAGTGGTGCGCCCGGCGAACGCTGCGGCCTGCCGGGCAGGTAAAGGTTACAAACGGATCTCGGTACCGAGCAGCTTGACGAACTGCGCCAGCCAGGCCGGATGGGCGGGCCAGGCGGGCGCGGTGACGAACTGGCCATCGGTGACGGCGTCCGTGACGGCGATGTCGGCATATGTGCCGCCCGCCAGTTTCACTTCCGGCGCGCAGGCGGGATAGGCGGAAATGCGCTTGCCGCGGATGACGTCGGCGGCGGCCAGCAATTGCGCGCCGTGGCAGACGGCGGCGACGGGCTTGCCCGCCTCGGCGAAATGGCGCACGGCGGCGATGACTTTGTCGTTCAGGCGCAGGTATTCGGGCGCGCGGCCGCCGGCGATCATCACGGCGTCATAGTCGGCCGGGTCGATCTCGTCGAAGCTGGCGTTCAAGGTGAACAGGTGGCCCGGCTTTTCCGTGTAGGTCTGGTCGCCCTCGAAATCGTGGATGGCCGTCTTGATCGTCTCGCCGCTCTTCTTGCCGGGACAGACGGCATGCACGGCATGGCCGAGCATCAGCAGGGCCTGGAACGGCACCATCGTTTCATAATCTTCTGCAAAATCGCCGGTCAAAAACAGAATTTTCTTCGCTGCCATTTAGTTCTCCTATGAAAGATTGATTCCGCAAGACGTATCTTAGCGCGACTTGGTAGCCATACTGGATATTTATCAAACTTTTGCGCCTTGATCGAGGATTTTACAGGCTGAGGCAGAATTTTTTACAGGCTCGCCGGTCAAATCAGGTACACCTCCTTGAAAGGCCGGGCCATGGACAGCAGCACAAACAGCGGCGGCAGCACGCTGATACGTATCTTCGACCATTTCCCCGATGCGGAGCGCGCCCGCATCCGCTTGCTGGCCGAAGGCTTTCCTCCTCACGCCGTGCAACTGGACGCGGGCGACGACGAGGCCGGCCCCGTGCAGGGCAATTTTACGGTCGGCAACCGCGACACCATGACCAGCCGGCTGGAACGCGCGATCAACGCCCTGTTCGGCGGCGACAACCATATGTACCGGCGTAACTACGGCAAGACGGCGTTTCGCGGCATGGTGCGCCTCATCGTCGCCGTCCGCGATCCGCAGGAGCAGGAACGCGCGCACGCCATCGTGCAGGCATGCAATGGCTGCGACATCGAACAGCGCACGGCCAGCCACGCGGGCAGCCGGCGCGCCGATGCAGGCACACCGGCGCTGGCGGGCTGACGCCCTCCCCTGCACGGCGAAATTATGGCAAGATCACCGTTCCTTCATTCCACAGCGGAAATTGCCATGATTTTTGAAATTGCCCACATCCAGATCAAATCGGCCACGCATGAAGCCTTCGAAGCGGCTGTAGCGAAAGCCGTCCCCCTGTTCCAGCGCGCGCGCGGCTGCGAATCGATGCGCCTGGAGCGCTCGATCGAAAACGGCGACGCCTACCGCCTGGTGGTCGGCTGGACGACCCTGGAAGACCATACCGTGCATTTCCGCGGCAGCGACGACTTCCAGGCCTGGCGCGGCCTGGTGGGCGAATTCTTTGCCGCCCCGCCCCAGGTCGAGCACATGAACACGGTGGTGACGGGGTTTTAAGCCGGGGGTTGCACACGGCACGCCGTCTGCCCGCCCAGCTTGTCGGCGAGTTTGTCGGCGAGTTTATCGGCGGACGTGGCCGCGAAGTTGTCCGCGCAGTTGTCCGCGCAGTTGTTCGATTACGCGCGGCTTTGCCGCGCCTCGGCGGCCCCGCTAATCCGACCTACGCCACGCATAGGCGCCTGGGCGCAGCTTAGACGGCAGGATGATGGAACACCTGCCGCAGATACGCGAGGAAGGTTTCATCCTTGCACAGGGTCTTGCCCGGGGAATCCGACAATTTCGCCACGGACTGGCCATTGCAGCGCACCAGTTTCATGACGATGTTGAGCGGCGTCAGACCGACGTCGTTGGTGAGATTGGTACCGATGCCAAAGCCCGTCATGATGCGGTCGGCGAAGTGCTGGTACAGGGCAAACGCCTTGTCCAGGTCCAGGCCGTCGGAAAACACGAGGCGCTTGGTGTTGGCGTCGATGCGCAGGGCCGCATAGTGGGCCAGCGCCTTCTCGCCCCACTCGACGGGGTCGCCCGAATCGTGGCGCAAGCCGTCGAACAGCTTGGCGAAATACAGGTCGAAGTCGGCCAAAAAGGCATCCATGCCGACCACGTCCGTCAGGGCGATGCCCAGGTCGCCGCGGTATTCCTGCACCCAGTCTTCCAGTGCCGCCTTTTGAAAGTCGCGCAGGCGCACGCCGAAGGACTGGAACGACTGCATGTATTCATGCGCCATGGTGCCGATCGGCACGATGCCGAGCTTTTTCGCCAGGTAGACATTCGACGTGCCCTTGAAGTATTCGGGCACTTCGCGCGCCAGCCGTTGCACCACCTCGTCATGCCAGGCACCGGAAAAACGCCGGCGCACGCCGAAATCGGAAAATTCAAACGGATGCTTGCGCCTCGGCAGCTTGCCGAATTCCTTGACGGCCGCCACTTTCAAGCCCAGGCGGTGGCGCCCTTCGCGCATGGCCGCATCGAGGTCGAAGCGGCGGAAATACAGTTCGTTGATAATGTACAGCACGAAAATCTCGAAACCCATCACGTGCACTTGCGGCCCGGCCGCATGCACGATCAGGGTGTCGCCGTCCGTGCTGACGTCGATGAATTTTCTCTGGAAGCGGAACACCGTCAAAAAATCGACGAAATCGCTCTTCATGAAACGCAAGGTGCGCAAATAGGCCAGCTCGTCGTCGGCAAACGACATCGAACACAGGTGGTCGAGCTGTTCTTCCAGCTCGCCCTTCAGTTCGGCCAGGGGAAAGGCAGTGGCGTTGCGGCAGACAAATTCGTATTCGGTATGGGTATTCGGATGACCGTGCAGCAAGGCTTGCCACATTGTAAATTTATACAGATCGGTTTCCAGCAAACTGCGCACTATCGGGGTCATGTGTGTTTTCTCCAACTTCCTGAAGCCAGAATAGTACGCCACCGCAAGCATTTCAGCAGGGTTCGCTTGCAGGAAAGCATCAATCGCCTGCGTTGGCCAGCAATTCAGGCACGACCTCGGTGGATGTGGCCAGCCGCGCGCCGCGCTCATGCATGGCGGCAAGGAAGTCGCGCTGCTGCGCGGCAAAGCCCGTGACGGGGCTCATGCAGTCCGTCAGCAAGACCAGGCGCGACAGGGCCCCCTTGCCTTGCTGCGCTTCCAGGTAATCGGCGATGTGCTCGGTGCTGGCTTTGACACAATGGCTGCCCGCTTCGCCGCAGATGTAGAGTTGCTGCGCCGGCAGCAAGGTGTCGAGGAATGCACGGTTGAGCTGGGTGGCTGCATCCTGCGCATCGGGCACTTCCGCCATGACGGCCGAGTAATGCTCGGTCCACGGATTGGAACCCTTGCTCAGCTTGGCCACCACTTGCAAGTTGGCCACTTCCCAGGCGTTGTAGGCGGCGCGCACGGCCGCGTGGATATTCTGGCCCCAGCTGCCGATCTCGCAGTGCACGGGCCACACCATCAGCTGGTAGCGTCCCGCCTGCTGCAAGGCATCGAGGTAAGCCAGCGCGCGCGGCAAGGCGCCGCTGGCGGCGGGCAGGAACAGGCGGTCGCGCACTTGCTGGGCGCTGATCTGCGTAAACGGCGGCACGGCGCCGCCATCGCCCGTGCGCCAGAAGGCGGGGTGGGCGATGTCGTAGCGGTGGTGGGCGTCAAGCGTTACGCTGATCTGCGTCAAGCCGCCGCCCCCTTCGCGGATCAGCTGCGCTACGCGCAGCATGTCGGCGTGGGCGCCGGGCACGGCCAAGGCCGGTGCCGCATCGGGCGGCAGCCAGGTAGCGGGCAAGTCGCAAAAATCGTTTTGCGGGTCGATGACGAGCAAGTGCAGCTGGCGTTTCATGGCGGTCCTCGTGCGTGGCAGGAAGTTGCATGATAATGGCAACATCGCCATCACGCCAATCCGGAGACCGCCATGCACCTTGTCAATCGCAATAACTTGCGTCCGAACAAGTTACTCAACAGCAAATGGACCGCCGTCACGCCCGTCAACAAGGAAAAACATTTTCTCGTCATCAAGCTGTGCGCCCCGGCCACGCCGGATGAACCGGCCACGCACGTGGAACTGGAAGCCGTGCATTCGGGCCGCGTGCACATCCTGCCCTGGCGCGCGCTGCAGGATACCGCGCAGTGGCATCAGGGGTGGAAGACATAGCGGCGCTGGCGCCGCTCGACCAGTTTGACGGCCGCCTCGCCCGCTTCCGCCATGGCATCGGCTTCCGTTGTAAACTGATGGTCGGCCGACACCCGGCGCTTTTTCACCAGGTTCACCCGGTGCATGGGGTTGGGCGAAGGGGCATAGATGGCGACGTACGCGCCCCATAACTTGCAGCCCCGCAAGCGCTCTGCCGTGTAATTCACCTCATAAAAATCAACATACTTTATCGGCACGATGTGCGCTCCAAAAATGACATGGCCGGACAGCTTGTCTCTACGGACTGACGCGGTGAGGGTAAAACCATGCGCTCGCGATTGCTCAGGATACTCAATTCAGCTCTCTTTTTATCACGCGGCACAGGAGAAAAAGGATGAATGACTACATCATCTTCATGCATGACGACACGGAAACACCGATGGACGTCGCCACGTCCGCCTGGGAAGACTACTTCGCCATGCTCAGGGCCAGTGGCCGCTTCTGCGGTGGCAGCTCCATCGGGCCCGGCATCTGCGTGCACCGCTCAGGCCAGGCCAGAGCGGTCACGCCACACTTGTCAGGCTATCTACGTGTGCAAGCTGAAAGTATAGACGATGCAAAAAAAATGTTGATCGGAAACCCCGTACTGAACGCAGGGGGCACGGTGGAAATCCGCGCGCTGCCGCGCGACTGACGCGGCATGGCGGGCGGCTATTTTCCTGCCTCGGCGGCGGGATGCATGGACCAGACGACGCTGAGGATTTTCCAGTCGCCGTCGCGCTTGACCATCTGCCACGCTTCCACGCCATAGTTCGACAATTTGCCACCGACGAGGAATTCGTAGTCGAAGTTGACCCACGCCACATGGCGGTCCTGGGTGATCTTGACGTTGTAGAATTTTTCTTCCGTGCGCTGCGGTTCGCGCTTGATGAAGTTGGCGAAAGCGGCGTAGCCACCCGCCCCGACGCCGTCGAAGTGGACGTCCGTCGTGTCGCGCATGTTCTTGATGAAAGCATCGTCGGCCGGCGAGGCGAACAGGATATTCGTGTGCAGCATCAGCGACGACAGCAGCTTGACATCCTTGGCGATCAGGGCCGCCTGGAAGTCGGCGACGACTTGCTCGATGGCGCGGAGATCCTCGGGCGTGGCGGCGTGGCGGCCCACGTGGGGCGGCGCAGGCGGTGCGGCGGGCGCGGTCTGCGCCAGCGCCATGCCTGCCGAAAACAGGGAACAGCCGAACAGTATTGCGCTTGCCAACTTGTGCATGAGGGACTTTCATGGCGAACGGCTCGCCGGCCTGGCACGGGGCGTGCCGCCGGCAAGCTTATGTCAACCATGGCAGATTGGCAATCCCTCTTTGGAACTACGGCGGAGTAGACTCAGGCAGCCAGCGCTGCGATCGAGGCGCGGCCCTTGGCGATCGCGCTGGCGACGGCATCCTCGCCCATGGCCACGCCTTCCGCTTGCACGAACTCGATGTCGGTGATGCCGATGAAGCCCAGCGCCGTGCGCAGATAGGTGCTCAGGTAGTCATACGCGGCGCCCGGGCCTTCGCTGTAGACACCGCCGCTGGCCGTAAAAATATATGCTTTCTTGCCCGTGGCCAGGCCGACGGGGCCCGTTGCCGTGTACTGGAAAGTGCGGCCCGCGCGCGCCACGTGGTCGATCCACGCCTTCAGGGTCGATGGCACGGAAAAATTGTACATGGGCGCGGCCAGCACCAGCACGTCGGCGGCCAGCAATTCGTCGACCAGGGTATCGGACAATTGCACGGCCGCTGCCGCCTGGGCGCTGCGCTGGTCGGCCGGCGTGAAGAAGGCGCCCATCACCTCTTCCGTCAGGTGCGGCACCGGTTGCGCGGACAGGTCGCGCTCGACGACACTGGCGCCTTGCGCGGCCAGTTTCGCGACGAATTCGCCGGACAATTGACGCGACAGGGAACCGCTGTTGCGCACGCTGCTATTGATGTATAAAACCTTGCTCATGAAGTGCTCCTGGGAAAACGGGTGACGGGATGGGCCGCATCGCAGCCCTTGCATACAGCATAGTTCGGGTCTACCATCGAGAAAACCATGTAAATATAAATGGTTAGCATCGAATTTTTAGATAGGGAATCATCATGAGAGAACCAGGCCAGCCTTCGCTCGACCAGTTGCGCGTGTTCGTCGCCGTCATCGACGCGGGCGGTTTCGCCCACGCGGCGCGCCAGCTGCACCGCACGCAGTCGGTGATCAGCTACACCATCGCCAACCTGGAAGAACAACTGAATGTGGTGCTGCTCGACCGCGGCAAGCGCAAGCCCACGCTGACGGACGCGGGCAAGGCCCTGCTGGCCGACGCGCGCGCCGTGGCCCTGAAGGTCGACGGCATGCGCGCGCGCGCCAAGGCGCTGGCCGGCGGGCTGGAGGCGGAAGTGTCGGTGGTGGTCGACGTGATGTTCCCCACCTGCGTGCTGGTGCGCGTGCTCGAGGCGTTCCAGGCACAGTTCCCCACCGTCGCCCTGCGCCTGCGCATCGAAGCCATGGGCGCCGTGGCGCAGCTGGTGATGGATGGCAGCTGCCACATCGGCCTCGGCGGCTGGATGACGGCCACGGCCAGCGTCTTCGAGCGCCTGGCCGTCGGCCACGTGCGTCTGATTCCCGTGGCCGCGCCCAGCCACGCGCTGGCGCAGCTGGCCGGCCCGATTCCTTCCGGCGTGGCGCGCGAACACGTGCAGCTGGTGCTCAGCGACCGCAGCGTGCTGACGGAGGGCCAGGATTTCGGCGTGCTGGGATTGCGCAACTGGCGCCTGGGCGACCTGGGGTCAAAACACGCGCTGTTGCGCGCCGGCCTGGGCTGGGGCAACATGCCCGAAGCGATGGTGCGCGAGGATTTGACGGAAGGACGGCTGGTGCACCTGCCGCTGGCCGTCGACAACGGCGAGAATTACCCGATTTACCTGATCCAGCGCGCCGACACGCCGCCGGGCCAGGCGGGCAAGTGGCTGACGGAGCGGTTTGCGGAGCAGTTGCCGCTGCTGGTGCAGGGCTTCTAGAAGAGCGCGCGGACGGGTATCATGCGGGGGAAAGCCCTAAACAACTGCTGGGGTCAGACCCTCAACACCGCCAACGCAAAGCTCAGTGCCAACGTGTCCGGGGGTCTGACCCCGATTTCAGACACAACCTTGAAGAGATTCACATGGCCGGTATCGACGACTTCGTCAACAAGCAAAAACCAGGCGCGCGCTTCGTCATCACGGCGCAGATGCTGCGCATGACGCCGCAGCAGTTCGACTCGCTGGCCCAGGAGTGGATGGAAGACGGCGGCCCCGGCTTCGACGTGGCCGGCATCCCGCACCGGGTCGTCGTCGATGGGCAGTTTTATATCGGCAGGATCACCGTGCAGCGGCACGGCGAGCCTGAGTAAATAAAAGCTACTCGACGCCCAGCACGTGCAGGCGGCGGCGCAGGCGCGCCACTTCTTCCGATAGATCGACCACCAGCGCGGCCAGGTCCGCGTTCGCGTCGAACACGGATTCGATTTCGTGCAGGCGGCGCGCGCGCACCAGATCCAGGCTGGTGAAGCGCCAGGCCGTCAGCTGGCCAGCCGGCGGGCCGTCCTGCAGCAGCACGCCGGTCTGCACATGCTGCACCACCCAATCCGGTTCCACCGCGCAGGCGCGCGCCAGTTCTTCCAGGCTCAGGGCACGATCTTCGAGCAATTCGCCAATTACCTTGTTTGTCATGATTTATCCTCCCAGCTTCTGGCGCGGATTGAAAGCCATCTCGCGTGCCATGGTTGCATACAGTTCGCGCGCCTTGTCATCGTTCGCCGGCGGCAGCACCACTTCCAGCAGCAGATACAGGTCGCCCGGCTGGGCGGCGGGAATGCCGCGCCCCTTCAGACGCAGCTTGCGCCCCGTCTGCGAATTGGGCGGCACGGTGACGGTCACGGTGCCCGATGGCGTGGGCACGTCGATCTCGCCGCCCAGCGCCGCTTCCCACGGCGTAACGGGCACCGTCTCGAACACGTCGCGCCCTTCCACCTTGTAGCGCGCGTCGGGCCGGAAGCGGATTTCCAGGTACAAGTCGCCGGCGGGCGCGCCGCCGCTGCCGGGATTGCCCTGCCCCTTCATGCGCAGCTGCTGTCCTTCCGTGACGCCTTTCGGTATCGTCACTTCCAGGGTGCGCTCGCGCGTCACCACGTGGCCCTGCGCATCCGCTTCGGGCACGCGCATGACGATGTGGCGCTTGGCGCCCTGGTAGCTGTCCTGCAGGTCGATGGTGATGGCGGCGTGGCTGTCTTCGCCCTGCATCTGGAAACTGCCGCCGGCGCGGCGGCGCCCGCCCACGTGGGCGAACAGGTCGGCAAAGAAGTCGCTGTCGTCGGTGCCCGATGATTCGTAGCCCGAACCCCAGTCCGGCGGCGGCCGGAAGGGCTGGCCCTGCGCGCCCTGGTTACGGCCCAGTTCATCGTAGGCGGCGCGCTTTTCCGCGTCGCCCAGCACGCCGTAGGCCTCGTTGAGGGCCTTGGTGCGCTTGTCGGCGTCCGGTTCCTTGCTCACGTCGGGATGGTATTTGCGCACCAGCTTGCGGTACGCCTTCTTGATCTCGGCCTCGGACGCCGTCTTTTCGACGCCAAGCTCCTTGTAATAATCCTTGTATTCCACCGTGCCTGCTCCCCATGGTTGAACTGCCTATGGGAAGAGTACACGAATTGGGCGCTGGGCAGCGTGTGCACGATACAACGCCGCCCGGCAGCGGGATCAGCGCACGCGGCGCACCGAGGAAATGCGACGGTCGAGGCCACCGTGCAGGCGGCCATAGCTGCCTGGCCCCATCACCACGCAGCGGCCGCGGAAGTTGGCATCGACGCAGAATTCCCAGCGGCCGTAGTTGACGACGACCGATTCGGCGCGGTCATTGAAGCCATAGCGGCTCAAGTCGCGCACTTCGCGGTCCAGGCGTACGGGCCGGCCGCGCATGCCCGCGTCGGGGAACAGCAGCACGGCGCCATTCATGTCGGGACGGTGGCCGCCGCCGTGGCCGGGATAGCCGGGGTGAGGACGCTCGGGACGCGGCGGGTAAGGCCGGTGGTCGCCGCCGCCATGGCCAGGACGGCCCACTTCGCGCACGGAGGAAACGGCGTCGTTCATGCCCGGCATGCTGCCGTAGCGGCCAGGTCCGAAGGTACGGCAATTGCCACGGTAATTGGCGTCCTTGCACACTTCCCAGGTGCCCGAGCGCACGATGATGCTCGAGGTCTTGTCGTTAAAGCCCATGCGCGACAGGTCGCCCGTGTCGGAATGCAGGGTCACGGGGCGGCCGCGGAAACCGGCGTCTTCGAACAGGGTGATTTCGCCCGCAGATGCGGCAAGGGGGGCGAGGAAGGTGGCGGCGCACAACAGCGCGGGCCGGAAAGATCGAACCATGACAACTCCAATACTGATGACATTTTCGCCAGTGTAGACCAGGCGGCAGGCGGCGAGTGTAACAAAGGGCAAGCAAATGTCAGCGCACGGCAGCGAATGTAAAAACCGCCTGGCGGGATCAACCCGGCAGGCGGTCTGTCAGCACGACGTCAGGACGGGATCAGCGTACGCGGCGCAGCGAGGAAATCTGGTTTTCCATGCTGTTCAGGCGGCCATATTCGCCCGGCCCGATCACTTCGCAGCGGCCATGGAAGTTCGAATCGCTGCACACTTCCCACTGGCCCTCGTTGACGACGATGGACGAGGCGCGGTCGTTGAAGTTGTAGCGCACCAGATCTTCCGCATTGCGGTCCAGCGCCAGCGGTTCGCCGCGCATGCCCGCTTCGGGGAACAGCAGGACGGCGCCGCGCTGCTGGTATTGCGGCTGCTGGTATTGCGGATACTGGGGCTGGTCGTACTGCGGCCGCTGGTACTGATTATCGTACTGCTGCTGGCGGCGCGCCTCGCGCTCGTCGACCATGCGCGCCGACGAGACGCGCCCATCGAGGCCGCGTCCCAAGTCGTCGTGGCGGCCAGGGCCGAAGATGCGGCACACGCCGTTGTAGTTCGAATCGCTGCACAGCTGCCAGTAACCGTTATAGACGACGATGCTGGTGGTGCGGTCGTTGAAACCGATATTGACGAAATCGTCCGTGTCGCGGTTCAGGCGCGCCGAGCCGCCATTCTGGCCCGCGCCCGAATACACTTCCAGGGTGCCGCCACGGCCATAGCCGCCATGGCCCCGGTCGGGATCGCGTCCCGGGCGTCCCGGATTGTTGCCATCGCCGCGCCCCGACTCGCGCACCGAACTGATGGCGTCGTTCATGCCCGGCATCGAACGGTATTCGCCCGGTCCCAGGGTACGGCAATTGCCGCGAAAACCGGCATCGGTACACACATCCCACGTGCCCGAACGCACCAGGATGCTCGACACCTTGTCGTTGAACCCAAAGCGCGACAAATCGTCCGTCGTCTCGCGCAGGTTCACTGCGCGGCCACGCAGATCAACGTCTTCGAACAGGGTGATATCGCCTGCATGGGCGGCCGCATGAGCCCCCAGCGAGAGCAGCAAGGTCGCCGCGCATGCCAGCGTGTGTTTGAAAGGGCCCGTCATGATTAACTCCATTCTTCATTCTTTGGTGATGATTTGCCTGGCGGTTGCGCCAGGATGCTAGTGTAACAAATACAAGGCCATGCGGAAGGCCCGGTCATGCGTTCAGTACAGCCGGCGCAGCGAGGAAATACGCTTGTCGAGCGTCGTGTTCAGCACTTCATACTTGCCCGGCCCCATGCGCTCGCAGCTGCCGTTGAACTGCGAGTCCGTGCAGACTTCCCAAGTACCCTCGTTGATGGCGAGGGATGCGGCCTGGTCGTTGAAGTTCAGGCGCACCAGGTCGCTGACGTCGCGGTTCACCTGCAGCCCTGATCCCTTCAGGAAAGCGCGGCCATACAGCACCACCAGGCCCTCGTCATTTTGCGGACGATTCTCTTCGCGCGGATCGACCAGGCGCGCCGACGACACGCGTCCATTCAGGCTGCCCAGGTCATCGTGGCTGCCAGGCCCGAACACGCGGCAGCTGCCACGGTAGTTGGAATCGCTGCACAACTGCCAGTAGCCATATTCGACACGCGCGCTGCTGGCGCGGTCGTTGAAGCTGATGTCGACCAGGTCGTCGCGGTCCGAGTTCACGCCGGCCGACGCGCCGCGCTGGCCGCCGTCGGCGAACAACTCCAGCGCCGCGCGGCGTCCACCGCCGCTGCCGCTGCCGCTGCCCTGCCCGGCGCCGGTTTCCCGCACAGACGAGATTTTATCGTTCATGCCCGGCATCGAGCGGTAGTCGCCCCGTTCCAGCGTCTTGCAATCGCCCTTGAAATCGGCATGCGTGCACACTTCCCAGCTGCCCGAATCGACCTGGATGCTCGAGACGGTGTCATTGAAATTAACGCGCGACAAGTCGTCCGTCGTATCGCGCAAGACCACCACCCTGCCCTTGAAATTGTCATCGGTGTACAGGCGGATCTCGCCGGCCTGCGCCGCGAGGTGGACAAACAGCGAACTGGCACACAGCAGAGCAAAGGCGAACGGGCGATTCATGGGGCGGTCTCCGGTGGCGGCAAAAGTGTAAGTGATCGACATGACAACTGATGTCAGTGTAGCCATCCACAGAAAAAACGGTGTAACAAAGTATGCGAAAAGCACAATAAATTGTTACCAAAAGCAATAACAGGCCCCTGCGGGCCTGTTATTGCCACTTCGCGTACTTCCTGCCCCGCGTCAGCGCACTTCGCGCACCGACGAGATGCGGTTGCTCATGCGTTCAAGGCTCGCGTACTCGCCCGGCGCCAAGGTGCGGCAGCGGCCACGGAAGCCCACGTCTTCGCACACTTCCCAATAGCCGGATCGCACGCGCACGCTTTGCACCGTGTCATTGAAATCGCGCTCGCGCAAATCGGCCGAAGCGTTGCTCACGCTCAAGCTGCGGCCGGCGAAATCGTCGCGCGTATAAAAGGTCAGCTCGCCGCCCAGCGAGCGCCCGGGCAAATGGCCGCGCTCGCGGTCACGGCGGCCGTCCCAGTCGCGTCCCCGGTCGCGCTCACCGTCACGGTCGCGGCCCCGATGGCCGTCCCAGCCGCCGCGCACTTCGCGCAGCGACGTGATCTTGTTGGCCTGGCCGTCCAGCGACGGATACTCGCCCGCCTCGAGCAGGAAGCAGGCGCCGCGGAAATCGGCGTCCTCGCACGCTTCCCAGCGGCCCGAGCGCACGCGGATGCTTTGCGTCGTGTCGTTGAAACGCAGATCTTCCAGGTCGGCGACGGCGTCGCGCACGGTCTGCGAGCGGCCGTGATAATCGTCGCGCGAATACAGGGTCAGTTCGCCGGCGCCGGCCAGTTCGGCCGTCATGGCGGCGCCCAGCAACAGGGCGCAGTTCAGGGTATGTCTCAGCATGGTCTTGCTCCATAGTCAGGGTACTGCGGTTGACTATTTGGTCATTTTGCCAAATAGAGCGCGCAGTCTATCCGCGACTGGCCCACTTAGCTGTAACAAATGATTACCGTGCCGGTCCGGCCGCCGGGGCGCCCCGGCGGACAAGCAGGGCGAATGCCGGTAGAATCTTGTGTTTAGTCAAGCTTGCAGACCATGCCACACACTACCTCGTTCACCCTGCCCGCCATCCGCACTGAAGTCTCGTCGCTGTGGAAACTGGCCTGGCCCATCCTGATCGGCCAGCTGGCCACCGTCGGCATGGGCGCGGCCGACGTGGCGATGACGGGGCACACGAATCCCGAGGAACTGGCGGCCGTGTCGCTGGGCGCGGCCATCTGGTCCATCGTACTGGTGACGGTGAGCGGCATCATGATGGCGATCAATACCCTCGTGGCGCATGAAATCGGCGCCGCGCGCCACGACCGGGTGCCGCACATCGTGCGCCAGTCGCTGTGGAAGGCGCTGCTGGTCGGCCTGGTGGCCTGCCTGCTGACGAACATGGCGGCGCTGGTATTCGACCACCTGATGCTGGAGCCAAACGTGGCCGCCAAGGCCAAGTTGTTCGTGCACATCATCAGCTGCGCGCTGCCGCCGTTCGCCGCCTACCGCGCGCTGTACGGCTACAGCACCAGCATCAACCAGACCAAGCCCGTGATGGTCATCGCGCTGGCGGCGCTGGCGCTGAACATTCTCGTCAACTACCTGCTGATCTACGGCCACTGGGGCATGCCGAAGCTGGGCGGCGTGGGCTGCGCCGTGGCCACCACCTGCTGCGTGTGGATGATGCTGCTGGCCATGCTGGCGTGGATCCGGATCGCGCCCGCCTACCGCGCCACGTATCCATTCACGCACTGGGAATGGCCGCAGTTGTCGTCCATCGGCCCCATGCTGCGCCTGGGCCTGCCCATCGGCGTCACGTATTTTGCCGAAGTGAGCGCCTTTGGCGTCATCAGCCTGCTGGTGGCGCGCTTCGGCGTGATCCAGGTGTCGGCGCACCAGATCGCCCTCAATTTCTCGTCCGTCGTCTTCATGGTGCCGCTCACCTTCGGCATCGCGCTCGTCACGCGCGTGGGCCATGCCGTGGGCGAAGCCAATCTGCGCCGCGCGCGCTTCATTTCCTGGGTGGGCGTGGCCATGTCGCTGACGGCGGCCATCGTCTCGGCCACCGTCATCACCATCTTCCGCCACCAGATTGCGCAAGCCTACACATCCGACCCGCAGGTGCAGGAACTGTGCGCGCAACTGCTGCTGTTCGCCGCCCTGTTCCAGCTGTCCGACGCGACGCAGGTGGCCACTTCCTGCGCCATCCGCGGCTACAAGGTGACGCGCCAGCCGATGCTGATCCAGCTGCTGGCCTTCTGGGGCTTCTCGCTGCCGATCGGCTATGTGCTGGGCCTGGCGCCGCAAGGCTTCATCTGGTCGCCGGCCGAACCGATGGCCGCCGCCGGCTTCTGGATCGGCCTGGTCACGGGCCTGACGGTGGCCGCCGTGCTGCTGACCTGGTACTTGAACCGTTTGTCGCTGCAGCGCCTGCGCGCAGCCTGAGACAAGGAGCACCCCATGCCGCAACCACGCCCCTTCAAGCAAGTCGATGTCTTCAGCAGCGTGCCGTTCCTCGGCAATCCGCTGGCCGTGGTGCTCGACGCGAATGGCCTCGACGACGCGCAGATGCAGGCCATCGCGCGCTGGACGGGCCTGTCGGAAACCACCTTCGTGCTGGCGCCGCGCGACCCGGCGGCCGATTACCGCGTGCGGATTTTTTCCCCCGAGATGGAATTCCCGTTCGCCGGCCACCCGACCCTGGGCACGGCGCACGCCCTGCTTGATGCGGGCATGCGGCCCAAGGGCACGCGCATCGTGCAGGAATGCGGCGTCGGCCTGGTACAGATAGAACGGGGCGCCGGCGGCATGCTGGCGTTCAAGGCGCCGCCCTGCGCCACGCGCGCGCTCGCCCCGGCGCTGCTGCCGCTGCTGCAAACAGCGCTGGGCGGAGAACTGGCCGCGGGCGCCACCGTCGCCGACATGGGCATCCGCTGGCTGTGCGTGCCGCTGGCAAGCGCCGCCGCCTGCCTGGCCGTGCGCGCCGACATCGCCGCGCTGACGCCATTGCTGGCCACCGCCGGCGCCGACGGCCTGGCGCTGTACGGCCCGCACGCGGCGGACGGGCCGGCCGACTACGAAGTGCGCGCGCTGCTCAGCGAACACGGCGCGCTGGTGGAAGACCCCGTCACGGGCAGCGCCAACGCCTGTATCGCGCAGCTGCTGGCGGGCAGCGACTACACGGTCCGCCAGGGCACGTGTCTGCAGCGCGACGGCCGCGTGTCCATCAGTTTCCGCGCTGGTCACGCCTGGATAGGCGGCGCATGCCTGACGGTAATCGAAGGCACGATATTGGCCTGAACGGGGCAAAGCGCCATGGAATGGGCGGCTGCTGGACATTTTTGACGAAGTAAATACGGCCATGAACGGTTTATTCCGTGGCTGGCGCTATCGCATAAACAGGCACGCTCTGGTATCGTCTTACGCTTAGGCAACGCTCAAGCTCGCCTGTACATGCAGTGCCCTTCTTCTTCCAACTACCGAGACATCCATGCGTTTTATTCTTTGTTTTCTGGCCGCGATGGCCAGCGTTCCCGCATCGGCTGAAAAGCTGACCCTGGAACGCATCCACGCCGATCCGGCGCTGGCCGGCCCCGGCGTGCGCAACCTGAAGGTCTCGCCCGACGGCGAGCGCGTCACGTTCCTGCGCGGCCGCGCCGACAACCAGTTCCAGCTCGACCTGTGGGAATTCAAGCTCAAGGACAAGAGCACGCACCGCCTGGTCGACTCGAAGGCACTGGTGCCGAATGAAACGATTTCGCCCGAAGAGCAGGCGCGCCGCGAACGCGAGCGCACGGCCAGCCTGAACGGTATTCTCAGCTACAGCTGGTCGCCGGACGGCAAGCAGCTGCTGGTGCCGCTGGGCGGCAATCTCTACCTGGTCGACGCGGCCCACCCGGACAAGGCACGCCTGGTCGCCAAGGGCAATGTGCTCGATCCGAAAATCTCGCCGAAAGGCCGCTACGTGTCGTTTGTGCGCGATCAAAACATCCATGTGATCGACCTCAAGACGGACAAGGAACGCCAGCTGACGACCGACGGCAAGGGCACGATCCGCAACGGCGAAGCCGAATTCGTGGCGCAGGAAGAAATGGGCCAGCGCACCGGCTACTACTGGGCGCCGGACGATTCCGCCATCGCCTACAAACGCTATGACGAAGCGCCCGTGCCCGTCGTGCGCCGCTTTGAAATCTTCGCCGACCGCACCGATGTCGTGGAACAGCGCTACCCGGCCGCGGGCGACCCGAACGTGCTGGTGCAGCTGCTGATCGTCTCGCCGGAAACGGGCGTGCAGCGCCAGGTGGACCTGGGCACGAACCCGGACATCTACCTGGTGCGCGCCGACTGGAGCGCGGACAGCAAGTCGCTCGTCTACCAGCGCCAGTCGCGCGACCAGAAGACCCTGGACCTGGTCGCCGTCGACGCGGCGACCCTGGCGCAGCGCACCCTGCTGACGGAAACGTCGGCAACCTGGGTCAGCATCCATGACGACCTGCGCTTCCTGTCGAACGGCACCTTCCTGTGGTCGTCCGAGCGCACGGGCCGCAACCATCTGTACCTGTACGACATGAGCGGCAAGCTGCTGCACCCCGTCACGTCCGGCGAGTGGGGCATCGACAGCGTGCTGGCCGTGAACCAGAAGACGGGTAAAGTGTTCGTGTCGTCGAACCGCGACGCCGTCATCGACAAGCAGACCTACGCCCTGGCCCTCGACGGCAGCACGGCCGACAAGCCGCAGCGCGTGACGAAAGCGGACGGCTGGCACGACACGACGTTCTCGCGCAATGGCGAAGTCTTCGTCGACACGTATTCCGACCCGGCCACGCCGCCGCAGGTCAGCATCCGCCGCCCGGACGGCGCCATGGTGGGCTGGCTGGAAGAAAACGCGCTCAACGCCAGCCACCCGTACTTCAAGTACAAGGCCGACCACCTGCCGACGGAGTACGGCACCCTGAAGGCCAACGATGGCCAGACCCTGCACTATTCGATCGTCAAGCCATCGAACTTCGATGCGGGCAAGCGCTATCCCGTCTACCTGTCGACGTACGGCGGCCCGCACTCGCAGCACGTGGCGCGCCGCTGGGGCAACAACTTCGACCAGTACATGGCGCAGCAGGGCTTTGTCGTCTTCCGCCTCGATAACCGGGGCTCGTCGCGCCGCGAGCGCGCATTCACGGACGCCATCTATCACAAGCTGGGCGCGGCCGAAGTGGCGGACCAGCTGGTCGGCATCGACTGGCTGGGCAAGCAAAGCTTCGTCGATCCTAAACGCATCGGCGTGTTCGGCTGGAGCTACGGCGGCTTCATGACCCTGCGTTTGCTGTCGGCCGCGTCCGACAAGATCGCCATGGGCGTGTCGGTGGCGCCCGTGACCGACTGGTCGCTGTACGACACCCACTACACGGAACAATTCCTCGGCATGCCGAAGGAAAACGTGGACGGCTACAAGGCCAGCACCGTGTTCGCCCACCTCGACGGCCTGAAGTCGCCGCTGCTGCTGGTGCACGGCATGGCCGACGACAACGTCTTGTTCAGCAACAGCACGCGACTGATCGACGCGCTGGTCAACCGCGGCGTGCAATTCGACCTGATGACGTATCCAGGTGCCAAGCACGGCATCTCGTCGCGCGCGGGCCAGCGCCACGTGTACAAGAAAATCGAGCTGTTCTTCAAGCAGAACCTGATGCAGCCAGCACAGTAAGCTTGCGCTGCATCAAATAAAAAACCGCCGCCTGTCTTGCGACAGGCGGCGGTTTTTTATGCTGGAGCAGAAATTATGGCTTGCGGGTCACAGTTTCGACTGCATCCTTGACGTCGCCAACTTTCTTCTGCACTTTGCCTTCCACCTGGTTTGCCAGGCCCTTGGCTTGCTGTTCTTCGCTGCCGACGACTTTGCCAGCGGCTTCCTGGATTTTACCGCCGACTTCCTTCAGTTTACCTTCGACTTGATCTTTGTTCATGATAAATCCTCACTGTAGTTGGTACATCTGTTGTCCAGCCCAAAGGGCCGGTACTGCGGCTCACACGCCGTTGCAAACTGCTTGCTGCGTGTCGATGTATCCATAGTACGCCCGAGGCCGCAAAAACTATGTACGGTTCCTAACACATGCCCAAATTCATACAAAATGCGTCCATCAGGCTGGCTTGCGCCAGACGGTGGCCAGCCACGGCTGCTGCTCGCGTGGCAAGCCGGGCGGACGGTAGTATTGCTCGACCAGGGTAAAACCGGCCGCCTGCACGTAGGCGGCCCACGTCGCTTCGTCGTGGTAACTGCCGTAGCGCGCGCCATTCCAGCCTTCCTCGTTCTGCCCGCGCGGGTTCGAGCTGAACAGCACGCCGCCCGGTTTCAGGCACGCGTACAAAGCGCGCAGCACGCCGGGCAAGGCGGCGCTGGGCACGTGGAACAGTACGGCATTGGCGAACACGCCGTCGAAGTGTGCGGCGGGCAGGTCGAGGTCGACGAAATCCTGCTGCCACACGGTACAGCCGCTGTAGGCGCGCGCCATCCCGACGAAACGGGGGCAGCCGTCGACGCCCGTCGCGTGGTGCCCCAGGGCCGTGAACGCCTTCAGGTCGCGGCCGGGGCCGCAACCGAGGTCGAGGATGGCCAGCGGCGCGGGCTTGCCGATGGCGTTCAGCAGCGCGGCGATGTTCTGGCTGACGTCGTGATCGCGCGTGCCTTCGAAAAACTGCTCGGCGCTGGCGTCGTAGTGGGCCAGGGTGCGGCCCGTGATGGCGTGGATGGGATCTTGCGGTGGGGTCGGCTTCATGGCGCTCCAATCAGTAATCACGCCATTTTACGGTGCCGGCGCATTGCGCGTCCGGCACCGTCCACATTGTCTACCAGACGCGCACGCGCTGTTCCGGTGCCAGGTACAGCTGCTGCCCCGGCTTGACGTCGAAGGCCGGATACCAGGCGTCGAGGTTGCGCACGGTGGCGGCGCGGTATTGCGCCGGCGCATGGCCATCCGTGAGGATTTGCTGGCGCGCCGCCGCTTCGCGCGCCTTGCTGCGCCAGCTGACGCCGTAGCCGATGAAGAATTCGCGGTCCGCCCCCGCCTGCGCCGGCTTGCCCTGCTGCGACAGGGTGAACGCGTCATAGGCCGCTGCCACGCCGGCCAGGTCGGCCAGGTTTTCGCTCAGGGTCAGCTGGCCATTCACGGCCAGGTCGGGGAACGGTTTGTAGGCCGCGAACTGTTCCACCAATTGCTTGGATGCCGCCTGGAAATGCGCCAGGTCCGCTGGCGTCCACCAGTCGCGCAACTTGCCCTGGGCGTCGAACTGCGCGCCCTGATCGTCGAAGCTGTGGCTGATTTCGTGGCCGATGGTGGCGCCGATGCCGCCATAGTTGGCCGCATCGGATGCTTGCGGGTCGAAGAATGGCGGCTGGAGGATGGCGGCGGGGAAATTGAGCGCATTTTGCAGCGGCAAGTTGACGGCATTGACCAGCTGCGCCGGCATGGCCCAGGCCTTGCGGTCGGGCGACTGGCCCAGCTTGGCCAGTTCCTGCCGGTAATGGAACTGCTCCGCCCGCTGCACATTGCCCAGCGCATCGCCGCGCACCACGCGCAAGCCCGCATAGCTTTCCCACTGTTCGGGGTAGCCCACGCCCACGTACAGGGTCTTGAGTTTTTCCTGCGCCTGCGCCTTGGTGGCCGGCGCCATCCAGTCCAGCTTGTCGATGCGGCGCGAGAAGGCGGCGACGATATTCGTCACCATGTCTTGCACGCGGGCTTTCGATTCAGGTGGGAAATAGCGTTCCACGTACAGCTTGCCGACGGCGTCGCTCAGGGCCGCATTCGTCGCGGCCAGCGCCCGCTTGCTGCGCAGCGACTGCTGCGGCGTGCCGCTCAGGGCGCTGCCATAGAAGGCGAAGCGCTGTTCGGCCGCCGCCTTCGGCAAGACCGTGCTGAAGTGATTGATCGCGTGGAAGGCGAGGAAATCCTTCCACGTGGCCAGCGGCACGCTCGCCGCCAGCGCGGCGCTGCCCGTCATGGCCGTCGGATGCCAGACAATGAAATCGTTCTGCCGGCCCAGCCCTGCCGCCTGGAAAAAGGCTTTCCAGTCCAGGCCAGGCGCCTTGCTGGCGAAGTCGGCGGCGCGCCACGCATTGTTGCCCTTGGCGACATCGGCCGAATCCTCGCGGCTGGCGTGACTTGCGGCAATTTGCTGTTCCAGCGCAAACACGCGCGCGGCGCGGGCCGGCGCATCGCGGTAGCCGGCCTGCTTGAGCATGGCGGCGATATGCGCCTGGTAGCCCGCGCGCAAGCCCTGCATGCGCGCGCTGTCGCTTTGGTAGAACGCGCGGTCGGGCAAGCCCAGCCCGCCCTGCAGCAGATAGGCCACATTGCGCGTGGTGTCGTTCAAGTCTTGCGCGACCCACAGGCCGAACAGGTTTTCCGTATAAAAATTGGTGGCGTTGAGCGGGTCGACGTCGGCGCGCAGGCTCTCGCCCAGCGCGCGGGCCAGCCCTGCCTGGTCGCGTATGCCGTCGATCTTCTTGAGCAGCGGCTTGATCGGCGCCCAGCCTTTCGCTTCGATAGCCGCTTCATCCATCCAGGAACGGTAAAAATCGCTGACCTGGCGCGCCGATGCATCCGCCTGCGGCGCCGCCGCCAGACCTTCGACGAGGCCGATGATGCGCTCGTTGGTGGCGTTGGCGAGGATGGCGAACGAGCCCCAGCTGCTGCGGTCGGCGGGAATTTCCGTGCTGCGCAGCCAGTCGCCATTCACGTAATCGTAGAAATCGTCGCCGGGCAAGGCCTTCGCGGCAGCGGGGGTGGCGGCGCTGGCGGCCCCTTGCTGGCCATGCGCCCGGGCAGGCAAGCTGGTCAGCGAAACGCCGGCCAGGGCGAGGATGATGGCGGCCTGGACTGGCGTCCGGGACCAGGAAAAACGCAAACCGTGCATGGCGATCCTTTCGATGTAATAGCCAAAATCATAACCTGAAAATCCTGCCTTTTTGGGGCGAAAAAGCGTCCCCTAACTTTTTTGCATGCGGACAAAAAATCGGCATATAGTGGCACGACCGCATCCCGTACCGCACGAACGCCAAGGAGATTGCCATGCAACTGGAAGCGCTGTTCCAGCATCCCCACGCCCTGCCTGCCGCCCCGAAAATCGTCGATGAACTGGTGCGCAGTTTCGACAACCCCGCCATCGCCACCGAAGACATCGCGCGCAAGCTGGGAGCGGACCCGGCCTTGAGCGCCAAGCTGCTGCGGCTGGCCAACTCGGCCTATTACCATGTGTCGCGCAGCATCGGCACGGTGGAAGATGCCGTGCTGATGCTCGGTTTTGTGACCGTGCGCACCCTCGTCATCAGCTCGGGCCTCGTCAGCGGTTTCAAAGCCGTGCCGGGCCTGAATTTGCCGCAGTTCTGGCGCTACAGCCTGCACAGCGCCGTATCTGCCCGCTGGATCGCGAAGCAGACGGGCGACAACCAGGATCTGGCTTTCACCATCGGCATGATGCATGCGATCGGACAACTGGTGATCCATGCCGCCATGCCCGAGCAAGCCATGCAGCTCGACAAGATCGCCCCGCCGCTCGACGCGCGCCGGCTCGACGCGGAGCGGGTGTCGCTGGGCTACGATTATGCGCAGGTGGGCGCCGAACTGGCGCGCCGCTGGAAGTTTCCGCCCGCCTTTGCCGAGGCCATCGCCGCCTTCCCCGCTCCGCTGGCCAAGGCGCCGTTGAACCGCCTGGCCGCCATCATCCACCTGGCCGCCTGGCGCGCGCGCATCGATGAAAACCAGCTGAGCAATGAAGAAATCATCGCCTGCTATCCCAACGCGGTGGCCGAAGCGCTCGGTTTGCCGCCCTCCGTGCTGGTCGACAGGATGCCGCCGCTTGCCGAACTGAGCGCGGGCCTGGAAGAACTCGTCAAGTAAGCTGGCCGTTGCCCGCATCGCCAACCGAGCAGGCATGCGGGTTTGCGGGCATGCCGGCTGCCCGCAAAAAACATCCAAATTATTTTCACTTTTTTTTCAAAAACACCCTCAAGTTCCCGTTGGACCCGCCGTTAATCTAGACAAGCGGTAATCCATTCACTAGTTACGGGTGTGCTCATGACCTCCAACGACGTTCTCTCGATGTATGAAAATATTGCAGGAATGACCAATCAAATGGTCGTGGCCGCACGTTCGAGCGACTGGGATGGCTTGGATACCCTGGAAAACCAGTGCGCCAGCGCCGCCAGCGCGACCATGACGGGCAAGGCGCCTGCCCTGGCCGGCGCCTCGCGTCTGCGCAAGATCGACTTGCTCAAGCAAATCCTGGCCAATGACCGCGAAATCCGCGCCATCACGGAACCGTGGATGACCCAGCTGTCGAACGCCATGCCAGGTTCGCGCGCCCGCATGTAAGAAGCTTGCCGCGCCAGAAACGACAAAAGCACCCGCGGGTGCTTTTTTTACGTCTGCCGCCATGCGAGAGAGCGCCATCTGCGGCGCTCAAAAAGGCAAGGCGGGGGAATTTGGAAGGCGAGCCCCAGGTATCTCCTGGCGTCGCCTCGCTGCCGGTTGCATCCGGCGTTCGCGAGCACATCGTCGGCATCGCGAACCGCTTCCAGACCCAGGCGTTTATGCAACGCTACACCTGGTTTGCCGCGCCACACTATCGTTGGTGACTGCGCCAGGCTGGGGCTGTTTTGTCGTAGAGCAAGTCCACTGAATTCATCATAGCACCATCTTTAAGAAACAGGCAACGTGCTTGGCAAGCGTTTCCATGTATTTTTTCAATATCTTTTTTTATATCAAATTGTGAGCGGCCTGCGGTAGCGCCTTGCGGCAGCATTAACGCGAGAACGGCTCCGGTTCCGCTTCCGGTTCGGCCGCCGCCCCTTCTTCCACCGCCTCCGTCAAGACGGGCACATCCTTCTTCCTGCGGCCAAACGGCTTGCGCAGCAAGACCCAGTATTTCGACGATGCGCCCGGCCCTGCCACTTGCCTGCGCTTGCGCACGATGTACACGATGAGCGCCGTCAGCAGCAGGAAGACCAGGGTGCCGATACCGAGCCACAGCATGCCGCCCGATTTCTTTTCCTTGTCGGCAGCCGGCGCCGCGTGCAGGGGTTTCGGTTTCGCATGGGGCGCTTCCGCCACGGCTGGCGCGGCGGCGGGCGGCACGGCGGCTGCAGGCAGGGCCAGCGCCTTTTGCAAGACGCCGATCTTGCCTTCCAGTTCGCCCAGCTTTTCAGTCAGGGCCGTATTTTTCTCGTCCAGCCCCACGCACGCTGCTGCCTGCCCCGTCTCCGCCTGCGGCGCGCAGGCGGCCACGGGCGCCGTGGCACGGCGCGGCAGCGCGGGGGCGGCCAGTTTGGGTGCGGCGGGCGGCGGCACGAACACGCGCGCCGGACGCACGAGGCCATCGGCCCGCGCGCGGGCCGCCAGCGCGGCGGCGTCGGGCGACGGCGCGACGGGTACGGCGCGTGGCAACGGCACAGGCGTGGAGACCTGCGCGGGCAACGGAATAGCTGGCCGGACTGGCGCACTGGCGGGTACGGCGGCGGGCGGCGCCGGCGTCAGCCACAAGGTGCCCAGGCGCACGACGGCGCCACTGCCATTGCCCAGCAATAAATACAGGTGCACATGCCCCGCCTGGATCGCTTGCCGCGTGGCCACGCGCACATAATGGCGTCCACCGCGCTCAAACGGACTGATCGTCAAGGTTTGCAGGGCAGGATCCATGCCGATGCCGCCACCGCGGTACACATCGGGCGAAGCCATGCGCACGGTCACGCCATTGGCCTCCTCGGGCGCCAGGGCCGTCAGTTCGAGCTCGGCCAGCAAAGGCTGGCCCACGTGCGACAGGACGGCCATGTCGCCCAGTTCGGCCGCCATGACGGGCGGCAAGGCCAGGCTGGCGGCGGCGCACGCGATCAAAGACCAACGGGGAAGGATGCTGCTCTGCATGGACTGATCGCTTTGATAACAGGATAAATAATGGGGGCTCGCCTGTCTTTAACGGCAGGAAATCGCAAAAATATAGATGGGCCAGGGCAAAAATGATGCAATACAGCATCATCCTGTGCCTTTTTGACGTCTGGAGTACACTCGATCCACCTCCATCGATGAAAGGGATGCCATGAGTAGCAGAATCGAACGCGACAGTTTCGGCCCGATCGACGTACCCGCCGACCGGCTGTGGGGAGCGCAAACGCAGCGCTCGCTCGAGCATTTCCATATCTCCACAGAGAAGATGCCGCCCGAACTGATCGCCGCCCTGGCCACCGTCAAGCGCGCGGCCGCCCACGTCAACCTGGACCTGGGATTACTGGATGGCAAGAAAGCCATCGCCATCACGCAGGCGGCCGACGAAGTGCTGGCCGGCAAGCATGACGCAGAATTCCCGCTGGCCGTCTGGCAAACAGGGTCCGGCACGCAAAGCAATATGAACATGAACGAGGTGCTGGCCAACCGCGGCTCCGAGCTGATCGGCGGCTTGCGGGGCGCCGAGCGCCTGCTGCACCCGAACGACGACGTCAACCTGGGCCAGTCCTCGAACGACATTTTCCCCACCGCCATCCACGTGGCCGCCGCGCTGGCCGTCGCCAACACGGTCTTGCCGCCGCTGCGCCAGCTGCGCGCCACCCTGGACGCGAAAGCCACGGAGTTTGCCGACATCGTCAAGATCGGCCGCACGCATTTGCAGGACGCGACGCCGCTGACCCTGGGCCAGGAATTTTCCGGCTACGTGGCGCAGCTGGACTTTGCCGAGCACATCATCACGGCAGCGTTGCCGCCGCTGCTGCAGCTGGCCGCCGGCGGCACGGCCGTGGGCACGGGATTGAATGCCCATGTGGAATTTGCCGGCCGCATCGCCGCCGAACTGGCACGCCTGACGGGCCAGCCGTTCGAAACGGCCAGCAACAAGTTTGCCGCCCTGGCCGCCCACGATGCCTTGGTCGCCGCCCATGGCGCTTTCAAAACCCTGGCCACGGCCTTGATGAAAATCGCCAACGACGTGCGCTGGATGGCGTCCGGCCCCCGCTCCGGCCTCGGCGAAATCACGATCCCCGAAAACGAGCCGGGCAGCTCCATCATGCCGGGCAAGGTCAATCCCACCCAGTGCGAAGCGCTGACCATGCTGTGCTGCCAGGTCTTCGGCAACGATGTGGCCATCACGGTGGGCGGCGCCTCGGGCAATTTCGAGTTGAACGTCTTCAAGCCCTTGATTGCACACAACTTCCTGCAAAGCGCGCGCCTGCTCGGCGACGGCATGCGCAGCTTCGACGAGCATTGCGCCCACGGCATCGCGCCGAACCGCGCACGCATCGCCGAACTGATGGAACGCTCCTTGATGCTGGTCACGGCGCTGGCGCCGCACATCGGCTATGACAAGGCGGCGCAAATCGCCAAGCAGGCCCAGCACGAAGGCACGACCTTGAAGGAAGCGGCGCTGGCCCTGGGCTTTGTGACGGAAGAGCAATTCGGCGCATGGATCGTGCCGCTGGAGATGACGCGGCCCAACAAAAGCTGACTTACACCCTGCATTGCTGGCGGCTTCAGGTAAACTATGGATTAGTTGAGGTCGTCATCAAGTGTTGAAAACACATCATTGCAATAAGGGATACAATGCAAAAAGTAAGCTTTGATTTAACATCCGAGTTCGTCGAGCTGAACCAGCTGCTCAAGCTGGTCGGCTTGTGCGACAGCGGTGGCGCAGGCAAGGTCATGGTCGATAGCGGCGTGGTAAAGGTCGATGGCAAGAAGGAATTGCGCAAGACCGCCAAGATCCGCGCCGGCCAGGTCGTCAGCGTGGGCGATATCCGTATCACGGTCGTCGCTCCTGTCTGACCCCGGCATGGGGCGCGAAAGCGGCCCCATGCGTACAGCCAGCACTCCTGCCAGCCCGGCTGCCCAAGTCAAGCTGCGACACGTCGTTATTGTCAGATAAATATCGATTGCAGAAGGGAAGCGCCATGGACCATCCCGAACAAGGTACGCGCAGCCAGGAACGCCTGATCGGCGACTTGCGCCAGGTAATAGAAAACGCGGAAGAACTACTGCGTAACACAGACAAATACACCAGCAGCCTGTACCAGAGCGCGCGCGCCAGGCTGCAACTGGCCCTCGTCGCGGCCACGGCCGAACTGGCCCGCTTTGAAGAAGAGCAAGTCACGCGCATGATGGATGCCACCCTGGCCGCGAATGCCCTGTACCGCGATCAGACGGGCGAAGCGCGCCTGCTGCGCGCCTTCGAATAAACCGTCACGCTGCCAGGACCGCATGCGCCAGCCACTGGCGCAGGTGCGCGGTCAGGTCGAAGGCCGGGTCCAGCTCGAACGCCGCATCGAGCGCGGCGCCGAACGTTTGCCCCTGCTGCAAGGCTTGCAAGGCGGCATGCGCAGCCGCATCGAGCACCAGCACCTGCACCTTCCAGCGCGGCCGGCAGACCAGCGCCCAGCTCGCCACCTGCAGATCTTGCGGAAACATCCCCGAACCGTCCTCCTCCTGATGCGCCTGCCACAAGGCCGCCACCTGCCAGTCGGACGCGAGCAAGGTGCAAGCGGGATGCAAGGTAAAACGCCGCGCTTCCAGCTGATCGGGATGCAGGGCAGCCAGCGACTCGGGCGCCAGCGCTTGCGCATCGGCCGCGTAATGGGCCAGGTGCAAGGCCCATTCCAGGCGCGCCATGTCCGGCAGGTAGGGCAATGCGGCCACAGGCGGGAAAGCCGTCAGAAAATCGGCGAAACGGGCGCCAAACTGGTTCAAATCTGCGCTATCGGATGGCATCTGCCGGCCATACGCGCGCGCCAGGCCGCCAAAGAAATCCTCGCCCACCAGCGCCAGCACGACGGGATAGGCGTGGCCCAGGGTACGGCGCCAGGTGGCGCTCAAGTTGCCGCGGTACAGCGCGAAACGCTGCGGTACCGCCTCGCCTGCGAACGATGGCAATGTTGCCCCGGTATCGAGCAAGGCTATGGCAAATGCCTGCTGGCCAGCGGCCAGCGCGTCAAGCGACGCGGGTAGCGGCGGGGACGGCGGCGACGCTGCCTGCCATGATGGCGTTTGCGGCGCATGGCGCGCCAGCATGGCTTGCGCCTTGTCCGCTTCGCCCAGCAGGATATCGAGCGGCGGCAAATCCGTGTCCCATTCGACCAGGGTGGGAATGGCGCCAAAGCGCTGCAAGGCGGCCGCATATAACGCCCAGACGGGATCGGCCACGGTGGCGCCATGGTGGTCGATCAAGGCGTGCGGCGTCAGCAGATGGCCGCCCAGGTGCAGTTCCCCCACGCTTCCCGGCGCGATGGACTGCATGGCCGCCAAGGCATCTTCGCCGTGATTGCACTGGTTCACATACAGATTATTGATATCGAGCAGCAGCCCGCAACCGCTGCGGCGCGCCAGTTCCGCCAGGAATTGCGCCTCGCTCATGGCATCGTCGGCAAAACGCAGGCAAGTGGAGACATTCTCCAGCAAGATCGGCCTTTTCAGCACATCCTGCACCCTCCCCACTCTTGCGCACAGTAAATCGAGGGCGGCGCCATTCAAGGCCAGCGGCAACAGATCGTTGAGTTGCTGCTGCACCACGGCGCCCCAGCTCAGGTGTTCCGACACGAGGGCTGGCTCGATACGCTCGACCACGCTGCGCACGCGCTGCAAATGGGTCTCGGAAAAGCCCTGCGCGGATCCCAGGCCGAGGCCCACCCCATGCAGGCTGATGGGGTAATCCTGACGCAGAGTCTGCAGCACATGGTTATCCCAGCCCGACGGCTGCAGATAATTTTCAGTGTGCACTTCCAGCCAGCCGACCTTGGGCCGGCGCGCCAGAAAGTCGTGGTAGTGCGCGGCGCGCAGGCCGACGCCGGCAAGCGCCTGGATGGGCGGCGGCATGGGCAGGCGGCGGACGTTTACGGCTGCGTGGCCGGTTTTGCCGCCTTGCCGGCCTTGATGGGCTTGACGGAACCGCCCGCCTGTTCGCACGTCCCCTTGGCAACATACGCCCATTCCGTGGGCAAGTTGTCCGCCTCCGCCTGGCCCGCGCAGGAATGCGCACCGTCGGACGAAGCGCAATCGTTCTGCCCCGCCTTGGCCACGCCATAGCATTTTTCCTTGTCGCCTGGGGCGGGGCCATCGTGGGCGGCCGCGTTGACGGAAGTACCGGCACAGAGGCCCGCGAGGGCGGCGGCGATGAGAGCTTGACGTTTGTTCATGGGGATTCCTCTTGCATGGGTCAAAGTAAAGTGGGAACGCCCCGGGCTGCACGATGGACAACGCGAGGTGATGGACGTCATTCTACTGAATCGGCCGGGTCATGGCGAACGGAGACGGGAGGAAGGCGAAAAGGATGGCGAAACGACAGACAAAAACGCCCACGCGCCACCGTCGATGACGGTGGTGTGGGCGTATCTATGGCGAGCGCCGGACTGGCGCCGCGGGACCGCGCTCAGGCTGTCGTGTTGATGCGGTTACCGAGATGAGCCGGCAGACTTGGCGCCGATTGTACCGGCGGCAACGCTGCCAGCAAGGCGGTGGCGGTCGAGCTTTGGATATCCTGGGCTTTTTTCAGGACAGTCAAGCCAACGGCTTGCCGCGTGCCTGTCTCCGCCATCGTGGTTGACAGTTGAGCAATGCTTCCGACGTCCATACGTTTCTCCAATGAGGTTCTACTCTTGTTAACGGATGCCGCCGGCAAACCTTTAGCTTATTTTTCCAGCCTGTGCAGCAACCAGGCCAGCACGTGCTCGCGGGCATTCAAGTCCAGCCATTGCACGCCCTCGCGCAAGTCGGCCGGCGCCGGACTGTCGGAGGCGACGGCGATCACATGCGGGTCATGCGGATACAGGGGCGCCTGCCCTACTTCCGGACGGAACACTTCCAGCTTGGGAATGGGGTCCGTCTTGAAACCCTCGACCAGGGTCAGGTCTGCCGGCCCCATGCGGGCCAATTGCTGCGCCAGGCTCGGCTCGGGAGCCCCGCGCAGCTCATGCACGATGGCAAAACGATACGGCGACGCCACCAGCACCTCCGCCGCCCCCGCCATGCGCAGGCGGGCGCTGTCTTTTTGCGGCGGTTCCAGCGCCAGGTCATGGTGGCTGTGCTTGACCAGGTTGACGCGCAAGCCGCGCGCCGCCAGTTCCTTCACCACAAATTCCAGCAGGGTCGTCTTGCCGCTGCCGGAACGGCCGATCACACCGAGTACCGGGTGTGGGGGCATCGCATCGTGCATGGTCACTCCTTGATTGAGAAGGAATGATTATACGCAGCCCCACGGGCGCGACCGCCGACGCAGACCCGGCGCATCGTCCAGCTCTTCATCCAAGTCACGCGACTCCAGGTTTTTCGCCATTTCCGGCGGCAAGAGGCGCCGGCTTGCCGCCCTGCCGACGGCGCCGGCCCGACGACTTCGGCGCTGCCGCGCCCGCCGTTTTACCCGCAGCTTTGCCCGCTGGTTTGCCCGCTGTTTTGCCCGCTGCTTTGCCATTTAGCGCATGTGCATTCCTGGCCGTGCGCGCCAATTGCCGGTGGGCGGCGATCGCGCCCGCCTCGGCATCGGACTGGAAGGGGACGGCGGCAGCGGAGGCCAGCTCGCCATCAGACTGGCAAGCGGGCGGCGGCGGGGCGAAATCCTGCGCCCGCACATCGGCCTCCCAGGCGGCGCGCTGCGCCACGACAGCGGCGGGCACGGCGGGCGCCACGCGGCCTTGCGCCAGGGTCAGCACGGCACCCAGGCCGCTGGCGGCCGCCACGCGCGCGCCCATCTGGGGCAAGCTGCCATCGGCGGCGCGGCAAAAACGCTGCAGGATGGTTTTGATGATCGACGTGTGATCGTATACCTCGTGGCTGACGCTGCCCGGCGCGATCAGCGGCGACACCAGCAGCATGGGCACGCGTACGCCGTACTGACGAAACGCAGGGTCGTCGTCGACGGCGGGGCCAGGCGGCACATGGTCGAAAAAGCCGCCGTGCTCGTCATAACTGAGGATCAGCAAGGTGCGCGCCCAGGCGGGGCCGCGCGACAGGGCCTGGTAGACCTGCGCCACCAGCGCCTGGCCGGCGCGGATGTCGGCCGGCGGGTGGTCGTCGTTTTCAAAGAAATGCGGATCGATCCAGCTGACCGAGGGCAAGGCGCCCGCCAGCGCATCGCCGATGAAGCCATAGCGGCGCGCGCTCGATCCGAACGGTTCGTACAGCTCGGACGAACGGTAATGGTCGTCCGTCAGCGCCAGGCTCCAGGGCTTCCAGGCGGAATAAAATTTCCAGCTGACCTGGGCGCGGTCGAGGTGGCGCACGAAGGATTTGTTCGTGTACAGGGGCACGCGCTTGCTGTCGCGGCTGCCGGCCGCCTTGCCGCTGACCGCATACAGGCGGTTGGGCCAGGTGGCGCCAGGAACGGAGCTGTAGCAGCGGTCGCAGACGCAGAACTGCTGTGCCAGGAAATCGTACATGGGCAGGTCGGCCCCATTGTAATAGCCCATTACCAGGTCGATGTCGGGGTCGCCCGGATGCGTTTGCGCATAGTCGTCGACAAAGCCGCCATTATTGTTTTGCAATTGCTGCGCCACCGACGTGCCCGTATGCGACGGGTCTTGCTGCGGGCCAAAGGCCGTGCGCCGCAAATGGTGCACGGGATAGCTGACGCCCGCATGCACGTTGGCATGGCTGGCCTGCAAGCCATCGATATCGGCGCGCCCGCCTTCGAGGCTCAGGTAGCCAAGCATGTGATCAAAGGAACGGTTTTCCATCATCAGCACGACGATATGATCGATGCGCGCCAGGTTACCCAGGCCATGCGCATCAAAAGCACCCTCACCAGCTGCGGCAGCAATCATCGGAACTCCCCGGCCGCGCACACGGTCGCAGCGACCCTGGTTCGACCAGGCCAGGCCAGTATGGTTCAGCTATGGGGGCCCGGCCTTGATGCACAACAACTCAATACGGCACGCGGTAGCGGTAACCCTTGAAACTGAAGATGGCCGCTTTCGGCTGCAATTTTTCCAGTACCAGGCCGGGCGCCAGTTCCTCGCCTTCGTGGCGCAGGACCTTGTCGATCAGCAACAGGCGGTCCGCCGGATTCTTCGAATAGATATAGCCGCCGATGGCGACCGGGGGGATTTGCCGCTGTATCGGCTCGGGCAGGTCGCGCATGCCGGGCACGGCATCTTCGGCTGCCGGCGGCGGCACGGACGGAGCCGGAGCCGGGACGACGGGAAGCGCCTGGCCTGGCGTTTCCTGCTTCGGTTCCGCCACAGGCCTGGCATGGTGCACAGGCGCGGCCGTGGCCGCTGGCGGCACGGGCGTGACTTGCGTGACGGGGGCCGGCGCGGATACAGGTACAGGGACAGGGACAGGGACTGCCGGCGGGACGATTGCCGGCAGCGGCGCGGGCACAGCCTGGGCCAGCACCGCAGGAGCGGCCGCAGGTGCAGCCGTGCCTGCCTGCCAGGGCTGCCAGAACAGCAGGGCGGCGGCCACGGCCACCGTCACGCCGCCCAGCGCCAGCCAGACGGGCGCGCGCCGCCCAGCGCCGGACGCGGCCGCATCGTGCAGCTGCACTTGCGGTGCGTGGATCGAGGGCAACTCGCCCAGTTGGCGCTCGGCCTGCGATTTTTTCAGTGCTTCAAGTATGTAGGACATCTTTATTTCCCCGCCACCATCGCCGTCGCAGCGGGCGCCGCCACGGCAGGAGCTGCGCTGCTCAGGCGCGGCTCCGCATTGTCACCCAGCTGCATCAGGCGTATATATGTTTTCGGACCCGCCAGGCCATCGGCCCGCAGGCTCTGGCTTTGCTGGAAAGCGCGCAGCTGGCTTTGCATCTCGGCATCGAGCGGCAGATTGGCGGCCGGCGCCGGCAAGCCCCGCTGTTGCGCCAGCCGCTGCGCCAGCCAATCCACGTCGGCGCCGCGCGCGCCCAACGGGACTTCGTCGCGCCAGCTGCGCGGGGCGCGCCAGAAGGTCGTGAAACTGCCATCGCTGCGCTGCGCCAGCTGAGCCAGCGGCAGGCTTTGCTGTTTGCCATCAAGCATCAAGGTGGCGGTGTCATCCTGCAGACGCGTCAACAGCGCCAGCTGTTCCGTGCCACCCGCATCGCGCAAGGCCAGCATGGCGGGACGGTCCAGCACGCGCAGCTCGGCGATGCCGCCCCGGCTGTGCAGGCAGCGCAGGCCGGCGCGGGCGCCCGCCTGGCAGGCGTCGCCGGCCGGCAATTGCTCGCCCCACAGGCTGGCCAGGTGGCGCAGCACGGCGTTGCGGTCCGGCACGCTGGCGGTCGCGGGCGCGGGAACAGGTGCAGCAGCGGGCACCGCCGGCGCCACCGCGACGGGTGCTTTCGCCACGGCCACTGTGGCAGGCGCGTGCGGCATGAAATGCCAGGCCAGCGCGGCCGTGAACAGCGCACCAGCCAGCACGCCGCCGGCCACGTGCGGCCAGCGCAAGCCCCGTCCGGCAGCCGGCTTGCCCTCTTCCGCAAACACTTCCTCGGCGGCACGGCGCAATATCTGGCGCGTCACCTGCGGCTGGTTTTCCACGTAAGCGCCCAGCAGCGCGCGGTCGCACAGCAGGTTGATGCGGCGCGGCACCCCCTTGCTCAAGGCATGGATGGGCGCCATCAAACGGGGCGCGAACGGCGTCTGCGCAGTGCTGCCCGCCACGGCCAGGCGGTGGCGGACATAGCTGGCCGTCTCGTCCTCCGTCAGCGAACCGAGGTGATAACGGGCGATCACGCGCTGCGCCAGCTGCTCCAGCTCTGGCCGGGCCAGCATGGCGCGCAATTCCGGCTGGCCGATCAGGATGATCTGCAGCAGCTTGCGCTCGCTCGTCTCCAGATTGGTCAGCAAACGCAACTGCTCCAGCACGGCGGCGGACAGGTTTTGCGCTTCATCGATGATCAGCACATTGTTCTTGCCCTGCGCATGGCTGGCCAGCAGGTGCGCATTGATGGCGTCGACATAGCCTTTCACGCTGGCCACGCCGGGCGCCACGGCGATGCGGAATTCCTCGCAGATCGACAGCAGCAATTCCTCGACAGACAGTTTCGGATTGAAGATATACGCGAGCTGGCAGTTTTCCGGAATCTGCTCCATGAAGCAGCGGCACACGGTGGTCTTGCCGGCGCCGATTTCGCCCGTCAGCAGCACGAAGCCGCCGCCGCTGCCCACGCCATACAGCAAATGCGCCAGCGCTTCGCGGTGGCGTTCGCTCATGAACAGGTAGCGCGGATCGGGCGCGATCGAAAACGGCGATTGCTTGAGCTGGAAATAATGCGTGTACATGGAGACCCTGCGGATGAAACGATCAAAATGCGCGGCGGCAAGCCGAGACCCTCAGCGGGTGCGGGCGGGCGGCAACGGCTTGTATTTGGCGCAATAGACTTTCGCCTTGCTACGGAAGTAGACGATTTTACTGCCAGGCATTGAACCACGGACAGGAAAGGCAGAATTGTCGAGTTTATTGAAGCGCAGGCCCGAGGCGCCGCGGATGGCCGGCTCCAGCTTTTCCGGCGTCGCGTCCGCCACCACGCCCATGAAGACGAGGGGACTGGTGTCGTCGCTGACGATCACGTCGGTAATCGGCGCGCCCCACAAGGTGGCGTCCGTGCGGAACCAGTAAGCGCCCCCTTCATGCTTGTAGGCGGGGCCGAAGGCCGTCAGCAAATACGCATAAAAAGCTTTGTTGTCGATCTGGTCGATGCACAGCACGGCATTGCCCACCACCTGCCCGAACGTGGACGGCGCCGGCTTTTGCTGCGCCAGCACGCCGGACACGGGCAGGCCAACGGCCAGCAGGGCGAACGCCGCCAGCAGGGCCGGCGCACGCCACGGGCGCGTCAATGAACGGCGCACGCGCATGATCAGCGCTTGCGCTCTTCTTTCTTGACCTTCTTGGCTTCCTTCTTTTCCTTCATGGTCTTGGCCGGTTCTTTCTTGGCTTCTTTCTTGCTGTCCTGTGCCTTGCTCATCATCTACTCCATGCCTGGGCGGAAATGCCTGGGCCATTATGACACTCCCCCATGAAAATGCCACGTCATTTCCCCAATGCAACAGACAGACCGCACCCGGCAAGCACAGGCAGCGCATGCACTTATTTGCAAAAAGACGTTTGCATTTTTGTTTTATTATGTTTTAATACACGAAATTTATAAATAGATATCATTCCGGTGCACTATAAGCAACGCCGGAAAGCATACAAACTGGGGACAGGACATGGGCCGGCATACGGCGGGACCATGTGTAATCGATTGACAGCCCTCGGCGGAAATAAAGAATATGATGAGAACAATGATCTTGCTGGGCGCGGCCCTGTCGCTCTGGACCGCTGGAAGCACGCATGCGGCGGGCACGGCGCCGGTTCAGAAGGCCAGCTACCAGGCGGCACCCGCCACCCTGGCCACGCGCCTGGCCAGTTTCCAGTCGCAAGACGCCAGCCTGCACGCCCCCGCTTCGCATGAACCGGGCACACATTCGCTGCTGCTGGTCACCATCGTGCTGCTGAGCCTGCGCATGCGCGCCAGGGCCACCACGAGCAGCGAAAAATTCAGTAACTGACGTGAAAACGGCCGCGCAAGGCGGCCGTTCCAGTCACACGTCAGCGTACGATCAGTGCAGGCACAGACGGCGGCGCGTCTTTTCGATCAGCGCCGCATCGTAGGGATACAGGTTCTCGATAAAGAACAATTCCGTTTCCGCCTCATCTTCCAGGCACATTTCGATCATGACCGGGCCATCGCTTTCGCGGCCCAGGAAATCCTTCGGCCAGCGGTTCTTGCGGTGCGTGCGCATCATTTCCATGCCCAGCGCGGCCAGCGGCGCCGACACACCGGCGGCCAGCGCCTCTTGCTGCCAGTCGTCCCAGTACTCGCTCTTTGCTGCCTTGTCGTTCATCATGCTCTTCCAACTCAGGTGTAAAAGCCGGACTTTACTCTTCATGGCGCCCCTTGCCAAGCATGCATGCAAGCAATACCGCATCGCCAACAACAGACCAGTTGGAAAAAATTGGCATTAAACAAGGCCAATTTCAATACCATTCACGAAACACAAAAACTCCTTTATTAACAATCGCTTGCAATCACACCCTCGGGCATGGCGCGTCATCGCGCAACGCATTTATTAATACCACTTAAATACCTGTTGACAAGCCATCGGGGCGACAATATAGTGCCTTCAGCTTTTTCGCCGCCCGACAAATAAAAGAACCGAGACAGGCGCACTCAACCAAATGCGGGACTGCACAACATGATCGAATACATAATCGGCGTCGACGGCGGGGGAAGCGGTACCCGCGTACGCCTGGCGCGCCTCGACGGCCAGGAACTGGCACAGGGTCAAAGCGGCCCATCCGGCCTGGGACTGGGCATCGAACGGGCGTGGACCTCCGTGGCGCATGCCGTCACCCTGGCCTTCCGCACGGCCGGCCTGGAACAACCCTCCTTGCAGCGCATGGCCATCGGCCTGGGCCTGGCCGGCGTGCACAACAAGCAGTGGGCGGCCAGCTTCGTCGAACACAATCCCGGCTATGCCGCAGTCGCACTCGAATCGGATGCCCTGACCACCCTGCTGGGCGCGCATGCGGGCCAGCCGGGCGCCATCGTTGCCATCGGCACCGGCAGCGTGGGCGAAGTGCTGCACGCGGACGGCAGCCGCCATGAAGTGGGCGGCTGGGGCTTTCCTTCCGGCGACGAGGCGGGCGGCGCCTGGATCGGTATGCGCGCCATCAACCATGCGCAGCAAGTGGTTGACGGCCGCGTGCCCGGCAGCGCCTTCGCCACGGCCGTCATCGACGCCTGCGGCGGCCAGCGCGACGCCATGCAAGTGTGGCTGGCCGCCGCCAGCCAGACCAATTTCGCGCAACTGGCGCGGCTGGTGCTCGAACACGCGGCCAGCAACGCCGTGGCGCGCAGCATCCTGACCGACGCGGGCCAGCAGATCGCCCTCATCGCCAGGGCGCTCGATCCGGCCGGCGCCTTGCCCGTGGCACTGTGCGGCGGCCTGGCGGCGCCCTTGTCGAGCTACCTGCCGGCGGAACTGTTGCAACTGGTCGTGCCGGCACAGGGCGACTCGGCCGCAGGCGGTCTGCGCCTGATACGCAAGCACTTGCAGGAGCAATGACCATGCTGGCCAAACTGTCCGCCTTCAAACCGAATCCCGCCAGCGACACGCCGCTCTACATGCAGCTGGCGAACATGCTGTCGGACGGCATCGCCAGCGGCGACTGGCGCGCCAACCAGGCCTTGCCTTCCGAGCGCGTGCTGTCGGAGCTCCTCGAAATTTCGCGCGTGACGGCGCGCAAGGCCATCGACATGCTGTGCGACCGGGGCATGCTGACACGCAAGCGCGGCTCGGGCACCTACATCACGCCCAAGCTGGAGCAGCCGCTGTCGCGCCTGACGAGCTTTTCGGAAGAATTGCGCCAGCGGGGATTTACGGCAGGCTCGCGCTGGCTGCAGCGCGACATCGGCTCGGCCGCGCCGCTGGAACTGCTGTCGCTGGGACTGTCGCCGCACATGCCGGTGGCGCGCCTGCGCCGCCTGCGCACGGCCGACGAAGTGGTGATGGCGATCGAGACGACCACCATCCCCGCACTGTACATGCCGGACCCGCAGCAGGTGACCGATTCGCTGTACGGCTACCTGGAGTCGCGCGGCACCATCCCGATGCGCGCGCTGCAGCATATCCGCGCCGTCAACGCCACGGCGGAACAGGCCAAGCTGGCCAATATCAAGACGGGTGAAGCCATGCTGCACATCACCCGTGTCAGTTATCTCGACAACGGCGCAGCGGTGGAACTGACCCACTCGTATTGCCGCAGTGATTATTATGAATTCGTAGCGGAGTCGCGCAGATGAGCAGCACTATCAAAGGCAATATCCTTACCCCCGGCGGCTGGATCCACGGCGCCATCGCCTTCGGCGAAAAAGTCGACAGCATCACCGGCGATTCCGTCCACCCGTCGGGCAACAGCGACGACTATATTCTGCCCGGCTTCATCGACCTGCACGTGCACGGCGGCGCCGGCAAGGACATCATGGAAGGCGGCGAAGCCGTCTACACCATCGCGGCCATCCATGCGCGCCACGGCACCACCAGCCTGCTGGCCACCACCATGACGGCGCCGCCGGAAGACATCGACATGGCCTTGACGGCCATCGGCATCGCCGCCAGGCACCGCCGCCCGAACACGGCGCGCGTGCTGGGCGCCCACCTGGAAGGCCCGTACATCAATTCCGGCAAGCTCGGGGCGCAGCCGAACTACGCGCGCGCCGCCACGCTGGCGGAAATCGAGCGCCTGCAAACCCTGGCCAAGCTGCGCGTCATCACCGTGGCGCCGGAAATCGCCGGCCACCTGGAGCTGGTGCGCGCCCTGGCCGACGCCGGCGTGCGCGTGCAGATCGGCCACACGCTGGGCTCCTATGAAGACGGCGTGGCCGCACTGGAACACGGCGCCATGGGTTTTACGCACCTGTTCAACGCCATGAGCGGCCTGCATCACCGCGAGCCGGGCATGGTCGGCGCCGCCCTGGCGCACGCCGAATACGCGGAGCTGATCCCCGACCTGCTGCACGTGCATCCGGGCGCCATCAAGGTGGCCCTGCGCGCCATCCCGCGCCTGTACTGCGTCACCGATTCGACGGCCGCCACCGGCATGCCGGACGGCGAATACATGCTGGGCCGCCACGCCGTGCAGAAATGCATGGGCGGCGTGCGCCTGCCCGACGGCACGCTGGCGGGCAGCACCCTGACCCTGGACCAGGCGCTGCGCAACCTGGTGGGACTGGGACTGGACCTGGCCGACGCGTCCAAGCGCGTGTCGACCAACGCCGCCGATTACCTGGGCCTGGAAGAACGCGGCCGGCTGGCCCCCGGCACTTACGCCGATCTGGTGGTACTCGATCGCGATCTCAAACTCAAAGCTGTGTATATAGAAGGAGAAATCTGTGACCTCAATGATGCTTAAAGAAGCCGTTTCCGCCGCCGAATGCGTCGCCCTGCAACTGACCAGCGACACGGAACGCTACGCGGAACTGGGCCGCAAATTGAGGAGCACCTCGTTCTCGACCGCGCTGACCATCGCGCGCGGCAGCTCCGACCACGCCTGCAACTACGTCGCCTACCTGATCATGGCGCGCCTGGGCCGCGTCGTGGCATCCCTGCCGATGTCGCTGGTCACCCTGAACAAATCGCCGCTGGTGACGCGCGATACCCTGGCCATCTCGATCTCGCAATCGGGCCAGAGCCCGGACGTGGTCGAACCGATCCGCTACTTCCGCGATGGCGGCGCCACCACCGTGGCCCTCGTCAACGACATCGATTCGCCGCTGGCGCACGCCGCCGAATGGGCCATGCCCCTGCGCGCCGGCAAGGAACAAAGCGTCGCCGCCACCAAGAGCTTCATCACCAGCCTGGTCGCCGGTGCGCGCATGGTGGCCCAGTGGCAGAACGATCCCGAGCTGTTGGGAGGGCTGGAAGCGCTGCCCGAAGCGCTGCTCGAAGCGACCCGCGTCGACTGGTCGCCCGCCATCGACGTGCTGGCGCCGGCCCGCAACATCATGGTCGTGGGACGCGGCATCAGCTTCCCCGTGGCGCTGGAGTCGGCCCTGAAATTCAAGGAAACCTCGGCCCTGCAGGCCGAAGCCTTCAGCGGCGCCGAAATCAAGCACGGCCCGATGGCCCTGATCGAAGACGGCTACCCGCTGCTGATTTTCGCCACGCGCGGCCCGACCCAGGCCGGCCTGCTGCAGCTGGCCACGGAAATGCGCGGCCGCGGCGCCAAGGTCCTGCTGGCGGCACCCGCCGACGTGGCCGAACGCGACCTGACCCTGCCCGTGGCGGCCACGCCCGATCTCGACCCGATCGTCGCCATCCAGTCCTTCTATGTGATGGCGGCAAAACTGTCGGCCGCGCGCGGCATGGACCCGGATGCGCCGCGTCACTTGAGCAAAGTAACAAAAACAAACTAAGCAATACCCAACCCGAAAGCGAAGACTGGGGTCGGACCCTGAGGGTCCGACCCCGGCACTTGCGGGGCCACTGGCAGGGATAATAATAATGATCAAGAGACTGTTGGCAGTGTTTGTCTGCGCGGGTCTGCTCGCGCCGCAGGCATGGGCTGCCGAGAAAATCGAATTCTGGACCTTCAGCATGAAGCCCAAGTTCACGCCGTATTTCAATGCGGTGGTGGCGCGCTATGAGGCGCAGAATCCCGGTGTCAAAATCGAATGGATCGACTTCCCGTGGGACGTCATCCAGACCAAGCTGGTCACGCGCATCGTGGCCGGCACGCCGCCCGCCCTGGTCAGCCTGAACGTGCCCTGGGCCGACGAATTTGCGCGCGACGGCTTGCTCACACAAGTCGATGGCCTGATCGCGCCTGCGCGCGCCAGCTACATTCCCAGCGCCCTGGACGACTTGCGCTTCAAGGGCCGCACCTACGGTTTTCCCATGTACAGCAATGTCGCGGTGATCGCCTTCAATACCGTCATTTTCAAACAGGCCGGGCTCACGCGCGGCCCCGCCAGCCTCGATGAACAACTGGCGTTCGCGCGCCAGATCGCGCAACGCACGGGCAAGGCCGGCATCGCCCCCGCCCTCTCGAAGATCGACGGCCTGTTCATGCAGCAGGGCCTGGCCGTCATCACCGACAACCGCGCCGTCTTCAATTCGCCGCAGCACGTGGCGCTGGTGCAGAAACTGGCCGACACCTACAAGGTCGGCGGCCTGCTGAAGGAAAGCCTGTTCGCCGAAGACAATTTTCCCGCCGTGATCGACGCCTACAAGGGCGGCCGCCTGGGCATGCTGCTGGCGCCGCCCACGGCCATGCAGCGCATCCGCGGCGACGCGAAAGATATCTACGCCATCACCGACGTGGCGCCCGCGCCGCTGGGTCCCACCGGCATCGCCGACGGCGGCTGGCTCGTGCACTTCGCCATCCCGAAAGGCGTGCCGGCGCGCCAGCTGCCCTCGGTGGGCAAGTTCGCGCGCTTCCTGACGAACGACGAAAACCAGCTGGCCTTCGCGCGCCAGGCCAGCGTCTTCCCCACCACCGTGAAAGCGGCGGCCGACCCGTTTTTTCTGTCCACGCCGCAAAACGCGGGCGCGGCCGAAAAGGCCGTGGCCGCCGGCGCCCTGTCGATGGGCCACTCGCGCACGCTGTACGTGGCCGGCATCGACGACTACGACGAACTGCGCCGCTCGCTGGTGAAGGCCGTCGAGGCGGGCGTGACGGGCAAGCAGGACGTGAAGCAGGCGCTCGACCAGGCCGTCGCCATCTGGAACCGCAAGCTGGCCACCCTGCCGCGCCACTAAGGACACCATGAAACTCGCCCACCGCCATACCGTGCAAGCCTGGTTGTTCCTCGCCCCGGCCCTGCTGCTGCTGGCCGCCTTTTCCTTCTGGCCCGTCGGCTACGGCTCCGTGCTGGCCTTCACCGACTACAGCCTGATACGCGAGACGCGCTTCGTCGGCCTCGATAACTTCCGCTACATTTTCAACAACGAGATGTTCGTCTCGGGCCTGAAAAACTCGCTGATGTTTTTGCTGATGGTGCCCTTCGTGCAGGTGGGCGCCATCACCCTCGCCGTGCTGGTGAACAACCGGCTGCCCGGCATCCGTTTGTTCCGCGCCGCCTTCTACGTGCCCGTGGTGACCACCGTGTCCGTGGTCGGCATCATGTGGGGCTTCATGTTCCACGAACAGGGGGCGCTCAATTACGTGATGATGACGTTAAAACTGGTGAACGCGCCCGTGGGCTGGCTGACGAACGACAGCCTGGCCCTGTTTGCCGTGATGTTCGTCACCCTGTGGCGGGGCCTGGGCTGGTACATGGTGATGTACCTCGCGGCCCTGCAATCGATACCGTCGGACATGCAGGAAGCGGCCATGCTCGACGGCGCCAACCGCTGGCAGCGCTTCTGGAAGATCACGGTGCCGATGCTGCGCCCGACCATCATGCTGTGCTCCATCCTGTCCGTGCTGGCGGCCTTGAAGGCGTACCAGGAAGTCGACGTGCTGACCCAGGGCGGCCCGATGAATTCCACTTTCACGGCGCTGTATTACGCGTATGACCAGGGCTTGAAGCACTTGAAACTGCCGCGCGCGCTGGCGGCCAGCTTCGTCGTCTCGCTGTTTTGCATCGCCATCGCCCTGCTGTGCCTGCGCTACCTCAAACCGAAGCACCGCTGACAGGGCAATGACCATGACAACCCGTTCCCGCCCCCTGAAAAAGCGCCTGCACATACTGGGCCACTATGCCGTGCTGTGCGCGATCGCCCTCGTCTGCGTCTTCCCGTTCTGGTGGACCCTGGTGACGGCCATTTCCACGCAAGGCAATATCTTCGCCTTCCCGCCCACCTTCTGGCCGAAGGCGCCGTCCTTCGAGAACTTCATCGAAGTGTTCAACGCGATTCCCATCTGGTCGTTCTTCAAGAACTCCGTGCTGATCGCCGTGTTCACCGTGTTCTGGAAACTGCTGCTGTGTTCCCTGGCCGCGTATCCGCTGGCGCGCCTGAAATTCCGTGGCCGCAAACTCGTGTTCGGCCTGATCCTGGCCACCCTGGTGCTGCCGTCCGAGGTGAACTTCCTCGTCAACTTCATCACCATCACGCAAATGAGCCTGGTCGACACCTACACGGGCGTGATCCTGCCCAACGTGGTGACGGCCGTGGCCATCTTGCTGCTCAAGCAGGCGTTCGAGGAAGTGCCGCAAGACCTGATCGACGCGGCGAGGGTCGATGGCGCGTCCGAGTGGGTCATCTTCAGCCGCATCATGCTGCCCCTGATTACGCCATGGCTGGCCACCGTCGGCATCCTGACGGCCGTCGAATCGTGGAACGAGTACATCTGGCCTTCCATCGTCATGAGCAAGCCCGATGAATTCCCCCTGTCGGTGGGCGTGCTGTATTTGCGCGGCACCTTCGGCAGCAGCACGCGCGTGATCGCGGCCGGCACATTGATCACCATCGTGCCGACCCTGCTCGCCTTCCTGTTTACCCAACGCTTCTTCATGCGCGGCATGGACGGCGCAGTCAAATGAAAACGTCTCTCGATAAGGAAGCCTCCATGCACGACACGCGCATCAGCACCAACATCAACAAAAAAGTACGCAGCCCGATCAGCTGGGTGCCCACCTTGTACTTCGCCCAGGGCTTGCCGTTCTACGCCGTGGCCCTGGTGGCCGGCCTGATGTTCAAGAGCATGGGCGTGCCGAACGACCAGATCGCCCGCTGGACGGGCCTGATCGGCTTTGCCTGGGTCTTCAAGTCGCTGTGGAGCCCCTTCCTGGAACTGGCGTCGAGCAAGAAGACCATGGTGGTGCTGTTCCAGTTCCTCGGCGGCCTGAGCCTGGGCCTGATCGCGCTGGCCCTGCAGACGCCGCTGTGGTTCGCCGCCTGCGTCGCCGTGCTGTTCGTCGCCGCGCTGGCGTCTTCCACGCACGACATCGTCTGCGACGGCCTGTATATCGCCAGTCTGTCGGACAAGCAGCAGGCGGCCTACGCGGGCTGGCAAGGCGCCTTCTTCAACGCGGGCAAATTCATCTCGCTGGGCGGCCTGGTGATCCTGGCCGGCTACCTGGAGAAAAAAATCGGCATCCAGCCCGCCTGGTCGGTCATCTTCCTGATCATCGGCGCCATGATGCTGTCGCTGGCCGCCTACCACCTGTGGGCGCTGCCGCAGGTGCGCAACGCGGCCGTGGCCGACAAGAGCGTGGCGGGCATCAGCCGCACCCTGTGGGACGTGCTGGTGGACTTCCTGAAAAAGCCCGGCATCTGGGGCATGATCGCCTTCATCATCCTGTTCCGCGCGGGCGAGGCGCAAGTGCAGACCATCGGCCCGCTGTTCCTGCGTGAAGCGCGCGAACTGGGGGGACTCGGCCTGTCGACGACGGAAGTGGGCGCCGTGTACGGCACGGCCGGCACCGTGGCCTTTTTGCTGGGCAGCATAGGCGGCGGCTACTTCACGTCGTGGCTGGGCCTGAAGCGCGCCATGTTTTTCCTGATCCTGGCCATGAACTTGCCGAACCTGGTGTTCTACTACCTGAGCCACAGCATGCCGACCGACCTGACCCTGATCACGGCCGCGCTCAGCGTGGAAATGTTCGGCTATGGCTTCGGCTTCGTCGGCCTGATCCTGTTCATGATGCAGGTGGTTTCTGTCGGCAAGTACCAGACGGCCCACTATGCGTTCGCCACCGGCGTGATGCAGCTGGGCTTCGTGCTGTTCAAGATGATCAGCGGCGACATCCAGACGGCGCTCGGCTACAAGACCTTTTTCCTGTGGGTGCTGGTGTCGGCCGTGCCCGTATTGATCCTGTCGCGCTTCATGCGCATCGGCCCGAAGGATACCTCCGACCCGTCTGACGCCGGCGCCACGTCCGCGCCGGCCAGCGCCAGCTAGGAATCGCACAACCCATGGCACACATCGTTTTAAAGAACATCGTCAAGCTGTACGACGACAAGCACCCCGTCATCCACGGCATCGACCTCGATATCCGCGACGGTGAATTCGTCGTCTTCGTGGGGCCGTCCGGCTGCGGCAAATCGACCCTGCTGCGCATGATCGCCGGGCTGGAAGACATCACGGACGGCGAGCTGCATATCGGCGGCCAGCTGGCCAACGATATCGCGCCGGCCGAGCGGGGCCTGGCCATGGTCTTCCAGAGCTACGCCCTGTATCCGCACATGACGGTGTACGAGAATATGGCCTTCGCCCTCTCCCTGGCCGGACATAAAAAGGCCGAGGTGCGCGCCGCCGTCGAGCGCGCGGCCGACATCCTGCAGATCACGCCACTGTTGAAACGCAAGCCGAAGGACCTGTCGGGCGGCCAGCGCCAGCGCGTGGCCATCGGCCGCGCCATCGTGCGCAAGCCCAAGGTCTTCCTGTTCGACGAACCGCTGTCGAACCTCGATGCCTCGCTGCGCGTACAGATGCGCGTGGAAATTTCGCGCCTGCACCAGGAATTGAAGACGACCATGATCTACGTCACGCACGACCAGGTCGAAGCCATGACCCTGGGCGAGCGCATCGTCGTCTTCAACGGCGGGCGCATCGAGCAGGTGGGCAGTCCGCACGAGTTGTATAACAATCCCGGCAACCTGTTCGTCGCCGGCTTCCTCGGCGCGCCGAAGATGAACTTCATCGCCTGCGAGGCCGTGGCCTGCGGCCCCGGCTCGGTGGCCGTGCGCCTGCCTGGCGGCGCCGTGATCGACATCGAGGCGCAAGGTGACGCTGTGGCGCCGGGCAACCAGCTGACCCTGGGCGTGCGGGCCGAGCATGTCAGCCTGCAGGATGGGGCAATGGCGAACAACAACGTCGTCGACGCCACCGTCAGCCATGTCGAATACCTGGGCGACGTGGCCATCGTTTACGCCAGCATGCGGGGCGTGACCGAGATGCTGGCCGTCAAGCTGCCGGCCGAGGAAGGCTTGCGCCAGGCGGGCGACGCCATGCGCCTGCATCTGCCGCCGCAGCGCTGCCTGCTGTTCGATGCCAAAGGGCAAGCCCTGGCGCGCACGTTTGGCGCTCCAGCCCAGCCGTTTATGTGACAATAGCCGTTGTTTACCATGCTGCCGCCCTTTGACTTGTGCGGTCAGGATGGCAGAATACGTGTTTTTTTAGATTCCCTGCCCCCGGCAAATGCCGCCGCACCCTGTTGCGGCAACCAGTACCGGAGCGTATTTTTGTTATTGATTGAAGGATAACCCATGTCCCAATTCCGTCTTGCCCGTCTTAGCTTGCTCCTGGCCGCCATCGGCCTCAATGTCCTGCCAGCCCTGTCGCACGCGCAGGATGCCAAGCCAGCCGCCGCCGCTGCCGCGCCAGCCGATTCGGTACGTCCCGAAGTGTTCAAGCTGCTCGATCCGGTTGCCGTGAAGGCATCGATGGATGCGAAAAACTACGCCGACGTACAAAGCCGCATCGACCAGGCTGCCGCCATTCCCGCCCTGACGCCGTATGAAACGTTCGTGCTGAACCGCCTGCGCGTGGCGCTGGCGTCGACCACCAACAATGCACCGATGGCCATGACGGCGCTGGAAGCGGTCATCGAATCAGGCAAACTGGACAAGAAAGCCCAGGGCGACTTCATCCAGGCGCTGGCCAACTACCACTACAACGCCAAGGATTATCCGAACGCCATCAAGTGGTTCACCCGTTACCAAACGGAAACAGGCGACGTGACCACCATGCGCCCGTACATCATCCGCGCCTACTACTTCAGCAATGATTTCGCGCGCGCGAAACAGGAACTGATGGCCGACCTGACAGCCAAGCAGCAAGCGGGCAAGACGCCGACCATCGAAGAATTGCAATTGCTGGCCAACACGGGTTCGAAAAGCAAGGACCCGGCCACCTACCTGGTCGCCATGGAAAACCTGGTGCGCTACTACCCGTCGGATGACTACTGGAGCGATCTGCTGAGCCGCACGCAAGGCAAGGCCGGCTATTCCGACCGCTTCGCGCTCGACGTGCTGCGCCTGCAATTCAAGGCCGTGGGCACCATGCCGCCGCAAGATTACAGCGACATGGCTGAAATCGCTCTGCAGAACGCCTTCCCGACGGAAGCGAAAAAAGTGCTGGACGCGGGCTTTGCCAAAGGCGTACTGGGCACGGGCGCGAATGCCGCCAAGCACAAGAAACTGCGCGACCAGGCCAACAAGGCTGCCGCCGACGATGCGAAGAACATCGCCAGCGGCGAAGCGTCGGCCATGAAGAGCAAGGATGGCACGGGCTTGATCAACCTCGGCTACGCCTTCGTGACGATGGACCAGTTCGACAAAGGTATCGACCTGATCCAGAAAGGCATCGCCAAGGGCGGCCTGAAGCGTCCTGAAGACGCCAAGCTGCGCCTCGGTTATTCCTACGCCATGGCTGGCAAGAAAGATGACGCCATCAAGGTCCTGGAAACGGTCAAGGGCGGCGACGGCGTGGGCGACCTGGCACGCTACTGGATCCTGTGGCTGAACCGTCCTGCCACGGCAACGGCGGCACCGGCAGCAGCGGCACAGTAATTCCCGTTCCCGCCAGCATGCGCAAGGCAGTTCCCGGCTCACGCCGGGGCTGCTTTTTTTTCGACCTTTTTCACTCCCCCATGCCGCCAGCCACCGCCTCCGCACCTGTACCTGAACGATTGACCAGCCTGGACGCGTTCCGCGGCTGCGTGATCGTCGTCATGATCTGGGTCAACTATCTGGCCGGCATGCCCGGCATCGCCTGGTGGCTCGAGCATGCGGGTCCTCGCGCCGACGGCATCACCTTGCCCGACCTGGTCTTTCCCGGCTTCCTGTTCATGGTCGGCATGGCCATACCGCTGGCCTTGCAGCGCCATTGCGGCCACGTCACGCCCGCCCTGCTGGGACGCCTGCTGTGGCGCTCCGCCAGTCTGATGCTGGCCGGCGTGGTACTGGCGAATGCCTACCGCTACGATGCGCAGGCGGCGCCGCTGCCGCACGCCCTGTATTTCCTGCTGTTTTACGTCGCCATGATGCTGCTGTGGCGCCAGGGCGCGTGCAAGCTGGCGCTAGCCGTGGGCGGCGCGCTGATGCTGTTCCTGCTGGCGACGTTCCGCGGAGAGCTGAACAGCGAATTTTCCAGCACCTGGCTGCAGCCGTCGTGGTGGGGCATCCTCGGCATGATAGGCTGGTCCTACCTGCTGTGCAGCCTGCTGTACCTGGCGTGCCGGGGCAGCGGCACGGCGCTGATGGGCGTGTTTTCCCTGCTGATCGTGCTGTACATGGGGGGCACGGCGGGCAGCCTCGATTTCCTGCCGGCAGGCGTCAACGCCTTCGTCAACGTGCCGCAGGTGCTCGGTTCGACGGCCGCCAATGTGCTGGCCGGCACCCTGGTGGGCCAGCTGTTCCTGCGCGGTGCCGCCCTGCGCCATGGGCAGCGCATCCGTTTCATGGCGTGGTTCGCGCTGGGCTTGCTGGCGGCCGGCCTGCTGCTGCGGCCGTATCACCACATCAACAAGATCGCGGCCACGGAATCGTACACACTCGTGTGCAGCGCCCTCATCCTGGCCCTGTTCCTCATGTTTTATGTCGTCATCGACGTGTGGCGCTGGCGCGCCTGGGCCGTGGTGCTCGTGCCTGCCGGCACCAACGCCCTGTTCGCCTACATCGTGCCCGACCTGTGGCAGCAGCTGGCGGCCGTGCTGCACCTGCCGCGCTTCTGGTGGCCCTGGCTGGAAACGGGCGGCGCGGCCGGCCTGTGGAATGCCGCCGCCGTCACCGCCCTGATGCTGGCCTTCACCGCGCTGGCCACGCGCTACGGATTAAAACTGAAGTTCTAGACCTTGATATAGATCTTGCACTTGTCCATGGCATAGGCGATCAGCCAGCACAGCAGCATGAAGCTGACGGCAAACAGCAAGGAAGCCATGCGCGCCGGCGCCCAGCCCGTGAACCAGTGCTGGTACAGCCACTGGTACAGGTTGCCGCCGCCGATGCGCACGGTAAACGCGATGATCACCAGCACTTCCGACACCAGGTAGATGAACAGGGTGTTCTTGCCGAAGACTTCAAAAAAATACGTCCAGCCCGTGCTCTTGCGCACGTCGATGACGAACATCAGCAGCGCCAGCAGCAGCAAGTCCAGGCCGATGCCGAGCATCACATAAGAGCTGCTCCACAGCTTCTTATTGATCGGAAACACTTCATTCCAGCACAGGGCCACGGCCACGCAGATGACGCCGGCCACGGCCAGTTGATACAAGCTGGAGCGCAGCCGTGCCGGCGCCGCCTGGCGCACGAAGCTGCCCGCCAGGTAGCCGGCAATCACATTGACGATGGACGGCAAGGTGCCGAGGATACCTTCCGGGTCGAAGGCGATGCCTTCGCCGTGGTACAAATGGCTGTCGCCCAGCAGGATCAGGTCCAGCTTGGCCGGCGCATTGCCGTGCAGGCTGTAGTCGCCAAAACAGGCCAGGATGGCCCAGTAGCCGAGCAAGGCGCAGGCGCTGAAGACGAGCGCGCCGCGCGTCTTCCCGTAATGCAGGATCAGGGCGGCGGCCAGATAGCACACGGCGATACGCTGCAGCACACCGGGAATACGCGTGTGCGACAACGGCGACCAGGCGAACTGGCCCGCGTCGTCGATCTTGAAGAAGGGAAACCAGTACAGCAAAAAGCCCAATAGAAAGATCAGCGCGCTGCGCTTGCACAGCCGGGCCAGCACGGCGCCGTGTCCCAGGTGTTCATACTTGCCCAGCGCAAAGGCCAGCGCATTGCCGACGACAAACAAAAAGCTGGGAAAGACCAGGTCCGTGAGGGTAAATCCATGCCATTCGGCATGCAGGAAAGGCGCATACACGGCGCCCCAGTCGCCAGGCGTATTGACGACGATCATCAGGGCGACGGTCAGGCCGCGCAGGACGTCGAGGGCGAGGTAGCGTTGAGAAGCAATAGTCATGGTCAAACAATTCAAAAAGATAAAAACCAGCTTCCCGCTTGTGGCGGAAAGCCGGTAAAAAAAACTACAACTTGGCGCGCAGGCCAAAGTAAAACTGGCGGCCATTCGAATACAGGGCCGTCGGCTGGTCCTGGTTGGCGCCGTAATACTTGAGCACCGGATTGTTCAGGTTCAGCACATCGAAGGTCAGCGAATAGCGCTCGTCGATCTTGTAGTTGAGCGATGCGGCCAGGTTGCCCACGCCATGCACATACTGGGGCGAGCTGCTGAACAGGCCGGCCAGGAAGCTGGAGCGGTAGGTATAGGCCAGGCGCGCGCTCAGCCGCTCGTCCTCGTAATAGCCTTCCAGGTTGTAGGTGCCGCGCGAGCTGCCGACCACGGCGGCGCCATCGTCGGCCTTGCCATTCGTATAGGTGTAATTGCCCACCACGCCGAAACCGCCCCACAAGCCCTGCTGGTAACTGAGTTCCACACCCTTGTTCTTGGCGCCGATATTCGTCGGCGACTGGATCACATAGGTGTTGAATTTCTTGAAGGTATTATTGTAGTAGCTCACGGGCGCCGTACCAAACGTCACGTACGATTTCATGTCCATGTAGAAGGCCCCCACGGACAGCATGGCTTTCGGCGCGAAGTACCATTCCAGGGTGGCGTCGTAGTTGGTCGAGCGTATCGGTTTCAAATCCGGATTGCCGCCCGTTCCCGTCAGCAACTGGTCGTTCAGGTTGACGGCGCCCACCAGGGCGCTGTAGTCGGCGCGCGCCATGGTTTTCGCCACCGCCGCGCGGGCCACCAGGTCCTTGCTGAGGTCAAACTTGATGTTCGCGCTCGGCAGCACATCCGTGTAGCTGTGCTTGACGACGGTGGGCGTGTAGGTGCCAAAGATGTTTTCCTGGCCGATCGGGTTCTCGCCGCCCGGCACGTTCGTCACCGTCGTCTGCTGCGTGCGTACCACGCGTACGCCCACGTTGCCGCGCCACTTGTTGCCTGCCAGGTTGGCCATGATGTAGGCCGCGCTATCCTTTTCCTTCACGTCCAGTTCAGCCGGCCAGTTGCGCGAATTCGGGCCGCCCGTATTGTCATACTTGTTGGCCCACGCCACCAGGTCGGCCGGATCGAGCTGCCAGTAGCGTCCCTGCGCATTGCCGCCCAGGCCCTTGCCATAGTCGCCCGGGTAGGTGCCGCCATTCCATGTCGGCAAGGGCGCATTCGTCGTGCCGTCGCACACGGCGCAGCTGCGGTTTTCCGGCCATGACACATTGCGGTGGTGTTCCGCGTAGCGCGCGCCGAACTTCAGCGATTCCAGCACGCCGTAATCCATGCTCAGCTCGCCATCGGCCTGGCCGTATTTTTCCGTGTCCAGGGTTTCCACATGCGAACCCCAGGCCGATGCCGTTACCGCATTCGATAACTTTGAAACATCGAGACCGGGGAAATTCAGCCTGGCCGGCGACAGGCCGTTCAGCTGGTACGACACGCCCACACCGGTCAAGCCCGCCTCATAGCCGAGGTCGACGGGTGTTTCGCCTATGCCGCGCGTGTAGCCGAGGCTGCCCGTGATGCGCAGGCGCTCGCTGGCGCGGTAGCTGCCGTTGAAGTCGATGTAGGCGGTGGACGAGTTCGAGCCAGGGCGGTAGATTTGGTCCACCAGGGCCGGATACAGCTGACCGTTGTACGGCGTGGTGGCATTCGCGGCAGGAAATTGCGACGCGGGAAAATCGGCTGCCACCAGGGTGTTGTTCTTGACCGTAAACGCGCTGGGAATCACGCCCACATGCTTGCCGTCATTATCGACGGCATTCAGATTGGCGCCCGGCTGGTTATAAAAGCTGCGGTTGTAATTGGCCGCGTCCAGCTTGGAATAGAAGCCATTGACGTCCAGCATCAAATCAGACGTCGGCTTGAATTGCAGGTCGAGGCTGCCCCCCTGGCGCTTGCGTACCTGTTCGAACAGGGCCGAGTTGATGCCCAGCGGTGCCAGCACACCGGCCAGTTCCGGATGTTTCTGCGCGGCAGGGCTGTCGGCGTCGATGGCGCCATACCCGAAGAATTCCTGCCCGTCACGGCGTTCGTGGCGCTTCTCGGAAAACACCTGGAACAGCACGCCCATAGTCTTCGCTTCGTTCTTCCAGTTAAACAGGGCGTTCATCTGAGGGTCGGTCTTGCCCGGCAAGTCCGCATAGATGGCTTGCACGGCCAATTCCGCCGTGAACGGCTGCTTGAAACTGAGGGGCTTGCGCGTCTCGATATTGATGGAGCCGGCCACGCCGCCTTCCACCAGGTCCGCCTGCGCGCTCTTTTGCACGGTGACGCGGCTGACAATTTCCGACGGCAGCAAGGCAAAGCTGACGCTGCGCCCCACGGTGCCCACCTGGTCCGTGACAAACCAGTCGCCCGTACCCACGGCGTGGCCGTTGATCAGGGTTTGCGTCAGGCTGGGACTGGTGCCGCGGATGCTGACCCGGTCATTTTCCGAGAAGCCGCCCTCACCGCCGGCCGACGAGGAAATGTTGACGCCAGGCACACGCTGCACGGCGTCAGCCACGTTCTTGTCGGGCAACTTGCCGATGTCTTCCGCGCTGACGACGTCGATCACTGAATCGCTGTTGCGCTTCTGGCTCAGCGATTGCTCCAGCGAGGCGCGGATGCCGGTCACGACCACTTCCTGCATGGGGGCTTGCTGCGCCTGGGCAGCCATGCTCATGGACAGCAAGGCTGCGGCGGCGGCGATGGGATGTAATACGGGATGCAAACGGCTGTTCATAGACTCCTCGTTATGGATGCCCGCCGCGCTGGCGGGACGGTTTTATGGATGAGTACAGACGGCAAACGACGGGGTGCAGCAGAAAGCGACAAAGATCAGCGGGAGCGCCGAAAAAAAAGGCAAGCCCCTGAAACAGGAACTTGCCTTGAAAGACCGAGGAAGACCGGGCCTGACGCGGGTGCATCAGGCCGGATCGTCTTGCTTACAGCTTGCCGCGCAGGCCCAGATAGAAGGTACGGCCATTGCTGTAGAACGCGCGTGGCTGATCCTTGTTTTCGGCGTACATCTTGATGGTTTCGTTGGTCAGGTTAAGCGCATCGAACGTGATCGTGAAGTGCTCGTTGATCTTGTAGTTGAGCGAACCTGCCAGCGTGCTGCTGTCGTCGACGTGCTGGCTGGCGCCACGGTCCACGCCGGCCTTGTAGGCCGAGCGATAGTTGTAGGCCAGGCGCGCGCTAAAACCGTGTGCTTCGTAGAAAGCGGTCAGGTTATAGGTGTTTTTCGACGCGTTCAGCAATTCGCTGCCATCGTTCAGCTTGCCGTCGGCGTAGGTGTAGTTGGCCAGCACGCCGAAATCACCGAACACCGGTTGCTGATAGCTCAACTCGACGCCCTTGTTCTTGCCCTTGGTGTTGTAGGACTCGGTCACCTGGAACACCCTGTCAGCACCAACCTTGGTATTGAAATAGGTGGCGTTGACGTTACGTTGCGCCACGATCGAATTCAAATCCATGTAGAAGATGCCGGCCGAGACCGCCGATTTTGGCGCGAAATACCACTCGGCGCTGACTTCGGCATTGTTCGAACGCACAGGATTGAGGTTAATGTTGCCCTTGGTACCACTCAGGGAATCCTCATTCAGCGATACGGCGCCGCCCAACGCGCTATAGTCAGGGCGCGCAATGGTCTTGGCCAATGCCGCGCGCACAACGAGATCGTTGCGGACATCAAACTTGATGTTGGCGCTAGGCAGGAAGTCGTTATAGCTGCGATCATAAGTGTTTTGCGAGTAGGCGCCAAATGCGGAACCTGTGATCGGACCGCCGCTGGCATTCACCGTCGTGGACTGCTTGGTATGGACGGCGCGCACGCCGAAGTTACCGCTCCAGTTATCGCCGGTCAGATTGGCCATACCGTAGACTGCCTGGGTTTTTTCCTGCAGCTTGAATTCATCGCGCCAGTTGTGGCGAGCGACGCGGTCAGGATTGCGGTTGCCCGGAATCGCCGCCCATTTTGCCAGGGCATCGCCGTCATAGCGGAAATAGTTGGTAGGCAAATTGCCGCCCAGGTTGGAAGCGAAATTACCCGGATACAGCGTACCGTTCCAGATGGGGCCGGCACTGTCCAGACCTGTCGCGCCAGGACCCGTTTCAAATGGGTGCTCGGCGGTACGTTTATGGTCGGTGAAGCGCGCGCCAAACTTGATGGAATCCCAAATGCCGCTCGACAGGCGCAATTCGCCATCGATCTGGGTATACAGTTCCTTGTCGACCGACTGCGATTCCCCGCCACCGATCCACGCCGTGCCCAATGGCGCCGTGGTCGTGCCGCCCGGATAGGAAACGGTAGCCGGACTCATGCCATTGAGCGCATAGTTCATGCCGCCATCGACCTTGTTTTGGTAGTACACATCATCACGGTCGTAGCCCACGCCGTGGGTCTTGCCCAGCTTGCCGGTGAAGGTCAGGTCCTTGCTGGCGCGGTACTTGAAGTTGAAGTCCAGATAGTACGTTTCACCGCCTGCGTCCGGACGATAAATATTGTCGACCTCGCCGGCATTCTTCGTGAAGTTCGCCGCCACGAGCGTATTATTGCGCACCGTGTAGGACGTCGGCACCATCCCCGCATTGATCGAGCCACTCGGCGCGGCCAGGTGGTTGGTATTCGAATGCGGCGCCTTCAATTGCGAATAGAATCCATTCAAATCCAGCGTCAGATCCTTGTTCGGCTTGAACTCGATATCAAACGCACCACCCTCACGGGTTTTCTTTTGCTGGAAGAAACTCGCGCCTATGAAGGTAGGGGCCAGTACGCCCACCAGATCAGGATGCGCCTGCGCAGCAGCCTTGTCGGCAGAAATCGCCGTGTAACCGAGGATTTCCTGGCCATCACGACGCACTTCCGACTTTTGCGAGAAACCCTGCACCATGATCCCCAGCGTATTGTCGTCGTTTTTCCAGTTCACCATACCGGAGAATTGGGGCTGGGTTTTCTCCGACAGGTCATTGTAGTTGGCCTGAATCGAGCCTTCGGCCGTAAACTTGTTCTTGAACTCCAGCGGGCGGCGCGTGATCACGTCGATCGCACCGGACACGCCGCCTTCCACCAGATCAGCGGTGGCGCTCTTTCTCACCACTACCGAGCTCACCAGCTCGGATGGCAGCAAGGAAAAACTGCTGCTGCGGCCCACGTTGCCGCCGAATTGGTTCAGCACGAACCAGTCGCCGGTGCTGATGGCGTGGCCGTTGAACAGGGTTTGCTGCAAGCTGGGGCTGGTGCCGCGCAGGCTGACGCGGTCGTTTTCGCCGAAGCCGCCTTCGCCGCCGGCCGACGATTGGGTATTCACACCTGGCAGGCGCTGGATCGCGTCAGCCACGTTACGGTCTGGCATCTTGCCGATATCTTCGGCGGTGACTACTTCCACCACGGAATCCGCATTACGTTTTTGCTTCAGCGATTTTTCCAGCGAGGCACGCACGCCGGTCACCGTCACCACGGTGGCCACGTCTTCGGCGGGCGCTTCCTGCGCCTGCGCCGAAAAGGACAGACCGGCGACCATCACGGCAACGGCCGCAGCGATCGGCGTACGGCTACGCGAACCGGATTTCACGACGGCAGCTGCAGGTGTCAAATTGCGTTTCATGTACTCCCCCTTGATTTAGGCTCCAGGATTGGAACCTTTTCATTTTTAACGTAGGTCTTCTTTCCAGCCCGCCTACTACTGCGGCATGCTGCAGACCCTTCGGCACAACCACTTACAAAACCAATTCAACGCCAATATACTACTATCCAATACCAGAACACTACCAGTTGCAACTTTTTTTTTATAACGTTGTTTGAATCACACAGACCACTTCAGCGAAATCAATTTGTAGCCCGTATGAGCGGGGTAAATACCAGCGAGGGCAGGCATAAATTGCCGCCCTGATAATTCAAATTGGTTTTATAACGGTCTTTTTTGGTATTATCCAGCGACATAAAACAGATACAGAGCGCGTCTGCAACGCGCCGTAACGGAGACCTTCAGCGTATGACAACCCTGGCTCACATCATGCAAGGCCTGGGGCAGACGAGTAGCCTGCCCCTGTACCAGCAACTGCAGCGCGCGCTGCGCGAAGCGATCGACAAGCGCATCCTCGGCCCCGACGAAGCCCTGCCGGCCGAGCGCCAGCTGGCCAGCGACCTGGCCGTCTCGCGCATCACCGTGCGCAAGGCCATCGATGGCCTCGTCAACGAAGGCTTGCTGGTGCGGCGCCCCGGCTCGGGCAATTTCATCAATACGCGCATCGAGAAAAACTTCGCCAAGCTGACCTCGTTTTCCGAGGACATGCGGGCGCGCGGACGCACGCCGCGCAGTGTGTGGCTCAAGCGCGCAGAGGGCACCGTGACGCCGGAAGAGGCCTTGCGCCTGCGGCTGTCGCCGGGCGCGCCCGTGTACCGCTTCCACCGCATCCGCTATGCGGACGAAATACCGATGTGCCTGGAATACGCGACCATCGTCGCCAGTTGCCTGCCGGCGCTCGACGCCGTCGACGTATCGATGTACGACGCGCTGGAACAGGCGGGCAACCGGCCCGTGCGCGCCCTGCAGCGCCTCAGCGCGCTGTTGCTGACGGGCGAGCAGGCCAGCCTGCTGCAGGCGGAGGAAGGCGACGCGGGCTTGTCGGTGGAAAGGCTGGGCTTTTTGCGCGATGGCCGCGCCGTGGAGTTTTGCCGCTCCTACTTCCGCGGCGATATGTATGACTTCGTGGCTGAATTAAGTACCAATTAATACCAATCGCCGCATTTCACGAATACCAGATAACACCATTTATTGCAGTGCAATATATATGCCGCCATCACGCCTATTATATGCACGGCCATGGCGAATGAATCGGCGGCGATTATGTGACCTGCGTACGGAGAATATAAAAAGGGCTGCGCAACGCGTTTTTGCGCATTGCAGCAAAATCTGACTTTTCCCATCACGCAGAAGGCATGGCGCGGCGTCCCGCGCACAGCAACATTACGCCCAGCGCCACGCAGAGCCAGCCGAACAGCGGCCCCAGCCAGCCAGCCCAGGTGGCGACGGGCGAGTGCGCCGGCAGCGGCGCCAGCAAGGTGCTGCCCGGCATGGCGCTGCTGGCCCGTTCCGCCAGCACGCGGCCATACGCGTCGCTGACCGTCAGTACCCCCTCGCGCGCCGCGCGCAGCACGGCATAACCGTTTTCCACGCCGCGCACCACCGTCATGCGCGCGCCCATCCAGCCGTCCAGCTGAAAATCCCAGGCCGGCACCAGCATCGCCTGCACCCCGGCCGCGCCATACGCCTGCCCCAGGGGCGCGAAATGCATGTCCTTGCAGATGGCCAGGCCCATGGCTTGCCCCGCCACCGGCTGCACGGCATACGCGCTGCCGGCAAGAAAATCGCGCTCGGGCGGCGCCAGATGATGTTTTTGATAGCTGACGGGCGCGGCGCCATCGGGCGCGAACAGCCAGGCCAGGTTGCGCCGGCCGGCAGCATCCTGCACGCCGATGCCCAGGGTAATCCACGCACCCGTCCCGCGCGCCAGCGCCTGGAAACGCTGCCGCACGGCATCCGCCTGCGCGGGCGCCAGCACGGCTATCTTTTCCGGCAACAGCACCAGCCTGGCGCCCTGCCCGGCCAGTTGCACCACGTGGCGCGCGTACTGGTCCCAGACGGCTTGCGCGCGTGCCGGCGGCGTGGCCGGGCCGATGAAGTCGTCGATGGCCACCAGTCCCGCCAGTGGCCCGCTTGCTGCCGGTGCGCCCTGCACGCGCCAGGCGCCACCGCCAAACGCAGCCGCCAGCAGCAGCAACGTCGCCCCCGCCGCTGGTGCATACGCACGTCCGCCGGCCAGCAGCAAGGCCAGCGCGGACGGCGCCAGGCACAGCAGAAACAGCAGGCCAGGCACGCCGGCCAGGGCCGCTACCTGCAATATGGCAACATTGTCCGCTTGCGAATACGCAAGGCTGCCCCAGTTACCATCGGGCAGCAAGGCCGCCATCAGGGTATCGATAGCCACCCACAGCACGGGGTACGCCAGCACCGTCCACGACGCCCGGTAACGCAGCACGAGGCGCCGCGTGGCCAGCACTACCAGCAGCCACAGCAGTGCCTTGACGGTGATCACGGCCAGCACGGCCGGCAAGGGCATGAGCAGGCGAAAATAACTGAAGTTGGATGACAGACCCAGCACGGTGGCCAGGAAGGTCATCCAGGCCGCATCGCGGCGCGACGAGCGCAGGGCCAGCCACAGCACGGGCAACGGCGCGCACCAGGCCAGCGGGCCCAGCGGCTGTGGCCCAAGCACCCAGTACAGGGGCAGGCCCGCCGCCAGCGCGGCGGCGGTTTGCGACAGGCGACGGCGCAGCGCGGTGGTGCCGGCGAACAGGATGGGCGCAGACAAGGTATCGGGCATGCTCATGCTTTCAGGGGAAGCCAGATTTCCACGCCACCGACGCCGCTGGCGGGATCGAATTGCCGGTCGTAGCGTTCAAAGTCGGGCGCGTCGGCCACTTCCAGCCCCGACTGCGGCAGCCACTCGTTCCACACGGTATGCCAGGTGGCGCGGATGGTGGAAATGTGGCCGCGGTGATGAAACACGGCGTAGCGCTGCGGCGCGATGCGCAGCCGCGCCCAGCCGTCGGGAGCCTGGGAAAAGTCGGCCACCGGCATGGCGCACAGGTAGTCGAAATTGCCCGCGTCGTCATTGTTGCAGCACACGCCATACACGAGCTGACCGGGCGCCACATGGGGCAGGAAGCGCTGCCACAGGGCGGGAATGCCGGCAGACGATTCCGCGCAATACCGCTCAACGAGGCCCGCCACCAGCAAGGCGGGGCCCTGCTCGAAACGGGGCGGCGCCAAAGGCACGCCCGGCGCCACATCCATTTTGATGGCGTCCACCAGCGCCAGGTTGGCGACGTGGCGCTGGGCCCGCACCGTTTCCGGCGTGACGTGGAACTGGTCGCGGAAGGCCCGCGTAAAGGCTTCATGGGAACCGTAGCCGGCCTCCAGGGCGACGGCAAGGATGTCTTGCGCGCCCTGGGCCAGCGCGCGCGCCGCCTCGCTGAGCCGGCGCGCCCGCACATAGCGCATCACGGAGTGGCCCGTGGCCAGGCCGAACGCGCGCGTCAGATGGCAGGGCGAGGCGCCGCCCACGTGGGCGATATCGCCGAGCGAGAGATCGTCCGCATAATGCGATTCGATATACCAGAGTGCCTTGGCCAGATAGTGCATGAACGCTTCCCGTTGAACGAGCAGCGACTGTAGCATTTTCAGCAAGCCGTGGCTTGACCGGAATTGCGCAATACGCGCTTACTTTCTGGTGCGCTTTTCGTGGACCAGCTGGCCGCTGCTGATGCGCGCCAGCTCGGCCATTTCCTGGGCCAGGAAGGCCAGCAAGTCGTCGATGCTGACAACGCCGGAAAGCGCGCCCAGGCTGTTGACCACGGGCAGGCGGCGGATGCCGTTGACGCGCATGCGTTCGATGATGTCGTAGACGTCTTCGTCTTCGCTGGCGGTGAGCAGCTGCGCGCTCATGATGTCGCCCACCAGCAGGCTGGCGGGGTCGAGACCGAGGGCGATGACGGAAATGACGATGTCGCGGTCGGTGAGGATGCCGATGGGGACGCGCTCGCCGTTCGGCTGTTCGGCCACGATCAGGTCGCCCACGTGGTGCTGGCGCATCAGCAGCGCGGCGTCTTGCACGCTGGTGTCACGCTGGCAATGGATGGTATGCAGGGTACAGATGTCGCCGATGCGCATGTCGCCGCTCCGTTTGAGGCAGAGTGTCCACGCTACGCCAGCCCGCCGTGGCGGGTTTGAGGCAAATCAATTGAAACGGTCTTACTTTTCTTCTGGGGGCGGCAAGAAGCAGGCTTCGACGATCTGCAGGTCGTTATCCTTGGCAAATTCGCGCACGAAGTGAAACGCCATCGGCTCGATCTCGCGCAGCTTGGTGTTGACCACCACCGACTTGACGCCATTGACGACGGTCGGGCGCACGTAGGGCGAATACTGGAGGTGCGCATTGCGCCCGCCGCCGTCGGGATTGAAACAGGACATCACTCCGCAAAGGCGCTCGGCCCAATCGCTGGGTCGGAATTGCTTGCCATTGCTGGTGAGACCAAGGATGAAGAACTCGTCTGAGAGTTCCCCTGTTTTTTGAGATAACTCGGCCATGTGGCTTGTCGGGACTGGATTGCGTGAATGGCCCCGGCGGGTAAGCCGGGCTGGTAGTCAACTACGTTTGCTGCGGTAAGCCAGTATTATATCTTATAGAAGACTTGGGTTCTACCTCCATCTGCCCTGGCGATGCAAACAGGGGCCGGCACGCCTTGCGCGCCAGCCCCTATTTTAACCTTGTTCCACGCGCAAGGCGCATGGATGGCGCATGTGCGCCCGCGTCAGCCGAGGAAAACGGCGCCCGACATCAACAGCAGCAACAGCATCCACAGCAGCAAGGCGCGCCAGACGAGGCCCACCGTGCTCTGCAAGGCGCGCGCGCCCGGCTCTTCGCCCGGCAGGATATCGCTTTCGCTGTCGCTGTCGTCGACGGCCATGTCGGGCGTGACGAGCACGCGCGCGGCCGTTTCCGCTGGCGTGCCCAGGCGTACGCCCATGGCGCCGCCGCCGGCCGTCAGGATGATGCCGATGGACTCGTCCTGCCAGCGCTGGGCGAAATTGCGCCAGGCGTAGATGGCGTCCTCGAAATTGCCGACCACGGCAAACGCCACGGCCGTCAGGCGCACGGGGATCCAGTCGATCCAGTAAAAGGCGCGCGCGGCGAACTGGCCGAACGCTTCATTGCGCATGTGCTCGGGCTCGTTCCAGGCGCGCGCCAGGTATTCGGCCACGCGGTACATCACGGCGCAGGCAGGACCCAGCGGCATGAGGAACCAGAAGAACACGCCAAACACATTGCGGTGCGTGGTGATCAGGGCTTTTTCCACGGCGATGCGGGCGATCTCGCTCGCTTCCATGCCCACCGTGTCGAGCTTGGTCCAGTCGGCCAGCAAGGTGCGCGCGGTCGCTTCGTCGCCGGCGCTCAGGGCCAGCTGGATCGAGGTGAAGTAATGGCTGTAATGACGGAAGCCCAGGGTCAGGTAGACGATGAGGACGTTCCAGGCAAAGGCCAGCAGGGTCAGCTGATAGTGGAGCAAGATCCAGTACACGCCCGCCGTCGGCACCATCAGCGCACCGATCATGAGGAACCAGCCCATGCGGCCGTGGCTGGCGTGGCCGGCATTGAACCAGGTCTCCATGCGCATCGCCAGGCTCTTGATTTCGGCGTAGATCGGATTGTCCGCGCGCAAAGGTTTGAGCTGCTCGATCAGCAATGCGCAAAGTATGGAGAGAAATGTCATCAAACGTCCTTTTTGTCTTTTTCAGCAATACCGCAATGCCCGCTACGATAGCGCAGTGCCGTGCTGGAATCAAACTTATTACGTGCGCGGCGCCATTTTACGCGCGCAGCAGGTGAAACAGATTGCGCAGCATGCCGGCCGTGGCGCCCCAAATGTAGAAACGCTCGTACGGCATGGCGTAGAACGAGCGCCGTCCGCCCGGCAATTCCACCGACAGGCGCTGATGGTTGATGCCATCCATGAGGAAGGCCAGCGGCACTTCGAAGATTTCCGCCACCTCGGACGGGTCGGCGCGCAGTTCGAACGGCGGCGTTACCAGGCCCACCACGGGCGTGACCTGGTAGCCCGTGCCCGTCAGGTAGTCGGGCAGGCAGCCCAGCACTTCGATGTGCTCGCGCGCCAGGCCCACTTCTTCTTCCGTTTCGCGCAAGGCCGTGGCCACGGGCGAGCCATCGAACGGCTCGCTGCGACCGCCGGGAAAGCTGACCTGGCCCGCATGACTGCTCAGATGGTCCGTGCGCATGGTCAGCAAAATGGTCAAGCCCTGCGGCCGCTGCACCAGGGGAATGAGGACGGCGGCGCGCACGGGCACGGCGCGGGCGGAGAGGAAATCCTGGGTGATCTCGGGCTGCCAGTCAGGCTGTTCGGCCAGGCGCTGGCGCAGCCAGTCCGGCGTCAGGCGCACGGCGTCCAGCGCCGCCTCGCCGGCGATCGAATCGATGGCGAGTTGTTTTGGATCAAATGCGATGGTGGCCATGGCAGCTTGTCCCATTAGCAATTCAGAATAAAAAAAGGGGCACCAATACGGTACCCCTTTTCCCAACGCAGACGCTGATATTACGCGCTTGCTTTCGCCACAACGCGGCGGTTTGGCAATTTTTCTTTGATACGCGCCGATTTACCCGAACGCTCACGCAGATAGTACAGCTTGGCGCGGCGAACATCACCACGGCGTTTCACTTCGATCGAAGCGATCAGCGGCGAGTACAGTTGGAACGTACGCTCAACGCCTTCGCCGGACGAGATCTTGCGAACGATGAAGTTCGAGTTCAGGCCACGGTTACGACGGGAGATAACGACGCCTTCGTAAGCCTGGGCGCGCTTGCGCGTACCTTCGACTACGTTGACGCTGACGATAACGGTATCGCCTGGTGCGAATTCAGGAATGGTTTTACCCAGACGAGCAATTTCTTCCTGCTCTAATTGTTGAATCAAGTCCATTTTTATAACTCCGAAAACCATCATGCCGGCGCACTGTGGATAGCAAGTATCCGCCCGGTAGAGGATGGGTAACACAATATGGGCAACATGCCCGGCACTACTGGCCACCCTGCCGGCCGTCCGGAGACGGCTTACAGGCTGGCCAAGAATTTTTCGTCGGTCTTGCTGAGCAAGCCGGCGGCGCGCGCACTGACCAGCAGGTCAGGCCGCTTTGTCGCGGTCGCTTCCAGCATGCGCTGGCGGCGCCACTTGACGATCTCGGCATGATTGCCACCCATCAAGACGGGCGGCACGGCCATGCCTTCGTATGTTTCCGGCCGCGTGTAGTGCGGCGAATCGAGCAAGCCATTGACGAAGCTGTCCTCGATGGCCGATGCCTCCGTGTTCAAGACACCGGGCAACAGGCGGATCACCGCATCCATCAGCGCCATGGCGGGCAATTCACCGCCCGACAGGACGAAGTCGCCGACGCTGATTTCCTCGTCGACGCACCGGTCCAGCAAACGCTGGTCCACGGCTTCATAGCGGCCACACAGGATCACCAGGCCAGGCTCGGCTTTCAACTGCATGACGCGCGCGTGCGTCAGCGGACGGCCTTGCGGCGACATGAACACCACGCGGGGCGCCGCCAGTCCCAATTCGGCCTGGCGTTGCTTGGCGGCATTAATTGTCGCTTCGAGGGGACGGGCCATCATCACCATGCCGGGGCCGCCGCCATACGGGCGGTCATCCACGGTGCGGTGATTGTCGGTCGTGAAATCACGGGGATTCCACAAGGACAAGCCACATTTCCCCTGCTCGAAGGCGCGCCGGGTCACACCCGACTGCGTCAGCGCGGCAAACATTTCCGGGAACAGGGTCACGACATCAAATTGCATCGCTCGCCATCCTGAAAACATTGCCCGGCGCAAAGTTATGCGCAGGCGGTTTAATAATCGAGGCCCCAGTCGACCGTGATCTTGCTGGCAGCCTTGTCAACGTTAATGACAAACTGGCCAACAAACGGGATCAGGCGCTCAGGCGCCTTTTCAACGGTCTCATCGGCACTGGCGACGGGCGTAACGCGCAAGATTGACTGCGGACCATTGCTCATCATGTCGTGCACTGTGCCGAGGCACTCGCCTTGCAAATTCTCGACTGTCAGTCCGATCAGATCGGACCAATAAAACTCATCGGCCGACAGCGTCGGGAAATGGCTACGCGGAATTTGCACAGACACGCCTTTCAGCGCTTCTGCGGCATCCCGCCCGACCACACCCACCAGCTGGGCCACGACGTCGCCGCCGTGTAACTTCGCTTGCCTGACTTGAACATCATGCAAGGTCGGTTTATCAAACCACCAGGTTTTGACGCTTAATAATGCATCCGCATCGTCGGAGAAAGGAGTGATCCTGACCCCGCCAGCAATGCCATAAGCACCGGAGACATAGCCTACCTGTACCAGGTCATCGGGGACTTTCACCCCGGATGCAGTCTTGACCGTCAAACCAGTGATCTAATTAAGCTGCTGCTTTGTTGTTGCTGGCTACCAGGCGAGCAACGGTTGGCGACAATTGTGCGCCAACGCCTTGCCAGTAGGCCAGACGGTCTGCGGTGATACGCAGTGGAACTTCGCCACCTTGCGCCATCGGGTTGTAAAAACCGATACGCTCAATGAAGCGACCATCGCGGCGATTGCGCGAATCAGTAGCGACGATGTTGAAGAACGGGCGCTTCTTGGCGCCTCCACGAGCTAAACGAATAACGACCATAATATTTCCAAAAAGTGTGCTGAGGCGGAAAAAGCCGCAAATTATAGCGCGCTTTACCGCCAGGCAGCAAGCGTTATGATGACGGGCGTGTAATTTGGGCTAATCAAACATTATGACCAGTCAGGGCCGAAGACGCAATAGGCGTCTGCGTCTATCGTGCCGGCCATGGCTTGAACTCAGGCGAAATCATTGCATAAACGCCACAGGAAAGTGCTATCGTTGTGCGAGGCAATGACCGATACTGGCAATCTTTACTGATGAGCAATTCTGGAGTCCCATGACCACCGCTACCATTTTGCAACAGTCGCACAAGAACAAGGCATTCACCACCCTGCTGGCCTTTTTGCTGGGCACGCTGGGCGCACACCGCTTCTACCTGCACGGCGCCAAAGACCGCTGGGGCTGGCTACACCTGGCCGCCCTGCCCGCCAGCGCACTGCTGCATCAGCTGTTTCCCGAGGCGGACTGGTTTTATCAGATATTGCCGCTGACCCTGTCCGCGCTGGGCGGCTTCCTGGAAGCGCTGATCCTGGGCTTGATGCCGGACGACAAGTGGGACGCCCGCTACAATGCCGCATCAAGCCGCCTGTCGGACACGGGCTGGCCCCTGGCCGTGGTGCTGGTCGCTACCTTGATGCTAGGCGCGGGCGTGCTGATCGCCACCATGGCGCGCCTGTTCGACTTGCTGTACACAGGCGGCGCCTACGGTTAATTTCCGCATGGAAATGACATCTATCCGTCGCCCCGCACGCACATGTAAGTGTTGGTAAGCAATCATGATTTTCCTCTATACTGCATTCACAATGCCAACATTACCGGCACATTCAACACACCCCAGGAGAAGATCATGATTCGTCGCCCACTCATCCTCGCAGTCGCCGTCACGGCCCTGTTCAGCACATCCGCCTTCGCGCAAAACCTGTCGCCGAAGGCGCAATACGCGTACGACACGAAGCAAGCCAACACGCGCTATGCGGACGACAAGAAATTGTGCGCAGAAGAAAGCAGCTCGAAAGCCCGCATGCAATGCCTGCGCGACGCCAAGGGCGAATACGACCAGGCCATCATCAATGCCAAGGCCGCGCAAAAGGCGGGCAACTCCTACGCCAGCCAGCCTTCCAAGCAGCCGCAGCATCAGATTTGCGCCGATTGCGGCAAGGTGCTGGCAGTCAACGTCACTGAAAAAGCCGGTGAAGGCGGCGCACTGGGCATGATCGGCGGCGGCGTGGCCGGCGCCCTGCTGGGCCGCCAGGTCGGCGGCGGACGCGGCAAGGATCTGGCCACCCTGGCCGGCGCCGCTGGCGGCGCCTACGCGGGCAAGCAAGTCGAAGGCCACATGAAGAACGCCAAGACCTGGACCGTCACCGTGCAATACGAAACGGGCGCCAAGGCCGATTTCGCGTTTGACCAGGATCCTGGCCTCGCGGCTGGCGACTTGGTACGCAATTCGGGCAACGGCATCGCCCGCCGCTAAGAACGCAGAGTAAATCCGGGGTCAGTCCCTGTGGGATCGGAATGCGCGCCATTGGCGCACATTCCCCCGGCGGGTCTGACCCCGGCATTTGTCTTTGTGGTTTAAAAAAGCGCTGGAGAGCGATCTCCAGCGCTTTTTTTGCCTTCTGCGGGTCTTCAGCACACTGCTGGGGTCAGACCCTCAACAATGCCAACGCCAAACTCGGCGTTAGCGGACGAGGGGGTCTGACCCCGCTTAAAACTGCTCTTCCGACAAGGCCATCACGCCGGCGCTGCCGTCGATGATGGTGGCGCGTAAGCCCGGTGCCTGCGACAGGATGTGGTCAGCAAAGAAGCGGGCTGTGGCGATTTTTGCCTTGTAGAACGATGCGTCGCCGCTGCCCTCTCCCAGCTTTTGCTGCGCCACGATGGCCGCGCGGGCCATTTGCCAGCCGCCCAGCACGATGCCGGCCAGCTTCAGGTAGGGCACGCTGCCCGCGAACACGGCCTTGATGTCCGTCTTCATGTTCGCCACCACATACTCGACCACGGCTTCCAGCGCGGCGCTGCCTTCGGCCAGGTGGCGCTGCATGGCCTGGAAGTCGGCGCCGGTCAGTTCGCCCAGCTGGGCTTCCGTAGCGCGCACCTGGGCGATGATGGCTTTTGCCACGGCGCCGCCGTCGCGCACCGTCTTGCGGCCCACGAGGTCGTTCGCCTGGATGGCCGTCGTGCCTTCGTAGATCGTCAGGATCTTGGCGTCACGGTAATGCTGGGCGGCTCCCGTCTCTTCGATGAAACCCATGCCGCCGTGCACTTGCACGCCGTCGCGCGTGACGTCCTGCGACATTTCCGTGGCCCAGCCCTTGATCACGGGCACCAGGTATTCATACGTCGCCAGACTTTCCGCGCGCACGTCGGCGTCCGGATGGTGGTGCGCCACGTCGCTGATGGCCGCGCCCACGTAGGCCAGCGCGCGCGCCGCCTCCGTCTGCGAGCGCATCGACATCAGCATGCGGCGCACGTCCGGGTGGTGGATGATGGAGACCGGACCGGGCGAGCCGGCCAGGTCGCGCGACTGCACGCGGTCCTTGGCGAACGCCACGGCCTGCTGGTAGGCGCGCTCGGCCAGGCCGATGCCTTGCAGGCCCACGCCGAAGCGGGCCGCGTTCATCATGATGAACATGTATTCGAGACCGCGGTTTTCCTCGCCCACCAGGGTGCCGATGGCGCCGCCATGGTCGCCGAACTGCAGCACGGCCGTGGGGCTGGCCTTGATGCCGAGTTTGTGCTCGATGGACACGCAGTGCGCGTCGTTGCGCGCACCGAGGCTGCCGTCCGCGTTGACGAGGAATTTTGGCACGATGAACAGCGAAATGCCTTTTACGCCGGCCGGTGCGTCCGGCGTGCGGGCCAGCACCAGATGGACGATGTTTTCTGCCATGTCGTGTTCGCCGTACGTGATGAAAATCTTCGTGCCAAAGACTTTATAGGTGCCATCGTCCTGCGGCACGGCGCGCGTGCGCACGGCGGCCAGGTCGGACCCCGCCTGCGGCTCCGTCAGGTTCATGGTGCCCGTCCACGTGCCGGAGACCAGGTTTTCCAGGTAGGTGGCTTTCTGCTCGTCGCTGCCGGCCGTCAGCAGCGCTTCGATGGCGCCGTCCGACAGCAGGGCGACCAGGGCAAACGAGATGCTGGCCGAATTGAGCATTTCGATGCAGGGCGTGGCCAAAAGCTTGGGCAAGCCCTGGCCGCCAAATTCCGTCGGATGCTGCACGCCCTGCCAGCCCGCTTCGCCGTAGGCCTTGAACGCTTCCTTGAAGCCTTTCGAGGTCGTGACCTGGCCGTCGTGCCAGAAGCTCGGTTCCTTGTCGCTGGGCCAGTTCAGGGGGGCCACCACGCCGCCGCAGAACTTGGCGTTTTCTTCCAGCACGGCTTCGGCCGTGTCGGGTGTCGCGTCTTCGCAGCCAGGCAAAGTATGGATTTCGGCCAGGCCGGCCAGTTCGTTCATGACGAACAACATGTCTTTCAGCGGGGCTTGATAGCTCATCTATTTCTCCAAGAAAAAAGCCACGCGCGGCTCGCCGTGTGGGGCGGGCCGGCGTGGCTTCGTGATATACAAAACCTGATGGGTTTAAATTAACCCAGTTCTTTGACCAGTTGCGGCACGATCTCGAACAGATCGCCCACGATGCCGTAGTCGGCCACGGCAAAGATCGGCGCTTCCGGATCCTTGTTGATGGCGACGATGGTCTTCGAGTCTTTCATGCCGGCCAGATGCTGGATCGCGCCCGAGATACCGACGGCGATGTACAGCGATGGCGCGACGATCTTGCCCGTCTGGCCCACTTGCCAGTCGTTCGGCACGAAGCCGGCGTCGACGGCGGCGCGCGAAGCACCCATGGCGGCGCCCAGCTTGTCGGCCAGCGGTTCCAGGATGTGGAAGTTCTCGGCCGAACCCATGCCACGGCCGCCCGACACGATGATTTTCGCGGCGGTCAGTTCAGGACGGTCGGACTTGGCCAGTTCGCGGCCCACGAAGGCGGACTTGCCATTGTCGCCAACGGCGGCGACGGTTTCGGTGGCAGCCGAACCGCCGGTGGCGGCAGCAGCGTCGAAGCCGGTGGTGCGCACGGTGATGACCTTGACCTTGTCGCCAGATTGCACGGTGGCAATGGCGTTACCGGCGTAGATCGGGCGCTCGAAGGTGTCAGGCGAGTCGACCTTGGTGATTTCCGAGATTTGCGCCACGTCAAGCTTGGCGGCCACGCGCGGCAGGATGTTCTTGCCGTAGGCGGTGGCTGGCGCCAGGATGTGGCTGTAGTTGCCGGCGATGGCCAGCACTTGCTCGGCCACGTTTTCGGCCAGGCCGTCGGCAAAGTATGGCGCGTCGGCCACGATGACTTTCGTCACGCCGGCGATTTGCGCGGCGGCAGCGGCGGCAGCCGAGGCGTTCGAACCTGCGACCAGTACGTGCACGTCGCCGCCGCACTGGGCAGCCGCGGTCACGGTGTGGTGGGTGCTGCCCTTTAAGGTAGCGTTGTCGTGTTCAGCAATAACTAATGCGACCATGATATGTCCTGTAATTGTTCTGGATAGACGGCAAAGCCGCTTAGATGACTTTGGCTTCGGTACGCAGCTTGGCGACCAGGGTGGCGACGTCCGGCACCTTGATGCCGGCCGAGCGCTTGGCTGGCTCGACGACTTTGAGGGTCTTCAGGCGTGGCGCAACGTCGACGCCCAGGTCTTCCGGCTTGACGGTCTCGAGCGGCTTTTTCTTTGCCTTCATGATGTTCGGCAAGGTCACATAGCGTGGCTCGTTCAAACGCAGGTCGGTGGTGATGATCGCTGGCAAGGTCAATGCCAGGGTTTCCAGGCCGCCGTCGACTTCGCGCGTGACGGTGACTTTGCCGTCTTCCAGCACGACTTTCGAAGCGAACGTGGCTTGCGGCCAACCCAGCAGGGCAGCGAGCATCTGGCCCGTCTGGTTGCTGTCGTCATCGATCGCCTGCTTGCCCAGGATGATCAGTTGCGGCTGTTCTTTCTCGGCCAGGGACTTGACCAGCTTGGCCACGGCCAGCGGTTCCAGGTCGGTCGTCGTTTCCACCAGGATGCCGCGGTCGGCGCCGATGGCCATGGCCGTGCGCAGGGTTTCCTGGCACTGCGTCACGCCGCAGGAGATGGCGACCACTTCAGTGACCTTGCCGGCTTCTTTCAGGCGCATCGCTTCTTCCAGCGCGATCTCATCGAAAGGGTTCATCGACATTTTGACGTTGGCGGTATCGACGCCAGTGCCGTCACTCTTGACGCGGACTTTGACGTTATAGTCGACCACGCGTTTGACGGGTACCAAGACTTTCATAGCTATGCCTTTGGGAAATTATAAAAATGACGGATCAAGTGCTGATTGTGCGTTCGATTATAAGAGAAATTTGAATCCTGAACCGAATTTAAGCACGATCGTGCGATTTTTTGTTAGAGCAATCCATCTAAACTGTCCAGCTTCGGGAATTTCAAGGGGGTCCGCCGCTACGCTGCAGGGCAGCAAAAGGGCTGGTTCGGGAAGGAAAACCAGGCCGCGCCACGGCGGCCCCGGCTGGCAGAATTATTTGCGTTGCATCAGGAAGACGAATTCGGTACCCGTCTGCACGTGCGACAGCAGGGCATTGCCCGTTTGCTTGGCGAAAGCCTGGAAGTCGCGCACGGAACCGGGATCGGTTGCCATGATGCGCAGCACTTCCCCGCTCTGCAGCTCTGACAAAGCCTTTTTCGCCTTCAGAATCGGCAACGGGCAATTCAAGCCCCGCGCGTCGAGTTCTTTGTGAAATTCCATAATCTCGGTATCAAGTAGTGTGTCGCTCATCATCAATATCCCACCATTGTTTTGTTGTACTGATTTTCGACATACTACTCTAAATCAGGGGCATTGACGCGCTGCACCAAAATAGTTCATCGGCTGTTGTGGTGTCACAACGAGATTCCACACGGCAAAACGGCCCGCAAACACCGTCTGCGGGCCGTTTTCAAGGGGCTGTGGGGCGAAAACCCCGCATGCCTTCTAGCTTACGCCTTATTTTGCGCGTTCGCCGACCCAGGCCGGCACGCCGGCCAGGGCGTTCGCCAGGCCGCTCGGATCGGTGCCGCCAGCCTGCGCCATATCGGGGCGTCCGCCGCCTTTTCCGCCCACTTGCTGTGCAACGAAGTTCACCAGCTCGCCCGCTTTGACCTTGGAAGTCGCGTCCGCCGTCACGCCGGCGATCAGGCTGACCTTGCCGTCGGCCACGCTGGCCAGCACGATGGCGGCCGTTTTCAGCTTGTCCTTCAGCTTGTCCATGGTTTCGCGCAGACGGGCCACGTCGGCGCCTTCCAGCACGGCCGCCAGCACCTTGATGCCGTTGACATCGACGGCTTGCGTGACCAGCTCATCGCCCTGGCCCGACGCCAGTTTCGATTTCAGCGCGGCCAGTTCCTTTTCCAGCGCCTTCACGTGGTCCTGCACCTGGACGATGCGGGCCGTCAGTTCTTCCGGCTGCGCCTTCAGGGCGCTGGCTGCTTCGACGAGGCGGCGGTTGATGGTTTGCACCAGCGCCAGCGCGCCCTCGCCCGTCACCGCTTCCACGCGGCGGATGCCAGCGGCTACGCCGCTTTCGCCGATGATCTTGAACAGGCCGATGTCGCCCGTGCGCTGCACGTGGACGCCGCCGCACAGCTCTTTCGAGCTGCCGATGTCGAGCACGCGCACTTCGTCGCCGTACTTCTCGCCAAACAGTGCCATTGCGCCATGCTTGACGGCATCGTCAAACGACATCAAATGGGCTTGCGTGGCGCGGTTTTCCAGGATTTCCTTGTTGACGATCGTTTCCACGGCGGCGATCTGCTCGGCCGTCATCGGCGCATTGTGGCTGAAGTCGAAGCGGGTCTTGTCCGGGTCGACCAGCGAACCCTTTTGCGCCACGTGGCTGCCCAGCACTTCGCGCAAGGCCTTGTGCATCAAATGCGTGGCCGAGTGGTTGCGGATCGTGCGCGCGCGCTTGGCGGTGTCGACTTCGGCCGAGACGGCATCGCCCACCTTCAGCACGCCCGATTCCAGCACGCCGTGATGGCCGAATACGTCGGCCTGGATTTTCAGGGTGTCGCTGACGGCAAAGCTGCCGGCGCCCGAGGCGATCACGCCCTGGTCGCCCACCTGGCCGCCCGATTCCGCGTAGAACGGCGTGGTGTCGAGCACGACGATACCGTCCTGGCCCGCCTTCAGTTCAGCTACCTGCGTGCCGGCCGCGTACAGCGCGACGACCTTGCTGCTGAACGTCAACTGGTCGTAGCCGACGAATTTGTTTTTCTCACCCGTGTACTCGACCTTGCTGTCCTTGTGCGTCTTGCCGCCCTTGCGCGACAGTTCCTGGCTTTCCTTCAGGGCCGCATCGTAGCCAGCCTGGTCGAAACTGATATTGCGTTCGCGGCAGATGTCGGCCGTCAGGTCCGGCGGGAAGCCGTAGGTTTCGTACAAAGTAAAAGCGGTGGCGCCGTCGATGCCCGTGGCATCCTTGGCCAGCTGCGCTTCCAGCACTTTCATGCCCGTTTCCAGGGTTTCGCCGAAACGCTCTTCCTCGGCCTTGAGCATGTTGGCGACGTTGTCTTTCGCTTCTTCCAGCTCCGGATAGGCGCCGCCCATCTCGATGGCCAGATCGGCCACCAGCTTGTAGAAGAACGGTTTCGTCTGGCCCAGCTTGTGGCCATGGCGCAGGGCGCGGCGGATGATGCGGCGCAAGACATACGCGCGGCCTTCGCTGCCCGGAATGATGCCGTCGACGATCATGAAGGCGGCGGCGCGGATGTGGTCGGCAATCACGCGCAGCGACTTGTTTTCCAGGTCCGTGGCGCCCGTTTCGCGCGCGGCAGCCTTGATCAGGTGCTGGAACAGGTCGATTTCATAGTTCGAATGCACGTGCTGCAGCACGGCGGCCAGGCGCTCCATGCCCATGCCCGTGTCGACGCACGGCTTCGGCAGCTTGTGCATGACGCCCGCTTCGTCGCGGTTGAACTGCATGAACACCAGGTTCCAGATTTCAATGAAGCGGTCGCCATCTTCGTCAGGCGAGCCCGGCGGGCCGCCAGGAATGTCGGCGCCGTGGTCGTAGAAGATTTCCGTACATGGACCGCATGGGCCCGTGTCAGCCATCTGCCAGAAATTGTCCGAAGCGTAGCGCGAACCCTTGTTGTCGCCGATGCGGATGATGCGCTCGACGGGCACGCCGATTTCCTTGGCCCAGATGTCGTACGCTTCGTCATCTTCGATGTACACGGTGACGGTCAGCTTGTCAGCCGGCAAGCCGTACACTTTGGTCAGCAGTTCCCATGCGTACTGGATCGCGTCGCGCTTGAAATAGTCGCCGAAGCTGAAATTGCCCAGCATTTCAAAGAACGTATGGTGGCGCGCCGTATAGCCGACGTTTTCCAGATCGTTGTGCTTGCCGCCGGCGCGCACGCAGCGCTGCACGGAGGTGGCGCGCGTGTACGGACGGCTGTCCGTGCCCGTAAACACATCCTTGAACTGCACCATGCCGCTGTTCGTCAACAGCAAGGTCGGATCGTTGCCTGGCACCAGGGAGCTGGAACGGACGATGGAATGGCCCTTGGACTCGAAAAATTTGAGGAACTTGTCGCGGATTTCAGTTGATTTCATGTTTTTTTGGCAAAGAGTGGCGGCAGCTTTAAAGGGAAGATTATACGTGATATGGGGTGCGGCATTGACGGCCGGCACGGGCATTGTTGCGCACGTGCCAACATCGACAGCCTGCCCGCTCAGGCCGGGTCGTGGCCGCTGGCGCAGGCGTGCGGGGCGGCACCGGCGGCGACCGCACTGGCGCCGGCGGCCGCATTGCAATCGGCGCAGCGGCCGTACAGGGTCAGTTCGTGGCGCTCGACAATAAAGCCTTGCGGCGCCATGCGCTTCAAGTCGCCCGGGCAATCATGCACATCGAACACGCGCTGACACGTGGTGCACTGGAAATGGTGATGGTGGTGATTGGCGGCCGTGTTCGACTCGTAGCGCGGGTTTTCGCCCGGCAAGGTCACCACGTGCACCTTTTCCTCCAACACCAGCGATTTCAGGTTGCGGTAAACGGTGGCGATGCCCAGCTGCGTCACCTGCAAGCTGGCCTGTTCGAGGATTTCCTGCGCCGACAGGGGGCGCTGGGCCGACTCGATGGCGGCTTGAATAGCGGTTTTTTGACGTGTTGTGCGTTCCATAGCCGACAGAATACACCATCCGCCTGTATCTACTGCCCGGAAAACTGCCACACATTAATGATAATGGGTTATCATTATCATCTTAGGGCAGGCTATTTCCTGTTCATGCGCTGCCCCAACCCTGCCAACACCGATAGCTGATAAAGGAATTCTTGCCCATGTCCGTCCGTCCTCACCAACCAACTCCCCTCGCGCTGGCCATCATGCTGGCCTTTGCCGCCCCCGCCAGCGCCCTGGCGCAACAGGCCGCCACCTTGCCTGCCGTCACCGTTTCGGCCAGCGCACTGGCCCTGGGCAGCGACGATATGAGCACGCCCGTGACCGTGCTGGAAGGCGAGGCACTGGTGCTGGCAAGGTCAGCGACCCTGGGCGAAACCCTGGCCGGCCAGCCCGGCATCACGTCCAGCCATTTCGGCGCCGGCGCCAGCCGCCCCATCATCCGCGGCATGGATGGTCCCCGTGTGAAGATCCTGTCCGATGGCGCCGAAGTGCAGGATGCGTCGACCATCAGCCCCGACCATGCCGTCGCGGCCGAACCGATGCTGTCGGAACAGATTGAAGTCTTGCGCGGCCCGTCCGCGCTGGCCTACGGCGGCGGTGCCGTCGGCGGCGTCGTCAATGTGATCGACAAGAAAATCCCCACCCGCGTGCCGGCCAAGGGCTTCGAAGGCAGCGCGGAAGTACGCGCCAACTCGGCAGCGCGCGACAAGGCGGGCGCCTTTGAAGTGACTGGCGGCTCCGGCAACATCGCCTTCCACGCGGAAGGCGTCAAGCGCGATGCGAAGGAATACAAGGTCGGTAGCGGCTGGGAAGGCGGCTCCAAAGTGGCCGGCAGCTACAACAAGACGGACACGGGCAGCGTGGGCGTGTCGTGGGTGGGTGAACGCGGCTTCCTGGGCCTGGCCTTCACCAGCCAGCATGCGGAATACGGCTTGCCTGGCCACAACCATGAATTCGAGAGCTGCCACCCGCATGGCACCCACCTGCACTGCGGCGGTCATGAAGGCCACGGCCACGGCGACGAAGAGGAACATGACCACGATCACGAGCATGAAAGCGTGCCCTACGTGAAACTGAAGAGCGAGCGCTGGGATGTGCGCGGCGAATTGCGCGACCCCGTGCCCGGCTTCGCCAAGCTGCGCCTGCGCGCGTCGTTTACCGATTACAAGCACGATGAAATCGAAGGCACGGAAATCGCCACCACGTTTAAAAACAAGGGCCACGACGCGCGCCTGGAAATGGAACACCATCCCGTCTTCGGCTGGCGCGGCGTCGTCGGCCTGCAAACGTCGAAGCGCGATTTCTCCGCCCTGGGCGAGGAAGCCTACGTGGCGCCGACGGTCACGAAGAAACACGCGGCCTTCCTGGTGGAAGAATACAAGCTCGACCAATGGCGCTTCGAAGCGGGCTTGCGCCACGAGTGGCAAGACATCGCGGTCGATAGCGCCACCCTGCAAGACCGCAGCGCCAAGGGCACGTCGGTCTCGCTGGGCGCCGTGTGGAAATTCGCGCCCCAGTATTCGCTCGGCTCGACCATCTCGCGCACGCACCGTTTGCCCAGCGCCGAGGAACTGTATGCGCACGGCGTGCACATGGCCACGGCCACGTATGAACTGGGCAATCAAAACCTGGGCAAGGAAACGTCGAACAATATCGACTTGACCCTGCGCAAATATGCGGGCGCCACGACCTTCTCGGCCAGCGCCTACCGCAACAAGGTCGACAACTACATCTTCGGCAGCACGCTGGACAGCCACGAAGGCTTCCAGCTGATCCAGTACGCCCAGCGCGACGCCACGTTCACGGGCGTGGAAGGGCAAGTGCGCCAGCAACTGAACCCCATGTTCGGCGCCAGCGTGTTCGGCGACTACGTGCGGGCCAAGCTGGCCAACGATGGTGGCAACTTGCCGCGCATTCCGGCCCAGCGTTTTGGCGTGAAGGTCGATGCCAACTGGCAGGCATGGAGCGGCGTGGCCGAGTTCTACCGCGTGGGCAAGCAAGACAAGGTGGCCGCGTTCGAAACGGCAACCCCGGGCTACAACATGCTGAACCTGTCCGCCAACTACGACACGCGCATCGGCACGACGCCGGCCCAGTTCTACATCAAGGCGAACAACCTGACGAATGAGCTGGCGTACAGCCACACTTCATTCATCAAGAATGCGGCGCCTTTGACGGGGCGCAATGTCACCGTCGGCATGCGCGTGACTTTCTAAGCTGCTTGAAACGTAGGTCGGCTTAGCGCGCAAGCGCGTAAGCCGACAACACCATGGTCCGGACAACTGCCGGGGTCAGACCCGTCCGGGGGAATTTTTTCCAATGGGGAAAATTCCACTCCCGAAGGGACTGACCCCGGATCTCCGCTGAGTATGCATCGCATTATTCCGTCGCTCCGATCAAATCTATCCTGTCCGTGCAAAACCCATCCACGCCCCAGGCCAGCAGCTCGCTGGCCCGTTCGGGCGTGTTGACGGTGTAGCAGAACAGCCCCAATCCCTCCTCTTTGACTGCCAGCGCCAGCGCGCGCGTCAGTTGCGTGTGGTCGCAATGGATCGCCACCACATCCAGTTCCTTCGCCGTGTTCGCCCAGTCGTCCGGTATCCGTTCGACCAGCCAGCCGCGCGCCAGTTCCGGGGCCGCCTGGCGCGCCGCTTCCAGGGCGGCGATGCTGAACGACGAGAGCAAGGGCAATAACTCTCCTTCAGCAATTTCCTTTGCAAAATAATCGCGCGTGGCCTGCGCCACCGTCTCGCCCGTCGGCACGTCGAAGCCGGGCGCCGGCTTGATCTCGATATTCATCCAGATGTGCTGCGCCTTGCAATACGCCGCCACGGCCTCGAACGTGGGCACGCCCTCGCCCGCAAACTGCGGGCCGAACCAGGCGCCCGCCTCCATCGTTCCCAGCTGTGCGGCCGTGTAATCGTTGACGTGGCCGCTGCCGGCCACCGTGCGGCCCAGCTCGGGGTCGTGCACGACGACGGGCACGCCGTCGGACGCCAGCATGACGTCGAATTCCACGGCGCGGTAGCCGTAAGCCAGGCCGCAGCGCAGAGCAGCCAGGGTGTTTTCAGGCGCCAGGGTGCCGCCGCCGCGGTGCGCCAGGGTGCGTGGGTAGGGCCACATGAGGTTTCCTTTATAGCAAAGACTGTCTTGCCATACTATCCCGCGCCCATCGTGAAAAGTAAAGCGGCCCCGTTTGGCGGCGCGACGCTGCGAATGGCGACGCGCCGGCACCGTTTCGTCGCAGCCCTGTTGCGCCCTGGCCTGCGCTGGCACACAATGCCCCATCGCTACCAGCAGACACTTCCATGAACTCAGACGCCCCTTCCGCCGACGCCCCCGCCAGACGCCGCTTTCCCTACTACCGCATGCTGCTCGACTCTCGCTATGCGCTGGTGCTGAACGCGATCTGCGCGCTGGTCATTACCTTCATCCTCAATCCGGGCAGCCATTTCGGACAAAACCTGATCGCCTCGATGTGCATCGGCACGATCGCCTTCCTGCTGATCGACGGCATGCGCCTGACTTTATGGGGTGCGGACCAGCGGCCCAGACTCCTGCCCTTCATGCTCATCATCCTGCTATCCGTGCCCGTGGCGCAAATGCTGGGCCTGGTTCTGTTCGGCTGGCTGACGGGCGTGGACGTGGGCGGCTTCGACAAGCTGTTGCCCACGCAAATGATGGGCACGCTCGTGTTCACCCTGCTGGCCACGGGCGGCGCCGTGCTGTTTTTCTCCAGCCGCGAAAAGATTGCCCGCCTGCAAATGATCGCCGCCGAGGAAAAGGCCCGCGCCGAATCCGTGGCGCGCCAGGCCATGCAGGCGCAGCTGCAATTGCTGCAGGCGCAGATCGAACCGCACATGCTGTTCAACACCCTGGCCAACCTGCAGGGCCTGATCAGCTTTGATCCGGACCGCGCCCAGCTGCTGCTCGACCAGCTGATCCAGTACCTGCGCGCCACCTTGAGTTCCTCGCGCGCCGGGTCCACCACCCTCGCGCAGGAGTTTTCCCTGATGCAAGCCTACCTGGGCCTGATGTCGATACGCATGGGTGCGCGCCTGAGCTATGCGCTGGACTTGCCCGAGGCCTTGCGCGATATCAAGGTGCCGCCCATGCTGCTGCAGCCGCTGGTGGAAAACGCCATCCAGCACGGCCTGGAACCGAAGATCGAAGGCGGCCATATCCACGTGCAGGCATCCACGGACGGCAGCGTGCTGATCCTGACGGTTGCGGACGATGGTCTGGGCCTCGACCATCCGGGCCAGACCAAGGGCACGCAGCTGGGCGTGGCGAATATCCGCGAACGGCTGCACGGCATGCATGGCGAAGCCGCCAGCCTATCGCTGGCCCCCAACACACCGGCAGGCGTCATCGCCCGCCTTCAATTACCGATACACTCCACCACCACGAGCCCCACGCCATGACAAGTTCCCCCCCGCGCGCCCTGATCGCCGAAGACGAACCCATACTCGCCGCCGCCCTCGCGCATGCCCTGCGCCGGCTATGGCCGGAACTCGACATCGTTGCCACCTGCGCCAATGGCGTGGAAGCCTTGCAGCAAGGCCTGGCGCTGCAGCCCGACATACTATTTCTCGACATCAAGATGCCGGGCAAGACAGGCCTGGAAGCGGCCGAAGAGCTGGCCGAACAGTGGCCGGACGGCATCGCGTTCCCTCACATCGTGTTTGTTACCGCCTACGACGAATATGCGCTGGCCGCCTTCGAGCACGCGGCCGCCGATTACGTCTTAAAACCCGTCAACGATGCGCGCCTGGGCAAGACGGTGGAACGCTTGCAGCAACGCCTGCGCGACAGCGCCGGCGCCAGCGGGAGAGCAACGCCAGCGGCGGCAGCCACTGCGGCGGCGCCGGTGGCGGCAACCGTCACAGCGGCCCCCAGCGACGACAACCTGGCCCGCCTGCTGGCCCAGTTGCAGGCCATGGTGCCGCCCGCGCCGCGCCTGCAAATGATACGGGCGGCCGTGGGCAACAGCGTGCGCATGATCGCGCTGGCCGACGTCGTGTATTTCGAGGCGCTGGACAAATACATCAACGTCGTGTGCCAGGACAGCGAAGCGCTGATACGCACGAGCCTGAAGGAACTTTTGCCCCAGCTGGACCCGCAACAATTCTGGCAAATCCACCGGGGCACCATCGTCAATGCCAGCGCCATCGCCACGGCCGTGCGCGACGAGGCGGGCAAGCTGTCGCTGACCCTGCGCCAGCATCCGGCGCAACTGCGTGTCAGCCCTTTATATGCCCATCTGTTCCGGCAGATGTAGGGCGCACAAGAGCCAGGTTCTAGTGGAGCTGATGCTTCAGGTCCGATAGTTCATCGTGGACCTTGAGCACGGCGCTCTTCATTTCCGGCGTCACGCTGGTCGCCGTGCCGCACGCCCGTTTGGCGCGGTCGCCCAGCGACTCCATCTGGTCGACGGCTTGGCGGATGCGCGCATCGTCCTGCGTGTCGATGGCTTGCCGCACGGCGCTCTTTTGCTGGTCCAGCTGATCGATGCAATCCTTCAAGTCCATCGGCATGCCCTGCTGCTTGCCGCACAACTGGGCCGCCTGGCCGATCGCGTGTTCGATGGCGCCAAAGCGCCGTGCCACTTCCTTTACCTGCATCATGATCTGTCCTCCCATGGTATCGAGAGTTGGATCGTCAGGCCGGCCCAAGGTTCCCCGCCACGCGCCATGGCATTGAAATTTCCATGGGGCATTTCTTTGTAAGCGCTTGTGACATTCTAGATAATTATCAAATCCTTCAGATACATTGGCGTACCTGAACCACCATGCCCTCCATGACCTCGCTGCCACCCCTGCCCCGCCGCGCTCCCGGCCTGCTGCTGATCGTCCTGCTGCACGCGGGGCTGGCCTATGTGATCCTGCAGTCGCGCCCCCGCCTTGCCGTTGACGAGCACTTGCCGCAGGGCCCGGCCATCGCCTGGCTGCGCTACACGCCCCCTGCGCCGCCCAAGCCGATAGCCTTGCGCAGCACAAAACCGGCCGCTGAACGTGTGCCGCGCCGAACCATACCGGCGCCCGTCAGCCGCCCCCTGCCCGCGCCCGCCGCCGAGCCCGCGCCAGCACCGGCAATGCAGGAAGCGATCACGGCGCCGCCAGCGCCCAGCGCCGCCGACATCCTGGCGCAAGCCAAGCGCGACGTGGGCAAGATCGACAAGGATTTGCGCAAGGAATTCCCCCAGCGGGGAGAACAAAAACTGGAGGACACGGGCTTCAAGCGCATGCAGCAAGGCTTTGCCGAAGCCTACGCAGCCGTGCCGCCGAAATGGTACGAGGCATCGAAAATCGAGGAAGTGGGCGCGAATGAGGCCAGGGGCAGCCGCACGTATAAAATCACCAGCGCGCTGGGCACCTTGTGCGTGACCACGCGCGCGGGCAAGCAGGGGGAAACGATGATCGGCAACTGCCCCAAATAGCCGGGCTCAGCCCACCGCTTCGCGCGCCCCCAGCGGCTGCAGATGGCGCAGGCGCAAGGCGATCAGCACGCCGCCGCCCAGGCATACGCCCAGCATGATGATGACGCCCGTCCAGCCGTCGAAGCCCCACATCATGCCCGAGGCGGAACCGATCAGGCTTGACCCCAAATAATAGAACAGCAGATAGAAGGCCGAGGCCAGCGCCTGCGGCGCGCGGGCGCGGCGGCTAACCCAGCTGCTGGCGATCGAGTGCGAGGCAAAGAAACCGAAGGTAGCCAGCGCCATGCCGATGACGATCAGCGGCAGCGAGTCGAACAGGGTCAATACTATGCCGGACAGCATCACCGACAGCATGATCCACAGCACGCCCCGGCGCCCCAGCCGGTCCACCAGGCGGCCCGCCCAGACGGAACTGAAGATGCCGATCAGGTACAGAAAGGCCAGCAAACCGACGGTGCTCTGGCGCAAGCCAAATGGTGCGGCCAGCAAGCGGTAGCCGATGTAGTTATACAGGCTGACAAAACAGCCCATCAGCACGAACGCCAGACAGAACAGCCACGGCAAGCCCTGGTCGGAAAAATGTTGCTTGATCGCGTGCGGCAGCGCATTCCAGCCTTTGGTGCTGGGCACGAAGTTCTTCGACGCGGGCAGGCTGCGCCAGAATTCCGCCGCCGCCAACACGCCGGCCACGCCCAGCACGCCCAGGGCCCAGCGCCACGACAGGAAATCGCTGAGCATGGAAGCGATCAAGCGTCCCGACATGCCGCCAAACGCGCTGCCTGCAATATACAAGCCCATCGACAGGCCCAGCGACGGCCCCTCGATTTCCTCGCCCAGGTAAGCCATGGCCACGGCCGGCATGCCGCCCAAGGCAATGCCCAGCGCCGCGCGGATGGCCAGCAGTTGCGCATAATCCTGGGCGAAGGCGGACAAGATCGTCAATATCGCGGCGGAAAACATCGACGCCACCATCAGCGGCTTGCGGCCGACCCGGTCCGAGACGGCACTGAGCAGCACCAGCGAGATGGCCAGCAAGCCGCTCGACACGGACAGCGACCAGCTGCTTTGCGCGGGCGTCAGATGAAACTGGTGCGACAGCAGCGGGAACAGGGGCTGGATGCAATACAGCAAGCTGAAGGTGGAAAAGCCGCCGAAGAACAGGGCGCGGTTGCTGCGCTTGAATTCGATCGAGCCCTTGGCGATGGCCGTGCGGGGCGCGGGTGCGGCGGGAGAAACCGGGATGGCAGACGAGGTGGCGGGGGCAAAGGCAAGCGATGAATCAGACATGGCCGTGTTTCGGAAAGGAAGCGAGTCTTCATCTTAGGATTGCCAACTCATATCGTCCAATATATATTCAAGGCCCAACTCATACTTTTAAAATATTACTTATATGGAACTGCGCCACCTCCGTTACTTTGTCGCCGTTGCCGAAGAGCTGCATTTCACGCGCGCGGCCGAGCGCCTGCACATCGGCCAGCCGCCGCTGAGCCAGCAAATCCAGGCGCTGGAAGCGGAACTCGGTGCGCAGTTGTTCGAGCGCAACAAGCGCTCCGTGCGGCTGACGCAGGCAGGCGCGCTGTTTCTCGACGATGCGCGGCGCATCCTGGCCCTGTCGGAACAGGCGGCCGTCACGGCGCGCCGGGCACAGCGGGGCGAAGCGGGCGAATTGCGCATCGGTTTTACCTTTTCCACGCCGTTCACACCCTACTTCGCGACCGTCATCAACCGCTACCGCCAGCAATTCCCGCACGTCACCTTGACCTTGCATGAAATGGCGACATTGCATCAACTGGAAGCGATCTCGGGCAGGACGATGGACCTGGGTTTCGTGCGCCCGCCGGAAACGACGTACCCGGACGACATCCGCCTGACCGAATTGCGCCAGGACCCGCTGTTCCTCGTGCTGCCCGTCGCCCACGCGCTGGCGGCCAAGGACAGCATCGCGATTGCCGACATGGCGGGCGAAGGCTTTGTCATGTATCCCAAGGATGCGGGCACCGGGATTTATCCGCAGATTTTTCGACTGTGCAAGGCCGCCGGCTTCGTGCCCCAGGTCACGCAGGAAGCGGGCGAAGCATCGACCATCATCGGCCTGGTGGCGGCCGGCTGCGGCATTTCCGTGCTGCCCGCCTCGTTCGACCGCATCCGCATGGATGGCGTGTGCTACCGCCCCATCGCCGACCCGCAGGCGACCACCAGTTTATTACTTGCACAACGAGAAGAAGAGACGTCGCCGCTGGTAGCGGCATTCGTCAAGCTGGCCGAGGAAGCGGCCATGGAAGGGGGAGCGTAGGCCGGCGTGTCGGCTTACGCTGCGGCTGTGCCGCAGCTAAGCCTACCTACGGCACGCGCGCCGGCGTAGGTCGGATTAGCGGTGGCGAAGCCGCCGCGTAATCCGACACCAGCGATCACGAATAATCCGCGTCAAGCTCGGAACCCGCGTAATTCTCCAGGTCCTCGAACAGGCTCTTCATGCTGGCCCGCGTGAGGATTTTCTGCACGACGGTGCAGCTGCGGCGGTAGGAAGCGATGCGGTCGAGCAACACCGGATGGTGCTGCACGGGCACCTTGGCCACCAGGGCGGCCCAGCCTTCCTCGAAGTCGGGCTTGTTCTTGCGCACGGAACGCACGAAACGTTCAAACTCCTTTTGCCCCGTGCGCGCCACGATGCGCCCGCCGCCTTCGATGGCGAAGATGATGGCCAGGGCGATGACGCCCTCGGCATTCAAATCGCTGTCGCTGACGGGGCCGTTGTCGTGGTGACGGCGCAGCCAGCCGGCCAGGCGCACGACGGCTTGCACTTCCTTGCGCTGTTGCAACTGCAACGCATACTTTTCATAGCCGGCCCAGTTCTGGTTCGGATCGGCCTGGCAAATATCGATGAACAGCTCGCGCAAACGGCGCTGCAGGTAGACGGGATCCTGGTCGTATTCGCCGACGAGGGCGTCTTCCGGCAGCTGCGACAGGTCCTTGATCAGGCGAAAGCCGACCTGGAACGCGTGTTCGGCGCCGTGCTCGACAAGGAAGTCGAGGGCGGCCTGGTCGCCCTCATGCGTGACGGCCTGCTCCAGGCCCAGCGACACGCCGCCCACAGTCAGGTACAGCGCCTTCTGGATGCCGTCGGCCGTGCGTTCATTCGTGAACTTCTCGGCCACCATGGCCGTGATGCCCGTCAATTCGTCGGCCAGGTTCAGCGCCGCGTCTTCGCGCGGGTCGCCCGGCAACAGCTTGATGGCGCGCACCAGGCGCGGAAGATTCTCTACAACAATTGCTGGCAGCATTAGTGATTCCCTGCTTTCATTACGAGAAGATGCCCGTGCCCAGGCTGCGGCGCGTGCTGGAACGCGGCGCGCTGCGCGTGCTCGGCACTTGCTTGCGCAGACGGTACAGCAATTCCTTGGTACTGCGCTGCAACATGGTCGGTTCTTCATCCGGGTCGTCCGAGTATTCCGCGTCGGCCAGGTCGGCGCTGTGGCGGAAGTCGGGGAACAGTTCGAACAGCGAGCGGTCCCAGCCGTCTTCATTCGCTTGCGCCAGTTCGATGGCCAGCGGCACGATGTCATTGTCGGACGAAGTCACGCCCGTCACGTACGGTCCCTTGATGACGATCTCTCCCGCCACTTCGAGGATTTCCTTCGGCGCCATCGAGAACAAAATGGCGAACGCCGTGGCGCCCCAGTCGGTGGCGGATGCTTCGAGCAGCAGCTCGCGGCGGCGCTCGGCGTCGTCGGTGGAAAACACCACGCCGTGGATGTGCGCGAACAGCGCTTCGGCGATGCGTTCCGGATCATCCTCGATCTGGTCATCGCTCCAGGTGGCGGCGATGAAGGCCAGGCTGTCGGCCCAGGCTTTCGGCGGCACCAGCAAGGTGGCCAGCGACATCTTGCCGCCGTCGAAGCCGGCCAGGTGCAGGGCCGTCACTTGCGGCGGGATGGCGCTCAGCACTTCCACCACGGCCAGGTCGCCGTACTGGTCGGCCGCGTCCGCAAACGCCTGCTCGGCGTGGCCCAGCGAACCGGATAGCACCAGTTCCGTGACCTGCTTCGTCAGCGCGGGCAGGTTGCTTTTTTGTTCATTATCGGCCATGGTCATCTCCATCCTGGTCAAACATCTGGGCGAAATCGTCGGTGGCTTCGTCTTCATCGTGCTCGTCGTCGCCGTCGTCATTGGCAGCCAGCTGGTCGAGCGACTGGTCGTCGTCGTCCCACAGGCGCGGATTCTTGTGCAGGAAGGCCGTGATGATGGCCTGGCGCGCCAGGTCGGGGAAGCTCTCTTCGATGGCGGCGTACATCTTCGCCGCTTCCGGCGCGGCGCACGCGGCCATGGAAAACACGCGGGACGGGTCGCCGAACTCGTAGTCTTCGCTTTCGGCCAGCAAGCCCTTCGGGTCGCTGAAGGTGATGTGATCGACCAGCGCGAAGGCCAGCATGTTCACGTCTTCGATGCCGCCGCCGCTCGCGTACTCGCTCACCAGCGCGTCGACCATGCTTTTGTAGTTCTTGCGGTTCGGCGGGTCGCCAAGGATGCCGTCGATCTGGCCTTCCAGCTCGCGCGACTGGTACGCGAATTCAGGGTGTACTCTTCTCATGCTGTGCTTTCCAATGTGATGCGCGGCGCTGTTACATTAAAAGCGCCGTTGTTGTTGTTTTTAAAATCATCCGGACTGTACCGCGTCTCACACAACCGTAGCGAGCGGCAGTGAGGCTCGGCGCCCCCGTTGGCCTAAGAAGCGCAACCGTACTTTAGTACGGTGAGCATCGCAGGCCGCAAATCACGACGCGCAGTAGGTTATGTGAGACGCCCTCAGTCCGCAGGAAGGACGGTGCCGTGAAGGCGGAACACGCCGCACCACAGGGCATAGGCTTCCGCTTCCGGATCGATGATGATGCGGTGGTTCACGCTCTGGTCGTATTCGGCGCGCTTGGCCGGGTCGGCCAGGATTTCATACGCCTTGGTGACGCTCTTGAAGCGCGCCTCGGCGCCGGGGGCCTGGTTGCGGTCGGGGTGGAAGCGCATGGCCAGCGAACGGTAAACCTTCTTGATTTCATCGTCGCTGGCATTGGGCGCGACACCGAGGACGTTATACAAATTTTCCATAAATGGCTCCGGGGTCACGTTTTGTTTGCTAATTAAAGGCGAATTATCCTATAGAACGGCGCCCGCGTCGCTTGCATGCTGGGATATGGGGCCAAATACGTGCTTATAAAGCGCTTGCGGTACGGTAAAATGCTTTTTACTGTCACTCTTCCGCATTGATCAATGAGCAACGATAAACCGAATACCGCCGCGCCAGCGCTGGCGCCCAATTTCTTGCGTAACATCATCGAAGCCGACCTGGCTGCCGGCGCGCACGTGCGTCCCGGCCTGCCCCAGGTGATCACGCGTTTCCCGCCGGAGCCGAACGGCTACCTGCACGTGGGCCACGCCAAGTCGATCTGCGTCAACTTCGGCCTGGCGCGCGATTACGCCGGCCAGTGCAACTTGCGCTTCGACGACACCAATCCGGCCAAGGAAGAGCAGGAATACGTCGACACCATCATGGACAGCGTGAAATGGCTGGGCTTTGACTGGGAGCCGAAGACTGCCGATGGCCAGAGCCACCTGCACTACGCGAGCGATTATTTCGACCAGCTGTACGCGATGGCCGAGTACCTGATCACGGCCGGCTTTGCCTACGTGGACAGCCAGAGCGCCGAAGACATGGCCGCCAACCGGGGCAATTTCGGCCAGGCCGGCAAGAATTCGCCGTTCCGCGACCGTCCGCGCGACGAATCGCTGGCCCTGTTCCGCGCCATGAAGGCGGGCCAGTTCAAGGATGGCGAGCACATCCTGCGCGCGAAGATGAGCGAAGATGCCATGAGTTCGCCGAACATGAACTTGCGCGACCCGGCCATCTACCGCATCCGCCACGCGCATCACCACCGCACGGGCGACGCCTGGTGCATCTATCCGATGTACGACTACACGCACCCGATCTCGGACGCGCTGGAAAACATCACGCATTCGATCTGCACGCTGGAATTCCAGGACCACCGTCCGTTCTACGACTGGCTGCTGGAAACCCTGTCGGCCGGCGGCTTCTTCCAGCAACCGGTGCCGCGCCAGTTCGAGTTCTCGCGCCTGAACCTGACGTACATCGTCACCAGCAAGCGCAAGCTGCGCCAGCTGGTGGAAGAACACATCGTCGACGGCTGGGACGACCCCCGCATGCCGACCCTGGTGGGCATGCGCCGCCGCGGCTACACGCCGGAAGCGATCCAATTGATGTGCGAACGCACGGGGGTGACGAAATCCGACGGCTGGATCGACTATAGCGTGCTCGAAGGCTGTTTACGCGAAGACCTGGACCCGAAGGCGCCGCGCACGGTGGCCGTGCTGCGTCCGCTGAAGTTGATTATTGACAACTTCCCCGAAAACGAGAGCGTCGAGTGCACGGCGCCCGTGCACCCGCACTTCCCGGAACGGGGCTTGCGCACCTTCCCCATCTCGCGCGAGCTGTGGATCGAGGAAGACGACTTCATGGAAGTGCCGAACAAGGGCTATTTCCGCCTGTATCCGCCCATCGACGACAAGCCGGGCAGCAAGGTTCGCCTGCGCTACGGCTATGTGATCGAGTGCACGGGCTTTGACAAGGATGCCGAAGGCAAGGTCATCGCCGTGCATTGCAACTATTTCCCGGACAGCAAGTCTGGCACGGAAGGCAGCGCCAACTACAAGGTCAAGGGCAATATGCACTGGGTCAGCGCGCCGACGGCGATTCCCGCCGAAGTACGCCTGTACGACCGCCTGTTTACGGACCCGCAGCCGGACGCGGGCGGCAAGGACTTCAAGCTGGCCCTGAACCCGCTGGCCAAGGAAGTGGTGCAGGCGTGGCTGGAACCGGGCGCGGAACTGGCCCAGCCGGAACAGCGCTTCCAGTTCGAGCGCCACGGCTACTTCGCGGCCGACCGGGTCGATAGCCAGCCTGGCAAGCCCGTCTTCAACCGCATCGTCACCCTGAAAGACAGCTGGCAGCCCGCAAAATAAGGCGCCGGACGACCCACAAAAAAACCGCTGCGGCGGTTTTTTTTCGTTTCAAGAACATATGTCACCCCAGAATATTGCCTGTTGACTACATTCACGATAATTTTGTATATTAGGCAGCTATTGAGCAATTTGCAATTTCAATAGCGCTTGTATAACACAGTCGCCCAGGCGGCCCCCGATTCCTCTTCCTGATGCGGATGGCGATGTCTTCTACTGCCAGCGAACACCCCTTATCTGCTGAAAAAAGACCGCTCTGGCTGCTCGGCTTCGTGATGTCGATGGTGGTGGGCTTGCTGTTCTACATGGCTGCCTCGCTGTCGATCGAAAACGACGCCAGCGAGCTGTTCGACAATCTGGCCCGCAATACGCGGAAAAACATCGAATCGCGCGTCAAGTCGTATGCCAACCTGCTGCGCGGCACGGCCAGCCTGTTCCACGCCAACGCACACGTGAGCCGGGAGCAATTCCACCGCTATGTGGCAAACATTGCCCTGCAACAGAACTACCCGGGCGTGATGAATCTCAATTACAGCCAGGAACTCGACGACGCGCAGCGCAGCGCCTTCGAAGCGGCCATGCAGCGCGACTATCCGCCCGGGCGCGACGGCTATCCGGCGTTTGCCATCCATCCACCCGCCCCGCGCGCCCGTTATTCCGTGCTGGTGTACATCGAGCCGATTGCCAGCGCCCCGGAAAAGTATGGCAATGACATCGCCGCGCGCCCCCTGATCGCGGAAATGCTGGCGCAGTCGCGCGATTCCGGGCAGGTCAGCAATTCCGGCGTGCCCGTGCCGATGGAAGGCCGGCCCCAATTGACAGGCATGGCCATGCGCCTGCCCGTGTACCGCTACGGCATGCCGGTCGATACGGTGGAGCAGCGGCGCGCCGCTTACCAGGGTTCCGTCGGCATCGGCTACGACCTGGTGACAATGATGCGCAGCGCGCTGGCCGACATGCCGGTGCGTAACGTGCGCCTGACCCTGTTCGATATCGGCCCCCAGGCGCGCGAAGCACTGAACTTGCCGCACGACATGCGTCCCATCTTCGACAGCACGACGGCGGGCATGCATGCGCCGTGGTGGCTGCCCGGCAGTTCGGGCCGCTACCTGAGCAGCACGATGCTGATTGAACACAATGGCCGCGTCTGGCAAGCGCTGTTCAGCGTGCGCAAGAGCGACCTGTATACGCGCTTCGACGCCTTCTTGCCATGGCTGGCCCTGCTGATCGGCTTTGCCAGCGCCATGCTGCTGTACATGCTGTTCCACACGCTGGCGTCGTCGCGCCGGCGCGCCATCCAGATGGCGACGGGCATGACGGAGGAATTGCGCGCCAGCCAGATCCGCCTGCAGCTGTCGCACCAGAAACTGCGCCGGCTGGCGGCCCACGCCGACCAGATCAAGGAAGAAGAGCGCAAGCGCATCGCGCGCGAAATCCACGACGACCTGGGACAAAACCTGCTGGTGCTGCGCATCGATGCGGACATGCTGGCCTCGCGCACGCAGCGCCGCCACCCGCGCCTGAACGCGCGCGCCCGCTCGACCCTGGAGCAGATCGACGCCACCATCAAGAGCGTGCGGCAGATCATCAACGACTTGCGCCCTACCGTGCTGGACCTGGGCGTGAATGCGGCCGTCGAATGGCAGGTGGCGCAATTTCGCCAGCGCACGGGCATCGCCTGCGAAGTGCATGAAAGCCATGGCGACATTTGCCTCAGCGACCAGTGCGCGACGGCCCTGTTCCGTATCCTGCAAGAGTCGCTCAGCAATATTTCCCAGCATGCGAATGCCAGCCGCGTGCAGGTCAAGCTGGAGAAGTGCCGCGATACGGTATCGATGAGCATCAGCGACAACGGCGTGGGCGCGGCCATCGACGGGCGCAACAAGCTGGGCTCGTTTGGCCTGGTGGGCATCGAGGAACGCATCAAGTTGCTGGGCGGCACTTTCTACATCGAAAGCAGCCCCGGCGCCGGCATGAGCGTACACGTCAGCGTACCGCTGGGCGCGGACGCCACCGCGTTTCCCTACCAGGAAGAAAGCCGGGCCAGCAGTTGATCGGCGCCCGCCCGCATGAAGCAAGCTCAGCTTGCATATTTCGTAATTAGATGCAATATTGATGTTGAACAACTCAGCGCCCGCCCGCCATGGGCAGGCATTCCTCGACTACTTGCCAGGAGTACACACCCGCCGCCTTCCCTTGTTTCACCGTATTTCCCACAACGCTCTTTACAAAAGGACATTCATGGATACGAACGACAGTTTCAAAGCAATTGCCGATTTGAATTTGGACGCGATCAAGGTCAAGCTGATGCACCGGGAGTCAGGCGAAGGATGGAGCCTGGAAAAGGCAAATGCGGTGGAATTTGAATACCGCCGCTTCCTGATCCTGATGAAACAGTTTCCGGAGGAAGAAACGGCGCCACTGATGGATGTCGATACTTTCTGGCACTACCACATCCTCGACACCCTGAAATATGCGGCGGACTGCGAGCAGGTGTTCGGTTACTTCCTCCATCACTTTCCGTACATCGGCTTGCGCGGCGAAGACGACGAAGCGGCGCACCATCGCGTGGGCGAGCGCATGAAGCAGTTGTATGAGCAGACGTTCGGAGAAGATTATATCCGCGCAGAAACGGCGTATTCGGGGCGCGCCGTACAGGCGGCGTATTCGGGACGTGCGGTACAGGCAGCGTATTCGGGACGCGCGGTACAAACAGCATTTTCCAGTGCCGCGGTACAGGCCACCGCTTACTCGGGCCGGGCCGTGCAGACGGCGTTTTCCAGTGCGGCCGTGCAGGCGACGGCGTATTCGGGCCGCGCGACGGGCGCTGCCAGCACCGCGTTTTCCAGCGCGCCGGCCTCTCTGACCGCAGCGGTGGTCAAATCGTCTTCGACTGGCCTGGAACTGGGGCGCTTCTATGTCGATCGTCCGGTACTGAACCGCGACCCGCAATAGAACGGCGGAAAACAGATGTGGCTGCCGCACGCGGCAAGCCTGACTTACCCAGACGGCACCTCTCAGTTTGCCGTCTGTCAGGCGCTCTTAGGCAGCCATCAACTCGCGCAGTTCACGAATGCTGAAATCGCTGATTTCATGCATGCGGATGAGGATCGTGGCGCCGATCGGCAAGGTGTTGTGACGAATCTTGCTGATAACAGGTGGCGCCACTTCCAGAGCTCGCGACAAGGCGGCATCGTTTTTCAGTTGCAGCTTGTCGATGATCGCATCGAGGACGCGATTCGGGTTGTAGGTAGGCAAAGAAGTAATTTGTTTGAGAGACATGATCAAAAATCCGTACTTGTTGTATTAGAGCAAAAAGAAGCCGAATGCCTCTTTCGCTATAATTCAGGGTAAACACACTAAAAAGCGCCATCACTTATGCGGCTTTTACGCCACAAACAATATAATACACGCTATTGTTGATTTTTGCGTAACTTAAAGCAAAATTGTGATAATTGAAGAGAATTGACGCACTTGGAATGTGCTAGAGGATAACCCAAATCGGAAAAATTTGCTGCAAGTCATCAATTTTTACAATGAGGAACGCCGCTGCGCATGAGCCAGGCAATCGCCATGAGGGCGCCCAGGCGAGCGATTTCCGTCGATAAATGCCAGCCTTGCGCGACCACGCCGGCCGGGGTGGCCAAAAGGCAGTTGCATGAAAAATCGTCGATGCGGCACCAGGCCAGTTGCCGGCGAATTTCATCGGGCGGCGGCGGCGGCTGCAGCGCACGTTCGCGCCGGCGCATATACGCGCGGACCTGCTCCTTGCTGGGGTGACTCGTAGCTCGCATGGCTCGCTCCTGCTGACGGGAAACAGCGTCGCGCTAATTGTAGATGCCGAGCCCGCCACAAGAGCCCGGACGCGTGACGACATTGCTCACCATATCGCCAGCGCGCCATGACACGTTTGCGCTGCATCAAATGGCACGGTCCCGGCGTTGCGCCGCAGCCCGTGCTGCCCCGCGACCTGACGGCCAGAGGCACAGCACGCCATTTTTATTTCTTTTGCTGACGCACGCGCTGTTGTTGTTTTTCCTGCGTTTGCTGACGGTTCTGCTTGCGCTCGAACAGGGCGACCGCATCTTTCTTGGCTTGCTCCACGGTACGCATTTCCTCATGCGCATCGTGCGGGACAAAAAATTCGGCGTCCTGCGCCGCCACGACCAGCTTGATGGCGGCATCGTCATCGAGGTCGTACAATTCCGTCAGGACGGTGGTGACCTCGTCCAGGTATGCTTCGTAAGTGAGGGTGCTCATGCTGTCTTCCTTAAGTGAGTGGCGCAACGCGGGAACGGCGCGCTGCGCGCCGGCCCAGCAAAGTGCGCAGATAACCGGCCATTTTACCCGATGCGGCCCCCGCCGGCTGCCAGCGCCTGCAAGGCATCGGCCACGCGCGCGTAGCGCAGGCGCACGCCCAGCTCGCGCTTGATGCGCGTATTGTGCAGGCGGCGCGATTCGGACATGAACGACAGCAGCATCGGCGTGACCACTTGCCGCAGCTCGGCACGGGGCAGGCGCGGCGGGCGCGGCAGCCCAAACGTATCGGCCACGGCATCGAAATACTCGGCCATTTTGAGTTCGCTGTCATCGCTGGCGTGATACACGCGTCCCGGCTTGCCATGCCACAAGGCCCGTTCGATGATGCGCGCCAGGTCATCGGCATGGATATGGTTGGTGTACACGTCGTCATCCGCGGCCAGGGCCGGCGTGCCTTCGCGCAAACGTTTCAGGGGCAGGCGGTCTTCCGCATAGATGCCCGGCACGCGCAGGATGGCCACCGTGGCGCCGCGGCGCGCGCCCCAGCCACGCAAGACCTGTTCGGCGTCGACGCGCCGCTTCGCGCGCGCATTGGCGGGCGCCACAGGCCGCGTTTCATCGACCCAGGCGCCGCCGCAATCGCCGTACACGCCGCTGGTACTCACATACACCATGCGGGCATGCTCGGGTAAAATGGCGGCCAGATTGCGCGTGCGCCGGTCCAGCAAGCCCGACGACAGGGGCGGCGCCAGGTGCACCACGTACGGCGCCAGTCCCGCCAGCCGTTTCAGGCTGGCGCGGTCGTCGAGATTGGCCACGATGGGCACGGCGCCGGCCGCGCGCAGCTGCGCGCAGCGGGCCGGCTGGCTGGTGACGGCAAAGACGCGAAAACGCGCGCGCAGCAGGGGCAGCAGCCGCATGCCGACGTCGCCGCAACCGAGGATCAGCAGGCGCGGCAGGCACACCGGCTTGCGCAAAGAGTGCATTAACATATTTTTCATCTCAAGGATTGTATGACTTTTCAAGTTACTGTTCAGCCCAGCGGCCACCAGTTCAGCTGCGAAGCGGACGAAACCGTGCTGGCGGCGGCGATACGCGCCGGCGTGGGCTTGCCGTATGGCTGTAAAAATGGCGCCTGCGGCTCGTGCAAGGGCAAAGTGCTTGCCGGCACCGTCCAGCACAAGGCGCACCAGCAGCGCGCCCTGACGCCGGAAGAGGAAGCTGCCGGCTTTTCCCTGTTCTGCTGCGCCACCACGGAAGCCGACCTCGTCATCGAAGCGCGCGAAGTGGCGGGCAGCAGCGACTACCCGATCAAGAAAATGCCGTCGCGCGTGACCACCATCGAGAAGGTCGCCCCCGACGTCGTCGTGCTGACCCTGCAGTTGCCGGCCAGCGAGCGCCTCAACTACCGCGCCGGACAGTATATCGAAATCATGTTGCGTGACAACAAACGCCGCAGCTACAGCATGGCCAGCGCGCCCGCCGAAGGCGGTCCCGTGACCCTGCACATCCGCCACCTGCCGGGCGGCCTGTTCACCGACCAGGTGTTCGGCACGATGAAGGAGCGCGACATCCTGCGCTTCGAAGGCCCGATGGGCACCTTCTTCCTGCGCGAAGACTCCGACAAGCCCGTCGTGCTGCTGGCCTCGGGCACGGGCTTTGCCCCGCTGAAAGCCATCGTCGAGCACATGATCAGCGAGCGCTCCCCGCGCCCGATCACCCTGTACTGGGGCGGCCGCCGTCCGCACGACCTGTACATGGACGCGCTGTGCCGCCAGTGGGCCGCCGACTTGCCGCAGTTCACCTATGTGCCCGTCGTCTCGGAAGCCTTGCCGGAAGACGAATGGCGCGGCCGCACGGGCTTCGTGCACCAGGCCGTCATCGCCGACTTGCCCGACATGTCCGCATATCAGGTGTATGCCTGCGGCGCGCCCGTGATGGTCGATGCGGCCCACCGCGATTTCGTGCAATTGTGCCGGCTGCCAGCCGACGAGTTCTACGCCGACGCTTTCACGACGGAAGCCGACCTGGCCAAGTAAGCATCCAGACAGCGGGGTGCTGCTGGCGCGGCATCCGCTGCCGTCACCCGCCCCACCCCGCTGTTTCCTGGAAATGTCATGTCTCTCGCTTCTGCCGGCAACGGCTTCAGTATCCTGCGTCACCGCAACTTCGCCTGTTACCTGTCCGCCCGCGTGCTGGGCACGGTCGCCGTGCAGATGCAAAGCGTGGCCATCGGCTGGCAGGTGTACCAGATCACGGGCAGCCTGTTCGACCTGGGCCTGATCGGCCTGGCGCAGTTCGCCCCCTTCCTCGTCTTGATTTTGCCGGCCGGCCACGTGGCCGACCGCTACAACCGCCGCAACATCATCGCCTGGTGCCTGACGGCGCAGCTCGCCTGCGCGCTGGCCCTGCTGGCGTTTACGTTAAGCAATATTTCCATCGTCTGGCCCGTGTTCGCCGTGCTGGTGCTGTTCGGCAGCGCGCGCGCCTTCATGATGCCGGCCACGCAAGCCGTGCTGGTCAACATGGTGCCCACGCAACACTTCAGCCGCGCCCTCGCGCTCAGTTCGTCGAGCTCGCACGTGGCCATCATCCTGGGACCGACCTTGGGCGGCCTGCTGTATTACTTCGGCCCCAAGGTCGTGTATTTGATCTCGTCGGCCTTGCTGGTGCTGTCCGTGCTGCTGATGCGCGCCACCACGCCGGCGCCGCAAGTGGTCAAGCGCGAGCCCGTCAGCTGGCATACCTTGCTCGAAGGCTTGCGCTTCGTCTGGTCGAAACCCATCGTGCTGGGCGCCATTTCGCTCGACCTGTTCGCCGTGCTGTTCGGCGGCGCCACGGCCCTGCTGCCGGCGCTCGCGCACGACGTGCTGCATATCGGCCCCAGCGGACTGGGCTTGCTGCGCACGGCGCCGGGCGCCGGCGCCGCCCTGTGCTCGATCGCGCTGGCCCTCTTTCCCATCACGCGGCGGGTGGGCGCCTGGATGTTCGGCGGTGTGGCCGTCTTCGGCCTGGGCACCCTGGTGCTGGGCAGCACCAGCTATTTCCCGCTGGCCCTGGCGGCGCTGTTCCTGATGGGCGCCGGCGACATGGTCAGCGTCTACATTCGCCACCTGCTGGTGCAGTTCGAGACGCCGGACGAGATTCGCGGCCGTGTCAGCGCCGTCAACGCCGTCTTCATCGGCGCCTCGAACGAGCTGGGCGAATTCGAATCGGGCTTGACGGCCGGCTGGTTCGGCCTGGTGCGCGCCGTGCTCTTCGGGGGCGCCGCCACCCTGGCCGTGACGGGCGTGTGGGCCGTGCTGTTCCCCGTGCTGTCGCGCATGGACCGCTTCCCCCACCACGAAAAGGAAGCGGCCGCCAGGACGCCCACCGCGACCGCAAACTAAAGGCTAAGATGCGCTATTGCCACTGACGAACTTGCACCATGAAAATCACGCTTCCCTTGCACGGCTTCATCCGCAGCCGCCCCCACCTGAGCATGGCCACGGCCATCGGCGTGGCGGTCGGCCTGCTGTTGCCCTCTTCCTGGCAACAGATGACGCGTTTGCTGACGGCGTGGAATGTCGCCGTCTGGTTCTACCTGGCAACGATGGCCTGGATGATGATGCGCGCCAACCATCACAAGGTCAAGGTGATGGCGGCGCGCCAGGATGAGCGGGCCACCACGGTGCTGTCGGCCCTGTCCGTCGCATCCGTGATGAGCCTGGTGGCCATCGTCTCGCAACTGTCTTCGATGAAAGACATGGCGCCCGACGAGCGCGCGCTGCATTACGGCTTGACGATCCTGACACTGGTCGGTTCCTGGTTCCTCGTCGGCACCCTGTTCTGCTTCCACTATGCCCACCTGTATTACCAGGCCGACCCCGCAGTACGCCCCCTGAAGTTTCCCGACGACGAGCAAAACCCCGATTACTGGGATTTTCTGTATTTCGCCTTCACCATCGCCGTGGCCGTGCAAACGTCGGACGTTTCCGTACAGACGCGGCTGATGCGGCAGATCGTGCTGGGGCAATCCGTGCTGAGCTTTTTCTTCAACCTGGTCGTGCTGGGGCTGTCGATCAATATCGCGGCCGGCCTCATCAATGGATAAAGCTGGCGCCGGCTTGAAAAGATTCCGCGAGGAAACTTGACCTGGGTGTAGGGTTAAGCTCATCTTAATCGTGCGCACCCTCTTGAAATACTGGAAAGAGGAGTAAGATAAGTTCCATGCACAGACGTCATGTGCATGAGGCAGCAACCAGGCCGCAGCACGCCTGAGATGGGTTTTTTTTGAATTGACAGGAGTAAGCATATGCAAATCAATATTCATACCGACAGCACCATCGCCAACACCGCTGGACTGAACGAACATGTGCAATCCGTACTTGAAAGCGCACTGAGCCGCTTCCGCGACAACCTGACCCGCATCGAAGTCCATATCAGCGACACGAATGGCCCGAAAGGCGGCGCCGACGATATCCGCTGCGTCATGGAAGCACGCGTTGCTGGCTATCAACCGATTGCCGTGACCGAACAGAACGCCACCGTGCATCAATCCGTTGCCGGCGCCACCGACAAACTGAAACGCGCCATCGATAGCGCCCTGGGCCGCCTGCAAGACAGCAAGCGCCACGCCACCGGCAAGAATGCCGTGATCGATACGGCCGAAGCGGAAGAAACCGCCGAGTAACTCCCCTCCTGCAGGATTTCCAGAGACTGAGGCAGCCGTTCAAGGCTGCCTTTGCACATCTGGAGCCACCTTCCTGCGCGACAACATCCATAGTAGAACAGCAAGCATTTCAACTTATTAACACGGCAATGAAATAATTGTCGTATTTCCCACAGAAAGTGACACCAAGCAAGCCTTTGCCGTTACAGCCAAGGCCGCTTTACGCTATCATGAAGCTACCGGCCCCCTGCTCGCGCGCGCCGGCTTTTTGAAAGTGTGATTGTGGAACAGATCGGCAACTTCGGCGCTTCAGGCTGCAACATCGGCGATTTACAGCTATTTCGCGATGGGGCGGATAGCCAGACGGCCGCCATGCTGGCGCCCTGCCCCGTCATGCGCCTCGAAGCGGGCGAAGCCATTGCCGACACACAGGGCACCAGCCTGTATATCGTCTTGCGCGGTTCGCTGGCCGTGGCCGCCGACATCCACACGGGCATGGATGACGGCACCGTCAGCAAGGTCTTGCCCGGCGAAAGCGTGGGCGAACAATCGGTGCTCGATGAAGCGAGCAACCTGGCCGCCATTTCCGCCCTGGAAGAAACCGACTTGCTGGTGATCGACGCGGCCGTCGTCTGGGAATTGATCGAACAATCGAACGGCCTGGCGCGCAACCTGCTGCGGCTGCTGTCTTTCCGCATCCGCGCCGCCAACGCCCTGCTGCGCCGCCGGCAGAAACTAGGCGAGTTCTACCGCCAGATGTCGATGGTCGACAGCCTGACGGGCTTGTACAACCGCGCCTGGCTCACCGATTTATTGCCGACCATGATAGTCACGGCCCATGCCAGCGGCTCGCCGATGTCGCTGGTGATGATAGACCTCGACCATTTCAAGCGTTTCAACGACACGCACGGCCACCAGGCGGGCGACCAGGCGCTGCGCATTGCCGCGCAAGTGCTGGGCGCGGCCCTGCGGCCCACGGATTTTGCCGTGCGCTATGGTGGCGAGGAAATGATGGTGATCTTGCCCGATACCAGCGAAAACGTGGCCTTGCGGGTCGCCGAACGCTTGTGCGAACGCATGCAGCAAGCCGTCATCTTCGCCGATATGCGCAGCGCGCTGCCGCACATCACGGGTTCCTTCGGCGTGGCCAGCCTGGCGACCGGACAGGACGACGAAGCGCTGATCGCGGCGGCCGACGCAGCTTTGTATCGCGCGAAGGCCGGCGGCCGCAACCGGGTCATGCTGTAGCTCAGGCAGCCTTGCTGTCGGCCGGCTTGGCAGCATCCGGCTTGGCCGCATCATCCTTCTTGCTGCTGTGCGCAGCGATGAAATCCGCATAGCCCTTCTGCACCAGCTCATACGTCTTGTCGATATTGCCGGCGATATCGCCGTTCAGCACTTTCAAGCCGCCCAGGATGTCGCGCGCTTCCTTGAAGCCTTTTTCCATGCCGCCGCTGATGGTGTCCATGAACTTGGTCAGCGCCGTATCGTCGTCCATGCCGGGATTCTGTTTCTTGAACGCGTCAAAAAAACCCGTCGACAGCGAGACGATGCGGCTCGCCGTCGCTTCGGCGCTGTTGTCCTGCGACGCCGCGTTCTGGATCGCATCGTCGCCGTACTGGCCTTTCAGCGCTTCATTGATGTTGGTGATGGCTGTCTTGTACAGCAGCGCCAGCGGTTCGTTCTCGGAACCGATGGACACGTTCAGCGACGCCTGCATGATGGACGCGTTCAATTGCAGCTTGCTGCGGTCATTCACGCTCATTTCAGCGTTGACGCCGTCCTTTTGCTGGACTTTATCGTCCTTGCCGGCAACGCCCGGACTGACGGAAGTCACGGAAGGGGTGGAATTGCCGCCTGCGGCGATGGGAATTGACACGATAGACCTCCTTGAACGGACAATGTATGCCACCATGCGGGAAACGCGATGATGACCATCCTCTCGTGTAGTATCGGCAGGTTTTCAGAAAACTGAAGCGGCGGCTTGTTTTTAGCGGCCCGGATAACCCATTCAGCAACATTAAGTTACGACCATCAATGACTAACCAGACCTTTCTTTGGCACGACTACGAAACCTTTGGCGCCCAGCCGCGCCGCGACCGCCCGGCCCAGTTCGCCGCGATCCGCACGGATGCCGAACTCAACGAGATCGGCGAACCGATCATGTTGTATTGCCAGCCTGCAAATGATTTCCTGCCCGACCCGCAATCGTGCCTGATCACGGGCATCACGCCGCAGCAATGTCTGCAGCTGGGCGTGCCCGAACACCAGTTCGCCGCCACCATCGAAGCGGCCTTTTCGGAACCGGGCACCATCGGCGTCGGCTACAACACCATCCGTTTCGACGATGAAGTCACGCGCTTCCTGTTCTGGCGCAACCTGATCGACCCGTATGCGCGCGAATGGAAGAACCATTGCGGCCGCTGGGACATCCTCGACGTGGTGCGCATGACGCACGCGCTGCGCCCGGAAGGTATTCAATGGCCGAAGCGCGACGATGGCCAGACCAGTTTCAAACTGGAACACTTGAGCAAGGCCAATGGCCTGGCCCACGAAGCGGCACATGATGCGCTGTCCGACGTGCGCGCCACCATCGCCCTGGCACGATTGATCCGCGAAAAGCAGCCGAAACTGTTCGAATTCTGCCTGGCCCTGCACAAGAAGGACCGGGTCGCCAGCGAAATGGGCATGCACCTGGCCGCCGGCGAGCGCCAGCCCTTCCTGCACGTGTCGGGCATGTTCCCCGCCGAACGCGGTTGCCTGGGCGTCGTCTGGCCGCTGGCCACGCATCCGAGCAACAAGAACGAGATCCTCGTCTGGGATTGCGCCTACGACCCGCGCGAACTGTTCGAGCTGGACGCCGACACCATCCGCACGCGTTTGTTCACGCGCAAGGAAGCCATGCCCGAAGGGATGACGCGCCTGCCCGTGAAAAGCGTCCATTTGAACAAGTCGCCCATGCTGGTGGGCAATTTAAAGACCTTGTCGCCGGCCATGGCCGCGCAATGGGGCATCGACGTGGATGCGGCGAAGATCAACGCCCAGCTGGCCGCCGCGGCGCCGAACATGGATGCCATCTGGGCCGAAGTGTTCCAGCGCCCGGGCGCCAATACGGCCCTGGACGTGGATGAGGATTTGTACAACGGTTTCGTCAGCAACGACGACCGCCGCCTGCTCGAATCCTTGCGCCGCGAAACGCCGGCCAAGCTGGCCACGGCCCGCCCCTCGTTTGCCGACGAGCGCCTGCAGGAATTGCTGTTCCGCTACCGTGCCCGCAATTTCCCGCAAACCCTGAGCGAGGCGGAAAGCCTGCGCTGGGAACAGCACCGCGCCGCCCGATTATTCGACGGCGACGGCGGCGCCCGCACCATCGAGATGCTGTTTACGGAAATCGACGTGCTGTCGGAGTCCGTCGATGAGCGGGGGGAAGAGATTCTGGGCGAGCTGTACGATTACGCGGAGATGGTGGCGCCCATGCGCGATTAGTGGCACCTAACCAAACCTACTGCGCGTCGGTATAGGCGGCCTGCGATGCTCACCGTACTTCAGTACGGTTGCGCTTCTCGGCCACCTCTCCCTTCCGCTCGCTACGGTTTTGTCAGGCGCTGTGTGGCTAACTGTATATCATTCTTAAACCGAACGATGCGCATTGATCGCATCGCGCGTTTCGATCGCCACGCGGCGCGCCGCGTCGGCCCAGTCTTCGCCGTCCTGCGGCGTGGCGTAGATGATGGCGCGCGAGGAGCTGATCATCATGCCCATGCCGTTCGCCGTCTGGCCCGCGCCGACGGTGGCGGCGATGTCGCCGCCCTGGGCGCCGATGCCGGGCACCAGCAGCGGCATGTCGCCCACGATGGCGCGCACTTGCGCCAGCTCTTCAGGGAAGGTGGCGCCGACGACGAGCGCGCACTGGCCATTCTTGTTCCATTTCTCGGCCACCAGGCGCGCCACGCGCTGGTACAGCGGTTCGCCGTCCGTGTCGAGAAATTGCAGGTCCGAGCCGCCCGGGTTCGAGGTGCGGCACAGGATGATCACGCCGCGGTCCGACCACGCCAGGTAGGGGTCGAGCGAATCCTCGCCCATGTAGGGGTTCACGGTGACGGCGTCGGCGCCGTAGCGTTCGAACGCTTCGCGCGCGTATTGCGTGGCTGTCGCGCCGATGTCGCCCCGTTTCGCGTCGAGGATCAGCGGGATGTGCGGGTAATTTTCGCGCACGTAACGGCAGATGTCTTCCAGCTGCTTTTCCGCGCCCAGCGCGGCAAAATAGGCGATCTGCGGCTTGAAGGCGCAGGCCAGGTCGGCCGTGGCATCGATGATGCGCGTGCAAAAGGTGGTGATTCCATCGGGCAAGTCGCGCAGCTCGGCCGGCAGTTTCGCCAGGTCAGGGTCCAGGCCCACGCACAGCAGGGAATTATTGGCCGTCCACGCGGCGGATAATTTATTGATGAAATTCACGGCACACCTTCTCTATATTCAGTTGCAAACCCCGTATTGTAACGCGGCGCAGGCCAGGGAAGGCAGGCTGAGGCGGCGGCCGGCGCTTATTAAACCGACATGGCGGGCCGTTTCAGGTATATTTGCCCCACCTCCTTTACTCTGCACGGAACCCATCATGCAAATCACCAATCAATTCACCAAATGGCTGCGCCTGGCCCTGAGCGTCACCGTCCTGGCCGGCATCCTGACGGGCTGCGGCTACAACGACTTCCAGAGCAAGGACGAAGCCACCAAGGCCGCCTGGGGCGAAGTGGTCAACCAGTACCAGCGCCGCGCCGACCTGATCCCCAACCTGGTCAATACCGTCAAGGGCTATGCCACGCACGAGCGCGAAACCCTGGAAGCGGTGACCAAGGCGCGCGCCGCCGCCACCAGTTTCCAGATCACGCCCGAAGTGCTGAACGACCCGGCCGCGTTCGAGAAATTCCAGCAGGTGCAGGGACAGCTGTCGTCGGCCCTGTCGCGCCTGATGGTGGTGTCCGAGAAATACCCGGATTTGAAGGCCGACACCAGCTTCCGCGACTTGCAGTCGCAGCTGGAAGGCACGGAAAACCGCATCACCGTGGCGCGCCAGCGTTACATCGCCGCCGTGCAAGATTACAACGTGCATGCGCGCAGCTTCCCGAACAACCTGACGGCGATGATCTTCGGCTACAAGGTCAAGCCTTCGTTCACGGTGGAAAACGAAAAAGCCATTTCGACCGCGCCGACCGTCAACTTCGGCAAATAAGATGAAAGCCTGGTCTTATCTGGCGGCGCTGGCGACGGCGCTGCTGCTGTGGACAGCCTTGCCCGCCAGCGCGCAGGGCTTGCAGCCTGTGCCGCCGCTGGCGGCGCGCGTGACGGACAACGCCGGCATGCTCGATGACAAGCAGAAAGCGGCGCTGGAAGGCGTGCTGGCCGACTACGAAGCCAAGACGGGCAGCCAGATCGCCGTGCTGCTGGTCAAGAGCACGGAACCGGAAGCCATCGAGCAATACAGCATCCGCGTGACGGATGCCTGGAAGCTGGGCCGCAAGGGCGTCGATGACGGCGTGCTGCTGATGGTGGCGAAGGACAACCCATCGTCCTTGCGCCGTTTGCGCATCGAAGCGGGCCGTGGCGTGCAGGGCGTGCTGACCGATGCGCAATCGAAACGCATCCTGCAAGACGTCATCGCCCCCCATTTCAAGCAAAACGACTATTACGGCGGCCTGGTGGCCGGCATTGGCGCCATCGCTACCTTGCTGAACCAGGAGCAATTTCCCGCACCGGCGCAAAAACAGGCCCCGGCGACCGTGGAAGCGGGCGGCATGACCTTCTGGCTGCCGCTGCTGTTCTTTGGCTTTCTTGTGCTCGTGACCGTGTTCCGCTCGCGCGGCGGGCCGAACCGGCTGCAGCGCGGCAGCAACTGGTCCAGCGGCGCCACGGGCGTCGTGCTGGGCAGCATCTTGAGCCAGGCGCTGAACAACCGCGGTGGCGGCTTCGGCGGCGGTGGCGGTGGTTTTGGCGGTGGCGGTGGCGGCGGTGGTTTCGGTGGCGGCGGCGGCGGTTTTGACGGCGGCGGCGCCTCGGGAGATTGGTAATGACGAAACAACTGACATTCGGACAACGCTGCGGACGCGCTTTAAAACATTTGCGGGGCACGCCCGCGACGGCGCGCCAGGCCTTTCCTGAGCGCACCTTGAAAGCCATCGAAACGGCGATTGCCGACGGTGAAACGATGCACCGGGCGGAAGTGCGCCTGATCGTCGAAGCGGCCCTGACGCCGGGCATGGCTTACCAGGGCGTGAGCAACCGCGAGCGGGCGCGCGAACTGTTCGCCCAGTACGGCGTGTGGGATACGGAAGACAACGTTGGCGTGCTGATCTATATCAACCTGGCCGAACACCAGGTCGATATCGTGGCCGACCGCAACGTGGGCCGGCGCGTGACGCCGGAGCAGTGGCAAGCCGTGTGCCGCACCATGACCAAAGGGTTCAAGGATGGCAATTACCACGACAGCACGCTCGATGCCTTGCAGCAGCTGAATACCTTGCTGCAAAGCCACTTCCCCGCCAATGGGACGCGCGGCAACCAGTTGCCGAACGAACCCATCCTCCTCTGATTCCTGCCCAGGGATTAAAATCTGCCCATTGCCGCGCGGGCTGGTGTTCCTGGCAGCGCGGCCCCCATACCCCGCCGAGGAGCACACATGAAATTAGTCAATAAAACCGCCATCGTCACGGGCGCCACGCAAGGCATCGGCCTGGCTTGCGCCACCCGCCTGATCGCCGAAGGGGCGCAAGTGATGCTGGTCGACATCAAGGAAGAAGGCGCGCAGGCGGCGGCCGCCCTCGGCCCGCAGGCGCGCTTCTTTTGCGCCGACGTCAGCCAGAAAGCGGACGTTGATGCCATGCTGAAGGAAACCCTGGCGCAGTTCGGCCACATCGATATCCTCGTCAACAATGCGGGCGTCACGCATGCGGCCGATTTCCTCGACGTGTGCGAAGACGATTTCGACCGGGTCATGCGCATCAACCTGAAATCGATGTTCCTGTGCGGCCAGGCCGTGGCGCGCGAGATGGTCAAGCGCAACAGCGGCTGCATCATCAATATGTCCAGCGTGAATGCGGAGCTGGCGATCCCGAACCAGGTGCCATATGTGGTGTCGAAAGGCGCCATCAACCAGCTGACCAAGGTCATGGCCCTGAACCTGGCGCCGCACGGCGTGCGCGTGAACGGCATCGGGCCGGGCACCATCCTGACGGAACTGGCCAAGCAGGCAGTGCTGTCGAGCCCGCAGGCGCGCCACACGATTTTGTCGCGCACGCCGCTGGGCCGCTGCGGCGAGCCGGAAGAAGTGGCCGGCATCGCCGCCTTCCTGGCCAGCGACGACGCCACCTACATGACGGGCCAGACCATCTATGTCGATGGCGGACGCATGGCGCTCAACTACACGGTGGCCGTGAAAGAGTGAAACAGACGAGTTATATAAAAAAAGAATAATGCATATCTAAAAAGATCATTAGACACATATCGTGCGACGCAGCATAATGCACCTGTCTCCACTATTCTCCTCCAAGAAAATAGTTTTAAGCCCGCTTTCACCAGCGGGCTTTTTTTTTGCTATTGCTGCTGCAACATGGCCATTCTTGCCATTTCTCACAATCTACCCGTTGATTCTGTCTGCCGCAAAAAAATGTTGCGGCGTGTCATCAGCCCGTCATTTTCGCCCCCTATACTTGCTTCATCTGCTGTACAGGCAACCGATATGCCTGACTACAGACAGGTGTGCCGCCATGGCACACCACTCCCCTTTCATGACCGTGGCGGGCGCCGGCAAGGCGCGCGACAGGGTAAGTACCGAGCAACTCTCAACTCTTGACCCTTTCATTTGGGTTTTTGGCCCGCGCCCCCGCGGGCCTTTTTTTTTCCTGTCCGGCAAGCTCTTGCGCAAAAACACGGTGCCCCGCCACGCCCATGATATTGTGACTGCCTTTCCACCCATCCTGACGCCTCATGCCAGCAGCCTTGTCCGAACTTTGTTTTGCCGACCGCTACGAACGCCTGCGCTACCGCACGGCCCTGCTGTTGTATGTGCTGGTGATTTTGATCGGCGACATCCCCGGCGTGCGCGCGGACGTGGGCCAATATGCATCGGGCGGCGTGCTGCACTCGTTTGGCTATGGCGTGCTGGCCCTGATCCTGTTCAGCGGCACGGCCGGCGGCATGGCCCGCCGGGCGCTGCTGTCGGTGCTGATGGTGGCAGCCATGGGCGCGCTGGACGAATTCATCCAGAGTTTCCTGCCTTACCGCCATGGCGCCGTCAGCGACTGGGTGGTCGATATCACGGCCGCCACGGCCGTGGTGTTGCCGCTGTACTTCCTCTGGCCCGGCATGGCCGCCGCCGCGCTGAAGAAGGCGCGCGGCTGATCAGGGCGCCGCGCCGTCGCCGGCGCTCAGCGCCAGGGGCAACTGGCCTTGCCCGGCCGCGGCCCGGCCGGCGATGCGGCGCAAGGCCGCATGCATCTCGCGCCGGCTGTGCGCTCCCGCCGCGCGCGCCGCATCGCGCCGCATTTCCATCAACTGCTCCGACCGTGACAACCTCGTCAAGGCATGCAGGGCCTGGGTCAGCGCATGGCGGGCGCGCATATCGTTCGCCGTGCCCGGCGCACCATACACCGCAATCACCAACTCATTGATCAGCTTGACGCTAGTGGAATCGGAAGCCATTTATTCTCCTGAGATAAGCAGCGGGAAGGACAGCGGGACAGCGCTGACGCTGTGCACATTCGTACAAGAATGTCTTTTATACCAAGCTCGACAATTGAAGCGCTTGATGTATCTCAATGTGAAATAACAAGGATCGAACATCTTTCCTTCCCTGCTCTCTTACTAGCAGTAGTTACGGCCATGCCTGGCATGCGCCATTGACGCTGACCTCCGCCACACCCTGAAAACCGGGTTACCACTTTGTCAGACCAAGAGGAGAACAAGATGAGAGCAAAAAAAACCATGGCGCTGGCCGGCCTGCTGTGTACGCTGGCCGCCTGCAATTCGAATCCGAACAACACCGGCATGAGCAGTACGAATGGCCGCAGCGGTGAAAGCTACAGCAATACGGCCGGGACGGGCAGCACTTCGACCGGAACCGGGACCGGGACCAGCACCAGCAGCACGATGAGCAATGCCGGCACCGGCAGCGCCGACACGCGTACCTCCTCGGCCAATAACGCCATGAACATGGACGGCAGCCAGACGGGTGTCAGCATCGCCTCTGCCACGGTACAGTCGATCGAGCCAGTGCCGCGCGGAATGGATCAGCGCAGCGGCGACATGCAATCCGGCAGTTCCGGCACAGCGGGCAGCACCTCGGGCAATACGCAGTACCGGGTCACCCTGCGCCTGGACGACGGCAGCACACAAACCCTCATGCAAAACTCCCAGCCCAGCTACCAGATCGGCGATCACGTCAAGGTGGTCAACGGCTTGCTGCAGCGCTACTAGGCATACCGCGTCGCCATGCGCGATAGCGTCCGGGGCTGGCGTTCCGGACGCTGAACGCCAGCGCGACACCGCGCCGCCAGCGTTGTGAGACAGGCAAGGCCGGTATTTCATCCGCCTTGCCTGTTGAATTTCATCTGCCTTGCCTGTTGCCTGTTGCCTGTTGCCTGTTACCTGTTGCCTGTTGCCTGTTGCCTGTTGCCTGTTGCCTGTTGCCTGTTGCGCCTGTTGCGTGTTGCCTTTTCTTGTCTACGCCTTTCCCTGCCTTTCCCCATTTGCGCCTTTTCCCTGTTTGCGCCTTTTCCCTGTTTGCCTATCCATCCTGCGCCGGGAGCGCCGTTCCTGGCTCCCCCGGCGCAAGCGCCTATTCCACCATGCTCACCTTGCGCCGGCTGGCCGCCAGCCCGGCGATCTGTTCCGCCGCTTTTTTCCCGGCCAGGAAGGCATGGTCGGAATTGTAGTATTCCCATTCGCTGTAGCGCCCCGCCAGCACGATATCCTGCGTGGCCAGCCAGGCCTTCACCAGCGCCACATTGGCGGCCCGCGCGTGGTCGTACACGACATAGGCGTAAGGCATGTCCACCTGGTTGGCAGCCAGCAGCCGGTCGTCGTCGCGCAGCAAGCCCACGGCGATGCAATCGGCCATGCAACGGTCGATCAGGGCTTGCCCATCCAGCGGCAACGGTTTCCAGGGCGAATAACTGATCTCGCACGTCAAGCCAAAGCCGCCCGGCGCATTGCAGTGGGGGCTGGCGTTACCTTGCAGGAAAATGCGGTGGAATATCGTCTCTTCCGGGTAGTAAATCCAGTGTTTCTCGCTGATGTTTTCACGTGCCACGCCCAGGTTGACGCAGCGCACGGAAATATGCCGCAAGGCGTGCGCCGCCGCCCGTACCTGCTGCGGCGCCTGCTCGCCGCTCAGGCGCACCAGTTCCGGCAAGAGCATGGTGCTCAGCAAGTGCTGGTAGCGGAAGCGGCGGCCGTCGGCCAGCACGATTACATGCTGGCGCGGCAGGATCTGCACCACCTCGGCGTTGAGCTCCAGCTGGCCTTGCAGATGCGGCAGGAAGCCCGACATCAATGCCTGGAAACCACCGCGCAAGGGATAGCCGAAGCGGGCATTCGGGCCCATCGGCCTGGCCACCGGTTCGAGCGCGCCCTCGATGATGTCTTCCAGGTTCGGCAACGGTACCCGCCCGCCCAGCCACGACGTTTCCATCTCGGCCAGCGGTACAGTCCATAATTTCTTGTTGTAGGGAATGGCGAAATGGCGGGCGATGCCGCTGCCCCATACCTGATGGATGAACTGCTCGAAATTGAGCCCCGCCTGGGGCGGTGCCGCCACGGCATCGTGCGCCTGTTCCAGCCCCGTGCCGCCGTCGGCGCAGCAGTCTTCCACGGCGCAGGCCCCCGCCGCCGCATGGCCCGACACGGCAGGCGCCTTGCCGTAGCGCGCCTCGATGGCTCCCATGATGCATTCCTTGATGACGGCTGGCGGCAAGCCGTACAGCGCGCCCTGGAAAGGATAGCGCGTGTAGACCTGCTTGCTGTACACCCAGGCTTCGCGGTTTTGCCAGTGCAGGTTGGTGCCCAGCAAGGTGCGGTACATGTCGAGCACATAGTCATCGTTGGAAAACATGATGTGGCCCGCATGGTCGAAAGTGAACCCCCGGTCGACGATGGAGCGGCACCAGCCGCCCACCGTGGCATTTTTGTCCAGCAACAAGGTATCGGCGCCCAGGTGATAGGCGGCGCTCAAGCCCGTCGGGCCGGCACCAATGATGGCGCAGGCCACGGCTTGCGGCGCACCGGGCGGATGCAGGAGGTTGACGCCGGCGCCCGGTGCGGCAGCCTGTGCCGTGCTGACGGCGGGCACCGCCTGGCGGGCCCCCTGCGCCGGCGGCGTCGTGTCGAGCAAGTGGCGCATCTGTTCGACCGTGGCATCCCAGGAGGTACCCTCGACGATGGCGCGCATGCCGGCGGCCATGGCCGCGCGCTGCTCCGGCGTCGCGGCCAGCGCCGCCTCGCAGGCGGCAACAAAGGCATCGGGCGTGTCGGCGATGGCCACGATGCCGCCATACGGCACGGCCACGTCGGTGATCGAAGTGCTAACGATGGGCAACTGCGCCGCCATGTATTCCAGCACCTTGGTAGGACTGATGAAGCGGGTCGCCTCGTTCCGGGCGAAGGGCAGCAGGCACACGTCCCAGCCGGCCAGGAAGTGCGGCAGCGCCTGGTACGGCTGCTGGCCCAGGTAATGGATATTTTGCCGCTGCGGCAGGCTGGCCGGGTCGATCTTGAGGATGGGGCCGACGAGCACGATTTGCCAGTCGGGATGGGCATCGGCCAGCGCCGCCACCAGGGCAGGCTCGAAACGCTCGTCGATCACGCCGTAATAGCCCAGCCTGGGACGTCCGATCTCCGCTTGCGCGGGATGGCCGTTGTGGCGGTCCAGCGCCTGTTCGAAGTGCACGGTATCGACGCTGCTGGCGAAGCAATGGACGTTCGCATGGCGCGTGCGTTTCGCCTCGAACAGGCTGGGGCCGCCCGCGAACACCAGTTCGGCGCGCGCCAGCAGGGCCGTTTCGCGCTGCAGTAATTGTCGCGGAGCATTTTTGAATGCGGCCAGTTCATCCATGCAGTCATACACCACCAGGCCCGCGTGCAGGGCCGGCAGCAGCGGCAGCGCCATCGGCGTATAGAACCAGACGATGGGGTCGTCGGCGGGCGTGATCTGGGCCAGCAGCGGTTGCAGCACGGCCAGCTGGTCGTCGTGAAAGCCGGGCGCCCGCACGGCCGTGCGGGGCTGGCACACGGTCACGTTCGGCGCCGGGGTGGACAGCTCCAGCGTGCCCGGCCCGTCATGCCAAACAGGTTCCTCGATGAAGACCACGCGGTAGAACTGCGCCAGCCGCGACAGCAGCTGTTGCGGCCGCTGATACACGAAATTCCAGCGCAGGTGTGAAAAGACGATAATGGTTCGCATGTCAGTTCCTTTCTGCCCCGCCGGGGCAAACGTTGAACAAAGGTGTGCGGTCAGGCGCTGGGCCTGCCGTAGTGCCGCCGCGTAAGGCGGCGAAAGGATGCGCCGCAGCCGCTCCCCTCCCGCCTCTTCCAGGCTGACATCCCACAAGCCGCTGCGGTGCCAGTGGCTGGCATCGTCCCAGTCGGGGCGGTCGATGACGGGATAGATGCAGATACCGCGCAGGTCCGCGCCGTGCTGGACGGCCAGCGCCGCCTCGGCGGCCACGTCGCGTATCCAGGCGCCGCGCCCGCTGCCCACGTGGCTCGTTTCCGCCAGCAGCAGCGGCCGCCCATAGCGCCGCCCCACTTCCAGCAGCAGCTGGTGCAGGGGCATGCGGCGCGGCTCGCCCAGATGCCACCACAGGCGCAGGTTGCTGCCGCTTTCCCACTGGTTGCTGTGGTAGTAGTTCAGGCCGATCAAGTCCAGGTAGCGCGGCGCGCCGCCCAGTTCCGGGGACAGGCGCCCGCACAGCATGTCCCAGGCCTCGAACTGCGAGGCGCGCCAGGCGGCCGCCTGGGCGACCCAGTCCGGCCGTCCCGGCGGCGCGATCACGTGGATCAGGGGATCGCATTGCAGGAAGCGCGCATGCGGGCTGACGGCGCGGATGGCGTCGCAGCCGGCCACGGTGGCGCGCACCAGCTGCCGCTTGCCTTCGTGGCCCGCGTCCGGCCGCTGCATGTTCAGGCACTGGAACATGTGCACCGACAAACCCCAGCTGGTAAACGAGATTTCGTTGACGGGCGAATACACGGGCTTGCTGCCCGCATAGGGCGCGAGAAACTGCGCCGCCGCCCTGCAGTAGCGGGCAAAGCGCGGCACGAAGTCCGGCGAGAACAGGTCGACGTCGGGCGGCCAGCCGTAGTGGCAGAAGGTCCAGTTGACCTGCAGGCCCAGTTCCCGCGCCACGGCGGCGCGCTCCTCGATGCAGGAAAAATCGAAACGGCCGTCGCGCTCGGCCAGGCGCCAGCCTATGCTTTCGCGCACGCTGCGGATACCGAACTGGCGCAGCAGCAGGTAGTCTTCGCGCACCCTGTCCAGGTGGCCCGTGGCGCGGTTCATGTCCAGCGCCTGGCCGCCGTGCGTGACGTGGTCGGCGCCCTCGTAGCCCGCCTGCCAGTAAGTCAGAAACGGCGCTGCCGCGCCATCGGTATCGGCCATGCCTGCTCCTGTTAATGTAGGGACCAGATGAAACTTGTCAGGCCCGGCTTGCGTTCAATTGAGCCGGATATTGCGGGTGGCCGCGCTGAGCAGTTCCAGCGCGGCCTTCGGCGTTCGGTCCGCCGTCAGCAGGCCATTGGTTTCCTGGAACGTGTCGGCGAACTGCGTGTAGCAAAAGCCGCTGAACATTTGCGCCGTATTGACGACCGTCATCAGGCGCCGGTACAGGTCGAGGAAGGCCGCCTCGTTCCCCACGCGCGCATAGCCCCAGGTATCGGTTTCCCCCTGCTCCCGGTCAAAGGCGATGCCGCCAAATTCCGTGAGGACGATGGGCTGGCCCCGGTGCGGAAAACCGTCGAGCGTGAGGATGCGTCCGCCCGGGCGGCGCTGGTCGAACAAGGTGGTGCGGGCCGAATCGCTGATCGCATAGCGTGCCTGCAGGCGTTCCGGATCGCAGTCGTAATCGTGGATGCCGAGGATGTCGGTGGCCGACGCTTCCCAGCCGTCGTTGCCGATCACGGGCCGCGTGGGATCGAGCGTGCGCGTCAGGTGGTACAGCGCCTCGACGGCGTTGCGGTGGGCCTGGATGGCCGTCAGGTTGGGCACGCCCCACGATTCGTTGAACGGCACCCAGACGAGAATGCACGGGTGGCTGTAGTCGCGTTCGATCACGTCCGTCCATTCGCGCACCATGCGCGTGATGGCCTTGCCGGAAAAACGGTAAGTGGACGGCATTTCTTCCCACACCAGCAAGCCCAGGCGGTCGGCCCAGTACAGGTAGCGCGGGTCCTCGATCTTCTGGTGCTTGCGCACGCCGTTGAAACCCATGGCCTTGGCCAGTTCCACGTCGTGCCGCAAGGCCGCATCGGAAGGCGCCGCCAGCAGGGTGTCGGGCCAGTACCCCTGGTCCAGCACCAGGCGCAGCGGATACGGCCGGCCATTGAGCATGAAGCGGTCGCGGTTGATCGCCACCGAGCGCAGCGCCGTGTACGACCTGACCGTGTCGAGCAAGGCGTCGCCATGCCGCAGCGTGACTTCGGCATCGAGCAGGATGGGCCGCTCCGGGCTCCACAGCAGTTCGTTGCGCGAATCGTCGATGCCGGGATCGGACAGGGCGATCTTGCGGCTCGCTTCGTTTTCGATCAGCTTGTACTGGTCGTCGGCCAGCAGATTGTCGCCATGCCAGATGCGCACGCCCACGATGAGATCGTCGTGCAGCTCGCCCATGGCGAACACGTCGCAGCCGATTTCATAGCCCTCGAACACGGGCGTCCAGCGCAGCTTGCCGATGTAGGTGGTGGCCACGCGCTCGATCCACACGCTTTGCCAGATGCCCGTGGTGCGCGGATACCAGATGGAATGGGGCAGCAGTTGCCAGTCCTGCTTGCCGCGCGGCTTGGCCAGGTCGTGCGGATCGTCCTCGACGCGCACCGTCAGCACCTGCGGCCCGTCGGCCAGCAGGGCATGGCTGATGTTGGCAACAAACGGCGTGTGGCCTCCCTCATGCTCGGCCACCACGTGACCGTTCAGCCAGACCTTGGCATGGTAGTCGACGGCGCCGAAATGCAGCAGCACGCAGGGTCCGCCCGGCTGCAGCAGGAAGTCGCGCTGATACCAGCATATGCGGTGAAAACCGCGGTCGCCCACGCCGCTGGCCTGCGATTCCGGCGGAAACGGCACGATGATCTCGTGCGTCCAGCCGATGCCGCCGTCGGGCAGGCGGTAGCGCCGTTCATTGTCGAAGGTGAAACGCCAGGCGCCGTTCAGCGATTGCCAGTTCTCGCGCACCATCTGCGGGCGGGGATAGGCAAAGCCGCCCGCGCCAGGCAGGGCAGTACCGGCCAGGCCGTCATCCGTATGGGGTGGGGAGAGATGGTCATCGAGCATGCCAATTGGATGCATGCGGCATGGGGCAAGTTCCGCCGTATGGGGCTTGGGCGGTGATGCATGAGCAGGATCAAACCATGCTCAGTCGAGCGGAACCAGCATGCGTGCGTGGCGTCCCAAAGCGTTAAAGCGCTGTACCACCGTACGCCCCGCGCTGGCCGCGCATTGCTTGCGGCACAGGGCCACGCAAGCGCCGCCAAAACCGGCGCCCGTCAGGCGCGCGCCGTACACGGCCGACTGCGCCGACAGCAGCGCCACCAGCGCATCGAGCACCGGCAGCGATACCTCGTAATCGTCGCGCAGGCTGGCGTGCGACTGCGCCATCAGCTGGCCGAAGCGCACGGGACCATGCTGGCCGCAAGCCTGCAGCACGCGCAGGTTTTCGCTGACCACGTGGCGCGCGCGGCGGCGGTACGGCTCGGGCAAGCCTTCCACCACGGGCGGCTCGCGCACGTCGCGCAGTGCCGCCACGCCCAGCAGGCGCGCCGCCTGTTCGCACTCGGCGCGCCGCACGTTATAGGCGCTGCCGGCCAGAGTGCGCGGCACGCCGCTGTCGATGACCAGCACCTCGCTGTCATGGGGCAGCGCCAGCAGTTCATGGCGCAGGGTGCGTGCGTCGAGCAGCAGCATGTGATGTTCGTCGGCCAGACTGCATGCCATCTGGTCCATCACGCCGCAATTGACCTGCGCGTAGCGGATTTCCGCCTGCTGCCCCATCAGCGCCAGCGACACGTCATCGATCTGCAGTCCCAGCAACTGGCGCAGCGCGCGCAGCATGGCGATCTCCAGCGCGGCGCTGCTCGACAGGCCGGCGCCCGGCGGCACGTCCGAATCGATATGGCCGCGCACGGCCGGCACCGCGACGCCGCGCTCCTCGAGCAGGCGTATGCAGCCTTCCAGGTAGCGGCCAAAGCCGGGCGGTGCGGCGCTCTGGCGCTCGAAACGCACGAGTTCGTCAAGAGTGGCGGAATAGAACTGGTGATGCCCGTCGGCGGCCAGCGCCAGCATCACCCGCGTGCGCTGCGGCGTGGCGCACGGCAGCATGTAGCCATCGTTGTAGTCCGTATGCTCGCCCAGCAGGTTGACCCGTCCGGGCGCCGAGGCCGCCACCACGGGGACGGCGCCGAAATACGCGTCGGGGGTGATCATTGCACTTCCAGGGTCAGCGGACGCCGCCGTCCCTGCACCGTTGCCGCCGGCCAGTCCGGATCGCAAGTCAGGTTGTGCAGGCGCCCGCCGCTGAGCAGGAAAGTGTCTTCCACCATGCTGCCGGGCAGGCTGGGATGGAAGGCCACGGCCATGCCGTCCTTCAGGGCGATTTCCGTATGCGCGCCGGCGGCCACCTCGGGCGCGCGGTAGCCGGCGATGCCGCCCTGCCGGAATTCCTGCACCGTATCGGGCTGCCCCGCATAGGCATAGGCGCTGTCGAGCGCGTGATACACCATGCTCAGCGCATGCCCCGCCACGCAGGCATCGAGCGCCACCGCTTCGAGCGCCAGGATGGCCGCGTCGGCTTCGCCGATGCCGTCGCGCGCGGGACGGAAACGGCGCTGGCGGCTCAGGCTGGCGCACAGGCCGAAACCTTGCGCGCACAGCGCCAGCACGGCCCGTTCGCCCAGCGGCGACGCGGCGGGCGGCGCGCGCCGGTAGCGCTCGAAGCGCTCGGCGCCGGCCGCCAGGACGTACACGGCATGCAGGCCGCGCGACCACAGGGCGCGGGCGCAGGCGCCAGCCAGCTCCTGCTCGCTCCAATCGGGCCGCGCGGCGCGCAGCGCCTCGCTGGCGGCAGCGGAGGCCAGCCGCCCCACTTCGCGGTAGCGCGCCTGTTCCGGCGCCAGCAAGGGCAAGCGCTCCTCGCGCAGGGCGACGGGCAGGCAGCGCTCGTGCAGGCCGGGCCGGTCGCACAGCACGGGCCGCCCCTGCGCCGCATGCTGCACGAAATGCTCGCGCAATTCGGCCAGCCGGGGTTGCATCCACGGCGTCACTTGCCAGGTCCAGCAGCCGCGCACCTCTTCCTGGCGCAGCCGCTGCGCCTCGGCCGCATCGGTCAGGATGTAGGCCGCATCGCGCGTGACGAGCACCTCGGCACAGCCGCACTCGGCCGTCTGGCAGGTGCTGCCCGACGCGCCGGCCGTGGCCCAGGCGAACCAGTCCACGCCGCGCAGGCGCAACGCGCCGGCCTTTTCCTGTTCCAGCCAGCCACGCATCTGCGCCAGTTTGTGCGCAATTTCCAGTTCGACATTCCAGTTCATGCGATTTCCTCTGCCATTTCCCATGCCACGCGCACTTGCTGCAGCTGCCGCGCCGATTCCTCGGGCAGGGCATCCATGGCGTACATGCCGGCGGCCAGCTCGGTGCCGGCCAGATATTTGAGCCGTTCGCGCGTGCGGTACGGCGGATAAAACTGTGCGTGCAGCTGCGTTTCCGGATGCGCGCGGCCGTCCGGCGGCGCCTGGTACCAGGCCATCAGGTAAGGCATGGCGCGCTGCCACAAGCCGTCGTATTTCAGCAGCACGGTCTTGAGGGCGCGCGCCAGGTCGTCGCGCTGCAATGCCGACAAGGCCGCGAAGCTGTCCGTCTGCCGCAGCGGCATCACCCACGCTTCATACGGATAGCGGGCGCAGGCGGGCACAAAGGCGATCGCCTCCGGTCCCAGGTACAGCAGGCGCGCGCCGCCATCGGCTTCGCGCCGCGCCATGTCCACCAGCAGGGCCTGGCCATGGCTGGCGAAATATGCGTGTTCCTGCTCCAGCATGCGCGCCGGCACGGGCGGCACAAAGGGGTAGGCATAGATCTGGCCATGCGGATGGTGCAGGGTCACGCCCACTTCCGCGCCGCGGTTCTCGAACGGCAGCACGTACGCGATGCCTGGCCGGCTGGCCAGCTGTGCCGTGCGCTCCCCCCACACCTGCAGCAACAAGGCGATGTGGCCGGGCGCCAGCGTGCCCAGCGAGGCGCCGGCATCCTGCGCGAACACCACCACTTCGCAATGGCCGCGGGCGGGCGCCGTGGCGACCGTCAGGTCGGGCGGATCATGGGCATGCGGCGCCAGGGTGGGAAAGCGGTTGTCGAAGACGGCGATATCGTAGTCGCCGGCAGGCAATTCCGTCGGCTGCGCGGCATCGCGCGTGGGCGCCAGCGGGTTGTACCGGGCCGGCGGCAGGAAGGGGCGGCCCTGGCGGTAAGCCGCATACGCCACCCATTCGCCGCGCAAGGGATGCCAGCGCAAGTGCGGATTGGCCTCCTGCGGCTCGGGGAAGGGACTCGGTGCAACGCCGGCGACGACGATGGGACGCCGGCTGTACAGAGTCAGCTGGCGCCCGTCGGGCTTGGCAAGTTGCTTGCAATACATGATGTTTCGCATTCTTAAGACACGAATTCTTAAGACTGGCACTGGCAACAAAAGTTCCACAGTCTGCAAATATTTTCCAGGGTCGCTCAACACCGGTTTCCCGTCGAGACGAGTTTTTTACCGATCAGTACGCAAATTCCCGATTCGCATTATCATGTGCACAGCCTGTCATCCCTGCCGCTTTCAAGGCCGACCCTGTTGTCGTCAGGGGATAGACAAATCGTCCATTGTGATTTTCCACCACGTCCCGATATCGCTACCATGATTCCATTTTCCATACTCGACCTCGCGCCCATCGCCGAAGGCAGCAACGCCAGCCAGTCGTTCAAGAACACGCTGGACCTGGCGCAGCACGGCGAACGCTGGGGCTACAACCGCTACTGGCTGGCCGAACACCACGGCATGCCCGGCATCGCCAGCGCCGCCACGGCCGTCGTCATCGCCCATGTGGCGGCCGGCACCAAGACCATCCGCGTGGGCGCGGGCGGCGTGATGCTGCCGAACCACTCGCCGCTCGTCATCGCGGAACAGTTCGGCACGCTGGAAGCGCTGCACCCGGGCCGCATCGACCTGGGCCTGGGCCGCGCGCCCGGCTCCGACCAGACGACGGCGCGCGCCCTGCGCCGCGACCTGCAGTCCGACGCAGAACAGTTTCCGCAGGACGTGCTGGAATTGATCGACTATATGTCCGACGAGCCGCGCCAGCGCGTGCTGGCCGTGCCCGGCAAGGGCGCGAAAGTGCCTGTATGGATACTCGGGTCGAGCCTGTTCGGCGCCCAGCTGGCCGCCCACCTGGGCTTGCCGTATGCGTTCGCCTCGCACTTCGCGCCGCAGATGATGATGCAAGCCGTGGCCTATTACCGCGAACACTTCAAGCCGTCGAAGCAATTGGCAAAACCGTACGTGATGCTGGGCTTTAACGTCTTCGCCGCCGACACGGATGCCGAGGCGCACTTGCGCGCCACGTCGATGCAACAGGCATTCGTCAACCTGCGCACGGGCCGCCCGTCACGCTTGCAGCCGCCCGTGCCCGGTTACCTGGAACAGCTGGGCCCGCAGGAACGCGCCATGCTCGATTCCGTCCTGTCCTGCACGGCCATCGGCGCGCCGGACACCGTCAAGGCCAAGATGGCCGCCTTCATCGCCGAAACGGGCGCCGACGAACTGATGATCACCTCGCAGATCTTCGAGCACCAGCACCGCCTGCGCTCGTATGAAATCACGGCGCAAGTGCGTGCGGAGCTGGCGCGCGCGCAGTAACTTCACTGTCTTCCTCGGTATTTCCCCAAATACCCTTTTCCCGGCCGTCGGCAACGATCGCCGGGATTTTTTTGCTCGCGTCCAGTCACAAAATCGGCCGCGCCCGGCAAGAAATGCGCAGCCCCGCTATCATGCTGATCCAAAAGCATCATTCCAAGAAAGTTGTACCGCATGAAATCCGCACCCTCGTCCGTCGATGCCAGCACCCTGCTGAGCTCCACCCGCATCCTGTTGTTCGCCCTGTCCGCTGGCGTGCTCGTAGCCAGTCTGTACTATGTGCAGCCGCTCACGTCCATGCTGGCCGCCTCGTTTGGCGTAAGCGTGCCGCAAGCGGGCTACCTGGTCACGGCCACGCAGATCGGCTATGTGCTGGGCATCGTGTTTTTGGTCCCCCTCAGTGACGTACTGAACCGCCGCCAATTGCTGACGTGGATGCTGATTGCCAAGATCGGTGCCCTGCTGCTGGCCGCTACCAGTCAGAACATCATCGTCTTTGCCATCGCCAGCGTCCTGATGGGGATCACGGCCAGCGCCTTGATGGTGGTCACGGCCATGGTGGCGTCGTATGCGCCCGACCACAGCCGGGGCCGCATGGTGGGCACCGTCATGACTGGCTTGTTGTTGGGCATCTTGCTCGCGCGTACCGTCTCCGGTACCGTGTCGCAGATCAGCGGTGGCTGGCGCACCGTCTACGTGCTGGCCGCCATCGTCGTGGCCGCCCTGCTCGTCATGCTGCGCCGCATCCTGCCCAACGAGGCGCCGCGTGGCACGCTGCAATACGGCAAGCTGATGGCTTCCCTGGCCGACATCATCCGCCAGGAACCGTTGCTGCGCCAGCGCGCCCTGTTCTCGGGCCTGGGCCTGGGCACCTTCAGCGTGTTCTGGACGGGCCTGACCTTCCTGCTCAGCGGCGCGCCGTACCACTATTCGGAAATGCAGATCGGCCTGTTCGGCCTGGCGGGCGCCACGGGCGCCTTTGCCGCGAATACGGCGGGCCGCATGGCCGACCGCGGCTATGCGCGCCAGGCCACGTGGCTGCTGGCCGTCGCCTCGATCGCGGGCTGGGCCCTGATCGGCTTCGGCGCCCATTCGCTGGCGCTGCTGTTGATCGGTATCGTGCTGCTGGACATGGGCGTGATGGGTTTGCAAGTGACGCACCAGTCCATCATCTATAAACTGGCTCCGCATGCGCGGGCGCGGGTCACCACCGTCTTCATCGCGGGCGGCTTCATCGGCGCCTCCGCTGGCTCGGCCCTGGCCAGCGCCAGCTTCGCCGCCGGCGGCTGGCCAGCCCTGTGCACGGTCGGCGGCGCCATGCCGCTGTTGCTGCTGATCGTGTGGAGCAAGTACCGGCATACGCAGCGCAGGCTGGAACGGGCGGCTTGATCCGGCGCTGCCGGGCCAACAATGTTGTCGGGTTACGCGCTGGCGCGCTAACCCGACCTACGCACTTGCTCCAAGCGAACAGGCGTAGATACTGTTATCCCCGTCAAGCGGCGTGCAAGGCCGGATCAAATATTTTTCCCGACCTGAGCACGCCGAATGCCACGTGCACCAGCTTGCGCATCATGGCGCCGATGATCAGCTTGGGCGCTTTGCCGGCGTCACGCAGACGCTGACCGAAGCGCTTGCCCCAAGGCGTCTTATGCACTGCCACCATGGCCGGCATGTACAGTGCCTTGCGCAGGAAACTGTGGCCGACCTTCGACATGCGTGGCTTGCCACGCACGCTGGAACCTGACTCGTGCTGGCGCGGATCGAGGCCCGCAAACGCCACCGCCTGCTTGGCGCTGTCGAAGCGCTCAGGATTGGCGTAGTAGGACAGCAGCACGGGAATCGTGCGCTCGCCCAGGCCAGGGATGCTATCGAGCAATTCGCGCTTGCCGCGTAAATCCGGGTCGTCATCGATATGACGGCGGATCGCCAGGATCAGCGCCTTGATCTCGGCGTCGAGCCAGGCAATATGATCCTCGATACCCTGGCGTACCGCCGCGCGCGCCACTTCAAGCCGGTTGCTTTCCTGCTGGCGCATCGCTTGCAAGGCATCGAGGCGCAGCACCAGCGCGCGCAGCGATTGCTCGGCCGGCGATGGCGCCTGCCAGGGCTCTGGCTGGCGTTCATGGGCGAAGTCGGCGATCAGCTGTGCGTCGACCTTGTCGGTCTTGGTGCGCACCAGGCGTGAAGCGCTGAAGGCCTTGATCTGGGCCGGATTGATGACACTGACCACCATGCCAAGTCCAGCGAGATATTCGGCAACCCCTTCCCAATACGTGCCCGTCGCTTCCATGCACACCCTGGGGCTGCCGGCAGCATGCTTCAGCAGCCATGCGTGGAGCGCGGTGAATCCTTGACGGTTGTTCTCGACAACCTTGTTACGATGCTTGCCGTTGGGCAGGCGCAGCGCGCAGTCGAGCTTGGCCTTGGCAACGTCGATTCCTAAATTAAACATGCTGTGGTCCTCTTGCGATCTACCTTGCAAATGCGGGCTAACCGGCATGCCGGTGCCAAAGATACTGTCCGATCTTGACATGGAGGATGGGTAACTGGTGCGAGATCTACGGAGCTGGCTCGGGGCCTAAGGGCGGATACGGCATCCAGTTACCCGGTCTTGATATGCCTACCAAGATTTTGACAGCGGTCGATACCGTTCGCAATACCACGAACGGCATGAGGGGAATAATACAAGGTCGGATTAGCGGGGCCGCCGAGGTGCGGCGAGGCCGCGCGTAATCCGACAACGTTGTTTGCACAGACCACGTCTTATTTCGCGGCCGGCCCGCGCGCCTTGCCAAACGCATCGCCCGCCTTCCAGGCCGGCATTCTGGCCGCATTCGCCACGGCTTGCCCCAGGTTCAAGGTGAATTGCGCCTGCTGCGTCATGCCGGACAGATCCCAGCTGGCGTCGTACTCATCGGTCACCTGATGGTAGCGGGGGCCGTAGGCGGCCGCCTTGGCTTTCGACGCTGCCACGTCCTTGATGTACTCGCGTCCGCCATTGATGGAAAACGCGGGCACGCCCGCCTTGGCAAAGCTGAAATGGTCGCTGCGGAAATAGCCGCCGGCCAGGTCGGGACGCGCGGCAGCAATGTGCATGCCCATGGCTTTGGCGGTTGCCGCCGCCATCGCCCCCAGCTCCGTGCGCTCGCTGCCCTGCGCGCCGATGTCATGCGTGGCGCCCACGAAGTTCAGACTGTCAAGGTTCAGCGCGGCGGCCGTCTTGTCCAGCGGCCACAGCGGATCGGCCGCGTAGGCGGCGCTGCCCAATAGCCCCTGCTCTTCGGCCGCCACCCACAGGAAGATCTGCGTGCGTTTTGCCGGCTTTTTCACCGCTTGCTGCGCCATGGCCAGCAAGCCGGCAATGCCGGAAGCGTTGTCGACGGCGCCGTTGTAGATCGTGTCTCCAGAGTCACCTTGCTTGCCCAGGTGGTCCCAGTGGCCGCTGTAGATGACGGCTTCATCTTTCAATGTCGGGTCGGTGCCCGGCACCATGCCCGCGATATTGAATTGCTCCACCTTGCGCACGATGGACTTCATCTCGCCCGACAGCTTGGCGTTCAAGGCGACGGCCTGGAAATCCTTGTTTTCCGCTTTGACGCGCAAGGCGTCCAGATCTTGCCCGCCCGCAGCAAACAAGCGGCGCGCCGCATCTTCCGCGATCCAGCCTTGCAGAGGCGTGCCGGCCGTGCGGTCCGCCAACTGGAAGCGTTCGCTGCCGCTCCAGCTGTTCTGCACGACGCTCCAGTCGTACGAGGCCGACGGTTTCGTGTGGATCAGCAAGACGCCCGCCGCGCCCTGGCGTTTGGCTTCCTCGAATTTGTAGGTCCAGCGGCCGTAATAGGTCAGCGCCTTGCCGGCGAAGCGGTTCGGATCAAGCGCGGTCGGCTGCGGGTCGTTGACCATCATGACGACGATCTTGTTTTTGACATCGGCGCCCTTGAAATCATTCCAGCCCTCTTCCGGCGCCGTGATGCCGTAGCCGACGAAGACGAGCGGCGCGTCGAAGGTGTGGGCGGCAACGGAGTCGCCCGTGGCCCAGACCCAGTCGGGGCCGAACGCCAGCGGCACGGCCTTGCCGCCGGCCACGGCCTGCAGGCTGCTATCTTGCGGCAAGGATTTCACGCCGGCGATCTGCACGCTCTGGCGGTAACTGTTGCCGCGCACGGGTTGCAGTCCGGCCATCTGCGCCTGGGTTTCCAGGTACGCCACCGTCAGGTCGGCGCCGCGCTGGCCCGTGCCCCGGCCTTCGAGCAAATCATTGGACAGGAAGGCCAGGTGGGCGCGCAAGGGCGCTTCCTGCACCACGGGCAAACCGGTAGCGGCCTGGGCGGAAAACGCCAGCGCAGTCAAGGCCAGGGAAGAAAACAGCTTCTGCATAAGATCCTTTGGATAAGAGGAGACATTCAGTCCGGCGGATGGCCGGGCCGGCGATTGTATGCCATGGGGCAGGCGCGGCAAAATGCGGACGAAAAAAATCCCCGCGGCAAGGCGGGGATGTCGTGGCCGAGTAAATTACACGAGCAAGGCGGCCGCCAGCGATTCGATCTCTTCGGCCGATTCCTCGAGTATCGTGTGCAGAGTGCTGCCGCCGATGCCGAAGTCGATCTTCGCCGCCGCCTGGCGCCGCGCGGCGCTTTCCGGCGGGTGCAGGGGCGAGCCGACGGGCGACAGATCGTTGGCCAGCACCAGGGTCGCGCCCAGGGTGCGGGGCGGGAACGTGCTGCCGCCGTGCCACATGCCTTCCACGGCCTGCAAGACCATGTCGGGCACTTGCAGCTGGCGCAGCACGCCACGGCCGATCAGTTTTTCGCCGTATTCGATCCAGTCTTCGGTATTGTCGTCGAGCAGGCCCGGATATTCCTCGGCGCGCGACAGCAGATAAAAGCCGCCCACCTCGTGCACGATGGCGGCGAACATGGCCGTTTCCACGTCCACGTGCGTGACTTTCCGGGCGATCACCTGGCTCAGCGCGGCCACGTGGGCCGTATGTTCCCACAGCCTGGCCGCCTTGGCGCGCAATTGCGGGTCCGTGATCTGGCTGCCCAGCTGGCGCACGATGACGGATGCCACCATCGATTTCAAGGTGGCAAAGCCCAGGCGCGAAACGGCTGCGCGCACATTGGCGATTTCATTGCCGGAACGGTTGTAGGCGGCCGAGTTGGCCAATGCCACGACCCGCGCCGACAGCAGCGGCTCGGCCATGACCATGCGGGCGGCCGCTTCGATATGGCAATCGGGGTCGTCCAGCGCTTCCTGCAGCTTCAAGGTGGCCTTGACGTTGGCGGGGAACGTCAGCTCGCCCTTGCTCGCTTGCAACGCGATAATCTTGAATACTTCCAGTCTGTCCATGGGTCAATCTCCGGTACGGGCCTATTAGGCTCTGCTGTGTGGGTGGGCCGGGAACGCGCATGTATCCCCGGCCCTGCTCCCGTTTCCGGCAATATTACAGCAAGTTTATACGCAACCCTATTACTTTCCGGAAACTTTCCCTGCCACGCCTTCGACAAAATAATCCATCTTCGTCAGCGCCGCATCGTCGAGCACGCCTTTGTCCAGGCGCACCTTGCCATCGTTATCCTTGATCGGCGCGCTGAAAGGATTGAGCTTACCAGCAACCAAGTCTTTCTCGCGTGCCAATACAAACTGTTTCACGTCGGCGGGCACGGCCGCATTGATGCCTTCCAGCTTGACCATGCCATCCTTGATGCCGCCCCAGGTGCTGCTGGACTTCCACGTGCCGTCCAGCACGGCCTGCGCCTGCTTCGTGTAGTAGTCGCCCCAGTGGTGGGTGACGGCGGCCAACTGCGCCTTCGGCCCGTACTTTTTCATGTCCGAGTGGTAGGCGATCGCATACTTGCCCTTCTCTTCCGCCGCCTGCACCACAGCGGTCGAGTCCGTGTGGTGGGTGACCACGTCGGCGCCCTGGCCGATCAGGGTGATGGCCGCGTCGCGTTCCTTGCCCGGATCGAACCAGCTATTGACCCACACCACTTTCACTTCCGCCTTCGGATCGACGCTACGCATGCCGCGCGTGAAGGCGTTAACTCCCTGCAACACTTCCGGGATGGGGAATGCCGCCACGTAGCCGGCCACGTGGGTCTTGCTCATCTTGCCCGCCAATACGCCAGCCAGATAGCGGCCTTCGTAGAAACGGGCATTCGTGTTGGCCACGTTGACGGCCGTCTTGTATCCCGTCAGATGGATGAACTTCACATTAGGAAATTGTTTCGCCACTTTCAAGGTGGGATTCATGTAGCCGAACGAAGTCGTGATGACCAGCTTGCTGCCCGTTTGCGCCAGGTCGCGGATCACGCGTTCCGCATCGGCGCTCTCCGGCACGTTTTCCACAAACCTGGTGCTGATCTTGTTGCCCAGCGCCTTTTCCATCTCCTTGCGGGCCTGGTCGTGCTGGGTGGTCCAGCCCGCGTCGCCGATGGGGCTGATGTAAACAAAACCGACATTCAATGGAGCGGCGGCCGGCGCGGCGGCCATGGCAGGCATGGCGGACATCAGCGTGGCACTGCAAACGGCGGCGCATAGTAATTTCTTGGACATGGTTTTCCTTGTGGTGAGTGATTAATTTCCGGGATTGAAATTTTTCCCCAGCGAAGCGGGCATGTTGAGCTTGATGTAATTGGCATTGCTGGAAATGAGCACGAGCACAAAGATGGCTGCCAGATACGGCAGCATCGACAGCAGCTGCGACGCGACGGGCACGCCCAGCGCCTGCGCGTGGAACGTCAATATCGTGATGCCGCCGAACAAATAGGCGCCGCCCACCACGCGCGCGGGGCGCCAGGTGGCAAAGGTGGTCAGCGCGAGCGCGATCCAGCCCCGTCCCGCCACCATGCCCTCGACCCACAGCGGCGTGTACACGAGCGACAAAAACGCGCCGGCCAGGCCGCAGCAGGCGCCGCCGAACAGCACGGCCGCCAGGCGGATGCGCCGCACGGGATAGCCGAGCGCATGCGCGGACGCTGGCGACTCGCCCACGGCGCGCAGCACCAATCCTGCCCGCGTGCGGTACAGAAACCAGGCGATGGCCACGCACAGCAAGAGCGACAGATACACCATCGGATGCTGGCGGAACAGGGCCGGCCCCAGCACGGGAATGTCTTCCAATAAAGGGATGCCGAAGCGGCCGTTCTGCAGGCTGTTGCCCACATACTTCAGGCCGATGTACGTGGACGCGCCCGCGCCGAACAGCGATAAAGCCAGACCCGTCGCGTACTGGTTCGTGCCCAGCCACACGGTCAGCCAGGCAAAGAAGCCCGACAGGACCATGCTGGCGCCCGCCCCTGCCAGAAAGCCCAGGGTGGGGCTGCCCGTGTTGACGGCCACGGCAAAGCCCGTGATGGCCGACACCAGCATCATGCCTTCCGCGCCCAGGTTCACCACGCCCGCCTTTTCATTGACGAGCAGCCCCAGCGCGGCGAGCATCAGCGGCGTGCCCGCATTGATGCTGGCGGCAATCAAAGGCGCTATCGTCAGGGCCAGGTTATCCATGTTTCCTCCAGCGCAGTTTGTATTGGATCAGCACGTCGCAGGCGAGCAAGGCAAACAGCAAGATGCCCTGGAACACGCCCGTAATCGCGCTGGGCAAGCCGAGGCGCGATTGCGCCAGTTCTCCGCCGATATAAAACAGGGCCATGACGAAGCTGGAAAAAATCACGCCGACCGGATGCAGCCGCCCCACGAAGGCGACGATGATGGCGGCAAAGCCATAGCCGGGCGAGACCGTGGGCGTGAGCTGCCCCATCGGTCCCAGCACTTCGCACGCACCCGCCAAGCCCGACAGGGCGCCGCAGATCAGCAAGGACGACCACAAGGTCTTACGCGAGGAAAAGCCCGCATAGCGGGCGGCGGCCGGCGCCATGCCGCCCACGCGCAGGCGGAAGCCGGCAATGCTGCGCGACAGATACAGCCAGCCGCCCAGCGAGGCCAGCAAGGCAAACACGATACCCACGTGCAAGCGCGTGTCGCTGATCACCATCGGCAACAGCAAGCCGTCCGACAGCAGTTTCGACTGGGGAAAATTGAAGCCTTCCGGGTCGCGCAGCACGCCGTACACGAGATAGCTGAGCAGCAATTGCGCGATGTAGACGAGCATCAGCGAGACGAGGATTTCGCTGGCGTTGTAGCGGTCGCGCAGCCAGGCCACCAGGCCCGCCCACGCCATGCCGCCCGCCATGCCGGCCAGCAGGGAAATGCCGATGAGGGCCGCGCCGCCCACGCCATCGTCCAGGTACAAGGCGGCCGCGCCGCCGCAGATGGCGCCCAGGGTCAGCTGTCCTTCCGCGCCGATGTTATAGATGTTGGCGCGAAAGCAGATGGCCAGGCCGACGGCGATCAGCAGCAAAGGCGCCACCTTGATACCCAGCTCGGACCAGCCATGCGCGTCGCGCAAGGGTTCGACAAAGAACACGGCCAGGCCCGCCAAGGGATCGTGGCCCAGCGCAACAAACAGCAGCGCGCCGCACAGCACCGTGAGCAGCACGGCCAGCACGGGCGATAGCCACGACATCAGGCGCGACGGTGCAGGACGGGCTTCCAGGCGCAAGGCAAACTTAGCCATGGGCAGCCTCCTGCGGCCACAGCCCGCTCATCCATTGCCCAACGAGATCGACGCTGGCCTCGCCCACGTCCAGCGACGGTGAAATTTTTCCTTTTGCCATCACCAGCAGGCGGTCGCTGATCTCGAACAATTCATCGAGTTCTTCCGAGACGACCAGCAGCGCGCAACCGGCGTCGCGCAGCGCCAGCAATTCGGCGCGGATTTGCGCTGCCGCGCCCACGTCCACGCCCCAGGTCGGCTGCGCCACCACCAGCACCGTGGGCTCGCGCATGACTTCGCGTCCGACTATGTATTTCTGCAAGTTGCCGCCCGACAGGCTGCGCGCCAGCGCCTGCGGCCCGCCCGCCTTCACCTGGAAGCGGGCGATAATGGCGGCCGCCCGCTGCGCGATGACCTTGCGGCGCAGGAAGCCGTGGCGGATGGTGGCGGGGGTCTGCAAGCTCAATAAGACGTTGTCGGCCAGCCCCATGTCGGGCACGGCGCCGCGTCCCAGCCGCTCTTCCGGCACGAAGCCGAAGCCGAGGGCGCGCCGGCGGCCCGGCGGCAAGCGGCCGGCAGGCGTGCCGTTGAGCACGATGCTGGCGGGCGCCGCGCGCAGGTCCTCGCCCGACAGGGCAGCCAGCAATTCCTGCTGGCCATTGCCGGACACGCCAGCGATGCCGACAATTTCTCCCGCGCACACGTCGAAATGGATGTCGATCAATTGCGTGGCGAACGGATGGCTCTTCGGCAAATCCAGCTGCCGCACGCTCAGCATGGCCGCGCCGGGCGCGCGCGCGACGCGCGTGACGGCGGGCGGCTCCGCGCCGATCATCATGCGCGACAGGCTGGCCGCCGACTCTTGCGAAGGGTCGCACACGCCCGCGTTCTTGCCGGCGCGCACCACGGTGCACGTATGGCACAGGGCGCGGATCTCGTCGAGCTTGTGGCTGATGTACAGGATGCTGCAACCTTCGGCCGCCAGCTGGCGCAACGTGCCAAACAGTTTTTCCACGGCGCCCGGCGTCAGCACGGACGTCGGTTCATCGAGGATCAGCAGTTGCGGCTTGGCCAGCAAGGCGCGCACGATTTCCACGCGCTGGCATTCGCCGACGGATAGCGTGTGCACGTGGCGCTGCGGTTCCAGGTCCAGGCCGTACTGGCGCGCTGTGTCTTCGATGCGCTGGGCCAGCTCCGCCATGTTGGTGCCGGCAGGCAAGCCGAGGGCGATGTTTTCCGTGACCGTCAAAGTATCGAACAGGGAAAAGTGCTGGAACACCATGGCGATGCCCAGCGCGCGCGCGGCCGACGGGTTGGCGATCTCGACCTCGCGGCCATTCCACACGATGCGGCCGCCATCGGGCTGCACGGCGCCGTAGATGATTTTCATCAAGGTCGATTTGCCGGCGCCGTTCTCGCCGAGCACGGCGTGAATTTGTCCGGGCGCGACGGTGAGGTCGATGCCGTCATTGGCCACCACGGCCGGATAGCGCTTGCTGATGTCGTGTAATTCCAGGCGTGCCGTCATTGTTTTTTTCGTGCCTCGCTGCGGGGTCGCCGGCATCATCGCCGGTGGAAAAATTCAAGCTCTTGTCTCTATCCTATCGGCATCCGCGGCGCTTGGGGGATGGTGTGGCGGCGCGCATTTCTATTTCCACAAAAAAACAACACCTGTATACAATTTTAAAAAAAATTATCAGCTTTACAGCGGCCGCCTTGCCCCGCAAGGCTGAGAAGGTGCGATGATTATATGCAAGAACTGATAGTAAGTATGCAGATAAGACATATCGCCCAGCGCGGCACTTCTCGCATCATGGATTGAACGGCGCGCAATGCCCCACCGCAGCGCGACATGCGCGCCAGTGGGCTCCCCCCTGCGCCCAGCCATTCCCAGTTCCCGTTTTCCAACACCGCCATCAGGAGCCGAAAGTGCCAAAAACCCTACCTTGTCTGTTGCTCTGCCTCACTACCACCCTCGGCGTGGGCGCGACCGCCCAGGCTGCCGAATGGAGCGATACCGCGCTGAGCTGGCGCGCCGGCAATGACTACCGCGAGCCGTTCAACCCGGACGACATCAAGAAAAACATCTTTGCCATCACGCACGCCAGCGGCTACAAATACGGCAGCAACTTCGTCAATCTCGACTTCCTGATGTCCGACAGCAAGGACCCCGGCGCACTCGGTAAAACGTCCGGCGCGCAAGAGGCCTACCTGGTGTACCGCAACACCATCGACATCGGCAAGGTGCGCGGCAGCGACATCAAGTTCGGCCCCGTGCGCGGCGTGGGCGTGACCCTGGGCTTCGACGTCAACACGAAGAATGACGTCGGCTACAACTCACGCAAGCGCATGCTGGTGGCCGGCCCGACCCTGATGTGGGACGTGCCCGGCTTCTTCAACACCAGCCTGCTGTTGCTGCGCGAAAGCAACGCCCCCAGCGGCGCCTTCCCGCCCATCTCGCAAGTGACGGGCCGCTACACGTATAAAACGCACGCCATGCTGACGGGCGCCTGGGCCATCCCCTTGTCGCCGCTGTTCTCGTTCGAAGGCTTTTTCAACCTCATCGACTCGAAAGGCAAGGATGAAGTGGGGCGCGACACGGCCGTGGAAACAAATATCGACATGCAAGTGATGTACGACGTGGGCGCGGCTCTGGGCAGCGCCAAGAACACCTTCCGCGTGGGCCTGGAATACCAGTACTGGAAGAACAAGTTCGGCAACTCGCCCGCCACCACGGGCAACGTGGGCCAGACGGCGAAGACGCCGATGATACGCGCGGAATACCATTTCTAAGAATCATTGTTTCTCATCAACACCCACCGTCGCGCCTGATGCCAGCATGAAGCTTTCCTGCTGGCGGAGAGCGCGACCGTGGAACAACTGCTGCCGTATTATGAGCGTGAGCTGGGCCTGTTCCGCCAGTACACGCGCGAGTTTTCCAGCCGCTATCCGAAGGCGGCCGGGCGCCTGCTGATCGCCGGCGAGACGTGCGAAGACCCGCACGTCGAGCGCCTGATCCAGTCCGTCGCCCTGCTCACGGCCAGGGTCGCCAAGCGCCTCGACGACGCCTATCCGCAATTCACCCATTCCCTGCTCGACAGCCTGTACCCGCACTATCTGCGGCCCTTTCCCTCATGCTCCATCGTGCGCATCGCGGCAGACGAAGCGCCGGGCGGCGGCCAGCTGGCCCAGGTGGCACATGTGGCGCGCGGCACCGTGTTGCGCTCGCAGCCGGTGCAGGGCGTCGCCTGCAAATTTACCAGCGCGTATGACGTGACCCTGGCGCCGCTGGCTATTTCTCGCCTGCATTTTTCGCCGCTCATCGACGCGCCGCCCGGCCTGCGCCTGCCCGCCGGTGCCAGCGCCCTGCTCAGCATTCAGTTCACCAGCAGCAGCGACAACTACCGCCTGGACCAGGCCGGCTTATCCAGCCTGCGCCTGTTTGCCGATGGCGAACCGTCCGTGCGCGCGGCCCTGCTCGACGCCCTGTTCCTGCGCAGCACGGGCGCGTATGTAGCGCTGGACGAACACAGTCCGTGGCTGGCCGTCGACGGTATGCCGCTGGCGCCGGCCGGCTATGCCGACGACGATGCGCTGATCCCCGTTTCCGCCCGCTCGCACCCGGCCCTGCGCCTGCTGACCGAGTATTTCGCCTTCCCGGAAAAATTCCATTTCATCGATGTCGCCTGGTCCCTGCTGGCCGCCTTGCTGCCGAAACAGTGCCGCCAGTTCACCTTGCACCTGCCGCTCAAAGGCGTGCGCAGCGACAGCCACGAGGCGCGCCTGCTCTCCGGCGTCAGCCGCGACAACCTGCTGCCCGGCTGCACGCCCGTCGTCAACCTGTTTGCCAAGTCCGGCGTGCCGATCCGCCTCACGCACACGGAGCCCGACTACGCGCTGGTGGCCGATGCCACGCATGCGTTTGCCTACGACATCCACAGCATCGAGACCGTCACCCTGGTGCGCAAGGACGAGGCCGGCGAGCGTCTGAGCACCTTCTTGCCGCTGTATTCCACGCTGCAAGGTTCTCAGACTGAGCATGGCCAATACTGGCTGGCGCGCCGCGACGAAGCCGTGGCAGCCGTCAGCCCCGGCCATGAAATGCGCCTGAGCCTGATCGACCCGCAGTTTTCGCCGGGCAGTGCGGCCTGCGCCACCGTTTCGACGCAGCTGCTGTGCAGCAACCGCGACTTGCCCACGCAACTGCACTACGGCTTGCCCGGCGGCGACCTGCTGGCCGAGGACGTGCCCGACGGCATCCCCGCGCGCTTCCTGCGCAAGCCCACGCCCAGCATGCGTTTCCTGGCGGACACGCATTGGCGCCTGATCGCGCACCTGTCGCTCAATTACTCGAGCCTGACGCAGGCTGGCCTGGGCGACTTCCAGAAAATGCTGAGCCTGTACGACCTGCCCCGCTCGCCCACCACGCAACGGCTGATCCAGGGCATCGTCACCCTCGAGCACGGCAGCACGCGCGCGTGGATGCCAACCGTACCGTTTCCCACCCTGATGCCCGGCATCGCCATCCGCCTGGGCATTGACGAGCAAGCCTTCGTCGGCACCAGCATCTCTATTTTTGCCCAGGTGCTGCAGCGCTACTTCGCCCTGAACAGCCAGCTCAACTGCTTTAGCCAATTGACGCTGCTGTCCCATCGCAGCGGCGAGGAAATCCTACGATGCCCAGAACGCAGCGCCGACGCCACGCCAGCGTGATCCAGCAATTGCTCGACGCGCCGCAGCGCTTCGAGTGCTTCCAGGCGCTGCGCCTGCTGCTGGCCTGGCTGGCCGAACACGGCATCGATGAACACACGGCGCTGGCGAAGGTCATGCGCTTCGACAATAGCATCTCGCTGCGCTTTCCCGCCAGCCAGGTCGAGACGCTCACGACAAGCGGCATCGCCGACGCCGATGCCTTGCTGCAAGCGCTGCTGTCGGGTCATGTACACCATATCCACATCACGCCCGCCTTCATGGGCCTGCTGGGTTGCCAGGGCAGCTTGCCCAGCCACTACTCGGAGCGCATTGCCGCCCACCAGTACAGCGAACGCGAGAATAGCCCGCGCGCTTTTCTCGACCTGTTTTCCAGCCGCACCGTCGTTCTGTTTTACCAGGCCTGGCAAAAATACCGCATCGAGCAAGCCGGCCACAGCGGGGACTTCCTGACGCGCCTGCTGGCCCTGGCCGCATGCCGCCCAAGCCAGGACGAGGCCGCCGCCGGCCTGTACAGCGGCTTGCTCCAGCAGCGCAACATCTCGTCCGTCGTCATGGCGCGCATTCTCGCCGACCACTTCGGCGTGCCCTGCCATATCGACGAGGCGACGGGCGCCATGGACGTGCTGGCGCCGCGCGAACAAACGGCGCTGGGCATGGCAAACGCAGTGCTGGGCCAGCGCGCCACCGTCGGCGAGCGCTGCCGCCGGCCCGACCTGGCCGTGCGCCTGCGCCTCGGCCCGCTCACCGCGGAACAGCACGCCGGCTTCCTGCCGCGCGCCCCGGCCAGCGCGGCGCTGCGGCACATGCTGATGCTGTTCCGCCAGCCGCTCGTGCGCTACGACATCGTGCTGGTACTGCGCGCCAGCGATGTGCGGGGAATGGCGTTGACGGCCACCGGGCAAGCTGGCCTCGGCCGCAACAGTTTCCTCGGCGATGCAACAACGCCGCGCCACCGCGATGACATGCATTACGACATGCAATTGATGCCCTCACTCAACGATTGAATCTTGTTGCCGCGCAAAAACGCTTGTGTTCGCTATTGCTACAGTCGGCCAACGATTCCTAACGTGAAGCGATGCACGATGAGCCAGTTCCCCGATACGACGGCGGCATGGACGGCATTAATGGGCGACATGCAGGGCCAGCGCCTGCTGCGCCTGCACTTTCCGCATGGCGACGGCCCTGCCGGCGTCCAGTTCCTGGCCAACAGCCTGGCCGCCAGCGAAAGCCTGTCGCGCGATTTTTCCTATGTGGTGGAAGTATTGTCCGACGACGCCTACATCGCCCTCGACAAAGTGATGGGCAAGATGGTGACCATCGAACTGGTGCGCGAAGACGGCACCTTGCGCTACTTCAATGGCTATGTGTTCGAATTCCGCTTCCTGCGCACGGACGGCGGTTTTGCTTTCTATGAAATGGTGCTGGAACCATGGCTGTCGCACCTGCACTTGCGGCAAAACAATGTCGCTTTCCACGGCTTGACGGTGGCGGCGCTGACGGACAAGGTCTTCGATGACTACCTGATGCGCGACTACAAGCTGGCCGCCAGCGGCCTGGACCCCGCCATCACCTATACATGCCAGCACAACGAGAGCGACCACAACCTGCTGCACCGCCACTGGGAGCAGCTGGGATGGCACTACCGCTACGAACACCGCTTTGACGGCCACACCTTGTGGCTGTCCGACGACAGCACCACCGGCAAGCCCATCGATGGCGATCTGAGCGAAATGCCCTTCCAGCACCAGGCCGGTTCCCTGGAAGACGATGGCGTGCATCAATGGAGCACGGTGCGGCGCATGGCCCCAAACCAAATGACGGTAGCCAGCTTCAATTTCAAGAATCCGCGCAGCGCCCGCGCAAGCCGCGACTCATTGAACCGGCAAGGCGCCGTGCCCGCCCTGGAGGTATATGAAAACACGGGCAGCTACGGTTTTAAAAACATCGATGATGGCGAGCAGCTGGCCCAGCGCCGCATGGAAGAGCGCGATGCCCAGGGTCAGCTGTTCGAGGCGCAGGGCAACGACCGCACGGCGCAACCGGGACGCTGGTTCACCCTGGGCGGGCATTTCGACAGCGCAGCCAGCGAATACCTGATCCTGTCCGTGCACCACTACGCCAGCAACAACTATCAGCAGGGACACGGCGCCACCTCTCACTACAGCAACACATTCACCTGCATCGCCCGTGACATCCCCTGGCGCCCCGGCCGCAACTTCCATAGCCGCGAACCGAAGATCTACGGCGTGCAGACGGCCACCGTGGTCGGGCCGCCCGGCGAGGAAATCCACACGGATGGTTACGGACGGGTAAAGGTGCAATTCCACTGGGACCGACTCGGTACCTTCGACGACAAGAGTTCACCCTGGATACGGGTGATATCGAACTGGGCCGGCCCGAATTTCGGCCACATCAGCCTGCCCCGGGTGGGCATGGAAGTGGCCGTCCAATTTCTCGACGGTAACGTCGCCATGCCCATCATCATCGGCTGCGTCTACAACGCGCGCAACATGCCGCCATGGGAGCTACCGGCCAACAAGACGCAAAGCGGCATGCTGAGCCGCTCGTCAAAAAAAGGTTCCGCCGCGCACGCCAACGCCCTGCGCTTCGAAGACCGCAAGGATGCGGAAGAGCTGTGGCTGCATGCGGAAAAGGACCAGCGCATCGAAGTCGAGCATGACGAATCGCACTGGGTCGGCAACGACCGGCGCAAAACCGTCGACCGCGATGAAACCGTGCACGTCAAGCGCGACCGCACGGAGACGGTGGACCACGATGAAGACATCACCGTGCACAACAACCGCAGGGAGCGTGTGGACCACGACGAACACATCGACATCGGCGACAACCGCCGCGAACACGTGGGCGGCAACGAGCAGGTGCAAATCGACGGCCACCGTTCGGAACGGGTGACCCTGGCCAAGGACGAAACGATCGGCCTGGCCAAGGTGCTGACCATCGGCGCCGCTTACCAGACCACCGTCATCGGCGCCATGAACACCACCGTCGTGCTGGCGCAGGCCGAGCAGATCGGCCTGGCGAAAAGCGTCATCGTCGGCGCCGACAGCACACTCACGGCCACCGATTCGCACACGATGACGGTGGGCACGTCCAGCATCACCATCACGCCGGGACGCATTGAACTGGTTGCCGATGAAATCATCATCCGCGGCAGGTCCAAGGTGCAGATCCACGGCGACGACATCGACAATAATCCGGGCTGACGATGAACGACGCCGGCACAGCCCATTTCAACGTTCCCAACCTGCTCTTCGACAACCGCACGCCGCACGCGGCCAGCCAGTTCGACATGGTCGACCAGTTTGGCGAGGCCTTTCATGTGGTGGTGGCACGCATGGGCTACACGCTCGGCCCGTGCGGCGCCGATGGCGTGGCCAGCCTGCTGCCCATGGCGCGCCAGTCGCCGCTGGCTACGGAAGACCGGCACCTGCACGACGACACGCAGGCGGGCACCGTGCAGGAGAGCGACTTCGCGCCATACAAGCCGCGCTGCGACGTGATCGTCAATGGCGTGGCGCACGCGCCGCGCGGGCAGGCGATGCCGCAATTTCTCGTCAATTTGAAAGTACAGTCAAAAAAGAAGACCCTGATCGACAAGACCTTGCAGGTGTGCGGCGAGCGCGCCTTCCACAAGAAAGCCATCCTCACCCGCCTGGCCCAAGGCTGCGCCCGCGTCGCCACGGCGGGCTTGCTTCGGCCCAATCCGTGGCACTTGTCCACGCCGGAACCGTTCCTGCAATTGCCGCTGCACTATGCCTATGCGTATGGCGGGCAATGCCGCATCGAGGCCGACGACTGCAACGCGGCGAAGCATGATACCTGCCAGGCCAATCCGCTGGGGCGCGGCTTTGCGCGGCACTGGTACCTGGATGCGAAACAGATCAATGAGGTGCCCGCACCGCGCATCACGGATGCATCTCTACCTTGCACGGCCGCCCAGTTCTGGCAAGGCGCGGGCGCCAAAGAGCTGCCCGCGCCGGCGGGGCTGGCCGTTATCGGCCGTGGCTGGCTGCCGCGCCGCGCACTGGCCGGACACATCGTGGAAAAAGACACATGGGGTGCCGACGAAGCCCCCTTGTTACCGGAAGACTTCGATTTCGCGTACTGGAACAGCACGCCGCCCGACCAGCAATGCCCGCACCTGGCGGGACTGGAACAATTTACGCTGACCAATCTGTGCCGCCACGACCATCCGTCGGCCCGCATCGACCCGCGCGGCAACACCGTGCTGCGCTTCGCCCTGCCCCAACAAGTGATGTGCCTGCTGCTGGCGGACAAGAACGACCAGTTGCTCGTCTGGCGCCTGGCCATCGATACGGTGCTGATCGATCCTGAGGCGGCCAGCGTGGAACTGGTGTGGCGCGCCATTGTGCCGGCCGATGCGGGCCAGGTGGAGTCGCGCCTGCTGCACGTGATGGAGCCGGCGCAGATCGCACGGATAGCACTGCTGGAACAGGCCCAGGAAGCACTCGGCAAGGCGGCCGAACAAGGTAAAGACAAATGACGAATGAAACCGTCACCAAAGCCTCGCGCTTCTATTGCGTCAGCCTCAGCCCCGACATTTGCAAGACGCCCGTCGGCTCCAGCACGCCGCCTATTCCCTACAGCATCATCGGTGAATTCTCGGAAGCACAGAACGCCTCGCCCAACGTCAAGTCGCACAGCGAACCCGTCATCCTGCACCAGCGCAGCACCATTCCCACCGTCAAGGGCGACGCGGCCGGCAAGGCGGGCGGCATCAAGAGTGGCACCGTCGGCAAGCAGGTCGACACCAAGGTCGCCAGCCCCATCCACCGCGCCAACGGCGCCAGCCTGGTGCAGATGGGACGCGAAGTATGGATGAATTCGCGCAATACCGTGGGCAAGATTTACGAGCGGGGTGCGGAAGCGGCCAAGCCCGTGCTCAAGGAACTGAAGGCGGCGATACGGGAGGCGGCACACGATTACAAGGATCATGGCTCGAAGAAAATGCATGGCGCCGCCGAAGACCTGGTGGACGCGGGCGGGACCGTCCTGACAGGCAGCGCCGTGCTGGGCGTGGCTGGCGTTGGCGTGGCGGCAACGGGAGTGGGCGCCCCCGTTGCCGCCGCGATGGAAGCGGGGGCGGCAGCAGGCGCCGTTGCCGGCACGGCGACCGTTGCCAGTGGAACGGCAGTGGAAGCCTCTGCCACGGTGCTAGACCAGGCGGCCGATTACATATTGACAGGCAAGACACCAGATCTACTGAGCACCGCTGCGGACATCGGCATGAATGTCGCCGGCAACGTATTGCAGGCGGCAGTATTCAGCAAGGTTCCAGGCGGAAAAATACTGAGCAAGTTCCTGGGCAAAAAGGCGGCGCCGACCATCAACAAGGTCAAGAACAAGCTGGTCGGCAAGAAACCGGACAAGCCGCCCCAAAAATTCGACAAACCGCCCCCGAAAAACGGCGGCGACGACGGCAAGAGCCGTGGCAAGAAAGAACCGAAATCGGAGCCGCCCTCCGACTGCTGCCCGAAAGATAGCGGCCCCGCGAAAAAACCCGTCAAGGGCCGCAAGCCCGTGCATTTCGGTACGGGCCAGGAAATCCTGTACCAGACGGATTTCGCGCTCGAGCGCAGCATCCCCATCGCCTGGACGCGCTGCTACCGCTCCGGCGCCGAATGCGAAGACTGGGGCTTGCTGGGCGCACGCTGGTCCACGCCCTACACCACCAGCCTGTCGTTGAGCGACGCCGGCATCGTGTTGCACGACGACAGCGGCCGCGCCCTGCGCCTGCCTGACCTGGAAGCGGGCCAGCGGCACGATAGCCGCAAGGAAGGTTTTACGCTGACGCGCGACGGCACCGACTCCTTTACCGTGCTGTGGCGCGACGGCAGCAGCGACCGCTACGCGCGCGCTGAAGGCGGCTGGCTGCCGCACGGCTACGACGGCGTCAACGCCATGCTGGCCCCGTCCGCGCCGATTGCCACGCAGCGTTTTGCGCTCGTGCGCAGCGAAGGGCGCGATGGACGCGGCATCAGCATCGACCGTTTCATGGAGGCCAAACCGGGCGAAGTACTGCTGCGCCTGCGCAGCGACGATGGCAGCGTGCTCGAAGCCATGCGCGGCGAGACAGAACTGTCCTGCAGCATCTGCCGGGTTGACGAAGTGCTGGCGGACGGCAGCCGGCTCTGCCATGTCCGCTACGCCTATGCCAGCGAAACGGACGGTAGCCAGCCGCCCTTCGCGCCCCGCTACAACCTGGTCAGCCAGTCGAATGCCTTGGGCGACACGCGCCGCTACAGCTATCGTCACCACCTGCTCACGTCGTGCAGCAGCTACACGGGTTTTACGTACGAGCTGGAATGGATCAGCCTGGACGCGCTGCGCGCCCGCTGGCGCGGCTCGCCATTGAGCGCACAGGAACTGGCGCAGCGCCATCCCGTCACCGTGGCCAACAGCTACCAGGCGCGCGCCATCGCCACGCGCGCCCGGGATGGCAGCGAGCACACGCGCATCAATTACGTGGACAACGACACGAGCCGCGTCACGGAAAACGGCGGCGTCCTCGAATACACCTTCGACGCCAACTGGCTGGTCACCGAAGTGCGCCGCGTGATCGACGGCAAGGCAGCCTCGCTGGGCCGGCGCGAATGGGACCGCGATGGCATGCTGCTGGCCGATATCGACGCCAACGGCGCCGCCACGCGCTACGCCTACGATGCGGCCGGCAACCTGACCCGCAGCACCGATGCCAAGGGGCACAGCAGCAACATCGACTACGACGGCCAGAACCAGCCCGTCGCCTTCACGGATGCGCTGGGCAATATCACACGCCGCGAATACGATGCGGCAGGCCGCCCCGTCAGCATCACCGATGCGCTGGGCCACGTCACGCGCTACCGCTACGACCAGCGCGGCCAGCTGGTGGAACTGGTTGACGCCAGGGGCGGCAGCAAGCATTTTCAGTACAACCGCCAGGGCTGGCTGACCGCCTATACAGATTGCTCCGGCCACACCAGCGAATATGCCTACGATGCACTGGGTCGGCTGGAAACGACCCGCGATGCGCTGGGCCATGCCACCCGCTACGAGTATGACGCGCTGGGCCGGCTGATCCGCCTCACGGCGCCCGATCAAACGCGGGAACAGTATGCCTACGATGCGGACGGCAATCTGGTCTTGCACGAGGATGGCGCCGGCCAGCAGACGCGCTACCGCTACAACGGCCAGGGCTTGCCCGTGGAACGCACGGACGCCATCGGCCAGACGGTGCAGTACCGCTACGATGCCGCACTGCAACTGACGGAATTGATCAACGCCAAGGGTGAAAGCTACCGGCTCGCGTATCACACGGAAGGCTGGCTGACGTCGGAAACGGGCTTCGACGGCAAGCGCACGCAATACAGTTATGACCAGGCCGGCAACCTGAGCGCCACCGAGTGCGGCAAGCAACGCACGGAACTGCTGCGCGACGCGCTCGGTTTGTTATCAGTCAAGACCACGTCGGATGGCGTGGTGCGCTACGCCTACGATGCGCTGGGGCGGCTGACGGGCGTGTCCGCGCCGCAAGCGGAACAGCGTTTCTTCCACGACGCGCTGGGCCAGCTGATAGAAGAGCGCAGCGCATATTTCCTGCAATCCCTGCCCGACGCCGGCAGGCTGCCCAACGCCCCGCGCGCGCAGGACGCCAGCTTTGTCATGACGCACGCCTATGATGAGCTGGGCAACCGCATCCAGACGGTCCTGCCGAACGGCCGCCGCATCGACACCTTGCGCTACGGTTCCGGCCACTGGCATGGCGTGCTGTGGCAAGGCCAGACCGTGGTCGATGTTGAGCGCGACAAACTGCACCGCGAAAAACAGCGCACCCTGGGCAACAGCGGCCTGCTCGCCACGCGCCTGTACGACCCGCAATCGCGGCTCACCCAGCTGACCCTGGCGCGCGGCGCCGACGCACCCGCCCCCGTGCGCGAACGCCGCTTCGAATACGATGCGCAAGGCAACTTGACAACCATTTTTCAGACAGGCGCCACCGCTGGCGGCCCGCTTGGCAAACTCAGCTATACCTACGATCCCGTCGGCCAGCTGCTGGCCGCCGTGCAGCCGGGCCTGGCGGAACGCTTCGCCTTCGACCCCGCAGGCAATCTGGTCGACAAGGCTCCCGCGCCCGGCAACGTCGTGAACAACTATGGCGATACCGAATACGCTTACGACGAGCAAGGCAACGCCACCGGCAAGCGCTTCCATCCTCCAGGCAGGGAGTCGACCTGGAGCGACCTGGAACTGCACTACGACGCCGAAAACCGCCTCAGCCACGCAAGCAGGACGGAACGCCAGTCGCGCCACCGCGCCCGCTACTTTTATGACGCCTTCAGCCGCCGCATCGCCAAGCGGGTAGAAGAAGCGCGCTGGAACAAGCAGCAAGACATCAGCAAAGACCAGCCCGCCCGCACGAGCGCCACCACCACCTTCTTCGTCTGGGACGGCGACACGCTGGCGCAGGAACTTGGACACGAAGAGACGGTCACATACCTGTACGAGCCGGACAGCTTCGTGCCGATGGCCAGGATCGCTTCGCCAGCCTGCCGCCAGGCAAGCGCCGTACATCTGCCACGCGTGGCGCAGTGGGATTTACCCGCCACCCGGCACGATGCCGAACTGCAAGCGGCAATTGCGCAAGAACAGGCGGACAGTGAAGCGCTGCATGCCTCGGCATGGCAGCATACCTTGGCGGCAGCCGACGGCGCGGCAGCGCACGACCGCATCACCTACTACCACTGCGACCACCTGGGCACGCCGCGCGAACTGACGGATGCGCAAGGGAACGTGGTCTGGAGCGGACGCTACAAGGCATGGGGACGCTTGCTGCACGTCGAGGGAGAAATCAAGCAGCCGCTGCGGTTTCAGGGGCAGTATGAGGATGGGGAAACGGGGCTGTTTTACAACCGCTATAGGTACTATGATCCGGATATAGCCAGGTATGTGACGCAAGATCCGGTTGGCTTGCTTGGTGGATTAAATACATATACATATGCACCAAATCCCACTGGCTGGAGTGACCCATTAGGGTTAGCAAAGAAATGTGCAAAAAACACACCATGCAATCCTTGTATTGGTAAAAATCCATCAGCTTCAGCAACAAAATGGCAAGGTAAGCCGCCCTACCCAGGAGTCGATGCATATACAAATATTGTTTTAAAAAAAGGGACTATCTTATATTCCCTTTATCCGTACGGCCCCAAACCCGGAAATTATTACAGCGACAGAATGACACTTATTTCCGCAAATGGAAGCGCATTGGCATACAATAATTTAACGCAAATCTCACATTCCGGAAACACTCCAGGGGCGCGACCGATGAGAGATCAGGTTCAAGCATTCAAACTATCGGAAGATATCTGTGCAGGCACGGGAAAAGCATTGGCAAATACATTACTAGGCGCAGGAGGAGGAAACCAATACTTTATTGATGATTCAGATATACCAAAACTCAAAGCCAACGCAAAAATATTTAAATTTCCGAGGCCGTAAATGAATATAAATAAAAATACTGGAGATATTGAAATAAATGAGAATTTTCACGTAAACAAAAACACATCAATCAAAGAAATAAAAAACATAAATTTTCTTGAAAGCTTTGGGAAAATAAATGAATTTGAAACATATAGCATGCAAAATATTCAATTTCTCAATCTGGAAACAAGAGTAAATCTCAGATTTAAAAATGAAATTCTTTACATTATTGAAATAATCTGGACAGATGGAATCACCAATAGACTTGGCTATGACTCCAGTCACTCGGACATGATCAATGAAAAAAAATATCTAAGTAAGTTAATTTCAAAATCACTAGATCAACCAGCTGAAACATCGACTAAGTACGAGGATTTTTTTTCTTTCTCGTGGGGATACATAATAGTCAAAGCAGATCAAAAATCATCACTTTGCTCAACAATGATAATATATGGCAAAAATACAAACATATGATAGAGAATAAATATTAATTAACAGAGTACTCCAATAAACCTTTCCTATTCCGATGGAGATATGGAAAAACATACACCCAACATAGAAAACTTAGAAGAAAAAATTTCCGGAAAAAATCTTGAAAAATTGCTCGTGGTTTTGGATGAATTCAAAAAAGAACAAAGAAATATTTCAGATTTTGAAATATATATTCAAAACAACAACGAAGATATTAAAATAACTTTCGTACCAAATTTTGCATCCGTCGAAAAAATACTAGGTGGAAAAACATCATTGGGAAGATCCATCACTTATACCATTTCAAAAAAGACGATAAAAATCATCAGTTCAAACTATCATAGATAAAACGAGACTATCAATGAATTAGAATTCATTATAATTAACTATGAAAAAATTGCGTCTGGAAGAAAAATATCTTAAAAGCTTGCGAAAAAAAATTATCGCAAAGAAAACTGCTCCACTTACAAGCAACGAGCTTGATTTTTTTGCTCGCTCGCTCGAACACCAATTTTATTGCGCGGAACTACATCGGATTATCTGGGATATAGCATGGCAAAGTCCGCCAAACGCAGCCATGTTGAAAATTGCAAAAAACATCATCACCATCAATGTATCTGCCGACGACGACAACGTTTTCAATGGCCATATTGAACCTGTATTTAGTTACTACCTACACAACTCACCAAGCCACGAACAAGAGAAAATTCTCGATAGCTTCGAAAAAAGCAAATCCCTGAGATTGCGCATGATTGTGGCCGAATTCCATATGTTAAAAAATCATATTTTTAAAGGTTTGCACATGATGGCAAAAATACTTGATGAAGCCAATACAGATCATGCTATCTCTGATTCAATCTGCATGTGGGTCACACAAAATGGAACTTTGGAACTAAAGAACTCTTTTCTTCATGATGCGACTCAAGAACGGAAAAAAGGAAATATTTCCTATGCAAAAACTCTAGAGTGGATATGCGAAAATCTAATCCGCTAGCGGTCAACGCATAGTTTCCGGTTGGGGATTATCGTATTACCACTCCGTAACCAGGTCATCCGGCAAGGTTTCAAAAAATGAAAAAAGTATCATTTGACACAAAAAATGGTTATCTCCTATTGGACGGCATCATGATGGCGCCACTTAACGAATCTGATTTTATTAAAATTGCAAAAGAAAATGACATTGAAATAGAAGACAACAAAACCAATACTTTCGTGCACAATTTATCAACGTGCGGAAGCTTGAATGAATTTGAGTTTGGCATAAATTTTATCTTTGAAAATTATTGCATGAAGAATGTATGGCTATCGTGGGATGGAGGAAATACCAAAAAATATGGATACAACTCAACGGAAAATCAGTTGATATCCGACAAGAACAACCTGGCCAGATTACTTGCTAAAGTGTTGGAAAAAAATCCTGACGAAGTAAAAAAATCTTTCTCCGCATTCAACTTTCCATGGGGCAGCATTTCAGCTTCAGCATCTATTCAATCCGCGATGGCATCAATTGGAATATCCTGGAATATGCACTATTTTCATACACAATAAATCAAAGGACAAAAATGAAAATTCTTATTTATCCACATAAGGATTTTTTTTCAAGCATGAAGTTTGAAATTAACAAGGGAGCTGATATGCACATTAAGCTATCCAAGGCTTGGAATGCCAAACTAATCACGCCAGAAATAATTAATCTACTGATCAATGAAAATTCATATAAAAAGAGTTGGAAATATGTTTTTTGGATTTTTCTAAATTCAAGTTTCTTCTCCGCTTACTTTTATGCCAAATCAGAAAACTATAAGATAAGCCTGGTTGATGAAAATAATAAACTGATAAAAATTCACAAAATTAAAATTATTGACAATGGATATAATTCGTGATGTCAAATTTGAAGATGGATATTTTTCTGCAAACGAATCAATCATTCTATTTAGAGGGATGAAAAGAAAAAATCTACACTCGATGGATCAAGACTGGGAAGCATGGGTAATGCATGAAGAAGAGGTAATCGCCTACAAAACAAGTTTCAAACTAAAGAAATTGAGAATAATCGTTATTTTTTTTGAGAAAGATGATGGCCCCATAAAATGCTGGGATTTTGGTCCGGAAAATTGCATGGATGGTTTTCAGTCTAAACCAGAAGGAAAATATACAAGAAGAGTGAGACGCTGGTTTCTGGATGATTTTGGCATCGTTCTGCCGCAATCAGGGCCGTGGGGGAAAATAGACGCCTGCCACGATCCACATAATCAAACCACATCAGTTTTTTGCGCCTATCAATAAAACCAATATTAAATTCAGATTACCATATATATGAGTATTTCCGATATAGGACACGAGATGGCAATTTTAAACATACCATCAAATGCTTTCTCGATTGGCGATCCGACTCAGGATGAGAGTCTGTGCATCAGAGAAAAAAATGGATATTGGGAGGTTTTTTATTATGAACGAGGAATAAAAACAGGGCTTCGCTTTTTCAAAGAAGAACATGAAGCCTGTGAAAATTTTTTATTCACAATAAAATCCTGGCTTATGTAATTTGAAAATAATATTTTTCGTATTTATCCTCTATTACAAAAATAACCATGAGACCCATAAAAAGTCACATTTTAGACACTATCAATATAGGAATACTCTGCCTGAATTTTGACGAAGCAAAAGAATTTTACATTGATAATCTCGGATTTTTTATTACGATGGATAGCATCATTCAGTGTAATTCAGGCACCAGTCGCCGTCTGACAATGACACACGAGTCCAACAAAAAATTCTCAATAGAATTCATGCATCCTTCAAAAATTGAGCAAGCACATCGCGTAGGTAGCAAAGGTGGCACGATCAATCTATCACTTTACGAACGAAAAATATTGACACGCTCAAGGAGCGACTGGAAAAAAATGTTTTTTCGTCAATTATGTAGAGGCTCCCTACGCAAGTTTTCTGAACGTCGAAGATCCGATGGGGAACAATATTTGCCTCTACCAACCGTGCTGAATCACTGTAATAATTCATACGAGATGCCTCATTCAAAATTCCGCATAACAGAATGAAAAAATTTGAAATCCCAAGCTATATTTTTGATTTCATTGATGGATTACTGCTCGTCAATGGAGAGATTGCATTATCGAAAAAAACTCCAGCAAACTATTTCATAAATAGCATTATCAATACATTCCACACCAAACCCACAACAACAGGGGCTGGAATGTATATTTTTGATATCAATGGATGGGTAGGCGATTACGTTGTCGAGTTGATTATTGTAAAAGAAAATTTCCCCGAAATAGATTACGTAATAATGCATTACTTTGAAAATAATTCTGTAGGCAACGGCGTGAGTGAATCATCGTTAGTCAAAAAAATTCAAAGAAAGTCTGGCATTCCCGGAAAAATGAAAGGGTTATCAGAAATAATATTTCAATTTCCGTGGGGAAGCGTTATCGTACAACATGACATAAAAACATCCTCATCATGCATAATCTTGCAGTACAAAATAGCCAGAAAATCACCCATCCGATTGAAAATGAATGATAATTGTGAATCACATATCAATATAGATAAATCGATAAAAGTGCAGCAACGAATAATGGAATCCATAAAAAATAGTGATACTTTTTTCCCAAAAACAAGTGAGATACAATGGCTGAATTTATTGAAGAAGCTACCTCGAAGATTAAAAATCTGTCTTCTCAATGAAATTTCTTTTGAAAATGCATTGATAGCAACATATTCTTCAAACTGGCCAGATGAGGGGAGCGTTGTAGCACTGCTGAGTAACAAGTTCAGAACGAAGAAACTCGACAAGGATTTACATTTCCGAGAGCTGAATGACCCGCATTACTGCAATGAAGAAATTTCATATGTTGAAGATAACGTTACACACTTGATTATCAATTAGGCAGCACCTGGAACAACCCAGGATTTGACTTGCCCATCGCCCTGCACGATACTTGCCGCTGTCGCCAAGCTACCGATCCTGCGCAATAAACCATCAGTGCCTGTCACCACCGCCTACACTTACAGCATGCCGTCTCCGAACTCCCCCACCGCTCCCTACATCGGCCGCTTCGCCCCCTCCCCCTCCGGTCCCCTGCACATGGGCTCGCTTGTTGCCGCCATGGCCAGTTATCTCGATGCCAAGGTGCATCAGGGCACATGGCTGCTGCGTATCGAGGACCTGGACTACGACCGCAACGTCGAGGGTGCCGATATGGCGATCCTGGCCACCTTGCAGCGCTGCGGCATGGCGTGGGATGGCGAGGCGACGTGGCAAAGCCGCAGGCTGCCGCTGTACGAGGCGGCGCTGAAGCAGTTGCAGGACGATGGCCTCGTGTATGCGTGCGGCTGTTCGCGCAAGGAGATCCAGGATTCGGTGCTGCAGGCGGGGGCGCCCAAGGGGGGAGTCGCCGTGTATCCGGGCACCTGCCGCCATGGGCTGGCGACGGGCAAGGCGGCGCGGGCCTGGCGGCTGCGCGTGCCGCAGGGGCCGCAAGCCGTGTACGGCTTTACGGACCGCTGGGCGGGTCCGCAGCGGCAAGACCTTGCCAGCGAAGTGGGTGACTTCATCGTGCTGCGCGGCGATGGCTTTTGGGCGTATCAGCTGGCCGTGGTGGTCGACGATGGCGCACAGGGCATCACGCAGGTGGTGCGCGGGGCGGACTTGCTCGACTCCACGCCGCGCCAGCTGTATCTGCAGGATGTGCTGGGATTGCCTCATCCCGGCTTCTTGCACGTGCCTGTCGTCACCAATGACAGCGGCGAGAAACTGTCGAAACAGACAGGCGCCCTCGCCTTCGATACGGGCACCGATGCGGCCGAACTGCTGGCGTCGGCGCTGCTGCCGGCGGCCCGCTTCCTCGGTCTCGACGTGCGCGCCGACGACGTGGAAGACTTCTGGCGGCAAGCCATTCCCGCCTGGGCGCAGCGGCTGGCGCGCCTTCCCGGGCACGCATAAAAAAACCCGCCGCGGCGCGAGCCGGGCGGGTAGCAATGCAGGCGCCAGCACATGGCCGGCGCCTGGAACCGAACACTTAAGAAAACCGTAGCGAGCGGCCGCAAATCACGGCGCGCAGCAGGTTTGCTTATGTGTTCTTAGAAGTTGCCTTTGAATTGCACCCCAAATTGACGTGGCTCATTGATGAAGCCCGTGCGGTTGTTGAAGTCGATGGCACCCGTGATACGCTGGGTGTCGGTGATGTTGCGGCCAAACGCGGCCACTTCATACTTGCCGGCATCCCAGGTGTAACCCACGCGCAAGCCGCCTTCGACCATCGGCTTGCCGGTGAACTCGGTTGCCTCATACAGGAAGAAGTTGATCTTGCTGCGGTAAGCCCAGTCCGTGAAGACGAAGAATTCGCCGTTTTCCATCGGGATCGAATAGCGGCCCGTGGCGGTGATCGTCCACTTCGGCGCTTGCGGCAATGGATTGCCGTCGATGATGGCACGGTTGCCGGTGGTCAGCGGGTCCGTCACGGTGCAACGCGTTTGCGCGCAGGTGGCGATCGACAGGCTCGGGTCCTTGATTTCCGTGAAGTTGTAGCTGCCGCCCAGGGACATCTTCAGGCTCGGCGTGACAAAGCCTTCCAGTTCCAGCTCGGCGCCGCGGCCGTTCGTCTTGGCTGCATTGATCAGGCGCGTGATATTCGACGTGCCGCCCACCACCGTCAGTTGCTGGTTTTTCACCTGGTAGTCATACACGCTGAACGCGACGCGGGCGCGGCGGTTGAACAAATCGGCCTTGATACCCGCTTCGTACGAAGTGATGGTTTCCGCATCGGCAACCGTCACGGACACCTTGTCGCTGGCCGGGGCGATACTTGGTGCGCGGAAACCGGTGGCGATACGGGCGTAAAAGTTCACGTCCTTGTTGTATTTATAGGTGCCGCTCAAGTCCCAGTTGACCTTGGCTTTGCTGACATCGGCGCTGGTCGGGTTGACCTGCACGATGTTGGTCGCTTCCACCGTGTTGAAATCTTTCTTGTCCTTGGTGTAGCGCAAACCGGCGCGCAGCATGAAGTCATCGTTGACGGCGTAGTTGACGGAACCGAACGTGGCCCAGGCCGAGTTCTTCTGGCGGCTGGCCAGGTGCGTGGTCAGCACGTGCGTGTCGGTATCGAAGTTGTCGGTGAAACCGTTGGCATCTTCGTTGAAGTAGTACACGCCTGCCTGCCAGTTCAGCGGACCGGCATTTTTCGATTCGGCGCGGAACTCCTGCGAGTATTGTTTCACGCTGGTGATGCCGCCGGCCGTTTCTACCTGGAAAGGAATGAAGCCGGGGCCCGTCGGCGTGCCGCCGTCGATGTCGCCATGCGACACGTAACTGCCGACCTGTTCAAAGCCGGTGATCGAGTACAACTTGACGCCGTCCAGATCCCAGCTCAGGCGGGCGCTGGCGCCGTTGGTGCGCAGACGCTGGAAATTCGGCGCATTCGTGAACGACTTGTTCGGGTCGAAACCGTCGACGATGTCGTTCGTGCCCTGCTTGATCAGGTTGGCGTAGAAAACGCGCGCGCTGCCCGTGGTGTTGCGCTGGTGCACATTGAACAGGGCGTTGAACGTGGTGTTCGGTGCGTACAGCAATTGCACGCGTTCAGCATGTTCGTTGTAGCCGTCCAGCGCGTTTTTCTGGCCCGTAAATGTGTTGTCGACGTAATCGTCGCGGTGCTGGCGCAGGGTCGAGAAGCGCAGCGCCCATTCTTTGCTCAGCGGCACGTTGACGGCGCCGTCGAAGTTGGTCGTGTTGTGCGTGGCGGCGGAAACGTTGTAATAGCCTTCAACCTTGTCCAGCTTCGGCTTGACGGATTCGAACTTGACCACGCCGGCCGGCGTATTGCGGCCGAACAAGGTGCCTTGCGGGCCGCGCAGTACTTCCACGCCAGCCACGTCGAAAATCGGATAGCCCTTGAGGATGGGATTTTCTTGCACGACATCGTCGTAAATCAGGGAAACAGGTTGCGATGCAAAGATGTTGAAGTCGGTATTGCCGTAGCCGCGGATGTAGAAGCGGGGGAAGGTGCGGCCATTCGACGATTCCACGTTCAGGCTCGGCACTTTGCCGGCCAGCACGCGGATATCCTGGCCGCTGGACACGAGCACGTCGAGCTTCTCGTCGCGCAGCAGCGACACGGAAACGGGCACGTCGCGGATATTTTCCTTGCGGCGCTGTGCCGTCACGGTCACGGTTTCCAGCTGGCTGGCGGCAGGGGTCGTATCAGCAGCGACTTCATCAGCATAAGCCGAGCCGATAGGCAAGGCAGCGGACAGTGCCAGCATAGCAGCGCTTTTGGCGCACAAACGCTTGTGCATCTTGGACATCTTGATCATGTGGTTTCCCAGAAGTTTAAAAAAAGAATTGCGAAATCTGTCTTTCTTGCAACCTGTCTCCGGGTTATATACGGCGCTGGACGATCGTTTGCACCATCACGGTGCAGCAGCGCGAGCGGATGTTCCCCCGCTCTCGGCGTCACTGGCTCTGTCCTGGCTGTCACTCAAGTTGACAGCGGTTCCGGCCGCATCTCTCGGATGTCTGATGAACACCAACTTTTAAGTAAGGCGCCAATTTAATTCAAGCGGCTTATGCGCTGCAAGAATATTGTTATGTAAAATATTTATTCACCAACATAAAAGCCTGACTAGTGGTTATTCAGCCACAATACGCTCAGGAGCTTGCTGTTTTGCCCATTTTCCGGCCCTGGCGCCGCCGTTGCGCCGCGGCGGCGAAATGCTGCCTGCAAGACAGGCTCCGGCCGGTATTTGACTGTAATATCGCCATACTTGACCTTGCCGTGCTGCCCCATCCCAGTGCAGCGGCGGCGCGCCGCACCATTGCCGACCTTATCCATGCCAGAACCGAGCCAGCACAGCCACGACATCATTTCCTCCCCCGCCGCCGCGCAGGCCGCGCATAGGCTGCTGGGCGCCCATTGCGACATCGTCTGGAGCACGAAAACCTTCGGCCAGTTCGATACCGACCAGCCGTCCTGGCGCGCCTTCACGGGCCAGACGGAAGCCGAACTGCGGGGCCGCGGCTGGCTCAATGCCCTGCATCCGGACGACCGCAACTTGCCTTACGTCATGCCGTCGCATCTGACGACCGTGTTCGAGGCGGAATACCGGCTGCGCCACGTCAGCGGCAGCTACCGCAACATGCTCGTGCGCATGCTGCCCGTGCTGGCGCCCGACGGCAGCATCGTTGAATGGCTGGGCTCGCATTGCGACGTGACGCAGCAGCGGCAGACGGAACAGCGGCTGCGCCTGGCCATGCAGGGCGGCCGCATGGGCACGTGGGAAATCGACCTGGGCAGCGGCAGTATGGCCGGCTCCGATGCGTTCAAGGCCAATCTGGGCCTGCCACCTGACAGCCACATCGATTATGCGCAGCTGACGGGTGCCATGCTCGACGGCGATCTGCAGCAATGGCAAGCGGTGGTGCACGCAGCCATTGCCAGCGCCAGCGATTTCGAGATCGATATCCGCGTGCGCTGGCCCGATGGCGCACTGCACTGGGCGCACATGCGCGGCACCTGCGCCAGCGACGGCGCCGGCAACGTGATCGCCCTGTCCGGCATCTCGCTCGACCTGACGGCCAGCAAGCAGAACGAGGAAACCCTGCGCCTGACCCTGGCGGCCGGCGAAGTGGCCACCTGGAACTGGGACATCGTTGCCGACCGCGTGACGGCCGACAGCAATATGGCGCGCCTGTTCCCCGTCAATGCCGATGCGGCCACGGCGGCGCCGTTGGCGCGCTACCTGGACATCATCCATCCCGATGACCGCGAGCAAGTCAGCGCTCAAATTGCACAGGCGCTGCACGCGCACGCACCGTTCGAGGCCAGCTACCGCGTCGCTGCCGGCGATGGTCAGTACCGCTCGGTCATCGCGCGGGGCCGCGCGGAATATGCGCCCGATGGCACCCCCTTGCAATTGCCCGGCGTGCTGCTCGACATCACGCGCCAGAAACAGGTGGAAGATGCGCTACGGCGCAGCGAGGAACGCTACCGCACCCTGATCGAGCTGATGGACCAGGCCTTTTGCGTCATTGAAATGCTGTACGACGAGCAGGGCCGCCCCGTGGACTTCCGCTACCTGGAAGGCAACGCCGCCTTCGTCAAGCAGTCGGGCCTCGACAATGCCATCGGCAAGACCATCCGCAGCTTCGTGCCCGACCATGACCAGCACTGGTTCGACCTGTACGACCAGGTCGTCAAGACGGGCGAGCCCGTGCGCTACGAAAACGAAGCCGTGGCCATGGAACGCTGGTTTGAAGTTTTTGCGGCGCGCCTCGGCGGCCCCGGCAGCCGCCTGCTGACGGTGCTGTTCAGCGACATCAGCGAGCGCAAGCGTTCGGAACAACAGCTGCGCCAGCTGGCCGACAACCTGTCCGAGATGGACCGGCGCAAGACGGAATTCCTCGCCACCCTGGCGCACGAACTGCGCAACCCGCTGGCACCGATCCGCAACGGCTTGCAAATCATGCGCCTGGCCGCCGACAAGCCCGCCACCGTGGCGCGCGTGCGCGACGTGATGGAGCGGCAAGTCAATCAGATGGTGCACCTGGTCAACGACTTGCTGGACGTGGCGCGCATCACGCGGGGCCAGATCGAGCTCAAGCTCGAACGCACGGACTTGAAAACCATCATCGCCAGCGCCGTGGAAACGAGCATGCCGCTGATCGAAGCGAACCATCACCAGTTGCAGGTGACGCTCGACGAGCAGGCGCTGCCGCTCGAGGCCGACCCCACGCGGCTGGCGCAAGTGCTGGGCAACTTACTCAACAATGCCGCCAAGTACACGCCCGCCGGCGGCCACATCGCCTTGCGCGCGGTACGCAACGGCAACGAGGTCTTGATCGAGGTGGAAGACAGCGGCATGGGCATTCCCGCCGAATCGATCGCCACCGTCTTCGACATGTTTACCCAGGTGGGCCAAAACATGGGCCGCGCCCAGGGCGGCCTGGGCATCGGCCTGTCGCTGGTGCGGCGCCTGGCAGAGTTGCATGGAGGCAGCGCCACGGCGGCCAGTCCCGGCGCCGGCCTGGGCAGCACATTTACCGTGCGCCTGCCGCTGCTGAAGGAGGAAGCCAACGCCCCCGCCGCACTGGACGCGCCCGCCCCCGCCGCCAGCGCCCGCCATTTCCGCGTGCTGGTGGTCGACGACAATGTCGATGCGGCCGAAACCCTTGCCGCCGTGCTCGACATGATGGGCCATGCCACGCACGTAGCCCACGATGGCGCGCAGGCCTTGGCCGTGGCGCCGCAATTCTTGCCTGACGTCATCTTCCTCGATATCGGGCTGCCCGGCATGAACGGCTACGAAGTGGCGCGCGCGCTGCGCCGGATACCGGCCGGCGCCAAGGTCGTGCTCGTCGCATTGACGGGCTGGGGCGCCGAAAACGACCGCAGTCAATCGAGCGCAGCCGGTTTCGACCACCATTTGACCAAGCCGGCCAACCTGCTCGCCATCGGCGAACTGCTGGCCACCCTTTCCACTCCAAAAATAGCTACAGACCATGACTGACTCCCCGAACCACGTCCGCCGCACCCTCCTGCTGGCCGCCGGCACCACCCTGCTGTGCCCGGCACCGCTGCTGTTTGCCGCCCCCGCCACCAGCATCGCCGCCGCCCACACGCAACTGGCCGCGCTGGAACAGGCCGCCGGCGGACGCCTCGGCGTTGCCGCCTGGCGCCAGGGCAGCGAACTGCGCGTTGCCTACCGCGCCGACGAACGCTTCCCCCTGGCCAGCACCTTCAAGGCCATGCTGGCGGCCGCCGTGCTGGCCCGCAGCGTCAGCCAGCCGGGCTTGCTGGAACAGCTCGTGCGTTACGAGAAAAAAGAACTGGTCACCTATTCGCCCATCACGGAAAAACATCTGGCCGATGGCATGCGCGTGGCCGAGCTGTGCGCCGCCACGTTGCAGTACAGCGACAATAGCGCGGCCAATTTCCTGATGAAAATATTGGGCGGGCCGCAAGCCGTGACGGCGTTTGCACGCAGCATCGGCAACACGGTATTCCAGCTGGAACGCTGGGAAACGGAACTCAATAGCGCCATCCCCGGCGAAGTGCGCGACACGGCCAGCCCTGCGTCGATGGCGCACAGCTTGCAACAAGTGTTATTGGAAAATAGCTTGCCGGCGCAGCAGCGCCAGCAACTGGACACCTGGATGCGCGGCAACACGACGGGCGACAAGCGCATCCGCGCCGGCGTGCCGGCCGGCTGGCAAGTGGCCGATAAAACGGGCTCGGGCGCCTATGGCAGCGTCAACGACATCGGCGTGGCCTACCCGCCCAGCGGCGCGCCGCTGCTCATCGCCGTGTACTACACCCGCGAACAGAAAAACGCGGACACGAATCAGGACATCATCACGGCCGCCACGCGCATCGTGACGGCCGCATTGGTGTAATTACTTGGGCAGGGCGGCCATAAAGCCGGCATACGTCGACCAGGCCGGATCGGCCGCGCTGCGGATTTCAATCGGGAACTTTGGACGCGGCGCCAGCGCCGTGTTCAGGCGATTGAAGAATTCTTCGCCCGACTGCGTGTAATAAATCCATTCACGCAAGTTTTCGCCCGTCGACACCAGCGCCAGGGTGGCGAAGCCGTCTTCTTCCACCACGGGCGCCAGCGCCGCTTCCAGCTCCTCCATGTGCTCGCGCTCGTTCGGCGCGGGCATGCCCGTTTCATCTTCATAACGCCAGGCGATGATGATGCGGTCCGGCTGCGACGACAGGTCCCAGTCGTCATGGAAGGTGTCGACATAGCGGTAGATGATGGCCATCTCGTCGCTATGCGTGACGATGGTGCCCCAGCTGCGGGCGGAAGTGGAATTTTCGTTCATGGTTGCAATAGTCAAAAAATAAATCGAGGGAGCGCAGCTTACAGCACTGGCGGGCAAGTCACATTCCAGGCGTCATACTGGGCGCCGCTCTTGCGCAGCCAGACGCGGGTGTAGCTGTCGCGGTCGCTCTTGAACACGAGCGCGTAGCGCTCTTCGGCACGCGGTGCGGCGGCGCCCACGTCGACGGCCGCCAGCGTAAACTTGAGCGCGCGCAATGGGGCGCAGGCAGTGTTGCCCGCCATCAATAATCGCGCCCGCTCCAGCAGCGGCTTCTGGTACAGCAACACGCCTTCCAGTTCCACATCGGGAATCCGTTGCAGCATGCGCACGGGTTCGGCCACCGCGCGGCAAGTGCCACGGTCAAGCCAGGCGTAATACTCCATGCCCGCCTCTTGCCAGCGCGCCTGCTTGCCTTCGCCATGCAGCACGAACTTGGTGCGCTGGGTCCGGCACAGCGCGCCATGACCGCGATACGGCGGCGTTTCCACGCTGCCCACCACTTCGCGGCCATGGCCACCGACCACGGGCACGCTCTCGAACACGGTGCGCGTGGCCGGCTCGCCCGGATATTGCTGCGCATAAAACTCCAGCAAGGACGCGCGCTGCTGCGCATCCACCACCGCCTCGGCGGCACTGGCAGAGAGGCAGACAGCCGACACTACACACAGCGCCAAAGGGCGCACGATATATCTGGGCATGGCATTCCTTCAATCGACGTTCAGGGACGGGTATCGCCCAAGCGCCGATTATATAGTTAGCAGGAAATACCAGGAGCGCGCCGCGTCAGGAGGTACGGAAGTTGACGCCGCCAGCCAGCAGCCTGGCGCCGCAGGTAGTGGTGTCGCCTTCAAAGGCGATGGCGATGCCGTTGATGCGATGCCGGGACGAGCCGCTGGCAATCTTGCAGCCTTGGTGCCCCTTGATGGGGCAACTGCACAAGTCCCCGACGCAGGCGACAGCGATACCATTGACCGTGAAGTGCGTGGCGGCACAACTGAGCACCTTGCCGCCATGCGACGTTGCGTCGCCCAAACGGATGACTTTGCGCATGCTACCTCCCGTTCTACTTGCCCGCCGAGCTTTCCAGGATGGCTTCCACCGATGGCGCCACGTAGTTGGCCGGATCGACGGCCGGCGTGATGCGGCTGCGGAAGATATCACCATTGGCATCCTGCTGCTGACGTTTGGCATCCGATGGTGGCGTAATAAAAATAATGCTGGCCTCATTACTGTCGCGTAAATTAATCGCCGCACTGGCGCCGCCATCGCGGTAGCTGCCCATCACGCCGATGGCCATCTGCATGAACCACGTGGCCGCGCCCGTGTTGCCCAGGCGAAGATCAGTATTGATGAACTGCGCGCTCTTGCTGCTGTCGATTTCGGGGCCGCCCTGTGCCGCATAGTCATGCAGCATGCTTTCCAACATCAGCGACTGTTCCGGCTGGTTTCCCGTACCGGCCACGATGCGCGCAGGCCCCTTGCCGCGCTCGGCTTCCGGCAAGGTCTGCAGCGCCTGCTGCCAGCCTGCATTGAATATCTTCTGGCGCGCATCGCGCCGCGTCACGGGCTTGCCTTCCTCATCCGCGAACTTGACGAACACGGGCCTGTGCACGAATCCAAACGAAGGCAATCGGTCGAAGGTTTCCATCTGTTCCCGGTTCCACGGAATGGGGAACCACGGCGTCGGCTTCCAGTCGCGCGGCGGACGATTTTCCCAGGGATTGAGCTTGTCGAAGGTGTGCAAGCCGACGCCACGGATGTCGGGCCGCTGGGCGAAAGCAGCGGCAGCGGCGAGCCATTCGGCGACGGTGGGTTGGCGGGGCATAGAAAAGGAGTTTTCATCCAGTTTTTTGTCCTGTTTTGCCAGAGAATTTTTCAAATCATAGTACATAGACCTGAATTTCTCTTGCACAAACTTATTCTCGGGGTCTTCCCACACATATGGACGCAAAAATTCCACCCTCTTCCTACGAGCCAGGATAAACACGGTTGTGGCATCAGGCATTTCGGGGATATAGTAGCCATCAACCAGCGTCTTCTTATCTCCTGGCTTGCGCCCGCCATCGCGGGTTCCTGGGCTGTCTTCGGAATGCACCAACACATAGGGGACGTCAGGATGACGATCAAAAAAATCAAAAACATCTATCAACAAACGATCCGGTCTCTCGTCTAACTTCCAAGGTGCAATTGAAAAAAGATGAAAGGATAAACCCGTCGTGCTTGCGCCCGCTACCAGACCGGCCATCGGTTCCTCCGCACTGGGTTGCGCGGCGGGATTAAGTATCGGCGAGCCAGCATAAAACGATGGCAAGCCCCAATACAAGGGAGTGAGATTTGCACCGTTTTCCAATGCATCGCAGGCCCTACTACCGCCATCTCCATCCTTGTCATATCCAGTCCAGGGATATTTTTTCGGATCTTGCTCACGTATGCTGGTATAAGCACTTCCCTTTCGCAAGGCTTCCCATAATTTACCCTGCCGGTATTTATCGAGCGTCACACCAAATCCGATCACTTCCAACACATATTCTCGCTCTGATTCCACAGGTATTTTTAGCTGTTGCGCCGTCACCTGTAACGCAATTTCACGTGCCTGGCTCTTCGATAAGGCACTGAGCCATAACAAACCAAAAAATAAAACGACAATAACTATCGATATTCCCAACCACCGAAGCGTCATCATATCTATCACCTATGGGTATGCAGTTCTGGAGAAACGGTAGTCGATCCGAGAAAATTGCTACTGGAGAGGTTCGACAACCATTTATTTTGCTTTTTTTTCGCTCACTACTTTTATGTTTTTGGTTTGTGACACTACAATTTTCCACAACGCCCCTGTTAGCAAGGGCAATCCTGCAGGCAAAATTCCCGTGTTGTAATACTTGATATTGCCGTCAATAACTGTTCGTCGCCACGGTGATTCAGCACTTAAATATGCTGCAAAATCAGCAAGAAAGCTCTCCTCCAGAAGTATTCCCTTTCTAGGTTTTTCTTTCGTCTGTAATCTCTTCACCCGCCAATCCGCCACCGCACATAAATACGCATAAAACTGCGGATCCGAACTAGCCTTGCCGCTGCCAATCGCCACGTCATACGCGGTCACTTGACTATGATTCTTCGCGCTACCGATAATAGAACTATGAAAAGACTTGGCGCTGACCTCCCGCTGCCAGCGCAAGCGTGCCTCATTCGGGCTTTCCTGGATGGTTGCCAAGACATTTCCGTCCGTGTAGCGGGTGGCGGCAATGACGTTGCGTTGATCGAGCGGCCCTTTGCCATCGAGTTTCTTTTCCTTGTTATAGGCAGCCGTCATCAAGGCTAATTCGGCCCCGCGTATGGCTTCATCGCGCTCCGGAAAGCGGCGATAGCCGGCCGGATCCGGGCGATCCTCGACGCTTGTGTGCAGGCCGCTTCCGCTGGTAAGTGCTACTGATGCATCGCAGGGATCGACTTCTTCCACAGGTCCCTGATCTTCAGGTTTACGGTTACGCATCATGGAAGTTTTGGGAATATTGGGCGAATCGATTTGCGAGGTGCCGCGCAAATCGGCCGGCACCGGCTGTTTCAATGTTTCGCCAGTGATGGTGCGTATGCCGTTACGCTGTTCCGTCTTGCTCAACCTGGTATTGATAGGCCAGGCCACCGCCTTGTGTTGCGCACGGTATTTTCGTAATGAAACATCGACGTGTGCCTGTTCGCTTTCTGTCGTGAGACGCAGTGGAAAGTCAAAAGGCGGCGGTTTGCCTACCAACGACACCGTGGTCTTTCCAGTGGCCGGATCCAGCCTGGTCTTGTTGCTGAATATCCGCTGATAAAATCTGCCGCCCAGTTCCGCCAGCGCATTGCGTACCTGCTCGCGTTCCACGATGCGGGTATGTCCAGTAAAAACGCTGTTTCCATCAATGCTGGACGTCTCCTCTTCTTCCATGAGTTCACTTCCCATTGCATAATCCGGCACGCCATCCCACCCCATGCCCTGGATATTATCCAGCGCCACCGTCATGTCTTCGGGACAAAAATACAGATAAACCTTGCGGCGATTGTCGCGGTCCTCTCCGCTCTGCCAGCGGCTGCCGACCATGCCGCGATGCTCATCCTTTTTCAGTTCGGCAAACGGCGGCTGGCAGGCCTGGCCAGTGCCCTTTGCCACACCGGCCACGATATTCGCCAAAGTCTTCAGGCGCGCTCCCATGGTCTGCGCACCACTGAGCAAATGGTAATAAGGCTTCATCGCCGCATCCTCGCCGCCGTCGAACCAGGCCGCGCCTCGCATCAGCAGAGGCAGGCTGTCCACCAGGCTGTATGGCGGATGCGTGAGTATCAAATTATCGGCCGGCGCCAGCCCCTTTTCCATCAGCATGGCTTGGGCCAGCAGCGACAGCAGGCAACCCTGGCTGTGCGCGACGATGCTGACGGTATCGTCAGCATCATAATCGCGGATCATGGAAATGAGCGCGGCCAGACGCTGGGCCGCCAATACCATGTACATGCGGCCAGGCGCCGTCCTCAATGGACGCAAGGCATCGCCCATGGGATCCGCAGGCGCATAGATACCCGGACGCCACATGTCGGGCAAGCTGCTGGTGGCGTTGCCGAAGGGACCGCCTTCCTTGGACAGGTCCTTGTCGAGGCGGTTGCCATAGCGGTCAACAAACTGGCCGTTGATCGTTTTGCATTTCACTCCCACTTCACAGTAGCCCCAGTAAAACGGGATCACGGGGCTGTTGGTATCCTTGGCGATAGTGCGCTTGAAGAACACGGCGTCGGGATCGTCTTCCAGCCTGTCCTTGTCCGCCGCCACAGGCATGCGGTAAGAAGCTGGCGTAAAGCCGCGGCCCAGCCTTTGCGTCAATCCCTCGCACAAGCCATGCTCCACCGCCTTGTAGCTGACGCCCACATCGTTGACGCCGTGAATAACGATGATATTGCCCGGCAAGTTGCGGCGTATTTTCACCTTCTTGCAGACGCTGCGTTCGCAATGCAGGAGCGTCACGTCTTCGCCCACCACGTACGGCACTTTCGGATAGCTGCCCATTGCATTCTCCTGGCGTCATCAATCCTTGTTGTTGAACACTTCGATGGCGGCCAGGTGCATGGCCGCGCGCTCCAGCACCTCCGTCTTGCCGTCCCCGTCGCTGCGGCCATCGGCCGACGAGCCATCTTCCAGCTTCACGGCAAACTGGGCTTGCGGCGCCAGCTGGGGAGCTGGCGGCACGCCATCGGCGGGACTGTCGTCGCCCTCATATTGAAAAATGAATTGCTGGTCGGCCTTGCCCTCGGCAAAGCTTGGTAATTGCACTACCATGCTTTGCGGGTCATTGAAGACGAAATTGGGTGCATTGAAGTTCAGCGGTGACTTGCTGCCGAAGGTGATGCCATCGGCGATGCGGATGAAAGCACCATGCTTGGAAATCAGCACGATTTCATCGGCCATGCCCGTCAGCTTGCCCTCGCTGGCGGTGAGCTTCAAATTTTTCGCCGCGTTGAGGTCCATGTCGTCATGCTGGCTTTGCAGCAGGAACTTGCCATGGTGGGCGATGGCGCGGATGCCGTCCGCATGGGCAAACAGCGAAATGCCCTTGCCTGCGTTCACACTGTAGCGCTGGCCCGCCACCGCTTGCAGATGCTGCTGCGCCACCGTATCGATATTGCTGACGGCATAGCTGATGATGGCCTTCGAACTGGCAAAGCTGATGCCGGCCGGCGCCGTGACGGCAATCGCCGCCGCACCGCCCAGCTCGGCACGGGGCTGCGTATTGCTGCCGCCTTCCCAGCTTTTCAAGCTGTGCTGCAGCTCCTGCTGCGCTTCATCCGTATTCTCCAGCGCCTGATGCGTGGCAGCATAGCTGCCCAGCGAGCGAAACAATTCCAGGCAATTTTCCATCAGCCCCAGATATTCGCTGCGTGCCATGTGCCCGCCGTCGCCGTTCAGGCGCTTCCAGGCCGAAATCAGCATGCCCTTGCCCGCCCGCATCGCCAGTTGCTCATCGGTACGCAGCTCGGCGCCCTCGCCGCGCGCCTCTCCCTGGCCATTGCGCCGGTCCTGCGTCAGCCAGCCCAGGTTGAGCTGGGTGGAGCCATGGTCGCTGGCAAGCTGGGCATTGATTTGCCCATGCACATCATCGAAACGCAGCTGGTTGCCACGTGTGCCCTTGATCTCGCGGCTCTTGATGCCGGACAAATAACGGTTGCCGGGCAAGTCGCCCGCCTTGCTCAATGCGATCGGCAACGCACTGTGGTTGTACAGCTGTCCCACGATGATGGGCCGGTCCGGGTCGCCGCCGAGGAAAGCCAGCAGGACTTCGCTGCCCACGCGGGGCAAGCCCAGATAGCCGCACTGCTGCATGCTGCCAGGCCCGCTTCCCGCCCAGCTCGACGCGACTCTTACCCAGGCCGAATCGGCATCCGTGTCGGAAGCGCCCGTGCCGCCTGCATGCTCATGGTCCACCTTGCGCGTGGCGGGAAAGCGCACCTTGACCCGGCCCATGGCGTCGCAATGAACCTCTTCATTCGCCGGCCCCACCACCACGGCGCTTTGCATGGTAACTGGCGGCAGGTCGATGCGCGTGTCGTAGGCCGGAACGATGGCCACGCCGCGCCGCACAGCGCTCAATTCGATATGCATGCGCAAGGGGCCATCGTCCACCGCCGTCGCCAGTTCGCGCTGCGGCAGCGATGCATCATCGGCCAGCCAGCGATTGCGCGCGAACAAACGCGCCACCCTGGCGGCCAGTTCCCGGGGTAAATTATTCTGCGCCGCCACCTGTAGCGCCGTCACGACAAAATCGCGCTCGGCCGGCGGAAGTGCGTCGATATCGGGATGTTCGGCCAGGCTAAAGTATTCGCCCGGACACAGGTCGCGCACGCTGCCCTCGGCATGAAAACAATGGCTTTCGTAGTCATGCTGCTGCATGGCCAGCATGCCCAGCTGGCACAAGGCATCATGATCGCTCCCCGCACGTGGCGGCAGCACGCGGTAATCATCGAGGCTGGCGGCAACGGCATTGCCATGCATGCCTTGCCGGCCCTGCCCCATGGCGTCGGCAGTCATGAACGGCCGCGCGCGTGGATGTTCCTCATTCCAGCTATGGCGCGTCACCTTGCCCGTCTGCAACTTGCGGACTTCGTTCCACGACGTCAGGGTGTCGCGCTGTTCCGTCGCGCGGTCCGCGTGATAGCGCACGGTATCGGCCATGTTTTTCCGCAAGCCATCGGCATGGTTGAACAGCACCAGGGTATGTGCCGGCTCGGCATGCGCATCCGCATTGCCTTCCGCTCGAAAAAACCAGGCGACGCCGCTGCGCTTGAGCAGGCGCCGGACGAAGGCCGCATCGGACTCATTGTGCTGCATGACAAATTCGCGCTGTGGATACGTCTGTGCCTCGAAGAAATCGGCAAACACATACTGGAAGGCATGCCCCAGCACGGAATTGCTGCGTATCCATTCGTCCAGCAGGATCTTGATGATCTCGATATCCGTGAGGCGCCGGAAAACACGCGTATTGCAGCGCTTTTCCATGATGGCGAAGGCGTCCGTCAGCACCAGCTGATAGCTGGCCAGCGCGCCATCGCTGTCACCGGCACTCGCTTGCGTGACGATGCCGCAGATGCTGCGCAACTTCCCCTGGTCGGTGACGATATCGATAGCGGCGGGCAAGGCGATGAAACTGCTCAGCGGCAAATCCGCATGCGTCGAGACGCACAGCACACGGTATTCGATCCCGCCACAGATGGCCTCGCTTCCGGCGACGCGCTGCGGTATCAGCGCACCGGCGGGCACCTTTGGGGATACGCCCAGGCGCAGGCGCAAGGGACGTTCGCCACCCGATATCGACTCATCACCGTCCATGGCGTTCTCCTCATTCTTACTTGCATTTAATCAAGCTGGAGAAACGACAATGCCATGGGATGGCAAGGAAATACTTGATATTTAGTAAGAATTCGCCAAGGTTCCCAATACTTCCATCAATCTTTGCCGCTTCGCCAGCAGGGTGGGATCAAACGCCGTCCACTGCTGCAGCCGCAACGCATACGCGGGCGCCATCATCCAGCCGAACACCTCCGCCTTGTCTTCCTCGGGACCGTAGGCGGCGTAAAAGCTCACCAGCCCGGGCTGCGGGTGGCCCAGGTTCTGGAAACCCTTGCCGTAGGCCGTGGCGCCGCCCTGGCCGTAGGCTGTGCCAGCCGGGTTCAGGGCCAGCCAGGCAGGGTCGCGGTAATAGAAATCGTTGAACAGCCGGTATTCGATGAAGTGGTAATACTCGTGGTGCACGCGCAGCTCCATGCCGGATGGACACAGGGCGGCCAGCAGGTTGTCGGCGTAGACGACGCTGTCGATGTCCGGCGCCGGCATGGCCAGGCGGCGCTGGCCGTCCACGCTCAAGTCCTTCACCAGCACGACGTGGCGCAAGCCCGTGCGCGCGAAGACGCCGGCCGGGTAGCGCTCCATGGCCGGCAAGACGATGCTGAGCAACAATTGCAGCCCGGCACGGTCCTGCGCCGAGTCACTGAAGGCGTGCGCCTCGCTGCCGGGCATGGACAAGGTCCAGGCGGGCGCCAGCTGCAGCGCCGCCAGGCGCACCGTGGCGATGGCCTGCAGTTGCGCCACGCTGGCGTCCTGTGGCGCGACGGGCGCATAGCGCACGTTCCAGTCGCACTCGCTGCGCATGCTGTCTTGCTGGGCGGCACGCTCGAACGCTTGCGTGTAGGCAGCCGATGGCGCGGACGGGCCGCCGGCGCAAGCGGACAGCAATACAACGGCAAGACAGGACAGCAAACGGCAAGCAGGCATGGGATCTTTCACGGGCATAAAAATGGGGCGCAATTGCTGCGCCCCATTGTACAAGCTGCTAGTTCCTTACAGCATCAGCGCTGGTAATTCTTGAAGAAGTTCCAGCTGATCACGGTGGCGTCCGGGCCCAGCTCATCGCTGAATGGCCAGCCGGGAGGGCCGCCGCTCCACGCGTGGTTCATGCCCTCGATCGTGTACTTTTGCGCGATGACGGCGCCGTTGTGCAGGTAGGTGTCGATGGAGTAGCTGCGGCCGTACGGCACCGTCTGGCGCACGATGCTGTCGGCACGGTAGCGCACGCTGTCATTGTCGAGGCCATCGTCGCCGTAATCGCTGGTTTGCAGGAATTGCTCGATGGTCTGTTCGCCATTGACGGGGTTGACGACGATGTCGGAAGTGCCGTGGAACACCATCGTCGGCATCAGCCGGCGCGGCGAACCGGAGCAGCGCCAGGCATCCTTGCCGCGCACTTTCGGGTCGAAGGAGCTGCCGTTGAACAGCGAATCAGCCGCCGTGACCAGGCCGGTGGCGCCCTTGTACATGCCGCCCGAATGCACCATCACGGCAGCGAACACGTCGGAATAACAGGCGGCCATGATGGACGCCATGGCGCCGCCGGCCGAAATGCCCGTCACGTACACGCGGCTGTCCTGCACCGCATATTTGCTCTTGACCTTGTTCAAGATACCCATCAGCACGGCCGGCTCGCCCGTGCCCCGCTCCTGGTTCAAGGGCAACATGAAGTTCCAGCAGCGCATGGGGTTGGCCGTGACGTTCTGGCGCGGATAGACGACGATGAAGTTTTCACTGTCGGCCAGCTGGTTGTAGCGGCTGACGGCGGCCATGCTGTTCGGCTCGGAACCGCAGCCGTGCAGCATCAGCACCACGGGCAGCGGCGTATTCGGATTGTAATTGCTCGGTAGCCAGACCTGGTATTCGCGCGAGCCCCACAGGCTCGCGTACAGACCGAAGTCCCACTGCCCGGCGGAAGCCGGCAGCGCGGCCAGCAAGCCGCAGGCGGCGATGAGTGCAGATAACAAGTGACGCAGTTGCTGATGCAGATGTGCCATGCCAGTCTCCTGATTATTATTCACGACGAAAACAGCGACAACGACCCGGCTTGACGCACGTCAAGCCGGCACTTCCGACCCGCGAGGCCCGACCCAGCGGGTCCAGCCCCGGCAGTGAAGAACTCTAAAATTTGTAGCCAGCCTTGGCGATGATCTGGCGCGGCGGACCATAGAAACCGTCGAGGATAAACACGGCGGGAATGTTGTAGCCATCCGTGCGGTAGCGCTTATTCCCCAGGTTGCTGCCATGCAAGCTGAAGGTCCAGTTCTTTGGCGCTTCCCACACGACGCCGGCCGTCCAGATGCTGTAGCCGCCCTGCGCCAGGGTTTCGCTCAAGTCCGTCGTCGGATACACCTTGCTGCGATAGCCATAGCCGAGCATGCTGCGCAAGGCACCGCCGAACACGTCGCGGTCCGTGCGCGTCACGTTCAAGCCCACTTGCCGGGCTGGCGTATTGCTGAACTTTTGCGTATCCGCAATGTTCTTGCCGCCGCTCATGAACTCGTCATAGTTGGCATCGAGCAAGGCGAGGAAGCCGTTGACTTCCCACTGGCGATTCGGCCGCCACGAGAATTCGAACTCCGCGCCTTTCACGGTGCCCTTGCCCGCATTCGTGAAGTCGCCATAGAAGCCCGGCACGCCGCCCGGCTGCACATAGCTGGTGAAGACGGACAATTGAATATCCTTGTAGCGGTTGTAGAACAAGGCCACGTTGGCGTCGAAGGTGTCGTCCGGCGCCGCATACTTCATGCCCACCTCCAGCGCGTCGAGTTTTTCATCCTTGTAGGGCCGCGCGGAATCGGGCACCACCAGGTTGTTGGCGCGCACGTTGTAGCCGCCCGACTTGAAGCCGCGCGACAGGTTGCTGTAGAAATTCGTCGTCTTCGACGCTTCATAGCGCACGGAAATTTTCGGCGAGGTATTGCTGACGGATAAGGACTTGTCGAAGTCGGCCGCCGTCTGGATGGGCCGCGTGAAGCCCACATCGGCAAAAGCGCGGTTGAGCACGATGGCGCGCTTTTCCTCGCGCGTATGGCGCAAGCCCGCATTGATGCTCCACACCTTGCCCAGCGGCCAGGTCCAGTCCGTGTACAGCGCCGTGCTGTCCGTCTCCACCGTGCTGACGGCGGTCGTAAACTGGCGCCCCAGGAAGTTGTTGTAGATGCCGCCGCCGGCCGTGCCTTCGAAGCGGTACAGGCCGATCACGCCGGCGCCGTAGTCGCCGCTGTACGAGGCCTGCAATTCCAGGCTTTTCTGTTCGTCGCGCGAATCGCCGAACACGTCGGCAATCGGTTGCGGCAAGCCGTCGAAGTCGATGGTTTGCTCGGACGTGCTGCGCCGCTTGGCGCCGATCACTTTCACGGACCAGTCGTTCGACAAGGTGTAGTTGGCCACCAGCGAACCGCCGCGGTTGTGCGTGAAGTTGTTGCCCGGCATGCCGCTCTGGATATCGTACGCACTGGTGCTGGCGGGACGCTTGAGCGGGTCAAACGCGCTCACGCCCATGCGCTGGAAGCCGCGCACGCCGGACTTGTCGTCCGTGGCGTCCAGGCTCAGCACGACGGTGAGCGGGATGTCCTGCGGAAAGTAGCCGACGGACAGGCGCGCGGCCGTGCTGTCCTGGTCGCTGACCTGTTCGCCGTTAAAGGTGTTGCGGCCGAAACCGTCGCGGTCCAGCTTGGCGGCGGCCAGGCGCGCGCGCCAGGTGCCGCTCTCGTTGGCCAGGTTGAAGGCGGCCTTGAAGTTGCGCTGGTTGTAATTACCGATGCCCACTTCCGCCGAGGCACCGTTTTCCTTCGCCAGGGGGCGCGAAATGTACTTGATGGCGCCGCCGATGGTGTTCTTGCCGTACAGGGTGCCTTGCGGGCCGCGCAGCACTTCGATGCGCTGCACGTCGAACACGTCGAGCAGCGCGCCTTGCGGACGGGCCATGTAGACGTCGTCAAAATAAATGCCCACGCCCGGGTCCACGCCCCAGACGGGGTCGGCCTGGCCCACGCCGCGGATAAACGCGGTCAGGGTGGTATTCGTGCCGCGCGAAGCGTACACGGTCAGGTTCGGCACGCGCTCCTGCAAGTCGGCCAGGTTCTGGATATTCGCCCGTTCCAGGGCCTTGGCGGAAAACGCCGTGACGGCCAGCGGCACGTCCTGCAGCCGTTCTTCGCGGCGGCGGGCAGAGACCGTTACGGTTTCCATGCGTTCTTTTGCGTCGCTGGCTTCCTGAGCGCTGACAGCAGTGGCAGGGCTAGTTTCCTGCGCCTGGGCCTGGGTGGCGAACGCGCCGGCAACGGCGAGGGCGGCGGGCATTAATTTCAAAGCAAGTTTCATAACGTCTCCAATGTCAGGCTTGCTTACCACCAGGGAAGACGGCCGGTTTGCAGAATCGCAAGACGTCACGGTACCCGCGCGCGTGAAGCGAGCACCTGCCCTGCGATGACTGTTTCCCGGCCCCTGCCCGTGCGGCGAGTGGCCTGTTTATTTTGAATGTGTGGCGAGGAAGGACTGCAACAAGGTATTCACACGCTGCGCCTGGTCCAGGGGCGTGGCATGGCGCGAGTTCGCGATGATCTCGATCTCGCACTGCTGAAACTGTGCGGCAAAGGCCCACTTGCTGGCGACGGGCGTGTAATCCTGGTCGGCCGCCATGATGAAGACGGGCATGGCCAGGGCCTGGAAATGGATGTCGATATCCCAGTGGAAAATGGCATCGAGCGCAGCCAGGTAGGCACGCTTGTCCATGCCCGCCATCTGCGTGGCGAAGCGCTCGACCAGGGGCTGCTGTGCCGGATCTGGAAACAGTTTCTTGCCGATGATCTTGCCCATGGCTTTCAGGCCGAAAGTGGCGATCACCGTGCGGCGCAGCCAGTAGGCAAACAGCAAGGACGCGGGTTTGCTGCCCTGGAACGGTTGCGAGTTGATCAGGCACAAACTGGCCACCCGGTCCGGGGCGCGGTTGGCCATTTCCAGGCCCACCATGCCGCCCAGGGAAAAGCCGACGATATGTGCGCGCGGCACCTCGAGCTGGTCCATCAGATTGAAGAGGTCGTTGGCGAAGTCGCCGATCTGCCAATCGCCGTTTGGCGCGGGACTGGCACCATGGCCGCGCAGGTCGGGCACGATCAGCCGATAACTGCTGCCGAGGGCATCGATCTGCGGACGCCAGTCTTCGGCGCAAGAACCGAGGCCGTGCAACAGAAAAATAGGCTCTGACTGCGCAGGATCGCCCTGCTCCCTGCCCAGGTCGAGGTAATGCAATGGAACATCGGATGTCGTGTGACGCCGCATTCTGTCTCCTTGCTGTTGAACATGCTTTGTGTTCAGGTGCAGGAATATGTTTTCCTGCTGTTGGAAAACATAATACGGAATCCGAATTCCGATTTCAAGTTAAATCGCTAAATATCTCAAGTCAGGTAATTTAAAGCAACACGCACCAGTTCATCCTCGAGTGCCGCACCCGACAAAAAGGACAGCGAACCCGTCAAAGTATGCTGGTTCAGGATGCCCAGCAGCACGGGCGGCACGACCATCATCGCCTGCGTGGGGTTCGGGTGGCGGATGCTGGACGACTTGCTGGCCAGCACGGCGACCGTGCGCTGCGAGATCAGATGATTGATCTGGTGCACCCTGTCGCGGAATTGCGCATCCTGCGACGCGCGCGTGATCAAGGCCCGCAAGACGCCGCTGCGCCCGCCATTCACGGCCACGAACATGGCCACCATGGCGCGGATGAAGTCTTCCAGGCTGCGCCCTTCCCACTGGCGCAGTTCCGTCAGGGTCTCGACCTTTTCCACCATGTCGGAAAAAAAGCGCTGCAGCAGCAAGCGGCTCAGGGTGTCCTTGTCGCCCAATAAACGGTAAAAGGTACCGACCGAGGTTTCCGCCAGTCTGGCCAGGTCGGCCACGCCGATTTCATCGAAACGGTTTTCCGCCAACAACTGTTCACCCACCTGCAGCAGGCGTTCGAACGCCTGCTTGCTGCGCGCCTGGGTGGGCTCCGGGGGAACGATCATCTGCGGGAAGGGCATCGGGAAGGAAGGCATGCGGCGTCGGCGTCTCTCGATAGTGGAACCGTGGTTCCGTTATGGGAGCACGTATTGTAACGCGGGAGACGGCCGATGGGGAGCGCCGCGTGGCGCCCTGGCGTGTGCTACCTGCCCTGCCATTCCATGTAGACGTCGGCGCGCTGGTAATGCGCGTCGCCGGCCGGCCGCGCCACGTGGGTAAACCCGCTGCTTTCGTACAGGCGGATGGCGGGCGCCAGCTTGCTGTTCGACTCGAGGAACAGCAGCGTGGCGCCGCTGGCCTCGAAGGCGTCGAAGGCCCGTTCGATCAGCCGGCGCGCAATGCCCAGGCCCTGGCATTCGGGCGTGACGGCCATCTTCGACAGCTCGATGCTATCTCCGCCGGCGCGGATCAGGGCGCAGGTGCCGACGATCTTGCCGTCCAAACGCGCGAGGAAAATCTGCCCGCCATCGTCGAGGATCGAGCGTTGCGGATCGGACAGCACCTTGTCGTCGAGGGCCTCGACATAGAAATAGCGCTCCAGCCATGCGATATTCAGGCGCTTGAAGTCGGCCGCGTAATCGGCGTCGTAATCGATGATTTCCACGGCCGCCCGCTCGCGCTGGCGCCGGCACGCGGCGATCGTCTCGCCAAAGCCCTGCGCCTGCAAGCGCGCTTCGGCCCGGTCCAGGCTGGCCATCAGCTGCGGCGTGCCTTGCTCGAATACCGTATCGACGGCCGCGCGCACGTCGTCCCACAGGGGCGCCATGTTGCGCAGCAAGGCTTGCCCGGCGTCGGACAGCGCCAGCAGGCGGCGCCGCTCATCCCTGGCGTCCGGCAGCTCCGCCACCACGCCGGCATCGAGCAGCTTGCGTCCCAGCTGCACCACCACCGGGTGCGTCTGCCCGATCTGCGCGGCCAGGGCCGTGATCGCCGTGGGGCCGTTGTCGCGCAGTAGCAATAACAAGGGGAAACAGCGTGACGTCAGCTCGACGCCGGCCGCCAGATAGCTGGTATCAACGCCCGCATACAATTGATCGGAAAGACGGCGCAGGCGGCTGGCCAGCATCAGCGAGCCGTAGGTTTGCAAGTTGGAAGACATGTTGAAAGGATATATGTAAGTAGTTACGTATACCCTAACGCAAACGGGCTTTCGGCGTCAAGCGTCGGCGTTTGTTGATCGCTTGTTCATCGCTTATTCATCGTCATCGTCATCGGCCAGCGCCGCCTGCAGCCTGGCCTGGAACACGTTCTCGACCACCTCCCCCAAGCCCGGCCACACTTGTGTCAGCCAGCGCTTGCCGTCCTCGCTCACCTCCACATACGGCGCGTCGCGCGTGGCGCAGGCCCGGCCGATCGCGATGACTTGCTCCGCATCCTCCAGGCCACCGGCGATCATGGCGTCGATGGGCAAGGCGATCAGCCCGGCGGTCAGATGCGGACGCAGCAGGCAGGCTGGGGCGATGATGGCGAACGATGCTTCCACGTAACTCCAGCAGTTGGTGGGCCAGTGGGCAGCCTTGACGGCCTCGAGGAAGGCCGCGTCGCTGAAGGCATCCGGCTGGGCTTGCGCCCGCGCATACAAGGCGGCCAGGGCGACGAGTTGGGGCGGGGAAGTCCAGGTGGGCATCAATCATGATCCAGGCAAAGCCGCACCGGGCTGGCGGCAAAGGCGGACTGTAGCATGTTCAATCAGCACGCTGAAACACCAATGGTCGGGGCATAATCATGGCCGACGCCACTCTCGCCAGCCACAGCCATGCCAACTGCCTTTGAACTCTGGAAAGCCGAATTACTAATTGTGGGCAACATTATCCAGGATGACGATACCTCCACACCGTCCGATGAAGCGCAGCGGCGCTTCCAGCGCTACTGCGCCATGCTCGATGCGCTGACGGGCAAGGAAGGCGCGCACTACGCGCTGGCGATTGTGCAATCCGTGCAGGCCGAGCACGATTACGGCGCCTACCAGACGGCCAGCCGCGCCGCCTGGCGTTTCGGCGAGACGGCGTATTGCACCGCCCTGCTGCACGAACTGCCGCGCCTGATCGCCACCCTGCCCGACTGGGCGGGTGACTTTCTCGTCGGTATCGCCAACGGCGCCGGCACGCCCAACGCCTCGGCCATCACCTGCTTCAACACCCTGCTGGCCGCCGCGCCGCCCGCGCAGCAGGCGCTGATCGCGGCATTTATTGCCACGGAAGAAGACGATGGCTGGTTTGAGCATTGCCCGGGCGTGCTGGGCGCCGCTGCAGGCGAGCACTACGCGGGCGTGATGCCTGGCCAGGACGGTGCCGCCGGCTACCAGTTGTTCCTGCTGCCCGGCGAGGCCGATGCCCTGCCCTGGCAAGCCGCGCTGGACTGGGCCGCGGCGCGCGGCGCCTGCCTGCCGACGCGCAGCGAGCTGGCCTTGCTGCACGCCAACCTGGGCCACGCCTTCCCGGATGCCTGGTACTGGTCGTCGGAAGCGGACGCCATCCTGCCCCGCATGGCGTGGAGCCACGATTTCGACAACGGCACCCAGTACAACTATCGCAAGACTTATTCAGGCCGCGCCTGCGCCGTGCGCCGGGTCACATTGGCGCCATCGGCCGACGCGCCCATCGCCCTGCAGCCGGGCGAACGCTATGCCGGCCTGATCCTCGGCTGGGATGGCGCGCCCGATTACCACCTGGTGCTGCTGCCGGACGAGTACGAGCAGGAGAACCATTCCTGGCAAGCCGCATCCAACTGGGCTGCCAGCCTGGGCCACAGCCTGCCGGATCGGCGCGAGCAGACCTTGCTGTATGCGACATTGAAAGAGGCGTTCCGGCCGAACTGGCACTGGTCAAGCGAGCCTGGCGACATCGAAGGCGAAGCCTGGTGCAAGGATTTCGACACGGGCGTCGCCTACCAGAACGCGCGCGCGTTTGACGGCTACGCGCGCTGCGTGCGCCGGGTGCTTGCTTAGTGCTTGTATAGTGCGCGTTTGCTCAGGCGAGCGTTCCCCAATCATCAAGGAAACCCATGCTGTTATCACTCGACGATCCCATCTGGCCCACCCTGGAAGGCGGCTACCGCATGCCCTACGACGTGGCCGGGGCGCTCAAGGCCATGCAGGCGGGCGAGGACGTCTGGCATGAGCTGTGGGAAGAGCTGCACCACCAGGGCGACGTGGGCGTCGCCTCGTATGCGGCCGTGCCCCAGCTCGTCCAACTGCTGGGCAACGCACCATCGCGCGAGGAAGATTTCTATGCGCTCATCACCCTGATCGAGCTGGAACGCCACCGCAAGCACAATCCGCCGCTGCCGGACTGGCTGGCCGCCAGCTATCAGGCGGCCTGGGCGCAGTTGCCCGCCATCGCCGCGCGCGAGCTGCAGGGCCAGCTGGATCCCGCCATGCTGGAATCCGTGTTCGCCGTGCTGGCCCTGGCCAAGGGCAACTTGCGCCTGGGCGCCCTGCTGCTGCACATGGACTCGTCCGAAGCGGACGAGTGGCTGGAAGAGCGTCTCGGCTGGTCCGAAGTCTATGGCGCAGACGTCTAGCGGCTAGAAACGCTCGTCGCGCAGCGCCGGCAGCACCAGTTCGCGCACGAACGAGGCATTCGACAGGTTCAGCAGCATGCGCACGACGGCGACGACGTCATGCACGGGGATCAGCTCGCCTTCGCCCCGCGCGGCGGCGTCCGCCAGCGGCACGGACAAGCCATCGTAGGTATTCAGATAACCGAGTTGCAGCGCCGTCACGGCCAGGCCCTGTGCGCGGAAACCTTCACGCAAGGCATCGGCGATGCCGTTCAGGGCGAATTTCGAGGCGCTGAACGTCACTTCCGGGCGGCCGCTCTGGCGCAGGCCGGACGTCGAGCCCGTGAGGATCAGCTGCGGCTTGCCGCTGGGCAGCAAGCGCGGCACCAGCCGCTTGAGCAGCAATATCGTTGACGTGATGTTGGTATTGACCATGTCGACGATAGTTTCGTCCGCATCGCCGAGGAAAGCGTAGTCGTCGCTGAAGGCTTTTTCTTCCCACACGCCCAGGTTGTAGATCACCGCGTCCAGCACGGCCGGCGCTGCGTGGGCGATGCGTTCGACCGCCTCCGCGGGTGCGGCCAGGTCCGCCGCGATCCATTGCAGCCGCGTGCCCTGGCCGGCAGGCAAGTCGGCGGGTTGCTGGCGCGATACGCCGATGACGGCATGTCCGTCAGCAAGCAAACCGTCCAACAGCGCGCGCCCCAGGCCCCGGCTGGCGCCCACGATCATGATATGCATACTGTGTCCTTTCCAATGAAGTCAACGCCGATGATAGCGGCGTTGTATTAAGCACAGCTGAGGCTGATCCCCGTACGCCCCGCGTTTACTCACGCGGCGGAAATGCGTATGCTAGATCTGGCAATCTCCGATAACACACAAGAACGAGACACATGCCTACTTCCAACACCGCCGCCATCCACGCCGCAAGCCGTCCCCTCACCCAGCAAGACTATAAAACCCTGTCGCTGGCCGCCCTCGGCGGCGCGCTGGAATTCTACGATTTCATCATCTTCGTCTTCTTTGCCAACGCCATCGGCCAGTTGTTCTTCCCGCCGGAAATGCCGGAATGGCTGCGCTTGCTGCAAACCTTCGGCATCTTCGCCGCCGGCTACGTCGTGCGTCCGCTGGGCGGCATCGTCATGGCCCACTTCGGCGACTTGCTCGGCCGCAAGCGCATGTTCACCTTGTCCATCCTGATGATGGCCGTGCCGACCCTGCTGATCGGCCTGCTGCCGACCTACGCCAGCATCGGCCTGGCGGCCCCGCTGCTGCTGCTGCTGATGCGCATCTTCCAGGGCGCGGCCGTGGGCGGCGAAGTGCCCGGTGCCTGGGTGTTTGTGTCCGAACATGTACCGAGCCGTTTCACGGGCTTTGCCTGCGGCGTGCTGACGGCCGGCCTGACGGTGGGCATCCTGCTCGGTTCGCTCGTCGCGACGGGCCTCAACACCGTCTATACGCCGGCGGAAATCAGCGAGGGCGCCTGGCGCTATCCCTTCCTGCTGGGCGGCATCTTCGGCTTCGGCGCCATGTATCTGCGCCGCTGGCTGCATGAAACCCCCGTCTTCGCGGAAATGCAGCAACGCAAGGCCCTGGCCACGGAAATGCCTTTGAAATCCGTGCTGCGCAGCCACCGCGGCGGCGTCGTCGTATCGATGCTGCTGACGTGGATGCTGTCGGCCGGCATCGTCGTCGTCATCCTGATGACGCCGGCCCTGCTGCAAAAAATCCACCACATCGCCCCACGCACCACCCTGGTCGCCAATACCGTGGCCACCCTGTGCCTGGCCTTCGGCTGCATCATCGCCGGCATGCTGGCCGACCGCCTGGGCGGCAAGCGCGTGATCTTCACCGGTTCCGTGCTGCTGGCCATCAGTACCTATATCTTCTACACCACCGTCGGCAGCCGCCCCGACCTGCTGCTGCCCCTGTACGCGATGACGGGCCTGTTCGTCGGCGTCGTCGGCGCCGTGCCCTACGTGCTGGTGCAGGCGTTCCCGGCCCAGGTGCGCTTCTCGGGACTGTCGTTTTCCTACAACTTGTCGTATGCGATTTTCGGCGGCCTGACGCCCGTGGTCGTGACCCTGATGCTGAAGAACAATGTACTGGGTCCCGCCTATTACGTGATCGGCGTGTGCGTGATCGGCATGTTGACGGCGCTGTTCATCAAGGATCAGCGGCAGACCGTGGGACGCTAAATCAGCCGCCAGCGGCCAAGGCCACCTTCGGGTGGCTTTTTTTTCGCCCAGATTTTGTCGCGCTGCACCAAATTCTGAAAAGACGTTTCACATCGCGGAATTCCGAACAGCAGACTCAGCAATAAATCCTCTCACTTTTTGAAAATTCATTTCACATCATGAAAAATAATAATTAAGCCGTTGAAAAACAAAGACTTAATTTAAGTTATATGTCTTATATAAGACTTGAAGATCGGCGCGAATCGGCCTACTATTTAGTCATGCAGTTTGCTTCGACAAGACGTTGTGGCGCACTCGGCGATTTTCTCAAACATAGCTTTTCTTTTTAGGAGATTCACATGTCCCAATATCAAGACGACATCAAAGCTGTTGCTGGTTTGAAAGACCAACAAGGCAGCGCATGGAACGCCATCAATCCCGAGTCCGCCGCCCGCATGCGCGCCCAGAACAAATTCAAGACCGGCCTGGACATCGCCAAGTACACGGCGAAGATCATGCGTAACGACATGGCTGCCTACGATGCGGACCCATCCAAGTACACCCAGTCGCTCGGCTGCTGGCACGGTTTCATCGGTCAACAGAAGATGATCTCGATCAAGAAGCACTTCAACAGCACCGACCGCCGCTACCTCTACCTGTCCGGCTGGATGGTGGCCGCCCTGCGCTCCGAGTTCGGCCCGCTGCCGGACCAGTCGATGCATGAAAAAACCGCCGTCTCGGCGCTGATCAAGGAACTCTACACATTCCTGCGCCAGGCCGATGCCCGCGAACTGGGCGGCCTGTTCCGCCAGCTGGACGCGGCACAAGGTGCTGAAAAGCAAGCCATCCAGGCCAAGATCGACGGCCACGTCACCCACGTCGTGCCCATCATCGCCGACATCGACGCCGGTTTCGGCAATGCCGAAGCAACGTACCTGCTGGCGAAACAGTTCATCGAAGCGGGCGCCTGCTGCATCCAGATCGAAAACCAGGTGTCCGACGAGAAACAATGCGGCCATCAGGACGGTAAAGTCACGGTGCCGCACGAAGACTTCCTGGCCAAGATCCGCGCCATCCGCTACGCCTTCCTGGAACTGGGCGTGGACGACGGCATCATCGTCGCCCGTACCGATTCGCTGGGCGCCGGCCTGACCAAGCAGATCGCCGTGACGAATGAGCCAGGCGACCTGGGCGACCAATACAATTCCTTCCTCGACTGCGAAGAAGTGTCTGCCGACGCGCTGGGCAATGGCGACGTCATCATCAAGCGCGAAGGCAAGCTGCTGCGTCCAAAACGCCTGCCAAGCAACCTGTTCCAGTTCCGCGCCGGTTCCGGCGAAGAGCGTTGCGTCCTCGATTGCATCACCTCGCTGCAAAACGGCGCCGACCTGCTGTGGATCGAAACGGAAAAACCGCATATCGCGCAAATCGGCGGCATGGTCAGCGAAATCCGCAAGGTCATCCCGAACGCCAAGCTGGTGTACAACAACAGCCCATCGTTCAACTGGACCCTGAACTTCCGCCAGCAGGTCTACGACGCGATGAAAGCGGCAGGCAAAGATGTGTCCGCCTACGACCGTGCCCAGCTGATGAGCGTGGAATACGACCAGACGGAACTGGCATTGGCGGCCGACGAAAAGATCCGCACCTTCCAGGCCGACTCGGCCCGCGAAGCCGGCATCTTCCACCACCTGATCACCCTGCCGACCTACCACACGGCCGCCTTGTCGACCGACAACCTGGCCAAGGAATACTTCGGCGACCAGGGCATGCTGGGCTACGTGGCCGGCGTGCAGCGCAAGGAAATCCGCCAAGGCATCGCCTGCGTGAAACATCAAAACATGTCCGGCTCGGACATCGGCGACGATCACAAGGATTACTTCAGCGGCGAAGCGGCGCTGAAAGCTGCCGGCAAAGACAACACCATGAACCAGTTCTGAGCTTTTGGCTTGACTGTAGAGTGACAAGGCCCGCTTCGGCGGGCTTTTTTGCGTCTGGCCCGCCAGCAGGCGGCAGTTGCGTAGGTCGGCTTAGCGGAACGCGTAAGCCGACATGCACAGGCGCAGGCACTGATTGGTGGCTTGCTTGTTGCGTGCGAATAGCCCGCTTCCTCAAGCTTTTTCTGCATTTTGAACCCTGGTATCGCAGCGATTATGCTGAAATACACACTCAATTAAATCACAGGGAGCGGCCATGTATATCCCCGTTGTCATTTTCAAAGATGAGGCTAGCGTGTACGGTGTAAACGTCCCCGACATCAAAGGCGTCCACTCGTGGGGCGATAGTGTTGAAGACGCGCTCAACAACGTCCGGGTAGCCATCACCAGTCACATCGAGACACTGCTGGAGCTGGACGAACCCGTGGAAATCACGCAAAGCAAGATCGAAGCCCTGCAGGCCAATCCCGAGCATGCGGGCGGCATCTGGGCATTGGTCCACCTCGACCTTGAGAAACTCGATAGCAAACCCGAACGCATCAACATCAGCCTGCCACGCTTTGTGTTGAGCAAGATCGACCGCTATGCGGCGGCGCGGCACAAGACGCGCAGCGGCCTGCTGTCGCGTGCGGCGCTCAGCTTGATCGAGGCCGAAGCCAAGAACGGCGGTGCGCGGTGATGTAAGCGCCGGACTCGGCACCCCGCCTCACAGGCCATCAGGCTTTGCGGTCTGCGATTCACCCAGCAGTACCGCTGATACCAACTCACTTACCGGCAATCGATATCGATCTCGTTCTGCCCGGCCTTGCGGCCTTTCCTGTAGGTGAACTCGCACAGGCTGACACTGTCGTCCATCCTCCGCGACAGCGTGACTTCGCCATGCACGCTATAACTGCATTGCAGCCACTTGCCGTCTGGGCAGGGGCCTTCCAGCCGGTAGCTGAGCGTCGTTCCCCCTTGCTTCGTGCTCTCCCCGCTGGGCACGAGCTGCCCCCTGCGCGCTGGCGCGCCGTCGATCGGCGCCGCGGCGCTCAAGTAAAGCGGGCTGCCGATATACGGCGTCCAGCCGGCCGGCACGGCGTTCAGGCTGATCGACGCCTCGGGCACGCTCTCCGGGCAAGCGTGGGCGGCGGGCATCGCAGCCTGCGTGAGCATAGGGAATAAGCAACAGGCGGCGCCGGTCAACCAACGTTGATGTTGCATGGACACTCCCTTATTCGATGACGAAAAAAGCGTCGGCATTATTGCTGGGGTCGATATGCAAGCCATTCTTGTACGGGCCTTTGGCACGCAAGGTGCGCGAAGTCACGATGCCCGGGCGCTTGCCCGCCCACTGGTCCATGACGAGGATACCGTCCAGCGTCTGTCCCATATACAGGGCCGCGTGATTGCCTTGTTGATGATTCGCATACTTGCCGTTGACGAATATGGCAATGGCCGTGCCATTGCGCAGCAAACGGTTCCCCAGCACTGCCTCGCCCTGCTTCCAGGCCAATGTGGCTGGCGCGCCCGCGTAGTGGCGGACCAGCGCGACGCATTGGTGGTTGCCAACCATGGTGGTTTTTTCCAGGTCGGCGACTTTGGTGCAGGCATAGGGCACGGGACTCTCCGGGGGGGAGAAGCTTACGATACATGCGGGAAACTGTGCGGGGTTTGAGATGGGATAAGGTTTGCGGGGGAATCACAGTGGTGGCAGCGTCCGTGAATTACGCATCCCGCGTCGCTGTGCAGTACATGGGTTGTACAGGACTTCGGTAAGCCGCATATCGTCGACAAAACAGATTATGTATTTGCGCGTACCTTGCTCCCGAAGATATGGCTGTAGTGTCACGCTCGAGCAGACTCAGCACGACATGCTTATGGCCGGGACTTTAACATAACAAAATAGTCAGGTGACTCTTCAGGATCACATTGTGCCAACCGCCTCTTTTCCGCCGGCTTGCGAGCTGGTTCACAACTTGGATCATAAAGCTGACCCGGCCCCAGCACCTGCGCCCATAATTCCTTCTTTCTTTCAGAAATCTGCGTACCAAAAAGCTGTGCGGCTTGTTGATAATTAAGGTGAATATCAACGTCTCGAATCTGATCATCTATCACTGGGCGTGCAATCACCCTGATTTCCTCATTTGTGGCTGGATTGATAATCCTCAGCCTTTTCCATGCATAGTCTGCACCTATTGGTACATTGACATAAAACCGACGTGGCTGATCTGGACCTATTTTGGGAACGCCTGCCCATAGCTTGAGGCCCAGACGTTCAAAGGGAGCCTCCGTTCGCTCCGCCCGTCTCCGTAGTTCGGCGACAGATGGAGCTGCGTCAATTTTTTCCTGCATTTTCTGCGTTCTCTCAAGTATCCCCAACTTCAACTCATTCTTGTCGAGTTTTACTAGCTCGCTCAGAGCACGAGGCAAATCAGTATCAGAAATAGGATATATCTGATGTCTCTTCAGTGCAGCCACTGCCTCTAGCTTTTGCTGCCCCTCCAGCAGATCCTTGATAGATTGTTCCGCTGGTAATTGATAAATGGCGAAAGCTGACAAAGCAAGCATTCCAAACGCCACCACCATGAACGCAGCAAATGCCAGTTTGAGTTTAAGTGCCCTTCCGTGCAGAAGCTGTGTAGCAATCTCAAATCGCCGCGCCAGAGGTAATTTGTCCACATTGACACGAAGCACCTCCAGCACGCCTTCGAGCAATATGCGCCTGTCAGATTCTTTGGCGCTATTGATTAGTACCTCAGTACGTTTAAGCTGGGTGACATAAACCCATGCCACAACGGCAGCAAGGAATGCTACGAGCGTCAGAGGCGAACTCACATAGGTTATCGCTTTCCATACATCCATGGCTGCACCCGTTCCTTGTTGTTATGTGTTCGAACCTCGGCATCCTCAACGATGACATCAAGAAGGCCCTCCCACATCACAAACAGGGATAGATCACCGACGTCTACCCCACATAACTAAAATAGAATTCTTCTTGTAAATAAGGGGAATGGCAATGAGTACTGCTACGTGGGCGCAGCACAATTCATACACTGAAAGGTATGCTCAACACCCACGGCAAGGTATGTGATAGGTCAATAGAAACGGACTTACCTAATTCAACAACCCATGCTTCATGCGGCCTGGACCGATGTTGCAGAGAGCAGCGCCTCTCCTCCGAGCTGCCGAGTTCGACCAATATTGCATGAGAAAACAGGCATGAATATCCCCCCCTGTCATTTTTAAAGATGCTGCCAGCGTGTACGCATCGTCCAAGCGCGTGCCTGCCCGATCTCAATGATGGGAGGCAGCCGATTGATGTCAGTGCTTCAACTGCCGCCAACAGAACGCGCCGCAAAGTATCGTGCCGGGGAGTTGCCGAAGGAACGGCGAAACATGGCGATGAAGTTGCTCGGTGAGGCATAGCCCAGCGTGTCGGCAACATGCGTGACCGAGTCTCCACGCGCCAGCATTTCCAGGGCGTGCGTGAGTTGCGCCTGCTGGCGCCATTGGGCAAAGCTCAGGCCTGTTTCAGCCTGCATCTGACGGCGCAGCGTTCGAGCCGACATCGCGCCCCAATCTGCCCAAGCTTCCAATGTTCGAATCGAACCGGGATCGTCCAGGATCGCCCGAGCGATGCGCTCCAGCCGAGCATTTGTCGGCATTGGCAAGTGCAGCGACTCATGCGGCGCGCGACGGATTTCGTCAAGGATGACGGTAACGATGTGCTCTTGGTCCAGTGCCAGCTGAGCGGACTGGTCCCATTCGGCGGCCCGGCGCACCAATGCGCGCAACACCTCGGTGATGCCGATCACGCAAGGCTGGCTCGGCAAGCACGCACTGGATTTCGGCGTGATGAACACGCTCCAGCCGGCAACAGCACCGCTGACACGTACTTGATGCGGTACCCCTGGCGGCATCCAGCCGGCCCGGTTCGGCGGGAGCAACCACGATCCTTGAGCTGTCCGCACATGGATGAGCCCAGCTTCTACGCAGAACACCTGCCCTCGATGGTGGTGATGCAAACCGTACTCGCGTGTTCCGAGGCGGTACTCGCTGGCCTGATCGTCATTCCCCAACAACGCGATCAGACGAGGGCCATCCGACCACTCGCTGAAGTCGTCTTCCGGTTGCTCATGCTCAGGATTCAGTTTGGCCATTTATCACCATTTTAAGTCCATTTACCGTTATATGACTTTTCATACTGTTCAGCATACTTGGCTCCTACCAAACTTTTAGGCGGCAGTTGCCGCCGTCTTCGTGCTGAAAGGTCAACAAATGTCTATATCTTCCGTACCGGCGATGCCGCCACCGCTGCTGCGCAGTGGCGTATCGACCTGGATTGCTACCTTCGTCGCCTGCGTGTGTGCCTTCATGGTCGTGGTGGACGGTGCCATCGTGAACGTCGCGCTACCGGCGATGCGCGATGACCTGGGTCTGTCACCTGTCCAATTGCAGTGGGTAGTCGACATCTACCTGCTGTTGCTGGGTGGCCTCATGTTGCTCGCTGCACGCGCCAGCGACATCTATGGGCGCCGGCGCCTTCTGTTGTGGGGTTTGACGCTGTTCACTGGAGCCAGCCTGGCAGGTGGCTTTGCGACTTCCGGGAGCATGCTGCTGGCATCGCGCGCAATGCAGGGTTTGGGCGCGTCGGTACTGGCGACCTCACCGCTGGCAGTCATCGTCGCCGCCCATCCCAAGGGGTCGAGTCAGGAACGAGCGATCGGCCTGTGGGCGGCCTGCGCCGCGATGGGCTCCGCCTTTGGCGTGGTCATTGGCGGCTTGCTGACGAGCCTAGCCAGCTGGCGCTGGGTGATGTTCGTCAACATACCTGTCGGTATCGTCCTGGCTGCGGTTGTTGCCGGCTGTCTGCAACCACAGCTCACGGACGACGCCCGGGCGAAGCTCGATGTTCTGGGAGCGTCCACTGTCACCCTGGCGTTGGCCTCGTTTCTCTATGCGATCTCAGAATCGGTACATGCCGGTTGGACATCCAGTACCGTGCTCAGTGCCTTGGCTACCGCGCTGATCATGTTCGTCGCCTTCATCGCAGCTGAATGCCGTTCGGCCCAGCCCCTGATCAATTTCGAAATATTTCGCCTGCGAAACGTAACGATCGGAATGGCTATGGTGTTGAGCCTCGGCGCGGTTCTCACGGTGTCGATGTTCTTTCTGTCGCAGGCGCTGCAGCGGATCGACGGGCGCAGTCCGCTCGACACCGGACTGGCTTTACTGCCAATGGCTTCGGCACTGGCTATCGCATCGATCGCATCACGCTATTTGCGGGACGCTGGCTTTAAACATTTGCCCTTCATTGGCAGCCTCGTGTCGGCAACAGGGCTGATCTGGCTCAATTGGCTACCTGTTCACCCATTGCAGGTCAGCGAATTTCTGCTGCCTACATTGCTGGTCGGCGCTGGCAACGGCTTGGTGATGATGAGTGCCACGCAAGCAGTTCTTGCAGGCGTTCCACGGAAAGACTCGGGTCTTGCAGCAGGACTACAGAACACTGCACGCCAGTTGGGTGGCGCAGTGGGCATAGCAGTACTCGGTGCAGTCGCCCATTCAGTAATGGCGACGCAATTGGCCACCGGGCAACTCCCCCAGGCGGCCGAACTTGCGGGTTACCGGTTCGCATTCTTGATAGCAGGCATCGTCAGCGTTGTCTCGGCAGTTGCGTCGCTCATGCTGAAGCAGGAGCCCGCATCACCAGAGTAGCGAGGAATTTCTTGGCGGCAGATACCGTGCAGGGTCTGCCCCATATACAGGGCCGCGTGATTGCCTTGTTGCTGATTCGCACACTCGCCGAATGTGGCAATGGCCGTGCCCTTGCGGAGCAAACGATTTCCCCGCACTGCCTCGTCCTGCTTCCAGGCCAGGGTAGCTGGAGCGCCCGCGTAATGACTGACCAGCGCGACGCATTGACGGTTGCCGACCATGGCGGTTTTTTCCAGGTCGGCGACTTTGGTGTAGGTGTAGGACATGGGACTCTCCTGGCTTTGTGGGAGAGGCTTGCGATACATGGGGGAAAACTGTGCGGGGTTTGAGATGGGATAAGGTTTGCGGGGAATAAGGCTTACTCAAATTTGGTTGCGCATCTGTAATCGAATGAATACAGTTATCTCAGAAGGGGGTCACAAAAACCAAGCACTTCAGAACTGGTTATCCCAGATTAAGGACGACAAGACCCCAGCACATTGTCCGCCTGGAAAACGGGCTGGGTGACGTGAAGGCAGTTGGTGGTGGCGTGCGTGGATTGCGCATTGATGTAGGGCCAGGTTGGCGTGTCTACTTCATTGAGGTTGAAGGCTACGTGATTGTGTTGCTCGTGGGCGGCAACAAGAGCACCCAGGCTGGCGGTATCAAGAAGGCCAGGCAAATGGTCAACGATTTGAAGAAGTCTGCCGCAGAGAAAACCGTCGCCAAACGGAAAAATAATAGCGCCCGAAACAATACAGGAGGTGCATCATGACTGAGCACAACATCACGCTGTCCGACCTCGAAGGGCTGGATCTGGAAGACTTCGACCCAGCGGAAGACATCATCAGCGATGAAGCCGCCGCCGTCTACATCACGCAAGCGCTGGCAAGCAACGACGCCGCCATATTTGCCGCCGCCATTGGCGATATGGCGCGTGCGCGCGGCATGACCGAAATCGCCAAGGCGGCGGGCTTGGGGCGCGAGAGTCTGTACAAGGCACTGCGCCCGAATAGTCAGCCGCGCATGGAAACCATGACACGCGTACTCGGTGCGCTTGGGGTGAGGCTGGTGGCGGAGGTTGTTGGGTCTGGGAAGGGGGATACGGCTTCGGCCGATAGCGTTGCAATGACTAGTCTGCCGGACAAGCCTGTTGCGAAAAAGGCAGAGGCTGGGAAACAGCGTTCGCGGGGCAAGACGACTTTGGCCTAGCCGGCGACAGCGAAGCCCACAGTTGCCAAGGCCGCGCGAGAGGGGGATTCGAATCATGGCTGAAAACGCGCATGGGTAGCCGATTTCGACGGATATTAACTTGAAGATTGCCCTCAACGATGCCCTTAACAAAAAGTTGCCTACGCCACCACGAATTAATGCAAAAAAACATCCATTCGAGCAAAGGATTGAAAATCCTTGTGTCGGTGGTTCGATCCGCCCCGGGCCACCAAGAATGCTTCAAAAAGAACGCCAACCGTAAGCCCTGTCTCACAAGAGGCAGAATGGTACGGTCCTCGTTTCGATAGCAATTGTCGCTAGAAATCCCCAAAACCAGTCCTTGCAAAATTGGACACACGCCCATAAATTTAGGAGGTCGGTCCTACTACACCCGGCAGCATGTAAGAGAGCAGCAACCTCCAACCTAAAAAATTGGAGGATTACTTGAACAAAATTAATCGCTTGAAGCGGGTCACTGACTCGGTTCTGAAGCATGCCTACAGCAACACCACGATCTACTTAACCATGATTGGAGCATTGTTTAACGAAGACTACGCCACCGCGCTTGCCTGCCTGAAGGCTGTCATCCTCCGAACTGTATTCGGGGCCGCCATTAATCGCATCAAACGACAGAAGGATTTCGATGAAAAACCAAAGACCTAGCACTGCCACCCGTTAAGCTTTTCATGCTCGGAGGTTGAACCTCCAAACCACTGCGCGGCTTAGACAGCGGCACAGAGCGGTAGTGTAGTTAGGGTATTTAGCAATCGACGTGACCTATGATAAATCCACTGTTACCTATGAGAATCGGCAATGATGACCGGCACGAAGTTGTGTGGGCAGAATTGACTCATTGGTTATCACTTTACGAAAATCTCGTCCAGCGTCAACAATACGTTAATGTCGAGGTGAAGGATTCGCCATTTGTTAGTAGCGTACTATTTGTACTGCTTCGTCGACTTGCAGAACTGAGAACGCAAGGCCAGCCGCCTCAGCAGCATATTTTTCTTTGCCCGAAGATTCGTCCAGTACCTAAGCTTGGCCCCAGCGCGCGCGGTCCGCCGTGAATCGTGAAAAACCCAGAGGTTGATCTGCTTACCCTTCAATTTCAAGCTTAATCCTCTGGTCGTTCAAACTCGCCCCCGCAGGTAAGGCATTTGTCCCATTCTGTACTGATCACGTTACCATTGCAGTCAGCGTCAGTACATTCAGTTCGCTCGACATTCTCGGTTTGGTTGCAAATAAAGCAATGCAACTCTTTGCAAGTCGGCGATTTGGTCAAAAGCGTTGCGGAGCGAGACTGAAAACCATCTTCAGCGCAAGTAGAAAAAGTACAGTTCGAACATAGATATGCGCGACGTTTTTTATCAAAGCCAAAATTCTGCAGCACTGACTTTGGTGTCAATAGGTCTTTGATAGCATTAAATTCACGTACAACGCTTACCTCTACGCCCTCTGCAGTCCACAGGTGAGACGCAGACGAATCGGATAGAGCCTCACGCCGAGCATCTACCCATCTGATGGCTGGCATCAGTGAGTTGTAAATTGTTAGTATTTCGTCTACAAGCATCGTAGCGTTCACCTTTAAGTCAGGATTCACGGAGTGCATAATAGAATTGCGCCGTATACTCAGGGCTTCGAAACTTGTCGCGAAATCCTTGTCAAGTGGGGTAGCAGCGCAACCATCATGCAAGCGCACGATATCTTGAGCGTCAACAGTTCGAAACTGCGAGAACGCAATATTGCCATCGGGACCCGGTTTCGGCCATTCTCGCGGGGCATTTAAGATCAATAGAAGAGGGCTTACATCAGCGATTCGACCCTTTAGCAGGAATTCTGCGCCCTGATGCGCAATCGCTAAAGCTGTGGAAAGTTTTGTATTCGACAACTGCCAATAAGCGTCTTCTTCTTCAACATCGATCCAGTCTTTGGCATCCTGTAACTGTGTGAGCAGAACTGCCACGATGTCCCAGGACTGATCCAATAATGCGCACCCAATTGCATCGAAGTCGCTCTTTGTCGGGATATCCTTGATCATCTACACCGCCTTAGTATGTTGCCAATCACTTCCCAACTGAAAAAGCGTTGGGAAGGAATGGTGAAGCGAAAGAAAAAAGCGTTTTCCCTACTCCAAACTACTACGCCAAAATTGAGTAGTGCAAAACGGAAAAACGATTTAAATTCAATTACTTAGAGATTGCTCAAAATCCTGGCAAAGAGGGGGGATTACTATCATGAACGAATCCATTGTGGCGCATAATTATCGGCTATGTTCAGGTTGCCGCATACCCCAAAACATACCCTCAGCGGCGCCGAGACCTTCCGTATTTCACTTTATAAAATTCTAGGTCAAGTCATGTTTCGATATATAAATTCTCGGTTTAAGATTAAAACTTTTCACTAATTTCCGCCAAGCTTCTATTGCCAATAAAAACTGAACTGAATTTATATCCGTAATTTTTTCAACATTGCCTTCAAATACGAACCACAATCCTGCAGAAACCAACTTATGTTCAAAATCAACAGATTTCCTCATTATTAACTCAACCGAGTCTTTTGATTGTTCGATATTATAAATAAGATCATGATTAGCTTCTGATATTTTAACGGAAATTATTTCATTTTCTTTATATAGGTCAGCAATTTCAACCTTATATTTCTGCTTTCCCTCGCTCAATGACCGTATTTGTGTAAGTTGCCGATCCAGCAATTCATAACCATGGTCAGTACATAGTTTTTTATTGAAATAACTTTCTCGATATACCAACTTATCATCAACATCTTCTTTTTCTAAAATCTTCCTTTCCTTATCGGCCTTCCACGCAAGGTAATCTTTTTCGCTCAGATCAACCATTTTAACTAACTCGATGCTCTCAAGCGAGCGCTTAAGATAATCCATGAATATTTGATTGAACTTATACCACTCTCCATTTCGGAGGAAGTAGTATGAATTATCATGGAATATAGGAAGATCTAGGACCTCCTTGAGTCCTTTTGTAAAACTTCCAAGTTCATCATTCTGAAACTGGACTCGAATTGAATTAACATCAACAATATCCCTGTTTTCCTCAAGGAATTCACGAATGGCCGAAATTTCCAACGTGTTTCCGATATTTTTCTTATGATATTTATCTTGACCTGGATTCTTGGCTGACAGTCTATATTCATAGTCGTGAAAGCTAAAGCAAATCGCTACTCCGTGAACAGAAAATTCTTCAACATTTACCTTCCCCTGTTCATCCCTTAGACATGCAAGCAGCAAACCATCTAAATCATACCCCAATTCATTTTCCACCTGTTCAAGTTTTGGCAACTGAATTATTTCGTCCTTAACAGAATGAGCATCAATCTGTTCGAAAACAGATGATAGATTCGACGGATGAATGTCCATATCCATTTGTATGGAATCAGCAAAAATTATATTTTTCTTTCCCCATATTTCCTTATCCGACGCTTTGAGTTTTAAATGGTCTACTGACTCCCCTGGCTCATAACTATCTTTTTGAAATTTCTCGTACGAAGAAACATCTTGTCGTTTGGAACCCGCGAAATATCGACTTTTCTTTAAAAGAATAGTATTTTCGTCAGCCATACGAACTGCTAAATTTATGCCGAAATCCGAACTAATGAACTTAGATAAGTAGAAGTGAGCTTTACCTAAACTGACGGCATATATTCTTTCCTCGTTCTTAGTATCTGAGCAAAGCAGGACGCCAAAATAAAAATAATTTTTAGGTTCTTCTAGTCCATCTTTGAAAAAATCACGGTATGTTTGCCACCACCAAATAGGATTCCCCTCCACCTTTTCAGAAAAGTAAAATTTCATTTCGTATTCTTTAGACTGCAATGTCTTCTGCTCGAAAAGGCCGACCATTTCCAACTTTTGTTTTAGATCATTTAATCGTTCATGACGAATCTTGTATATGTTGTAGGTATTGTGCATAACGACCCTCTCGATTCGCATGATTCCAAAAAAAATTAACAGATGTGATCAGGATAGCATCTTGCCCAGTAGAAAAATACATAAAGTGTCACCGCGAAACGATGCTTGCAACAAAAAATGGCCAATACTTGTCCACCGTCCGCCGCTCAACTGTTCCGAAATTGTGGCAATGCACCATTCAACGCCTGTCAACGCACTCGGGGTCAGGTCCGCCATTTGGACACGGATTGGTGCTGTGGTTGCAGTTGAAGCCCATCGGTCTTTGTCGTCGGCATTGCGTGCTGAGGACGTGCGTTCGTTGGTCTAACTGACCAGGCTTCTGCAGTGCTCAATGTATCAGCCCGTGTCCAAATGGCAGACCTAACCCTATAGGTGCTGCATAGGTGTTATCTAGCCGTAATTAATTATTGGTTTTTTGAAGAATTTATATTTTTTTCTATCAATCGCGCCTCGAGAATCTCCAATCGCCGTTTCAAAGAAGAGTTCTCTTCCGATAATTCGTTCAACTTCACTTCCTCACTACGAAGTTTTTTTGGAATAGAAAGCAACATGTCCAACTCCTCCTTGTAGGGCATAATAGGTTGATATAGACGATCATAAGTTGCACCAATTGCACCTCTAAAAAGTATTAACGTTGGGCTAAAATCTCCAGATGTAAGAACGTGACTAGTTGCGATGCCCGGATATGGGTCTATATAATAAATTTTTGCAAGGCCGATCTGATACGCTTTTTTCGCACACAACTCGCACGGACTCGCTGTCGTAAACAATATTCCACCCTTTAATTTTTGACCTCCGAACTTCGAAATTTGTAAAAATGCATTTTCCTCCGCATGCAATGCACGAGTATGAACTTGATTTTTCTCACCTTCTTTTTCGTTCTGTATATCCTTAAAACAGTAAGCTAAATTTCGTCCATTTTTATTCGCCTTATCGATGATATCCTTCGAAAACTTTGAAACCATTATTCCACGGAATACAGAGTCATTTCTTTCATATTTACTATATGCGACAACGTCGATACCATCAAGAAGATGTGAAGCATTCCGTAATAAACAAGGAACTTGACCAGCAGGAGTATTATTCCAACCAACTGACTTAACCGAATAGTATTCATCAGTAACCACAGCGCCCACCTGTCTTGAAATGCAACCTGAAGACTTTTTGACTGTGTAGGCTATTTGCATACAGGTTTCCATGGAAGTTGGCATAATGAGTCCTGGATGCATCATTAACCCGACATACCAAGCGAGTTGACTCGCAAGCTCACTAGTCCCGTACTGATCAGCCTTTGGGTTATTGATATGGATATCTGCAATTTCGATACATTTTTGAATATTTTGTGAGCTATATTTTTTGCTCCCCATTAGCGAATGTGGATACTCTTTCTTATCCAAATCAGAGATTTGCTGATCAGTAAACTTATGGCTATTCCTAAGATGCGCCAATCTATTCTCATTCTCCGTGTTAATTGATACCAAAAAGAAATCCGGATAACGTTCACGAAGGTATACTGCCTCATATGGATTTCGAATAGCATCTACCACGAGATAACAAGGAATTCCTTTCGTTTTCGCCCAATATCTCGCTGACTTAATTATTCGACTGATGGTTTCCGCGAAAGCAAAAACCTTCTTTGGATTAAAACTAGCATTATCAGCACGACCAGAAGCCCTAACATTATCACCGATTTTTTGATAAATAGATGTGTAGGCACCTGCTGAAATTCTCTTCAAACAATCACGAACACTATTAGAGAAAATTGGCAAATCAATAAAATATAATTGATATGCCGCAAGCTTCTTTGCATTTATATCGCCTATCGACTCTTCCGAACTAATTAAAAAATTAGAAATTTTTGAGTAGAATTCACTATATTCATCCTTAAAGTATCCTATATGATTTTCTACGTCATGTTGATTTTCACGCAATATTTCGCAAACTAGCTTACAAAAATCAGAGAAATCCAGCTCCAAAATATAGCGCGTCAATACCGATCTAATTTGCAACCATTGAAATGGTACCCATTTCTTATCAATATAATTCTTGACTATTTGATATTTTCTCTTTTCATTCCCTATATAATGTGAGTTAGCAGCCTCTGGAATAGGAAGCCGCGAAGAGCTAAGTAGTTCGGCACTGGTGGAGCATCCAGATCCCGTGCGACCAGTCAGGCCTATGACGATAAAGTTGCTGGTATCCTTAAAAACAATTTCCAAGGCCTCAGAAACTTCGTCCAACTCGGCGGCATCTTTAGTGGGTAAAATATTCATTAATGTCCTATTGAGGTAAAGTACGCAACAAACTTCTCTACATTACGGAAAAACTTTATCACATTAACACTTAATTAGGAACAAAAATTATTAACTTGATCATCCATATTCCAATAACCGATTGTTTAGCTCTCTCGGAAAGCCGCAATGTTACACCGAAAATACAGCGCCATCAGTTTTGCAATTTCCCCATCCATCCTACTTGAAGGAGTATTTTAGAACCACTCAAATCATTTTTAATTCTTATTAAAACCCCTGATCAATAGGGATTCTTCTGCGTCAACCTACCAAATCTATACAAGATCGTCGAAGAAATAACTTTGAATATGGATTGTGCTGGTCCAGTTCCAACAAGCTCTTCATTTGCTGTGCCTATTACATGCCGAAAAGGAAATATGAAGAGGTCACCAGGGAAACATAAGCCTCGACTAGGACTGAGAAGACTGATCGAATACGCCTTTGAGATGGGCTGGCTAGGAGAGCAAGGTGCTGCCATTCGGACGCGGACTTACACATAAGGCGCAGTAGGTGCAGTAGGTGCAGTTGGAGCATGCTCATTCGAAAGTCTAAACCGGGAGTTCCGTTGAGCACCGCAGGTGCGAATAAGCAGGTGGGAAGTTAGCTAACCGAAGGTTAGCTAACTTCACCTATCCTGCCCCGCTTCGCGCAGCGACTAAACCACAAAAATCGTCGGACACAACTTCGACCAAACCATTTTTTTACAGGTACGAAAGCAAATTTAGCAGGAATGTATGCCGAAACTAGCACGGTAGTTCCGCCCTGTGCAGCGACTGAAACCCTTTAATCACCGGGTAATACCTCGGTCGAACCATTTTTTTGCAGGTACGAGAGCAGATTTAGCAGGAATGTATGCCGAAAGTAGCACGGTTGATCAGCGGCAATAGGCAGCATCCAAGTGGGAACATTTGACATGCATCTGGGCCGACCTTGATCAATGTCAGCAACAAATTTTCATAGTCTGCTGTACGAGTACTACACGGCAATAGCGCGCTTCTCCTCCGATGGCTGCGCCTTTCCGCATGGACAGAAAGAGATCCCCCTGGAGGCGGTCAAAACGATTGCTGACAGGTATTGATGGCGTGAGATGCCAGCAGTCGCATGCACATGTGGCGGCGATACGGCAACAGGACCAATGAAATCGGGGCCGCGCCAATGCATCTATCGCATGAAGAATGCGCTGTCGATTGCCGAATTTTTAGCTGCTAAAGCTTCCACGAACCCGCTCCTGTGTCCAGCCTTGATCTCACACAAAGTGCGCGGCAGGCTTGATCCAAGTGGCATGGCAGGCCGATTCTTGTTGCACCAGCGATTACGGCATTCGATACTGGCCCCATGTTTTCGAAATAATGATTGCGAGCGCGTCTCGACGAAGGACGAATCGGTCGCAGGGCAAGGCCTGCGGCATATGCCATTCGCCCCGGTGCTGCCGCTGGCATTTTTGATTCACGAAGGGGGACGCCATGAAACCAGCGACAGCCGAATACCTGAAAGAGCGCCGCGTGGAACCTCGCCTGGGTGAAGAGCGCTTCATCCGCCTGGGCGAAGTACTGGCAACCTGCGGCAAGTCGCGCAGCAGCGTTTATGCGGGTATCAAGGAAGGCACCTTCCCTGCGCCCGTCAAGTTGCAGGGACGTTCTTCTGCTTGGCTTAGAAGCGAGGTACTACGGTGGATGCAGTCATGCATTGAAGCTAGCAGACGCACTACCACTATATCCCCAATGACAGACAAATCTGCAAGCACTGGTCTCCGCAAGCGAAACACTTAAAGTGAAATAGTGAATTACTTTCTTTTATCACTCACTCATCGTCTCTTTTTTGTCTTGAGCTGCGCTTTCCTGTCGTTCGGCGCGTACTTTTAACCAATAAAAATTCATCGCCTTTACGTTGATAAATTGACCGGAACTGTCTAGCTCTAATTTTACTCATATTCTTCTCAACCGCATCCAAAGGTATTTCAAACAACTTATTTTCTTTACCTGTGGATAAGCCTATAAAACCTAACGCCCTCATGGATTGAGTAAAAATAGAATGCATTTGCTTGGCATTAATTAAAATCCAATCACCTTTCAATAAGCGCATTTTTCTTGTTTGCTTGGAAATTGATTCAGCTATCGCACCAAATTTATCATCTTTAATTACTATTCCTTTGGAATCCACATTAATTAATTCCTCTTCATATATTTTTGAACCACCACCACTCAATCCAGATAGCATCCTATCCCAAGATTTACTTATAAAAGCAACAGGGTTTAGCAACGAAACTTCAGTATCGTGATATATTATTTCCATAAAAATGTACCCAGCTGCATCTGCAGCATCATTCTCACCAAAGGCAATAACTTTTCCTAACCAAGATTGAAAATCCTTGTTATTGATAGCGAACTTTTTAGAAGCCCAAACAATAAAAATATCAAGCGCAGTCAACTTTAATATTGTTTTTTCCAGAATATTCTCCAGCAATATAGTAGAGGATGAAAGTAGCTCTGTCATCTTTAAACTAACTGGAATTCCTTTTGCATCACTCAATGTCGAGTACATATATGCAAAACAATCATCCTCTTTTGATTCGCGTAAAAAGTCAACAACATCATCGCTCAGTGCTAAGCTAATCTCTTTTAGAGCGCTATGCGATGGCTCACTCAAAGAAATTATGTAAGCGGCCACTAAAAATTCGTGAAATGAACGATGAGCGAAATATAAAAAATTAGAGTCCTTCTCCTCCGTTAAAGAAGAAACTAAATACTCAGTTCTCTTGGATTGATAGTCAATTGCCTGACCATCAGACAAACCATCCAACAATGAATTTGGAACCTCCTCCCTTAAGAAAGTACCTTGAACTCCAGGCCTAGTCCAAGACCACCACGCTAATCCACATAAAAAACTATGCCTATCTGTAGCAGGAATAAAACTTCTTGCTCTTTTTTCCTGGTCTCGATGAATAACCTGCTTAACAAAATCACTATAAAGCCGAAATCTGCTGATTCCTTTAAAAACGTAGTTAGCATCCGCTGCAAGCAGACCTACAATTCGTGTTTGTACAGGGCGCTGTAGTATATCATCATCAATGTCTCTCATTACTTCGGCAATTCTCTTCACCCTAATACTCTTATCGATTAATACATCATTTTTACATTTCAAGAATCCATTGAGAAAAATCCTTTGCTCTTCAGAATTAAAAAATGATAATTTCCTCTCTTCCCACGCGGGGAAATCAAAATTAGAAAATTGCTGTTCACCTATCGACGATAGGCCTCGTATTAACAAACTTCTTGATTCTGATGTAAATGCATTAGGACGCCCCAATAATAATACCTTTGAATTAGGTACGCGGAGCTTATTAAACTCTCGAAAGTTTGCACGAAAATCATGCTCAGTCATCGCGTGTTTCATCTCATCGAAACCATCCAATATTATCAACAACCTCCCTGCTGAATTCAATTGCATAAGAGTTTTATACGAATACCCCTCCAATGAGTATCTCGCCGTAAAATGCTTTCCAAACAATCCCGCAAGTTCGGTTTCGTGCACCACCTGCCCCAATGGCAATAATATTGGTAGACGCTCATTTTCTGGATCGCGCAAGTATCGTAATGCTTGATCCGATGCCAATCGTTTTGCCAAACTACTTTTACCAAGCCCGTAACCACCCAAGATTGCCAATCCTGTATCGCTCGCTAAAGAAGATTTTATCCACACATGAATATTATCAAACGCTGTTCCATCAATATCTTCGAAACGCCCCTCCACATAATACTCATGAATTTCATCAGCAGAAAATTCCTCAGCCAAAGCTTGCACATATGGTTCAAGTCCGACAAGCCAGCCTTCCAACTCTGAAACAGTCATGAATCGTAAATTTCTACTTTTCTCTATATATTGTCTTGATGCAGATTCCACATGATAATTCGAAACAATAAGAAGCAAATTAATATCATTATTTTCCAAAGAAACCTGATAGTCCGCATGAATTTTTGAAAAATCACTTGTTTTCAATGCGCGATTATAGTTTTTACATTCAACTGCGACCTTAACACGCTTCCCAAGCTCCATCATAGTAAAGACAATATCTGCATTCTTCCAGGCAACTTTACCCTCAACATGCGCATCCGGGAACTTACTCTTTAACATAGTAAAAATGTAATCACGGAATGTATCGCCAATATATTTTGAATTCATTTTATTTTGAAAATATAGAAATATAATAAAAAATTGCGCCTTATTTTCACGTCTTCATCAATAAAAATAGCACACCAATTATAGTTAAAAATACAAATCCACTCCCCGAAATTTCTCGCAATATATTACCGAATCTAGAATTTTATAATTTGTACAATCGGGCGATATTTTCCAAAAACAGTTATTGAAAAAAATATTGTGCTAGAACAATAACTCATTTAGGAACTGGTGTCAGCGAAGATTAGAACAACGCACCAATACATAGCTCACCTCCGCCGCTGCGCTACCCTAGCATCCGCCATGGCTTCGATCAAAGCATCTTCATCGATGCCCAATTCAAGGCAGTCGAAGATGATATCGGCGCAGTAGTCATACAGCACGTCAATCACCTCGGCGGCGCGCTCTTTCTGGACTTTCTCCAGCATGGCCAGCATGTCGCTTCGCATTCTTTCATCGGCGGAAACGCGGCTCAGCGCCGGGAAGGCCTGCGCCCGCATCCGTTCCACCGCATGCATACCGACATGGCTTGCGCAGCGCCCAACCTTTCTTCTGTCCATGGCAGGAGGAAGCGGGCGACTTCGCCACAGTCGCTTTGGTAGGCGTATGTGCGCAGCATTGAATTCCGTACGCGGGTCCTGGCCCTCATCGAGCATCTTCCGGGCAGCCAAGCAGCGGCTTCTCGCAAGCTCCGGAGAAACTTCCGGGTAGTGGCCGAAAGTTAGCCTGCCTTCCTTCCGATTTGACTGACGAAATTTCATCCGCCATGCCTTTGTTCCGGTCGGCATGACTTCAACATACAGGCCGTAGCCGTCGAATAACTTGAATGGCTTGTCTCCAGGCTCGGCCTGTATCAGCTGCTGCTCAGTCAGAGGTTCAATTCGTCTTGGCATGGCTGTCTCCTTAACGACGCGGCGCTGGCCACACCAGTTCCAGCGATCCATGATGGCCTGGCTGCGGCGTATCACCGCGTTCCACGGCTTCCAGATAGTCGGCCCACTCCTGCATCATCTTGCGGCGCTCCGACAGGAACTGGGCGCGGTCGTAGGCGCTGGCCACCTTGTCCTTGGGCGCGTGCGCCAGCTGGCGGTCCACCACTTCATGGCGGTAGCCCAGGCGCTCCTTGATGGTGCTCATGGCTAGCGCCCGGAAGCCGTGGCCCGTCATGCGGCCCTTGTAGCCCATGCGGGCCAGCGCCACCAGCAGCGTGTTGTTGCTCAAAGGCTTATCGTGGTCGCGCTGGTTTGGAAACAGGTACGTGCCGCGGCCCGTGATGGTGTGCAGCTGGCGCAGCAAAGCCAGCGCCTGGCGCGAAAGACAAACGTGGTGATTGGTCGTATCCGGATTGACGGTCAGCTTGCCGCGCTTCATGCGCTGCCAGGGAATGATCCACTCACCCTTCTCCAGATCGACTTCGCTCCATGGCGTCTCTATCAGTTCGCTGGTGCGCACGAAAACCAGCAGCATCAGGCGCAGCGCGATGCGCGTCGGCTCGAACATGCGCGCCTCGTTGCGCGCCAGCGCGTCCAGGAAGGCGGGCAATTCATCGGCGTCGATGGCGGCGTAGTGCGAGGCGCGCTTGGTCTTCAGGACGTCCTTCATGTCCACCACCAGGTTGCGGTCCGCCAGGCCGCACTGGATGGCGTAGCTGAATATCTGCGAGCAGACGGCTTTCAGGCGATGCGCAATCTCGGTCGCGCCGCGCTCTTCGATCTTGCGCAGCGTGGCAATCAGTTCGCGGTGCCGGATTTCCGTGATCGGCCTGTCGCCGATGCTTGGAAAAATATCGGCTTCCAGGCGCTGCAGCATGTTCTTGGCAGTACGCTCGCTCCATGTCGGCACCTTGTTCGCGTACCACTCGCGGGCGATTTTCTCGAAGGTATTGGATGCTTTTTCGGCGGCGAGCCGCCTGGCGTCGTCGCGGTACTTGCCGGGGTCGATTCCCTGCAACTGCAAGCGGCGCGCTTCCGTGCGCTTTTCACGCGCCACCATGATCGAAATTTCCGGATAAGGCCCGAAGGTCAGCGTATTTTCCTTGCCGTTCGATTGACGGAATTTCATGCGCCAGATCCGCGAGCCGCTGGGCATCACTTCAACGTACAGGCCGCCGCCATCGAACAGCTTGTATGACTTTTGCCTGGGCTTGGCATTTTTGACCTGGAACTCGGTCAGGGGAGGGATAATCTTGGCCATGGCTGGTCTCCTCAGCATATGCGTCAGAAATTACTTTAGACCGGTGAATGAGGGCTTGGTTGCTAGACTTGGGGTAAGCTGATCTGTATCTAGCTCCGATTTTTACTGGCTGCAGCTGGACAGTACTGGACGCCAGAATACAAAAAAACCGCTTTAGCACGGGCTAAAACGGTTTTTTGTGGACGTTCTTGGACTTCCTTGAACTGGCCAATTTGTATCTTTGGCGGAGAGAGGGGGATTCGAACCCCCGATAGGCTATGAACCTATACACGCTTTCCAGGCGTGCGACTTCAACCACTCATCCACCTCTCCTGCAGGCAATGCGCCTACTTGCTCGCATTGCGTACTATTTCTCGCTTGTCGCGAAGCCGCAGATTATAGCAAAGATTCTACGGACTGCCAAAGTTATTTACCGTGGGGTAAAACATTCAGGCATCGAAAGTAAACCCGGAAGGACTAGGGTCGGCCCCTGAGGGGGCCTGCGTCCCAGTGGGGCGCAGGCCGATCCAGAAGGGACTGACCTTCTTAAGACGCTTCCTTCAGCTGATCCAGGATCGCCGGGTTTTCCAGGGTCGAGACATCTTGCGTAATCGTCTCGCCCTTGGCCAGCACGCGCAGCAGGCGGCGCATGATTTTTCCGGAGCGGGTCTTTGGCAGGTTGTCGCCGAAACGGATTTCCTTCGGTTTCGCGATCGGGCCGATTTCCTTGCCGACCCAGTTGCGCAGCTCCAGGGCCAGCTTCTTCGCTTCCTCGCCTGTCGGACGCGCCTGCTTGAGCACCACGAAGGCGCAGATCGATTCGCCTGTCGTGTCGTCCGGACGGCCCACCACGGCCGCTTCGGCCACCAGCGGGTTGGCCACCAGGGCCGATTCGATTTCCATCGTGCCCATGCGGTGGCCCGACACGTTCAGCACGTCATCGATGCGGCCCGTGATGGTGAAGTAACCGGTGTCCTTGTTGCGGATGGCGCCGTCGCCTGCCAGGTACATCTTGCCGCCCAGCTCTTCCGGGAAGTAGCTGGACTTGAAACGCTCGGGGTTGTTCCAGATCGTACGGATCATCGATGGCCATGGACGCTTCACCACGAGGATGCCGCCCTGGCCGTTCGGCACGTCCTGGCCCGCTTCGTCGACGATGGCGGCCATGATGCCCGGCAATGGCAGGGTGCAGGAACCGGGGACCATCGGCGTGGCGCCAGGCAATGGCGTGATCATGTGACCACCCGTTTCCGTTTGCCAGAAGGTATCGACGATCGGGCATTTCTCGCCACCGATGTTCTTGTAGTACCACATCCACGCTTCTGGATTGATCGGCTCGCCTACCGTGCCCAGCAAACGCAAGCTGCTCAGGTCGTAGTTGCTTGGGTGGACTTTCGGGTCCACGTCGGCCGCCTTGATCAGCGAACGGATGGCCGTTGGCGCCGTGTAGAAGATGCTGACGTTGTGTTTCTTGATGGTTTCCCAGAAACGGCCCGCGTTCGGGTAGGTCGGGATGCCTTCGAACACCACTTGCGTGGCGCCCACGGCCATCGGGCCGTACGCGATGTAGCTGTGGCCCGTCACCCAGCCGATGTCGGCCGTGCACCAGAACACGTCGTCGGGCTTGATGTCGAAACTCCACTTCATCGTCAGCGCGGCCCACAGCAGGTAGCCGCCGCTCGAATGCTGCACGCCCTTCGGCGTGCCCGTCGAGCCGGAGGTGTACAAGATAAACAGTGGATGCTCGGCATCGACCCATTCCGGTTCGCATTGCGCGCTCTGGCCTTCGACCAGGTCGTGCAGCCACGTGTCGCGGCCAGCCACCATCGGCAGGTCGCTGCCCGTGCGTTGATACACGATGACGTTTTTCACGGAGTCGCAGCCGCCCAGCGCCAGCGCTTCGTCGACGATGGATTTCAATGGCAGCTTTTTGCCGCCGCGCAATTGCTCGTCGCCCGTGATGACGGCCACGGCGCCCGCGTCGATGATGCGTTCCTGCAAGGACTTGGCCGAGAAGCCGCCGAACACGACGGAATGGGTGGCGCCGATGCGCGCGCAGGCTTGCATGGCGGCCACGCCTTCGACGGACATCGACATATAGATGATGACGCGGTCGCCCTTGGCGATGCCTTTGGATTTCAGGCCGTTGGCGAACTTGCAGACTTTTTCGTGCAGTTCTTTATAGGTTGCCTTGGTAACGGTGCCGTCGTCCGCTTCAAAGATGATGGCCGTCTTGTCGCCCAGGCCATTTTCGATGTTGCGGTCCAGGCAGTTGTACGACACGTTCAGCTGGCCGTCTTCGAACCATTTGTAGAACGGGGCGTTGTCTTCGTTCAGGGTGCGGGTGAACGGCTTTTTCCAGCTCAGGTTCTCGCGCGCCAGCTTGGCCCAGAAGCCTTCGTAGTCGCGTTCGGCATCGGCCACCATGGCGCGGTAGGCGTCCATGCCGGAAATCGTTGCCTGTGCGGCAAACGCTGCCGACGGTTCAAATACGCGCGACTCTTCCGGTCCCTGCTGCTCGGTGCCCTGCCCTTGGTTCTCTATAGCGGCCATGCTAGTCTCCAGTGTAGTAATTGTTTATTAACACAATATTCCTGCTGTCTTACGGACGCCTTACATGCAGCGTTTTCCCCGATCCATTCTAACCATAATCGCCACCGGCGACGGGCGTCAAGCGCGCGCCGCCCAGCATTCTGGATGGAAAAACTGATAACAAGTCAATTAGTTGGCGTCGCTTTGTGTTTCATCAAGCCCAAGAATCCAAATCGAGGGCATGCGCAGTGATCAGCAGCAAGTGTAAAATGTCGGGCATACCAAAAATTGGTATTTACCCCCAGGAAACTCCAGATGATCGACCACTTACAAAAGCCCAAACATAGCAAACTGCATCCCCTGTCCGCCTTCATCTTCATGTCGCGCTGGCTGCAGCTGCCGCTGTACCTGGGTTTGATCCTTGCCCAATGCGTGTACGTATTTCATTTCTGGGTGGAACTGTCGGACCTGATCGGCGCCGTATTCGGCAATGATGCGGCCCTGCAGCACGTCTTGACGGCCGTGGCCGTACCGGGCGGCGCCCTGCCGACCAAGCTCAATGAAGCGACCATCATGCTGGTGGTCTTGGGCCTGATCGACGTGGTCATGATCTCGAATCTGTTGATCATGGTCATCATCGGCGGCTACGAAACGTTCGTCTCGCGCATGCACCTCGACGACCATCCGGACCAGCCGGAATGGCTGTCGCATGTGAATGCGTCCGTGCTGAAGACGAAGCTGGCGATGGCCATCATCGGCATCTCGTCCATCCACCTGCTGAAGACGTTTATCAACGCCAACTCGTACAAGATCGAAGTGATCATCGCGCAAACGGTGATCCATATGGTCTTCATCCTGTCGGCGATGGCGATTGCGTACACGGACCGCATCATGACGGTGACGCAGAACCAAGCCAGGGCGCCCCACTAAGTTCTGGCGCTCCCATACTGATTAGCAAACAGCAAACAGCATCAAAGTCTTACCCTTCTTATCCACCGCGAGAACACCATGACTGTCATAAAGCAAGAAGACCTGATCGAATCCGTCGCCGCAGCGTTGCAGTACATTAGCTACTACCACCCTGCTGATTACATCGAGCACCTGGCGCGCGCCTATGCGGCCGAGCAAAGCCCGGCGGCAAAAGATGCGATCGCGCAAATCCTGACCAACTCGCGCATGTGCGCGGAAGGCAAGCGTCCTATCTGCCAGGACACGGGTATCGTCAACGTCTTCCTGAAAATCGGCATGGGCGTGCGCTTCGAAGGTTTCAGCGGCACCGTCACCGACGCCGTCAACGAAGGCGTGCGCCGCGCGTACAACTTCGACGACAACAAGCTGCGCGCCTCCATCGTGGCCGACCCGCATTTCGACCGCAAGAACACCAAGGACAACACGCCAGCCGTCGTGCACATGGAACTGGTCGAAGGCAATACCGTCGACGTGAAAGTCGCTGCCAAGGGCGGCGGCTCGGAAAACAAATCCAAGATGATCATGATGAACCCGTCCGATTCACTGGTGGACTGGGTCATGAAGACCGTGCCGACCATGGGCGCCGGCTGGTGCCCGCCCGGCATGCTGGGCATCGGCATCGGCGGCACGGCCGAAAAAGCCATGCTGATGGCCAAAGAGGTGTTGATGGAAGACATCGACATGTTTGAGCTGAAGCAACGCGGCCCGCAGAACAAGCTGGAAGAACTGCGCATCGAGCTGTGCGACAAGATCAACTCGCTGGGCATCGGCGCGCAAGGCCTGGGCGGCCTGACGACCGTGCTCGACGTCAAAATCATGATGCACCCGACGCACGCCGCGTCGAAGCCTGTCGCCATGATCCCGAACTGCGCCGCCACGCGCCACGGCCACTTCGTGCTGGACGGCTCCGGCCCTGCCTACATGACGCCGCCGTCGCTGTCGTCGTGGCCGGAAGTGCACTGGACGCCGGACACGGAAAAATCCAAGCGCGTCGACCTGAACACCCTGACGAAAGAAGAAGTCGCTTCGTGGACGCCGGGCCAGACCTTGCTGTTGAACGGCAAGATGCTGACGGGCCGCGACGCCGCGCACAAGCGCATCCAGGACATGCTGGCCAAGGGCGAAGAATTGCCGGTCGATTTTAAAAACCGCGTGATCTACTACGTGGGTCCCGTCGACCCGGTGCGCGACGAAGCCGTCGGCCCGGCCGGTCCGACGACCGCCACGCGCATGGACAAGTTCACCGACATGATGCTGGAAAAGACGGGCCTGATCGCCATGATCGGCAAGGCCGAACGCGGCCCGGTCGCCATCGAATCGATCCAGAAGCACCAGTCGGCCTATTTGATGGCCGTGGGCGGCGCCGCCTACCTGGTGTCGAAAGCCATCAAGCACGCCAAGGTGCTGGGCTTTGCCGACATGGGCATGGAAGCGATCTACGAATTCGACGTGGTCGACATGCCGGTGACGGTGGCCGTCGATGCGAAGGGTACGTCGGTGCACAACACGGGCCCGAAAGAGTGGCAGGCGAAGATCGAGCAACTCAATAGCGTGAGCAAGATTCCCGTGACGGTTGCTTAAACAAGCTCTACCATAGACGCCGCGCGGCAACACAGCGCGGCGTTTTTTTATCTTCTTCGGCTTTATATGACTTCTATTGCAAGCACTGCCCGCCCAGACGCGCCCATCGGCATTTTTGACTCCGGCGTGGGCGGCCTGTCCGTGCTGCGCCATATCCGCGCGCAGCTGCCGCAGGAAGATTTGATTTACTTTGCCGATTCCGCCTATGCGCCGTATGGCGACAAGACGGAACAGCAAGTGATCGACCGTTCGCTGGCGATCACCGCCTTCTTGTTGCAGCAAGGCGCGAAAGCATTGGTGGTGGCGTGCAACACGGCCACCATCGCCGCCATCAAGGCGCTACGCGCACGCTACCCCGACCTGCCCATCGTCGGCGTCGAACCGGGCTTGAAACCGGCGGCCGCCATCAGCAGCAACGGCAAGATCGCCGTGCTGGCCACGGAACGCGCCTTGCGCGGCGACAAGCTGCTGGCCCTGCGCGAGCAGGTGAGCGCAGCCACAGGCGCCACGTTCATCTTGCAGCCCTGCATAGGCCTGGCCGACCGCATCGAGCAGTGCGAGCTGGGCAACGACCCGCTCGACGCCACCAGCGCCATGCTGGAACGCTACATCGCGCCCATGCTGGAACAAGGCGTCGACACCCTCGTGCTCGGCTGTACGCACTACCCCTTCGTGCAGGACGCCATCGTACGCACGGTGCGCGCGCATACGCAGGAAACGATCACGCTGGTGGACACGGGCGACGCCGTGGCGCGCCAGCTTGCCCGCTTGCTCGACGCGGCAAGCTTACGCCGCATCAACAACAATGCGCCCCAGCTGCAGGGCTACACGACGGCCAAGGTCGAATCCCTGGCGCAAGCCTTCGCCGGCTTGCTGGACTTGCACCCGCCTGTCGAACACCTGTCCGTGTGAGCGAAAACAGGCGTTTTCATGCAATCTTTCGATTCTTTAAAAAAGACTGCATTTAGATTTGCCACTTTGCCGAGTTCTTTGTATAATTCGGCACCTGTTCAGCAAAACAGCTAAACAGGCAAGTAAGACAGTGGTGGCTGTAGCTCAGTTGGTAGAGTCCAGGATTGTGATTCCTGTTGTCGTGGGTTCGAGCCCCATCAGCCACCCCACAGAATAAAGAAGAGCCCGGTTTTCGAACCGGGCTTTTTCTATTTCAGAGCAGGTTTTTATGGCGTAAATCAAACACCATGACTATCTGCACAGGATGGCGATGTTGCGCTCACCGACATGCTCACCTTGCCGATAAGTAAAAGTACAGCTGTCGATACTGTCGTCGAGCCGCATCGCCAAAGTCAGCTGACCCGTGCCGCCGTAACGACAGGCCAGCCATTTCCCCTCCGGAAACTTGCCATCGAGCCGATAAGTATCTACCCAACCTTTTTTCAAGCGCTTTTGCCGGAAGTCCGACAGCTCGCCCAACTGCTCCGGTGGCCCGTTCATCGGCGCCGCCGCATGCAGGTAAAGTGGCGAACCGACATAGCTGGTCCAGCCTTGCGGTACATCGGCAAGCTGCAGCGAACCCTGGGAAATCGATACTGGGCAGGCAACGGGCGCGGCGCTGGCTGTCGATTGCTGGCACGATATGGCCAGCAGTGCCATTGCAGGCCAGCAGATCCGTGCTGCCATTGTCGTTTTTGAGTATGCCATGACCAACCTCATTCAATCACGGAAAATGCATCGGCGTTATCGCTGGCGTGGATGTAATTACCGCGCTTGTCCTTGCCTTGCGAGCGTATCAGCCGCACCGAAATTTCGGTCTTGCCGTCGGCTTTCCATTGGTCTGCAATATAGATCCCGCCTATCGCCTGGCCGATGAACAAGGCGGCATGATTGCCATGTGGTCGGTTCGGGTAACGCCCCCTGACAAATGTGGCGATCGCGGTTCCCGGTTTGATGATGGCGTTCCCCAACACCGCTTCGCCCTCGCGCCAGTTTGCCGTGACTGGCGCGCGAGCATAGTACTGCACCAAAGCGACGCAGTGGCGACTACCGACAACGGGCCTGCCTTTCAACTCGGCGACATTGGAATAAATATAGGGCATGAATCATCTCCTTGAGATAGATGTCATGCCACTCTATGCCGGATCAGGGACGGCGCTTTTAAGCAAGCACAACTGTTTTTCCAATCCCAGGCGCATTCTTGCAAAAAAGCCGGCATGCAGCCGGCCCTCTTCGTCTTTTACTGCAGGATACCTATCCCGCCAGCACCGACTGCACCGTCGTCGCCAGGTCGTCCAGGCGCACGGGCTTGACGAGGAAGTGGCGGAAGCCCACGGCCAGCGCGTCGTCCATGTACATGGGCAGGCTGTGGCCCGTGACGGCGATCAGCACGGCGTTGGCCGTCTCGGGATTGTGGTGCAGGCGGCGGCCGATTTCGATGCCGCTGATGCCGGGCATTTCGATGTCGAGGTAGACGGCGTCGGGCACGCACAGCTTGACTTGCTCGACGGCCATCTGCCAGTTGCGCACCACCACCGCATGGTGGCCCAGCGCTTCGAGCAGCATGGCCAGCGATTCGCCCACTTCCTGGTTGTCGTCGACCACCAGCAGATTCAATTTGCGCGCAGCACTTGCCGGCTGGTCGCCCTGGCGGCGTTCCACGGAGGAATCGCCTGGTGTCGTTTCAGTTGTCTGGCTCATTGTACGTTCACGTCTGACGGCTGCAAAAGCGGCAGTATACAAGAAGCACGCAAAATGCCGCCGCACCCCAGCAATGGTGCCAAGCGGCAATCCAAACTCCTTCCTGTACCGCGCCAGCAACACTTCCCGCCTTTCTCCAGGCAAAGCCCATCCTACGCAGTTTGCGCAATTGACGGATAAAATGAGAATCATTATCATTCTTATCCCCTTGCGCCGGATGTCCACGCCACGATGTTGTCGCGCCGCCCGATTGCCCGCGCAAACATTGTCATTACGGAGATCCATGCATGGCTGCCACACCTGTCACACTGCCCTTTTCGCTGCGCCCGTGCGCGCTGGCCATCGCCCTCGCCTGCCTGGGCGCTCCGCTTGCCGCGCAGGCGCAGGACGCCAATAGCGCTGAGAATGCCGGTCCCATCCTCGAATCGATTCAGGTCAGCAGCAACTTGCTGGGCACCAGCATGGCCGCCAGCACGAAGAATTTCGCGGGCGCCCGCACCGTGGTGCAGAAGGATGACATCGAGAACTCGGGTGCAACCAGCCTCAGCGACGTGATGCGCCGCATTCCCGGCGTGCAGATCAGCGACAATTCGGGCAGCGCGGGCAGCGCCATTTCGCTCAACATCGGTGTGCGCGGACTGGCCGGACGCTATTCGCCGCGCAGCACGGTGTTACTTGACGGCATTCCGATGTCGGTCGCGCCGTATGGCCAGCCGCAACTGTCGTTCGCGCCCGTCAGCCTGGCCAATGTCGAGACGGTCGACGTGGTGCGCGGCGGCGGCGCCGTGCGCTTCGGCCCGCAAAACGTGGGCGGCATCATCAACTTCAAGACGCGCCGCGTGCCCACCGCGCCAGGCATCACGGGCGACGCCACGGTGCGCTACAACACGTACAGCGAAGTGGGCCACAACACGCAGGCCAGCGTCTTTGCCGGTACCCAGCTCGACAGCGGCTTGGGCCTGGCCGTGCTGTATTCCGGCATCCGCGGCAGCGACTGGCGCGTGGGCAGCGATGAAAAAGTCAACGACTTCGCCCTGAAATTCCGCTACGACCTGAGCCCCACGGCCGAGGTGTACGGCAAGCTGTCCTACTACGACGTAACGTCGCGCACGCCGGGCGGCCTGACCGCGGCACAATACAAGCAGGACCCGTTCCAGAACACGCGCCCCACCGACTTCTGGAGCGGCGAGCGCAAGGCCTTCGACATCGGCTACCTGAATGCCATGTCGAACACGCAGGAATTCGAAGTGCGCGCCTACTACAACAAAAGCTCGCGCGAAAGCACCTTGATCAGCGGAAAAAACCTGGGCCACCAGCCGCGCAACTATGAAACGACGGCCATCGAGCCGCGCTACACGCAGCGCTTTATTACCGGCAAGGTCACACAGGACGTCACCGTCGGCTACCGCTACCTGGCCGAGCGCGCCGACGAGGCCATCTACAATGTGATCATCGCCAGCGGCGTGCAACAAAAGCCGACGCGCTTTGCCGACAATGCCACCGATGCGCAGGCCGTGTATATCGATGACAAGATCGCCATCGACGCCTGGCGCATCACACCGGGCGTACGCTACGAACACATCAAGACGGAACGCTTCAACCATTTGCCGGTCGACCAGAAGATCGAACTGCTCAACAACAAGGCCCTGCCCTCGCTGAACGTCGCCTACTTGCTCAATAACAACGTGACCCTGTTCGGCAACTACAACAGCTCGTTTGGCGCCGTGCAAAATACGCAGCTCAATGCGCAGTCGAGCAAGAACCCGCTGCAACCGGAACTGGCGAAAACAGCCGAGCTGGGGGCGCGCTGGAAGAGCGGCCAGCTGTCGGCCGAAGCGACCTTGTTCAACATCAAGTTCGACAACCAGATCCAATCCATCGGCAGCGGCGAGAACGTCGTCTTCTACAACGTGGGCGCCACGCACCACCGCGGCCTGGAAACGGCCGTCGACTACCACTTCGACAAGTCCGGCCCGCTGGCCGGCTTGAACGCCTATGCCACCTACACCTACACCAAGGCAACCTTGCAGGATGGTGCGAACGCGGGCAACGACGTGCCCTTCTATTCGCGCACCACGGATACCGTCGGCGTCCACTATCAGCTGGGCGCCTGGGGTGTTGATTTGTCGAGCAGCCATCAGAGCCGCCAGTTCGCCGACGAAGCGAATACCGTGGCGGAAAACGCGGCCGGCAGCCTGGGCGTCATTCCCGGCTTCCGTACCTGGAACACGCAGGTGAAATGGACAGTGCCGGGCCAGAAGGGCCTGGAACTGGTCGCCGGCGTCAACAACCTCGCCGACAAGCGCTACTTCACGCGCACCTCGGACGGCAACCTGGGCAAGCTGGTGGGCGCGCCGCGCATGGTTTACCTGCAGGGCCGCCTGGCGTTCTGATGCCTGCGCACGCGGGCGCCTATCGAATCGATATGCCGCTACGCACGGCAGTTACCTGAAAAAAACCTGCATCGTTGTTGTTACGATGCAGTTTTTTTACGTCCCGATGTCACAAAAATACCGTGACGCAAGTAACTCCAAGCTTGCGTTCGCCTTGGAGCTTCACAGCAATTCATTCACCATAGAAATTAATTTCCATGTAGACACAAATGATTTCACAATTGCAAATAATTTTAGCGAGCGCGTGTTCTTTTTGTGAGTTTTGGTGATATTCTTTAAATGTCATTTAAGAAATCAAATTATCTTTTAACCAATCAAACGAGAACCCATGAAAACGCCAGCCACCCTCCTGAAGATCGCCGCACTGGCCACCCTGGTCACCGCTGGCGCCGCCAACGCCGCGACCGAACTGGTGGTCAATGGCAGTTTCGAAAACAATGTCATCGCCTCAGCCTGGGCTCCGCTCAGCAGCGTGACAGGCTGGACTTCATCGGCCAGCGGCAATTCGGCCTTTGAAATCCAGAAAGGCGCCACGCAAGGCGGCCAGGGCGGATTCAACCCCGTCGCCGCCAGCGGCACGCAATACCTGGAACTCAATACGGACCGCCTGACGTCGGTATCGCAAGCGATCGCCACCACGGCCGGCAGCACCTATGCGCTGTCGTTTGCCTACTCGGGTCGTCCCGATACGGCGGGCGGCGCGAACAGCCTGATGAATGTCTACTGGGGTTCGACCCTGCTGACGCCAACGGCATTGATCGGCAACACGAGCGGCGTGTGGCAAACCTACAGCCAGAACGTGACCGCACTCGGCTCGTCGAGCCTGCTGCGTTTCGAATCGATCGGCCCCGTCTCCGCACCGACCTATGGTTCCTACCTGGACAACGTCTCGGTGACGGCCGCCGTGCCGGAACCTGAAACCTACGCCATGATGCTGCTGGGCCTGGGCTTGCTGGGTTTCATGGCACGCCGCAAGACAGCCGCCTGAGTCCGGACAGACGCCACGCAACAGCCGTCCCGCCGTTTGGCCGGACGGCTTTTTCTCGTCCGAAGAAGCGTGCACTGCAGCATTAAATGTTGCCCAAAGGAATTAAATTGGCGCTACAATAGCGGGGTATCAAGCAATGCCAAGCATCGCTCCGCCAGGGCCCCTACCCCGCCCTGATCATCAGCACGCATTTTTTGAACAGGATGACTGGCGCTGCCGGACCCGATTGCGCTCCCGGCACGGCCACCACACACGCACCATGTCCGCAGAAAAAACCATTACCGAAACGAGTTCCTACGGCAAGGAAACACCCGTGGGACGTCCCGACATCGATGGCCGCGCCGGCATTTTCGTGCCCACGGCGGAATTCGACATCAGCAACACCACCACCATCCGCAAGGGCGCGGGCATTGTCGGCTTCGGCAACCTCGACGGCACCCTGACCGTGTACTTCGAAGCGAACCGCTTCGACGAAAGCAATCTGCACAAATGGGAACACAAGGCGCGCAAGGCATATGACCGCATGGTCATGGGCGCACCCACGGTGTCGAAGGCGAAGATCGACGCGCGCATGCTGGAACAGGTCGGCATCATCGATGGCATGGGCATCAATCTCAAGCATCCGGAACGCCTGACGCACTGGCTGGCGATTTCGAACGTGCCGGACACGGCGCCGGAAGAGCCGGTGCTGCGCTGGAAAAACCGCTAAGTAATCCTCAGGAAATTATTGTGAAGTTATGACGAATAGAACCGGATGCTATGCAAGGCGCCCGCTGCGACGCAGTGCGAACGCTGCTAGCAGTGGGCAACACCGCAGAGCGCCGGTTATAGAAGTCAGAAATCGCAATAATTTATTGGGGGTTACTTAGGCCGCCGGAGAGCGAGGCGGGGCCTCAGCGACGAGGTGTTGTCCTACATCGTGGCGGACATTCATCCGATGCCCGAGAGCATTTATTCGACCTATGATGAAAGCCTGACAACCCACCTCACACCATTCAGGAGTACGACATGTCCCGCCTCATCCCGATCAGCTTTGGCGCCTTGCAAATAGGTCTGGCAGCGGCGGCGATGTATATCCTGTGCTCGGCGGACGTGCTGCACCAGAGTTCGGTATATTTCCACTGATTCAGCTTCGCGGCGCTGCTCGTCATCGCCAATGAGAAAGCGCGCCGTGCTTTACGAAGCACGACGCGCTTTCTCACGCCAGAAGGACTACGCCCCGCGTCTAGCGGCGGCCGTGGTAGTGTCCATGCCCGCCCCAGCCGCCGCGGCGTCCGCCATAGCGCCCAAAGCCAAACATGAAATCCAGCCCGATCGATACGGGCGGATTGTAATAATACGGTTGCGGCGCGTACACGGGCGCCGGCACATACACGGGCTGCTGCACGTAGACAGGCGACTGCTGCACGTAGACGGGCTCATTCGTGTATTCCACGCGCGGCGCGCTCATCACGCGGCCCGACTGCACCGGCTCGGACGAGACCGTATGCCATTCATAGGGATTGTAGGCCCCCTGCGGCGCGCGCGAACCGTAATACGCGGGCCCGGGCGGGGCCACGACGCAGCCACCCAAAGCGGCCAGCGAAATTACTGCCAACAGGGTTTTCATCGCAATTCTCCTAATATGTACTACCTCGAGTAAGTACTATAAGAAATTACGCCGTGCTTTGCTGTGCTTTTACCGATTGTTACACCCCGACGCACGCCGCAACATGAAATGTGGCAATGGCGCCACAAGCGCCCCGCGCGGCATGTTTCCTCAAATAAATGGAATCGCGCAGCTATCGATGGCCTTGCCGGCGGCATCGTAGCGCTGCACACACACCTGGTAGCGCACGCCGTAATCGAGCTCGACCTGCTCGACCTTGCCATACTTCAATTTCCAGCTGGGCTGCACACGCTGCTTGCCCGCCAGGGCCGCCACGTCCTGCGGTATCGCCATCGCCGTTTGCGTCTCGCCCTGGCGCGCATCCTGGCGCCGCGCCACGTCGATCGCAACGTTCACGGCCAGGGCGACGCCGCCGTCCGCATAGGCCAGCTTCGGCGCGCTGCGCTGCGCCCGCATCACACCCCAGCTGCAAGCCTTGCCGCCGGCCTCGCATTGCTTCAATTGCGCCAGCGGAAAATATTCAGGGGCAATCTTGCCATCCTTGATGGGCCAGCTGGTGCGCACGCCGTCGCGCTTGCCCGTCAGGGGATTGTCCCAGCTCAGGCTGTTGACGACGGCGACGGTCTGCCCCGCCTGCAAGCCCACAGGCGTGCCCAGGGAAGCGCAGGCGGAAAGCAGCAAGCCGGTGGCCGCCAGGGAAGAAAGTGTCAGGATGCGCTGCATGGTAGGCCTCTTGTGGTGGGATATCCCGAAGGTATGTTTCGAGGGTAACAGAATCGGGGGCGGCAGCGCCGTTGGCTGCCGCACATAACAATACGGGCGGCACCCTCGCAGGCGCCGCCCGTAGCGGATACGGTCATGCCGGGAGCCGCGCTCCCGGCAGTGCGTGGATCAGTCCAGCTTCCAGGCGTAGTCGACCTTGGTCCAGGTTTGCGCAGGGGAACCATCCTTGGTGCCCGGCTTGAACTTGCATGCGGACAGGGCCTTGATGGCGGCCTTGTCCAGGTTCTTGAAGCCGCTGCTCTTCTCGACTTTCGAATCGGCAACGCTGCCATCGGCATTGACCAGGAAGGACATCGACACGGTGCCCTGCTCTTCGTTCATCAACGAGGCTTTCGGATAGTCGGCCTTGCAGTTCTTGGCATCGAACGACGCGGGCACCTCGGCAGCGAAGGCTGCGGAAGAAACCGACACCAGCAAGAATGCTGCAACACTCATCAAACGCTTATTCTCAAACATGTGCTTCCCCATGATTATCAGATACGGTAATTACAACTTCCTGTGCGCTGTTGATCGCGCTTAAAACTCTTCCCACTCGTCATTGCTGGTGCTGCCGGCCCCTGCCGCCTTGCGTGGTGCCGCGGCAGCCACGGGAGCGGCCGCTTCGGTCTTGCGGGTCAGCGATTTCACCGGACGCAATGCGGGCGCCGGCTTGCGCACGGCCGCTGGTGCGGCAGCCACGGGGGCCGGCGCCGGCACAGACGCCGCTGCCGGTTTCTGTTCGCCTTCGACCAGCTTGAAGATGCTGACCACGTGCGCCAGTTCGGCAGCCTGGTCCTGCAGGCTTTGCGCCGCGGCGGCTGCCTGTTCCACCAGGGCGGCATTTTGCTGCGTCATGCCGTCCATCTCGATGATCGACAGGTTGACCTGTTCGATGCCGGCGCTTTGTTCCTGGCTGGCACTGGCGATCTCGCTCATGATGTCCGTCACGCGGCGCACGCTGTCGACCACTTCGCCCATCGTCACGCCAGCCTGGCCGACCAGACGCGTACCGCGTTCCGTCTTCTCGGCCGAATCGTCGATGAGGATCTTGATTTCCTTCGCGGCGCCGGCGGAGCGCTGGGCCAGGTTGCGCACTTCGGACGCCACCACGGCAAAGCCGCGGCCTTGCTCGCCGGCACGTGCCGCTTCCACGGCCGCGTTCAGCGCCAGGATATTCGTCTGGAAGGCGATGCCGTCGATCACGCCGATGATGTCGACAATCTTCTTCGCCGACTCGTTGATCGAGCTCATGGTGTCAACCACTTGCGACACCACGGAGCCGCCCTTCAGGGCCACGTCCGACGCGGTCGCGGCCAGCTTGTTCGCTTCGCGCGCATTGTCCGCATTCTGTTTCACGGTCGAGGTCAGCTCTTCCATCGCGGACGCCGTTTTTTCCAGCGCGCTGGCCTGCATTTCCGTGCGCGACGACAGGTCGATATTGCCGTCGGCAATTTCACGCGAGGCCGTGCCGATGGTTTCCGTGCCGACGCGCACCTGGCCGACGATGCCCACCAGGCTGTTGCGCATTTCCTTCATTTCCGCCAGCAGGCTGGAATTGTCCGATGGCTGGGTGTGGATGCCGATCGACAGGTCGCCATTGGCGATGCTGCCGGCGATCGATGCCGTGTAGTCAGGCTCGCCGCCCAGCTGTTTCAGCAGGCCGCGGGTAATCACCAGTGCCGCCGCCACGCCCATCGCCACGGCCAGTACGCCGAGGATGATCATGAACAGCCGCGCGCTGTCGAAGGCCTTGCGGGCATCCGACTGCATCTGTTCATTGAGCTTGTCTTCCAGGGTGGCCAGCTGCTCCAGCGCTTCCATCCATTTTTTCTGCACCGGGCGGATTTCCTTGATCATCACGCGCGTGGCGCCTTCCGCATCGTTGGCCATCCACAGTGCGGATGCCTTGGCGATGGCCGGCATGGCGGCCGCTTCGTATTCCTTGATCGAGGCGAGCAGGGTTTTTTCTTCGGCAGTCGACTCGACGGCGAATTTCTCTTCGAGCTTCTTCTGCGTTTCCTGATAGGTGCTCGTCTGCGTCTTGATACGCGCCATTTCCGGCTCCATATCGCTCGCGTCGGTCATCAGGGTGAGGATGCGCAGCGAGGTGATGCGGTCGCTGACGTTGCCACGCATATCGATCACCAGGCGGGTGACGACATTGTTGACATTGATCACGTGATCGAGACGTTCCTGGATTTGCGCCATGCGCGCGATGCCGAGGACGGTCACGGCCACCAGCAGAACCAGTACCAGGGCGAAACCCAGGCCCAGGCGGGTACCAACCTTCATTTTTGCTAAATTCATTTCGGCTCTTCGTAAATGAAACTATTGATAAGGATTTTTTGCCCGGCACGACAAGACGAAGGCTGCGGTACACCGGTATCCGCCCTTACCCATTGGTATGCTGGCGGTATCCGGCTGCACGCAGCCTGGGGTACTTCCTGGTCCTTCGCCAGCCCTGAAACAGCCAGTGACTGCGAATGCAAACTTGCTCCACACGCTGAATTTTTGACACTGATGATATGAGATCAACATCAAACATTCATATGAGAAATATTTGTCTATAATCAATTATAGGTGTAAATTTTGCCTCAAAGCAAGCAATAAGTACCTGAATAAATGGCAGATTAACTTTCTTCGGGGAAATGGCAACAACGCCGATTCTTGCCTCTTAGAAATGCCCCATGGCAGTGCGGGCGTGCGCCGAAACGGCGCATTTACAACACATGGCGTAGCCATATTGCATCGTTTTGGAAGAGGTGCTCAGAGGAAGGGGGAGTACGGACAATACCACTGCGTAGAAGCAGCGGTATAGACAAGTTGGCTCAGCTGTCCCAGCTGCAATGCATCACATAGGCGTGGCACTCTGTGCCAAAGACAAAGACGCTCCAGATGGCGCCCAATTGCCCGGTCAGGCTGATCTGGCCAGATGATACCAATTGATACCAGCGCGGCTCGCCGCGCAGCAGTTCGACCAGTTCTCGCTCGAAACCGTCATATAAACGCGCATCGAGCGGCTGGCGGTCCGCCTCGCTCATGGGACGAATACGCTCCAGCAACCACTGGCGCGGCGTGCAGGCGATGCCGCTGCACACCACGCTCTCGAGCGGCTGCAAGGACAAGCCCGTCGGCGCAATCCGCAGCGCGCGGCACAAGGCATCGAGCGATGCCTGCGGCGCGACGGGTCCCAGATACTCGCAAAGAAACAAGCTGCCGTCATCCTTCAAGGCGCTGACGGCCAGCAAGTAGCCTTCGATCACGCGCGCAAGGCCGTGGCAGGCGTCCATTACGCGGGCAGCGACAGGCGCGCCGCCGCTTCCAGCAGCAAACGGGGGTCGCCCGAGGCCAGCTTCTTCGAGTCCGACAGGGTCTGGCGGAAGCCGCGCGCGCCGGGCAGATTTTGCATCAGGCCCAGCATGTGGCGCGTGACGCTGTTCAGTTTCAAGCGCCCCGCTTCTTTTTCCAGCTGCGCGCTAATGTACGGAATCATCGCTTCGAGCACCTGTTCGCGCGTTTTCACGGGCGTGTCGTCGCCGTAGTAGCGCTGGTCGAACTGCGCCATCACGTACGGGTTGTGATACGCCTCGCGGCCCAGCATCACGCCATCGAGGTGCTGCAAATGCAGGTCGATCTCGTCCAGGGTCTTGATGCCGCCGTTGATGATGAACTCGAACTGGGGAAAATCGCGCTTCAGGCGGTAGGCGTAATCGTATTTCAGGGGCGGCACTTCGCGGTTTTCCTTCGGACTCAGGCCTTTCAGGATGGCATTGCGCGCATGCACGATAAACGTCTTGCAGCCGGCGTCCGCCACGGTGCCGACGAAGTCGCGCACGAAGTCGTACGATTCGCTGTCGTCGATGCCGATGCGGTGCTTGACCGTGACGTCGATGTCGACCACGTCGCGCATGGCTTTCACGCAGTCGGCCACCAGTTGCGGTTCGGCCATCAGGCAGGCGCCAAACGCGCCTTTTTGCACGCGCTCGGACGGGCAGCCGCAATTGAGGTTGACCTCGTCGTAGCCCCACTGCTCACCGAGCTTGGCGCTGGTGGCCAGGTCTGTCGGGTCGCTGCCGCCCAACTGCAGCGCCACCGGATGCTCTTCCTCGTTGAAGCGCAGGTGGCGCTCCACGTCGCCGTACACGAGCGCGCCCGTCGTCACCATCTCGGTGTAGAGCCAGGTGTGGCGCGTGATTTCGCGGTGGAACTTGCGGCAATGGCGGTCGGTCCAGTCCATCATGGGGGCGACGGACAGGCGGCGGGAGGGCAGGGAGGACGTAGTCATAGGATCAATAAAAACAGGTCAATACACAACAGCTTCTACAAACAACAAACCCGCTGCGCGCATCACCGGTTAAAGTCATGCGGCGCAGCGGGCCGAAAGCGGCATGGACGTCAATCCATGCTCACGCGGGTATTACGCGTCGCGCGACGCTTTTTTACGCTCGTGCTCTTTCAGGAAGCGCTTGCGCAGACGGATCGATTTCGGGGTGATTTCCACCAGTTCGTCGTCCTCGATGAATTCGACTGCGTATTCCAGCGACATCTGGATAGGCGGCACCAGGCGCACCGCTTCGTCGGTACCCGACGAACGCACGTTGGTCAACTGCTTGCCCTTGATCGGGTTGACGACCAGGTCGTTGTCGCGCGAGTGGATACCGATGACCATGCCTTCGTAGACTGGGTCATTGTGCGACACGAACATGCGGCCGCGGTCTTGCAGTTTCCAGATAGCGTAGGCAACGGCGGCGCCGTCATCTTGCGAGATCAGCACGCCGTTACGACGGCCAGCCATTTCGCCACGGGTGTTGTCGACCGGTGCGTATTCATGGAACACGTGGCTCATCAAGCCGGTACCGCGGGTCAGGGTCATGAATTCGCCCTGGAAGCCGATCAGGCCACGCGCCGGGATCAGGTACTCGAGACGCACGCGGCCCTTGCCATCCGATTCCATGTTTTGCAGGTCGCCGCGACGACGGCCCAGTTCTTCCATGACGCCGCCCTGGTTGGCTTCTTCCACGTCGACCGACAGGTTTTCAAACGGCTCGTGGCGCACGCCATCGACCATCTTGAAGACCACGCGTGGACGCGATACGGCCAGCTCGAAGCCTTCGCGACGCATGTTTTCGATCAGAATCGTCAGGTGCAGCTCGCCGCGGCCCGATACTTCAAAGATCGTGTCGTCGTCGGTCGGCGCTACGCGCAGAGCAACGTTGGCTTTCAATTCTTTTTCCAGACGGTCACGCAGTTGGCGCGAAGTCACGAACTTGCCTTCGCGGCCAGCCAGTGGCGAGTTGTTGACCATGAAGTTCATGGTCAACGTTGGCTCGTCGACGGTCAGCATCGGCAGCGCTTCCGGGGTGTCCAGTGCGCACAGGGTCGAACCGATGCCGATTTCGTCGATACCGTTGATCAGGCAAATGTCGCCGGCAACAGCTTCGTCCACCAGCACGCGCTCCAGGCCCTTGAAGTTCAGCACCTGGTTGATGCGGCCTTTGATTGGCGTGGCGCCTGGGCCATTGATGACCAGCACGTCTTGACCAACTTTCACGGTACCGCGGTTGACGCGGCCAATGCCGATCTTGCCGACGTACGACGAGTAGTCCAGCGAGGTGATCTGCATTTGCAGCGGGCCTTCCGGATTGTCGTCACGTACTGGAACGTGTTCCAGGATGGCGTCGAACATCGGCTTCATGTCGCCGCCGCGCACGTCTTCGGTCAGGCCGGCATAGCCGTTCAGGCCGGAAGCGTAAACGATAGGGAAATCCAGTTGCTCGTCGGTTGCGCCCAGCTTGTCGAACAGTTCGAACGTCTGGTTGATGGCCCAGTCAGGACGTGCGCCTGGACGGTCGATCTTGTTGACGATCACGATAGGCTTCAGACCCAGTGCCAGCGCCTTGCGCGTGACGAAACGGGTTTGCGGCATCGGGCCTTCCTGTGCATCGATCAGCAGCAGAACCGAGTCCACCATCGACAGAACACGTTCCACTTCGCCGCCGAAGTCGGCGTGGCCTGGGGTGTCGACGATATTGATGTGGGTGCCTTCGTACTCAACAGCGCAGTTCTTCGACAGAATCGTAATGCCGCGCTCCTTTTCCAGGTCGTTCGAGTCCATGACTCGGGTGTCGACCGCTTGGTTTTCACGGAAGGTGCCGGACTGGCGCAGCAGCTGATCCACCAGCGTGGTTTTGCCGTGGTCAACGTGGGCGATAATGGCGATATTACGAATTGCGCGTTTTGTATTTGACATGGTCGTAGTAGTTACTGAAAAACTGCGGAGTGCGTACAAGGTGTACGAGATACCCGAATGCTAATCTATTTCCGGAACCGCGTAGTATAGCATGTTGCGTTGCAACGCTATCTAAAAATGCTGGCGGCTCCCGCAGTCGGGGACGGATTGTTTAAAAAAGCGACACTGTTTGAAGAGTGCATGCCGGGGTCAGACCCTCAATCCCGCCAACTCAGAGGCTTGCGCCAACGGTCGAGGGGGTCTGACCCCAGCTTTTATTGATGTGCCGTGGCAATGAGCCGTTCGGGCGCCAGGATGCTGTACTCCTGCAACTGGCCCGTGCCCAACAGCTTGCTGTCGTGATACACGCGCACCCTGCCCGGCTCGTTTGGTACGGCAACGTCTTCCTTGCCCAGCGCGATGCGCTGGCCATGCAGGAAACGCTTGGCCAATTCTTCCGTCAGCTGCACGGCGGGGAAACTCGACAATAATGCATCGACGGGCGCCAGCAGACTCAGCGGCGCGGCATGCGCCGTCAGCTCATCGAGGGTCACGACGCCGTCCAAAGTCAGATTGCCCACCTGCGTGCGGCGCAAGGCGTTCAGATGGCCGCCGCAACCGAGGGCATGGCCGATGTCTTCGCCCAGCACGCGGATATACGTGCCCTTGCTGCACATCACGGACAATTTCAGGAACGGGGCTTCGTAGCCGAGGAACTCGAGCTTGTGGATGGTCACCGGGCGCGCTTCGCGCTCCAGGGTGATGCCTGCCCTTGCATACTCATATAGGGGCTTGCCGTCCCTTTTCAAGGCCGAGTACATGGGCGGCGTCTGCAGGATAGGCCCGCGGAACCGCGCCAGCACGGCTTCGATCTGCTCTTGCGTGACGTTGACGTCGCGCGTTTCCAGCACTTCGCCTTCCGTGTCACCCGTATCCGTCGTCTGCCCCAGGTGCACCAGGGTTTCGTAGGTCTTGTCGGCTTCCAGCAAGTCCTGCGAGAACTTGGTCGCCTCGCCAAAGCACAGCGGCAGCAAGCCCGTGGCGAACGGATCCAGGGTGCCCGTATGGCCCGCTTTTTTCGCGTTCAGCACGCGCTTGGCCTTGATCAGGGCATCGTTGCTGGACCAGCCCACGGGCTTATCGAGCAGCAAGACGCCATCGACCAGGTCGCGCACCCGCTTGATGCCCGGTGGTTTCTTCGGACCCGCCACTGTTATTGCTCGTCCGCTTCTGGTTTGACATCCGGCTCGGCGTCGGCCGCGCGCGTGGCATTGGCCTTGTCGATCAGGAGCGACATTTCCATGCCGCGCGAGGTCGAGCTGTCGTGCACGAAATGCAGCATCGGCAGGGTGTGGATGTGCAGGCGCTTGCCCAGCAAGCCACGGATGAAGCCCGAGGCGGCCATCAGGCCTTCGGTGGTGTTCTTGATGGCTTCCTTGCTGTCTTTCAACATCGTGAAAAACACCTTGGCGTGCGCGTAATCGGGCGTGATCTGCACTTCGGTGATGGTGATCATCGTGCCCACGCGCGGGTCTTTCAATTCGTAGGCGACGATCTCAGCCAGATCGCGCTGGATCTGGTCGGCCACGCGCAAGCCGCGCGCTGGCATGGTTTTGCTATGTTTAGCCATGATTTTATGCTGTCCTAAGTGCCGCAGGGCGCATGGGTCAAACGGTTGCCCGTTGACCAATGCGCCCCACGTGTTTGCGCGGACAACGGTATGTCCGCGCGGTTTTCATTGCTGCTGCGATTACAGGGTACGAGCGATTTCCTGGACTTCGAATACTTCCAGCGTGTCGCCAACCTGAATGTCGTTGTAGTTCTTCAGCGACAGGCCGCACTCCAGACCGGCGCGAACTTCTTTCGCATCGTCCTTGAAGCGTTTCAGGGAGTCGATCTCGCCGCTCCACACCACGATGTTGTTGCGCAACAGGCGGACGGAAGAAGCACGCTTGACCACGCCATCGGTGACCAGGCAACCGGCAATCGCGCCGACCTTCGAGACCAGGATAACCTGGCGGATCTCGACTTGGCCGATGACGGTTTCGCGTTTCTCTGGTGCCAACATGCCCGACAACGCCGATTTGATCTCGTCGATCGCATCGTAAATGATGTTGTAGTAGCGAATGTCCACGCCATTCGACTCGGCCAGCTTGCGTGCCTGGGCATCAGCACGGGCGTTAAAGCCGATGATGACCGCTTTCGAGGCGACTGCCAGGTTGACGTCCGATTCCGTGATGCCGCCGACGGCCGCGTGAACCACTTGTACGCGCACTTCGGAGGTCGACAGTTTCTGCAGCGAACCGACCAGCGCTTCTTGCGAACCTTGCACGTCGGTTTTGATGATCAACGGCAAGTTTTTCACTTCGCCTTCGGCCATCTGGTCGAACATGTTTTCCAGTTTCGCAGCTTGCTGTTTCGCCAGTTTCACGTCGCGGAACTTACCTTGACGGAACAGACCGATTTCGCGCGCCTTGCGCTCGTCAGCCATGACGACGACTTCTTCACCGGCAACCGGCACTTCCGTCAGACCCTGGATTTCGACCGGAATCGAAGGACCCGCTTCAGCGATGGACTTGCCGTTCTCGTCCAGCATGGCGCGAACGCGGCCATACGAAGAGCCCGCCAGAATCACGTCGCCGCGCTTCAGGGTACCGGACTGCACCAGGATCGTCGCGACAGGACCACGGCCCTTGTCCAGACGCGCCTCGACTACCAGGCCGCGCGCAGGCGCATCGACCGGTGCCGTCAGTTCCAGCACTTCGGCTTGCAACAGCACTTGTTCCAGCAGATCGTCGATACCCTGGCCCGTTTTGGCCGACACCGGCACGAATGGCGATTCGCCACCGTATTCTTCCGGCACGACTTGTTCGGCGACCAGTTCCTGCGTCACGCGGTCCACGTTGCCGCCTGGTTTGTCGACCTTGTTGATCGCCACCACCAGCGGTACGCCGGCTGCTTTCGCATGGGCAATCGCTTCTTTCGTTTGCGGCATCACGCCATCGTCGGCGGCAACCACCAGAATGACGATGTCGGTTGCCTTGGCGCCACGGGCACGCATGGCGGTAAACGCTTCGTGGCCCGGGGTGTCGAGGAAGGTGATCATGCCGCGTGGCGTATCGACGTGGTAAGCGCCGATATGCTGCGTAATGCCGCCCGCTTCGCCGGAAGCCACCTTGGCGCGACGGATGTAATCGAGCAGCGAGGTCTTGCCGTGGTCGACGTGACCCATGACGGTGACCACCGGTGCGCGTGGCTTGGTTTCGAAGTGCGCGTGTTCGCCCACGTCGGCCAGCAGCGCTTCCGGATCGTCCAGTTCGGCGGCGAACGCCTTGTGGCCCATTTCTTCCACCAGAATCATGGCGGTTTCCTGGTCCAGCACCTGGTTGATCGTGCACATCTGGCCCAATTTCATCAAATGCTTGATGACTTCGGATGCCTTGACGGACATTTTGTGCGCCAGTTCGGCCACGGTGATCGTTTCCGGTACGTGCACGTCCTTGACGACGGCTTCCGTCGGTGCCTGGAAGTTCGATTCACGGTCGTCATGGTGCGTCGGGCGACGGCCCTTCGCGCCACCGCGCCAGCTGTCACGGCCGCCTGGGCCGCTGTTGCCGCGTGGCTTGGGACCACCGGTGGTGCCGCGTTTTTTCGCGTCATCGGACCAGGTGGACGACACATTGGCCGACTTGATGGATTTCTTGTCTGCAACAGCAGGCTTCTTGTCGCCCGGCTTGTCGCCAGGTTTCTTGTCAGCAGGCTTGTGCAGGGTGCCTTCCGGCGCCTTCGGCTTGACGGGAACCGGTACGGGTTCCGGTGCCTTGATGGCGCGGCGTGGCGCGTTCATCATGGCCTTGATCTGGGCAACTTCGTCGGCAACAGCCTTGCGTGCACGCTCGGTGGCTTCCGCTTTGTCAGCGGCTTCCTTGGCGGCAACAGCAGCGGCGGCGGCTTTCTTTTTCGCTTCTTCAGCGGCAGCGGCTTTTTTCGCTTCGGCGGCGGCGTCGTCAACGACAGGCGCAGCGGCGCTGGCGGCAGGCGCGGCGGCAGCTTTGGCTGCCGCTTTCTTCGCTTCCGCTTCCGCTTCTTTCTTCGCAGCCAATTCAGCCTGTTGCGTGGCTTTCGCCTGGGCTTCTTTTTCCGCGTCGAGCTTGGCCAGACGTTCTTGTTTTTCGCGCAGATCGGCTTCCTGGCGGGCGATCAGTTCAGCCTGTTTACGGGCTTCTTCTTCACGGCGCGCCACGTCGGCGGGATCGATCACCGGTGCGGCAGGCGCGGCCGGTTCTGCCGCGACCGGCGCAGCTTCGTCACGCTGGACGAAAGTGCGTTTCTTGCGCACTTCAACCTGGATCGTGCGCGATTTGCCGGTGGCGTCTGCTTGCTTGATCTCAGTCGTTTCCTTGCGGGTCACGGTGATTTTTTTCTTTTCTGTGTCAGCCGCTGCGCCGTGTGTGCGGCGCAGATGATCCAAAAGCTTGTCCTTATCATCTTTCGACAATGGATCTGACGTCGAACTTTTCTCGACGCCGGCAGAACGCAGCTGCGTCAGCAGCAAATCTGCAGGCATCTTCAGTTCGGTGGCAAATTGGGCTACGTTGTTACTCGCCATTCAGTCCTCTTTTCTATGTGTCGCGGAGATGATAAAGATACTCAAATTAAGCCTTTGCGGATTCGGCCAGACTCCATGCCTTGGCTTGCAACGCCTTGGCACGATCGTCGTATTTCGAGTCAACCAACTTCATCTCATCGTCGGTCACATCTTTAAATTCACTTGTAATCAGTTCACGCGCACGGTCCGCAGACAAGGCCAGGATTGCGCCAAATTCGTCGTATGCCAGTGCTGCAAATGCTTCTACGGTCTTGATACCAGCCAGACCCAGCTTGCCGGCGGTGATGCGATCCATGCCTTCCAGATTCACCAACGCCTCGTCCATGCCTTCCAGACCCTCTTCCGAAGCGATCGCTTCGGTCACGAGCGCATCACGCGCACGGGTACGGAGTTCATTGACGGTATCTTCGTCAAACGATTCGATTTCCAGCATTTCGGAAATTGGCACGTAAGCGATTTCTTCCAGACTGGCGAAACCTTCTTCCACCAGAATATCGGCCACTTCCTGGTCGACATCGAGCTTTTCCATGAACAGGATGCGCACGGCAGCCGTTTCCTGGGCAGCTTTGTCAGCCGATTCTTCGGCCGTCATGATGTTGATCTTCCAGCCGGTCAGGTCCGAGGCCAGGCGCACGTTCTGGCCGGAACGGCCGATCGCGATTGCCAGGTTTTCTTCGTCCACGACGACATCCATCGCGTGTTTTTCTTCATCGACCATGATCGACGACACGTTCGCCGGCGCCAGGGCGCCGATGACGAACTGCGCCGGATCTTCCGACCACAGCACGATGTCGACGCGTTCGCCGCCCAACTCGCCGGTCACGGCCTGCACGCGCGAACCGCGCATGCCGACGCAAGTACCGATCGGGTCGATGCGCTTGTCGGCCGTGTAGACGGCGATCTTGGCGCGCACGCCGGCATCGCGGGCTGCGGATTTAATTTCCAGCATGCCTTGCTCGATTTCCGGCACTTCCAGCTCGAACAGCTTCATGATGAATTCCGGCGCGGTGCGCGACAGGATCACTTGCGGGCCGCGCATATTGCGGTCGATGCGCAAGATGTATGCACGCACGCGGTCGCCGATACGCAGATTCTCTTTCGGGATCATCTGGTCGCGTGGCAGACGTGCTTCGATCTTGCCCGATTCGACGATGGCGTCGCCGCGCTCCATGCGCTTGATGGTGCCGGTGACGAGCGAATCGCCGCGTTCCAGGAAGTCGACCAGGATCTGTTCGCGTTCGGCGTCACGCACGCGCTGCAGGACCACCTGTTTGGTATCCTGGGCGAAACGGCGGCCGAATTCAACGGATTCGATCGGTTCTTCGATATGGTCATCGACTTCGATATCGGGAATCTGTTCTTTTGCCTCGAAATGCAGGATCTCCTGATCCGGCAATTGCAGGCCCGCTTCATCGGGCACGACGTGCCAGCGGCGGAACGATTCGAATTCGCCCGTTTCGCGGTCGATCGAAACGCGGATGTCTACTTCACCCTCATACCGTTTCTTCGTGGCTTGCGCCAACGCGAATTCGAGGGCGCCGAAGACGACATCTTTATCGACGTTTTTTTCGCGCGCCAGCGCGTCAACCAATAATAAAACTTCGCGGCTCATGCTTTGCGTCCCTTAAAAACCACCTGCGGCACCAAGCGTGCCTTATCCACATCGGCGAGCGTAAACTCCAACATCGCCGGACCATCCTTACCTTCAAATTCCAACGACAATTTATCGCCCACGGGTTCTTGCAAGATCCCCTGGAACGATTTCCGGTTGTTCGTACCCGGCATCGCCACCATCAGCTTGACGATGATTTCCTGGCCTGCGAAACGGACAAAGTCTTCCAGCTTGCGCACCGGACGATCGAGACCCGGGGAAGAAATCTCGAGACGCTCGTAAGGAACGTTCTCTACCGTCAACACATGCGATAACTGGTGACTGACCGTGGCACAGTCTTCGACCGTGATCGGACCTTTTTCAGCGGCATCGGCGGCGCTGAAATCAATAAAGACGCGCAGCAGCCCGCGCTCGGCACGTTCGACATCAACGAGCTCATAGCCCAGACCTGTAACTGTCTTTTCAATTAATCCCAACTGCTGCAAGAAATTCTCCAGAAATAAGGCCCGTTTTCGGCATGACAGCGCCGCAATAAGCGCCGACAACATGCAAAAACACGCATTCAAGTCATATATGGCCCCTTGCGGAGCCATTACAAACGGTTCAACAAAAAAAAAATGGGCATCTGCCCATCTTCTTGTATTTTCCCAACCAGATGAAAGCACTCCCCACCAAACAACCCTGCGGAGAACTTTTATTAGGCTGCAGATTATAACCTCTTATTAACTTCGCCGCAATGCCGCACACGAGGAGCGGCCCGGCTTACAACAGTTACAAGAGCGCGCGCCCGCGGCAGATCAGCGGGCGCGCAAGAAGAAACTCTTCCCGATTAACCTTTGCTGCGGCGGCGCGGCATGCCATCCATGCCGCCGCGATCCATGCCGCCGCGCGGCTGGCCGCCGGAACGTGCTTGCCCACCGGCACCACCGCCGGCATTGCGGCGCGGACCCGTGTTGGCGAAGCCGAAGGCCGTTTGCAGCGGATCGGGCTGGCGCGGACCGCGCTGCGGCGCGCGGCCTTCGCCACCCGGACGGCCTTGACCCTGGCCTGCCGTACGCGGCGGACGGCCCTGGCCTTGGCCTTGCGCGCCTTCGAACGATGCCGACGAGCGGGGCTGACCCCCCTGGAACGGACCTTGCGGCTGGCCGCGGCCCGGACCACGCGCTTCGCCTGGACGGCCGGCGCCGCCCGGGCGGCCCTGGCCTTGCGGACGGGCAAACTGGCCTTGCGGCTGGCCACGGCGCGGCGCGACAGGGAACGGATCGGCGTTGCGGTTGCTCACATCGATGCGGTTGCCATTCGGCTCGTCATCGCGGCTGGCCTTGCGCGCTTCGCGGCCCTTGGCGGCGCCAGCGGCACGGGGGTCGCCCGATGCCGGCATTTTCTTTTCGATGCCGTAGGCGGTCAGCAGGTCGCGCACGGTGTTTTCATCCATCTCTTCCCAGCGGCCGCGTTTCAGGCCGCTCGGCAGGGTCATGGCGCCGTAGCGGGTACGGATCAGGCGCGAAACGGTCAGGCCGATGGCTTCGAACATGCGGCGCACTTCGCGGTTACGGCCTTCGCCGATCACCACGCGGTACCACTTGTTGATGCCTTCGCCGCCGCCATCGGCGATCTTCGAGAACTGCGCCAGGCCGTCTTCCAGCTCGACGCCGGCCAGCAGCTTCTGGCGCATGCCCTCTTCCAGCTCGCCCAGGGTACGCACGGCGTACTCGCGGTCGATGCCGTAGCGCGGGTGCATCAGGCGGTTGGCCAGGTCACCGGACGTGGTAAACAACAGCAAGCCTTCCGTGTTGAAGTCGAGGCGGCCAACGGCCAGCCACTTGCCCGCCTTCATGGTCGGCAGGCGGTCGAAGACGGATGGACGGCCGTCCGGGTCGTTGTGGCTGACGATTTCGCCGGCCGGCTTGTGGTAGACCAGCACGCGCGGCGGCTTCTTGCTGACGCGGCGCTGGATCAACTTGCCGTTGATGCGCACATGATCGCTCGGCAAGATGCGCTGGCCGATGTGGGCCGGCTCGCCATTCACGGACACGCGGCCCGAAATGATCAGATCTTCCATGTCGCGGCGCGAACCGAGACCGGCTTCGGCCAGTACCTTGTGCAGCTTCGGCGCATCGTCGTCGGACGTCAGGTCGCGGCGCACGGCCGCTTTCTGTACACGGCCCGTGCCGCCTTCTTCACTGTCGAAGGCGTCGGAAGTAACGAACGAGAAGACGGCATCAGCGTCGCTGAGCTTGCCTGGCGCAGCCTGGCGGCCCTTGCCCTTTTTACGGCTCTTGCCGGCATTCTTGCCGGCACCCGGCACGTCGTTGCGGGGACCGCGCGGCAGGCGCGGGCCGGACACGAGGTTGCCTTCGGCATCGAACACGTCGGCGACAGGCGCGGCAGCTTGCTCTGCGGCAGGCGCTGCGGCAACGGCATCGGCTGCCTGCGGCGCTTCGGCGCGCGGCGGCTGGCGCAACGCGCGCTCCGCCTGCACGCCGCGCATCTGGCGCGGACCGCGGGTCGGGCGTGCTTCGGCCGGCTTGTCGACGACGGCTTCCGGCGCCGTTTCAGCGACGGCGGCAGCGGCCTTGGCGGCGGCGCGGGCGCGCGGCGGACGCGGCGCAGGTGCAGCGACGGCTTCGGCAGCCGCTTCAGCGGCGTCAGCCACGGCCTTCAGGGCCGGCTTGGCGCGGGTTTTCTTGGCGGCGGGCGCAGCGTCGGCGGCGACAGCTTCAGCGACGGGCGCATCGGCGGCCACGTCGGCTTTCGTGCGGCGCTTCGGCTTGGCGGCGACAGCGTCGCCAGCCGTGCCGGCAGCAGCCGCGTCAGCTTCGATCTGGGCCTTGGTGCGGCGCTTGGGCTTGGCAACGATGGCTTCGTCGCTGGCGGTTACTGTCTCGGGTGTGTTCGGATTATTCATTCTTCGTTTCTTGGCTGTGCTGACCTGGCGCAGCGTCAACCGTTAGTTCTGGCGCAGGGTCGTGAGTGTAGGCTTCGTCCATGGGCGAAGCATCGGGGCCGGCATCAAGGCTTGCTGTCACATCTACATCTGTCACAGCCGTATTGCTACCTGCACCAAGCTGGGGGACAAGCTCATTGCTTGCCTTGTCAAAATTCTCTTGCAGGGCCGCTTCCAGGGCTTCAAGCCCGTTGCCCTGCATCTCGCTGATTTGCTGCAAAGGCGGCAGCTGGGACAGCGATTGCAAACCCAGATCATCCAAAAACTGCTTGGTGGTGGCCAGCAAGGCCGGCCGTCCCACCACGTCGCGGTAGCCGATGGCATCGACCCAGCCACGGTCTTCCAGCATCTTGATCGTCTGCGAATTGACGGCAACGCCGCGAATTTCCTCGATATCGCCGCGCGTCACCGGCTGGCGGTATGCGATGATGGCCAGGGTTTCCAGGGTCGCCCGCGAATACTTGGGCGGCCGCTCGGGCGTCAACCGGTCGAGATACATCTTCATTTCCGGGCGACTTTGAAAGCGCCAGCCCGAAGCCAGACTGACGATCTCGATGCCGCGCCCTTCCCACTCGTCGCGCAACTCTTCCAGCAATTGCTTGATCGTGTCGGCGCCAACGCCGACACCGCGCACACGACCATTCTCGTCCGCATCGACGAACAGCTTTTTCAGGCTGTGGATCGTCAGCGATTCACGAGCGCACAGCAACGCGGTTTCGAGGACTTTTTTAGCCTCAATTGTATTCATAGCAATTCTGTGCGGATGTGTGTTGCAATTCGTATGCAGAGAAAGAAATCAAAAACGTTCATTTCAACGTAACAGATGGCAGACATCGATAATGACGCCGTGCTGGGTTACTAGTTGAGGCTGTTTTTCCGACGCCTTGGCCGATGCGCGCAAAGCGGGATTAAAGCGGATGCAGTGAAAGTCCTGCCATCCATGGTGCTGGCCTTAATTAACCTTCACTAAGTAACCAGCAATGAAACGATCTCCGGAGCAGCTGCTTTTCCCGTGGCGGCGAACCAGCCAGACAGGAGAGCGACAGTCGTCGTTTCATCCAACGATGCCAATTGTACCTGATAAAAAGCGGAAAAGCGCAAAACCGGGCAAAACACGCGTTTTACCCGGCCCTGGCGCGACACATCGCCCGTACCTCGCGCATCACAGGGAGGCGAGTTTCTCCGAAAGAATGGCCGATGCACCCAGGAAAGCTGGATACTGCGCCGTGATGACGAAGGTCGGTACTTGTGACACATAATTGGCGAAGCGGCCCTTGCGCTCGAAGCGGGCGCGGAAACCGGAACGGTCGAAACGCGCCCCCAGGCGTGGCACGATGCCGCCGCCGATATAAATGCCGCCCAGCGCGCCCAGGGTGACGGCGACGTTGCCCGCCACCGTGCCGAGCATGCAGCAGAACGCTTCGATGACGTCGTCGCACAGCTGGGATTCGCCGGCCAGCGCGCGGCGCGTGATTTCCGCCGCCGGCAAGGCTTCGGCGGGCACGCCCGCGCGGTCGGCCAGGGCGCGGTAGATCAGTTCCAGGCCATCGCCGGAAATCAGGCGCTCGGCCGAGACGTGCTCGTATTCGCGCCAGGCAAATTGCAGGATGCTCACTTCCGTTTCATTGAACGGCGCAAAGCTGACGTGGCCGCCTTCGCTTTGCAGGGCGATCCAGCCGCCGTGCGACGGAATCAGGCCCGACACGCCCAGGCCCGTGCCGGCGCCGATCAGGCCGATGGCCGTGTTCGGACGGGCCGTGCCCGCGCCCACCTGGTGCTTCTGTTCGCTCGACAGCTGCGGCAAGGAACGCGCCAGGGCCGTGAAATCGTTGACCACGTCCAGGGTCGTGAAGCCGCACTCTTCGCGCATGGCGCGGATCGAGAACGACCAGTGGTGGTTCGTCATGCTGAGGAAGTCGCCGTCGACGGGGTTGGCAATGGCGATCACGGCATGGCGCACGGCTTGCCCGCCTGCGGCAGCGATGTGCGGCAGGGCCAGGTAGGCTTGCAGGGCGGCGGACAGACTCGGGTAATCGGCACAGGGCAGCACTTCGACCAGGGTGATGTGGCCGGCGGCCACTTCCAGGGCGAAACGGGCATTGGTGCCGCCCACGTCGGCCAGCAGGCGCGGTCCATCGGCAAAGGCGGAAGTCGGCAGTACGGGAGAAGACGAAGCGCTCATGATTTTAAATGATGAAGTGGGACGCATGGGACGCCAAGCTTAAAGGATGAATGCGCCCGGAGGCAAGCAAAGTTTGTAGTTTAAGTACATCAAAACAAGCCTTTATTGGTAGTTCCACTCCAAATGCAACAGGCAAGGCCAAAGTTACTCGAAAACAATGATTTATAGTAAGTACCTACACTCGCCAGATACACCAAAAGCATGCTGCATAGCAGCAGGAATCGCCTGAAAACAAGAGTATGCCGCAGTTTGCGCAAAGCCGCTTTATATGGGGCGGCGCTGGCGCGGCGCTGCCGTCCTGGCGGCCCCACGACAGCGCTTTCGTATTATTACTACCGGTTTTTACGGTCGGCCTGCGATGCGGCAGGCATGCGCCGATCAGGAGGGCAAGCCTTCGCCCAGCAGGCTGGCGGGTGCCGGCTGGTCCGAGCGGTAGGCGGCATTCCACGCGTCGAGGCCGCCATGCAGGGGCTTGGCCCGGTGAAAGCCGTGCTGGTGCAGCAGCTTGGCCACTTGCGCGGCCGTCACGTCGTTGGGGCAGCTGCAATACACGATGATGTGGCGGTCCTTGTCCATGGCGATCATGGCGGGCACCGGCTCCTTGCCATTGAAGAACAAGGCGCCCGGCACGGCCGGTTCCAGCGCTTGCGCCGTGGCGCTGCGCGCGTCGACCATCAGCGGCTCCTCGCCCTGCTCTATGAGTTCAAGCAATTCATCGATGCCGATGCGCTCGATCTGCAAGGCCTGGCGGAAACGCCGGCGTTCGAGGAATTTGTACAGCAGGAACAAGCCCAGCAAGGCGGCCAGCATCAGCAAGGCCATACTGCCCATGGTGCTGAGCAAGTCCAGCACCTGCTGCACGCTGGCGTGAAAGATCACGCCGACGGCGATGCCGGTGCCGCTCCACAGCAAGGCGCCCAGGCCCGCATACAGGAAGAACAGGCGCGGCGGCGTGCCGAGCGCACCCGACATGGGCGCGGCCACGGTATTGAATCCCGGCACGAACTTGGAGACGATCAGGGCTTTCGGCCCCCAACGCTTGAATTTGTCTTCCGTCTGGCTGACGCAGTAATCGGGCGACAGCGAGATGCGGCACAGCAGCCGCAGGATGCGCTTGCCGAAATGGCGGCCCGCGCGGAACCACGTGAAGTCGCTGATCAGGCAGGCGCCCAGCGCGGCGGCCAGCACCAGCCCCCCATTCATGTCGCCATCGACGGCCAGCGCCCCCGCCACCACGAGGATGGGAAAGGCGGGAATCGGCAGACCGAGCTGCTCCACCAGCACGATGCCAAAGACAATCAGGACACCGTAATGTTCGAGCAGATAAATGAGGTTGGGCATGGCCGCTATCTTACCGTAAAAAGCCCCCTACAACTGCACGCCCTTCGGTATGGCGCTCAACAGGGTGCGCGTGTACGGATGCACGGGATTGCGGTACAGCTCGTCCGAATCGGCCAGTTCCACCACCTGCCCCTTGTGCATCACCATCACCTGGTCGGCGATGTATTTCACCACCGATAAGTCGTGCGAGATGAAGATGTAGGACAGGCCGAATTCATCCTGCAAATCCTGCAGCAGGTTGAGCACCTGCGCCTGCACGGACACGTCCAGCGCCGAGACGGATTCGTCGCACACCAGAATCTCCGGCTGCATGGTCAGGCAACGGGCAATGGCGATGCGCTGGCGTTGGCCGCCCGAGAACTCGTGCGGATAGCGGTGGAAAGCCTGTTCCGGCAAGCCGACTTTATCGAGCAGCCAGTAGGCCTTGGCGATGCGTTCCTTGTCATCGGCACCGATCTTGTGGATGCGCATCGGTTCCAGCAAAATCTGCCCCACCGTAAAGCGGGGATTCAAGGACGCATACGGATTCTGGAAGATGATCTGGATGCGGCGTTTATAGGGCAAATACTCTTTGTTCGGCATGGCAATCAGGTCCTTGCCGTGGAACATGGCCGTGCCACTAGTTGCCTGGTGCAAGCGCAGCAGGGTCAGGCCCACCGTCGTCTTGCCGGAACCGGATTCGCCCACCACGCCCAGGGTTTTTCCGCGCGGCAAAGTGAACGACACGTCCTTGACGGCCTGGAATTCGCGCTTGCCGAACAGGCCTTCGCGCGTATAAAAGCTTTTACTGAGATTATTCACCACCAGCACCGGTTCGTCGCCCGGCGTGTAGCCGCGCGTGCGCTGTTTCATCTCCACGCCGGGGCCCGCCTTGCCTTCCATATAATCAGCGATGACGGGCAAGCGCCACGGGCGCTCGTCCAGCGAAGGCCGACAATGTAGTAATGCTTTGGTGTACGGGTCTTTGGGGCTGTCGAACACTTGCCGCACTTCCCCCGTCTCGCGCACTTCGCCGTGGCGCATGACGATCACTTGGTCGGAGATTTCCCCCACCAGGCCCAGGTCGTGGGTAATGAAGAGCACGGACATCTGGTGTTTCTTTTGCAGCGCCGCGATCAGGTCCATGATCTGCTTCTGGATCGTCACGTCCAGCGCCGTCGTCGGTTCGTCCGCGATCAGCAGTTTCGGCTCGCAGGCGATCGCCATGGCGATCATCACGCGTTGCTGCTGGCCGCCCGACATCTGGCTCGGGTAGGCGTCGATCTTCGTGGCCGGGTCGGGTATGCCCACTTCTTCGAGCAGCGCCAGCGTACGCGCCCTTGCCTGCTTGCGGTTCATGCCCATGTGCTGGCGCAGCACTTCGGCGATCTGGAAGCCGACCGTGAACACGGGATTCAAGGACGACATCGGTTCCTGGAAGATCATCGAGATATCCTTGCCGCACATGGTACGGCGCTCGGCGATCGACAGTTGCAGCAAATCGCGCCCGCCGAAGTGGATGCGCGATTGCGGATCGATGATGGTGCTGTCAGGCGGCAGCAGGCCCATCACGGCCAGCGAGCTGACGGACTTGCCGCTGCCCGACTCGCCCACCAGGGCGACGGTGCTGTTGCGCGGCACGTTGAACGAGATGCCCTTGACGGCTTCGAACGTGGTCTTCTTGTCCAGGCGGAAGGTGACGCGCAGGTCGCGCACTTCCAACAGGTTATTCTGGTCCATGAGCAACTCCTATTTCACTTTGGGGTCGAGCGCATCGCGCAAGGCATCGGTAAACAGCGAGAACGCCGTCACCAGCACGGCCATCGCCGTGGCGGCGGCCGTCAGCTGCCACCATTTGCCCAGGATCAGTTCATTTTGTGCCTCGTTGAGCATGCTGCCCCACGAGACGGTGCCCACCGGCACGCCAAAGCCGAGGAAACTCAGGATCACTTCCGCCTTGATGAAGCCCACCACGAGAATCGACATTTGCACCAAGGCAACGTGACTCACGTTCGGGAAGATGTGCGAAAACATCTTGCGCCAGTGCGAGGCGCCGATGGCGTCGGCCGCCATCACGTATTCGCGCGCCTTGTGCTTGATGTATTCGGCGCGGATCAGGCGGTACGGCCCCGTCCAGCCCGTCAAGCCGAGGATCAGCACGATGGTCAGCACGCCCTTCTGCTGCAGCACGGCCGCCACCGTCAAGATCATCAAAATCGACGGGATCGACGTGAAGATGCTGTAGAACCAGTTGAAGAAATCATCGACGATGCCGCCGAAGTAGCCGGACACGGCGCCAAACAGGGTGCCCAGCACCACGGCCAGCAAGGCCGCCACCAGGCCCACGACGATCGACGTTTCGCCGCCCTTGATGGTTTTCTGCACGATATCGTGACCCCACTTGTCGGCGCCGAAAGGCAAGGTCGCCGCCTTGTGCGCGATCAGCTTTTTCGTCTTGCCCATGCCGGCGCGCAAGGCCGTCAAGTCGTCGGCCAGCGGGTCGGTGACGCCGTACATCTCGACGCCGGCAGATGGATTGCTGCCCATCTGGGCGCGCAGTTCGGCGATATCGTCGGCCAGCGGGTCGAGCACGTTGACTGGCGTGGGCGCGCTGCGCTCGTCGGACTGGGGAATGGCGCCGTCGGCGGCGCCGGCCGCATCCTTGTCGGCGCCGACAAACGTGGGCGGTGCATAGCTGACGGCAACTTCGTCTTCCCAGTTCGCCGCCACCAGGCCGCTGGCAGACGCCAGCACCAGCAGGAAAAATGCGCCGACCACGGCCAGCGATACCATTGCAATCTTGTCGCCGCGCAAACGGCGCCACGCCAGGGCCCACAGGCCGGGCGATGTATGAGGTTTCGACATCGTCTCTTTCTACTTCAGTTGTACGCGAGGATCGACCGCCTGGTACAGCAGGTCGGTGAGCAGGTTGAAGAGCATGGTGGCGGCGGCAACATACACGGTGATCGCCTTGATCACCGGAAAGTCGCTGCGCTCGACGGCCAAAATCACTTCACGCCCGATGCCGGGAATGCCGAAGAAACGTTCCAGCAGGAAAGCGCCGATCAGCAGGGCCGGCAAGTTCGACATCACATAGGTAATGATGGGAATGCCGGCGTTGCGCAGCACGTGGACCCACATGATGCGGCCTTCCTTGAGGCCCTTGGCGCGCGCCGTGCGCACGTAATCCTGGTTGGCCTCGTCCAGCACGAAGGTGCGGAACAGGCGCAGGGTCGGCGCGATCGACACGGCCAGGCCAATCAGGATGGGCAGGGTCGAATAGCGCAGCAGGTTTTCCCAGAAGCTGTCGCCCCAGCCCTGCACGGGGAACAGGCCCAGCTTGTAAGCAAAACCGTACTGGAAGACGATGATGTAGACGAGAATGGAAATCGACATGCCCACCGTGCAGGCAATCATCACCATGCGGTCCGTCAGCGAACCGCGCACGAACGCGATGGCCAGCGCCAGCGCCACGCCGAAAAAGGTTTCCAGCACGGTCAGCGGGATCAGCACCATCATCGACGGGCCCAGACGCGAGGTGATGATGTGCGACACGGACTCGCCCGTGGCCCAGCTTTGACCGAAATCAAAGGTGACGATCTGCTTGATGAAGATCCACAGCTGCACGTAGTACGGCTGGTCGACGCCCAGCTGGCGGCGGATGTTGGCGATGCTTTCCGCACTAGACATCTTGCCGGCCAGGATGTAGGCGGGGTCGCCGCCCACCCAGTTAAACAATATAAACACCAGCAGGACGACGCCCAGCATGGTGGGCAGCATCTGCCACAAGCGGCGCAGGATATAAGCAAACATAATGATTCCTTGTTGTTATAAGCGTCGCTTATTTATTGGCCGAGGCCGCAGGGGCTGGCGCCACCGGCGCGCCCGTGCTGTCGATATCCATATACGCCCATTCCTGGAACAGGATCGGGTGCTTCTTGTAGCCGAGCACCGACTTTTGCGCCAGCATGTTGCGGTAGCGCGCGTAGCCGATCAGGGCGCCCGCATTGACTTCCAGGCGGCGCGCCATCTTGTGGAACAGCTCGTCGCGCTCGGGGCTGGCCGGCATGGCCTGGCTGGCCGCGTACCATTTATCGTACTCGGGGTCCTGGTAGCAGCCGTTGTTGTTCTGGTGCGTGTTGGGGCCGTAGAACAGCTGCATGAAATTGTCGCCGTCCGGATAGTCGGCCAGCCACGGCGCCGTGCGCGTCTGCATCTTGCACTGCTTTTCCGTCTTCAAAATGTCGGAAAAGATCATGCGGTCGTTTTCCATGCGGATGCCCAGCGAGTTGTACGTCTTGCGCCACATTTCCGCCTGCAGCACGCCGTTGGCTTCGTTGCGCGAAGCATAGCGGATCAAGAGCGGCTTGCCGTCCGGCAAAGTACGCCAGCCGTCGGCGCCCTTCTTGTAGCCGAATTTATCGAGCAGCTTGTTGGCCAGCACGGGATCGTATTGCAGCAGGGATTTATAGTGCGGATCGTAGCCGACGACGCCGGGCGGGATCGGATAGTCGAGGCGCTTGGCCTGGCCATTCCAGATGATGCGGATTTCCTCATCGATATTGTGCGCCATGGCAATGGCGCGGCGCAGGGCGATCTTTTCCTTGCTGAAGCCGCCCAGGGTCGGGTCTTCCATATTCCAGTAGTAATAGCTGATTTCCGGGTCCAGCAGGCGTGACAGTTGCACGCCCTTCTCCGCCAGCTCGGGACGCAGCTTGCCGTTCAGCAGCGCTTTCGGCGCCAGCGGGCCATCGAGCCAGAACACGTCCGTGCCGCCGCTCTGGAACGACAGCCAGCGCGACTGGTCTTCGATCATCACGGAAATTTCGATGCGGTCGATGGCGGGAATGCGCTTGCCCTGCATCTGGCGCACGATGCGCTGGTCGTCCGGATCGTCGCCGGCCATGAAATTCCATGTCTCGGGCAAATGCTGGGGGTTGCGGTTCAGGACGATGCGGTTGCCGCGCGTCCATTCGCCCAGGGTGTAATAGCCGGTACCGACGGGATTCGAGCCCACTTCGCCCTTCACGTCGCCGTATTTGTCCACCACTTCGCGCGCCACGGCGGCCGTCGGCACGTAGGCGAGGATCATGGGGAAATTGAAATCGGTCTTGGTCAGCGAGATGCGCAGGGTGTACGGGTCGAGGATTTCCAGTCCCGCCACCTTCTTGCTGTAATCGAGCTTGTTCGACTTGGCCGCGTCCTTGGCCAGGTCGTCCAGCCCCACCACCTTGCCTTCGAACAGCCAGCTGTGCGGCGACGCCAGGCGCGGGTCGAACAGGCGCTTCCACGAATACACGTAGTCGGCCATCGTCAGTTCGCGGCGCTTGCCGCCGAACGCGGCGTCAGGCGTGTACAGGATGCCTTTTTTCAGGCGGATGGTATAGGTCTTGCCGTCGGCCGACACTTCCGGCATGGCGGCCGCCGCGCCGGGCACCACCTTGACGGGGCGCGCCAGGTAGTCATAGGTGTACAGGGTGTCGAAGACGGCCTGCGTGATGTGGTTCGAATACAGGTCGCGCGCGGTGGCCGGATCGAAGCCCGTCTCGGCGGCCGGCAGGATATAGCGCAAGGTTTTGACCGGCGCGGCCGCGGGGGCAGCGTCAACGGCCACGGCCGCCAGCGGCAGGGTGGCCAGGCAGGCGAGCAGCGCCATGCGCCGCATCCATGGTGACTTCATGTAATACCCTTCATCTCGATTATCTGTCGCACCGTATTGGTGCGCTTGTACTGGCTTCCCCCTGGGATACAGGATTCCACCGCCAAAACCAGTCCATCCTCGCAAGATCTATGCCTTGTTCATCGCCAGCCGGACCTGCAAGCAGGCGAGCCGGAAAAAGGCGTAACGATAACGCATATTCCGTTCGCCGGGCGAAAAGCCGCAGCACTGGCGTAGCGTGGCGCCACGCTCACCTGCCTCGCCGGGAGAATCTTCCGCAGCGCAACAAAGACAGGTCGCCGCCATGAAAAACCGGCCTGGCAGTAACCCTTACGGCTTCGAATGACAGCCGTTTTTATCGCAGTACGGAAAATGCGCATCGCAGTGCAACATTGAAATAATTGCAAATATTGAAACACGTCAACATTATAAAAAACACTGTTGTTTCCATGCTGAAAGCGGGTGTGTGCGCGTTGACAAGGTTTCTCGACAAATGGTCTTATCGATCACGACGGCTCACACGATATGCCGTTTGATCCATAGCGATTGCCGACGCAGCAATCTTTATCACCCTGGCAAAGCTGTGCCGCACAAGGGCCGGCCGAGCATACTTTCGGAGTTCTGAGAATGATGATGGAAACAGTGATGTCCCGCTCCGTACGCCTGATTTTTTCGGGTAGCGTAGCAGCGCTCAGCCTGGGCATGATGGCTGCGCCGGCAATGGCGCAAGACGCCAATGTACAACGTGTGGAAATTACAGGATCGAGCATCAAACGGGCTACGGCCGAGACTGCATCGCCGGTACAGCTCATCACCCGCGACGACTTGATGAAATCGGGCAAGGCCACCGTGGCCGAATACCTGCAAACCCTGACCGCCGATGGCGCCGGCTCCCTGCCGACGGGCTTCGGCAACGGCTTTGCCGCCGGCTCCACGGCCATCTCGCTGCGCGGCCTGGGCGCCACCTCGACCCTGGTCTTGCTCAATGGCCGCCGCATGGCGCCGTTCGCGCGCGCCGATGACGGCCAGAAGAGCTTTACCGACCTGTCCACCGTGCCGATGCAGATCGTCGAGCGCATCGAAATCCTCAAGGACGGCGCCTCGTCGACCTACGGCGCGGACGCCATCGCCGGCGTCGTCAACATCATCCTGCGCAAGGACTTCGAAGGCCTGACCCTGAAAGGCGACACGGGCATCTCCGGCGACAGCGACGCCAAGCAGCACCGCGCCTCGCTGACCTTCGGCAAGGGCAACCTGGATACGGATAAATTCAACTTCGTCCTCAATGCCGAGTACAGCAAATCGGACATGCTGATGAACAATGACCGCGCCGGCCGCAAATGGATAGGCAAGGCCGACCTGCGTCCGTATGGCTATGCGATCAACACCCAGTTCGCCGGCGGCTACATCAATGGCAACAACGACGCCAATCCCTCGCCGACGGGCCTGATCCGCGACCCCGTCACCAACAACTATGTGTCCCTGCCCGGCTGCGCCAGCTTGTCCGTGTCTTCGCCGCAAGATCCGAAGGGCGGCTGCCTGTGGCACCACGACCAGTTCCGCTCGATGCAGCCGAAGATCGAATCGATCAACCTGTACACGCGCGGCAGCTGGCAAGTCAATGCCGACACCCAGGTGTATGCGGAGGCGGGCTACTCGAAGCGCGATACGGCCTTCACCCTGATCCCGCCCTCGATCACGCCGACCATCGCCTTCCCGCCGAACGCCACCAGCCCGACTGGCGTCGTCAACTACGGTTCCGGCGCCGGCACCACCATCGTGCTGGCCGCCAACCATCCGCAAAATCCGTATGGCGTGCCGGTGCGCGTGCGTTACCAGGCTTTCGATGCGGGCGCCAGCACGCGCCAGGCCAACAATGAGTTCAACCGCATCGTGCTCGGCGTCAAGGGCAACGCCATGGGCTGGGACTACGATGCCGGCTATACGCACTCGGAATCGAAGCTGCACCTCGATTACAGCAATATGCTGAACATGGCCGTCGTCAAGGATGCCTTGGGCAATCCGAACAGCCAATATTTCCCGTACTACATCGGCGCGCAGGCGGGCAAGAATCCCGCCTCGCTGTACGCAGCCATGGTGACGAACGCCACCTCCGATTCCACCACCAAGCTCGACATCATCGACTTCAAGGCCTCGCGCGAACTGATGCAGTTGCCGGGCGGCGCCCTGGGCCTGGCCGTGGGCGCGGAACACCGCCGCGACAAGCTCGACAATCCTTCGCTGTCGGGCACGCAGGACGGTTCCATCAACTCCAGCTATGTGGCGGCCAAGGGCGACAGCAAGGTCTCGGCCGTGTTCCTCGAAGTGCTGGCGCCCGTCATCAAGACGGTGGAGCTATCGGGCGCCTTGCGTTACGACAAATATGACCGTTTCTCGTCGACCACGCCGAAACTGGGCGCCAAGTGGACACCGGTGAAAACCTTCGCCGTGCGCGGTACGTATTCGGAAGGCTTCCGCGCGCCAGGACCGGCGGAAAGCAATGCCAACTCGCAATCGACGGGCACCTCGACTGTCAGCGATCCCGTGCGCTGCCCGGGCGGCACCCGCCTGCCGGGCGCCAATGCCAGCGATTGCGAACTGCAGGTGGCGGCCGTCAAGATCGGCGACCCGAGCCTGAAGCCGGAAAAGTCCAAGGGCTACACCCTGGGCCTGGTGTGGGATCCGTTCAACGATACCAGCCTGTCGCTCGATGCCTGGAAGATCAAGCGCGAAAACGAGATCAACCCGCTGCCGTACAACGAAGCGGCCGCCCTGCCGACGGCCGTGCGCGCCGACAACAACCTGACCATCAATGGCGTGGTGGTGCCGAACACGGGCACCTTGCTGATCACCAAGGCACCGTATCGCAACTCCAGCTACACGGAGATCAAGGGTATCGACCTGGACGTCAAGCAGCGCGTGCGCCTGGGCGACTACGGCCGCGCCACGTTCGGCCTGACCTGGACCCACATCGCCTCGTGGGTGCGCGCCGAGTCGGCCACCGTGCGCTACCAGTTCGCCGGCACGCATGGCAATTGCGATACCTCCAACTGCGCAGGCACGCCGAAGGACAAGATCAATCTGACCGGCTCGTGGGACATGGGCAACTGGAACGTCAGCGGCGTGCTGAACTACCGTTCGGATATGAAAAATATCAAGTTTGAAGGCGATCCTTGCGCCTCCAAACTGGCGAACGGCACGCCGGCGCCGAACGGTTGCAAGCTCGCCTCGTTCACCACGCTCGACCTGTCGAGCCGCTGGAACGTCAACAAACAGTTGCAATTGTTTGCCTCGATCAACAACGTGACCGACAAGATCGCCCCGCTCGACCCGCTGACCTACGGCGGCATGAGCTATAACCCGATGGATGCCAGCGGCGCCATCGGCCGCTACTTCAAACTGGGCGCCAGCTACAAGTTCTTCTAAGCTGACACCCGTATCCTGACGCAAGGCGGTGAGCAATCACCGCCTTTTTTTCGTCCGCGACTGTGGCGCAAGGCACTCATCCACACGCCTATTGCGCCAGCGCAAACCTTACCTGCTGTGCGCCTGTAAAACTCCCTTGCAGGCCACTTGGCCCATGACCAAGCCACAGGAGTGTCAGATGACGCAAACCCGCAGTCCCTCCCCTACCTTGCGCCTGTTGTGCGCTGCCCTGCTCGGCGCGTATGGCCATGCGGCCATGGCGCAGGACACCGGCGCCGCCGGCGAGCCTCCCGCCATGCAGCGCGTCGAAGTCACCGGTTCCTCGATCAAGCGCCTCGTCTCGGAAACGGCGACACCCCTGTCCATCTTCAAGGCCGAGGATTTCGCCAAACAGGGCCTGACGACGGCCCAGGAAGTGCTCAGCAAGATACCCTCGAATGCGTCCAGCATGGGCAGCGGCAATGCCGTCGGCGGCAATACCAGCGGCTTGCCCACGGGCGGCCAGGCCAGCGCCGACTTGCGCGGCCTGGGCGGCGACAAGACCCTGGTGCTGCTCAATGGCCGGCGCATCGCCAACCATCCGTATGACGGCGCCAGCGTCGACCTGAACATCATTCCGATTGCCGCCCTCGAGCGCGTCGAAGTGCTGCGCGACGGCGCCTCGGCCATCTATGGCACGGACGCCATCGGCGGCGTCATCAACTTCATCACCAAGCGCTCGGTCAACGTCACGAACATCACGGCCGAAGTGGTCGCCCCCGAACACAAGGGCGGCGGCGAGCACCGCATCAACCTGTCGACGGGTTTCGGCAAGCTCGACACGGACGGCTACAATATCTTCGGCGTGCTCGACTACCACAAGCAAAACGTGCTCACGTCGCAGGACCGTGCTTTTTCAGCCACCGGCATCGTCCCCTCGCGCGGCCTGTCCATTACCAGCGGCACGACGTTTCCTGGCAACTACTTCGATGCGGCGGCCAACGGCGGCAATGGCCTGGCCGGCAACCCCTACGCGGCCAGCGGCTGCCTGCCGCCGCTGTCGGTGCCGGCCGTGCCGGCGAACGGCACCTGCCGCCAGGATTACACGCGCCAGATCGACGACTTGCCCGCACAGCAGCAAATAGCCTTCTTCGGCAAGGGCGCCTTCAAGCTGGGCGGCGGCCACCTGGCCACGGTGGAATACCTGCATTCGGAAAACAAGGTGAAGGCACGCACGGCGCCGCCGCCGCAAACGGGCCTGATTCTGCCCATCAGCAGCAAATATTATCCGGGCAATGCGGGCGGCGTACCGGCCCAGCCGGGCTTGTCGGGCCAGCCGCTGAGCGTCAACTGGCGCCCCGTCGAGGCGGGCCAGCGGCAGATCGATTCGGACGGCAAGGCGGACCGCCTGGTGCTGGCCCTCGAAGGCGAGCTGGCCGGCTGGGACTACAAGACGGGCCTGAGCCATGCCATCAGCAAGTCGTCGGAAAAATTCACGAACGGCTATGTGCAGGATGCGGGTTTTGCCGCTGGCGTGCTGAACGGCATCCTCAATCCCTTCGGCGAGCAGGATGCGGCCGGCAAGGCTTACCTGGCCAGCACGGCACTGCGCGGCGAAGTGCAAAGCGCCAAGGTCACCACCACGGGCTTCGACATCAAGGGCAGCCGCGAACTGATGCAGCTGGCCGGCGGCCCGCTGGCCATCGCGCTGGGCGGCGAGGCGCGGCGCGAAAAGGCCGACTTCAACGTCAACCGCGACATCGCCGGCCAGGCTGCCAGTTCCGGTCTGTCGGGCTCGCTGTCGAAGAGCGGTTCGCGGACCATCGAAGCTGTCTTCGGCGAAGTCAACTTGCCGCTGATCAAGGACCTGGAAGTACAGCTTGCCGCCCGCTTCGACCATTACAGCGACGTGGGCAGCACCACCAATCCGAAGCTGGCCCTGCGCTACCAGGCCAGCAGCGCGCTGGTGCTGCGCGGCTCGGCCAGTACGGGTTTCCGCGCGCCCACCCTGTTTGAAAAGAATGCGCCGCCGTCGAAGAACGATACCAACGATACCTATGATGACCCGATTTTGTGCCCCGGCGGCGTGCCGCAGCCCGGTGCCAACCCCTTGCGCGATTGCGACTTGCAGCAGTTCAAGCTACAGGGCGGCAATGAAAAGCTGAAACCGGAAAAATCCACGACCTTTGCCCTCGGCCTCGTGCTCGAACCCGTCAAGGAAGTCACGCTCGCCATCGATTACTGGAACATCCATTTGAAGGACAAGATTTCGTCCTTGCCCGAGCAATCGATCTTCGGCAACTACGAGAAATACAAGGCCTTGTTCCTGCGCAATCCCGATGGTTCGCCCTACGCCATCCTGGACTTGAACGACAATCTCGGCGAAGTGAAAACGGACGGCATCGACGTCAGCCTCAATGCGCGCCTGGCCCGTGGCGCGTATGGCGATGTCAGCGTGTCGGTCGATGGCACGTGGACCCGCAAGTATGACTACCAGAACGAACGGGGCGGCGCCTTCATTGCCAACGTGGGCCGCTACGCGGACAACAATCCCGTGTTCCGCTGGAAACATACGGCCGCGCTGAACTGGCGCATGGGCAACTGGGGCGCCACCGTGTCGCAATCGTTCAAGTCCGGCTACACGGATCAGAATCTGGTGGATCCGCAGTTCCGCCACGATGTGCCGTCGTACAGCCTGCTGAACGTGTCGGGCAGCTACGCGTGGAAAGGCTTGCTGCTGACGGCCGGCGTGAAAAACCTGTTCGACAGGGAACCGCCGTTCTCGAACCAGGGCACCTTGTTCCAGAAAGGTTACGACCCGCGTTACACGGACCCGATCGGGCGCGCCTGGTACCTGCGCGGCAGCTATACGTTTTAAGGGGAATTTTCAGGTCAATAGATAAAACAGGCAGCGCCGGCAACAGCGTGCCAGCAACAGAAAAGCGGCGCCATCAGCTATGATGTGCGCCGTTTTATTTTACGCATCTGAGCAAGGCTGACAAGGGTTCACGATACTTTATTGCTGAAGGATTACAAAAAAAACAGGGAAATGTTGCATTTCGTCCAAAAAGTCCGCGTGAAATTGACAATCTGAATCGTGAATGTTTTGATGAGGGCCCAGAAAATTTACAGAATTTTCATTGGTGGATTTTCAAAAAGGCAAATAAATTGTTGGCAAGCAACAAGTTATTTCAAAATAATTGCCGCCTTTATCACAATAACAAGGAATTTCAGATGATGATAGAAAATGTAATATCGCGGTCGCTGCGCCTGATGTTTGCAGGCGGCATGGCCCTGAGCATGCACGCCGCGTACGCACAAGAAACAACAGATGGCACCATGCAACGCGTGGAAGTCACGGGTTCGAGCATCAAGCGCATCGCTTCCGAAGCGTCGCTGCCGGTGCAGTCGTTCAACCAGAAAGACATCAAGAAAACCGGCGTCACCACGGTGACCGATTTCATCCAGCAAATTCCTGCGATGCAGGGCTTCTCCGTGGCCGCCGATTCGGTGGGCGGCGGCGGCGGCGGCGTCACCACGGCCTCGATCCACGATATCGGCGCGGCCTACACGCTGGTGCTGCTGAACGGCCGCCGTATCGCGCCATCCAATTCCGGCACCACCATCGACCTCAATTCGATCCCCCTGTCGGCCATCGAGCGCGTGGAAGTGCTGACGGACGGCGCCTCGGCCCTGTACGGCGCCGACGCCATCGCCGGCGTGGTCAACTTCATCCTGAAAAAAGGCGCATCGCCGCTGGAAATCAATGCCAAGTATTCGCGTCCTGAAGAAAAAGGCGGCGCCAGCAACTCGATCTCGATCAGCAAGGGCTTCGGCGATATCGACGAAGACGGCTACAGCATCTTCGTGTCGGCCAGCCATGACGAACAAAAATCGCTGAAGGCATCGCAGCGCAGCTTCGCGAAAAGCGGCATCATCAATTTCAACGATCCGAAGACCGGCAAGGCACTGCAATTCATCAACGGTTCCTCGCGCTCGGCCCCTGGCAATGCCACGGTCGATTACAAACGCACCGATGCGAACGGTAATGTGGTCATCAACCCAGAGACCAACAAGCCCTTCATCGACAACGTCAATCTGAACCCGTACGCCCTGGCTCATGGCGGCAAATGCGCCGCCAGCAACATGGATTTCTACGGCGACGGCAACTGCTATTTCGATTCGCCATCGACCATCGAAATCAATCCGGAATCGAAGCGCGACGCCATCTTCAGCTCGGGCACCGTCAAGCTGGGCAAAACCGGCTTCCAGGGCTTCTATGACCTCGCCTACACCGAAGCGCGCGTCGTCGCCAGCATCGCGCCGTACCCGGCCGATTTCTCCGTCGATGTCGGCTCGCCGCTGTTCAACAAATATCTGGCACCGAACCTGACGCCGGCGCAGTTGGCCAACGCCACGGGCGCCGTCGCAAAATACCGCCTGTCGGAAATGGGCAACCGCGTGTACGACTACGGCACCAAGGCCACTCACATCGTCGCCGGCATCGATGGCAATGCATTCGGGTGGGACATCAACTCGGCCGTGACGTACTCGAAAAACAAGCAGACGCAGAAATACGTCAGCGGCTTCCCGCTGGCCGACAAATTCGACGCGCAAGTAGCCGCCGGCAATATCGACCCGTTCGCCTACCCTGTCGGTTCCATGCCGGACGCCATGCGCCAGGCCCTGCTGGGCACGGGCTTCAGCGGCACCTACAACACGCAAACCGTGGAAATGAAGGGCATCGACGGCCGCGCTTCGCGCCCTGTGTTCTCGCTGCCAGGCGGCACGGCCATGCTGGGTGTGGGCGCCGACTACCGCAACACCTCGTACAAGGTGAAGCAGGCCGACGTCGCCAGGCAGGCGCAGATCCTGTTTGACAATGCACAAGTCGACAGCGAATACGCGCGCGACAATGCCGGCGCCTACGCCGAGCTGATGATGCCGATCTCGAAAAAACTGGAAATGACCGGCTCGCTGCGTTATGACCAGATCGGATCCATCGACGACAAGCTGACGGGCAAGACGGTAGGCAAGAAAGAAAACGCCACCACCTGGAAAGTCAGCGGCAAGTATTCCGCCACCAAGAGCCTGATGTTCCGCGCCGCTGCCGGTACCGGCTTCCGCGCCGCCAGCATGCAGGAAATCGCTGGCCCACTGGAAGACTGGGGCGTCACGGGCGGTAACTACCAATGCCCATTGACGGCAGCGAACGGCATGGGCGGCCACCCGCTGGCCGGCTACTGCAGCGGCGTCGGACGCCAGCAGTTCGAAGCCTTCCAGGGCGGCAACCCGGACCTGAAGCCGGAAACGTCGAAGCAATGGAGCATCGGTACCGTGTTCGAGCCGATCGACAGCCTGTCGATGTCGTTCGACCTGTGGAACGTGGAAATCCGCGACCAGGTCACGGCGGTTTCGGAAGGCCTGATCTTCAACGATCCTGCCAAGTACGCCAACCTGTTCACCACCAAGCACATCAGCTCGACGGGCAAGGACGTGCTGGCCATCAAGCTGCTGCCGATTAACATCGGCAAGGTGGAAAACCGCGGTATCGACTACGACTTCACCCACAAGATGAAGCTGCTGGACGGCCGCCTGACGAGCCGCCTGATGGGTACCTACCTGCTGCGTTCGCGCTACACGACGCCGGGCACCGATGATCAATGGGAAACCAGCCTGAATCGCTACGGTTCGAACGACAAGGTCAGCTTCCGCAACATCATCCGCGCCACCACCTCGTATGAGACGGCCAAGTTCACGCATACGCTGAGCGCCAGCTACCGCAACGGCTACACGGACAAGGAACAGACGGCTGACGATTGCGCCGTGATCGTGGCCGGCAGCCCTGGCGAATGCTATGGCATCCAGCTGGAAGTGCCGAGCTACACCACCTTCGACTTCCAGACGGCTTACCGTCCGCTGAAGAACGTGGAAATCACGGGCGGCATCCTGAACCTGTTCGACCGCAATCCGCCGTTCACCCTGCGTAACACGGGTTCGCATCAAGTAGGCTACAACCCATCGTACTCGAGCGCCCTGGGCCGCCAGTTCTATGTGAGCGGTTCCTACAAGTTCTAAGCTTCCTGTCAGCTGAAAACTGAAAAAGCCCGGAAAGCTTAGCTTTCCGGGCTTTTTTTCATGCTGCGCGCCATGTTAGTCCGCGTCGCCCTGCAAGCGGCGCTGCTTCACGGCCGCCGCCAGGTTTTCCAGCACGGCCACGCTGGCGCTCCAGTCGATGCAGCCGTCCGTGACGGACTGGCCATAGATCAATTCCTTGCCGGGTATCAAATCCTGGCGCCCCGCCACCAGATGCGATTCCACCATCACGCCGACGATGCGGCCATCGCCGCCCGCCACCTGGCTGGCGATGTCGGCGCACACGGGGATCTGGTTTTCCGGTTTTTTCGAGCTGTTCGCATGCGAGGCGTCGATCATCAGGCGCGCCGCCAGCCCTTGCGCGGCGATGGCCTTGCACGCCTCGTCCACGCTGGCCGCGTCATAGTTCGGCGTTTTTCCGCCGCGCAAGATGATATGGCAATCCTCGTTGCCGTTGGTCGAGACGATGGCCGAGTGGCCGCCCTTCGTGACGGAAAGAAAATGGTGCGGCTGCGAGGCGGCCTTGATGGCTTCCACGGCGATCTTCACATTGCCGTCCGTGCCATTCTTGAAGCCAACCGGGCACGACAATCCCGACGCCAGCTCGCGGTGCACCTGCGACTCCGTCGTGCGCGCGCCGATGGCGCCCCAGCTGATCAGGTCGGCGATGTATTGCGGGCTGATGACGTCGAGGAACTCGGTACCGGCAGGCAAACCCAGCTCATTGATATCGCGTAACAATTCGCGCGCCATGCGCAAGCCGTCGTTGATGCGGAAGCTGTTGTCCATGTACGGGTCGTTGATCAAGCCCTTCCAGCCCACCGTGGTGCGCGGCTTCTCGAAGTAGACGCGCATGACGATTTCCAGTTCGCCCGCGAAACGCGCGCGCTCCTTGACCAGCAGGCGCGCATATTCCATTGCCGCCTTGGTGTCGTGGATGGAGCAAGGCCCGATCACCACCATCAGGCGGTCGTCCTGGCCATGCAAAATGCGGTGCAGGGCGATACGGGCGCTGGCGGCGGTCTGTCCGGCTTGCTCCGAGCAGGCGAATTCGCGGATCAGGTGGGACGGCGGGGTCAATTCCTTCATTTCGCGAATTCGCAAATCATCGGTGCGGGGCATCATTTTCTCCAAAATTTAAGGATGGGTAAAACATCTGGGTAAAAAAAAACCGCCATCAGTGGCGGTTTTTTAGAATGTGCTGGGGTCTCGTTTTTTGCTGCTACGTGAACCGACCGCTACTCCACCGCCTTTGGGGTTGGAATTGCTAAAGTAAAAATAAGCGGTAAAAAAGTGGCGAGCGAACATGCGAGTCATCCGTAAGTGATGATCGACTATAAACCTAAATCGCAAGGGTTGGCAAGCGTATTTGTCGGCAAAGCCGCATGCCGCTGCCGTTTCACCCTGAAAAACACGCCAAAAAGCGTAAAAAGTTGCGCGCTGCAGGTCCGCACCGGCTGGACAACAACGCTGGGGCCGCCGTGGCGCGCACGCCACGCCAGCCCGTTTTAACCTTGGGAAGCGACGCACTACTGATGTAGATCGAATCTCCGCCAGGCCGCACGGCCAAGACTGCAAGGTGTACCTCACCTTTTTCTGTCTGACCTTCCGGAGACTCGCATGATCTACAAACAATCTGTCCATCCGTTTTCACCGCCACGCATGGGCCTGGCTCTGGCAAGCGCCCTGCTCGCCCTGCCCGTCCTGGCACAGGAAGCGGCTCCCATTGCCCGCGTGGAAATCACCGGCTCGAACATCCGCCGCGCGCAGGCGGAAACGGCGTCGGCCGTGCAAACCCTGAACGCGGCCGACATTGAAAAATCGGGCAAGTCCAGCGTGGCCGAACTGCTGCAGACCCTGGCCGTCGACAACCAGGGCTCCGTGCCCACTACCTTCGGCAACGGCTTTGCCGCCGGCGCTTCCGGCGTGTCGCTGCGGGGCCTGGGCACGGCCTCGACCCTGGTGCTGCTGAACGGGCGCCGCGTGGCGCCATATGGCCTGGCCGACGATGGCCAGAAGGTATTTGCCGACCTGAACATCATTCCCCTGGAAGCGGTGGAACGGGTGGAAATCCTCAAGGATGGCGCCTCGGCCATCTACGGTTCGGACGCCATCGCCGGCGTGGTCAACGTGATCCTGCGGCGCGACTACCAGGGCACGGCCATCAAGGGCAATTACGGCAAAACGAAAGAGTGGGACGGGCGCGATGCGCGCGCCGCCATCACGCACGGCTTCGGCGACATCGACAGCGACCGCTACAACGTGCTGCTGAACCTCGAGTACAGCGAAAAGGCCGCCATCTGGAACCGCGACCGGGCCGGACGGGGCGCCGTCGGCCGCAGCGACTTGCGCGACCAGGGCTTCAGCGCGCAGGAGTCGCTCAGCGGCGCGGGCGCCATCACCACCAACAACGCGGCCGGCAGCGCCGTCAACGGCAATGTGCGCAATCCCGACACGCTCGACTACTACAACCGCGGCAACCTGGCCGGCGTGGGCTTTACGCGCACCTTCCCCGGCGCCGCCTGCGGCAACTTCACCACACATCCGCAGGGCGACCCGGGCGGCGGCTGCCTGACCGATGCCGCGCAGCAATACGGCCAGATCCAGCCCAAGCAAAAGAACATCAATTTCTTCGGCCGCGCCGCCTGGCAACTGACGCCTGCCTTGCAAACGTATGCCGAATTGAACGTGTATCACAGCGAATCGAACTCGGCCACCACGCCTTCGACGGTCAGCGGTTCGGTCGGCTATCCGGGCGGCCCCGTCAGCAATGCCGGCGTGTCGCTCGGTGCTGCGCACCCGGACAACCCGTATTTCGGCACGGCGGCGCGGCTGCGCTACCTGGCGGCCGACGTAGGGCCGCGCCTGTCGGAAGTCGACTCCACCTTCACTCGCTTCGTGGCCGGCATCAAGGGTAGCGTGGCGGGCTGGGATATCGACAGCGCCTTGCTGTACTCGCAGAACAAGGTCTCGAACGACTTGAACGGCTATCTGCAGCGCGACGTCGCCTTCGCCCTGCTCAACCCGACAGCCGCCAATGTGGCGGCGGCCAGCCTGAACCCGGCGTATGCGGCTTTGCCGGCGGGCAGCCTGTGGCGCATCGCGGAAAACGCGGGCCTCAATTCGCCCGCGCTGTACGCGGCCCTGTCGCCGCGCATCTCGAACGACGCCAAGACGCATATCGCACAGATCGACTTCAAGGCCAGCCGCGAGGTGGCCAAGCTCGACGGCGGCGGCCTCGGTGTGGCCGTGGGCGCGGAATTCCGTCACGAAGCGACGGAACTCAAACCCACCACGGGCACGGAACGGGGCAATATCATTGGCCTCGGCTATTCCGCCTACAAGGGCAGCCGCAACGCCTCGGCCATCTATGCCGAAGTGCTGGCGCCCGTGCTGAAAACCGTGGAACTGTCGGGCGCCCTGCGCGCCGACCATTTTACCGACGTGGGCAATTCCTACACGCCGAAAGTGGGCGTGAAATGGACGCCCATACGCGAACTGGCCCTGCGCGGCACCTTTGCCAAGGGCTTCCGCGCTCCAAGCGCGGCGGAAAACGGCGTCGGCGGCCTGGCCGCGTTCTCCACCGCCAGCGATCCGCTGCGCTGCGCGCTGGGCGTGGAAGTGGCCTGCGATCCGGCGCCGATCGCCGTCATCACCTCGCCCAATCCGAACCTGTCGCCCGAACGTTCGCGCAGCTATTCCGTGGGCGCCGTGTGGGACCCGCTGCCGCGCAGCAGCATTTCCGTGGACCTGTGGCAAATCCGCCGCAAGAATGAAATCAACCAGGAGCAAACGGATGCGGCCATCGCGGAAGGCCATGTGGCGCGCGACCCGTCCACGGCCACCGGCATTGCCGGCGATCCGGGCGCCATCACGGCCGTGCTGGCCAACTATGTGAATTCGGCGCAGACAACGGTGCGCGGCATCGATATCGACGCCCGCCAGCGCTTCAACCTGGACAACGGCTACGGCAGCCTGACCTTCGATTTGAAGTGGACGCATCTGTACAAATGGCTGCGCACGGAACAGGATGGCACGCAGCGCGATTTTGCCGGTACGCATGGCAATTGCGATGTGTCCAACTGCATGGGCACGCCGGACGACCGCATCAACCTGGGCGCCACCTGGGAACGCCAGAACTGGCGGGTCACGGCCAACGTCAACTACCGCGCGCCGCTCGACAACGTGCTGTTCAAGAATGATCCGGACGGCTGCGCCACGCATTTCGCCGATGGCACGGACGCGCCGCGCGGCTGCCGCATCGCCTCGTTCACCACGGTAGACCTGACAGCCCGCTGGCTGGCCACGCCCAAGCTGGAAGTGTTTGCGACGATACAAAACCTGTTCGACAAGATCGCCCCGCTCGACCCGCTGACCTATGGCGCCACGGGCTACAACCCGCTCGACTACGCGGGCGCGGCGGGACGCTTCATCAGTGCGGGGGTGAAATACAAGTTCTGAAAAATCGGGAGCGTAGGCCGGATTAGCGGGGCGCAGCCACGCGTAATCCGACAACCGTGTGGACGCGGCCGGCAATGGTGTCGGGTTACGCGCCTTGCGCTAACCCGACCTACGCGAGCGCCATGTCAGAGAAAGTAGATACTGTTATCCCCGTCAAGCGGCGTGCAAGGCCGGATCAAATATTTTTCCCGACCTGAGCACGCCGAATGCCACGTGCACCAGCTTGCGCATCATGGCGCCGATGATCAGCTTGGGCGCTTTGCCGGCGTCACGCAGGCGCTGACCGAAGCGCTTGCCCCAAGGCGTCTTATGGACTGCCACCATGGCCGGCATGTACAGTGCCTTGCGCAGGAAACTGTGGCCGACCTTCGACATGCGTGGCTTGCCACGCACGCTGGAACCCGACTCGTGCTGGCGCGGATCGAGGCCCGCAAACGCCACCGCCTGCTTGGCGCTGTCGAAGCGCTCAGGATTGGCGTAGTAGGACAGCAGCACGGGAATCGTGCGCTCGCCCAGGCCAGGGATGCTATCGAGCAATTCGCGCTTGCCGCGTAAATCCGGGTCGTCATCGATATGACGGCGGATCGCCAGGATCAGCGCCTTGATCTCGGCGTCGAGCCAGGCAATATGATCCTCGATACCCTGGCGTACCGCCGCGCGCGCCACTTCAAGCCGGTTGCTTTCCTGCTGGCGCATCGCTTGCAAGGCATCGAGGCGCAGCACCAGCGCGCGCAGCGATTGCTCGGCCGGCGATGGCGCCTGCCAGGGCTCTGGCTGGCGTTCATGGGCGAAGTCGGCGATCAGCTGTGCGTCGACCTTGTCGGTCTTGGTGCGCACCAGGCGCGAAGCGCTGAAGGCCTTGATCTGGGCCGGATTGATGACACTGACCACCATGCCAAGTCCAGCGAGATATTCGGCAACCCCTTCCCAATACGTGCCCGTCGCTTCCATGCACACCCTGGGGCTGCCGGCAGCATGCTTCAGCAGCCATGCGTGGAGCGCGGTGAATCCTTGGTGGTTGTTCTCGACAACCTTGTTACGATGCTTGCCGTTGGGCAGGCGCAGCGCGCAGTCGAGCTTGGCCTTGGCAACGTCGATTCCTAAATTAAACATGCTGTGGTCCTCTTGCGATCTACCTTGCAAATGCGGGCTAACCGGCATGCCGGTGCCAAAGATACTGTCCGATCTTGACATGGAGGATGGGTAACTGGTGCGAGATCTACGGAGCTGGCTCGGGGCCTAAGGGCGGATACGGCATCCAGTTACCCGGTCTTGATATGCCTACCAAGATTTTGACAGCGGTCGATACCGTTCGCAATACCACGAACGGCATGAGGGGAATAATACAAGGTCGGATTAGCCCGGAGGGCGTAATCCGACAACCGTGTTGGCCGCCCCGTGTTCAGCAAAATCAGGCCGTGCCGCCGACCGTGATGCCGTCGAGGCGCAAGGTCGGCTGCCCCACGCCCACGGGCACGCTTTGCCCTTCCTTGCCGCACACGCCCACGCCCGAGTCGAGGCGCATGTCGTTGCCGATCATGGAGACGCGGTTGAGCACGTCCGGGCCGTTGCCGATCAGGGTGGCGCCCTTCACCGGATAGCTGAGCTTGCCGTTTTCGATCATGTACGCTTCGCTGGCCGAAAAGACGAACTTGCCATTCGTGATGTCGACCTGGCCACCGCCGAAGTTGACGGCATACAAGCCGTTTTTCACGGAAGCGAGGATCTCGCCCGGGTCCTGGTCGCCACCCAGCATATACGTATTCGTCATGCGCGGCATGGGCAGGTGGGCGAACGATTCGCGGCGCGCGTTGCCCGTCACGGGCATCTTCATCAGGCGCGCGTTCATCGTGTCCTGGATGTAACCCTTCAGGATGCCGTCTTCGATCAGGGTCGTGCACTGCGTGGGATTGCCCTCGTCGTCGATATTGAGCGAACCGCGCCGGCCGGCCAGGGTGCCGTCATCGACCACGGTGACGCCCTTGGCCGCCACGCGTTCGCCGATGCGTCCCGAAAACGCGGACGAACCCTTGCGGTTGAAATCGCCTTCCAGGCCATGGCCGATCGCTTCGTGCAGCAAGATGCCGGGCCAGCCCGGTCCCAGCACGATGGTCATGGGCCCGGCGGGCGCGGGGCGCGCTTCCAGGTTCACCAGCGCCGAATTGACGGCATCGCTGGCATATTGCTCCAGCACGGCATCGCTGAAATAGTCGTAGCTGAAACGCCCGCCGCCACCGGCCGAGCCCGTTTCGCGGCGGCCATTCTGTTCCGCGATCACGGTCAGCGACACGCGCACCAGCGGGCGGATGTCGGCCGCCAGCACGCCGTCGCTGCGCAGCACCAGCACCACGTCGTACTCGCCGGCCAGGCCCGCCATCACTTGCACCACCCGGGGGTCTTTCGCCCGCGCCATCTTTTCCACGCGCTCGAGCAGCTGCACCTTGGCCGTGGCATCGAGCGAGGCGAGCGGATCGTTGGGCAGGTACAGCGAGCGTCCGCCCTGCGGCTGCATCCGGCCCGCGATCTTGATTCTGCCGGCGCCCGCGCGCGCAATCGTGCGCGTGGCCGCTGCCGCTTCCAGCAGGGCCCGCTCGGAAATGTCATCGGAGTACGCAAACGCCGTCTTGTCGCCGGACACGGCGCGTACGCCCACGCCCTGGTCGATGGAAAAGCTGCCCGTCTTGACGATGCCCTCTTCCAGGCTCCAGCCTTCGCTCTTGGTCGACTGGAAATACAGGTCGGCATAGTCGACCTTGTGCGTAAACATCGTGCCCAGGGCTTTGAGCAGCTTGTCTTCGTCCAGGCCGAAGGGCGTGAGCAGGATATCGCGCGCCACGGCCAGGCTGGACAGATTGGGTTCAAATGGAATCATGGCTATCTTTTCTCAACATTCAATTTACATCGTCCGATGGGTTAGCGCGGGCAGGGACTCGCGCACGCCGGCCAAAAACACCAGGTCGATCTCGCCGCTGACCACGCCCTCGCCTTCCGGCAGCACGGCGATCACTTCGCCCCACGGGTCGATCAGCATGCTGTGGCCCCAGGTGCGGCGGCCGTTCGGATGCAGGCCACCCTGCGCCGAGGCCAGCACATAGCACTGGTTTTCGATGGCGCGCGCGCGCAGCAGCACTTCCCAGTGGGCGCTGCCCGTCGTATGGGTAAACGCGGCCGGCACGACGATCAGCGCGCAATCGCCCATGGCGCGGTACAGTTCGGGAAAGCGCAGGTCATAGCAGATGGACAGGCCGACGCGGCCGAACGGCGTCTCGATAGCGCGTACCTGCGCGCCCGGCACGATGGTGCGCGATTCATTGTACGACTCGGTGCCGCGCGTAAAACCGAACAGGTGGATCTTGTCGTAGCGGCCGGCCGGCTCGCCTTGCGGGTCGTACACCAGCGTGGTGTTCAGGACCTTGCCCTCCTCGCCGGAAATCAGGGGCAAGGTGCCGCCGATCAGCCAGATGCCGTGCTGGCGCGCCATCTGCGCCATGCCATCCTGGATGGGGCCGCTGCCAGGCTGTTCCGCGTGGGCCAGCTTATCCGTTTCCTGCTTGCCCATGATGGCCCAGTATTCGGGCAGCACCACCAGCTGCGCGCCACCGGCGGCGGCCTGCGCCACCAGGCGCCGCGCCGTGGCCAGGTTGTCTTCCACGGAAGGCGAGGAAATCATTTGTACTGCTGCAACTGTATGCATCATTTCACCTCTTGTACATTCGACCTTGCCGAATGGCACTTATTTCGCCACGGCATCGTTCACCGCCGCTGCGGGCATGGCGACAGGTTCCAATTTACCACCATCGAGCTTGGTCACGACGGGCGATTTCCACGGGCCGGCGATCTGCATATGGTAGGTAAGTGCCTTCATCACGGGCGCGCGCAGGAACAATTGCGCCAGGAAACTGCCCAGGCCGATGACGGGATTGACGGCCAGCGCGTACACGAGCGGTCCCGTTCCCAGGTTAAATTCGGGGATCACCACCACGTGCAAATTCGTCGTTTCATTGGCGATATCGGCCGTGCCATCCATCAGCACGGTGGCCGCCACGCCATGCATCTTGAGGTTATCGGTGGTCACTACGCCGCGCTTGATGCTGGCGTTGGCCGTGATGCCGTCGAAGGCCAGGCCTTCGGAAAACACGTCGTGGAAATCGAGTTTCAGCAGGCGGGGCAAGGCTTGCAGGCTGAGTACGCCCAGCAGCTTGGCCGCGCCCGGGTCCTGTTTGAGGAACTGGCCCGATTCCACCTTCATCTCGATCTGTCCCGACAAGGTGGGAATGTCTAGCGAATACGGCAAGCCATTCCAGGCGATATCGCCGCTCAGACGGCCCTTGCCGCGGCGCACCGTGTCGGCAAAGCCGAAGCGGTCGAGCAGCTTGCCCGCATCGACGATATCGAGGCCGAAACGCAGGCTGGTCGTGCTTTGTCCGTCCTTGATGACCCATTTTCCACTGCCGCTCAGCGCGCCATCGGCGTTCGACAGTTGCAGCTTACCCACGCGCCACTCGCGCCCGCCCGCCGCCATCGTGTTATAGGCTTGCAACTCCAGCCGGCCGATCTTCTTGTTGAACAGTTCAAATTGCTCGGCAACGATATCGAGCGAGGGGATCGACTGGGCGCCACTCTTTCCTTCCAGCAAATTCTTGACGTCGTTGGCGGCCGACTCCGGAATGATCAGCGACGACAGGCGCGCCGTCATCTTGCCCAGACCGGACGGCGTTTCCAGCCACGTCACATAGCCCGACACTTGTTTTGCGTCGATATTGGCTTGCCACACATCCTTTTGATGCGTGGCGCCGACCACGACGTTTTCCAGCTTGCGCTCGCCCAGCATCAGTTCGCTGGCACGGGCCGCCATCATGTCCGGCACCACATATTGCGCGATATCGGGCGCATCGTCGGCGGCGCCGCTGTCGCCGGACGCCGGGGCGCTGCCGGCGATCTCGCTGCCGGCGGCGATCCAGCTGTCCACGTCCAGGGTTTTCATGTTGACGTTAAGCATCATGCCGCTATCGGGCTCGGGCGCCGGCACGTTCACGCCGATGCCGCCGCGCACCAGGCGCCAGGCGTCCTTGCCCTGCTTCTGGCGCTGGTAGCGGGCAGCGATGCCGGAGCCGAGCGCGATACGGATATCATCCGTGCGCAGGCCCGCGCCGTTGGCCGCATTGCCCGTCAGGGTGAATTTCACGGGCAGGCTGTCGCCGGCCGGCTTTTTCAGGGGAGCGGGGAAATCCAGGCCCAGGCCCGTCAGCGGCGACTCGACATTGACCACCACCTGGTGGTCGCGCGCCGTAATCAAGCCGTTGTAGCGCGCGCCGCCATTCAAATGTTTCGCCAGGCGCTGCAGCACGGGCGCCGGATAGGTCTTGCGCAAGCCGTCGATGGTCATGTTGCCGGCGATTTTCACTTGAATCGAACTGTCCGCCTGCGTGCCGCCCGAGATGGCCAGCGGCCCGCCCAGCAGGCTGCCATTCAAGCCATTGAGGTTGACGCCCTTTTCGTTGAACTCGATCTTGCCCTGCGTGCCCAGCACGGGCGGCATGTCGTGGAACAGCACCACGTCGTTGCCCGCCAGCTGCAAGCTGCCCTGCACGGTCGACTCGAGCATGCGCTCGATCGGCAAGTGCAGTTTGAGGGCCAGCCTGGCATTGCCCGTCGCCGTCGTTTCGTCCGTGAAATGCTCGATCCAGCCCAGCACGGGGCTGGCCGTCACGTACTTGAGGAATTCCTGCATCGGTCCAGCCGCATTACCTTCAATGTCAAGCAAGGTGTCGAAGACGGTCAGGTCGGGGATCACGGCTTTGACATTCGTCAAGGCCACGCCGCCCGTGGTGGCCGTGTCGCCGCGAATTTCCATGCGCGCCCGCTCGAACACAAAACTGCCCTTGATCTTTTCCGCCTGCGGCCACAGGGGCGCCTTGCCCGCCAGCGGACCGCTTTCCGCAAATTCGCCGGGCGCATAGTTCAGCTTGCCATTCTCGATCTTGCCGGCCACGCGGAAGTCGCCGCGATTGCGCTGGGCGGCATTCCGCTGGGCGGGCGTGTCGGCCTTGAAGGGAAAATGTTCGAGTTCGCCGCGCAGGCGCAGGCTGACATCGTGCGCCATGCCGCCTTCCAGCGCCCCCGTCAGCCAGTGGCGCAGGTGCTCGGGCGTTTGCAGCGGCAGGTAGCGGCCGATGGTGTTGATCTGGAAATTGTCGATCGTGCCCGTCAAATCGACCTGCCCCAGGTTCTTGCCGTCGAGCGGCATTCGGTGCGTGCCTTGCAAGGCGACGCGCAAGCCTTGCTGATTGAAATCGAGCTTGTCCAGGTCGACTCGCAGCATATTGGCCGCTTCAAACGTCCAGCGCGCCTGCATGGCGAATTGTTCGAACGGCAAGGCCGGCTCACTCAAGTACGTGGGCAATTGCAGCACCAGGTCCTGCGCGTCGATGGCAATGGTGCCGCCCTTGTCATTGGCGTCGATGCTGCCGCTGAGCTTATCGAAGCCGGGAATGGCGGGCGAGGCGGCCTGCGCGGGGCTGGTCGCCGTCTTCGCCACGGCCAGGCGCGCCGGCTGCGCATTCAGGCCCAGATCGATGAGCTTGCCGCGCAGACGGTAGCTGGCGGGGGTGGCCATCTCGCCTTCCCATTGCGCTGAAAAATCCTGCAAACGCCCGCGCGGTGCCAGGGCGTCGAGGCGCTGGCGCTGCTGCTCGCCCAGCGGCAGCTTGTCGGCCAGCGCGGCCAGCGTTTGCAAATCGAGCGATTTGGCCGTGATTTCCGTGCGCGCCGGCTTGCGCTTCGTGGCAGCGATGAAACGCTCGGACAAGGTCGTGGGCGGCAGGCTGAGGCCATCGCGGGTTTCCACCGCGAAATTCGTCAACTCCACCTGATGGCCATTCACGCCAAAAGTGGGCTTGCCGTCGGGCACCTGCGCCGACAGCTCTTCTTTGGCCGAAATGCGTCCGCTGACCGACAGCAGGTCGAGCGGCGCGATATGCTCGCCCAGCTGCGCCTGCACCTCGGTCAAGCCCACGTCGGCCGTGAAGCCGGCCAGGCGCGCGTGATCCAGGCTCAGCCAGGCGCGCAGCGCGCCCTTGCCCTGGCTCAGCTCGAACGGGTAATCGAGGTAGCGGCGCCAGGCGGCCAGGTCGGCGTTTTTCAGGTCGGCGTACAGCTCGCCCTTCCACATCGATACATCGGAGATGCGTGTGCTGAAAGGCGGATGCGTGAAGTGAGCGCGCACATCGATGGGCGCGGCCAGGCTGGCGGGCGGCGTGGCCTGCAAGCCCAGCCTGTGGCTGCGCCAGCGGTTGCGCAGCAGCAGATTGACCTGGGACAAAGCCAGCTCCGGCGTGCCGCGCGCTTCGTCCGTCCAGCGCACCTTGCCGTCGCGAATGATGATGTCATGCTGCGACAGCAGCCAGTCGGCGCCCTTGCCATCGCTGCCTTGCGTGCTGTCGATCAACACCCCGGCCACATACAGCTTGCCATCCTTGCTGCGCCGTACGTCCAGGTCGGGCCGCGTGATTTCCAGGGTAGTGAAGCGCACGGAACCGAGCACGCTCCACCACGACACGGTGGCCGATATGCTCGGCAGGCTCAGCGCCTGGCGGCCCGCCTGGTCGCGCAGGGTCACGTCGCCGAAGAAGAGATTGGGCCGCACGCCATGCCAGGAGGCATAAATACGCGCAATGCTGACAGGGTTGCCCAGCGCGCGGCTGGCCGCCCGCTCGATATCGCCTTTGTAATAATCGATATTCGGCAGGATCGCGTAGCGCAGGAATAAAAACAGCACGGCGAAGGCGAAATACGCGAGCAGCACCAGTTTGATGGTAAAACCCAGCACATGGTGGGTGGCCAGGTTGGCCAGGCGATAGGCGGCACGCAGCCGCTGCCAGCGCAGGGCCAAGGGCACATGCTCTGTCACGCTTGCTTCTGGCGGTTTTTGCATCAATAAGCTAATAAACTGGCCCGGCGTCAAATAATGGCAAAAATCGTCTGCATTCGTGGTGCGCGCCTGCATCCTTGCGCTTGCGTCTGAGCAAAGCCTCCCTTACCATCGTTCGGAAGAGCACGCACTACCGGCGGTATTGGGCCGGCGGCACAATTTTACCGCATCCCCCGCCGTTCGCAGCCAAGTTAAACAAGAACATGCACGCAGCATCCACGAGACCCTTACCGATACCATGAGCACACAGCCTTTGATCTCCGCCTCCCGTTTCTACCAGCGCTGGCTGGACGCCGCCCCCGAGCGCGCCGCGCAGGTAGCGCAACTGGTGCGCGCACCATTGGACGGGCTCGACTTTGCCGCCGCGCTGGCCGAGCAATCGAACGCCGCCACGCCGCCGCTGCCGCCCGAGCGGGCCATGCGCCGCCTGCGCAATCTGCTCGTCTGCGGCCTGATCGCGCGCGATCTTGGCGGTCAGGCCGACTTGCATGAAGTCGTCACGGCCATGACGGGCTTTGCCGATTTCGCCATCCGCACGCATGTGGACGCCATCATGGACGAAATGGTGGCCCTGCACGGCATGCCTGTCGGCGAGGAGTCGGGCGAGGAACAGGCTTTGATGGTGCTGGCGATGGGCAAGCAGGGCGGCGGCGAGCTCAACGTCTCGTCGGATATCGACCTGATCTTTGTGTATCCGGAAGATGGCGACACGCAAGTCACCGTAGCGGGCCAGCGCAGCCTGTCCAACCACGAGTTTTTCATTCGCATGGGCAAGAAACTGATCGCCGCCCTGGCCGAGATCACACAGGACGGATTTACTTTCCGCGTGGACATGGCCTTGCGTCCGAACGGCAACTCGGGTCCGCTGGCCGCCAGCCTGGGCATGGTGGAGCAATACCTGATCGTGCAGGGCCGCGAATGGGAGCGCTACGCCTGGGTCAAGGCGCGCGCCGTGACGGGCAAGCCGGAGGATATCGCCGCGCTCGACGCCATCGTGCGGCCCTTCGTCTTCCGCCGCTACCTCGATTTCGGCGTCATCGACGCCATCCGCACCATGCACGGCCAGATCCGCGCCGAGGTCAACCGCCAGGAACGGCTGCATCCAGACCGCAGCAACAACGTCAAGCTGGGCCGTGGCGGTATCCGCGAAATCGAATTCCTCGCGCAAGTATTCCAATTGATACGCGGTGGGCGCGACGCCGAGCTGCGCGAGCGCTCCACGCGCGCCACCCTGCGTACGGTGGCGGACAAGGGCTTGCTGGAACCGGCCATCGTGGAACAGTTGCTTGGTTCCTACACTTTCCTGCGCAACCTCGAACACCGGCTGCAGTATCTTGACGATGCACAGACACACACCCTGCCCGCGAATGACGCCGACCGCCTGGTGGTGGCGCAGATGATGGGCCTGCCCGACGTCGCTACCCTGCTGGCCCGGCTGGAAGCGCACCGCGTGTTTGTCGCCGGCCAGTTCGACGAAATGTTCAGCGACAAGAGCAGCGGCACGCCGCCGGCCGACACGGGCATCGACCCGCAGACGTCGAACGACTGCGCCGCGTCCGACCAGCAGGAAGCCATCGAAGCGCGCTTTGCCGCCATGGGTTTCCATGAACCGGCAGCTTGCGCGCGCCGTTTGCTGGCCACGTGGCAAGCACCGCGCCTGCAATCCCTGCCCGAAGCGAGCCGCACGCGTCTGGTGGCCCTCGTCAATTCCGCCCTGCCCCTGATCACCGATTGCTCCGTGTCCAACGGCAATGCCAGCCAGCTGGCCACCCTGGGCCGGCTGCTCGATTTCCTGGAAGCCATTGCGCGCCGCTCGGCCTATCTGTCATTGCTGACAGAGTACCCGCACACGCTCGAGCGCGTGGTGCGCATGGTGTGCGCCAGCGGCTGGGCCGCCACCTTCCTCACGCAGCACCCGATCCTGCTCGACGAGCTGCTCGATGAACGCATCCGCAACACGGTGCCCGACCCGGCCGCGCTGGCGCTGGACCTGCAGCGCCAGCTCGACGACGCCCCCGGCGACACGGAGCGGCAGATGGATATCCTGCGCGAAATGCACCACGCGCAGCTGTTCCAGTGCCTGGCGCAAGACCTGGCGGGCGACCTGAGCGTGGAAAAACTGGCCGATTACCTGTCGCAGCTGGCCGACATCATCGTCGCCGCCACCGTGCAAGCCGTGTGGCAAACGTTATCTGCGCGCCACCGCGAGGTGCCGAAATTCGCCGTCATCGCATATGGCAAGCTGGGCGGCAAGGAACTGGGCTATGTCTCCGACCTTGACGTCATCTTCCTGTTCGACGACGACGACCAGGAAGCGCCCGGCCTGTACGCCAAGCTTGCGCAGCGTTTCATCACCTGGATGACCTCGCACACTTCGGCCGGCATCCTGTTCGACATCGACATCGCCCTGCGCCCCGACGGCGCCTCGGGCATGCTGGTGTCCAGCGTGCAGGCGTTCGAGCGCTACCAGAGCAGCGCGGCCTGGGTGTGGGAACACCAGGCGCTCACGCGCGCGCGCTTTTGCGCGGGCGACGTCAGCATCGGCAAGCATTTCGAGCGCATCCGCGACACGATCCTGCGCAAGGAACGTCCGGAAAACGGTCCGCTCAAGGGTGAAGTGGTGGCCATGCGCAAGAAGATGCTCGATGCGCATCCTCCCCGTCCCGGCAGCTTTGATCTGAAACAGGATCCGGGCGGCATGATCGACATCGAGTTCATGGTGCAATACCTGGTGCTGCAGCATGCGGCGCAGTATCCGCAGCTGACGGCCAACTCGGGCAATATCGCCCTGCTGCGCCTGTGCGGCGAGCTGGGCCTGATCGACGCCAGCCTGGCCGCTTCGGTTGCCGACGCCTACCGCACGCTGCGCAAGCTGCAGCATCAGCTGCGCCTGCAAGGGCAGGACCTGGCCCGGGTGGAACCGGAGCGGGTGCGCGTGCATGCGGACAACGTGATGCGCCTGTGGCACACGATCTTTCCCGCAACGATTGCATAAGCCCGGCGCCGGCGTATGATACGTACAGGCAACTCCACTTCCCAGTGGTGCCGTACAACAGGCCGCGCCGGGGTTGCCCATACCAGGAGACAGCGTATGAAGACAAGTGTAAAAACGGCAAGTGTAAAAACGGGCATCCACGCCCTCGTTGCCAGTTTCATCCTTTGCGCCATGCCGGCAACGGCATGGGCCGCCCCCAGAGGCAGCGCGGATGAAGCCATCGCCATGACCAAGCGCGCCGTGGCCATGATCAAGGCCGACGGCAAGGAAAAGGCCTTTGCCGCCATTGCCGATCCCGCCAACACCAGCTTCCATGACCGTGACCTGTACATTTATGTGTACGACATGAATGGCGTCACCCTGGCGCACGGCAACAATCCCAAGATGGTCGGCAAGAACCTGATCGACCTGAAGGACAATGAAGGCAAGGCCGTCATCAAGTCGCTGATCGCCACGGCCAGCACGCCGGCCGGACGCGGCTGGGTAGACTTCAAGTGGCCCAATCCCCTGACCAAGGTGGTCGAACAAAAATCCGGCTACATCGAACGGGTCGACAATATGATCGTCGGCTCCGGCATCTATAAATAAGCCACGGCAAGAGGAAAACGCGCCCGCATGCCGCTCCATTACCTGTCCCGTCTGAGCGGATCGGCGCGCGATACGCAAGCCAATCTGCAGCTGGGCTGCGTGCTGGCGCTGGTGGCGGGCGCCGTCAACGCGGGCGGCTTTCTTGCCATCGGCGGCTATACCTCGCACATGACGGGCATCGTCTCGGGCATGGCGGACGACCTGGCGCTGGGCAACGTCACGGTAGCCCTTGCCGCGCTGGGCGCCTGGCTCGCCTTTGTCAGCGGTGCGGCCGTCACGGCCATCATGGTGAACTGGGGCAAGCGGCGCCGGCTGCACAGCCAGTTTGCCGCCAGCCTGCTGCTGGAAGCGGCGCTGTTGCTGCTGTTCGGCCTGACGGGCAATTACCTGGCCGCCATGCCCGACGTGCTGGGCCCCGTCACCATCTTGCTGCTGTGCTTTGTCATGGGCTTGCAGAACGCCATCATCACCAAGATTTCGGGCGCCGTCATCCGCACCACGCATGTGACGGGGCTGTCCACCGACATCGGCATCGAACTGGGCAAGATGGCGTATTACAACCGGCGCCACCTGCCGGACCGCGTGGTCAAGGTCAACCGCGGCAAACTGAGGACGCACAGCCTGCTGATCAGCTGCTTCTTCATCGGCGGCGTCAGCGGCGCCCTGGCCTTCAAGCACATCGGTTTTCCCGCCGCCACCATCCTGCTCGCCGGCGTGCTGACCCTGCTATCGGGCGTGCCCGTGCTGCGCGACTTGCGCGTCTTGTGGCGCTTCTACCGGCGCCGTTTTTATTCGCACAGCCATGAATAAAAAAACGCCCCGAAGGGCGTTTTTTCTTATGCGGTCACAAAATTACTTGGCCGACATCAGTGCGACGGTGGTGTCGAGCATGCGGTTCGAGAAACCCCACTCATTGTCGTACCACGACGATACTTTCACCAGACGGCCCGACACCTTGGTCAGGGTCGAATCGAAGTTCGACGAAGCCGGGTTGTGGTTGAAGTCGATCGAGACCAGCGGTTCGGTCTGGTAGGTCAGGATGCCTTCCAGGGCGCCTTCCGACGCGGCTTTCATCAGCGCGTTGACTTCTTCCACGGTGGTGTCGCGCTTGGCGATGAAGGACAGGTCGACCAGCGACACGTTGATGGTCGGCACGCGGATGGCGAAGCCGTCCAGCTTGCCATTCAGCTCAGGCAGCACCAGGCCCACGGCGGCGGCGGCGCCCGTCTTGGTCGGGATCATGCTCATGGTGGCCGAACGGGCGCGGCGCAGATCTTCATGCATCACGTCGGACAGCACCTGGTCGTTGGTGTAGGCGTGCACGGTGGTCATCAGGCCCGTTTCGATGCCGATGGCGTCGTTCAATGGCTTGACCAGCGGTGCCAGGCAGTTGGTGGTGCACGACGCGTTCGAGATGACGGTGTCGGTCGATTTCAGCACCGAGTGGTTCACGCCGAACACGACGGTCGCATCGACGTCTTTGCCGCCGGGTGCCGAGATGATGACTTTTTTCGCGCCGCCCTTCAAGTGAGCCGAAGCCTTCTCTTTGGTGGTGAAGAAGCCCGTGCATTCCAGCACGACGTCCACGCCCAGCTCGCCCCATGGGATTTCAGCAGGATTGCGCTGTGCGAATACGCGGATCGGATCGCCATTGACGATCATGTTGTCGCCTTCGACGGTGACCGTGCCCGGGAACTTGCCGTGCGCAGTGTCGTAGCGGGTCAGGTGGGCGTTCGATTTGGCATCGCCCAGGTCGTTGATGGCAACGATCTGGATATCCTGTTTCTTGCCGCCTTCGTAGAAAGCGCGCAACACATTACGGCCGATGCGGCCGTAGCCATTGATTGCAACTTTGATCGTCATACTCTGCTCCTGATTAAAAAAGAAGGTACATGCACGCCCCCGGCGACAACATCGCCAGGACCGTTAAAAATCAATATTAGCCAGCGATAACGGCTTTCACCTTGGCGACGACGTTCTCGACCGTGAAGCCGAAGTGCTTGAACAGCACGCCAGCCGGCGCCGATTCGCCGAACGTGTCGATACCGACCACGGCGCCTTCCAGGCCCACGTATTTGTACCAGAAGCTGGTCACGCCCGCTTCGATGGCCACGCGCGGCACACCTTTCGTCAGCACGCTGGCCTTGTAGGCGGCGTCCTGGCGGTCGTAGACATCGGTCGACGGCATCGACACGACGCGCACGTTGATGCCTTCCGAGGCCAGCGCGCTGGCGGCGGCGACGGCCAGTTCCACTTCGGAACCGGTGGCGATCAGGATCGCCTTGGGCTCAAGCACGTCGTTGAGCACATAGCCGCCGCGGTAGATGTTCTCGATCTGTTCGGCGCTACGCTCCTGGTACGGCAGGTTCTGGCGCGAGAAGATCAGGGTCGACGGGCCATCCTTGCGGCGCACGGCGGCGCCCCAGGCGGCAGCCGACTCGACAGTGTCGCATGGACGCCAGTTGTCCAGGTTCGGGATCAGGCGCATCGACGAGACGTGCTCGACCGATTGGTGCGTCGGGCCGTCTTCGCCCAGGCCGATCGAATCGTGGGTAAACACGAAGATCGAACGCAGTTTCATCAGGGCGGCCATGCGCAGGGCATTGCGGCTGTAGTCGGAGAACGTCAGGAACGTGGCGCCGAACGGGATGTAGCCGCCGTGCAGGGTGATGCCGTTCATGATGGCGCTCATGCCGAATTCGCGCACGCCGTAGTTGATGTGGTTGCCAGGCTGGCCCGAACGCACGGCCACGCACTCTTTCCAGTTGGTCAGGTTCGAACCGGTCAGGTCGGCCGAGCCGCCGAGGAATTCCGGCAGCGACGAAGCCAGTGCCTGGATGGCGTTCTGGCTGGCCTTGCGGGTAGCGATGTTTTCTTTCTTCTCGACGCAGGACGCGATGGCGGCGCTCAGGGCCGCTTCGAATGCCTGTGGCAGTTCGCCTTGCATGCGGCGGGTCAGTTCAGCGGCTTGCTGCGGGAATTCGCGGCTGTAGGCGGCAAAGCGCTCGTTCCAGTCCGCTTCCAGCAGGGCGCCCTGCTTCTTGGCGTCCCACGCGGCGTACACGTCGGCCGGCATTTCGAACGGGGCGGCATCCCAGCCGATGTATTCGCGCACGGCAGCGATTTCCTTGTCGCCCAGCGCGGCGCCGTGGACCTTGTCGCCGCCTTGCAGGTTCGGCGAACCCTTGCCGATGATGGTCTTGCAGCAGATCAGGGTTGGCTTCGATGCGGTCTTGGCGGCGGCGATGGCGGCGGCGACGGCGGCCACATCGTGACCGTCGACGGCGCGGATGACGTTCCAGCCGTACGCTTCGAAGCGGGCCGGGGTGTCGTCCGTGAACCAGCCTTCGACTTTGCCGTCGATGGAAATGCCGTTGTCATCGTACAGGGCGATCAGTTTATTCAGGCCCAGGGTGCCGGCCAGTGCGCACACTTCGTGCGAAATACCTTCCATCAGGCAACCATCGCCGACGAAGGCGTAGGTGTAGTGGTTGACGATGTCGTGGCCAGGCTTGTTGAATTCAGCGGCCAGCAATTGCTCCGACAGGGCCATGCCGACGGCGTTGGCAATGCCCTGGCCCAGCGGGCCGGTGGTCGTTTCCACGCCGGGCGTGATATCGACTTCCGGGTGACCCGGGGTTTTCGAATGCATCTGGCGGAAGGCCTTGATGTCATCCATCGACAGGTCGTAGCCCGTCAGGTGCAGCAGCGCGTAGTGCAGCATCGAGCCGTGGCCGTTCGACAACAGGAAACGGTCGCGGTTTTGCCATTTCGGGTTCGCGGGATTGTGGCGATAGTGACCACTCCACAGGGCAACTGCGATCTCGGCCATGCCCATCGGCATGCCTGGATGGCCGGAATTGGCCTTTTGTACAGCGTCCATTGCCAGTGCGCGGATCGCATTGGCCATTTTGGTAGTCGGGAGCGTAGTTGTCATGATGGTGTGGGTCAGTCGCGGAGTTTAAATTCGTTTGCAGCGCAGCTGGGCGCAGTCAGAGCTATGTATTTTACCAGACCAGCAAGGGGAAAAATCAAACCGCGCAACGCGCGCCGCCGCAGCTTGTGCCGCTTGCGCCCGGCAGGGGCGAAAAAAAACCGGGCCAGGCCCGGTTTTTCGCGACGTACGCCGCTGCGGGGCGCGCCGCAAATCGGCCCGCCCCGCCTGTCAGTCCACCCTCACGTCATTTGAAGGAGTACGACGCCGACATGTAGATGTAGCGGCCACGCGGATTGCCGTAGGCGGTGTCGTAGCCGATGTTCGACGATGGATCGAATGCCGGCGCACGGTCGAACACGTTATTGACGCCACCACGCAGCACCAGGTTCTTGAAGCCGCTGTAGGACAGCGAGGCGTCAACCAGGGTCGCGCTCGGGATCATCAGGCCGTTCGCGTACTCGTCGTAGTAAAGGTTGATCGTCGCCGACGGTGTCCGGTCCACGTGGTAATGCGAAGTGAAGTTGGCGCTCGTCGTCGCCGCCCAAGCACCGCGGTCCCAGTTGACACCCAGCTTGGCCAGCAGCTTAGGATAGCCGTATTCACCTGCCTCGCAAGCCGTGTTGTTGGGGCAATTGATCGCCGGATCATCAGGCAGCAGCGTGCGGTTGTAGGACAGCGTGTAGCTCGCCTCGCCGAACACCTTGAAACGCCCCATCTCGGCCGTGCGCAGCGTGTACGACGCTTCGACATCCAGACCGTCGGTGACGACCTTGCTGCGATTGATCAGGCCAACCTGCAGCTGCTTCAGGCGACCTACCAACGGACCCAGCGTCGCGCGCTGGGCGGCGCTCAGCGCGTTATACTTCTCTTGGTCTTCCGCCGTGACGGCATAGCGCGTGACGGCGTCCTTGTACTGACCATCCTCGCCCGCCAACACGGTTTCGTTGTCAAGATTCTCGACGCGATCGTTCCACTTGATATTCCAGTAGGTTAAACCCAGCGTCAGGTTCTTGATCGGTTCGGCGACCACGCCCAGGTTGAACTGCTTCGATTTTTCGGGCTTCAAATCCTTCGTGCCGGACAGCAGAGACAGCGCCGAACCGCTGCAAGCGGTGTCAAAATACGCGTCACCCACGATGCAACGCTTCGGATCCTTGGTCGCGACGAAACCGCCGCGGCCTTCGTTAAAGCGCTGCGACAGTGTCGGCGCGCGGAAACCGGTGCTGTAGCTGGTGCGGAACATCAAGGTCGGCAAGGCGGTCCAGCGCAGGCCAAGCTTCGGGTTGGTGGTACCGCCAGCCAACTGGTAGCGATCATAGCGGACGGCCGCCTGCGCTTCCAGGTTTTTCAGCAGCGGCAGGGCCAACTCGCCGAACACGGCGCCGAGCGACTCAGAGCCGTCGATGCCGCGCAGGGTCGAATAGATGCCGATTGCGCCATCGCGCCAAGCCTGCGACGGATCGTAGCTGAGCTTCTCGCGCTTGTACTCGGCACCGACGGCCACACCGATCTTGCCGCCGGGCAGCTGGCCAAATTCGCTGGAAGCGGTCACCTTGGCAAAGTCCGTCGAGGACTTGGTCTTGGTGTACTGGTCGGCCGTCAGTTCGTTGATGATCTGCTCCGAATTATGGTTGCCGCCGAAGGGGTTGAACTTGCCCTGCGCCAGGTAACTCTGCAATTTATCGTGCATGAAGGAGCCGTACACGCGCGTTTCGCCCTTCTCCTGGCTGTGGCCCACAGACACGGTCCAATCCCAGTTGGCTGCGCGGCCGGTGGCGCCGCCAACCAGCCAGGTGGTGTCAACATTGGTGCCCGTACCACCCTCGGCGGCAGGGAAGAGGCGGCGGATATTGACCGGCACGCCGTAGGTATTGAAAGGGTTGTTCGCCGCCACACGCAGCACGCCGGAGCGGTCGGCATTTTGGATCCAGGCCGGCGAACCTTGGACGCGCGTATCGAAGTGGTTGTAAAACAGATTGGCGAACAGCGACACATCCGGCGTCAAATCCCAGTTCGCCGTGACCGCCCCGCCGTAGCGTGTGGACGGGCGCACCAGGTCTATCGACTCAGCGGCGGAATACATGCAGGAGCTGCGATTCGGCGCAGCCACCCATTCCGGCGCATCCGGATAGGGCTTGCTGTGGGCCGCGTCGCACTCCGGATCGGGCATGCGCTGCGAACCGCCCAGCGATATGGTGCCGGGATCGCGGCCCTTGGCGCCGTACACGCCACCCTGATACAGGCCGCCCTTGTGGCCGGTGAAATCGGTACTGTTCGCCCAATCGCGGTCGACGCCGTGGATAGCCTTGGTTTTTTCGTACGAGGCCGAATACGTCACGTTGAATTTCTGTGCGTCACGGTCGCCGAAACCGCCGGACACGGACACCTTATGGTTTTGCCCGTCGCCATAGGTGGTCGAACCGGTGCTGGCGTCGAGGGTCAAGCCCTGGTAATCCTTGCGCAGGATGAAGTTGATGACGCCGCCGACGGCATCGGTGCCGTAGATGGCCGAGGCGCCGTCCTTGAGCACATCGATGCGCTCGATGGCCGACAGCGGAATGGCGTTCAGATCGACGGAGGTCTGGCCGCTATAATCGTCCGAACCGGACGCCGGCAGGCGATAGCCGTTCAACAGAATCAGGGTCGGCAGACCGCGCAGCGAGACGCTGGTGGCGCCGTTTCGGAAGGAACTCGATGTCGCCAGCTCACCGCCGTTACCGCCAGCAGAAGTCAGGTTGCGCATCAGATCCAGCACCGACGTCGCGCCCGAACGGGCAATCGATTCGCGCGTCATCACGGTGATCGGGGAAATACCTTCGGCTTCGATGCGTTTGATACTCGAACCGGTGATTTCGACGCGCTGCACCTTAGGCACCGGCGCATCGATCGCTTCCTGCGCATGCACGCTCATCGTTGCGACGCCGGCGAACGCGGCCAACGCCAATCTCACCACCTGCACACTCTTTTTTTCGCGAAACATCATAACTTATTCCTTTTCATGATCCCTGATATCACTTGATAAGCGATTAGTTTGTATTTTTATAATCACTTAAATCTCTCATGGTCTTGCGAAAAACTGCAAGGCCCCTCCCGCTACAGTGGCATGCTTGTCCAACCAATTTAAGCTGGCCGCAACGCGCCCGGGGTCATAGGCCCGGGCATTGAAACGTGCGGCGTCTCCCCATGCCATACCGAATCACATCACGGACGACATTGCTGGAAACAATTGATGTCGTTCAACACAACTTGTATAGTCATCAAACCACGCCAAAAGTATCACTGTCAATAATGCAATGATTTATGAAATCAAAAAACAACATTTCGTTTTAGTCAGCTTGTTATCTCCACGCAATTTCCCGTCCCGGATGCGCCGCGCAGGCCCAGCGGCAAGAATTTCCCCCGGCCGCGCGCAGCGGCACTAAAATTGCACTCTCGAGTCGCTGCCGCGCGCGCCCCACCCGCGCGCGGCGCGGCACCTCCCATTGTTTCTCTCCGCCAGGATGTTGCATGCCGCGTTTTTTCTGTCCCCAGCCACTCGCCATAGGCGCCACCATCGCTCTGCCCGACGCCGTCGCCCACCACGTCCATGTGGTGCGCCTTATGCCGGGCGAGGCCATCACCGTCTTCAACGGCGAGGGCGGCGAGTACACGGCTGTCTTGTGCAACGTCGAGAAAAAACGCGCCAGCGCCGAACTGAAGTCCCACACGGCGCGCGAAGCGGAACTGCCCTACGCCGTGACCCTGGCACAAGCGCTGCCGGAAGCGTCCAAAATGGACTGGATCATCGAAAAAGCCATCGAACTGGGCGCGGCCGGCATCGTGCCGCTGGCGGCGCAACGCTGCGTCGTGCGCCTGTCCGCCGAGCGGGCGGAGAAAAAACTGGCCCATTGGCAAGCGATCATCGTGTCCGCATCGGAACAATGCGGGCGCAACCGCCTGGCGCAGCTGGCGCCATTACAAGATTTTAATAGCTGGAGCAGCCAGCAGGATTTACATAAACGCATCATCCTGACGCCGCGTGCGGAGCAGTCGCTGGCCGACTGGGCGCGTCACCAGCCGCCGCAGGCGATCACCGTGATGGTGGGGCCGGAAGGGGGATTTTCGGAAGCGGAAGAAAAGGCGGCCCTGGCCGCCGGCGCCATCGGCCTGGCTATGGGGCCGCGCATCCTGCGCACGGAAACGGCGGGCCTGACGGCGCTGGCCACCTTGGGCGCCTTGTGGGGCGGGATGTAAGCCAGCGTACGACGATCAGGCACCGAGCGTGCCGCCAAAACAAATGCCCCGCAAGCTTTGCAGCTTGCGGGGCATTTTACTGGCATGACTGATGATGCCTTTGCTGTATCCGTCCGTCCGTGCATCCCCGTCTCCGCCGGCTGACGACTGTCAACCGGCAAGGAGGGAATCACATCAGAACTTGTGGCTGTACTGGGCCGACAAGCGCACGGTGCGCGGGCTCGAGTAGGAGTTGACCATGCCGGCGGTCGTGCTGACGGCAGTACCAGCGGCGCTGGTGTTGTAAGCCTCGTCGATCGATTGCGCCACCTGACGGTTGGTTGCGTTCAGCACGTCGACTTTAAACACGATGCCCTTGATCTGCTCTGGCTTGTAGATGAAGTTCAAGTCCAGGCGCATTTCCGTTGGCAGCGTGCCGTAAGCGCCACGGCCGTTCGGGCCGGTTGGGCACAGGAAGAAGATCGAACCGTATTGCGACAAGCCCAAGCCCTGTTGATCCATGGACGCTGGGATATTGCAAGTACGCGACATAGGACGGCCCGTTGCCACCAGCAAGTTGCCACCGACGCCGAACTGGCTCGTGAACTCATAGTAGCCATAGGTTTTCAACTGGTGCGTACGGTTGTTCGGCAACAAGCCGCTGCCGTTGATCATCGTCTCAGGGAAGTCCCATCCCGAGCTGAAGCCCACGTCGGCCTGGCCGTTATCCGACTTGGTCTGACCTTCCTGATTGCCTTCGCTGCGCGACCAGGTGTAGTTCATCTTGCCGTACCAGCCATTGCGCATCGGATGTTCGAGCATGAATTCCAGCGCCGTATAGGTACGCTTGGCTTTTTCCGGGAAGCCGGCATCGGCAGCCGTAATCGTCACCGCGCGCTGTGCACCGTTTGGTCCCACCGGGATCATGAAGGTGTTGTCCTTGCCTGGATTGAACAGGGCGCCGTTCCAGCCATGATCGTCGAAGTACTCTTTTTCAGCGCCTGTCAGCTTGGCCGAAATGGCGCGTGGATCCGAGTAGTCATCGATCGTGTTTTTCAGCTTGCGATAGGTGAACTTGATACCGCCGTTGAAGTCAGGCGTCAGCGCCTTCTCGAAGCCCAGGTTGATCTCGTCCTGGAAGTGGGCCTTCAAGTTGGTCGAAGCCAGCTCATTGGCGCGTTTTTCCTGGCCAAATTCATTGTTAGCCGACACGACATTGCTGATCGGGTTCAAGCCCAGCGGTGCGCCCGTGGTCGGGTTGACGCCCGTGTAGGTGTAGAAGCGGTCGGTGTTCAGCGAAGCGCCGGCAAAACGTACGGCCATGTTGGCCGGCAATTGCATGAAGTAGCGGCCAGCCGTACCGAAGACTTTCAGGGAACCGTCGCCATACACATTCCAGGCCGCATTCAAACGCGGTGCCAGCATGTTTTTCTGTTCCACGAAGGTTTCGCCGATACCGTTCATGTTCTTGAACGACTCATTGCGCAAGCCCAGGGTCACGACCAGGTTTTCGGTGGCCTGATAGCGGTCCTCGATGTATTGCGCCGACTGCTCGACGGTCGGGGTGGAGCCGCCGCGCTGCAGGTTTTCACGCACGTAGTAACCTTGGGTGCCATAACCGCCGCCAGCTGCCGGCGAGATATTGTGGCCAGACAATACGGTGTTCGGATCGGTTTTCAGATACGTCCAGGTACCGCCGCCAGCCGCTTCCGTACCGTTCAGGGCATTGATCTTGTTGTGGTCAAGACCGCCGCGTATCGTATGCTGCTTGGCCAGTTTGTATTCCAGATCCAGGCGATAACCGCGGTTGGTGTCTTGCGCGCCGTCGCGCAGCAGGGCCGAGCTGAAACCCTGCACTTGGCTAGGCGAATAATTCAGGCCTGGTACCTTAAACTCTGGAGAACTAACGACGATTGGACGCAAGCCTGGAATGTAGCCGAACGGATTTTGCTCGCGTTGCGTCTTCGCCTGGCCAACCAGGGCTTGCACGGTCAGATCGTCGGTCACATAGCTGGTCAGCTTGAGGATGTCGATGTTCGAGCCCTGGGCTGCCGCCAGCGCGGCACCGGTGGCGTTGAGGAACAGCACGCCTGCCGAATAGTTCTTGAATCTGGCGCCGCCGTTCTGCACATAGCCGCGCTGCTTGGTGTCGTAGTTGAAGCCGTAGTATTGATCGTTGACATTCGACTCGTCCGAAATGTGCGTGTATTCGAGGCGGTTGTTGTCGGTGATATTCCAGTCGATCTTGGCGATATAACGCGGCACATCGGATTTCTGCACCAGCCAGCCGGTCTGGTTGTTCACTTGGCTGGTCGATGCCAGACGCGCCGTTTCGCGGTCCATCTTGGTAAATTCGCCACCCAGATAGATGAACAGCTTGTCCTTGATCAGCGGGCCGCTGACATAGGCGTTATAGACCTTCTCGGTCAGCTTGTCGCCTTCGCGGTAGTTGTAGATCTTACCATCCGTCTTGGGATTGGCGCCCGTATTCGGGAACATGATGTTCTTGGCTTTGCCGCGCAGCGAATCAGGCGCGTAGGTAAAGCCGGCGCCGAATTCCCAGTTATTCGTACCGCTCTTGGTGGTGATGTTGACCACGCCACCCGTCGAACGTCCGAATTCGGCGCCGTAGCCGCCGGTGATGATTTGCGCTTCAGCAATCGAGCCGAAAGGCAGGGAAGAGTAACCAACCTGATACAGGCTGTTGGTGACGGGGAAACCGTTGATGTACGCCGCATTTTCCGACGCGCTGGAGCCGCCGAAGCTGGCGGCGTTGTTGCCGTAGCGCGAGTCGGCGCGCGTGGTGCCGCCAGCCAATTGCACGATGTTGGCAACCGTAGGCGCCAATGGCAGGGTAGCCAGTTCGCGCGAATTGAAGGAAGAACCGGAGTTGGAACTGGTGACATCGATCGCGCGGCGGCGGCTCGTCACGTTCACGGTTTGCACCTGCTGCAGCGCCACTTCGCTTTCCTGGCCGATGCGCACTTCCACATCCTGCGAGCTGACGACGGAAGAGCCTTTCAGCAGGGTCACCTTGTAGTTGCCAACTGGCAGGGAGGTGATGCGGAAAGTACCGCTTGCATCGGGCGAAATGGTCCGTTTGAAGCCATTGTCAGCACCGACGATCTGCACCGATGCGCTGGCATCCGGCGCGATCTTGCCGATGATATTGCCCGTGGCATTCGACTGTGCCATTACCGTTGGAACAATCGCAGCGCTCAATACCGATGCGCTGAAAGCGATCGTTAATGCACGTGCTATTACAGTTTTTCTCAACATGTCATTCCCTATTTATTTATGAGCGCAGTATTACTGCTTTGGTAAAGGAGTTTATCACTCACACTTATGCGTTTTTGAACGCTTTTTACTCTCATCACCTTGTAATCCCTTCATACAAGGCATCCTCTCGATCCACTTTGCATACGCAAAATAAACAGAATGACACATCGGAACATATTGAAACGGACTGGTCAATAAAATTAGAAAAACTGTTCTGTTGGCGCAACACTTCAATTTATACAAAAAATAGGCGAACAGAAGCGCATCCAGGCTGAATGAAAACACTCGCGGACGATAATCAAATTTACTTGGAATGCCTGCAAACAGTGGCTTTGCACCAATGGCAGCAGAATGCTGCAGGAAGAGTTGTTTCTAAAAAAGATGAATATAAAAAGCCCGGAAAATAAATGACGCGCAAGACGAAATTATTTTACGGGACGAGGTCGGATATATTGCACATCCATCCCGCAATAAATCAATCAGATTTTTTCAGGACAGTTCCATATAAAAACAAATCTCTCGTCATCATCTCAAAAATAAATCCCGCATTCCATTGAGGACGCGACAGCGGCAAGAGGCAGCGCTGCTCATTTCCTTCAATGCGTGCGAAGCAAAGATACAGAATTGCACCTGCAAGAAACAAAACACTATCAAATCACACGCAATGGCAAGGCGTCAACAAAATCAAGCAGCCACAACAAAAAAGCAACACAAATTACGGGGAAAATTTGGCCCCGATTTGCACGCCCCAACAAGGGGCGGCGGATGCACCAGCAACGCGCCGATTTTGCACCAGTTTGTAGCAGCCAGGAAACGCCGCCATATCGCGCCACGGCACGGTGGCGACCATGCGAACAGACGGCACTGCCGCCTGTTACACCCCCGAAAAAAGTCCGGGTAAACGAAGCAGTGAACGATGTGGAGGTAAAATAGCGCCCGGATGCCGTCACGCGGCACCGCACACTCTCCGCTAGATACGGAGCCCGGCAATTTTTAAAAATACACACCATGTTGCGACTCAACGAAGTAAAACTCCCCCTCGAACACGACGAAGCGGCCCTGCCCGCCGCCATTCTGGCGCGCCTCGGCATTGCCGCGGATGAGCTGCTCGGCTTTACCGTCTTCAAGCGCAGCTATGACGCGCGCAAGCGCAGCGCCGTGGTGTTGATTTACTCGCTGCACGTGGACGTCAAGAATGAAGCGGCCGTGCTGGCGCGCCTGGGCCACGATATCCACCTGATGCCCGCGCCCGATACCGACTATAAATTCGTCGCCGGCGGCGAACAGCTGGCCGGCCATACCAATGAACCGCGCCCCATCGTCATCGGCACGGGCCCCTGCGGCCTGTTCGTGGCGCTGATCCTGGCACAGATGGGCTTGCGCCCCCTCATCCTGGAACGGGGCAAGCAGGTGCGCGAGCGCACGGTCGACACCTTCGGTTTCTGGCGCAAGCGCGAACTGAACCCGGAATCGAACGTGCAGTTCGGCGAAGGCGGCGCCGGCACCTTCTCGGACGGCAAACTGTACAGCCAGATCAAGGATCCCAAGCACTACGGCCGCAAGGTGCTGACGGAATTCGTCAAGGCCGGCGCGCCCGAAGAAATCATGTACGTGAGCAAGCCGCACATCGGCACCTTCCGCCTGGTCAAGATGGTGGAAGAAATGCGCGCGAATATCGAACGGCTGGGCGGCGAATACCGCTTCAGCAGCAAAGTGGTCGATCTCGACATCGAGCCGGGCAGCGATGGCGGCCAGGTGCGCGGCGTGGTGCTGGACAATGGCGAAACCATCGCCAGCAACCACGTCGTGCTGGCCATCGGCCACAGCGCGCGCGACACCTTCGAGATGCTGCACCGCCGCGGCGTGTACATCGAAGCGAAACCGTTCTCGATCGGCTTCCGCGTGGAACACCCGCAATCGTTGATCGACAGCTGCCGCTTCGGCCCCAGCGCCGGCCACCCTATCCTGGGCGCGGCCGACTACAAGCTCGTGCATCACGCCAGCAACGGCCGCTCCGTCTACAGCTTTTGCATGTGCCCGGGCGGCACGGTGGTGGCCGCCGCCTCGGAACCGGGCCGCCTGGTGACGAACGGCATGAGCCAGTACTCGCGCAACGAGCGCAACGCCAACAGCGCCATCGTCGTCGGCATCACGCCGGCCGATTACCCGGGCGACCCGCTGGCCGGCATCGCCCTGCAGCGCGAGCTGGAGGAGCGCGCATTTGCCTTGGGCGGCGGCAACTACGATGCTCCAGGACAATTGGTCGGCGACTTCGTGGCTGGCCGCGCCTCGACCGAATTCGGCAGCGTGGTACCGTCGTACAAGCCGGCCGTGCATCTGACGGACCTGGCGCCCTCCTTGCCCGAGTACGCGATCACGGCGCTGCGCGAAGCGTTTCCGGCGTTCAACAAGCAGATCAAGGGTTACTACAAGGCCGACGCCGTGCTGACGGGCGTGGAAACGCGCACCTCGTCGCCGATCCGCATCAAGCGCCGCGACGACGACTTGCAAAGCCTGAATACACGGGGCCTCTTTCCCGCAGGCGAAGGCGCCGGCTATGCGGGCGGCATCCTGTCGGCGGCCGTTGACGGCATCAAGGTGGCCGAGGCGGTGGCGCTGTCGATGGCGGCGCGCCGCTAGGCCGCGCCCTCCCCATACTGCGGCGGGACGAAAAAAAACCGGCACTGAGTTCACAGTGCCGGTTTTTTTATGCCTGCTCCCGCTCTTTAAAACTTGTACGAGGCATTCAGGTAGCCGGTACGGCCGCGCGGATCGTAATAGCGGTCGTCATAGCCGAATTGCTGGCCGCGGTTCGCGCCGGACGTCGATGGCACGAATGGCGGACTCTTGTCGGTCAGGTTCAGCACGCCGGCGGTGAGGACCCAGCTCTTGCTTGGCGTCCACACCGTTTGCCAGTCGAGCGTCGAATAGAAACCGACCTGCATGCGGATCTTTTCCTGGCCCGTCACGGCGCCCGAAGCGTCAAGCACGTCGACCGACGTTTCCTGGTCCTTGTAGCCGGACAGGAAGTTGACCGTCAGCGAGTTGGCCCAGTTGCCCGTTTTCAGGGTATTCGTCCACTGGCCACGCGTGCGGAAAGTCACCGTCCCCAGATCGGCGAAGTTGCCCAGCGCCGAATAATACTTGCCGCCGCGTTCCAGCTGCACATCCTCGCGCAGCATTTGCGTCGCGTTCAGCTGCGACGTGAACAGGCCAATGCCGGAACGGTAACGGGCGCTGATATCGATATCGACACCGGTGGCAAACGACTTGCCCAGATTCTGGTTGTCCGCCAGGAAGGCCAGGTAGGTGGTACCCGTGCCCACGTCCTTGTTGACGCCCCAGGATTTCGGGAAGTTGGACGGATTGCCGAATACCAGCTGTTCGGTCAACTGACCGAAGGAATCGCGGATCTGCACATGCCACAGGTCGGCGCCCAGGGTAATGGCGCTGATCGGCTCGTAACGGAAGCCGATGGTCGCCTGTTTCGATTTCTCAGGCTGCAACTCGCGGTTGCCGCCGGCCAGCTGGTCGTACTGGCGATTGCCTGGCTGGCATTGTGCGTTCAGACGCGTGGCGATCGCCTGCAGTGCCGGCGTGCACGTGTACTTCTCGCTGGTGACACCATAGCCGCGCTGCAGGGCGTTGACTTGCGGCACTGTCGGTGCGTGGAAACCGTTGCCGACAGAGCCGCGGATCAGCAAGGTGGGTGCCGGCGTCCATTTAAAACTGGCCTTGGCCGTGGTGGCGCCACCGAAGTCCGAGAATTCATCGAAACGCAAGGCCGCGCCCAATTCCAGCTCTTTCAGCACAGGCGCGATGACTTCGCCAAAAATGCCCTTCGACGTACGGCTGGCGCTGTACGGCTGGCTGCTGGCCGCATCGCCGAAACGCTGGTCGCACTCCAGTCCTGTCGTGCCGCCGCACAAGGTGCCCTTCACGGGGTCGGCCAGGATGCCTTGCGCAAACGGACTTGGCTTCGCGGAGAATTCTTCGCGATTGATGTTGACTCCCATGCCCAGCATCATCGCGCCGCCAGGCAGTCGGCGCAGTTCCGTCGAGCCATTCAGGTTAATCGTTTGCAGGCGCGAAGTGCCGCCATCCCAGTAACCGGTGTACGCGGCAGCCTTGATGGCTTCCTGTGCCGCGGTGGACTGCTTGCCCGGGCCGACGAAGGGATCGAGCAGGCCGCTCGATGTGAGATTATTGACAGCAATGGCACCAGGATAGCCGGAAATACTGCCTTTTACGCGGCTTTCGGAAAAGTTATAAGCAGCGTTATAGTCCCAACCGGCCAGAATGCCGCGCGTGCCGACCACCACACTGGCAAAATCGGCCGTATCTTTCGAGGTACGCTGGCCCATGTCGAACAGCCGGTAAAAAGCCGTGCTGTCGCCGGTAATACCAGCTGGCACTAAATACTTGTCATGCAGCGGCGTGCCTGCATCGACAGCGATCGCCCCAGGCACGGGGGCGATACGCGAAGTTTGTTTCGTGCGTGACAGCAATACGTCCGCATACACTTCCTGGCCGGCGATCTTGAAGGTGCCCGATGCCATGAAGTTGTCACGCTTGCGCTCCGGATAGATTTCCAGGTCCTTGGTGAAGTCGTAGCCGCAGTAGTCATCGACCAGGCCGCTGCCGTCGTTATACGGTTCGATCACGCGGAACGTCTTGTCCGGGCAGGAGCCGTTGGCCTTCTGGTAAGGGCTGATCAGCTGGCCATTGTCATCGGTGGCATTGGCCGGAATCGGGCTGGCCGAAAACTGTTGCTTCTGATAGCGCTTGCCATTGGCCGAGAATTGCACCTTGCCCGTGCTGGCGAACTTGCGGTCGACGGAAGCGAGCTTGTCGCGCTCGTCGTGGCCAAAGGTCAGCACCACGTTGTAGCCATCTTCGTCCAGGTTGCCAAAACCCTTGGTGGCGCTGAGGCGTTTCTCACGCGCACCGTTTTTTGGTGCGGAGTAGCCGATGGACACATCACCGATCGTCGTATCGTGCTTGGTAATGAAGTTGACCACGCCGGCGATCGCATCGGCACCGTACAGGGCGGAGGCGCCATCGGTCAGCAGTTCCACACGCTCGATGGCCGAGATAGGGATCGAATTCAAGTCGAAGCCAGCGGCGAAACCCGTCAGCGTCTGGCCGCCGAACTGGGCCAGGCGCTTGCCGTTCAGCAAGACGAGCGTACGCGTCTCCCCCACGTTATGCACGGAAATACCGGAGAAACCGAAGGTGCTTCCCCCAACCGAGGAACTTTCGCTCGTGGCACCCTGGGCGGAAGAGAGCTTCTTGACCAGATCGGTGACCGAAGTGGCGCCCGATGTGCGGATGGCTTCGGCGGTCAGCACGGTGACCGGCAAGGCGCCTTCGGCAGCGATACGCTTGATCGACGAACCGGTGACTTCAACGCGCTGGATTTGCGCATCGGCGCCCTGCGCATCTTGTGCTACCGCAGACTGCGAGGCAACGGACAAGGCCGCTGCCATACCACCGGCGCAGACGATGCGAACTGCACGAGAGATGACGGTTTCTTTAAGCATGGTGAACCCTTTTTCATTTGTACGGTTATATATGACTCCGGATTTGTTACCCGGATTACACTCGTTCATCTAAAGGAAACGCCTCGCACGGCACCGGATCAGGCGCCGTGAAGTTCGCTGGGACACGTGTACAGAAATGGAACTAGGCAACTAAAAGTCAACTAGACAACTACATAGAATCACGGCAAGAATATGAGTGTCAACAGAACTCAACATGCGTATGGCGTACATACAACATATGAAAAGCAGGGGCGACAAGGGATAAGGCGCGCTCGCGGCTAGCCGCGAGGCCATGCGGCATCAGCTGGCCAGCGGCAGCCTGATTTGTATATGACAGCCGGGAGTGCAGTCGATCGCGCACACCTGGCCGCCCAGTTGCTGCACGATGGTGTAGACAATGTGCATGCCCAGGCCGGAGCCGCCCTGGCCCCGCTTGGTGGTGAAGAACGGTTCAAACATGTGTTCGCGCACGGCCGGCGCCAGGCCGATACCGTCATCGGAGAAGTCCAGCAGCAGCCAGCGCCCGGCGGCGTCTTCCCCCTCCTCCTCGATGCGCGCGCGGATCGTGATGCGCCCCGGGCCGCCTTGCGGATAGCCATGGCGGGCGCTGTTCATCAGCAGGTTCGAGAGGATTTGCGACAGCTTGCCGGCCGCCAGGCGTACCTGGCAATCGGGCGCGATATCGAGTTCCACACCCAGCGCCGCCTTGCGCAGTTCCGGGCTGTGCGCCGACACCAGGCCGTGCACATAATCGTGCAGCGCCAGGTCCGCCACGTATTCGCTGACCTGGTCCACGGCCAGCTGCTTGAAATTGCCGATCAGGTCGGCGGCACGCGCCAGGTTGCGCTCGATCAAGGCCGCCGCGCCTTTCAGGGATTCGGCAATGTCGATCAGTTCGGTGCGGCTGACCTTGGCGCCGCCCAGCAGCTGCACCAGCTGGTCGGCATAGCTGCCCATGCTCGACGCGGCTGTCAGCGCCACGCCGATGGGCGTGTTGACTTCATGCGACACGCCCGCCACCAGCGAGCCGAGGGCCGCCATCTGTTCCTGCTCGATCAGATTGGCCTGCGCCGCCAGCAGCGACTCGGTGCGCACGCGCACGATTTCTTCCAGCTGTTGGGTGCGCTCCTGGTGCTGCAGCTCGGCCGCGCCGCGCGCCGAGAAGATCGACAGCAGCAGCAAGGCCAGCAAGCGCTTGTTTTCATCGATGGGACGCGTGTCGATGGCCGACAGGATGCCCAGGGTCTTGCCATCGGTATCGATCAGCGGCATGCCGACATAGCTTTCCGCATGCATGTCGACCAGGAGGGTATCGAGTGGAAAGCGACGCTGGATATCGCTGCCGTGAAAACACATGCTCTGGCAAGTCACGTCCTGACAAGGCGTGTGCTGCAGGCTGTATTCGATATTCGGCTGGTAGTCATCGCCGCCCCACAGGGCCAGGGTGCGGATGCCTTCGCTGCCATCGTCCATGCGCACCAGCCGCCCGGCGATCACATAGTGCACGTCGAGCGCTTCGGCCAGGTCCTTGACGAGGATGCGCAGGAAGTCGTCGCCACGGGCGTGCGCCGTCGAGGCGGTGATCGAGCGCAGGGCCGCTTCCGCCAGGGTGCGCCGCTGCTCGGGATCGAACAGGGGTTCTTGCGAATTCACATCGAACAACGGAATACTCATGAATGCTCCTGCGCAGCACGGGAAGCGCAGGCAAAGCTGCCGGCGCGGCGATCCTCAGCAAAGGCCCTGGTCAGGGGACTTGCCGCGATTGTACCCCTGGCTATTGTTTAATAATACAGATACGCAGGAAATTTTTATAGCCAGCCGGAACGCTTGAACAAGTAATACATATAACCGCAGACACAGCTCATCACTGCCACGGCGGCCGGATAGCCATAATGCCAGTCCAGTTCCGGCATGAACTTGAAGTTCATGCCCCAGATGCCGGCAAATGCGGTAAACACGGCAAAGATAGCCGCCCAGGCCGCCAACTGCTTGTTCACTTCGCTCTCGTCGATGGCCACCATCGACAGATTCACCTGGATGGCCGTGCTGATCGTATCGCGGATGGTGTCGAGCGTGCCGTTGATGCGCGCCAGATGGTCGTGCACGTCGCGGAAATACTCCTGGGTATCGTGGCACAGCGGCGGCACGCGCCCGCCGTGCAGCTTGCCCACCGCTTCCATCAGGGGCGCCACCACGTGGCGCAAGACCATGACCTTGCGTTTCAATTGATACAGCCGTTCGATATTGTCGCGCTCGGTGCCACGGTCGAAGATACGGTCCTCGATCAGCTCCAGCTCCGATTCGAGCGCGTCGAGCACGGGAAAGTAACGGTCGACGACCGCGTCCATCAGCGCGTACAGCACGAAGGCCGAGCCCTGGCGCAGCAGATGCGGTTCGCGCTCGGCACGCGCGCGGACACCGAGGAAACCTTGCGAGCTGTTGCTGCGCGACGAAAGCACGTAATTGGCACCGACAAAGATATCGACTTCGCCCAGCACCAGTTCATTCTCGACCATTTCCACGGTTTTCACCACGGCAAACAGGGAATCGCCATATTCCTCGATCTTCGGACGCTGGTGGCCCCGCTGCGCGTCTTCCACCGCCAGTTCGTGCAGGCAAAACTCGTGCTGCATCTGTTTCAGCTCGTCCGGCGTGGCGTCGAGCAGGGCCACCCAGACGAAGCAATCGGGGCGCTCGACGTAATCGCTGATATCGTCGATCGGCAAGTCGGCCAGTTTTTTGCCATCCTGGTAGGCCACGCAGTTTATAAGCATACAGTTCCACAATCAAATGAAGACCGGACGAAACAGTCCGGCAGGCGTCAGCTTACCTTATCGCCTGCTGTGGGTGTTGTGGCGTGCAAGGAACACCGCAAGAAAAAGCGGACGGGAGAGTCCCCGTCCGGCAAGGCGTCAATCGTCCTTGGCGCCGTCGATGCCCAGTTCGGATATCTTGCGGGTGATGGTGTTGCGGCCGATGCCCAGGCGCACGGCGGCGTCGTTCTTGCGCCCGTGCGTATGCTTGAGCGCCGTCTTGATCAGGGCCGATTCGAATTGCCGCCCCAGCACGGCCATGACTTCCTGCTGTCCCGCGCCCAGCATGCCGGCCGCCTGCAATTCCAGCAAGCCGATCCAGCCCGGCGGCGCGCCGTTGGCGGGCGCGGCCGCTTCGAAGACCTGGCCGCCCTGCTGGTGAGCAACAGCTGGCGATGCAGTCTCGCCCGCCGCAGCGGTGGCGGCGCCATCGCCCTGCCCCTGCGTCAATTCCAGCGGCAAGTCCTTGATTTCCACCGTCTGGCCCGGCGCCATGACGGTGATCCAGTTGCACAGGTTTTCCAGCTGGCGCACATTGCCGGGCAAATCGAGGCTGCTGAGGAACTGCATCGTCGGTTCGCTCATGCGTTTGGCTTCCACGCCCAACTGGCGCGCACTCTGCACCAGGAAGTGGCGCACCAGGATGGGGATATCCTCGCGCCGCTCCCGCAAACTGGGCAGGCGCAGGCGGATCACATTCAGGCGGTGATACAAGTCTTCGCGGAACAGGCCGTCGCGCACGCGCTGCTCGAGGTTCTGGTGCGTGGCGGTAATGACGCGCACGTTCGCCTTCATGGGCTGATGGCCGCCGACGCGATAGAAATGGCCGTCGGACAGCACGCGCAGCAAACGCGTCTGCAGGTCGAACGGCATGTCGCCGATTTCATCGAGGAACAGGGTGCCGTTCTCGGCCTGCTCGAAGCGGCCCCGGCGGGTCGTCTGCGCGCCCGTAAACGCGCCGCGTTCATGGCCGAACAGTTCGGACTCGAGCAAATCCTTCGGGATCGCCGCCGTGTTCAGGGCGATGAAGGGCTGCGCCGCGCGCGGGCTGTGCTTGTGCAGCGCGCGCGCCACGAGTTCCTTGCCGGAACCGGATTCGCCCGTGATGAGCACCGTCACATTCGATTGCGACAAACGGCCGATGGCGCGGAAGACTTCCTGCATGGCCGGCGCCTGGCCGAGGATTTCCGGCGTTTCCGACGGGCCCGATTCGACGCTGGTCTCGCGCAGGCTTTCTTCCAGCGCGCGGCGGATCAGCTCGACGGCCTTGTCGATGTCAAACGGCTTGGCCAGGTATTCGAAGGCGCCGCCCTGGAAGGCCGCGACGGCCGAATCGAGGTCGGAAAAAGCGGTAATAATGATGACCGGCAGGCCGGGAAAGCGCGACTTGACCGTCTGCAACAGTTCCAGGCCGGACGCGCCCGGCATGCGGATATCGGACACGAGCACTTGCGGCGTGTCAAATTCCAGCGCGGCGATGGCGTCGCGCGCATTGGCAAAACTCTTGGTGGCGAGATTTTCCCGCGCCAGGGCTTTTTCCAGCACCCAGCGGATTGATTCGTCGTCGTCAACTATCCAGATTGGCTTCATTAGTGTGTGCGTCCCGCAATGGATTTCATGGGTGGGATACTGCCTCGCTTATGGCAAGGGGAGAACGATCCTGAAATCGGTGTATCCAGGCCGGCTTTCGCACTCGATCACGCCCAGGTGCTGTTGCACGAAGGTTTGCGCCAAGGTGAGCCCCAGACCGCTGCCGCCTTCCCTGCCCGACACCAGCGGGTAGAAAATCCGGTCGCGGATCTGGGGTGCGATGCCCGGTCCATTGTCAATGATATGCAAGTCTAATGCCAGGTTGTAGCGGACCTTGGCCAGGGTCACCTGGCGCGCCACGCGCGTCTTGAAAATCAGCTCCGCATCGCCCGCTTCGATGCGCTCGGCCAGCGCTTGCGCCGCGTTATGCGCAATGTTGAGCACGGTCTGTATCAGTTGCTCCTTGTCGCCGCGAAACTCGGGAATCGAAGCATCGTAATCGCGCGAAATGGTGAGTCCGCTGGGAAACTCGGCCAGGATCAGGCTGCGCACGCGCTCGCACACTTCATGGATATTCACGTCGCCCACGATGTGCGGGCGGCGGTGCGGCGCCAGCAGGCGGTCGACCAGCGTCTGCAGGCGGTCCGCTTCCTTGATGATGACTTGCGTGTACTCGCGCAATTCGCTCAGGTGCAGGGCCGGCAATTCCAGCTCCAGCAGCTGGGCCGCGCCGCGGATGCCGCCCAGCGGGTTCTTGATTTCATGCGCCAGGTTGCGGATCAGCTCCTTGTTGACCTGGCTCTGGTCGAGGATGCGCTCCTCGCGGTCGAGTTTCAGCTGCTGCACGTTTTCGCGCAGCTCGATCAGCACGCCGTCGCGCGGTGCGTCGAGGGCGCTGACGATGCTGTGCACGCGCAGCGGCTCGCGCCCCAGGCGTTCCAGGCTCAGGTCCTGGCGCAAATCGGAAAATTTATGTTCGAGCGCCTGCGCGCAGATGCCGGCCAGCTCCTCGGGATTGAGGAACAGCGCCATCAGTTTTTGCCGCGACAGCGCCTTTAATGAGCTTTCCAGCAGGTTTTCCGCCGCCGCGTTGGCATAGCTGATGCGGCCGTCGCCGTCGAGCAGAATCACGGCCGAAGCGAGCAGATCAAGGCCTGCCAGGTGGGCCGGGCGGCTGGAATGGTTGTCTAGTGTCATGTGCTTTACCGAATATTCGCGATCTCGCGTTTCAGGGCGTCTATATTTTGCTGCGTGCGGCTGATGTTGTCCTTCAACTGCGCCACCCGTTCCTGGTATTTCGCATAGTTGCGCTCATTGCCCTGGCGCTCGGGCTGCCCGCCGTTAAATTCCAGGCGCTGCGCCGCCAGTTTCTGCTCTTCGCTGCGCAATTCGTCCTGCAGGATCTGGCGCCGGTCCAGGTCGCGCGCGCGCTGCTCGGCGCCATCGACCTTGGGAAACGCGCCGGCGGCAGGCGCCGCCGTGACCGCCGCCTGTGTGGCGGGTCGGGCAGGCGCGCCTGCCAGCGGCGCCGTCTTGCGTGGCGGCTCCGTCAGGGCGCCCGGCAAATCGAGCAGCTGGCAATGCGCGCCAGCCCGCCTGTCCGTGTACGTCTTGTGTCCTTGCGCATCGGCGCACACATATAACTGCCCGTGCGCCTGTGCCGCCGCGCCCAGCAATCCTGCCATCAGCGCCATTCTGTAATGCTTGGTCAATCTCTACTCCTGTCGGCACATGCCGCATCGTTCCTGGGCCGACTATACAACAACGCACTGTGGCGCCATAACAAAAAACGCGGGCAAGACCATCGCCTCACCCGCGTTTTTTTATTCACTACCGGCACGTTGCCGGCGTGGCGCCATTACAGCGAGTAGTACATGTCGAACTCGGCAGGATGCGTGGTCATGCGCATGCGCTGCACGTCCTGCATTTTCAGTTCCAGGTAAGCGTCGATCATCGAATCGCTGAACACACCGCCGCGGGTCAGGAACTCGCGGTCCTTGTCCAGGGCTTCCAGTGCTTCTTCCAGCGAAGCGCACACGGTAGGGATCAGTGCGTCTTCTTCCGGCGGCAGATGGTACAGATCTTTCGAGGCGGCTTCGCCCGGATGGATCTTGTTGGCAACGCCGTCCAGGCCGGCCATCAGCAGTGCGGCGAAGCACAGGTACGGGTTGGCCAGCGGATCCGGGAAGCGCGCTTCGACGCGGCGGCCTTTTGGATTGGCCACGTGCGGGATACGGATCGAGGCGGAACGGTTTTTCGCCGAGTACGCCAGTTTCACTGGCGCTTCGTAGCCTGGTACCAGACGCTTGTACGAGTTGGTGCCCGGGTTGGTGATCGCGTTCAGTGCCTTGGCGTGCTTGATGATGCCGCCGATGTAGTACAGGGCGAAATCGGACAGGCCGGCATAGCCGTCGCCAGCGAACAGGTTTTTGCCATCTTTCCATACGGATTGATGCACGTGCATGCCCGAACCGTTGTCGCCAACGATAGGTTTCGGCATGAAGGTGGCGGTCTTGCCATAGCTGTGCGCCACGTTCCACACCACGTATTTCAGGTTTTGCGTCCAGTCGGCGCGCTCGACCAGGGTCGAGAACTTGGTGCCGATTTCATTCTGGCCGGCGCCGGCCACTTCGTGATGATGTACCTCAACCGGGATGCCCAGCGATTCGAGAATCAGGCACATTTCCGAACGCATGTCCTGGAAGCTGTCCACTGGTGGCACGGGGAAGTAGCCGCCCTTGACGGTAGGACGGTGGCCGCTGTTGCCGCCTTCGATGTCCTTGCCGGTCGACCAGGAACCTTCGTCCGAACCGATCTTGACGAAGCAGCCCGACATGTCGATCTTCCAGCGCACGCTGTCGAAGATGAAGAATTCCGGCTCAGGGCCGAAGTAGGCGGTGTCGCCCATGCCCGACGATTTCAGGTAGGCTTCGGCGCGTTTCGCGATCGAGCGCGGGTCGCGGTCGTAGCCCTTGCCGTCCGACGGTTCGATCACGTCGCACTGCATGAACAGGGTCGTTTCTTCCATGAACGGGTCGATATTGGCCGTGTTTGGATCCGGCAGCAAGATCATGTCGGACGCTTCGATACCTTTCCAGCCAGCGATCGAAGAACCGTCAAAGGCGTGGCCCGACTCGAATTTGTCCATGTCGAAGTGCGACACGGGAACCGTCACGTGCTGCTCTTTACCACGGGTATCAGCAAAGCGGAAATCAACGAATTTGACTTCGTTTTCTTCTACCATCTTCAAGACTTCTGCGGCTGTCATTGCCATGCGTATCTCCTAAATGAATGTGGGGTGAGCCGACCTTAGTGCGTCTGGGCTGATGAAGCGAAGCAAACATTGCGTGCCACCAAAACTCATAAGGATCATAGCAGATTCCATGCCAGCTTCAGAAGAGACCTGGCCGCCAGAGGCAAAAACCGGCTATCCCAATGAAAGTTTTCCCGCCCGCGATTTTCCTGCTGAGTTTGCGTCAAATCAAGAATGCACTATGCAAGTGCGAAAAACGAATAACGCACCATTATCGTGCATTTTGTGCGAATTTCTAAAAAATGCCTCGTTGTGGTGCATTGAGCGTGCAGCATGGCATTCCCGTTTGCGGGGCGCGGATGGCGCACTATAATCGACCATACCTGCCCACTTTCATCGAGGACGCCATGACTACCGCCGCCGACATCCTGACCACTGCCCGCAGCCGGGCCAATGAAGGTACGCCGTATGCCGGCGCCGTGACGCCGCAGGAAGCGTACGCGCTGCTGCAACTGGACGCAGCCGCCAAGCTCATCGACGTGCGCACGAACGCCGAGCGCGACTGGGTCGGCCGGGTCGACATCGCCGATACCCAGCATGGTGCGGTGCAGTGGGCCACCTACCCGGGCGGCGTGCCGAATCCCGATTTCCTCGCGCAGCTGGCGGCCCAGGCCGGCAAAGACGAGGTGCTGCTGTTCCTGTGCCGCTCGGGTGTGCGTTCGCGCCATGCCGCCAAGCTGGCCACCGAGCACGGCTATATCAACTGCTTCGACATCCTTGAAGGGTTTGAAGGCGACAAGGATGCGGACGGCCACCGCAAGCAGATCGGCGGCTGGTGCAAGGCCGGGCTGCCGTGGCTGGGCGCATGACGCTGGCCGCCTGACTATCTGAACAGTGTTTGATCTGGCGGGCCACGCGATGGTCCGCCATCGGCTACAACCATCCATGCGCGCCCGTTTTCTTCCATTGCGGCGCAAATTCTCCTTGAAATAATGTACCTTATATAGTACAACGTAGAGGTGCGTCATGGATGCTTCCGGCTTGCGGCAGATTACCCTGCTGTTCTATGCGAACGGCAATGGCGGCGAACCCGTGCGCGACTGGCTCAAGTCCTTGCCGCTTGAAGAGCGCCATGTGATCGGGCAAGACTTGATGCATGCGCAATGGCGCTGGCCCGTGGGCATGCCCCTGTGCCAGCATCTCGGGCACGGCTTGTCGGAGGTGCGCAGCAGCTTGCCCGGCAACCGCATCGCGCGCGTGCTGATCTGCCATCACGGCGATTGCCTGGTGGCGCTGCACGGCTTTATCAAGAAAACCCGGACGACGCCGGAAGACGACCTGGCGCTGGCCCGCAAACGCTACAAGGAACTGACATGAACGCCACCGCCCCCCATCTCGGCAGCAGCCTCGACGACTTTTTAAAAGAAGAAGGCATCTTCGAGCAAACGCAAACCCGCGCCATCAAGGAAGTGATCGCCTGGCAACTGACGCAGGCGATGCAGGAGCAAGCGATGTCGAAGACGCGCATGGCGGCCCTGTTGCAGACGAGCCGCTCGCAGCTCGACCGCCTGCTCGACCCCGGCAGCGATGTGACGCTCTCCACCTTGGAGCGGGCCGCCGCGCTGCTTGGGCGCAAGCTGTCGGTCACCCTCGTTTAAGCGAGTTAAGCGTTCAGGCCGCTTCGCCTGCCTCGGGATGCTCGCCCATCAAGGTCAATATGCGCTTGCGCACGAAATTGATATGGCTGCGCAAGCCATACAGGCCATCGGCAAACGACAGGGGAATCGAGATCTGGTTGACCATGTCCTCGATCTGGTCCAGCCGCTTCAATTGCTCCGCATACACCTGTGCGCGCTGCGCTTGCGGCACGTCTTCCAGCGCCTGCTCCACCGTGCGCAACTGGCCGTACCAGCGGTACACGCGCGAGCGGATGCGCCACACGTACAGGGGCGGCACCACGCGCGACAAGGGCAATATCAAGGCACCGAGCGCCACCACCAGCACCCACATGCGGTCGAAGAAATTAGCCAGCCAGAAACTCATATAGCGCTGCAGCACGGGCGCGCCATCCTTGTAGAATTTCAATGCTTCGGGCGCGACAGGAATTTCCGTGTAGCGCGCGGACGGGAATTGCCCCTGCTGCTGGAACCAGCCCGTGCCGCCGTGAATACTGGCCGCCGCCTGCACGAACAGGTCGACGAGGGCCGGATGCAAGTCTTCGCGCGCCACCAGGGTGGCCGTCGGCGCGATCAAATGATAATCCTGCGCCGGGATGTTTTTGCCCAGGTCGACTATGCCGCGCGGCAAGACCACATGTGTGAGGAATGGCAGGCGCCGCGTGTACGCCTCCGCTTGCGAAAAATCAAACAGCTTGATGCCCGGCGTTTGCAGCAGCATCTGAATCAGCGGCGCTTCCGGTGCCGAGCTGAACACCAGGCCGTCGATGCGCCCTTCCAGCAGCTCCACCGTGGCGGGCGTGTTTTGCAAGGCACTCACGGTCAGCTCGCTCGCTTCGACGCCATTCACGGACAGCAACTGCCGGAACAGGCTGGGCACGCCCGTGCCTTCCGGCCCCAGGTTGATCTTCATGCCCTTCAATTGCGTCAGTTCCGTTACCGCCTTGTCTTCGCGCAAGAACAGCCAGACGGGTTCCGTAAACAGGCTGCCCAGGGAGATGAGGCCATGGCGCTCGGCATCGGCGTGCTCGGTCGAGCCGCTTTGCACGAAGGCGATATCGGTCTTGCCCGCATTCAGGCGCTGCAGGTTTTCCTGCGAACCCAGCGATGGCTGCAAGGTCACCTTGATGCCGTGCCTGGCCAGGGTAGCCGCGTATTTCTTGCCGAACTCTTCATACGCGCTGTTGTCCTGCCCCGTCGACAGGCTCACCTGGCGCGGCGGCGCCGGGTCGACCAGCCAGTAAGCAAGCGCGCAGAATGCGCCGACGAGCAGCAAGGTGGGACCGGCAGTGGCGAGGAAATCGCGCACGGAAAAGCGGCTGAACGCGAGGATTTTGGACATGTGGTGGCGCATAGGTTTCATGGGTGGCTACGATGCCAAGAAAACCTCAACTATGCAAGGCACTTTCACATGCGCGGCCTGGCCATTTCCGCTACAGTGGCAGATCGATCACCTGCCCTCTGGAGCCCCGCATGCTGAAAATTCTTGGAAAAGCCGCCTCGATCAATGTCCGCAAAGTCCTGTGGACGTGCGAAGAACTCGACCTGCCCTACGAACGCGAAGACTGGGGCAGCGGCTTTCGCACCACCGACGACCCGGCTTTCCTGGCCCTGAACCCGAACGCCATGGTGCCCGTGCTGGTGGACGGCGACCTGGTGCTGTGGGAATCGAACACGATCTGCCGCTACCTGTGCGCGCAGGCGGGCCGCGACGACTTGCTTCCAAGCACGCCACGCGCCCGCGCGGAAGTGGAAAAATGGATGGATTGGCAAATGGGCGATTTGAACAACAGCTGGCGCTACGCCTTCATGTCGCTGGTGCGCCACAGCCCGGCCCACCAGGATGCGGCGCAGCTGGCAGCCGGTATTGCCGGATGGAACAAGATGATGGGCGTGCTGGAACAGCAGCTGCAGCGCACGGGCGCATTCGTCTGCGGCGAAGCGTTCACCCTGGCCGATATCGTGCTGGGCCTGTCCGTCAAGCGCTGGCTGATGGCTCCGATGCAGCGCCCCGATTATCCGGCCATCGCCGCCTATCGCGCGCGCCTGGAAGATAAAACGGCCGCGTTTGCCGGCTAGCAAGAAAAAACGCCAGCATGGAAGCTGGCGTTTTGCTCAATCCGCATACTGCCGGTTAATTCGTGCACTGCCTGGCCACGCCCTCGGCCGGCGCGGGTGGCTCGATCAGCGGCATCAAACTCGGCGCCAGCGACACCAGCAGTTGCACGGGCAAGGCGCTGGTGAAATCATAGTTCTTCGATTCCGGTCCCCGCACATACGCCGTCATGCTGCCGTAGAAGCGCTCGCCGATATTGAACACAAATGTCGCCGAGCGGTTCACATAGCGCGACTCGATCAGGCGGCCGCCGGCGCCATACACGTCGAAACGCTGGTCGCCCGTGCCCGTCTTGCCGCCCATCGGGATCGGCACGCCGTCGGCGCCGACGAATGCCGTCTTCGCCCGTTTCGCCGTACCGTCCGACACGACTTCGCGGATGGCCTTGGCGACGGCCTTGGCCACGTCCGGCGACAGCACTTGCTCCGCCTCCACCTTGCTGCCCCGCTTGACCATGGTGTCGTACGGCGTGTTGGCGGCGAAATGCATGGAATCGATGCGCACGCTCGGCTTGCGCACGCCATCGTTGATGATGATGCCCATCAATTCGGCCAGCGCGGCGGGACGGTCGGCCGACGCGCCCAAGGTGGTCGCATACGACGGCACCAGCGAATCAAACGGGTAGCCCATCTTCTTCCACTGGCGGTGGATTTCCAGGAAGCCTTCCACTTCCAGCAAATTGGCGATGCGGCGGTCCTGCGCATGCTTGCGGTGCGTGTTGAACAGCCATTTGTAGACTTCCTGGCGTTCCTTTTCGCTGGCCGCCACCATCTGCGTCAGGGTGGAACCTTCATGCTGGCGCAGATACGCCACCATCCACAGTTCCAGCGGATGCACATTGGCCAGATAACCGCGGTCGGCCAAGGACCAGTTTTCCATCGCGTACTGCTGGTACATCTTGGCGACGCGCTCGGGCGGCACTTCGTTTTGCGACGGCAGGTTGGCGTTGAGGAAATCGCCGAATTCCGCCACCGTGCCCTTCGGGTTGACGGTCCGGAAGATGTTCGCCAGGCGCACGGGCGTCGGGCGGATGCTGGCCAATAAAATCTTTTCCTGCTCGTCGACGCTCTTGCCGCGGTACTTCTGATAGAAGCGGTGCAGGAATTCGCGCCCTTCCTTGTCGGCAAAGCGGCTCAGGTACTGGGCGCGGCGCGGATCGTCCGCGTCCGCCAGCAGCGAGGCCGAAGAATCGGGACGCGAGAACATGTAGTAGCGGGCCACGTCGCGCATCAGGCGCACGAACACCAGGTTGGTCGACTGGCGCAGCGCCTGCTGCACCGTCATGATGCGGCTGTCGTCGAGCTTGGAGAAGTTGCCGAAATGGTGCAAGCCGCCGCCCGTGAAGAAGCCTTCGCCCGGATTGCCCGAATATTTGCGTTCCATGGCGGCCGCCAGCATGGCCGGCAAGTTGCGCGCTTCGCCGAGAGGCAAAGGTTTCAGGTAAGCAATCGCCCACTGAGACAGCATGTCCTTGGGATCGACGGCAATCTTGCCCAGCTCGGCGGCGCCCATGCCGCTGTAGCGCTGGTGCAGCTGGTCGATGATGTCCAGGTACGTGACCAGGGTGCGCAGCTTGGCCGTGGAACCGAGGTCCAGCTTGGCGCCTTCGTTGATGTCGAGCGGCTGGTCAAAGTTATCCGTTTGCACGCGCAGCAAGTTGGCCTGCTCGCCCTTTTGCAGCAAGGTAAAACTGTAGACCACGTTGGCGGGGTCGCCATTGCCCAGCATGCCTTTGCCCGTCAGGCCCGCCGCTTTCGCCACTTCCGGGTCGCGCAGCTCGCGCAAGACCTTGGTGACGGCGTTTTGCGCCTGCGCGTCGAGCGTGCTGACCACTTTCAGGTCGAGGCGGTCGAGGTTGTACAAGCGCGGATCGCCGAGCATGGTGGCCAGGTGGTTGCGCACGGCATTCGAGGCCTTGCGCGTAACGAACGAGGTCGACGCTTCCGATTGCACGCCGGACGCCGTCGACGGACGCAGCTTCTCGGCGACGGCCGCATCGCGCAGCTGCGGCGAAATCACGCCCGCCTGCGCCAGCAAACGCAGATGGCTGTTGGTCAATTCTTCCAAGTCGGCGCCGCCGGCCACCAGATAATGGGAAGGACGGCGCTGCGCGATCAGCAGGCTCAGCGCCTGCTTGTAGGCCAGCGCGCTGCCCGGCTGGTCCATTTTTCCACTAAGCAAGGTTTTCACTTCGGCAAACGGACGGCCATACCAGACCCACATGCCGTCGCCGATGCCGTTGACTTCGCCAAAGCCGCTCTTTGCCGACAGCGGCACGGTATTCAAGTAATTGACGACAATCTTGCGCCGCGCTTCCATGGTGTTTTCGCCATCCTGGTATGAGCGCAGGCTGGCCGAAATCATCTGCAGCAGCTTGTCCTGCATGGAACTGGTGCGCCCGTCTTCCGAATGCCGGTATTTTTCGATCTGCGTGGCCAGCGTGCTGCCGCCGCCACCGCGGTGGCCGCCGAACAGGTTCAGCGCCTTGTCGAGGATCGCCTTGCTCAGACGGTCCCATTCCACGGCGGGATTGCGCTTGGGCGTGCCCGGGTCGAGCAATTCGCGGTTTTCGATGAACAGCAGGCTTTGCACGAGCGCGGGCGGCGCTTCGGCAAAGCCGTCGAACATGCGCTCGGGATAGCTGGCCGCGAACAGCGGCGCGGCGCGGCAATCGAGGATGGTCAGCCCGGCGCGATTTTTCTCGTGATAGGTGGCAAAGATGCCACGGTCGACCAGCTGCACCATTTTCGGCGACATGCGCGCCTGCGCCGTGACGGCGTAGTCGCGCGCATTGAGTTTGGTGATGAAGTCGGGCAAGCTGGCATAGCCGAGCCGCTCGTCATACGGGCCGTGCTGCGGATAGCGGATGGCGCCCGCCGGTGCAGGGCCAGGCTCGACCTTGAACGCCAGCTGGCGGTCCAGGCGCGTGAAAAACTCTGCCTGCAGGGCCGACGTGCGCACTTCGCGCATGACGAACCACGCCACGCCGGCGATCAGCGCCAGCACGATGATGGCAAAGATCGGCCAGATGCGCGAACGGCGCTTCTTCGGCGGGCTCGCCGGCGGCGACGCCTCGGGAGCTGGATCAGAGGGGGGCCGCTCTTGCGCGGCCAGATTGACGCCTGTGTCTTTCATGGGATGCTGGGGTAAGGTTGGGTTTGGACGGCGCGGAAAAGGCGGCAGCGATGCCGCTCCGCGCAGGATAAGACGAGGGCCGGCAAGAGCCGGTCACAACAAAACTTGCTTAACATGATGTCCATACCGGTGAATCAAAAAAACACGCTACTGCACAGGCAGGCGACCGCGCGTGCGACACGCAAGGCCCCTGTTCACCATTCCACCACATCGGCATGAAAACGACTGACGAGCGCGCACAAAAATCTTGCTTCATTGAAGATTTTCGCAAAAAAACAACGTCTTGGAACGTACGCTGGCGTACATAGATGCATGGCGGGCTGGACGCCAGCGAAAAAGCCGCCGGCGCCGGACTGGCTGCATCTCAAATGGTGGTGTATTCCGCCTGCAAGGTATCGAGTGCGGCGCGCATCTCGGCAAAGGCAGCCGCCGCTTGCGCGGGCTCGCCCTTGACGCCCAGTTCGATATGCCGGCGCGTCTGCGCATCGCCCACGCTGGGCAGGCTGAACACCTTAATCAGCGGAAACTCCGCTTCCAGGCGCACCATCAGCGGCGTGAGCAAGGATTCGGCCGTTTCATACACGAGCAAGGCATGTTCCGCGTGCGGCACCTGGTTGAACAGGTGGGCGTAATGCGTGTCGAGCACCCATTCGATCATGGGCCAGGACATGACGGGAAAGCCCGGCACGAAATAATGTTCGCGCACGGCAAAGCCGGCAATCTTGTTGTACGGATTCGGAATCAGCTCGGCGCCCTGCACGAATTCCGCCATTTTCAGGCGGTGCAGGTTTTCCGGCGAGTTCAAATCGGCCGGCATGCCCGCCTCCTCGCCCATTTCCGTGATCCGCTGCTGGATATTGAGCTTGCCCTGCGGATGCAGCACCAGCGGCAAGCCCAGCGCATCGGCCGCCGCCTGGCGCGTATGGTCGTCCGGCGTGGCGCCGATGCCGCCAAAGCTGAAGACGATGTCGCCGCTGGCAAAGCTGCGCTTGAGCAAGGCGACCAGGCGGGCCGGCTCGTCGCCCACGTATTCCGCCCAACTCAGCTGCAAGCCGCGCTGCTTGAGCATGCTCACGACTTTCGGAAAATGCTGGTCCGTGCGCTTGCCCGACAGGATTTCGTCGCCAATGATGATCAATCCGATAGCCATGAAACTCCCTCGTAGAATGCAATAAAAATACTCAAGCGTCCGCCGGCGCCACGTCGGTCATGCCGCGTACGCCCCGCAAACGCGCCAGTGCTTCCAGGCAGTAATACTGGAACCACAGACCCGTAAAGATAAAGATCAAGACATACAGCCAGATGGCGAACGCCGCCAGGAAGGGGAAGAACACCACCGACATCACGCCGCCCATCCACAGCATGCCCGGCACGGCGCCGGCCGCGCCGGAGACCATGCCGATGGCCAGCAGCGGCCAGCGCTGCGTGCGCATGATGGCGTGGCGCTCTTCCACGCTGGCGTAATCGGCCATGGCGTCATACGCCATCACGCGGTAGGTCAGCCAGCCCCACAGCACGGCCTGCCCCACCAGTGCGGCCGGCGGAAACGCGTACAGGGGCAGCATGAGCACCCAGACGATGATAAACAGCAGGAACGTCGCCAGCGAAGTGGCGACGCTGCCCAGCAGGCTGCCGCCATGCTTCTTTTCCAGCTGCGGAAAATGCCGCCCGCCGATATGCCGGCCGATGGCCGGCATGGCGAACAGGCCCATGAAGATCAGCGCCGTCAAGATCATCAGCGGCAGCAGCATGAACATGGCGATCAGGGGTACGATCACCGCTTTCAGCATGCCCAGGCCGAAGGCGGCCAGCACCTGGCCGCTGGTGCGGAAGAAGTCATATTGCGTAAACAGCGCATGCAGGCTGTCGATCAGCGGCTGCAAGCCCACATACAGCAGGGCGCCCCACAGGATCAGCGACAGGATGAACGGCGCTATGCTCAGCAGCAATATCCTGCCGTGCAATTGCGACAGGAAAGCACGGCCATACGAATTCAGCACATTACGCATCAACGGCGTCCTTTTCGTTTGATTCTTGCAAATTCCACCATGCGGCGCAGGCCCAGCCATTGCTGCTGCCAGAAGCCGCGGCCATAGTTGCGCCCGGGCCGGCCCACGCCCTGACTGTCGATACGGGCCAGCTGGTCGCGCACGCCCGTGCGCGCATAACCGGCCGAGAAATTCGCGGTGCCCAGCAGCATATCCCAAATCGGCAAGACCACGCCGAAGTTGCAACCGCCCATGCTGCCCTTGCCTTTCGACTCGTGCCCCACGCCGATCGCATGGTGCGTGCGGTGGAAACGGGGCGAGATCAGCAGCCGCTCGCCGATGCGGCCGAAGTGTATCCTCACATTCGCATGCTGCAAGCTTTGCAGGATGCGCGAAATCGACACCAGCAGCACGTACTGGCCCGGAGGTACGCCAATGCCCAGCGCCACCAGCGCCATCACCACGTCGCGCAGGAAGTCGTCGAGCAGGTGGTTGCGGTCATCGCTCCACAAGTTCATGTTTTGCTGGCTGTGATGCAGGCTGTGCAAGCCCCACCACCAGCCGAAATGGTGCGAGGCCCGGTGGTAGCAATAGTCGACGAAGTCCAGTATCACAAAATAAATGATAAAACTGAGCAAGGGACTGATGCCGGGCAACAGCGATTCCAGGTTGAATGGATGGATATTGTCGAAACGCAAGGCGCCTGCCAATGCATCCATCAGCGGATCGAGCGTGAAGAAGACCAGCACGGAAAACAGGCCGATGCGGTGCAGCACCGTGTAAATGAAGTCGTTCCAGCGGGCGCGCGGGTCCGTGATCTTTTGCGCGGGAATCAGGGCTTCGAGCGGGCGCAGCACGAGGAACAGCAGCACCAGTTCGCACAGGCCGATCAGCAGCCACTCCGTGCCCTCGAACGCCTCTTCCGTAAATTCGCCAAAGCCCAGGTGATAGACGAGGGGATTCACCACAGTCTGGAACAGCCAGCCTTGCGCCACGCCAAACGCATCGACCACGGCGTCGATCATCGGGGTGACGAAACTGACGATGTCGGCGGCGATCATGGCTGGCCCTTCTTCCGCGCGTAGGCAGGATGCTCGCGCAGGGTGGCAAAACAGAAACCCTTGTCTTGCAGGCCGGAAATCAAGGCATCGAGGTTGGCGGGCGCCCATGCATCTTTGCGCGACCAGATGCCCATGTGCGCAATGAAAATGTCGCCGCTGTGCAAGTTCGCCAGCGCTTTCTTCAGCAGCATGGCGTTTGGATACTTATCGCTAGGCAATTCATCGCCGGAATACCCCGCCGGCGCCCAGCCCGCATGCTGGTAGCCGCAGGCGCTGCCGGCCGCCAGGGTGCGCGGCGACGTGTAGCCGCCCGGCGCACGCCAGAACGGGTCGAGCTTGCGGCCCGTCAGTTCCTGGAAGCGCGTATCGACGCGGCGCAATTCCTCGCAGAACTGCTGATCCGTCACCGACGCCAATTTGCCGCCGTCCTTGCCGAACTGGGGCTTGACCTGGATCAAGCCGTTGGCCAGATCCTTCTTCCAGTACACATGGTCGAACGTATGCGTGCCGAACGCATGGCCTTCGGCGACCCGGGCTTTCCAGTACGGCGCCCACGACGGGTCGAGCGAATAATCGCCGCGCGTGGTCTTTTCATTGGCCAGGAAGAAGGTTGCTTTCACCTGGCGCTTGTTCAGCACATCGGCGATCAGTTGCGCTTGCGACTGGCTGCCCGTGTCGAACGTCATGTAGATCGTACCCTTGCAGGCGGCCGGCGCTGATGCTGCGGCTGGTGCAGCGGCGGCAGGTGCGGCGGCATGCGCGGACGTCAGCATGGTGCCGGCGCACAGCAGCATGGCGGGCACATGGCCTGTGGAAATCAGGCGTTTCATCATCACACCCGTCATCACATGCGCGGCGAGTGCGTGGCGAAATACACGCCATGGGGCGAGCGGCCCACGGGGATCGTCTTGATCACCTTGCGCGTGGTCAAATCGATCACGGCCACTTTCTTGATCCAGCGCAGGGTGACCCACATGGTCTTGCCATCTGGCGTGATTTCCATGCAGTCCGGGCCACCGGGCACGTTGATGGTGCCCACGTTTTCCAGGGTTTGCTGGTCGATGACGTTGATCGTGTTCGACACGCGATTCGACACGAACGTCATGCGGTTGTCACCGAGCGCGCGGAAATTATGCGTGCCGGCGCCCGCCTTGATGCGCTTGACGGTCTTTTGCGTGCGCCAGTCGATCACTTGCACGTAATCGCTGCCCATGATGCCGACCAGTAAATGCTTGCCGTCGGGCGTCATCGTGATGCCGGCCGGCGCCGGGCCGACGGGCATGGTCCATTTCACCGTCTGCGTGGCCAGGTCGATGGCGCTGACCTGGTTGCTACCCTGCTGCGTGATAAAAGCCATGGTGCTGTCGGCCGTGAAGGCCATGTGGCTGGGCAGCTTCGGCAGCGCGATGCGCTTGGCCAGGGTCAGGTTCTTGCCGTCGTAGCGGTACAGGTCGATGCGGTCCAGGCGCAGCGAATTCGAGATGAACCACTTCTGGTCCGGCGAAAAGCCGATCTGGTAAGGGTCGAGGATGTTGCTGATGCGGCGCTGGATCTGGCCCGACACGGGGTCGAGGAAGATCAGTTCGTTGCCGACGGAGCTGGCGACGATCAGCGACTTGCCGTCCGGCGTCTCCATCAGGTGGTGCGGTTCCTTGCCAACGGCAAAGGTGGACAGGGGGGCGTAGGTTTTCTGGTCCAGCAGTTGCACCGTAGCATCACGGGAATTGAGTACCACCACCACTTCGGCTTGCGCCGTCGATATTGCGGAAACCAGGCACAGCGAGGAAAAAACAAGGCGGCGTAGACTGCGGAACATGGAAGAAATCACTGTTAAATACAAAACATGCATTTTACGTGGAACACCGTATTTATTGTGTGAAATCCCCCCTTAAATACAAGCCGTCGCCAAACCTCGTCGTAACTTCCCCATTTTCCCTGCAGCGGGCCTGGAATGGCGCTTTGCAACTCATTGCTCTACAATCTGAAGCTTTCATCGCCAACACAAGGATTATCATGACCACCACCACTACCGCTTCCGGCCTGCAATACATCGATACCGTCGTCGGCGAAGGCGCTGAAGCGCAAGCCGGCAACAATGTTGTCGTGCATTACACGGGCTGGCTGCAGAACGACGACGGCAGCGCCGGTTCGAAATTTGATTCGAGCAAGGACCGCAACGACCCATTCGAATTCCCGCTGGGCGCCGGCCGCGTCATCCAGGGCTGGGACGAAGGCGTGCAAGGCATGAAAGTGGGCGGCAAGCGCCAGCTGATCATCCCGGCAGCACTGGGCTATGGCGCACGCGGCGCCGGCGGCGTGATTCCACCGAACGCCACCCTGATTTTCGACGTCGAACTGCTGGGCGTATAAGTACCGACTCCGCAGCGCTCGAGCGACTGTACCTGGCGCCGCCCCTGTTCACGCAGCGGCGGCGCTTTTGTTTTGAGTGTGTCCTCTAATGCACGGCGCGCTTTTTTCACTATGATGTCAGGCACTGCAGCACGCACGGTGGCCACTCCGTCGGGCCTGCCGCACTTTTCCAGCGATTCCATCAGCACACAGGAGCCATCATGAGTTTACAAGAGCAATTCGACCAAGCGCAGCTCGATTCCAAGACCCTGTCCGAGCGTCCGGACAATATGACCTTGTTGAAAATCTACGCCTTGTTCAAGCAAGCGTCGAGCGGCGACGCCACGGGCGAGCGCCCTGGCATGACCGACTTCGTCAACCGCGCCAAGTTCGACGCCTGGGCGGCCCTGGCCGGCACGTCGAAGGAAGATGCACAGCAACAATACATCGACCTGATCGAAGACTTGAAGGACTGATCATCCCCCTGCCCCGGCACAGCCCGGGGCAATGTTATTATTTCCGCATGACACCATCACCGATTTCCCTGGCCCACGCCGCCGACCTGCCCCGTTTGTTCGACGTCTGGCACCTGTCCGTACGCGCCACCCACGATTTTCTCGCCGACAGCGATATCGCTTTCCTCATGCCCTTCGTTCGCGATGAGCTGGCCAGAGTGACGGCCGAACGCCTGCTGCACGTGCTACGCGATGCCAACAGTGTCCCGTACGCCTTCCTGTGCGTCGAGCACGCCAAGATCGAGATGCTGTTCGTGCATCCCGATCAACGCGGCAGCGGCGCCGGCCGCACGCTGGTCCAGCACGCCATCGCCAGCTTGCAAGCCACGGCCGTCGACGTCAATGAGCACAACACGCAAGCGCACGGCTTTTACCGCCACCTGGGTTTTATCGGGGAAAGCCGCTCGGAATGCGACCCCTTTGGCAAGCCTTTCCCCATTTTGCACCTGAAACTGGCCGAAAACGGCTGAAAACTCACCAAAAACCACCAAAACAGGCCGTTAACGCAAAAGTGGCTACCAAACCGGTAGCCACTTTTTTTACGCCTGTATCAGCCGTAATTTACTTTTTTGCCGCCGCCAGCGCTTGCGCGATCCAGCCGTCAAACTTTTGCTGGTGGTACTTGATCCAGCCAGCCGTATGGCGCGCTATATCGGCTTGCGTGTTTTCGCCGCGGCGCATGCGCTCGTTCTGCGCATTGATGTCCGCCACGGGCAATTGCATCACCTCGAACAGCTTGGCCGCGGCCGGATTTTTCTGCGCCCAGGCCTTGTTCGATACGATGCGCGCCGTGTTGACGGCAAAACCGTAATCGCTGCCATCGTCGAGGCGGGTATTCACCTTGTCCGGATTGGCCGAGAACGGCACTTTCAGCCAGACCACGTCCTTGCCCGGCACCAGCACGCCACTGACCCAGTACGGCGTCCACGTGTAGTACAGGATCGGTTCGCCGCGCTTGTAGCGGCCCAGGGTGTCGGCGATCAGGGCCGCATAGCTGCCCTGCACGTGCGTTACCGTCTCGCGCAGTTTGTACGCATCCATGTGGTTCTCGATCAGCGCTTCGCAGCCCCAGCCCGGGTTGCAGCCCGTCAAATCGGCCTTGCCGTCGCCATCGTGGTCGAACAGCTTGGCCAGGGTGGGATCGCGCAACTGGTCGATATTCGTGATGTTGTACTTTTCCGCCGTTGCCTTGTCGATCAGATAACCTTGCGCGGCAGGCCCCGCATACTGGCCCGTGCGCGACAGCTTGGCGTCGCCGCCCGCATTGTTATAGAAATCCTTGTGCATCGGGTCCCAGTGCACGGCCATGAAGGTGGCGTCGCCATTGGCGATGGCGATATGCGCGGTCGGGTATTCCACTTCCTTGATCGGCTGCACTTCGTAGCCGAGCTTTTCCAGGGCCTTGTCGACCAGCATGGTCTGGAAGGTTTCTTCCGCAATCGAGCTTTGCAGCGGCTGCACCTTGACGCCCTTGCCGGGCAGCGCGTCAGCCGTTGCGGCCGGCGCCTGCGCCATGGCCAGGCTGGTGGTCAGGGCCATGGCGGCGATGGCCAGGGCGGAAAACAGCTGGAACTTGCGTTGCGATTTTTGCGTCACTTTAAAATTGTCAATTTGATGCATGTAAATCCTTTCTTATTGTGCGTTGGCCAGCGTTGCTTGCTGTTCAACATTATTTTTCTCCGTGTTGCCGCGCACCAGGCGCAGCACGAAACCGGCGGGACCCGTCTGGTACCAGTGGCGCACGCCGCGGCGTGGCTGGCCCATCGCTTGCGTCAAGCGATCCAGGGTGATGGCCAGCAGCACGATACCGAGCCCCCCCACCGTTGCCAGGCCCATGTCCAGGCGGCCGATGCCGCGCAATACCATCTGGCCCAGGCCGCCCACGGCGATCATCGAAGCGATCACGACCATCGACAGCGACAGCATCAGCGACTGGTTGATACCGGCCATGATGGACGGCATGGCCAGCGGAAACTGCACGCGGGTCAACAACTGCCACGGCGAGGCACCGTAGGCGCGGGCCGCTTCGATCAGGTCGGGACGCACCTGGCGGATGCCGAGGTTGGTCAGGCGCACCAGCGGCGGCAGGGCAAAGATGATCGTGACGATCACGCCCGGCGCATTACCGATACCGAACAGCATCACCACCGGCACCAGGTAAACGAAGGCGGGCGTCGTCTGCATGGCATCGAGCAGGGGGCGCAGGATATTCTGTGCACGGTCGCTGCTGGCAAGGAAAATACCGAGCGGCAAGCCGATGGCCAGGCAGAAGGCCAGCGACGTCAACACCAGCGACAGGGTCGTCATGGCTTCCGGCCAGATGCCCAGCATCGACACGAGCAGCAGCGCCAGCACGGTGCCGATGGCCAGGGTGCGGCTCGTAAATTGCCAAGCCAGCAAGCCGATGATGGCGATCACCGTCAGCGACGGGGCCGCCAGCAGCACGCCTTCCACGCCGGACAGCACGCTGTCGATGGGCGCGCGCACGGCCTGGAAGAAGGGGCGAAAATGGGCCACGACCCAGCCCAGGCCCTGGTTGATCCAGCTTTCCAGCGGCAGCGAACCGTCGAAAATCTGCGTCAGATGAAAGCCGGCCGCATGTTCCGGCTGCACGGCGGGTGCGGCGGCGTCGAGCCAGGCGGTGCTGGCGTCGGTGGGCGGCGTCAGCGCCCAGGGATTGATCTGGGCGGCCTGTTCAACAACAGGTTCTACTGTGGAAACGGTGCTTGGGTTCATGCTTGTCCTTTCTGTTGTTGTTCGGCTATGGCTGGCGTGTCGCGGTCGAGGAACTTCAGCAAGGTCGTCTTGCTGATGGCGCCGCGGAAGCTGCCGTCATTGGCCACCACAGGGACGGCGTAAGGCAGTTGCGCCACCTGGCCGAACAGGCCGGCGACGGGCTCGTCTGCATCGATGGTCTGCACGTCGGGCAGATAGGCATGGGCCAGGCCCAGCGGGCCCACATGGCCGTCGAGCGCACTGCGCAGCGAATCGGCCGAGACGACGCCGAGGAACTTGCGCTGCGGATTGACGACATAGGCAAATGCGCGATCCTGCTCTTCCAGCATCGACAGCGCGGCACGCGAACCGCGGCTCGGCGATTCCGACACGACGATCTGGCTCTTGCGGGCAATATCGCTGGCCTTGAAGACGGCCGCCGCATCGACGCCGCGCACGAAGTTGCGCACGTAATCGTTGGCCGGCTTGCGCAGGATTTCTTCCGGCGTGCCCACTTGCACCACGTGGCCATCTTTCATGATGGCGACGCGGTCGCCGATGCGCATGGCTTCGTCGAGATCATGCGAAATGAAGACGATGGTGCGGCGCTTGATTTGCTGCAAACGCAGCAGTTCCGATTGCATTTCCGTACGAATAATCGGATCGAGCGCGGAAAACGCTTCATCCATCAGCAGGATCGATGGATCGCAGGCCAGCGCACGGGCCAGGCCCACGCGCTGCTGCATGCCGCCCGACAATTCGTCGGGATAGCTGGCGCCGTAGCCGTCCAGGCCCACCTGTTCCAGCGCTTGCTGGGCCAGCGCATGGCGCTCGGCCTTGGGCATGCCGGCCAGTTCCATGCCGAAGGCAGTGTTGTCGAGCACGGTAATTTGCGGCAGCAGCGCGAACGACTGGAACACCATGCTGATATCCTTGCGGCGCAGGGCGCGCAGCTGGGCGTCCGGCAAGGTATTGATGTCGTTGCCGTCGATCAGGATGCGGCCGGCGGTGGGCTCGATCAGGCGGTTCAGCATGCGTACCAGGGTCGACTTGCCCGAACCGGACAGGCCCATGATGACGAAAATCTCGCCCGCTTCAATGGTAAAGGTGGCGTCGAAGACGCCGATGGTGCAGTCGGTCTTGGCCAGGATGTCTTGCTTGCTGGCGCCCTGACGGACGAGTTCAAGTGCTTCTTCTGGCTTGTCGCCGAACACTTTGAACACATGGTCGATAATAATTTGTTTTGCCACGATGTGGTTCTCCCTCGATTTGACGAATGGATTGAAACCCAGCAAGCCTGCTAGCTTGCGGCGGGAATCAGCAAACCCTGTTGCGTCGGCTACGCCACGGCGCACAATGCGCACGGGAGCGACAGGAAACAGGGGGTGACACGCGTGTGACCAGCGGATGGCCAAAGCCGGTGCCGGGGTGCCGTGTGCGTGCTAAAAGAGGCTGTGGTTCAGGACTTTTAACAACGCTAGCGCCATGCAAATACATGGCACCAAATGTATTTGACCGAAAAAAATCGACCAAGCTACTTTTAAACTGGATGCGGGTGTAAAACCCGAAGAATTATTCACCACTCAGCGAGCGGAGAGTACTGCGAAGCAGAAGGTGAAACGCGGTGTAGCTGTTGTAAATATGACTCAAGTATAACGCAAAAAGCCATCAAAGTCCAATGGCTTTCCAAATAGAAATGTGCTAGCAATGTTCGCCAGCGTACAGTCGGACGTAAAAAAGGCGAAAAGCGACATGTTTTCATCGTCTTTTCGCCCATCGCCGCGACATGCTCCCTAGCACCAAACAGGGCGCCAGACAAGCGGGCCAAATGCCATCAAACTGCTTCGGTAAACACCTTGCGCATCTTCTCGGCGATCTTGCCTTCAATCGTGGAGGCGAAGGCGCTGAGCATGAAACCCAGCTTGATTTGCAGTTGCGCCTGCTCTTTTTCCAGGGTCAGCGAACCATCGACGCCGCTGCGCTCGAAGCGCAGCACATCGCCATCCCAGGCGCACGCCAGGTCATATTCCTGGGCCAGCTTGTCGGCCACTTGCTGCGCCGCTTCGCGCGCCTTTGCTGCTGTCAGCTTATGTTGCTGAACTATATTTATATCCGCCATCAAACGATCCTTTTATTATAAAAACGGGGCAATACGGCCAGCATCATACCAGCCGCCATGCGGCAGGCACGGCCGCAGCGGGCGCCGGACGGCCAAAAAAGCCCGTCCTTCCCGCGCATCGTTTGCGCGGAATCAAACCGGATGCGCCGAAGCGGGACGACTATTCCAGTTCCAGTTCCAGTTCCAGTTCCAGTTGCGCGTGTCTTGGAGAACTACCATGGACCAGAAAGTCATCGTGCCGGTCGAAGCCGTCCTGACCAAATGCGTGTCCCTGCCCGTCGGCTATGTCCCTACCCCCTCGGCGCCCTACCGCCAGCACCGCAAGAATGCGCAACTGACCCTGCAGCCGGGCCCGCCCCGCCTGACGGAGGCAACGGTGCGCAACCTGGCCGCCGTGCCCGTCGGTTCACGCGTGCTGATCTGGAAGCAAGATCCGTCCGTCAGCGACCTGGGCACCCGTAAAGCCTTTTTGCCCGGGCTGATCCTGCAAGGCCCGCGCGACGCGCGCATCACGTTTGGCGAACCGGGCATCGCGCAAGTCAGCCCGAATGCCTTCGGCGACTTCATCGTCTCGCCCAACACCGACCAGTTCGACGCCGTGCACACGTTTGCCATCGTGCGCATGACGCTCACCATGTACCAGCGCGCGCTGGCCAGCAACGACACGGCGCCGCCCCTGCCCTGGCAATGGAACAGCGCCAGCAATACGGCACCGCTGCGCGTGTTCCCGCATGGCTTGCCCAATGTCATGAATGCGTATTACAGCCGCAGCGACAAGGCACTCAAGTTCGGCGACTTCATCCCCAGCGGCGCCACCGAGCGCGTCTACACCTGCCGCTCGCTCGACATCGTCTCGCATGAAACGGGGCACGCCGTGCTCGATGGCCTCAAGCCGAATTGGCTGCTCAGCAACAATCCGCCGCAAACGGGCGGCTTGCACGAATCGTTTGGCGACCTGACGGCCATCTTCCTGGCCCTGTCGCAGCTGGACCAGGTGGAAGCGGTGATCGCGCAAACGAAGTCCGACCTGCACGATAAAACCTTCCTGGCCGACCTGGCGGAGCAGTTCGGCCTGGCCCTGGGCCGGCCGAATGGCTTGCGCAATGCCGACAATGACATCAAATTGTCGGAAGCGGGCACGGAAGTGCACGCCATCTCGCAAGTGTTTACGGGCGCCATCTACGACATCCTGGCCGACATCTTTGCCCACGAACGCCAGCCCCAGCTGGAAGACGACGCGGCCGTCCTGCACCGCTGCGGCGACTACCTGCGCAGCCTGGTCCTGCGCGCGCTGGTGGCATCGCCCGACCAGGCCGCCACCTATGCCGACGTGGCCGGCCACATGCTGACGATCGCCCAGGCCGATGGCAATGGCGCCTACCTGGACTTTATCCGCAACAGCTTTACCGTGCGTGAAGTGCTCAAGGCCAATGCCATGACGGAGGAGGGGCAAATGACGTTTGTCCCCGATATCGTCGACGAAGACGGCGCCGTGCAAGACCGGCGCGCCTGCTGCGGTACCATGAACCATGCGGAATACAGCGAATCGGACCAGTTGCTCGAAGCGGAGCGCGAAGCGCTGGCCGCCTGGTGCCGCAGTTACGGTCCCCGGTAACCAGTCCCATGCAAGGCAGCGCACCGGCGCGTCCGCTTCAGGCCAGCCGCAGCAGCGGCAGGCCATGACGCGGCCCACACCACCCACAACAGCAAGGAGCAGCATGAAAATTTCAGCCCGCAGCAGCGGCGGCTTTGCCGGCCTGAGCGAACAGTATGAGATCGATACGCAAGCCCATCCCGCTGGCCCCAGGCTGGAAGCGGCACTGGCCAGCAGCGGCTTTTTCACGCAGCCGCAGGCCACGGATGAACACGTGGGCGCCGATATTCCCCGCTGGCAGATCACCGTCGACGCGCCCACCGCGCGGCGCACCATCACGTTTGCCGAGGATGGCAGCGCTGAAAATGCACGATGGCAGCAATTGCTGGCGCAAATACGCGCCAGCGCCTGAGTGTTCCGGCACTTATTTGTGCCGATCTTGATTTGAGTAAAACAAAAACACCACACGTCAAGCCAGCACATCCCCCGCCCTGCTCCCTGCCGCATCGGGCGACTGTCGCGTTCTTGCCGCGTTCTTCATGGCAACGTCCCGGATAGTCGCTGAATTGCCCGCTCTGCGCGGCAATGACACTGCCAAAAAATGAATTTGCTTATATGTATTGTATATAAGCGGGATTTGTGAGAAATAGCGAATTGCCTTAAAATACAATGCTTTGCTTTAGTATGCGCCGCCGAGGTTCCTGCAGGCGCTACAGCACCTCCCCCAAATTGATAGGACTGTTATGACCCACGTTGTCACCGAATCCTGCATCGCCTGTCGCTATACCGACTGCGTCGATGTCTGCCCGGTAGATTGTTTCCGGGAAGGCCCGAACTTCCTGGCAATCGATCCGGACGAATGTATTGACTGCGCCGTCTGCGTGGCAGAGTGCCCGGTGAACGCGATTTTCGCGGAAGAGGACGTGCCGGGCGACCAGCAAGCCTTCATCAAGATCAACGTCGATCTGGCCCGTAACTGGCCTTCGATCACCAAGACGAAGGCTGCCTTGCCGGAAGCGGAGCAATACAAGGACGTCAAGGACAAGCTCGACATGCTGGTGCGCTAAGCGCACGGCAGCTGCGGCGGCAATTCCGGCGGGGATGGATATTCTTCCCCGCAGGGGCGTGGCGGCAAAAAACAGACAAAAAGCAGCGGAAACGCTGCTTTTTTTGCTTTTAAAGCATCGTTGCAGCTCTATCCACGTAACTGTGGCGCGCTGTCACAACTATGCGCAAACAGTGGACCTATGCGCGGTAAAGCACATTTTGTCCTCAACAAATATCGTAAAATTGGATTATGATATTTGAGCCGATATTGGCGCTTGGAATCAAACAAGGACTCTATATGCTTTACCAACTGCACGAACTGCAACGCTCTTTCCTCACTCCGGTGATGCAATGGGCAGACATGTCCTCCAAGTTATTTACCAACCCGGTTTCCCCTCTGGCCCACACCCCGTTTTCGCAACGCATCGCAGCCGGCTACGAGCTGATGTACCGCCTTGGCAAAGACTACGAAAAACCACAATTCGACATCAAATCCGTTCTCGTCCAGGGCGAGAGCGTCGACATCCGCGAACACGTTGTCGTGACAAAACCGTTTTGCCGCCTGATTCACTTCAAAAAAGAAGCCACTGGCTTGCAACAGCCCAAAGTTTTGCTGGTTGCCCCCCTGTCCGGTCACCACTCGACCCTGCTGCGCGATACCGTGCGCGGCTTGCTGGCTGAGCACGATGTCTACATCACCGACTGGACGGACGCGCGCATGGTACCGCTGACGGAAGGCCCGTTCCACCTCGACGACTACATTTATTATGTGCAAGAATTCATCCGCCTGCTGGCGCCTGATTTGCACGTGATTTCCGTCTGTCAACCGACCGTGCCCGTGCTGGCCGCCATCTCGCTGATGGCGACGGCAAAAGATCCGCACATGCCGAAAACCATGACGATGATGGGCGGCCCGATCGACCCGCGCCGCTCGCCGACGCAAGTAAACAACCTGGCGACGGAAAAGAAATTCTCGTGGTTTGAAAACACCGTGATCTACGCGGTGCCGCCGAACTACCCGGGCTTTGGCCGCAAGGTGTATCCGGGCTTCCTGCAGCACGCCGGCTTCATCGCCATGAACCCGGGCCGCCACGCGCAAAGCCACCGCGAGTTCTACATGCACCTGGTGACGGGCGATGACGAGCCGGCGGAAGGCCACCGCCAGTTCTACAACGAGTACAACGCCGTACTGGACATGCCGGCCGAGTACTACCTGGAAACCATTAAAACGGTTTTCCAGGAATTCAGCCTGCCGATGGGCACCTGGAAAGTGGGCGGCCAGCTGGTGCGTCCGCAAGACATCACGAACGTGGCCCTGTTCACCGTGGAAGGCGAACTGGACGACATTTCCGGTGCCGGCCAGACGCAAGCCGCACACGACTTGTGTTCCGGCATCCCTGCCGACATGCAGCAAGACTTCGTGGCGCCGAAATGCGGCCACTACGGTATCTTCTCGGGCCGCCGCTGGCGCGAGATCATTTGCCCGAAGATCGGCGAATTCATCCAGAAACACGGCTGATACACGGCATACCCATCGAAACGCCACGCCAGTTCATACTGGCGTGGCGTTTTCTTTTATGCCCCGCTCATGCCCGTTCGATTTTCACGGTCGGGCGCGTATTGACAAAGATTTGCTCGACCCTTGGCTCGCCCGGTCCCGGTTTCTTCATCGCATAGCCGTTCACGGGCTGCGAACGGTTCACCCACAGCGCGTAATACAGGTGGTCGGCGCGCGGATCTTCCGTATTCGGGTGGATCAATATCGTCAGGCCCAGGCTGTTGAGCTGCAGCCACGGCACGATCACCGGTAACAGGTCATTCGTAAAGCCAAAGTAAAACGACGGCGTCACGTGGGGGCCGCGCGGCTCCAGATTCCAGTCGCCCAGCTCGATCTGGAAGCGCTCGGCCGCCCACTTGCGTATCAGCGCCGCCTTCTGGTAACTGTCTTCGTCAAAATAGATATGCGCGTGATAACTCTCGATATCCGTGTAGGCGCGCGGCTTGCCCGGCAAGGTTTCCTCGCCGGGGCGCACGCTGACGGGGCGCGGCGTGGGCGCCGTATCCGTATGCTCGCCCCATGGACTTTTGCCGGGCGCCGGTTTCGCGCGCTTGACGACGCCCTCCTGTGCCAGGGCCGACCCCGCCAGGCCGGAAGCGGCCAGCGCCGCCACCAGGCCGCCGCCGCGCAAGAGCGTGCGGCGCTGCGGAGAAAGGAGATTCGCCCATTCCAGATCGATGGCGGCGTGTTGTTTTTTGTCAGACATAGGATTTCCTGTTCTTGATGATCGGTAGAGGGATGGGGAAAATCAGAACGAGACGGTGGCGCGGGCGTAGTAATAGCCGCCCAGCACACCCAGCGGTCCCGAGTTGTCATACGCGCCCGTGTACTGCGCCAGGCTGGCGGCGCTGCGCGCTTCGCGCGGCACCTGGTTCGGCTTCTGGTCGAAGACATTGTTGGCGCCCACCGTCACGTTGATGCGCTTGCTGATGTCGTAGCCGATGCTGACATCCGTCACGAAGGCCGCTTTCAGCTGGTAGTCGCCGCCCGTGATGGCGTTCAGGCGCTTGAGCTTGCCGTAGCGCGTCTCGCGTACATTGAATGTCCAGCCGGCTTTTTCATACGCCAGCGTGATGACTTCCTTGTCGCGCGGCGCGCGGTACAGCAAGTCGTACTCGGCCGATTTGCTCAGGGTGCCGATGTTCGGCAAGCCTCGCAGCACGGCGGGAAGGTCCGCCTTGCCCACCAGGCTCGTATGGTTGAGATTCGCCGCCGCCGTCCAGCGCAGCTTGCCATCGGCCACGCGCAGCACATCTTCCGCCGTGAAATCGACGCCGCGGGTGCGCGTATCACCCACGTTGGCAAAGTAATGCGCGACGAGGCCATTGCCCACCGTCAAACCCGCCGAGCGCAGCAGGTTTTCAATGACGCCCGCTTGCGCCGCCGTCAGCGGCCGGCCGCTGCCATCGAGCGCCACGCCCGAGCTGCGGTCGATGCCGATATTCGACGACACGCCCAGGCGGTCGCTGACCTTGATTTGATACGCGTCAACGGCCAGGCGCAGGGTCGGCGTGGGGTTGAAGGTCAGCCCGGCCGACAGATTCGTCGATTTTTCAGGTTTTAACGCTTGCGCGCCCAAGGCCCGCGCGGCAACGGAATTGGGCTGTGCCAGGGTGTAGGGCACGCCCGCATGGTCCGACGTGTTCGAATACGACTGCGTCACCAGGCTAGGTGCATGGAAACCGTTGCTGACGGTGCCGCGCACGGCCACGGCGGGCGTGACGTCATAACGGGCGGACAAACGGCCCGTCGTCTTGCTGCCGAAATCGGAATATTTCTCGGCGCGCAAGGCCGTGTCGAGCAGCCATTGCGGCGTCAGCTTCGCGCCCAGGCCAACGTACGCCGCATAGCTGTGGCGCGCCGTGTCGGACGCATCGACGGGCAGGTAGCCGGCCAATGCCGACGAACCGCTGCCCTGCCAGGAAGCGGGTTCGCCCGGGCTGCGCTGCTGCGTTTCATGCGAGTACTCGAGACCGATGCTGAGATCGGCCGGCTCGCTCAAGCCCAGCTGCACGGGACGGCGTGCGTCCGCATTCGTCGTCGAGCGGCTGTAGCGCTGATTGCCGATGTCAAAATCCGTCTTACCGCCCGGATAGGTCAGCGAGTAGTTGGCCGAGTTTTCCACGCCCACGTCGATATCATCGCGGCCATAGGTGCTGCTGATATCCCAGCTCCAACCGGCCGTCTCGCCCTTGATGCCGCCCGTCAAGGAAAAATCGTTTTCGTTCGTCGTTTCATACGGCGTGAAGCCGTCGGGATACACGGCCAGCAAGCCCTTGTTGTTATTGAAAATGGTATTGGGCAGACGGAAATTCTGCGCCGAGCGGGCATTGCGGTGCGCATACGTGCCGAAGCCGTACAGTTGCACCTCGTTCGACACGTCATAACCGAGGTTAGCGCTGAGCGAGGCGGTCGTGCTTTGCGGCACGCCCGTATTGCGCCAGGGATTGCTGTTGCGCGTCGCTTCGGCCGGGTTCGGCGAGGCGCCGGCCGGCAAGCTGTTGTTCGGCCCCAGTTTGACCAGCTGGCCATCGCTGTTGCGCACGGCCGGATACGACAGGTAGGCGGGATTCAGTCCGAAATTGCGCACGGCAATGCCCTGGCGCTGGACTTCGGCGCCGAAGTGGGCAAAGCCGTGTTCGCCCAGGCGCGTGCCGCCATCGATGCGCGCGGAACCGTTCGTGCCGTCGCCATCGTAGGTGGAACCGAGCTGCGTGCTGAAGCTGCCCTTGTCATCCGCTTTCAGGATGATGTTGATGACGCCGGCGATGGCGTCGGAACCGTAGATGGCGGAGGCGCCGTCGCGCAGGATTTCCACGCGGGCAATGGCACCCGTGGGGATCAGGGCCAGGTCGGTGGCGACGGAGCCGGGAAAGCCATCCTCATTGACGATGGCCGTCGTATGCCGGCGCTTGCCGTTGACCAGCACCAGGGTATGCGAGGGGTCGAGGTTTCGCAACTGGCCCGCGCGCACGATGCTGCCCAGGTCGGGCTGCACGCGGGCCGGCAAGTTAAACGATGGCAAGGCCGTATCGAGCGCGTCGAGCAGGTTCAACTTGCCCGTGGCCTGCAATTGCTGCGCGCTGATCACGTCGATCGGCGCGGCGCTGTTGACCACTGTGCGGCCCGTGCCGCGCGCACCCGTGACGATGACGGTGTCCAGCGGCGCTTGCGCATGGGCCGCGCCAGGCGCTCCCAGCACGAGCACGGCCAACGAGACGGCGTGCGCCAATTGCCGCCGGCGCGGGGCGATATCTTGCTTGTGCATCAATTCCGGCATACGAAAACATCCTTTCAAAGTCGTCAACACAGTGGCTGCAGACTAAAGGATGGACAAACAAACAAGAACGAATGGTTTCGTATTTAGATATTTCGTTTTGGCAACGAACAACAGCGGCGCGCAGTCCTAGGGGGAGGATGGGGCCGTCGCCAGGCTCTGATCGAGCCGCTTCCAGTAATCGCGTTCCAGGCGGGCCGTGTCGATATCGCGGGCCGCCTCGTTGAAGCGCTTTTGCCGCGCCGCCCCCTCGGCATCGCGCTGGAAACACACGTGCACGGGGCGCTCCTTGAAGACGGTATCGATGACGGCGATGCGCTCCCGTTCAGCTTTGCTGAAGTTGCGTCCCATCAGCAAGTGCTGCAGCACATGGCGCTCGATGACGATCACGCGGTAGCGCTTGATCAACAGTTTCTTCAGATTCGTCGCATCGTTCAAGCCCTCTTCCGTCCTCAGCTCGCCGCGCGCCACCATGCCATCGAATTGCTCCCCATTCGAATAACCGGCCACGGTGCCGATGCGCAGCTTGCCCAGATCAGTCAGGGCGGCGCCGGGCACGCCATCCTCCTTCAGGTAGGCAAGCACACCTTGCGTGTTACCAACCGGAACAGAAAAATGACAGAGTTTTTCCCGTTCGGGCGTGCGCCAGACGGCCAGGAAACCGGCGTAACGGGGACTGGCCAGGCCAAACTGCATGGCGCGCTTCCAGGGAAAATACTCATATTTGACGACATAGCCCATGCGTTCGAAGACGGCGCTGACCATGGCGCCCGACATGCCGTCGGCAGGCAGGCTGCGGGAAATAAAGGGAGGCCAGTCTTCCGCCGCGAAGCGGACGATGCGCGAGCTGGCAGCGCCCGGCGCCGCCATGGGAGAGCCAGCCTGCCCGTATGCAAGGGCAAGTGTGGAGTGCATGAATAAACAGAAGGGCAAACCAACTGTCCGGAGGAAACGCATGTTTTGCTCCTATGACCTGGTACGCCTCACAGGGGGCGACAACAGGACTGGCGGTCGGCTTTTTGATTAGTAGCTTGATGAAAATCATGCTCCCACAAAAAAAAGGAATTGCAAAGTTGTTTATTTGCACTTTGACATTCCCAAGGGAAATAAAATACGATTGCGGCGCGCCTGCAACAGCTGGCCCTGGCACCCGCTATCCCCTCCTACAAAACAGGTTTTTACTTGTGCGCGGCCCAGATGGCCGATAATGACGTTTTACCGTGGAAGATGACCGTGCCGCACCCTGCCCCTGCCTCACTTGCCGACCAGATCGAAGACTTGCTGCCGCAAACACAATGCACCAAATGCGGCTACAACGGCTGCCGCCCGTATGCGGAAGCGATAGCCGCAGGCAGCGCCGACATCAATCAGTGCCCACCGGGCGGCGCGCAGGGCATCGTGCGCCTGGCCGGCTTGCTGGGCAAAAAAGTTATTCCGCTCAATCCCGTCAACGGCCTCGAACGTCCGCGATCTGTCGCCTATATCGACGAATCGCTGTGTATCGGCTGTACCTTGTGCATCCAGGCCTGTCCCGTGGACGCCATCGTCGGCGCCGCCAAGCAGATGCATACGGTAGTGACCAGCCTGTGCACGGGCTGCGACCTGTGCGTGGCGCCTTGCCCCGTCGACTGCATCGTCATGTACCCGGTCAGCGGTGACGCCACGGGCTGGGATGCCTGGAGCCAGATGGATGCGGACGACGCGCGCGCGCGCCACGATTTCCGCACGCAGCGGCTGCGCCGCGAAGCCGAGGCCAACGATGCGCGCCTGGCAGCCAAGGCCGTCGCCAAGATGCAGGAAGTGACGCAGGAAGTGCCGGTCACGCCAGATGAACTGGCGGAAAAGGAGCGCAAGCGCGCCATCATCGCCGCCGCCATGGAGCGCGCGCGCGCCAAGGCCGCCGCCAGCACCCAGACCGAACCGCCCGCCCCCAACACGCCGAAAAAAGACGCATGAACGCTGCCAAACGCCTGGAAATCTTTACGCGCTTCCGCGCCGCCAATCCTTCCCCGAAAACGGAACTCGAATACACGACGCCGTTCGAGCTGCTGATCGCCGTGCTGCTGTCGGCGCAGGCAACAGACGTGTCCGTCAACAAGGCCACGCGCCTGCTGTATCCGGTCGCCAATACGCCGGCCAAGATACTGGCCTTGGGCGTCGACGAGCTGGCCAGCTACATCCGCACCATCGGCCTGTTCCGCACCAAGGCCAAGAACGTCATCGCCACCTGCCAGATCCTGCTCGATCAGCACGGCGGCGAAGTGCCGCGCGACCGCGCTTCGCTGGAAGCCTTGCCCGGCGTGGGCCGCAAGACGGCCAATGTAGTCATGAACACGGCGTTTGGCGAACCGACGATGGCGGTCGACACGCATATCTTCCGCGTCTCGAACCGCACCGGCATCGCGCCGGGCAAGAATGTCGATATCGTCGAGCAAAAGCTGCTCAAATTCGTGCCCAAGGAATTCCTGCACGACGCCCACCACTGGCTCATCCTGCACGGCCGCTACACCTGCACGGCGCGCAAGCCGCAATGCTGGAACTGCATGATCGCCGACCTGTGTGACTACAAGGAAAAATCGCCGGTGCCGGCCGTGGTGTAAAGCAACGACCCGAATAGGGCCGATGGAGTCGCTGCGTAGGTCGGATTAGGCGCAAGGCGCCATAATCCGACGACCTTGTTGGCCGGTGGTGGCGTCGGATTACGCGGCGTTCGCCGCTAATCCGACCTACAACAACACCATATTGTCGCGATGAATCAGCTCATGGCCTTCCATGTAGCCGAGAATCGATTCGATCTCGGTGGACGGCTTGCGCATGATGCGGCGCGCTTCGCCGCTCGTGTAGTTCGACAGGCCGCGCGCCACGGGCACGCCGTGCGCGTCGACGCAGGTGATGACGGCGCCACGGCCGAATTCGCCGTTCACGCCCGTCACGCCGATCGGCAGCAGCGACTTGCCTTCCTGGCGCAGCTTTTGCACGGCGCCCGCATCGAGCACGACAGCGCCGGCCGTATGCAGATGATCGGCCATCCACTGCTTACGCGCCGTCAATTGGCCCGTTTGCGCCAGCAACTGCGTGCCGATCGCTTCGCCCTGGGCGAGGCGGCTGAGCACGTCGCTGTCGCGCCCCCAGGCGATGATGGTATGGGCGCCGGACTTGGCGGCGCGCTTGGCGGCGAGGATTTTCGTCAGCATGCCGCCACGCCCCAGGCTGGAACCGGCACCGCCGGCCATCGCTTCCAGGGCCGGATCGCCGGCGATGCCTTGCGTGATCAGGCAGGCGTTCGGGTCCTTGCGCGGGTCGGCCGAAAACAGGCCGTGCTGGTCCGTCAGGATCACCAGCGCATCGGCCTCGATCAGGTTGGCGACCAGGGCGCCCAGGGTGTCGTTGTCGCCGAACTTGATTTCATCGGTGACGACGGTATCGTTTTCATTGATGATCGGCACCACGCCCAGGCGCAGCAGGGTCGTCAGGGTGGAGCGGGCGTTCAGGTAGCGTTCGCGGTCGGCCAGGTCGGCATGCGTGAGCAGCACTTGCGCCGTGCCAAGGCTGTGGGCGCGGAAGCTGCTTTCATAGATTTGCGCCAGGCCCATCTGACCGACGGCGGCGCACGCCTGCAATTCGTGGATATCGGTGGGGCGCTGCTCGAAACCGAGGCGCAGCATGCCTTCGGCGATGGCGCCGGAGCTCACCAGCACCACTTCCTTGCCGAGGGCGCGCAAGCCGGAAATCTGCGCGGCCCAGCGCGCGATGGCAGCATGGTCGAGTCCGCGGCCATCGTTGGTGACCAGCGAGGAGCCGACTTTGATGATGATGCGGGTAGCTTTTTGAATCACGGAATCCATGGGGCGGCGCTCTTCACTTAATAGACGTCAGCGCGCAGGACGCAGCAGCAGCAAGGCCAGCCCCGCCGTCAACTCCATTGCGCACATGAACAACACAAAACCCTGGGGCAAGCCGAAGCTGATGGCCGCGAACAGACGGCCGGCGGGCTGCGCCAGGACCAACATTGCAGTGATATCGCCGAGGACGGGCAGTTCGCCCTGCCGTGCCGCGAACAGCGCCAGGAGCGCGGTAGCGCCCCAGACACCGACATGGGAAGCGTAGAACTGGCTGTAGCCATCGACGCCGTTGAGGAAGATGCCCATGCCGGCCGCCATTTCATCGGCGAACAGCAGACAGGCGACCGCGCTCAGCCCGTAAGCATACGCGATCAGATGCAATACACGGCGCTGCCACGCTTGCTTGCGTGCGAACGCGGCAGCGACCGTCTGTACCGACATCAGGGTAAGGCGCTTAGTCGAGGATCTTGAAACGCGGATCATCCGGGTCGATCGACGAGATACCGCGTGCTTCTTCGGTCATCTGCGTTTCTTCGGCACGGCTTTCGCTGTGTTTCTTCTCTTCCAGATGCTGGTAGATGGCATTGACCAGTTCCGGGCAACCCTGATGGTTCAGCGCGGAAATCTCGAAGACGGGACCTTTCCAGGCGAAACGCTTGAGGAAGTCCTTGACGATCTTCTTGCGCTCTTCTTCCGGCACCATGTCGAGCTTGTTCAGCACCAGCCAGCGCGGCTTGTCGACCAGCGACTCGTCGTACTTCTTCAATTCCTTGACCAGCGCCTTGGCTTCCTTGACAGGATCGACGTTGGTTTCAAACGGCGCCAGGTCGACGATGTGCAACAGCAGACCCGTGCGCTGCAAGTGGCGCAGGAATTGATGGCCCAGGCCCGCGCCTTCGGAAGCGCCTTCGATCAAGCCGGGAATATCGGCGATCACAAAGCTCTTCTCGTGCGACACGCGCACCACACCCAGGTTCGGGTGCAGGGTGGTAAATGGATAATCGGCAATTTTCGGACGCGCGTTCGAGACGGCCGAAATGAACGTCGATTTGCCGGCGTTCGGCATGCCCAGCAGGCCTACGTCCGCCAGGACTTTCAGTTCCAGGCGCAATTCGCGGCGTTCGCCTTCCTTGCCCTCGCCTTTTTGGCGCGGTGCGCGGTTGGTCGAGGACTTGAAGTGGATATTGCCCCAGCCGCCTTCGCCGCCCTTGGCCAGCATTTCGGTCTGGCCGTGTTCGGTCAGATCGGCCAGGATTTCGCCGCTCGCGTTGTCGATGATCAAGGTGCCAACCGGCATGCGCAGGTGGATGTCATCGGCGCCCTTGCCATAGCAATCTGCGCCACGGCCAGGCTCGCCATTGCGAGCCTTGTGCATTTTGGAGAAGCGGAAATCGACGAGCGTGTTGATATTGCGGTCGGCGACTGCCCAAATGGTGCCGCCCTTGCCGCCATCGCCGCCATCGGGACCGCCGAAAGGCCGGAATTTTTCACGGCAGAAAGAGGCGCAGCCGTTGCCGCCATCGCCCGCGATGACTTCGATTTTTGCTTCGTCGATAAACTTCATAATTTTGCCGCCATAAAACTAAAAAGGCTCTACCTTGGGCAGAGCCTTTCGATTGAAGGCTTGCGCCTTACATCATGCGATCATTGCGGAGCGAACTGGCGCTCCGCCAATGAATTACGCTGGTACTGCTTCGTTTGGTACAACGGTCACGAATTGCTTCGAGCCGGCACCTTTGACAACAAACTTCACTTTGCCCGCGATCAGCGCGAACAACGTGTGGTCCTTGCCCATGCCTACGCCTTCGCCGGCGCGCACTGGGGTGCCGCGTTGACGAATGATGATGCCGCCAGCATTGATAGCTTGGCCGCCGTAGACTTTAACGCCCAGACGCTTTGATTCTGAATCACGGCCGTTTCGCGTTGTGCCGCCGCCTTTTTTATGTGCCATTTAAGACTCCTTGATAGCTGATTAATTCAAACAGCGGCGATTAGCCGTTGATCGAAACGATTTGGATTTCGGTAAAATTCTGGCGATGGCCTTGATGCTTTTGGTAGTGCTTACGACGACGCATCTTGAAAATTTTGACCTTATCATGGCGACCATGCGCCACAACCGTAACCAGTACCGTTGCACCTTCGACCAATGGAGCACCAAACTTGATGCTGTCGCCCGCGCCTACTGCGAGAACTTGATCGATGGTGATTTCGGAACCAATGTCTGCCGGTATCTGTTCTACTTTAAGTTTTTCGCCAGCGACAACTTTGTATTGTTTGCCACCGGTTTTTATGACCGCGTACATGATTTGAAACCTCATCAAATGTTGAAAGAATTTATCCCACTGTCACGCAAAGCAAGCCGTACACAACAGGGGGAACCAGCGATTATACACGGACTGAGAAATTGCGTCAAAAAGTATTCACAAAGCTTGACGATCGTGGTATGTCGACAACCTGACCATCATGTCAGGCTCGCGCCAGGCAGACAGGAAAACGCGCGGCAGTGCCAACAAGATCAAACAATTGCCTTACAGCCATAGGCAAACATCACGCGTGCGCAAGCCTTGTCGTATAATCGCGGCACCCACAATCTAATGCAGGTTCGCCTTGTCTGACGCTAACAAACACGTTAACCAAAACACCATCGTGCAAACGATTGCCGCCGATATGGACGCAGTCAATACGGTGATCCGCCAAAAGCTGCACTCCGATGTCATTCTGATCAACCAGATCGCTGAGTACATCATCAGCGCAGGGGGCAAACGCATCCGTCCCGTGCTGATTTTGCTGGTGGCCAATGCCCACGCCTATCGCGGCACGGCGCACCATGAACTGGCCGCCGTGGTTGAATTCATCCACACGGCCACCCTGCTGCACGACGACGTCGTCGACGAATCGTCGATGCGCCGCGGACGCCAGACGGCCAATGCCCTGTTCGGCAATGCCGCTTCGGTGCTGGTGGGCGACTTCCTGCACTCGCGCTCGTTCCAGCTGATGGTGTCGCTCAATAATATGCGCGTCATGCAAATCCTCTCCGACGCCACCAACGTGATCGCCGAAGGTGAAGTGCTGCAATTGCTGAACATGCACGATCCGGACGTGACGCAGGAAAGCTACCTGAACGTCATCCGCTCGAAGACAGCCAAGCTGTTCGAAGCATCGGCGCAACTGGGCGCCCTGATCGCCGGCGCCAGCGAAGACGATATCGAAGCGGCTGCCGAATACGGCCGCTCGCTGGGCACGGCTTTCCAGCTGATCGACGACGTGCTCGACTATGCAGGCGACGCCGCCGAAATCGGCAAGAACGTGGGCGACGACTTGCGCGAAGGCAAACCCACCATGCCGCTGATCTGGCTGATGGAAAACGGTACGCCGGAACAACGCGAACTGGTGCGCAGCTGCATCGAGCAAGGCGACGAACAGCATTTCGATACCGTCCTGACGGCCATCACCAGCAGCGGCGCCCTCGACTACACGCGCAAGCAGGCGGAAATCGCCGGCCAGCGCGCCGCCGATGCCATCGCCGGCTGGCCCGACAGCATCTACAAGCAATCGATGCTGCAACTGTGCTCGTTTGCCGTGGACCGCAATCACTGATCGCGTTGTACTTATATGCAATACAAAACGGCGCCACTGGCGCCGTTTTTTATACTCCGCTCATTTCACCGGCTTGCCGTCGGCGCCGACCACGGCCTGGCCATCTTCCTTGGCAAATGCCCCTTGCTGCGGCAGCGGCAGGATCTCCAGCACCTTTTCCGACGGCCGGCACAGGCGCACGCCCAGTGCCGTGACGACGATGGGGCGGTTGATCAAAATAGGATGGGCTTGCATGGCGTCCAGCAGGGCCGCATCGCTCAGCTCAGGATTGGCCAGGCCCAGCTCGTCGTACAGGGCGCCCTTGTCGCGCATGACGGCGCGCACGGACAGGCCCGCACGCTCGATCAGGTCGACCAGTTCCTCGCGCGAAGGCGGATGCTTGACGTAATCGATGATGACGGGCTCGACGCCCGTGTTGCGGATCAGGGCCAGGGTGTTGCGCGACGTGCCGCATGCCGTGTTGTGATAAATCGTGATCGTCATGGTGTGATGTCCTTTACATTGGGTTCGCTGACGCAGCAAGGTGCGCCGGCGCAGCAGTTCTCGGTCAGGAAGGCGAGCAAGCCGTTCATGCCCGCATAATTGGCCGCGTAGATGATGGAACGGCCTGCCTTGTTCGCCGTCACCAGATTGGCGTGCGCCAGTTCTTTCAAGTGAAATGACAGCGACGATGGCGCAATCGCCAGCGCGTCGGCAATTTTCGTCGCGGCCATGCCTTCGGGCCCCGCTTGCACCAGCAGGCGGAATACGGCCAGCCGCGATTCCTGCGCCAGCGCAGCCAGGGCCACGATGGCGGAAGCGCTCGTCAGCGGCGTCGCCTGGTTCGCTATTGTCTTTTCATTTTCCATATTTCAATAATAGTCGAATTATTGAATCATTTCAAGCGCGGTGTCTTACGTAACCCAGCGCACCGACTGTCCCGGCCTATCGGTCTACCTTGATGAAAAATCACTGCGATCGGCATTCCCATGACACGCTCAACCCCGCTCAACATCCTCGGCTGGAGCCTCGCCGCCCTGCTTGCCCTCATCGCCATCGTGGCCATCTTCGTGCTGACCTTCGACTGGAACCGCGCCCGTCCCTATATCAACGAAAAAGTGTCGGAAAGCACGGGCCGCAGCTTCGTCATCGGCGGCGACCTGCAGGTGACATGGAAGCAAGGTCTGAAAACGGAACCGGGCTGGCGCCGCTACGTGCCGCGGCCTGTCATCAGCGCCCACGATGTGCGCATGAGCAACCCGGACTGGGCGACAGCCGGCCCGCAACTGGCCAGCGCGAAACGCATCGACCTGGCCATCCATCCCTTGCCCCTGTTGCAGCACCGCGTGGTGCTGACGGACCTGGCGCTCGACGCACCCAATATCGCCTTGCAGCGGCGCGCCGACGACAGCAACAGCTGGACCTTGAAGGATAACGGTCCTTCGGCATGGGACGTGGAAATCCAGCGCATGGCCTTCGCCGACGGCGCCATCCGCTACCTGGACGAAGGCATCGCGCTCGACGTGCAAGCCAAGGTCAGCTCGACGGCGCCCGACGCCACGCCGGGCGATGCGCAGGGCAACGCTCCGGTGCAGAAATACGGCATCGTCTTTACCCTGGGCGGCAGCTACCGCAAGGCGCCCGTGACGGGCGGCGGCAAGGCGGGCGCCGTGCTGTCATTGACCGACAATAACACCGTGTATCCCGTGCAGGCGCAGGCCGTACTGGGCAAGAACAAGGCCAGCATCGATGGCACCCTGACGGACCCGCGCTCGCTGTCCGGCATCGATTTGCAGCTGAGCCTGGCAGGCGCCAGCATGGCCGATCTGTACCCGCTGACGGGCGTGCTGCTGCCGGAAACGCCGGACTACGCCACCAAAGGCCGCCTGCTGGGCAAGAAGGACGGTGCCAGCTGGAACTGGACCTACCAGAACTTCAAGGGCACGGTGGGCCAGAGCGACCTGGCCGGCACCTTGCAATACCTGCCGCGCCGGCCCCGCCCCTTGCTGCGCGGCGAGGTGACGTCGCAGCAGCTGCGCCTGGAAGACCTGGGCCCCGCCATCGGCGCCGACAGCAATGCCAAGAAACAGGCGCGCGGCAAGGCGCCCGTGCAGCCCGACAATAAAGCCTTGCCGGTGGAACAGTTCAATACGGCGAAATGGGATGCGCTCGACGCCGACGTGAAATTTACGGGCAAGAAACTGGTGCGCACGCACGATATCCCGCTCAACGATATCGTCGCCACCATCCGCATGAAAGACAAGGTGCTGAGTTTGACGCCGCTCAATTTCGGCATGGCCGGCGGCGACATCACCTCGAACATCACGCTCGACGGCCGTCAAAAAACCATCGCCGCGCAAGCCAAGGTGGCGGCGCGCCACCTCAAGATTCGCGAACTGTTTCCCAAGCTGCAATCGATGCAAGCGAGCTTCGGTGAAGTGTATGGCGATGCGGCGCTGACGGGCCACGGCAACTCCGTTTCCGCCATGCTGGCCAGCGCGAATGGCGAACTGGCGGCCACCGTCAGCGAAGGCTCCGTCAGCCAGTTCATGCTGGAACTGGCCGGCCTGAACCTGGCCAACGCCGTCTTCGTGAAAATCTTCGGCGACAAGCAGGTGCACCTGAACTGCCTGGCCAGCGATTTCGCCGTCACGAATGGCCAGGCCGACGTGCGCCGCTTCGTGCTCGATACGGACACGGCCGTGGTGAATATCACGGGCAACGTCAACCTGGCAACAGAAACCCTGGACCTCGACGTGCGCCCCCGCACCAAGGGCGCCCGCATCATCACCCTGCGCACGCCGCTGTATGCGAAAGGCACGTTCAAGAACCCGGACGTGGGTCCGCAAAAAGGCCCGCTGGCATTAAAGGCCGGCGCCGCCGTGGCCCTGGCCACCGCCGTCACGCCGCTGGCCGCCCTGCTGCCGCTGGTCAACGTCGACAAGGCACCCGACACGGACTGCGCCGCCGTCATGGCCCAAGCCAACGCCACGCGCAAGGCCCCCACTTCGCCTGCGACGAATGCGCCGGCGAAAAAGGTCAGCGAAGCGGACATCAACAAGGCACAGCAGGAAAAGAAATAGCCCTTGACGCAGCCGCTTGAAACCCGCCCCGCCATCTGCTGTAATAACAGTAAGCGGGGTGTGGCTCAGCCTGGTAGAGCGCTGCGTTCGGGACGCAGAGGCCGGAGGTTCGAATCCTCTCACCCCGACCAGCCGTTTCCCCTTGCTGTGCCGGCTTAAGCTGCCAGTACCTTGACCTGCGCGTTGGTGTGTTGCCGAGAAATATGATATTAATTACATCATTAATGTCCTGATCACTTCTCGCGCAAGGGCCTGACCGATGTCTTTCCTGATAGTTCTGGCCGCACTGGCCTTCCTGATGCTGGCCGCCTACCGCGGCTACAGCGTGATCCTGTTTGCGCCCGTCGCCGCGCTCGGTGCCGTATTGCTCACCGATCCGTCCGCCGTGCCGGCCGTGTTCAGCGGCATCTTCATGGAAAAGATGGTGAGCTTTATCAAGCTGTATTTCCCCGTCTTTTTGCTTGGTGCCGTGTTCGGTAAACTCATCGAGCTGTCCGGCTTTTCCCAGTCCATCGTCATGGCCGCCATCCGCTACATCGGCAGCGCGCGCGCGAATGCCGTGATCGTTGCCGTGTGCGCCGCCTTGACTTATGGCGGCGTGTCGCTGTTCGTGGTGGTGTTTGCCGTGTATCCGTTTGCGGCGGAACTGTACCGCCAGAGCAATATCCCCAAGCGGCTGATGCCGGGCGCCATCGCCCTGGGCGCGTTCTCGTTCACCATGGACACCTTACCGGGCACGCCGCAAATCCAGAACATCATCCCCACCACTTTTTTCAACACGACCGGCTGGGCCGCGCCATGGCTGGGCACCATCGGCGCCGTGCTGACGGTGATCATGGGGCTGGCCTTCCTGGAATGGCGCCGCCGTTCCGTCATGGCGACGGGCGAAGGGTATGGGGCCGAGGCCGAAAAGGCCACGGCCGACGCGGGCGACTTGCCACATCCGCTGCTGTCGGTGGCACCTCTGGTACTGGTGGGCGTGGCCAACTTTGCGCTGACCAAGCTGATTCCCCACTGGTATGGCGCCAGCTACGTGCTCACCGCCGAGGCCCTGCCGGGCCTGCATGCGCCCGTATCCACGTCGATCGCTTCCGTGACCGGTATCTGGGCCGTGGAAGGCGCCTTGTTGCTGGGGATTTTGCTCGTGTGCGCAACGGCCTTCGGGCGTATCCGCGCCGCTTTTGCCGAAGGCACCAAGGCGGCCGTGGGCGGCGCCCTGCTGGCGGCCATGAATACGGCGTCCGAATACGGCTTTGGCGGCGTCATCGCCGCCCTGCCCGGCTTTCTTGCCGTCAGCAACACCTTGCGCAGCGTGCCCGATCCCCTCGTCAACGCAGCCGTCTCCGTCACGACCCTGGCCGGCATCACGGGCTCGGCCTCGGGCGGCATGAGCATTGCGCTGGCCGCCATGTCGGACAGTTTTATCCAGGCCGCGCAACAGGCGCATATCCCGCTCGAAGTCATGCACCGCGTGGTGGCCATGGCCAGCGGCGGCATGGATACCTTGCCCCACAATGGCGCCGTGATCACCCTGCTGGCCGTCACGGGCCTCACGCACCGCCAGTCCTACCGCGATATTTTCGGCATCACCGTCATCAAGACGGTGGCCGTGTTCCTCGTCATTGCCCTCTATTACATGACGGGACTGGTCTGAGGGTCGGGGCAAACTACAGGCGCGACGACGATGCCGGCTTCGACACAGCGTGCGCCGGCTTGAACAGGTGGCTGATGCCCATGGTCAGCAGCGGGCCGGCCAGCGCCAGGTAGGAACTGTCGACGCCATACGGATTGCCCGCCAGGAACCAGCCGATGGTGGCGATCACGGAAACGATCACGCCGACGAAGGCGCCGCGCGGCGTGCCGAATTTCGGCGCATAGAAGGCCATCAGCACCAGCACGGCCAGGGTGGCGCGCAGGGCCTTGCCGAGGAAGGCGATCATCAGCAGTTTTTCCGCATACAGCGCCAGCACCAGCGGCAGCAGGCCGGCCACGACGATGGCGATGCGCAGGAACATCAGCGATTTCGCGTCATTCTTCGCCTTGTTGTACCAGGGATCATAAAAATCCTTCATGGCCAGGGTAGCCGATGCCAGGGTGGTGGCGGAAATGCCGCCGAACAGGGCGCCGGCCAGGCCGACGATCATGATGCTGGCGGAAAACGCGGGCATGTGGGCGATCAATGTCGGAAACGCGTCGATCGACTTCATGCCCGGATACAGCACGGCGCTGCACATGCCGATCAGGGCCGCCATCAGGCCGAACGGGATCATCAGCGAGGACACGTAATAACAGGCGCGCTTGGCCACGGCAGGGTTGTCCGTGCTGACCAGGGCCTGGATCACGTATTGCGTGGCGAAGATGGAACCGATGCCGCCGATCATCCAGGCGATGATCTGGCCCCAGCCGATCTCGACCCAGTTGAACATCTTGGCGGGCAGCTGCGCCTGCAGCGCACCGATGCCGCCGGAGGCTTCCAGCGCATACGCCAGCGCCAGGATCACGCCCAGGTACTTGACGATGGAGTGGGCAAAGTTCGTGTACACGACCGAGCGCATGCCGCCCAGGCTGACATAGATCACGGTGATGGCGCCGACCAGCAAGATGGCCACCGTTTTGTTGATGTGCAGCACGGCCGCCAGCACGGCGCCGCCGCTCGCATACAGGGCCACGGCGACGATGCTCAGCGCGACGATGGTGAGGATGGACGCCGCATAGCGCACGGGTTCGCCGTACGTTTGCGCCAGGATGCCGGAAATCGTCGACTGCCCGCTTTCCTTGTATTTCTTGACCAGCACGATGGCCAGCAGCAAGAAGCCCAGCGACAGCGCCACCAGATTCCAGGCGGCGGAAATGCCCAGTTCATAGCCCTTCTGGGCCGTGCCGATGCTGACGGAACTGCCGATGAATTCCGACAATAACAGCGCGCCGATCAGATAAGCGGGATAGTTGCGCCCGCCCGCCGTCATGCCCTCGGCGCTGTTGGCATGCTTGCGCACGCTGTAGGTAATGTACGACATGAGGGCGAAATAGCCCACCGTGATCGCAGCGATGATGATCAATCTGTTTTCCATCCGTCTACTCCAAGTCTGCTTTTCTTATTATTATTTTTCAAGAAAGCTTCCCCTGCCCCATGCCGGACGAGCCGGTGGCGGTGCTCAGGGGAAAGTCAAATTCCTGCCATACCTATACGGTACAGCAAGCCTCACAACAAAAAGGTCCGCAACTGCGCCGTGAACAAGTCCGCCGCTTCGACGTTCGAGATATGCGAGGCGGGCACGCTTGCCAGGCGGGCGCCCGCGATCTGCCGCTGCAGCCAGCGCCCGTCGTCGACGGTGGTCACGGGATCGTGCTCGCCCGCGATGATCAGGGTGGGCACGCTGATCGTGCCGACGCCGGCGTGCAAGTCCGTCTGGGCCAGCACGTCGCAGCAGGCCGCGTAGCCACCGGCATCCTGGCTGCGCAAGGTGGCCACCATGCGCGCCACCGTGTCCGCTTCGCGCGCGATAAACTGGGGCGTGAACCAGCGCGCGGCGGCGCCATCGGCCACCGCGGCCATGCCGTCGCGGCGCACCTGTTCCGCCCGCAGCTGCCACGGCGCGGCGCCGCCGATGCGCGCCGCCGTATTTGCCAGCACGAGCTGCGTCAAGCGCCGCGGCTCGTGTATGCCCAGCCACTGGCCAATCAAGCCGCCCATGGAAATGCCGCAGAAGGCGGCACGCGCGATATCGAGGTGGTCGAGCAGCGCCACCACGTCCAGGCCCAGGCGCCCGATGTCGAACGGCGCGCCGGCGCTGGCGGACTGGCCATGGCCGCGCGTATCGTAACGCACGACAAAAAAGTCGCCGGCCAGCGCGGCCGCCTGCGCATCCCACATGGACAGATCCGTGCCGAGGGAATTCGACAGGACGAGGCAGGGCTTGCCGCGCTCGCCATCCGTGCGGTAGTGCAGGCCGATACCGTCGACCTCGCACGTTTTCCCGGCAGTGTCGTTGCCTATCTGCGTCATTGCATGTCTCCTCAGGAATCGTCGCCGCGCACCGACGAAGGATGGCGGCACAGCGGCATCACGTCGATCTGCATGTAGGGGAACAGCGGCAGCGAGGTGAGCAAATTATGCAGCTCGTCCACGCTGTCCACGTCGAAGACGCTGACGTTGGCGTACTGGCCGGCGATGCGCCACAGGTGGCGCCATTTGCCCTCGTGCTGCAGGCGCTGCGCCAGTTCCTTTTCCGTTTGCTTGAGCTGCGCCGCCTGCTCGGCGGGCATGCTCAACGGCAGGTTCACGTTCATGCGTACATGGAATAACATGGTTTCTCCTTATTGGCGTTGCATGGAACGCAGCTTGTCCATATCGATCTCGACGCCCAAACCCGGGCCCGTCGGCACCTGCAGCATGAAGTCGCGGTACACGAGCGGTTCGCGCAAAACTTCCTGCGTCAGCAGCAAAGGCCCGAACAATTCCGTGCCCCAGGCCAGTTCAGCAAACGTGGAGCACACGTGGGCCGTGGCGGCCGTGCCGACGCCGCCTTCGAGCATGGTGCCGCCGTACAGGCCCACGCCGGCCAGGCGCGCCACGGTGGCCACTTCCAGCGCGGGCAGCAAGCCGCCCGACTGGGTGATTTTGACGGCAAACACGTCGGCCGCATCGGCCTGCGCCAGCGCCAGCGCATCGGCGGGGCCGTGCAAGGCTTCATCGGCCATGATGGCCACGTCGAAGCGCTGCTTCAGGCGCGCCAGCGCGGCGCGGTTGCCCGCCTTCACCGGTTGTTCGATCAGGTCGATGCCGCCCGCTTCCAGCGCGGCGATGCCGCGCACGGCGTCCGTCTCGCTCCAGGCCTGGTTGACGTCGACCCGCACGCTGGCCCGTTCGCCCAGCGCCCGCTTGATCTCCAGCACGTGGGCCACGTCGTCCATCACGTCGCGCAGGCCGATCTTCAGCTTGAAGATGCGGTGGCGGCGCAGGTCCAGCATTTTTTCCCCTTCGGCGATATCGCGCGCCGTGTCGCCACTGGCCAGCACCCAGGCCACGGGCAGCGCATCGCGCACGCGGCCGCCCAGCAATTCCGACAGCGGTACGTTCAGGCGGCGCGCCTGCGCATCGAGCAGCGCCGTCTCGATCGCGCACTTGGCGAAGCGGTTGCCCTGGATGACCTTGCGCACACGGGCCATGGCCTTGGCCACTTCGCTCGCTTCCATGCCGACCAGCAGCGGTGCGATATAGGTATCGATATTCGTCTTGATGCTTTCCGGGCTTTCGCCGCCGTAGCTCAAGCCGCCGATGGTGGTGGCCTCGCCCCAGCCCGTGATGCCGTCGGCGCAGCGCAGCCGCACCAGCACCAGGGTCTGTGTATTCATGGTGGCGACGGACATCCGGTGCGGACGAATGGTTGGCACATCGACCAGGTAGGTCTCGATATTTTGAATCATATTTATTCCGTATAATTCTGTGGAGTGGTGACACGATATTCCCCGAATGCCCCCACGTCCAACACCGAGTTGGTATCAAACCTATACCTGAAAGGTATGAAGATGGAATTACGGCACTTGCGCTACTTCGTTGCGGTCGCAGAGGAAAGGAACTTCACGCGGGCCGCCGCGCGCCTGCATATCGCGCAGCCGCCGCTGAGCCGACAGATGCAGCAGCTGGAAGAAACGCTGGGCGTGGCGCTGATCGAAAAAGGTTCGCGGCCCTTGCGGCTGACGGAAGCGGGCGAGTTTTTCCTCGCCCATGCACGGCCCCTGCTCGACCAGGTGCGCGACCTGCAGGCGATGACGCAGCGCGTGGGCAAGCTGGAACGCACCCTGTCGATCGGCTTCGTCGCCTCGACGCTGTATGGGGAATTGCCCGACATCGTGCACCGCTTTTGCGAATGCCATCCCGAGGTCGACGTGACCCTGCATGAAATGACGACGGTGCAGCAGTTGAAGGCCCTGAAGGAAGGCCGCATCGACGTGGGTTTCGGACGCTTGAAAAGCGAGGACCCCAGCATCCGCCGCATCCTGCTGCGCGAAGAGCGGCTGGTGGTGGCCCTGCCGCCCGGCCACCGGCTGGCCAAGGGTGAAGGCGGCTTGCGCCTGACAGACCTGATCCACGAGACCCTGCTCGTGTATCCGAAAGCGCCGCGCCCCAGCTTTGCCGACCAGGTGCTAGCCATGTTCAGCGAAGGCAATGTCACACCCGGTCCCGTCACGGAAGTGCGCGAGCTGCAGATTTCCATGGGACTGGTGGCGGCCGGCCAGGGCATTTCCATCGTGCCGGAAAGCGTGCAGGCCATGCATCACCGGAACGTCGTGTACCGCAAGCTGGACGACAAGCATGCGTTCTCGCCCATTTTATTCAGCATGCGGCATATGGACCGCTCGCCGGAACTGGAAAACCTTCTCGCTGCCGTGTACTCGATCTACGATGAACACGGCATCGCGCACGTCAAGGAAAGCCTGTAGCGCTCAATTTGACAGCGGTGCATCGGCCAGCAATGCCGGGCGCAGCGCGCGGATGCGCAGCTCCGTGAAATAGCCGCCCGCCTCGTTGTAGCGCAGGTAGTGGCGGCCGCAGTCCAGGCAGCGGGCCACCTGGCTCAGGTTCGCGGGATAAAAGCGCGGCGCGATGGGCGCATCGGCACTGTCGTAGCGCGTGCCGTGCGGGTGGTACTCGTCAAACGTCGGTTCCTCGTACGGATCTGCGCGCAGGGTGCCGACCTCCTCGAAACGGTCAAGTTCCAGCGACGTGGGCAGCCGCTGCCAGGCATCGAGCGGAACGGTGCAGCAGCTGCATTTTTGCGTGACACCGGCCGACGCGGCGGCCAGTGCGGACAAGGCGGGAAAATCGATGAATACCATGGTTCAGCCATTACAAAGGCGCGGCCCTTGGCAACGAGCCTGGCCGCATCCCTTATTCTAGCGCAGCCACATGCGGCCGACACGCGGCCCACATTTTGCCAGCCCCAATTCCAGCAGCACCAGCATGCCGCCCGACACGAGCAGCAGCGGCATCAGCGCGCACATGCCGGCCGCCACCAGCCAGGCCAGCGCGGACGGCGAGGTCCAGGCGCCCGGCAGCAGCTTGGGCAAGCCCAGCGAGCCTGGCAGGCGCCGCTTGAAGAACATCACCCAGCCCGACACCAGCGAAAACAGCACGCTGGCGCCGAACAGCAGCAGCAAGGCCTGGTTCCACCAGCCGAATTCACCGCGGTGGAACGGGATGCCGATGGCGGTGGCCTTGCCGAACGCCGTCTGCGCGTCCCAGCCCGCGTAATACAGGGGCTTGCCGCTGTAGGCGTCGAACTGCAGGTCGAAGCGCAAGGTGGGCTGGCTGCGGTCGGCCATGGTGGCGCGCCACACATCGTCCTGACTGGCCGGCGCCGTCAGTTGCACGGCGATGGCGGGCGCGTGACTGCGCGCCACTTGCCACGCATCCTGCCAGTCGAGCGGAGCGCCCTCTTCGCTTGAGTGCAGGCCGCGCGGCACGGGCGGCGGCGCCTGGCCGCTGACGTCGCGCAGCGTGCGGATGCGCCCGCCCGCCTGCTGGCTCCACGTCAATCCTGTCGTCAGGATCACGACACTGACGATGCCGAGCGCCACGCCGAGAAAAGCATGCCACTGGCGCCAGCCGTTGCGGCCCTGCGCGCCCCGCTTCGGCAAGCCCGATTGCGCGCCGCGCGGCCACCACAGCACCACGCCCGTCACCAGCATCACCATCAGCCAGCTGGCGGCCAGCTCGATCATCCAGCGCCAGCCATCGTTTTGCAGCAAGCGCGAATGCAGCTTTTTCGCCCAGTGGCCGAAACGTTCGCTGCTGGCCAGGCTGCCCAGCACGCGCGCGTCATACGGATTCACGTAGACGATCACGGCTTGCGCGGGCAGGCCGAACTTCGGCTTGACCGGTGCGGCATGTCCGCCATGGCCCGCATGTTCATCGGGCGCGCCGCCGGGCGGCGCGAACGCCACCTGCACCGCGTCGTCCTGCTGAAACGGCGGCACCACGTGCTGCACCGTCCAGCCATGCGGGGCCACCCGCTCCGCTGCCGCCACGGCGGCGTCCAGCGGCAGCATGGACGCTTGCGGCGCCACATGGTCGAGGTGCTGGTACAGCCTTGCCTCGATCTGTGGCGTGAATACATACAAAATGCCCGTCAGGGTAGCCACCAGCGCGAATGGCGAGGCGATCAGCGCGGCCCAGAAGTGGATGCGCCAGTACAGGCTTTTGCGTCGTGCGACAAGAAAAGTTGCGTCGTCCATGGCCATCCTCACAGTCCGCCATAGGTATAGGCCAGGCCCAGCATCACGCTGCGCGGCGCACCGGGCGTGTACTGGTTCTGGCTGTTCGGCGCATAGCTGCCCGTGCCCGCATAGCTGCTGCTGGCCGAATCGGCATAGCGTTTATCGGCCACATTGCGCACCTGTGCCCACGCTTCCAGGCCCCGCGCGAGCTGGTAGCTGGCACGCAGGTTCAGCAAGGCGTGGCCGCCATACTCCACCGTGTTGGCGTTGTTCATCCAGTAGCGGCCCTGATGCACGGCTTCGAGGGCGATACGCGCGCCGGTCACGGGCTTGTAGCCGATCTCGAACGAGGTGATGTCGCGCGGCGCCTGCGGCATGATGCGGCCGCTGTAATCGAGGGTACTGGAGACCTGGTAGCGCAGGTAGCGGTGGCGCGCGATGGCCGTGGCGAAGCGCGCGTCGAACGGCCCGCTGTCGTAGTTCAAACCCAGCTCCAGGCCTTCGCTGCGCGTGCGTCCCGCATTGCGGTTTTCGCTGTTGCCCGGCGAAAGCGTGTAGCTGACGATGGTGTCGCGCCCGTCGAGCCGGTACAGTGCCGTGTCGAGTTTCAAGCGGCCTTGCAAAAAGGCCCAGCGCAAGCCCAGTTCATAGTTGTTGTAGACGGACGGCTGCAAGTCGGCGATGCCCGTCTTGCCATACAGCTGGCTGACCTCGGGCGGGGTAAAGCCCTGGCTGACGTTCGCATATGCGCTGCCCGCATGGCCGATGGCGTAGGTGGCGCCCAGCTTCGGGCTCATGTGCGAAAAGCTGCGCGACTCGTCGGGCGCGCCGTAGTTGACGCTGCCGCCGGGCGCCAGATTGTTATGATAGTCGTAGCGGATGGCGTCCGAGCGTCCGCCCAGCACCACGCGCGTGCCCGCCAGCGGAGAAAATTCCCACTGCGCGAAGACGGCCGTGTTCAAGATGTCCGTCTGGTAGTCGCGCACGCCCTGCGGGTTGCTGGCATTGGCCAGGGAGTAGCGCAGATAGCGGCCCGTGGCCGCATCGCGCACGATGGAGAGATTGTCGCTGACAAAGGGATTGTCGCTCTTGTCCACGTACACGCCGGCGACCAGGCGCGAACGCAGCCACGCGAATTCCTGCTGGTGTTTCACATCCAGCCCCAGCGAATCGACATGGTTGTTGTTGATGACGCCCTTGCACAGCATGCCCGCGCAGCTGCCGATGGAATACGCGGGAAGCTGCCCGTGGTCGTTCTTGCGTGTAAACACGGTGACGGTGCTCGTGCCATTGGCTGTCGTCGCGCCCTCCCACGCCAGGTTCATGCGCGTGGTCTTGTCCTTGCGGTAGGTAAACGTATTCAGGCTCTTGCCGGGATTGCTGCGGTAATCGTTCTCGAACAGGCTGCCCGTCATGGCGGCATCGAGATCCGTGTGCACGAGGGTGGCGCGCAGCTGCGACGCGGGGCCGAGCGCATAGTCGGCGCGCAGTGAGAACGAATCCTTGTCGCCATAGCTGTACTCTTGCCAGTTGTCGCGCGAACGGCGCGAACTGTAATGGGAAAAGCGCAGTCCCAGCGGCCCCCAGGTATCGCTGGCGGCCGTGTCGTAGCGGGTGAAACCGCCCACGTTGTCGCGCCGCACGCCCGCGCTTGCCGTCGGCGTGGCGCTGGCGCCGGCCGTGAGGAAATTGACGGCGCCGCCGACGGCATTGCTGCCGTACAGCGACGAGGCGGCGCCCTTCACCACTTCCACGCCGCTGGCGCCCGCCATGTTCATCTCGTTGAGCGAGTTGTGGTTGAAGACGCCCAGCGGGCGGATGGGTATGCCGTCTTCCAGGTACTGGTAGACGGCATTCGTGCCGATGGGCTGGCGGATGCTCATGCTGTGCTGCTCGTTGCCCAGGTCATTCCAGTACACGCCGGCGATGCGGTTGAGGATATCGCCCATGGTCCTGGGCTTGTCGCGCTCCAGCGTTTTGGCATTGACGACGCCGATCGCCTGCGGCGTCTCGGACAGCCACGATTGCGCGCGCGAGCCGGAAACGACGACCGTGTCGATGGCGTGGTCAAGTTGCTGCGCCTGCGCGCAGGGATAGGCCAGGGCGATGGCTGCCGCCAGCATCAATAATTTCTTGTTCATGTGATTCTCGTTTAAGTGTGCGGATGCGGGGCGTCACACCGCAAGGTGGACAGCGCCAGCATTGAAAATGCAAAAACTTAAATGAGACCGGGCGGCGCGCGCGACTGCGCGGTGGACCAGATGAACAGCGGGGATGGGGACTGGTAGTACAGGGCCGGGAAGATGGCCGTGCCGCTGGCCACAAGCAGCGGCAGCACTGGACTGGCCGGCGGCAGGCCGACGGAACCCGCATGCGTGGAACAGAAGGCGCAATGCTCCATCTGCATGGCCTTGCCGCCGGACTTGCCATCGGCGGCGCCGTAATCGGCCTGATCAAGCTGCACAAAACGGATGCCGGCCACCGAGCAGATTTCCGCCCAGCCGGAGCCGGATTCCTGTTTGGCGTTGGCGACGGCCCGGGAAATCGATGGCGCGAGCGCCGCCAGCAGGATCGCGAAACAGGCGATCCAGGCGGCAAAGCGGCGCGTGAAAAAGGTCATTCCCATGGCCGCATTTTACCAGCGGCCGCCGGGACTGGGTAGCGGAAAGCGGCTCAGGCGGCCGGACAGGCGGCGTTGCCGTTGTCAAAAGCACGCACGACGCTGGCCGCATCGGCGGCGATGCGATTCACGGCGCGGCGGTGACCGAGCACCAGTTCATCATAGCCGGCGCCCACCTTTTCATTGGCGATCGTGCGGCAAGTGACCACCTTGCCGCTGGCCAGCTGGCGCACGCTCCACACGGCATCGATCAGCGCATACTGGCCCATCACGGACTCGAAACGCTGCACGTTGGTGCTGATGCGGTACACGGGCAGATTGTCCGGATGCGGCGTGCGGAACACGTCGATGGCGCCCAGGTCGTTCGTCACGGCCGTCGACAAGGCCTGGCCGATCTCGCCGGCCAGCGGCCCCGCCCAGCGCTGCTGCTCCAGCAATTCGATGCGCCCCGACGGCGCCGTCACGACAAACTGGTTGCGGCTCACCTGCTGCGGCACGCTGACGGCCAGCACCTCGACATAGTATTTGACGGGCTTGGCCGGCTGCGCGTCGGCGCCGCCGCTGAGCGTATAGAAATGCTCGGGCTGGGGCGTGGAGCAGGCACCCAGCAGGCTGGCCGCCAGCAGCGCGGAAAACATCGGCTTCATCATTTTTTTTCATCTCCTTTTTTACCGCGGATCAGGGATTCGGGGTGGCGTTCCAGGTAATCGGACAGCGCGTTCAGCGATTGCAGGGTTTGCGTCAGCTGCTGCAAGGCCTGGCGCACGTCCGACTGCAGCGGCGAATCCTTTTGCAGCACCTGTTCGGCCGTGCCGAACGTCTGTTTCGCCGCCGTCAGGGTATCGCGCATTTCCGGCACCACCTGGCCATCGAGCTGCTTGAACAGGGTATTGGCCTGCCTGATCGTGGCGTTCAGGTTGTTACCGATCTCCGCATACGGTACCTGGTCGAGCTTGCGGGCGATGCTGGCGATCTGCGTCTGCAATTCATCGAGGGTATTCGGTACGGTCGGCACTTCCAGCGGATACCTGTTCGGATCGAGCGCCACCTTCGGCGCTTTCGGGAAGAAGTCCAGCGCGATATACAACTGGCTGGTCAGCAGGTTGCCCGTGCGTAGCTGCGCGCGCAAGCCGCGGCTGACCATGCGTTCGAGCAGCTGGTGGCCGGCCGAGCCTTCCTCATCGTCGACGGCGGCCTTGAAGCGCATGCCCAGGCGGGCCGGGTACAGGTTGACGGTGACGGGCATGCGGAAGTTCTTCTTCACGGGGTCGAACTCGATGCCGACCGAACGCACCTCGCCCAGCACGATGCCGCGGAAATCGACCGTGGCGCCGGGCTGCAAGCCGCGCAGCGATTGGTCGAAATAGAACACGGTGGTGATCGCCTCGCCATCGGGCTCGCGCATGGCGCTCGCCTCGTCGGCCGCCAGGCGGTAATTGGTGCCGGCCGGCGCCGGTTCGACGGGCTTGCGGCCGTTTTCCGCCTCGAAGGCGATGCCGCCCACCAGCATGGCCGCCAGCGACTGCGTATTCAATTTGAAGCCGTTGGAATCGAGGCGCACGTCAACGCCGCTGGCATGCCACCAGCGCGCATCCTTGCCGACGAACTGGTCGTACGGCGCATTCACGAAGACCGACATGGTGATGCCGTTGCCATCCTTGTCCAGCGCGAAGCTGACCACCTTGCCCACCCTCAGGCGGTGGAAGAACAGGGGCGAGCCCACGTCGACGGAGCCGAGGCTGTCCGCATGCAGGGTGTACAGCTTGCCCTTCTGGTCTCCCGCCACGGCGGGCGGACTCTCCATGCCGATAAAGCTCTCCTTCTTCTGCTCCGACTTGCCCGTGTCGACGCCGATGTAGGCGCCCGACAGCAAGGTGCCCAGGCCCGTCACGCCGCTGGCGCCGATCTGCGGGCGCACCACCCAGAAGCGCGAATCGGCGGTGGCGAAGCGGCGCGCCTCCTTGCTCATGTCGATCGTCACGAGGACCTTGCTCAAGTCGTCGCCCAGGGTGATGGCGCGCACCTGGCCGATGTCGACGTCCTTGTATTTGACCTTGGTCTTGCCCGGCTCCAGGCCTTCGGCGCTCTTGAAGCTGACCGTCACCGTGGGTCCCTGGTCGAGGATGGACTTGGCGGCCAGGCCGGCGCCGATCAGCGCGGCCAGCAGCGGAATGAGCCATACCAGCGACGGCAGCCAGCGGCTGCCCTGTTCCACATCGGGTTCCGGCAACGGGGGGACGCCCTGGCCACCCGTTTCGGCAAGGCCGCCCGCTTCTTTGTCAGACATGCTGTTCTCCAATCACTGTATTGTTTCCGGTATTTGCCACCACCACGGGTTCTTCCTCGCCAGGCACCTGCCCGTCGACGGGGTCCCAGATCAGGCGCGGGTCGAACTGCATCGCCGCCAGCATGGTCAGCACCACCACGGCGCCAAAGGCCAGCGCGCCCGGTCCCGCGGTGATCACGGCCAGCGACTTGAAGCGCACCAGCGCCACCGTCAGGGTGACGACAAAGATGTCGAGCATGGACCAGCGGCCGATGAATTCGACCATGCGGTACAAGATGGTGCGCTGGCGCGGCCGCCAGCGCGAACGCCGCTGCGCCGTGAACGCCAGCAGCGCCAGCACGCCCAGCTTGAGCATGGGCACGACCACGCTGGCGATGAAAATGATGATGGCCAGGCCCTTCGAGCCGCTGGTCCAGAACAGCACCACGCCGCTCATGATGGTGTCGTCCTGCGTGCCGAACAGCGATTGCGTGACCATCACGGGCAGCAGGTTGGCGGGAATGTAGAGGATCATGGCGGCGATCAGCAAGGCCCAGGTGCGGTTGATGCTGTCCGGTTTGCGCACGTGCAGGGCCGTGCCGCAGCGCACGCACGCCAGGTGCCTGCCCGTGCCCACGGGCGGCGCCACCAGGCCGCAGGCATGGCAGGGCACCACCTTCTCTCCGGGCGCGAAAGCCTTGTAGCGGATGCCGGGCAGCGCTTGCCGGGTCAGGTCGTCGCCCAGGTTCCACAGGGCCTTGGGGTCGAACGAGACGACGATGGCCAGCAGCACGGTGAGCGCGCCAAACGCGAACAAGCCCGGTTGCGGCAGCACCGTGGCCAGGCTGGTCATCTTGACAACGGTGATCAGGATGCCGATCATCAGCACCTCCGTCATGCCCCATTCGCGCGCCGTCTGCACGGCGCGCAGCACGCGGTTAAAGCCCGGCACCTTGACGCCGCCGCGCAGGCCCAGCGCCACATACAGCAGCGAACCGAGCTCGATGGCGGGAAAGAGGATGGTAAACAGGAAGACCATCGTCGCCACGATGTGCATCTGCTCGTACCACAGCACGCGGATGGAGCCGAGCAAGGTGGCGCTCGAAGTGAGGCCATTGACGTCGAGTTCGACGATGGGGAAAAACTGGGCGATCAGGAAGACAAAGGCGGCGCCCAGGGTGAGCGCCACCACCTTGCTCAATTCGGCCGATGCGCCCCGCGCGTGAGCGCCGCGGTACAGCACCGAGCGGCAACGGATGCAGCGCGCCTTTTCGCGGGGGCGCAGCGGACGTTTGCGGTACAGCACGCCGCAGTCATGACAGCTAATCAGGTCGTATCGGTGCACAGTGTGAAGTTTGCCGGCGCCCGCAGCGCGACTATCCCATGTCAATGCCAGCCATCATGACAGAATTGGCATTTTCCTGCACTACGGCACTATTCTTTTCCACTCCCCCGCAACAACGCCTCCACGGCGCGGCCGATTTGCAGCACCGTATCGTCGGCGCCGGCCAGGCCGCAAATGCCCAGCCCCACGGGCAGCTCGCCTTCCGCATGGCACGGCAAGGACAGCGCGCAGCCGTCGAGGAAGTTGATGACGCTGGCGTTGCGAAGCACCAGGCCGTTCGTGGCAAAGAAGGTGGCGTCATCCGATTCCAATGGCGCGACCTGCGGCGCGACGATGGCTACGCTGGGCATCAGCCAGGCGTCGTATGGCGCCAGGCGCTGCTGCGCGATGGCGATCAGGCACGCACGCGCATCGAGCAAATCGATGTAGTCCGCTGCACCCTGCTGCTGGCCGCGGCGGATGCGCGCCGCCACGCGCTGGTCGTACTGCGCGCCCTTCTCTTCCAGCAGCTCCCTGTGCCAGTGCCAGGCTTCCGCCGCCACCAGGCCGCCGCCGCCATTGATGCCCGGCAGCGCCAGCAATTCGGGGAAGTCGAACTGTTCCACTAAGGCACCGGCTTGCCGCAGCTTGTCCAGCGCCGCATCGAAAGCCTGCTGCACCTGCGGCGCCACGTGCGTACCGACGTAGTCCAGGGTAAAGCCGAAGCGCAAGCCTTTCAGTGTCGGCGCCTGCGCGCCGATATCATGGCCCGACAGCGCTGCATACAAAATGGCGCAGCAATCGACGCTGCGGGCGATCGGGCCGGCCGAGTCGAGAGAGCGCGACAAGGGCACCGTGCCGGCCAGCGACACGGAAGCGGCCGTCGGCTTGAAGCCCGTCAGGCCGCAAAAGGCAGAGGGAATGCGGATCGAGCCGCCTGTATCCGTGCCCAGCGCGCCGGCCGCCATGTCCAACGCCACGGTGACGGCGCCGCCCGAAGTGGAGCCGCCGGCCACGCGCGCGCCGTCGTGCGGATTGCGCGGCGTGCCGTAATGGGGATTCAAGCCCAGGCCGGAAAACGCGAATTCGCTCATATTGGTGCGCCCAAGCAGAACGGCGCCGGCCGCGCGCAGGCGCGCCACGGCGCCCGCATCGGCCACGGCGGGCGGCGCGTCGGCCAGCGCCAGCGAGGCGGCGCTGCTGACCTGCCCCCTGACGTCGAACAGGTCCTTGATCGAAATGGGGATACCGGCCAGCGGCGAGGCAATGATGCCGGCGGCGCGCGCCACATCGCTGGCACGGGCCTCGGCCAGGGCCTGTTCGCCATCAAGGCTGACATAGGCATGGCCGCCCTGCGCCCGGTGCGCCTCGGCGCGCGCCAGCATCCGCTCGGTCAGTGCCACGCTGGTGAAGCGGCCGGCGGCCAGGTCGGCCGCCAGTTCGCGGATGGTCTTGGTCAGTTCGGTCATTCTCTTATCCTTCCACGGGCAGGGTTTGCACGGCATAGCGGTGCTGCAGGCGGCGCTGCAAGGCTGGATCATACAGCTCCAGCTCAAACGCGTCGCCATGGCCCATCTCGCCGATGATCGGTTGCGTGCCGCAGAACATGGCGCTGCCCACGGGCAGGCTGGCCTGCCCCGTGTAGCGCTGAATCAGGTCTTCCGGCGACAGCATGCGCGTCACGGGGCCATCCTGGTACAGGGCCGGCACGCCGGCACGCTCGCGCCAGGAGCGCATCTGCAGCTGGTCCCAGTGGCCGGCTACGTCGGCATAGCGCCACAGAGTGTCGCCCACGGGCTTGCCGCACATCTGCTTCGATACCGTCACGCCATAGCTTTCCACCTTGCGGTCCGTATGATCGGAGCCGATGCCCACCAGCAGGCCGTATTCCGTGGAAAACAGCACGAATTCCGCTTCGCCGGACGAATCGCCGCCCGGCACTTCGATGGCGGCGTCGCTCGATAGCAATGCCGCCGAGACCCTGTAAAACGTGGGCACGCTTTTCGGGCGCGCCACGCCGATGGCTTCCAGTTCGGCGATATGGTGTTCCACCATCGCCATGTCGCGGCCCGTCCAGCCGGCGATGATCAAGTGATCGATGTCGAAGGTGACGGGGCCGTGGCCGGCCAGTTGAAAATGCAATGTCGTCATGATTTTCCCTTATTCTTCCAATGGGCCGCGGCCCGTTTCGCGCGCCGCAAAAACGGCGGCGCCGGTGATCAGCAAGGCCGCCGCCACGTACAGCGAGACGGCCACGGTGCTGTTGTACGAACGGTACAGGCTGGCGATGACGAGCGGTGCGAAGCCGCCGCCGATGACGCCGGCCAGGGTATAGGCCAGCGAGGAACCCGCATAGCGCACCTTGGTGGGGAACTGCTCGATGACGAAGGCCGCTTGCGGGCCGTACATGATGGCGTGGATGACCAGACCCACGACGACGGCCGTGACGATGGCGGCCGGGCTGGCCGTGTCTAACAAGGTGAAGAAGGCAAACGCCCACACGAGGCCCAGCGCTGCGCCCAGCGCATACACGGGGCGGCGGCCGATCTTGTCCGACAGCGCGCCAAACAGCGGCACCGACAGCGCATTGCAGGCCGTACCGATCATGATGGCGGTGAGCGCCAGGGTCGACGACAGATGCAGCACCGTCGTCACATACGTCAAGGTGAACACCACCACGAGCGCATACAGCACGTCCGAGCCGATGCGCACGCCGCCGGCGATCAGCAGACGGCGCCAGTACACGCGCAGCACGTCGCCGACCGGCGCTTCCGCCTTGGCATCCTGCTGGTCGAGTTCCTTGAACAGCGGGGTTTCCTCGATGCCGCTGCGTATCCACATGCCGAAGGCCACCAGCAGCAGGCTGGCGATGAACGGCATGCGCCAGCCCCAGTCCATGAACGCTTCATGCGGCAGCAGATAGGTGATCAGGCCGATGCAGCCCGTCGCCAGCAAGGTGCCGAACGATGGTCCCACCTGCGTCCATGAAGCGTTGCGGCCCCGCTTGTCCGGCGCCCCGTGTTCGACGGAGATCAGCACGGCGCCTGCCCATTCGCCGCCCAAAGCGATGCCCTGCACGAAGCGCAGCGCCACCAGCAGGACGGGACTCCAGATGCCGGCCGTCGCGTACGTGGGCAAGAGGCCCATCAGGCCCGTCGTCACGCCCATCAGCATCAGGGTTACCACGAGCACCCAGCGCCGTCCCAGCTTGTCGCCCAGATGGCCGAAGATCACGCCGCCGATGGGGCGCGAAATATAGCCGACCGCATATGTGGAAAAGGCCAGGATGGTGCCCGTCAGCGGATCGAAGGAAGGGAAGAACAGGTGGTTGAAAATCAGCGCGGCCATGGTGTTGTAGACGGTGAAGTCATACCATTCCAGGGTCGTGCCGACCATGCTGGCCGTGGCCAGGCGGCCCGTCTTGGCCGTCGTGGCCTTCTCGCCCGGTGCCTGGGCTGCCGGATGCGCGGCGTTCGTATATGTGGTCATAGCCTACCTCTCTCGTCAGTTTTATTGCAGGCCCGGCGCAGGATGCTTTGCCCTGCGCCGTGGCCCGTGTCTCGTGTTATCGGTGCCGGCAAGATGCGCGCGGCCGTGTCAGACAGCGCGCAGGTCCACCTCGCGCAATTGCCAGGACAGTTGCAGGATGGCAGCCTGTTCCGCATCGAGTCCCAGCGCCGCGCTGGCGGCATCGGCGGCCGCCACGGCGGCACTTTCGGACGATGCGTCGATCAGGAAGATCGGATCGAGCACGCGGCCCTCCGTCCGTTCCTCCGGCAGGGGGCCGGACAGATTGGCGTCGGGCGTGAGCAAGCGCGTGGAAATGACGCCGTCGATCTGCAGCAGCGTCGTTCCCAGCGTGGCCAAGCCGGCCACCGCTTGCGCGTCCTGGCCGATGGCTGGCGCGCCCAGACGCAGCACGGCCAGCCAGGCGCCCGTGCCCATGCCCGTTTCCGCCTCGATGGCACAGACACGGCGCATCGGGTCGACCATGCGCTGCAAGTTCGTCAGCGACCATGGCGTCTGCTGGCCGAAGGCCTTGAAGTAGTCGGGCGTCTGGAAGGCGCCCAGCGACACGGTGCGGTACAGGCCCAGGTATTTGCGCGGACCGCGCACGCTCTGGTAGCGCGTGCCGCTGACGAAGCCGGGAATGCGCACGCGCTCTTCCACGTGTTCGCGGTCATACCAGCGGTTGAAATCAAGCTCGTGTTCCGGGTCGGCGCTGGTCCAGACGAACAGGATGCCGGGCAAGGTGGTGGTGGACGTCGTCATGAGGGTTCCGTTTGCGTTGTAAGTGGAGTGCCAACCCAGAATAGGTGGCACGCCATCACTTGGCAAACGGGTTATTCTGAACGCGACTGATAAGTTTTTCTTGTGGGTCGCGTTGGGGACGGGCCAACAATGTTGTCGGATTACGCGCCGGGGCGCTAATCCGACCTACGCCGTGATATCACCCGGCACCATATTCCTCGCCCAGCGCCAGCGTGAACCTGGCCGCCTCCTCGCATGCCAGCATGGCGACCAATTGAATCGCTTCCGTCGTGATGTCTTCGCTGTAGCTGATGACGATGCGCTGCGGCGCCAGGCTGCTGGCGCAGGGAATCAGCGCGATATTGCCTTGCTCGATTTCCTCGCGCAGGGGCGCCAGCGGCAGCACGGCGATGCCGAAGCCCGCTTTGACCAGGCGCACGATGGCGGAGATCGAGCTGACGCAATGGACACGGCCCAGCTGCACGCCCTCGTCCTGGCACAGCGCTTTCAATGCTGAATGCGGCTGCGAGCCGCGGTTCATGGTGATGATCGGATGCTGCGCCAGTTGCGCCACCGTGAACGGCACGCCCGTATCGGGCCAGTCGGCGGCCCTGCCGGCCCAGCCCATGGCGATGGCGCCGCTGCCCGTGCTGCGGATATGGTCGCCCGTCAGCATGTCCGTCTGTAGCGCGATATCGAGCTCGCCCTGCTGCAGCTGTTCGTGCAGGCGGCGCGTCGATTCCGACGTCAGCTGAATCTCGATACCCGGATAGCGCTCCTGCACGCGCTGCAGGAACGGGATCAACCAGGTATGCACAATGGTTTCGATGACGCCGATGCGCACTTCACCCGTGATCTGCGCAGGCGAGGAATTGGCCGCATACATGTCGCGGCACAGTTCCAGCATGCGCTCGGCGTACACGAGCAGATTGCGCCCGGCAAAAGTCAGGCGGATGTCACGCGCGTCGCGGTCGAACAGACGCGTGCCGAAGTCCTGCTCCAGCGAGGCGATGCGGTTCGAGATGGCCGCCTGCGTGATGTGCAGCTTGTCGGCCGCCGTGCGAAAGCTGCCCAGCCGCGCAGCCCAGACAAACGCTTCGAGAAAACGGGTATTCAATGGGGCTCTTCTTCACAGGTTGAGTGTCCGCCCCATTGTAAGCCAAAGCGCCCGGTCTATTTCTCGCCCAGGAAGTCGAGCAAGGTCAGGGCGACGATCTTGCTGGCCTTGCGCAAATCGTCGAGCGCCAGACGCTCGTCGGCCTTCTTCGCGTTCGACTCGGGCACCGTGCGCGGGCCGGCGCCATACAGCACGGCAGGAATGCCCCGCTCGCCATACAGGCGCGCATCCGCATACAGCGGCGTGCCGACGGCGGGAATGGTCTCGCCCAGAATCGCTTGCGCGTTTTTCTGCAGGCTGCCGACCAGCTGTTCGGAACCGGGCAAGGGCCGCAGCGCGTGCGACAGCAGCAGGCGGCGGATCTCGATACGGATGCCCGGCTCGTCGCGCACGGCGTCCTCGATCAGCGCGCGCACCTGCGCCTCCACCGCCACCGGGTCTTCTTCGGGAATCATGCGGCGGTCCATCTTCATGACGACCTTGCCCGGCACCACATTGGTATTCGTGCCGCCGTCAATGCGGCCCACCAGCATGGTGGGCGAGTCGATGCCGGCCACTTTCGATTTGATCTTTTTCAGTTCCGGCAGCTGGCCGTAAATGGCGTTGAGGATCTTGTTGGCCGCCTGCAGCGCATCGTGGCCCGTTTCCGGCATGGAGCCGTGGCCCGACTTGCCGTGCACGGTGATTTCCAACTGCAGGCAGGCGTTGTGCGCCGTGACGATGCCGTAGCTGAAACCGGCGGCGATGACGAAATCGGGCTTCGTCAGCTGCTGTTCCAGCAGCCAGCCCGGCCCCAGCAAGCCGCCGAATTCCTCGTCATACGTGAAATGCAGTTCCAGCTGGCCTTTGAGCGGAATGCCCAGCGCTTCGAGCGCGCGCGCGGCAAACACATAGGTGGCGAAATCGCCTTTCGACACGGTCGTCGCGCGGCCGTAGATATAGCCGCCGTCGATCTGCCCGCCGTACGGCGGATACGTCCAGTTGTCGCCGGGCGGCACCACGTCGCCATGCGCATTCAGGGCCACCGTCGGCCCGCCTGCCGCATATGGCCGGCGCACGATCAGGTTGGTGATGCTCTGCATGCCGTACGCCTCGACCTGGGCCGCAGGCACGGCGTGCTTTTCCGCGTTCCAGCCATACGCCTGCAGCAGCTGCGCCACCAGATCCGCATGGGGCGCGTTATTGCCGGGCGGCGTATCCGTCGGCTGCTGCACCACCTTCTGTAAAAAGGCGATCTCCTCGTCGAAGTGCTCGTCGATCCAGGCCGTGATTTTTTCTGCGTGCGTCGTCATTTTGCTCCTTGCATGGTCTGTTGCAGCCAGGCGCCAAGCTCGCTGCGCTCGGCCTCCGTCATATTGGTCAGGTTCCCGATCGGCATGGCCTTCAGCTCGATGGCCTGCTTGTAGATTTGCGCCGCGTGCTGGCGGATTTGCGTCTCATTATCCAGCATCATGCCGGCCGGCGCCGTGGCGAAGCCCGGCTGCGTCGGGTGCGCCGAATGGCAGGTGGCGCAGCGCTGGGCGATGATGGCGTGCACGCTCTTGAACTGCGCCGCCGGGTCCACCGCCGGCGCGGCCGCCAGGGCCACGGGCGCTTTCGGCGCGATGGCCACGGCCACGGCCACCAGCAGGGCCATGCCGAGGGCAGGATAACGCCACTCGACGCGGCCCTTGTGGCGCAGGTTGAAGAAGTGGCGGATGAAGACGCCGGCCGCCATGATCAGTGCCAGCACCAGCCACGCGTGGTCGTTACGGTAAGTCATCGCGTAGTGGTTGCTGATCATGATGAACAGCACGGGTAACGTAAAATAATTGTTATGCACGCTGCGCTGCTTGGCTTTCAGGCCATGTTTGGGATCGGGCAGCTTGCCGGCGGCCATGGCCTCGACCATCTTGCGCTGGCCGGGAATGATCAGCATCAGCACATTGGCCACCATGATGGTGCCGATCATGGCGCCCACGTGGATGTAGGCGGCGCGCCCGCTGAGCAAATGCGTGAGCACGTGCGCGGCGCCGACGATCAGCGCGAACACCGTCACGCCGAACCACAGTTCATATTGCGCCAGCTTCGAGCGGCACAGCAGGTCGTACACGGTCCAGCCGATGGCGAGGGTGGCGATACCGATGCCGACGGCCTGGCCGCTGGAGATATCGGCCACGGCCTTGTCGATCATCATGGCCTGGGCATTGAAGTAATACGCGATGGTGAGCAGTGCAAAGCCGGACAGCCAGGTGGAATACGCTTCCCACTTGAACCAGTGCAGCTCCTTCGGCAGTTCCGCGGGCGCCACCAGGTATTTTTGCGGGTTATAGAAGCCGCCGCCATGCACGGCCCACAATTCTCCCGACACGCCCTTCTTCGCCAGCTCGGAGCCGGGCGCGGGCGGACGTATTGAATTGTCGAGCCAGACGAAATAAAAGGAAGCACCGATCCAGGCGATGCCCGTGATGACGTGCAGCCAGCGGACGATCAGGTTCAGCCACTCAAGGCCGTACGGGATCAGGTAGGCAAATACTTCCATAAATTTCCTCTAGTCAGACTGAACCAATATTCGTGCCAATCTACACAAGATAAACGGATTTACCGCCCATCACATGAAAAATATCGTATATTTGACATATTCAAATCGATATACAACAGAGCCGCCGCCACATGTCCAGCCTGCCGCAACACCTCGACCTGCACCTGATCCGCATCCTCTACCTGCTGCTGGTGGAAAAGAATGTCTCGCGCGTGGCGCTCAAGCTCAATCAGCCGCAGCCTTCGATTTCCGCCTCCCTGCGCAAGCTGCGCGAACTCACGGGCGACCCGCTGCTGGTGCGCGGCGCGCGCGGCATGGTGCCGACCCAGCATGGCGAAAGCCTGCTCAATCCGGCCAAGCGCATCCTCGACCAGACGGAAAGCCTGTTCGTCAAGAAGACGCCGTTCGTGGCGCAGGAAGAGGCGCGCACCTTCCATATCGCCGCGCCCGACTACCTGGACAGCCAGTTCCTGCCCAACGTGGTGGCCCTGCTGCGCCGCGGCTCGCCGAAAAGCCGCGTCGTGCTGCACAGCCTGGGGCCGGGCATCGACCATATCCGCCAGCTGTCCGATGGTGGCCTGGACCTGGTCATCGCCAACTGGGACGAACCACCCGCCCACCTGCACATCTCGAAGCTGTTCGAAGACCCCATCATCTGCGCCATGCATGCGGAAAACGCCTATGCGCGCCGCACCGCCAGCGACGCCATGACGCTCGACGACTACCTGAGCCTGCCCCACGTGGCGCCGTCGCAGATGATGCCCGGCTACCACGGCGTGATCGATTCCTTCCTCGAACGGCAAAACCTGCAGCGCAACGTGGTGGTGGAGTCGGCGTATTTCGGCCTGATCCCCTACATGCTGACGCAGACGGATCTGGTGCTCACCACGGGCCGGCAATTCATGCGCTTCTATGAAAAGACCCTGCCGCTGAAAACGTACACCGTGCCCTTGAAATTCCCGCCGATGCGCTTTTACCAGCTGTGGCACCAGCGCGTGCACCAGGCGCCCGAACACAAATGGCTGCGCGACCAGGTCAGCGCAGCGGCCAAGGCGCTGGTGCAGCGATAGCCGCTATCAACGCGCGCATATAATGGAGGCAGGAACGGGGCGCTATCATCACCGCTTGCATGATCGGAAAACCATGACCACCCTTTCAGACCTGAACGCCGGCAGCCAGGCCGATTTTATCGCGCACCTGCATGGCATCTACGAACACTCGCCCTGGATCGCCCAGCGCGCGGCCGCCGCCCGGCCGTTTGCCAGCCTGACGGCCCTCAAGACGGAGCTGCAGCGCGTGCTGGCGCAAGCCTCGCCCGAAGAGCAGCTGGGACTGATACGCGCCCACCCGGAACTGGCCGGCAAGGCCGCCATCGCCGGGCAGCTGACGGCGGAATCGACGCGCGAACAGGCCAAGTCGGGCCTGAACCTGTGCAGCCCTGATGAATTCGCCACCCTGCAGCGCCTCAACAGCGAATACAACGCCAAGTTTGGCTTTCCCTTCATCCTCGCCGTCAAGGGTCCGACGGGCGAGGGCCTGACGCGCCAGGACATCATCGCCACGTTTGCGCGGCGCCTGAAAAACCGGCGCGCCGATGAACTGGCCGAATCGCTGCGGCAGATCAAGCGCATCGCCGAACTGCGCCTGAACGACCTGTTCGACGTGCGCCTGGACTTCGGCCCCGCCATCATGCAGCAGGCGGAAACGCTGGCCGGCTGGAGCGACAGCGATTACAACCTGACCTGCGCTTACCTGACGCCGGCGCACCGCAAAACGGCCGCGCAGCTGGCCGACTGGATGCGGGACGCGGGCATGCAGGTGCACATCGACGCCGTCGGCAATGTCGTCGGCCGCTATCTGTCCGACGCACCGGGCGCGAAGACCCTGATGACGGGATCGCACTACGACACCGTGCGCAACGGCGGCAAGTACGATGGCCGCCTGGGTATCGTGCTGCCGATCGCCGTCGTGCGCCACCTGCATGAGCGGGGCGAAAAGCTGCCGTTTCATTTCGAGGTTGTCGGCTTCGCGGAAGAGGAAGGCGTGCGCTTCAAGAGCACATTTTTGGGCAGCACGGCCGTGACGGGCAAGTTCGACGTGTCGCTGCTGGAGCAGCTGGATGCGGATGGCGTGAGCATGCGCGACGCGCTGGCCGCCGCCGGCCACGAGGCGAGCGCCATCGGCGCCATCGCGCGCGCTCCCGAAGACTTGCTCGGCTATGTGGAAGTGCACATCGAACAGGGCCCCGTGCTGCTCGAACGCGACCTGCCGCTGGGGATCGTCACGGCGATCGCCGGCAGTTCGCGCTACCTGGTCAATCTTGGCGGCGTGGCCAGCCATGCGGGCACCACGCCCATGTCCATGCGCAAGGATGCGGCCAGCGCGGCCGCGGAAATCATCCTGCTGGTGGAACGGCGCTGCAGCCAGGGCGAAGCGCTGGTGGGCACCGTGGGCCAGCTGCAGGTGCCCAACGGCTCCGTCAACGTGATCGCCGGCGCCTGCATCCTGTCGCTCGATATCCGCGCGGCCGTTGATGCCGTGCGCCAGGCAGCCGTCGACGATATTCTGGATGGCATCGCCGCCATCTGCGCGCGGCGCCAGATCGACTACCAGCTGGAACTGCTGCTGTCGGCGCGGGCGGCGCCGTGCGCGCCATGGCTGATGGCACAGCTGGCGCAGGCCGTGGAATCCGTCGGCATCGAACCGTATGCGCTGCTGTCGGGCGCCGGCCACGACGCCATGGCCATGGCCGCGATCACCGACGTGGCCATGCTGTTTACCCGCTGCGGCAATGGCGGCATCAGCCACAACCCGCTGGAAACCATGACGGCCGACGACGCCGACATCGCGGCGCGCGCGCTGCTGGCGTTTTTGCGCAACTTCCAGCCCAAGCCGCAGGGATAGCGGTCGTGGCTACACGGCCACGGCCCGCTCCAGCATCGCGTGCAGCAGCACGTTGCAGCCCGCTTCCAGGTGCTCGGGCCTGGCGTCCTCGATTTCATTGTGGCTGATGCCGTCCTTGCACGGCACGAAGATCATGCCGGCCGGGGCCAGCCGGGCTGCGTAGATGGCGTCGTGGCCGGCACCGGACACCACATCCATCACGGAGTAGCCGAGTTTGGCCGTGGCGTTGCGCACGGCGCCCACGCAGTCGGGGTGGAACGGACATGGCGGGTAGTAGGAGACTCTTTCCAGTGAAATGCCCAAGCCTGTTTTTTCGCGCGTGGCATCGATGAAAGCCGTGATCTCGCCGTGCATGGTGTTGAGCAGCTCGTCGTTCACGTTGCGCAGGTCGATGCTGAATTTGACCTCGCCGGGGATCACGTTGCGGCTGTTCGGGAATACCTGCACCATGCCCACCGTACCGCGCCCGTACGGCGGGTAGCGGTTGGCAATCGCCACCACTTCCTGCATGATGGTGGTGGCTACCTGCAGCGCATCCTTGCGCAAACCCATGGGCGTGGGACCCGCATGCGCTTCCATGCCCGTCACCACGCAGTCGTACCAGGACAGCCCCATCACGGCCGGCACCACGCCGATAACCTTGTCCGCGTCTTCCAGCACGGGGCCCTGTTCGATATGCGTCTCAAAATAGGCGCCGATCGGATGGTCGCCCGGCACCTGCTCGCCCTTGTATCCGATGCGCGCCAGCTCCTCGCCCACGGTCTTGCCTTCCGTGTCCTTGGCCGCATACGCGGTTTCGAGCGAGAAGGCGCCGCAAAACACGCCCGAGCCCATCATCACGGGCACGAAGCGCGAGCCTTCCTCGTTGGTCCAGAAGGCCACTTCGATCGGTGCCTGCGTCTTGATCTTCAGATCGTTCAGGGTACGCACCACTTCCAGGCCCGCCAGCACGCCGTAATTGCCATCGAACTTGCCGCCCGTGGGCTGCGTGTCGATGTGGCTGCCCGTCATCACGGGCGGCAAGGTATTGTCCATGCCGTCGCGGCGCATGAACACATTGCCGATCTGGTCGATCGTGATGCTCATGCCCGCCTCCCTGCCCCAGCGCACCACCAGGTCGCGGCCTTCCTTGTCGAGGTCCGTCAGGGCCAGGCGCTTGACGCCGCCCTTCGCTGTGGCGCCGATACGCGCCAGTTCCATCAGGGCCGCCCACAGGCGCTCGCCATTGATACGCAATGCATCCATCGTCAACTCCTTATGCGGTGGTGGCGGCAAACGCGGGACGCTCGATATAGCGCCCCGCCCCTTCGACGGCCGTCAGTTCGCCCTGGTGGAACACCACCTTGCCGGCGGCAATCGTGGTGCTGGGGATGCCGCGCACGGTACGACCTTCGAAGACATTGAAGCCTCCCTTGGCGAACTGGGTGGCGGCGGAAATGGTGCGCGTGCCTTGCGGGTCCCACAGCACGATATCTGCATCGCTGCCTGCGGCGATGACGCCCTTGCGCGGATACATATTGAAGATCTGCGCCGCATTGGTGGACGACACCTTGACGAATTCTGAGGGGGTGAGCATGCCCGAATTGACGCCAGCATCCCACACCACGGCCATGCGTTCCTCGACGCCGCCGCAGCCGTTCGGGATGCGCGTAAAGTCATTCTTGCCAGCCGCCTTCTGCTCGGCGCAGAAGGTGCAGTGGTCGGTGGCCGTCGTGTGCAGGTTGCCGCTTTGCAGGCCGTGCCACAGTGCCGATTGATGGTGCTTGCCGCGGAACGGCGGGCTCATGACGTGGCCTGCCACGTAGTCGAAATCATCGCCCTGGTAGACGCTGTCGTCGATCACCAGGTGGCCCGCCAGTGCCTCGCCATACACGCGCTGGCCATTGGCGCGCGCCCGCGTGATGGCGTCGAGCGACTCCGCGCACGAGACGTGCACGATGTACACGGGGGTATTCAAAACGTTGGCGATCGCGATGGCGCGGTTGGCCGCCTCCGCTTCCACGGCGGGAGGGCGCGACAGCGGGTGCGCCTGCGGACCGGTGATGCCTTTTTTGAGCAGGGCTTGCTGCAACTGGAAAACCAGTTCGCCGTTTTCCGCATGGACGGTGGGCAGCGCCCCCAGTTCCAGCGAGCGGGTAAAGCTTTTCACCAGGGTTTCATCGTCGGCCATGATGGCATTTTTATAGGCCATGAAGTGCTTGAAGCTGTTCACGCCATGCTCGCGCACCAGCACTCCCATCTCTTCATGTACCTGTTCGCTCCACCAGGTGATCGCCACGTGGAAGGTGTAGTCGCCAGCCGCCTTGGCCGACCACTCGCGCCACTGGTGATAGGCCTCGATCAGCGACTGCTTCGGCGCGGGGATGACGAAGTCCATGATGGTGGTGGTGCCGCCCGCCAGTCCCGCCGCCGTGCCCGTGAAAAAATCGTCGGCCGTCACGGTGCCCATGAAAGGGAGGTTCATGTGCGTGTGTGTGTCTATCCCGCCCGGCATCACGTACAGGCCGCCCGCGTCGATCACGGTGGTGCCGGCCGGCGGCGCCAGGTTCTCGCCGACGGCGGCGATCGTGTCGCCCTCGATCAGCACATCGGCGCGAAACGCGCGGTCGGCGTTGACGACGGTACCGCCACGTATCAGTGTAGTCATCTTGTCTCCTTCTCGAAAAGATCAGGACTGGGGCGCCTGCTGTACGAGCGCAGCTACCTTGCCCTTCATCATGACGCCGTAGACGACTGCGGCGATGGCCACGCCCACGAACCAGGCGTAGGTGTAGATGGTTTTAAAGCCTTCGCCCACGCCGGGAAACGCCGTGGGAAAGGCCGCGTTCAAAAAGCCCGGGATATTCGGCAGCACGGCGATGACAAAGGCGATTAGCGCCGCGATGTTCCAGCCATTTCCATACGAGTAGACGCCGTCGTCGCGGTACAACTGCCTGACGTCGAGCTGCGTCTTGCGCACAAAGTAATAGTCGACGATGAGGATGCCGGCGATGGGGCCCAGCAAGGCCGAGTAGCCGATCAGCCAAGTGAAGATATAGCCCTGTGTCGACTCAAGCACCTTCCACGGCATCATGACGATGGCGATGAAGGCCGTGATGTAGCCGCCCATCTTGTATGAAATCTGCTTCGGCGCCAGCGAGGAAAAGTCGTAGGCCGGCCCCACCAGGTTGGCCGCCAGGTTGACGCTGACCGTGTCGATCAGGAGGATGATCAGGGCGATCAGCACGGCGGCGCCCGTCATGCGGCTGGCCAGGTCGACTGGGTCCCAGATGGCCTTGCCGTACATGACGACCGAACCGGCAGTGACGATCACGGCCAGCATGGCCAGCAAACCCATCGGCACGGGCAAGCCGACCGACTGGCCCACGATCTGGTCGCGCTGCGTCTTGGCAAAGCGCGTGAAGTCGGGAATGTTCAATGCCAAGGTGGCCCAGAAGCCCACCATGGCGGTGAGCGACGGCCAGAAGACGCTCCAGAACTGGCCCGCCTTTTTGCCGCCGGGGATGAATTGCGATGGCTGGTCCAGCAGGCTGGCCACGCCGCCGGCCTTGCTGTGCACCCAGTACAGCAGCACGAAGCAGATCAGGATTTTCAGGGGTGCCGTATAGGTTTCCAGCTTGCGGATCGATTCCATGCCATGCAGGATGTAATAGAACTGGATGGCCCAGAAGGCCAGGAAGCACAGCAACTGGCTACCGTTGATGCCCAGGCCAGCGATCTTCTCGCCGCCCAGCTCATGCCCCATCAGCACGCCCATCAAGGTGTAAATCATCTGCCCGCCGAACCAGGTCTGGATGCCGTACCAGCCGCAGGCGACGATGGCGCGCATCAGGGCCGGCAGGCGCGCGCCCATGGTGCCGAACGAGGCGCGCGCCAGCACGGCATACGGGATGCCGTACTTGGTGCCCGCATGGCCGATCAGCAGCATGGGCAAGAGCACGATGGCGTTGGCGAGAAAGACCGTGAGCACCGCCTGGTAACCGGACATGCCGCTGTCGATCAGGCTGGCCGACAGGGTGTAGGCGGGAATGCACATCACCATGCCCACCCACAGCGCGGCAAAGTGATACCAGCGCCAGGTGCGCTGCGCCGCCGTGGTGGGCGCCAGGTCTTCATTCCAGAGTTGCGTGTTGCCTGAATAGTCGTGGTTCACAGGGTTGCTCCATCGGTTGGGAGGTTGGGCGTTTTAAAAACGGCTGCGGCCTAGCTTACTGCAAAGTTGGGCAACTGTTTATAAAATATGCGTACGCAAAAAACGTGCCCTATACCGACTCCGCCAATGCCCGAGGGTTGCGCGGATCCTGCGTCCAGTTCATGTACGGCTTGCCCGTGGCTTGCGGCACCATCGTGATGCAGCCCTGCACCGGACAGGTGATTTCGCACAGGTTGCAGCCCACGCATTCCTCCTTGATCACCTCATACGTGCGCGTGCCGGCGGCGTCGATCAACTGCGCAATCGACTGGTGCGAGGTGTCTTCGCAAGCCACGTAGCACTTGCCGCATTTGATGCAGTCGTCCTGGTTGATCTGCGCGATCACCTGGTAATTCATGTCCAGGTATTTCCAGTCCGTCGTGTTGGCCACGGCCTTGCCGGAAAAATCGCTGATGCGTGCATAGCCCTTCTCGTCCATCCAGCGCGACAGGCCATCCTTCATCTCTTCGACGATGCGGAAGCCATGCAGCATGGCCGCCGTGCACACCTGCACGCAGCCGGCGCCCAGGGCGAGGAATTCGGCCGCGTCGCGCCAGTTGCCGATGCCGCCGATGCCGGAAATGGGCAAGCCGCGCGTCTGCGGATCGCGGGCGATTTCCGCCACCATGTTCAGCGCGATCGGTTTGACGGCAGACCCGCAATAGCCGCCGTGCGTGCTGGCGCCGCCCACGATGGGCAAGGCCACCATGCGGTCCAGGTCCAGCGAGGTGATGGAATTGATGGTGTTGATCAGCGAGACGGCGTCCGCGCCGCCCGCCTTGGCCGCGCGCGCCGGCATGCGCACGTCCGTGATGTTGGGCGTGAGCTTGACGATGACGGGCAGTCGGCTATGTTTCTTGCACCAGGCGGTCACCATCTGCACGTACTCGGGCACCTGGCCCACGGCCGCGCCCATGCCGCGCTCCGGCATGCCGTGCGGGCAGCCGAAATTGAGCTCGATGCCGTCCGCCCCCGTCGCCTCGACCTTGGGCAGGATGTCGACCCAGTAGTGCTCTTCGCAAGGCAGCATCAGGGAGACGATCATGGCGCGGTCGGGCCAGTCTTTTTTTACCTGCGTGATTTCGCGCAGGTTGATCTCCAGAGAGCGGTCGGTAATCAGCTCGATATTATTGAAACCGACCACTTCGCGGTTCTTGCCGTACAGGGCGGAATAGCGCGACGAGACGTTGACGGCGGCAGGGTCTTCACCGAGCGTTTTCCACACGACGCCACCCCACCCCGCCTCGAAGGCGCGCACCACGTTATACGCCTTATCGGTCGGCGGTGCGGACGCCAGCCAGAAGGGATTCGGCGCCTTGATGCCGCAAAATTCGATGCTGAGATCAGCCATTATGCAGCCTCCACTTTATTGAACAGATCGGAATGGATGGCCAGTGCGGCCAGCTTGCCATGCTGGACGGCCTGCACCGTCAAGTCCTGCCCCGGCGCCACGCAGTCGCCGCCCGCGTAGATCCCCGGCAGCACCGTGCGGAAACCCGCGTCGACGGCGATCTTGTCGCCTTCACGCTGCAGCAACGACGCCATCGGGTCATGCAGCAGCTGCGTATCGAGGCTCTGGCCGATGGCCTTGAAGATGGCGTCGGCCGCCACGTCGAACGTTTCGCCCGTGCCCGCCAGGCGCGTGCCCTGCATGCGGGTTTTCTCGAAACGCATGCCGGCCACCTTGCCGGCAGCGTCAAGCAGCACCTGCTGCGGCTGGGCCCACGTCAGCATGCGCACCTGGTTCGCCTTGGCGATCTCCTGTTCATGATGGGTGGCCGTCATGGCGTCGAAACCGCGCCGGTAGACCAGGGTGACTTCCTCGGCGCCCAGCCTTTGAATCTGCACGGCCATGTCGATGGCCGTATTGCCGGCGCCAATCACAATCGCCCGTTTCGGCACGGGCAGCGCGGCCAGGTCGTCCGCCTGGCGCAGCGCGGCGATGTAATCGACGGCGGCCAGCAAGCCCGGCGCGTCCTCGCCCGTCAAGCCCAGTTTGCGGCTGGCGCCCAGGCCCAGGCCCAGGAAGACGGCGTCGTACTGCGCATGCAAGTCGCGCAGCTGCACGTTTTCACCCAGCGCCTGGCGACATCGGATGGTGATGCCGCCGATATCGAGCAGGAAGTCGATTTCCTTTTGCGCGAAATCGTCCGTCAGCTTGTACTTGGCGATGCCGTATTCATTCAGGCCACCGGCCTTGTCTCCCTTCTCAAAGATCACCACGTCGTGGCCCAGCATGGCCAGGCGGTGCGCGCACGACAGGCCGGCCGGACCCGCGCCGACGATGGCGATGGTCTTGCCCGTGGCGGCCGCCCGTTTGAACGGGTGACTCGCAAAGTGCATATGGTCGACGGCATAGCGCTGCAAGAGACCGATCCTGACGGGCTGGCCTTCGGCGTCGTGGTTGCGCACGCAGACGTCTTCGCACAGGATTTCCGTCGGGCAGACGCGCGCGCAGCTGCCGCCCAGGATGTTCTGTTTCAGGATGCCGGCGGCGGCGCCGTTGATGTTCTTGTCGTGGATATTGCGGATGAAGCTGGCCACGTCGATTTCCGACGGACAGATGCGGCTGCACGGCGCGTCGTAGCAGTACAGGCAGCGGGCGCTTTCGATGGCGGCCTGGCGCGCCGTCAGGGGCGGCGCCAGGTCCGTGAAATGGCCAGCCAATTCCTCGTTGGGCAGGGCGGGATGCGGTAAATAACTCAAGGACTCGATCATCGCGTATTCCTCTTTTTATGTGCGGCCAATTTGTCGTCTGAAACCCTTACTTCATCTGGGGAAAAGCAAATTCCACACCAGCGCTTGCCGTGTTCGGCCAGCGCTGCATCACGGCCTTGTGGCGCGTGTAGAAACGCACGCCTTCGGGGCCATACGCGTGGTGGTCGCCGAACATGCTGCGCTTCCAGCCACCGAAACTGTTGAAGGCCATCGGCACGGGCAAGGGGATGTTGACGCCCACCATGCCGACCTGGATCTGGCGCACGAATTCGCGCGCCACGCCGCCGTCGCGCGTGTAGATGGCCACGCCGTTGCCATACTCGTTGGCGTTGATCAGCTCCACCGCCTGCACCACGTCAGGACACCGCAGCACGCATAGCACGGGGCCGAAAATCTCTTCCTTGTAGATATTCATGTCACGCGTGACGTGATCGAACAAGGTGCCGCCGACAAAGAAACCGTTCTCGCGGCCAGGCACCACATGGTTGCGTCCATCGACCACCAAAGTCGCGCCCTGCTCCACGCCCGAGGCGATCAGTTTTTCGATACGCTGCTTGGCCGCCAGCGACACGACCGGGCCCATTTCCGCACCATCTTCCATACCGTCGCGCACTTTCAGTGCGGCCGTGCGCGTTGCCAGTGCATCGATCAACTTGTCGCCCGCGTCGCCCACGGCCACGACGACGGAGATGGCCATGCAGCGCTCGCCCGCAGATCCGTAAGCCGCGCCGATCAGCGCGTCGACCGTCATCTCCATGTCCGCGTCGGGCATCACCACCATGTGGTTCTTCGCGCCGCCCAGGGCTTGCACACGCTTGCCGCTGGCGCTGCCGCGCGCATAGATATACTCCGCGATCGGCGTCGAGCCGACAAAGCTGATCGCCTGCACCACGGGGTGGTCGAGCAAGGCGTCGACCGTCACCTTGTCGCCCTGTACCACGTTGAAGACGCCGTCGGGCAAGCCCGCTTCTTTCAGCAGTTTCGCGTGCAGCAGGGACGCGGACGGATCGCGCTCGGACGGTTTCAAGACAAAGGTATTGCCACAGGCAATCGCCACCGGGAACATCCACATCGGCACCATCACGGGAAAATTGAATGGCGTGATGCCGGCCACCACGCCGAGTGCCTGGCGCATGGACCAGGCGTCGATGCCGCGCGAAATCTGGTCCGTGAATTCGCCCTTCAGCAGTTGCGGTATGCCGACGGCAAATTCCACCATCTCGATGCCGCGCGCCACTTCGCCCTGCGCATCGGCAAAGGTCTTGCCATGCTCGCGCGTGAGCATGGCGGCAAATTCATCCGTGTGCTGCTGGCACAGCTGCAGGTAGCGGAACAGGACCCTGGCGCGCGTCAGCGGCGGCGTGGCCGACCACGAGGGAAAGGCGGCCGCCGCCGCCTGCACGGCCGCGTCCACGTCTTCCACGGTGCCCAGCGCCACGCGCGCCACAGGCTCGCCCAGGGCCGGGTTGTAGACGTCGCCGTAGCGGCCGCTTTGGGTGTCGACTTTGGCGCCGTTGATGTAGTGGGTGATGGTGTCGAGCTGTGTGTTAATTTGGTTCACGTTATTTCCTCTCTTTACCCCAAGGGCAAATTCTGGGGTCAGACCCGGCGGGTCTGACCCCGGGGCTTAATCAAGGTTTTTCAGCACCGTGGCCAGCTTGCCGAACAGCTCGTCGACATGCTGCTTCTCCAGCACCAGCGGCGGCGACAGCGCGATGATGTCGCCCGTCGTGCGTATCAGCACGCCGTCGGCGAAGGCTTGCTTGAAGGCGCTGAAGGCGCGCGTGCCCGGCTTGCCGGCGATGGGATCGAGTTCGATGCCGGCGATCAGGCCGATGCTGCGCAGGTCGATCACGTGCGGCAAACCTTTCAAGGAATGCACGGCGTCGCTCCAGTACGCCTGCATCGCTTTCGCGTGGCCCAGGATGTCCTGCTCCTCGAACACCTGCAAGGTGGCCAGCGAGGCGGCGCAGGCCAGCGGGTGGCCGGAATACGTATAACCGTGGAACAGTTCGATACCGGGTGGCGCATCCATGAAGGCGTCGTGGATGTATTTTTTGCTGAACACGGCCCCCATCGGCACCATGCCGTTGGTCAGGCCCTTCGCCGTCGTCATCAGGTCCGGCTCGACGTCGAAATAATCGGCGGCGAACGGCGTCGTCATGCGGCCGAAACCCGTGATCACTTCATCGAAAATCAACAGGATGCCGTGCTTGGTGCACAGCTCGCGCAAGCGTTTCAGATAGCCTTTCGGCGGGATCAGCACGCCCGTGGAACCGGCCACCGGTTCGACGATGACGGCGGCAATCGTCGAGGCGTCGTGCAGGGCGACGATGCGCTCGAGCTCGTCGGCCAGGTGGGTGCCATATTCGGGCTCGCCCACCGTGTAGGCGTTCTGGTCCAGGTTGTGCGTGTGCGGCAGGTGGTCCACGCCCGGCAGCAGGGGGCCGAAGGTCTTGCGGTTGCCGCCGATGCCGCCCACGGAAATGCCGCCGAAACCGACGCCGTGGTAACCGCGTTCGCGGCCGATCAGGCGCGTGCGTGCACCTTCACCGCGCGCCCGGTGATAGGCCAGCGCGATCTTCAACGCCGTGTCGACGGCTTCGGAGCCGGAGTTCGTATAAAACACGTGGCCGAACTTGTGGCCTGTGTAGTCCATCAGTTTTTCTGCCAGCTCGAAGGCGGCCGGATGGCCCATCTGGAAGGTGGGGGCGAAGTCGAGCTGGCCCACCATCTCGCGGATGGCGCCGACGATTTTCGGCTGCGCATGGCCGCACGGCACGCACCACAGGCCCGCCGTGCCATCGAGGATGGCGTTGCCATCGACGTCCTTGTAGTACATGCCTTCGGCCGACACCAGCAGGCGCGGGTTGGCCTTGAAATCACGGTTATTCGTAAACGGCATCCAGAATGCCGACATCGATTCCGGCCTTGTTTCGTTCATGACCTTCTCCTTGGGATGGGCTGGCGCGGGGGCCAGGATCGTTTTTGACGAAGCGTAAAATAATTTACCAGTTGGCAAAAAGCTGATGTAATAATAGACAGGCCATCCCCAATGGCACAGATACACAAACGGCAAAGTATCCCAACCGTACAGGTCGAAAAACCACTACAGTTTTTTTTGTGCAAGGCAGCATAAGGAGCCACCGTGAAGCACAGCGACAGCACAGACGATGCTCCCGAGCAAGCCAGCGGCTGGCCCGTGCTCGACATCGACCGCCAGAAGAAGGGCGGCCTGGTCGAGCAGATCGTCATCGCCATCAGCGTCATGGTGGGCAGCCGCGCCCTGCGCATCGGCACGCGCATGCCGTCCGTGCGCCAGTTCGCCCGCTGCAATGGCGTGTCGACGTTTACCGTCGTCGAATCGTATGACCGCCTGGTCAACCTCGGTTTGCTGTCGTCGCGGCGCGGTTCCGGCTATTTCGTCGCGCGCCACGACATCGCCGCCTCGCCGCAATTGGCTGTGCACGCCAGCCCCACGGCCATCGACGCCCTCACGCCGGACCTGTATTCGGGCGTGTCCGACGCCCTGCCCGTGGGGGCGGGCTGGCTGCCGCCCGAGATGTATGGCGAAGCGACCGTGCTCGACGCCGTGCGCCAGGCCATGCGCATTCCCGCCAGCCGCCTGCGCGGCTATGGCCACCCTCTCGGCTTTCCCTCGCTGCGCCAGCACCTGGCAAGCAGCCTGTCGGAAGAGCTGTTCCAGGTGGAGCCGGACCAGGTCCTGCTGACGCACGGCGCCACGCATGCTTTTGACTTGATCCTGCGCAGCCTGACCAAGCCGGGCGACACGGTGCTGGTGGAAGACCCCGGCTACAGCAACCTGCAGTCGCTGATACGCCACCACGGCTGCATCCCCGTGGGCGTCCACCGCGGCGAAGCGGGCCTCGATCTCGATGCGCTGGCCGTTGAAGCCGCGCGTACTCAACCGAAACTGATGTTCGTCAACACGGTGCTGCAAAATCCGCTCGGTACATCGCTCACCCAGGCGCAGGCGCACCGCCTGCTGGCACTGGCCGAGCAATTCGATTTCTGGCTGGTGGAAGACGATATCTACCGCGAACTGGCGGCGCGCGGCGAAGCGTCGCTGGCGGCGATGGACGGCTTGCGCCGCGTGATCCGCGTGGGCAGTTTTTCCAAGACTCTGTCGCCCGTGCTGCGCGTGGGGTCGATTTGCGCCTCGCCGCCGCTGGTGGCCGAACTGGTGCGCGTCAAAATGCTGGCAGGGTTGACGACGTCGGAAATCAACGAGCGCGCCGTCTACCACGCCATCTGCGCGCGGCCCTACAAGCGCATGGTCGAACGGCTCGTGGCGCAGCTCGATGCGGCCCGCGAGCGCAGCATCGACTGCCTGGCGCAGGCGGGCATGGCGCCCGTGGCGCGGCCCCGCGGCGGCATGTTCGTCAGCGCCGGCTGGCCCGACGTACAAACGCCGGAATGGAATGGCAAGGTCATCGCCGACATGGCCTTGAAGGCGGGCATCCTGCTGTCGCCGAACGAATTTTTCATGCTGCGCGCGCCCGAGACGGTGTGGTTCCGCTTCAACGTGGCCTACACCGATACCCCCGTGCTGCAGGCATTCCTGCAATCGATCCGCCCACGCTAAAGAACCCGCCATGGCCAGCGACAAATCCCCTGCCCTTCCCGTGAAAAATGCCGGCGGCCGGCGTTTGCAAAACCGCGACCGCCTGGAAGCGGACATCCTGGAGCAAGCCGTGCGCGCGTTCGCCGAATGCGGCTATGAGGGCGCGTCGATCGCCACCATCGCCGAGCGGGCCGGCCTGTCGAAGCAAAACCTGATGTATTACTTCCCGTCCAAGCAGCTGCTGTACCAGCGCGTGCTCGACGACGTGCTCGACGACTGGCTGGCGCGCATGGATATGCTGGCCAATGAAGACGACGAGCCGCGCGACGTGCTGCGCGCGTATATCGGCGCCAAGCTGCGTTTTTCGCGCGAACAGCCGTGGGCCTCGCGCGTGTATGCGCTGGAAGTGATCAATGGCGCGCCCCTGTACGGCACGCAGATACGCGACCGGGTCGTGCCCCTGCTGCGCAAGGATATCGCGGTCTTCGAAGCGTGGATCGCCGCAGGCCGGATCGCGCCCGTCAACGCCACGCACCTGATGTTCGCCATCTGGGCCATGACCCAATCGTATGCGGATTTTTCGGCGCAGATGGCCCTGGTGCTGGAACGCAAGCAGCTCACGCGCAAGGACTATGAGGACGCCGAAATCCTGATCGCGCACATGGTGCTGGCGGCGGTGGCCATGCCGCCAGCGGACGAAAAAAAACCGCCTCGACAGGCGGTTTTCTGAACAGCGCGAACGCTTACGCAGCCGTCTTGTTCTTGCGGCGGCGCGCCATGAAGCTGATCATGCCCAGGCCTGCCAGCAGCATCGCATAGGTTTCCGGTTCCGGCACGGCCGACACATAACCGGACACGTTGGTAGCGTTGAAATAATGGTTCGCATTGACCTGGATGTTCGAGGCCCAGTTCCCCACCACGACGCTGCCGTTGATCTGGCCATTGCCACCGGCCAGGGTCGCCAGCGGCGCCAGGACGCTGCCGTACAGGCCCACGCCGTTCAAGGTGATGGTTTGCGCTTCATAGAAGTTGTACAGCACATTGTATTTGCTGAAATCGCCGTAGCCGCCGGACAGGTTCACGTTCGTGCCGCTGATATTGAGGATCAGGGTGTCGTTCGTGTGCAGATTGCTGAACTTGAAGTTGTTCACCGAGCCCAGCGCCGCGGAAGTCAGGTCGAACACTTGCACATTGCCCGTGCCGCCCTTCAGGGTCATGCCGCCATAGGCCACCGAGCTGCTGCCCGTCGCTGCCACGTTGGCCAGCGAGGTCGAGGTGTTTTTCAGCTGCGCCGACGTCGTGGCGAACGACACGGGCGACACCGTGGTCTTGCTAGCCGTGTTCAGGCCCACGCTGCTCGTCGTCGTGCTGCCGCCCACATAGTAATTGCCGTTCTTGATCGAGCCGGAGCTGTAGTTCAGGTTGCCGCCAACGACCAGCGCATAGCCGGTGTTGCCATGCGTGACGTAGGCATCCTTGTTCTTGTCATTGACCGAATAGTTCGATGCCGTCAGATTGCCGGCCACCAGCACGCCGCCTTCGACATCGCTGCCGGACGCGCTGAAGTTACTGAGGGAATACAAATTGGCGCCACCGATGCCCAAATCGACAACACCGGCTTGCGCGGCGCCGGCGGCAAACACGGTCGACAAAACGAGAACGAATGATGATTTAGGCATGATTGACATTTTATTTCCAAAAAGAAAATTAACTTGACGCCAGAATATCATATCCATTCGCTTTGATATGTCGCAAACCAACAACTTTTGTAACAATAATGAAAACATAGTTGCTCGGCGGGAATCATTCTCCTGGCGCTGCCCGGAGAACGCCGCAGCCATCCGGCTGACGCTGAAAACAGACGGGCAAACAGCCGTCTGTTCTGCACTTTCAATATTGCTTAGAAGCGCAGCCAACTTGGTGATACGATCGCGGCAGCGCCAGACCAGGCCAGCCCACAAAGTATGAAATCATAAGGATGAAGCACGCATGAAACGATTGTCCCTAGGCGCACTGATGCTGGCATATGCCTGCGGCGCGCAAGCCGATGTGTTTAACATGATCGACAACCAGCCGCTCAGCGAAACCTGGCTCAACGCGGGCTTTTATTCGTATCACTTTCAGCGCGACAAGAACCTGAACGACAGCAATCCGGGCCTGGGCGCCGAATACCGCTTCTCCACGGTCGCGTCGGTCACGGCCGGCCGCTTCTACAATAGCGATCGCGCCTACTCGAATTACCTGGGCGTGTACTACCAGCCGATCAAGGTGGGCCCGCTGCGCATCGGCGCCGTCGTTGGCGGCTTCAGCGGCTATCCGAAGATGCGCGATGGCGGCTGGTTCCCGGCCCTGGTCCCCACCATCAGCTATGAATACCAGCGCGTGGGCGTGAATATCGCCATCGTGCCGTCTTACAAGGACCGCCTGTATGGCGCGCTCAGTTTCCAGCTGAAACTGAAGGTCTTCGAGTAACCGTTTGTCGTTGCCTGTCGCCGTTCGGTCCGCCATTCCTGCCATTCGTCGCATACGCCATACCCGGCAGCAAGGATTTGCCTATAGTGGTTTCATTGCCAGCATGCATACGGCAGCGGCACACACACGACAGGAGAACGGCATGAAAGACATCAATTCGGCACCGGGCAGCACTTCCTTCAGCGCTTTCTGGAACGAGCTGTGCGCTTACGCGCGCCAGGGGATGGCTGCCTTGCGTGCCATGTCCTGGCCCATGCTGCTGGTCTGCTGCCTGGGCATGGCGTTCCTGATCACCATCTTGCCGCTGGCCATCATGCTGTTTGCCCTCGTCATGCTGCTGAGATGGGCAAGCAACAACGACGATGCCGGCGCAGATCAGAAAGCGTCGGGCTCGCAGCATTCGCCGCAATAAAAATTTGCGGCGTGGCAAGAGTGCAATGATGGTTCTATGGCACTATGGATGGGCGCGGCACTGACGGGCATCAAAACCATCCAAATGGAGGGATTTGATACGGAACGCTACGCAGTATCCATGATCGAAGCTACTCCCCCTCAGCCATAGGAGTTTTCTGATGACCACGACAGCAAAAGCTACAGCAGCTACGACTATTCCCTGCCTGCGCTACCGCGACGCGCCCGCCGCCATCGAATGGCTGTGCAAGGCGCTCGGTTTTGAAAAGCAATTGATCGTGCCCGATGGCGAAGGCGGTGTCGCCCATGCGCAACTGAGCTTTGGCAACGGCATGGTCATGGTGGCACCCGCCCTCGACAGCGACTACGGCCGCCTGATGAAACTGCCAAGCGACGTCGGCGGCGCCAACACGCAAAACTGCTACCTGGTCGTCAGCGACGCCGATGCCGTCTACCGCAGCGCGCGCGAAGCCGGCGCCGAGATCGTGCTCGACATCAAGGATGAAGATTACGGCGGACGGGGCTTTACCTGCCGCGACCCGGAAGGCCACATCTGGAGCCTGGGCACCTACGATCCATGGTAAAACGGAGAACAATGATTGTCGCTACCCTCACCGCCGCCAGCCTTGCGCTGATCGGCGGTTTCCTGTCCGCTCCCGTCCTCGTCGACGAACATCTCAACCGCATTCATCCCCCGTCCGGCAAGGCGCCGTCGGCAGCCACTGTGGCCCTGCATCAGAGCCTGTGGATCGCCGACCTGCACGCCGACAGCCTGCTGTGGCAACGCGACCTGAACCGCGACAGCCAGCGCGGTCACGTCGACTTTCCCCGCCTGCAGAGGGCCAACGTGGCGCTGCAAGCCTTTTCCGTCGTCACCAAGACGCCGCGCAAGATGAATATCGAGCGCAATGGCAGCGACACGGACAACATCACGGCCCTGGTGGTGGCGCAAGGCCTGCCGCCCGCCACGTGGAACAGCCTGCTGGCGCGCGCCACCTGGCAGGCCGACGAGCTGCGCCAGCAAGCGGCAAAAAGCCATGGCAAGGTGCGCGTCATCGGCAGCCGCGCCCAGTTGCGCAGCTTCATCGCCGCGCGCGAAAAAGACCCCGCCCTGCTGGCCGGCTGGCTGACACTGGAAGGCGCGCATGCGCTCGAAGGCAAGCTGGACAATCTCGACACCCTGTACCGGTCCGGCTACCGCATGGCCGCGCCCACGCATTTCTTCGACACGGAACTGTCCGGCTCCCAGCACGGCCTGAAAAAAGGCGGCCTGACGCCGCTGGGCCGGCAATGGCTGCGCGCCATGGAGCAGCGCAAGATGATCGTCGACCTGGCGCACGCCTCGCCGGCCACCATCGACGACGTACTGACGTTGGCGAAACGCCCCGTGATGGTATCGCACACGGGCGTGCGCGGCACCTGCGCCAACGGGCGCAACCTGAGCGACGCCCAGCTGAAACGCATCGCCGCCCAGGGCGGCCTGGTGGGTATCGGCTTCTGGAATACGGCCGTCTGCGGCAAGGACGTGGCTTCGATCGCGCGCGCCATCAAGTACACGGTCAAGCTGATCGGCGCCGAACACGTGGCCTATGGTTCGGACTTCGACGGCGCCGTCACCACGGCCATCGACGCGGCCGGCTTGCCGCGCTTGACGCAGGCGCTGCTGGATGCTGGCCTGTCGGAAGCGCAGATCCGCCGCGTGGCAGGCGAAAACGTGCGCGACTTCCTGCTGAAGAACCTGCCGGACGATGACGCCTAGACTAGCCTAGCGCCTGGACCAGGGCCTGGTCCGCCACCTGGCGCGGCCGGATGCGTATCAACTTGCGGTACAGCGGCGGCATCGACTCGCACAGCGCCAGCAGCGCGTCTTGCGCCATGGCCGGGCGCACGTACTGGAATTGCGCGGGATTATTCTCCGGCAGCGCCCCTTCCATGGTGGAGCCGTAGGCACCCAGGGTCATGAAACTGGCGGCGCTGTCGTCCGGGCCGATGGCCAGCACGAAGGTGCCGTGCTTGGGGTGGCCCAGGTAGCTTTTGATTTCCTCCTGCAGCGCCGGCACCGCATTCGCCATCAATTCAAAACGCAGCTGCGCGTACTGGCGCGTGCATTCCATGAACGGCGTGCGTATGGCCGACTGGCTCAACTTACCCGGCATGCATAGCAGCAGGTTGCCGAAGGAATCGAGCAAGGCGGCCGCATCGCCCTGGCCGCCATCACGCGCGTCCTGCTCCATGGCCGCCTGCAGGAATGGCGCCAGCCCAGCATCGGGCGCGTGCGGGTCGCAGCGGTAAGTCAGGGCGTCGGGATAGCGGCGGCGCAAGGCGCGCACCACGACATGCTCGGGCGGCAAGGCGGCGGGATCGCGCAGGGGCACGTCGTCGCCGGCGTTCAGCAGCTGCATCACCTGCGCCGATGTCGCTTCGAACACGAGCGAGCACAGTGCCTGCGTCGCCTCATGGATGCTCTTGCCGATGAAAAAAGATTTGGGCGCGGCGCCGGACGGGGCGCGCGCATACTCGGTGGCGCCGCGCACGGCCGGATAGCAAAAACTGCGGCCGGCCTGCGCCTGCAGCGGCGCCGGCAAGGCCGTAAACGTGGCGCTGCCATCGTAATTGATGCCCGCCTTGACGTCGGGCGCGGCCACCACCACGTTGAAGCCTGCCGCCAGGATCGCCCCCGTGCACATGCAGCAGGGGTCGAGCGAAGTGACGATGGTCAGTTCGCCCGGCGGCGGCAAGAGCGCGCCCTTGGCCCGCTCGGCGAAATACCAGTCCACCAGCTGGCGCTCGCCATGCGCCGTGGGGTCGAACACCAGCCCCTGGCGCACGACGTTGTTATGCATCGATTGCAGCACGTTGCCGGCGCCGTCGAGCAGCACGCCGCCCACGCCAAAAGTACCCTGCGTCTTCGCCGCCATGGCTTCGGCCGCAGCTATCGCCACGGCGGCCTGGATGTCGATCGTCTTGTTCAAGCGGATCCTGTTACTTCATGTCCAGGTCGGAATTGCCGAAGCCGTGCGGCAGCAGCCACCCGGCCGTCACTTCCATGACATCGTTTTTCAGGTTCGTCAGGATCACGGGCAGGTCGGCGCCGCCCATCTCGAAGATCACCTGGCGGCAGGCGCCGCATGGCGAAATCGGCTCGACCGTGTCGCCCGTGACGGCCAGTTTGGCGAAGTCGCCCGGTTTGCAGCCATGCGCGATGGCGCTGAAGAATGCCGTGCGCTCGGCGCAGTTGCACAGGCCATACGCGGCGTTTTCCACGTTACAACCGCGGAAGACGCGGCCATCCTTGCACAGCAATGCCGCGCCCACCTTGAAACGCGAATATGGCGCGTAGGCCAGTTCACGGCCGGCGTTGGCTTCGGCGATCAGTTCTTGGTTGTTCATTTTTTCTGTTATACCTTTGAAATCATTAAGGCCGGGGTCAGACCCTCAACACCGCTGACACATAGCTCAGCGCCATCACAAACGGGGGTCTGACCCCAGTTTTCAACTACGGTCGAATGGTACGATAAATCACCGGATTGCCCGCCAGCGCCACGGCGCTGATTGCATACGCGTCCTGGATTTCCCTGACGGCTTGCTGCGCCGCCGCTTCCGTGCGCGCGTGCACCATGGCCAGCGGCTGGCCAACGGCCACTTGCTCGCCCAGGCCCACGAGGTCCGTCAGGCCGACGGCGAAATCGATGCTGTCGCTCGGACGGCGGCGGCCACCGCCCAATGCCACGACTGCCAAGCCGATGGCGCGGCAATCGCGCACGTTGGCAAAGCCGGCCGACGGCGCTGGCGCCGGCACGACGAACGGCGCCTGCTCCAGGTGTTTATCAGGATGCTCGACCAGATCGGCCGGGCCGCCCAGGGCCGACACCATGCGCGCAAAGCGCTCTGCCGCTTCGCCCGAATCGAGGGCCGCGATCAATTTCACGCGCGCTTCCTCTTCGGTGGCGGCCAGGCCGCCCAGCACCAGCATCTCGGCGCACAGCGCCAGGGTGACTTCGTGCAGGCGAGCGGGACGCGAACGGCCCGTCAGGTAATCCATGGCGCCGCGCACTTCCAGCACATTGCCGGCGTACGGCGCCAGCGACTCGTTCATGTCCGTCAGGATCGCCGACGTCTGCATGCCCGCGCCATTGCCCACAGCGACGATGCTCTCGGCCAGTTCCACCGACTTGTCGTAGGTGGGCATGAAGGCGCCCGTGCCCACTTTCACGTCCATCACCAGCGCGTCCAGCCCGGCCGACAGTTTCTTCGACAGGATGGAGCCGGTGATCATCGCCACCGATTCCACCGTGGCGGTGACGTCGCGGATGCTGTAGAAGCGCTTGTCGGCCGGCGCCAGCTGCGCCGTCTGGCCGATGATGGCCACGCCGATCTCCTGCACTACCTTGCGGAACAGTGCATTGTCCGGCACCGTGCAATAGCCTGGAATGGCGTCGAACTTGTCGAGGGTGCCGCCCGTGTGGCCCAGGCCGCGGCCCGAGATCATCGGCACGTAACCGCCGCACGCAGCGACCATGGGGCCCAGCAGCAGGGACACGACGTCGCCCACGCCGCCCGTCGAATGCTTGTCGACGATGGGGCCCGGCAGGTTCAGCGAGCGCCAGTCCAGCACCTGGCCGGAATCGCGCATGGCCAGGGTGAACGCCACGCGCTCGTCCATGTTCATGTCGTTGAAATAGACGGCCATGCCGAGCGCCGCGATCTGCCCTTCGCTGACGCTGCCGTCAGTGATGCCGCGTACGAAAAACTGGATTTCCTCGGCGCTCAGGACGCCCTTGTCGCGCTTCTTGCGGATGATTTCCTGGGTCAAAAACATGGAATAACTCCAATAAAAATAGGTTTGGGGTCAGTCCCTGCGGGATCGGGATACGCCCAATGGCGTATCCCCCCGACGGGTCTGACCCCAGCTTTGCAATTCCAACGATCAGTCAGTTAAACGCCGTAAGGTATCCACACGTTTTTCACTTGCGACGCATGCGCCAGCACGGCACGGCCGCCGCTTTGGGCGGCACTGAACCAGTCGCGGCCCTTCGCGCCGCCGACCCAGGTACGCTTCAGCGTGCCGGCCGACAGGCGCTCGACTTCCGCGCAACCGTCGGCGGAGCCGTCATGGCGCCAGACGGCGTCGATGTCGGCGTGCGTGGCCAGGGTGCGCGCCAGTTCATCGGCGTTGCCGCTGATGATGTTGACGACGCCGCCCGGCAGGTCGGACGTGTCGAACACCTGGTACAGGTCCAGCGCGGACAGCGGATGCGCTTCCGACGGCACCACTACCACGCGGTTGCCCAGCGCGATGGCCGGCGCCACCAGCGAGATGAAGCCGAGCAAAGGCGCTTCATTCGGGCAGACGATGCCGATCACGCCGACCGCTTCATTGAGCGCCACGGTGATGCCCTTGGTGGGCGGCTGGTGCGCCAGGCCGTCGTACTTGTCGGCCCAGGCGGCGTAGTAGAACAGGCGTTCGATCGATGCCTGCACTTCCTTCTCCGGGTTTTTACTGCCCGTCATGGCTGCGATGCGGGCGGCGAATTCGTCGGCGCGCGCTGCCAGATTTTCGGCGATGTAGTACAGCACTTGCGCGCGGTTGTGCGCCGTGGCGCTGGTCCAGCCGGACGCTTTATGGGCCGCTTCGACAGCGTTGCGGATGTCCTTGCGGCTGCCCACGCCCACTTCGGCCAGCAAGGCGCCATTCGCGCCGAACACGGGCGCGCTGTAGGCGCTGTCAGGGCGCGCCTGCTTGCCGCCGATGTACATCTTGGCCGTGCGGTCGATGGCGAAGGGGTCCGCTGCCGCCGGCTTCACGTTGGCCTTGGCTTTCGCTTCCACCACCGGCAAGGCCGGACGTGCATCTTCGGCCAGGGCCGTCATGTATTCCAGCATGCCTTCGCGGCCGCCTTCACGGCCGAAGCCCGATTCGCGGTAGCCGCCGAAGCCGCAGGCCGCGTCGAACTGGTTGGCGCTGTTGATCCATACCACGCCAGCCTTGATGGCGGGCGCGATATCGAGGGCCAGGCTGATCGACTCGGTCCACACGCTGGCGGCCAGGCCGTACACCGTGTTGTTCGCCAGCTGCACCGCTTCAGGCGGCGTGCGGAAGCTCATGGCCACCAGCACGGGGCCGAAGATTTCAGCCTGTGCCACGGCGGCCGAGGTCGACGCGCCCGTGATCAGGGTAGGCGGGAACCACGAACCGTCAGCCGGCAATTCGCATGCCGGTTGCCACACGTCGCAGCCTTCGGCACGGGCGGTATCGACCAGCGCGGCGATGCGCTGGCGCTGCACGGGGTCGACCAGCGCGCCCACATCCATCGATTTGTCCAGGGGCGAGCCGAGGCGCAGGTTTTCCATGCGGGCGCGTACCTTGTTCAGGAAGCGCTCCTGGACCGATTCCTGCACCAGCAGGCGCGAGCCGGCGCAGCACACTTGTCCCTGGTTGAACCAGATCGAATCGACCAGGCCTTCCACGGCGCCGTCCAGGTCCGCGTCTTCGAAGACGATGAACGGCGACTTGCCGCCCAATTCGAGGGACAGCTTCTTGCCGCTGCCGGCCGTCGCTTCACGAATGAGGCGGCCCACTTCGGTGGAACCCGTAAACGCGATCTTGTCGACGCCGGGGTGGTTGACGATGGCCGAGCCCACTCTGCCGTCGCCCGTGACGATGTTGACCACGCCGGCCGGCACGCCCGCCTGCACGCACAATTCGGCGAACAGCATGGCGGTCAGCGACGTGAATTCGGCCGGCTTGAAGACGACCGTGTTACCGGCCGCCAGGGCCGGGGCGATTTTCCACGACAGCATCAGCAGGGGGAAATTCCACGGCACGATCTGGCCCACCACGCCCACGGCGCGGTAGTCAGCGAATTCTTCCGACTGCAGCTGCGCCCAGCCGGCGTGATGGTAGAAATGGCGCGCGGCCAGCGGCAGGTCGATATCGCGCGTTTCACGGATGGTCTTGCCGTTGTCCAGGGTTTCCAGCACGGCGAACAGGCGCGAATGCCTTTGCAGCAGACGGGCCAGCGCGTACATGACCTTGGCGCGGCCATGGCCTCCCATGCCTTGCCATACGGGCAGCGCGCGGCGCGCCGCTTCCACGGCGCGTTCCACGTCGGCGTCGGTGGCTTGCGTCAGCTCGGCCAGCTGCGTGCCGTCGGCAGGATTGGTCGAGGCGAACAGTTCGGCCGGCTCGCTCCAGGCGTTGTCGATGAACAGGCCGAATGTGCGCTGATGGCCGTCGAGCCACGCTTGCGCTTCTTTTTGACTTTCGGGAGCAGGGCCGTAGTCCATAGTAGTGAGAATCTCGTTAATTGTAGGCATGACGATTGTTCTTTAAGGTTGTGCGTGACGATGATTGGCCGAGTAGCTGCCGGTGACGTAGTGCTCGAGCTGGCGCTCGATGTCGGTCAGCAGGCTGGAAGCGCCGATGCGGAACAGGTGCGGCTGCAGCCATTCGTTGCCCAGCTCTTCCTTCATCAGGGTCAGGTATTGCAGCGCGCTCTTGGCCGAGCTGACGCCGCCGGCCGGCTTGAAGCCCACCTTGAAACCCGTCTGTTCATAGTATTCGCGCACCGTGCGCACCATCGTCAGGGCCACGGGAATGGTGGCGTTGACGCTTTCCTTGCCGGTGGAGGTCTTGATGAAATCGGCGCCCGCCATCATGCACACCCACGACGCCTTGGCCACGTTTTCCATGGTCAGCAAGTCGCCCGTGGCGAGAATCGCCTTCACGTGCGCTTCGCCGCACGCCTTGCGGTAAGCCAGCATTTCGTCATACAGCACTTGCCAGTTGCCGTTCAGGACATGCTGGCGCGTGATGACGATATCGATTTCCGAAGCGCCCGCGGCGACCGACAGTTCGATCTCGCGCAGCTTCGTTTCCATGTTCGTCAGGCCGGCCGGAAAGGCGGTCGACACGGCGGCGATGGGCAAGCGGCCCTGGATGACTTTCACGGCCGGTTGAATCATCTCGTGGTACACGCACACGGCGCCGGTGCTCAGCTGCGTCAGGCCCAGCGCGTCCATCAGGTCGGCGCGCAACGGGCGCATGGCCTTCATGCACAGGCGCTCCACGCGGCCCGGCGTATCGTCGCCGCCCAGGGTGGTCAGGTCGATCATCTGGATGGCTTTCACCAGCCAGGCGGCCTGGTATTCCTTTTTCACCGTACGGCGGTTCGCCAGGCTGGCCGCGCGGCGGTCCGTCGCGGCGCGGTTGACGCGGATCTGGTTGATCCAGCCCAGGTCGAGGCCGACGGCCTCGTTACGCTTGAATTCGGGGTGCATGAGTGTCATAACAAGCTGGTTCCATTAGCAAGTGGTGGTACGCCAAGGTGCTTGGCGAGGGTTTGGCCAATATCGGAGAAGGTCTCGGAAATACCCAGCGCGCGCGGGGCGACGCCGGGGCCGAAGAAGATCATCGGAATGTGTTCGCGGGTGTGGTCGGAGCCGTGCCAGGTGGGGTCGCAGCCATGGTCGGCGGTGATCACGACCAGGTCGCCTTCCCTGAGCTTGGCCATGAATTCCGGCAGGCGCGCATCCATTTCGCGCAGCGCGTCGGCATAGCCTTCGACGTTGCGGCGGTGGCCGAATGCCTGGTCGAAATCGACGAAGTTCACGAAAGTGAGCGACTTGTCCTGCACTTCATCGGCCGTCTTCAACAGCGCTTCAAACAGCGCCATGTTGTCGACACCCTTCACGACTCTGGAAATACCCTGGGTGGCGAAAATGTCGCTGATCTTGCCCAGGCCGACGACTTCGCCGCCCGCATCCTTGACGTGGTCGAGCAGGGTCTTGCTTGGCGGCGCCACCGCATAGTCGTGGCGGTTGGACGTGCGCGTGTAGTTGCCGTTGCTGCCCGTGAACGGACGGGCGATGACGCGGCCGATGTTGTACGGCTCGACCAGCTTGAAGGCCATTTCGCACACTTCGTACAGGCGCTCGAGGCCGAACGATTCTTCGTGCGCGGCGATCTGCATCACCGAGTCGCCCGAGGTGTAGATAATCAGCTTGCCGGTGGCGACGTGCTCGTCGCCATGCTTGTTGATGATGTCCGTGCCCGAGGCATGGCAGTCGCCGAGGAAGCCCGGCACGCCGGACAGGGCTTTCAGTTTGTCGGTCAGGTCGGCCGGAAACGACGGCGTGGTGCGGGGAAAATATCCCCAGTCGAATTCGACGGGCACGCCGGCGATTTCCCAGTGGCCGCTCTGCGTGTCCTTGCCGGTGGAGCGCTCGCGCGCCGCGCCGTAGGCGCCGGTGAAACCGTCGCGCTGGTCGAAGCCCGTGGCCCATTCGCCGCTGGCCAGGTGCGCCGCGGCGCCCAGTCCCAGGCGTTCCATGTTCGGGAGTTTCAAGGTCTTGCCGCTTTTGGCGACAGTGCTGGCAATGTGGCCAAAGGTATTGGCACCTGCGTCGCCATACTTGGCGGCGTCTGGCGTCGCGCCAAGGCCGAAGGAATCAAGCAGGAGGATAAATGCGCGTGACATGATAAGGCTCGCTTTATGGAGTGATGCAAAGATGATGCGGTCAGTGTAGGCCGGATTTTCCCGGCCTGCCGCGCGGCAGCGCCGGTGGCCGGCGCGCCGCTGCTGCGTAAAAAGTGCTTAGGCTTGCGGCGTAGCCGATACGGTCGCCAGGAAGGCCAGAATCAGCTTGACCAGGTCTTTCGCGCCGATGGCCGCGTATTTCAGGGTTTGTTCGTGCGACAGGGCGAATGGCGACATGCCTTCGGCCAGGTTGGTGATGACGGACACGCCCACCACTTTCAGATCGCAATGGCGGGCCGAGACCACTTCCGGCACCACGGACATGCCGACCGTGTCGGCGCCCAGGCGCGCCATCATGCGGATTTCGGCGGCCGTCTCGAAGTTCGGGCCAGGGTAGGCAACGAACACGCCTTCGTGCAGGGTGATGCCATTCGAGGCTGCCGTGTCCTTGACCAGCTTGCGCAGATCCGCATCGTAGGCGTTGGCCATGCTGAAGAAGCGCGGGCCGAAGCGGTCGTCGTTCGGGCCGACCATCGGCGTGCCTGGCAACAGGTTGATATGGTCGCTGATGGCCACCAGACTGCCGGCGTCCACTTCAGGGCGCAGGGAACCGGCGGCGTTGGTAACGAACAGCATTTCGCAGCCCAGCAGTTTCAGGGTGCGGATGGCGCTCGTCATCACGCCCATGCCATAGCCTTCATAGAAATGGCCACGGCCCTTCATGCAGACGACGGCGACGCCCGACAAGGTGCCGACCACCAGTTCGCCGGCATGGCCGTGCACGGTGCTGATCGGGAAACCCGGCAATTCGTCAAAGCTGATGCTGACGGCGTCCGTCATTTGCTCGGCCAACACGCCCAGGCCGGAGCCGAGGATCATCGCCACGCGCGGCTTGAAATTTTCAGGGGCGCGGGCACGGATGATTTCGGCGGCGTGGAAAGGGGTGTTGTTCGACATGGTTATCCTCTGATTGACTAATGATGATGGGTTGCTGCCTGCGCGGCCGTGCCCGGTGAAGAACTTCCGCCCAGGTATCGGTTATGTAGGTGTTACTGGTATATCGAAATGCGTATTGCCACTATTTGCCGCCACTATGCATCAAACGGAATATGTATGGCAAATACCATTTTTCTTGCCCATTTATACAATTCAAATATAAATGGCCGATATTATAGTCGAGGCTAGCCCAGGCCCGCCATGCCCGGGAAATGCATGCATACAAGCTCCATACGAAGGTTTTTTATGCGAGCTTGACACCAATCAGACAAATGTTTAAAGTTTCGGACAAATGTTTATCCTTTCAGTGAAACCTTGTGACCGATACCAATAAAAAAGACCAGCTATATGCGCTGATCCGCAACAACCCCTTCATCTCGCAGCAAGACCTGGCGAGCGAGCTGGGCTTGTCGCGCTCGGCCGTCGCCGGCCACATCGCCGGACTCATCCGCGAGCGGCGCCTGCTGGGACGCGCCTACGTGCTGCCCGACAGCCGTCCCGTGCTGTGCATAGGCGCCGCCAACCTCGACCGCAAGATGCGCACGCTGGCAACCTTGCAGATGGGCACCTCGAACCCCGTGCGTTCGGAAGAAGTGTTTGGCGGCGTGGGCCGCAACATCGCGGAAAACCTGGCCCGGCTGTCGATTCCTGTGGCCCTGCTGACGGCCCTGGGCGACGACGCGGCCGGCCACGCCCTGCAGACACACGCGGAAGACGCGGGCATCGACATGCGCGGCAGCCTGCATTTAAGCAACACCAGCAGCGGCACCTATACCGCCGTGCTCGACGAACATGGCGAAATGCTGCTGGCGATGGCCAACATGCAGCTGTACGAACAACTGACACCGGCCTTTTTGCACAGCCGCCAGCCGCAGCGCGCCGCCGCCGCCCTCACCGTCTGCGACCTGAACCTGGGCCACGACAGCGTGCAGGCACTGCTGGCTGATGCGCGCCAGGACGCGGCCCGCGCGACGCCGCTCGTCATCGTCGCCGTTTCGCAGCCGAAGATGGCGCACCTGCCGCTAGACCTGACGGGCTTGCACCTGCTGATCCTGAACCGGGGCGAGCTGGAAACGCGCGTGGCGCGCGCCTTGCCGACGGCGTTCGAGGTGCGCGCCGCCTGCCGCGAAGTACAGCGCCAGGGGGCGCGCCAGGTGATCGTCACCTGCGGCGGCGAAGGCGTGTATTTCACGGACGGCGACAGCCTGGACGCGCCCATCGTGCACCTGGCCGCGCGCGAAGTGGACGCCGTCGACGTGACGGGCGCAGGCGACGCGTTTTCCGCCGCCGTCTGCTGGTCGCTGTACCACGACATCAGCGACTTGAAACTGGCTTGCCGGCGCGGCCTGAAGCTGGCGGCCATGACCCTGGAATCGGCTGCCACCGTCTCGCCCCGGATTTCGGCCGGCGCCCTCGACGACATCGACGACGCCGACCTGACGCCGCCTCCCCCTACCCTCTTTCAACAGGATTGACATATGACGCAACTGAATAATTTCCTCTCGTTCTCGCAAGAAGTGCTCGATGCGCGCGCCGCCGGCAAGGCCATCGTGGCGCTGGAATCGACCATCATTTCGCACGGCATGCCGTATCCGCAAAACGTGGAAATGGCGCGCGAAGTGGAGCAGATCATCCGTGACGGCGGCGCCGTGCCGGCCACCATCGCCATCATCGGCGGCAAGATCTGCGTGGGCCTGTCGCCGGAGCAGCTGGAATTGCTGGGCACCTCGCCCGACGCCATGAAGGTCAGCCGCCGCGACCTGCCGTTCGTCCTGTCGCAGGGCAAACTGGGCGCCACCACCGTGGCCGCCACCATGATCTGCGCGGAACTGGCCGGTATTGCCGTGTTCGTCACGGGCGGCATCGGCGGCGTGCACCGCGGCGCGGAAACGAGCTTCGACATTTCGGCCGACTTGCAAGAATTGGCGCACACGTCCGTGGCCGTCGTCTGCGCGGGCGTCAAATCCATCCTCGACATCGGCCTGACCCTGGAATACCTGGAAACCCACGGCGTGCCCGTCATCAGCGTGGGCCAGGAAGGTTTTCCCGCCTTCTTCACGCGCGAAAGCGGCTTCAAGGCCGATTTCCGCCTCGACACGGCCGCCGAGCAGGCCGCCTTCATCGGCACCAAGTGGCAGCTGGGCTTGAAAGGCGGCGTGATCGTCAGCAACCCCGTGCCCGCCGCGCAAGCGATGCCCAAGGAAGAAATCGATGCGATCACCACGCAAGCCTTGCAGGAAGCGGACGCGGGCGGCGTGAAGGGCAAGCAAGTCACGCCATTCCTGCTGTCGCGCATCAAACAGCTGACGGATGGCCGCAGCCTGGCGACGAATATCGCCCTGGTCAAGCACAATGCGCAAGTCGGCACCGCGCTGGCCATTGCCATGCAGGCGGTCGTGGCACGATAATAGGACTGCTGTAAAGAAAGCGCGCGCGCCGTTACCGGTCCGCGCGCCGTTCCATCGCCAGGCACCACGCAACGCCAAGGAAAGCATGTCCATCGATCTGAAACAGTTAAAGTATTTTCTTGCCGTTGCCGAGGAGAAAAGCTTCAGCCGCGCCGCCGAGCGCCTGCATATCTCGCAGCCGCCCCTGAGCCAGCAGATCATGAAACTGGAAAGCGAACTGGGCGTGCGCCTGTTTGCGCGCACCACGCGCACGTTCGAGCTGACCGTGGCGGGCAAGGCGTTGATGAACGAGGCGGCCGAGCTGCTGGCCAAGATGCGCATGACCATCGATACCATCCGCCAGATCGACCGCGGCGAAGTAGGCCGCTTGCGCGTGGGCATCGTCGGCTCGGCCATGTGGGGCCCCATCCCCAGCCTGCTGGAAGAATTCCAGACCAAATTTCCGCGCGTCACCTGGACCATCCATGAATTCGGTCCCACGGTGCAATACGAAGCCTTGCGCGCCAAGCAGATCGACGTGGGTTTCTGGCGCGAACCCAAACTCAACGACGACGACTTGCGCCACGATAATCTGCGCCAGGAACTGTGCTTCCGCGAAAACGTCTGCGTGGCCGTCAATGAACACCATCCGCTGGCAAAAAACACGGCCATCGAGCTGATCGACATCGCCCACGAGCCGATGCTGACCCTCAACCTGGACAAGTCCGCGTTCCCCCGCTACCTGGTGCAATGCTGCATCAACGCCGGTTTCGAACCCGTGATTTTCCAGGAAGCAAGCGAACCGCAAACCCTGCTGGCCATGGTGGGCGCGGGCCTGGGCGTGACCCTGGTGCCGGAAACGACGAGCCGCATCGGCTGGCCCGGCGTGGTATTTCTGCCGATCAAGACCAATCCGCCGTCGGCCAACCTGTACATCAGCTACACGACGCTCGACGACGCTCCCGTCGTGCGGGCTTTCCTGAATATCATCAATCCCCCAGCTAATTGAGGCAAAGCCTCAAGCGTCAGCAAGCAACGGCAACCCGAAAAGCAGCAAGACCGGGGTCGGACCCTCAGGGACTCGGCGTCCCCGTCCGACCCCAGCCCTTCGTTTTGGATTTGCATTCCAATTTATATGGCAATCATATAAATAGCTAAACAAAAACGTATTTGTCATACATATCTGGCATGATGCATAGTGATTCGGACGCCCATCGCGGCGCCGGTTCAGTGCCTGCCCTGCCCGTCCACTGACGGCGCATCCCAGCCCGCTCCGGCAGCCCCATTCGATGTTGTACTTATAAAAGAGACGGGGCGCGACTGTTGCATGAGCATCACACTGTCGACATGAAAGCACGCGAGGTCAGCAATGATCTTGTGCGATACAGTGCAATGTTGATAAGGAATTATCACCTCGTGCATCAAAAACAGGCTAAATCGGCCCCAAATTATATGTTTCACCTATAAAAAATATACAATATCGATCTTCCAGGAGCCAATTCATGAAACTTACACAATTTAGTTTGACGATCGCAGCCGTATTTCTGACTGCTCAAGCGTCCGCGGCTACCCCAAAACTGGGTGTCGTGTATGACGCGGGCGGCAAGTTCGACAAGTCGTTCAACCAATCCGCTTTCGAAGGCGCATCGCGCTTCAAAAAAGACACGGGCATTTCCTTCATCGAAGTGCAGGCATCGAGCGATACGCAGGCTGAACAAGTCATGCGTGGCTTGGCCCGCAAGAAACTCGACATGATCGCCGCCATCGGCTTTGCGCAAACGCAAGCCGTGCAAAAGGTCGCCAAGGAATTTCCGAACGTAAAATTCGTGCTGATCGACGGCCAGGCCGCCGGCAGCAACGTCAACTCCGTCGTCTTCAAGGAAGAAGAAGGCTCCTACCTGGTCGGTGTGGCTGCAGCCATGGCCAGCAAAAGCAAGAAAGTAGGCTTCATCGGCGGCATCGATATTCCCCTGATCCGCAACTTCGCCTGCGGCTACGCGCAAGGCGTCAAGGCAGTCAATCCGAAGACGGAAATCACGCAAAACATGGTCGGCACCACGTCCGGCGCCTGGAATGACCCGGCCAAGGGCGGCGAACTGGCCCGCTCGCAATTCGAGCGCGGCGTCGATGTCGTCTTCGCCGTCGCCGGCGGCAGCGGCATGGGCACCCTGCAAATGGCCAAGGAAAAAGGCAAGCTGGCGATCGGCGTCGATTCGAACCAGAACCATTTGTATCCAGGCAGCATCCTGACCTCGATGGTCAAGCGCGTCGACAACACGGTCTACGACAGCTTCATGCAAGTCAAGAACGGCACCTGGAAGGGCGGCGTCAGCTATAAAGGCTTGAAAGAGGGCGGCGTGGATTGGGCCCTCGATGAGAACAACCGCAAGCTGATTACGCCGGAAATCGAAAAACGCGTGTTGGGTGCGCGTAAGGACATTATCGATGGCAAGATCAAAGTGATCGATTACCGCGTCGGCAGCAGCTGCCCGGTTTAATTTTTCTCCGTATCTTTTAGCGCGCCGCCGGGGCCTGTCTCCGCGCGGCGCGTTTCCATGAAACTATCCAGTTATGAACCTATGCAGCCAGCAGTAGAATTTCGCAGCATTTCCAAGCAGTTTGGACATGTGAAGGCGAACGCCGACGTCAGCTTCTCCATCGCCAAGGGCAGTATCCACGGCCTGGTGGGAGAGAATGGCGCCGGCAAATCGACCTTGATGAGCATCCTGTACGGGTACTACCGTGCCGACGGCGGAGAAATCCTGCTCGACGGGAAAGTACAGCCTATCCGCAACAGCCAGGAAGCGATCAACCTCGGCATCGGCATGGTGCACCAGCACTTCATGCTGGTCGAGAACTTCACCGTCCTCGACAATATCATGCTGGGCACGGAAGGCGGTTTTCGCCTGGCCAGCCACCGCACGGAAGCGGAAGCGAAACTGCGCGAGATTTGCGCGCGCTACCGCCTCGACGTCGACCCGCTGGCGAAGATCGAAGACTTGTCCGTCGGCGCGCAGCAGCGCGTGGAAATCCTCAAGCAGATTTACCGCAGCGCCAGTATTCTGATCCTCGACGAGCCGACGGCCGTGCTGACGGCCCAGGAAACGGCCTCGCTGTTTGAAATCCTGCGCCTGTTCAAGGAGCAAGGCAAGACCATCATCCTGATCACGCACAAGCTGCAAGAGATCCTGGAAATCACCGACAACGTCACCGTCATGCGCGGCGGCACGGTGGTGGGCGCCGTGGCAACGGCCGGCACCTCGAAAGAGGAACTGGCCAACATGATGGTGGGCCGCCCCATCCAGAGCCACCTGCCCCGCGCACCGTACAATCCGGGCGCCACGGTGCTGGAAGTGGCTGATCTGCAACTGGCCGACGCGCAGCAAGTCAAATTGCTGGCCGATATAGGTTTCAACTTGCGCGCCGGCGAAATCGTCGCCATCGCGGGCGTTTCCGGCAATGGCCAGAGCGAGCTGCTGGAAATTCTGTCGGGCATGCGCTTGCCGACGTCCGGCAAGCTGCGTTTTCTCGACAAGGACTTGCCGTTTGCCAAGCGCCACGATGCCGACGGCTTGCCGCTGGCCTTCCGCGAGCTGGGCATCGCCCACATTCCGGAAGACCGCTTGCGCGATGGCGTGGTGAAGAATTTTTCCGTCATGCAGAACACCATCCTCGGTTACCAGGATCACCTGAAAAACCGCTGGGGCCTGTTCAACTTCAAGGCCATCGGCGCCCGCTGCGCGGAACTGCTGAAAACGTTTGATGTGCGCCCGGCCAATCCGGACCTGCGCATCGGCTTACTGTCCGGCGGTAATCAGCAAAAAGTGGTGATCGCGCGCGAAGTGCTGGCCAAGCCGAAACTGATGCTGGTGGGGCAACCCACGCGCGGCGTCGACATCGGCACCATCGAAAGCATCCATACGCAATTGCTGGCCCTGCGCGACGCGGGCGTGGCGATCCTGCTGGTGTCCGTCGAACTGGAAGAAGTGCGGGCGCTGGCCGACCGCATTCTCGTCATGTGCGGCGGACGCATCACCGGCGAACTGAAAATTGAAGAATTCGATACCACCCGCATCGGTCTGTTGATGGGGGGAATGCATAAATCATGAATAACGACTTGCCACGCTGGGCGACAGCCTTTGTCATGCCCATGTTAAACCTGCTGTCGGCCTTGCTGGTCGCAGCCCTGGTGATTTATATGCTGGGCGAAGACCCCGCCGAATCGCTGTCGATCCTCGTCCACAGCGCCATCCTCAATCCGGAAGGATTGAGCTACACGCTGTTCTACGCCAGCACCTTCATTTTCACGGGCCTGTCGGTTTCCGTGGCGATGCAGGCCGGGCTGTTCAATATCGGTTCCGAAGGCCAGATGTATATCGGCGGCCTGGGCCTGACGGTGACCATGCTGGCCTTCGACCAGACCCTGCCCGCCTGGCTCTTGATTCCTGCCGCCATGATCGGCGCGGCCCTGTTCGGCGCCTTGTGGGGCTTTTTGCCCGGTTATCTGCAAGCGAAGCGCGGCAGCCACATTGTGGTGACCACCATCATGTTCAACTTCATCGCCGCCAGCCTGATGAATTTTATTATCGTAAAGTACCTGATTCCGCCGGGCGAGCAGAACACGGCCAGCCGCGTGTTTGCGGAAAGCGGCGAAATGCCGCGCCTCTCCACCTGGTTCCCGTCGCTGGGCGACACGCCGCTGAACATCAGCTTTATCCTGGCGATCGCCGCGCTGGTGATCTACGGCGTGATGGTCTGGCGTTCGTCGTGGGGCTTCAAGCTGCGCGCCACGGGCCTCAACAAGCACGCGGCCCACTATGCGGGCGTGTCGATCAGCAAGATGATCATCGTCGTCATGCTGATCTCGGGCGCGCTGGCGGGCCTCGGTTCCGTCAATTCCATCATGGGTTCGACCCATTACCTGTCGCTCAATTTTGTGGGCGGCGCCGGTTTCATCGGCATCGCCATCGCCCTGATGGGCCGCCAGCATCCGGTCGGCATCTTTTTGTCCGCCGTGCTGTTCGGCGCGCTGATCCAGGGTGGTTTCGACCTGTCGCTGGAAAAACCGAATATCCCGACGGAAACTTTCATTTTCATCCAGGGCTTGATCATCCTGTTCTGCGGCGCCATGGAAAACTTCTACGCACCGGCCATTTCCGCCCTGCTCAAGCGCACCAAAGGCTAACACCATGACACTCGACGACTTTCAATTCGCCAGCATCCTGGTATCGACCGTGCGCAATGCGCCCGTCCTGATCTTTGCCGCCATGGCCGGCCTGTTCGCCGAACGCAGCGGCATGATCGACATCGGCCTGGAAGGCAAGATCCTGGCCAGCGCCTTCGCTTCCGCCGCCGTCGCCTACACGACGCAAAACCCGTATTACGGCATGGCTGCAGGCATGCTCGTCTGCGTCGCCCTGGCCCTGCTGCAGGCGTACGTCAGCATCACGCAAAAGGGCAACCAGCTGGTGGCCGGCATGGCGATCAACATCGCCATGAGCGGCCTGACCTTCGTGCTGGCACAATTTTTCTTCCAGCAGGGCGGGCGCACGCCCGACCTCGGTTCGGCGCGACTGTTCGACGTCGTCTTGCCGGGCACGCAGTACGTGGAGCATATTCCCTTCATCGGCTGGGTGTATGCCCATCTGATCGGCGGCCATTCCATCCTCGTCTACGTGGCCTTCCTCTTGATCCCGCTCGTGCACTGGCTGCTGTACCACACGCGCTTCGGCCTGCGCCTGCGCGCCTGCGGCGAAAACCCGCATGCGGCCGACTCGGCCGGCGTGAGCGTGGAAGCGACGCGCTACCTGGCCATGCTGGTGGCGGGCATCCTGTGCTCGTTCTCGGGCGCGTATCTGGCCATCGTGCAAAGCGGCTTCTTCCTGCGCGACATGTCGGCCGGCGCCGGCTATCTGGCCCTGACGGCCATGGTGTTCGGCAACTGGCGCCCCGTCTACACCTTCCTCGGCTGCCTGATGTTCGGCTTCTTCGCCGCCATCCAGATTCAAATTGAAGGCGTGGACTTGCCCGTCGTGGGCCGCATCCCCGGCTCGCTGATCCAGATGGTGCCGTACGTCGTCACCGTGATCGTGCTGGCGGGCTTGATGGCGAAATCCATCGCGCCGAAGGCTATCGGCATCCCCTTTGTAAAATCGCGTTAAGAGCACCTGAGAAAATACCCATGGCGTCGTTGCCTTGCCTCGTCGTACATTCGTACTGCCTTCGGCAAGACGCCTAGCCCTGGGCATTTTTCAGGCGCTCCCTAAAATGACAAAAAGCGAAGCCTTTGGGCTTCGCTTTTTTTACGCCTGGGTAATCTCGTCCAGCGAGAAATACACGGGTAAACCGAGATCCTGCGCCACGGCCACCATCTGGTCCGCTCCGCCAGACGCACCGCCGATACGCAGCACGGCATCGCAGTGGCTCAATAAACGCGTCGCATGCGCGTGGAACAGTTCCTCGTACACGGCGTCACCCACCCGGGTGGAACCGGCCAGCGCCAGCATGGGCAAGGCCAGCCATTCACCGAGCACGGGCATGTGGCCCTTTTCATACAGGGGCAGGCAGACGGCTTCCATGGCTGCCACATTCGCCGCCATCAGGGCCGGGTCGTCGCCCGTGCCCGAACGGTAAGGGCCGGCTACGAGAATCTGCTGCCCCTGTTTGCCTGGCATCAAATGCAGCTGCGCATGCTGCAGCAGCATGATGGTCTTGCCGTCGCAGATGCGCCCGTCCGCCACCATCCGCAGCGCTTGCGCCAGCGGCAACTCCAGCACCTCGATGTCTTCGCCCTCGTGCGCCAGGCCGCCGCCGTCGCCGATGCGGCTGGCGGGGTCGTATTCGGCGACAAAGAAATGCAGGCGTTCCGTCACGGAACCGGGGCTCATGAAGGCTTGGAACACCTTGTGCACCTGCCCCACCCGGTAACCGGTTTCCTCTTCCACCTCCGCGCGGATGCGCTGCTCGGCGCTGGCTTCTTCCAGCAAGCCGGCGGCCGACTCGATGAGAAAACCATCGTGGCCTTCGCGGTAGGTAGGAAAGCGGAACTGGCGGATCAGGATCACCGTGCGTTTGGCCTTGTTGTAGAGCAGGATGGTGGCTCCGTCGCCACGGTCATAAGTTTCCCGCGTCTGCGTCTGCCATTCGCCATCGTGGCGCAGATAGTCGAACGTGGTCTTTTGCAGCAGATACCAGTCATGCGACAGGGTCTGCACCTGCTGGATGCGGACCCGTTCCTGCTTGCTATTTTCTTCGCGCATAGTGTCTCCTTGTGTTTACATGTGCTTGCCTTCGCCGACTTTATCATGCAAACTCGTGCAATATCAAGAAAATACAAGAACACTCAAGAAAAACCATGCTGACACATCAACGCAAACAATACCTGCTGGACATGCTCCAGCGCGAAGGGCAGATCGTCGCCAAGGCCGTCAGCGATAGTCTGGGCTTGTCGGAAGACACGATACGGCGCGACCTGCGCGAATTGGCGAAAGAAGGGCTATTGGAACGCGTGCACGGCGGCGCCCTCCCCTTGCTGCCAAGTTCGCCCGCGCTGGCGCCGTTTGCGGCCCGCGAACAGATTTCGCCCGAAGCCAAGCCCGCCATCGGACGCGCGGCAGGCGCCATGATACAAACGGGGCAAGTGGTGTTTCTCGATGGCGGCACGACCGCCGTGCAGCTGGCGCGCCAGCTGCCGCGCGATTTGCGCGCCACCGTCGTCACGCACAGCCCCTCGGTTGCCGTCGAGCTGGTGCATCACCCTTTCATCGAGGTGCTGATGCTGGGCGGACGCCTGTACAAACACTCGATCGTGGGCGTCGGCGCGGCCACCGTGGAAGCCATCGGTCGCATCCGCGCCGACCTGTATTTCATGGGTGTATCCAGTCTGCATCCGCAAGCGGGCATCACCACCGGTGATTACGAGGAAGCGTGCGTGAAACGCGCACTGAGCGAGGCGTCAAACCGCACCGTCGTGCTTGCCTCGTCGGAAAAGTTCAACACGGCCTCGCCGTTTCAAATCGCACCCATGAGCCAGGTCAACGATATCATCGTGCACCGCGACGTGGAAGACGCCCTGGTCGCGCCCTTCCGCGAGATGGGCATCGGCATCACCGTGGCATGAAAAAAGCGGCCCGCAGGCCGCTTTCGGATGACACCTTACTGCGGCCAAATCGCCTGCAGCACGGCAGCGAGGCGATAGCCCGCCTCGGTCAGCTGCTGCTTCGCCAGCGCAGAACTCGGTACCGGATAGTTGTCCGGCACCGTCAGGGTCCAGACGTTGTAGACCTCGCCCTTGCGGCTGGTCTGCTGCGTGGCGGGACCGGCCACCACATCCGTGAAAGCAAGCTTTGACGCCGCCAGCGCGGCATCGGCCCACTGATACGGCCAGGTGGCGGGGTCGCCGCTGTTGGCGCTCACCACGGGAACGCTGGCGATCACGGTGCGGGCGAACTGCTGCGGCGTGCGCGTGCTGAGGCGGCGCATGGCGTAATCGACCACGGTCGTGTCCCAGTACGAATGCAGGGGCTTGGTGGGCGACTTCGGATAGCTGCTGGCAGGCTTGGCATCGCCCGCTTCCGCCGGCAGCGGCGCGGGAATCACGGCATCCGACAAGGCCGTCATCTTCGCATCGTCGAGCAGCAAGTCGTTGCCGCCGCGCGCATTGAAGATGGCCACGTCGTCGATCTGCGCCTGTGTGGCGGGCACGAAGAACTGGCCATCCTTGCCGAGAAACGCATTGCCCACATGCAATGGCTGGTGGATATCGCCCACCAGGTGCGTGATCAGGATCAGCGCTTCGCGCTGGCTGAAACCGTGCGGATTGCTGGCCGCATCGGCCTTGCCCTGCAACACCAGGATCGCCCGCTTGAGCGTCTGCACGATATCGTCATCGGCCGTGCCCACGCCATGGTCGTGGTAATGCGCATGTTGAAAAGGCACGTTCGTGTAGTGATATTCGCCATGCTTGGGATTCGCCGCGACATAGCTCAACATCTCCGGCGATTGCGGGCCGCAATACGTGCCCTTCACGCAATCGGGCCAGTTGGCGATCTTTTCCAGGCTTTCGCCCGGCAACAGCAATTTCTCCAGCCGAGCCTGGGCCGCGCTGCCTTTGAGCAATTGATCGGCAATGGCGCCCACGGCGCGGTGGCCATCGTTGCCCCAGGCCAGCACATTGCTGGAAGCGAATGCGGCGCCCAGCGCCAGCACGCAGAATAGTTTCTTCATGCTTATTCCTTTGCTTGCGGCGTGGCTTTCGCCGGCTTCGGATACCGCTTGTTGATGTCGATCGGTTGCGCATACGCCGAGCTCCACGTCTGCTCATGCAGCGCGGCAATGCGCTGCGCCATGGCATCGTTACGCAGCACCACTTCCAGGTTGCGCGACAAGTCGAAATAGCCGCCCGCCCAGTTGCTCGTGCCGACCCAGGCCAGCTTGCCATCAATGCTCATGGTCTTGCTGTGGATCACGCGCGCAAACGGGATGAAACCCGTCGAGGCCGTAGGAATCGTCACGATGCGGATTTCCACGTTCGGCACCAGGGCCAGGCTTTTCAGGTAGGCGATGGCCGGCGCTTCCGTATTCCAGGCGGACACCATCAGCTTGATTTTGACGCCACGCTGGGCGGCGGCGCGCACGGCGTTGTCGATCACGGCGTAGTACGGCCGCGTGCGGTTCGGGCCATACGACAGCGGCGCATAGTCGAGCAACTGGATGCGCACTTCGTTTTTCGCTTCCGCCAGCAGGGCGGGCAAGCCCGTTTCCGAGTCGCCCACGCCGGCCGGGTTGTAGGCGTTCGGGCTGGCCAGCAGGAAAGCGTTTTGCGCGTAATTGGCCGGCACGACCTTGCTGTTGAGCATCGTGGCGCGGCTGCCTTGCGACGTCAGCGCCTGGGCTTGCCAATCCTGTTCAAAAATCGCCTGCACCTGGCCCACCATGGCGGGTTCCGTGATCTTCAAGCCCGTTTCATGGATGTGCTCGAACGAGCGCCAGTCGAAGTTCTGGCTGCCGATGTACGCGACTTCACCATCGACGGCCAGGTATTTCGCGTGCACGATGCCGTTGCCCGTGATTTTATTGAAATCGATGAGGCGCAAGTCCAGGTTGGGAATCGCCTTGATGCGGGCGATGGTCGCCGCTTCCGACAGGCCCACGCCCTTCTGGTCCAGCAGGAAGCGGATCTTCACGCCGCGCTGGCCGGCGGCCGTCAAACTGGCCAGCACCTTTTCAAAGGCCGTGCCCGGTTTGCTGACGGCATAGAACTGGGCGATGACGATCTCTTTCTTGGCCGAATCGAACAGCTCGCTCCACACGGCGACGGGCTCGCGCAGGTCGGGATTGGTCAAGCTCGTTTCCACGGGCGAGGTGTGCACCAGCTCAAAGCCGGGTATCGTGAAATCGGCGTGGGCCGTGCCCGTGAACAGGGTAGTGACGAGCAGGGAAACAGATAAATGACGCATGGTTATTCCTTGTAGATTATTTGACGCGCACGATGCGGCCCGCCGCCGTGGCGCTGCCAGCGGGCTTGCCGGCGCGCGCGCGGGCGATCAGGTAATCGCTGAAGGCGTCGATGTCGCGCACGCCCGTGTCCAGACGGCGCGTGCCGGCCGCCAGCACGGTAAAGCGGTCGCCGCCGCCGGCGAGGAAACTGTTGGCGGCGACACGGTATTGTTGATTGTCTTCCAGAGGAATACCATTGAGCATGATGCTGCCCGGCAGCACACGCTGGCCCTGCGGCCGCGTGCTGTCCCAGCGATAAGTAAAACCTTCGGACACTTGCAGCAGATTGTTGTCCTCCGCTTCGGCGCCCGGCCATTGCTGCTCGAGCAAGGTGCGGATTTGCGCGCCGGACAAACTCACGACGATCAGCGTATTGCCAAACGGCACCACTGCCTGGTTCTGGCCCACATTCGTCATCAGGCCGGCACCCGCTTCCAGGTCCTTGCGGATGCCGCCATTGTTCATCAAGCCGATTTGTGCACCGGCAGCGCGTGCGCCGAACAGGGTGCTGTCGGCCACCAGGTCACCCAGCGCGGAAGCGCCGCTGCCCTTGGTGCTGCGGCCCACGCTGGGCACGGCGATGGCGGCCACGGGACGCGACAATTCGGCTGCGCTGCGCTGCTTGACCGATTCCAGGTAGGCTGCCACGGCAGGGTCCGGCTCATACATGCCTGGCAACATGACGACGTTTTGCGCGCTGGCATCAACAACGGCATTCTTGACGGGATCGACCTTGAGTTTGATGCGCGTCAACATGTGCCCGCCCATCTGTGCCTGCGTCACTAGCCGGCCATCGACGCGGCACAGATAGCCCTGGTGCGAATGGCCGCTGATGACCAGCTGGATGGCCGGGTCGAGGCGCTTGACCACGTCGACCACTTCGCCCTTCAGGTGGCTGCAGTCGGGCTGGTCGACGGCTTCCTTCGTCTCGCCGCCCTGGTGCAGCAGCACGACGAACACGCCCACGCCCTGCGCGCGCAGTTGCGGCAAGGTGGCGTTGATGGCGTCCGCTTCATCGCCGAACTGCAGGCCGGCAATGCCGGCGGCCGTCACCACGGACGGCGTATCTTTCAGCACGGCACCGATCAGGCCCACCTTGACGCCATGCGCCTCTTCGATGCGGTAGGCGGGCAGCAAGGACTTGCCCGTCTGCGTGTCGATGACATTGGCCGCCATATAGGTATAGCTGGCGCCCTTGAAGTCGGGCGTGAACTTGCAGGCCTTGTCGGCGCGCGATGACTCGCAACCGCCGCGCTGCTGGCGCAGCAATTCCGCCTTGCCCTGGTCAAATTCATGGTTGCCGACGGAGCTGGCTTTCATGCCCAGCATGTTCATGGCGACGATGCTCGGTTCGTCCGCCCACAGCGCCGACATGGCGGGGCTGGCGCCGATCAGGTCGCCATTGCCGACAAAAATCAGCTGCGCATCTTCGCGCCGCCACGCTGTCAATGCGCCGGACAGGGTATCGATGCCGCCCGCCTGCACCGTCTTGCTCCCGGCATCGGCGGCGCTCGTGTAGGTGAATTTGCTGCGGTCGAGGTTGCCATGAAAATCGTTCAGGGCGACCAGGTTGATATCGATGGGCGTCGCGCTAGGCGCGGGAGGCGTGGCACAGGCGGCCAGCAGCACAGTCAGGGCCGCCGCGGCGGCCAGTGGTGTCGGATGATGTTTCATGGTCCCCACATGGTTATCAGTATTCAAAAAAGCCGTCTCATCCGGGGGGACGCCGTGCGCCGCAAGCCCATCAGAGTATTACCAGAAAGCACAACATAAACGAAAAAACGGCCGGTGTCGCCACCAGCCGTTCGGAACGTCAATCAAGCGTCGAGATTAGAACTCGTACTTGACCGTCGCCTGGATCGCCCATTGGGACTCACCCTTTTGTTGACGCACGGTGTAGTCTTCTACCTTGTCACGCACTTGATAGATGTAGCGACCTTGAGCATCGAGACCGGCAAAATCAACAAAGTTACGCGTTTGACCGCCAGCCGAGCGGAAAGCCATTTCATTGATACGGCCCCACTTGCGGTTGATCATGTTGCCCACGTTGAAGAAGTCCATCGTGAAAACGCCTTTGTTGCCTTTGAAGAAGCCTGGGACTTCCTGGCTGACACGCATATCGAAGCTGTTGGTCCAAGGCGAGAAGCTGTCGTTACGCTTCACCACGCCGCCTTTCGAACTGCGCAGGTCGCCGTTTGCGTTCACAAATGCCCAAAAACGATCTTCGTTGGCATGGTTGGTTGCCGTATCGCCACGGAATACCACTTCGCCCGAACCTGGTTTCGATGGGATATACATCAAGTCATTGCCGCTGACGCCGTCACCGTTCAAGTCATTGCTGTAGGTCCAGCTGTATGGTTTGCCCTTGCGGCCTTCATAGAACAGGCCGAAGCTGGTCTTGTAGTTGTCGAAGAAGCGTTTCTGGAAGTTCAACACAGCATTGAAGCGGTCTTTCACCAGGTAGCCGGAATTGGCGGCGACGTTTTCATTCGGATTGAAGATCGAACGGGCGTTGAAGTTCGATGTCGATACCGACGAGGTCAGCGGCGACACTTCCGTTGCATCCGTATAGGTGTAGGCAACCGACCAGCCAAAGCCCTTGGTCATCGGCTGGCTGACCGACAGCGTCACCAGATTACCCGCGCCCTTGTCCGTTTTCTGCGCAACCATGACGTTGTTGAACGCAGGGTTCTTGAGTGCCTTGGCGAAGGAACCCGCGCAACCCGCATTGGTCGACGACAAGCCACCGGTGGAAGTCCAGCAGTTCGTATTGTAGGCAGTGTTCGAATAGTACAACGCACGGCCATCGGTACCGGTACGCGTCGCCGCGCCCAGGTTCAGATGCTCATAGTAAATGGCATCCTTGTTTTGCGTGCGCAGGTATTCCGCGCCGAAAACCAGGCCCATCCATGGCAACTCATGTTCGAATGCCAGGTTGCCCTTCCAGATCGATGGCTGGCGCAGGTTAGGCGACAGGAAGTCGACGTTGGCTGCAGGGGCGGCATCAGGGAAGTTCGTCGGCTGGGTGTTCGGATCAGGATTGAACAAGCCACCTACCGATGGGCAAGCCTTGAAGCCGCTGGTGCCGCAACCGACGATACGGGTTGCCACGCCAGGATTGGCGAACGGGTTCGACATCCAGACCGTGGCTGCCGCGCCCTGGAACAGGCCGACGCCGCCGCGCAACTGGGTAGGACGGGCGCTGTCAAACTTGTAGTTGAAGCCCACACGTGGCTGCCACAGTGTCTGACCATCGATGGTTTGCGTATTGTTCAGGCCAAAACCACCGCTTTGTGCCTTGCCCGTCTGCGCGTTGGCAGCCACCATAGGTGCAGCCGCAGCAGCGTTATACAGCGGACGGTCGCTGATGCCGGCCTTGTCGACACGCACGCCATACTGCACGGTCAACTGTTTGTTGACGGTCCATACGTCCTGAGCGAAGAAGCCATAGTTTTTCAGGCTGAAATCAGCAATGGCGTTTTCCAGCGAGCCACCTGGCAACGGTACTTGCACCTGGTAAGAGCTCGGGCGTCCGGTACGGAAATTTTCCAGTACGGCTTGTTCCTGAAGAGCGGCCGAGCTGTTGCAGTTGAAAGTAGTGCTGCCGTCAGGGTTCGGTTTGACAAACGAGTATCCGACATTATTGATACAGCCGAAGGTGTAGTTGCCGTTGATGTTCTGCAGGAACGCATTGTAGACATCGTTCTTGCTGAAGTCGGTGCCGAACTTGACTTCATGATCGCCCAAGGCCCAGTTGGCGCCCAGGTAGGCATCCTTGGTCTTGGTGCGCAAGACGTTGAACTGGTACGACTGGTCGGTACCAAAGTTCAGGTAGCGGTCTTTGGTCGACACGCCTGCAGGCGATCCTGCCGGCACATCACCCGTAAACTTGAGGGACATGGTTGGCAGGGTGGAATTGTTCTTCGGCAGACTTTCATAGTCGCGCGACGATACTTTGAATTCCGTCGAGAAATTTGGCGTCCAGTCGGCAAACCACTGGCCGACGATGGTTTCGATCGACTTTTCCTGCGAGCGCCAGGCCGAGTTCAAGGCGATGCCGCTATCCGATACACCGGTAAACATCGGCTCGGATTGATCGGTTTTGGAGTAGCGAACCATCGCGCGATGGTTGTCGTTGATGTTCCAGTCCAGTTTCAGCAAGACATCATCTACCGTCAACTTCGTGCCTGCGGGGACGGCCGTGGTACCAACTGGCAAGTTGTACTTATCCTTGGCAATCGTCTGTAAAGCGGCAATAGCGGACTCGGTAATACCGACGTTCGTCATCGCGCTGCCAATGGGACCAAAGTTTGGCGCAGTGCGAGTGCTTTCCAGCTTTTCCTTGTTGGCAAAGAAGAACAGCTTGTCCTTGATCAGCGGGCCGCCGACGGAAATGCCCTTGGTCGTTTCGCGGAACGGCGCTGGCGCGTAATAGCTGTCTTTGACGTTGTCGTAACGGTCACCGGCCATGCTGTCATTACGGAACACGTAGTAGACGCTGCCCTTGATATCATTGGTACCGGACTTGGTCACGGCATTGATATTGGCGCCCGTATAGCCTTTTTGCGTCACGTCGTAGTTGGCGACGTTCACTTGCACCGACTGGATCGCATCGATCGAGATCGGCTGCTTGGCCGTCGGGCTGCCGTTCGATTCCAGGCCGAACGTATCGTTCACGGCCACGCCATCGATGGTCATCGAGTTGTAGCGCGAGTTTTGACCGGCAACGGACAATTCGCCCCGCTCTTTGTCCGTTTGAGAAACACGCGGATCGGAACGGGCGTAATCTTGCAGATTGCGCTGGATCGACGCCTGCATGGCCAATTCGTTCGCGCCGATGTTGGTGCCCGCACCCATGTTGCTGCGGTTAAAAATCTGTGCGCGTGCGCCCGTGCCCGTGACGTTTACGGTTTGCATCTGGGCGCCCAGGGTGGCGTCTACATTGGCCGTTTCCGCCAGCTGCACGTACACGCCTTCGCGTTTTTCCACTTCACCATTCTTGGTGATGGTGATGGTGTATGGACCGCCGGCGCGCAAGCCGCGGGCGACGTAGCGGCCTTCCGCATCGGTCGTCACATTGCTGACGGAACCCGATTCGGTATGCACGATGGTAACGGTGGCACCAGCTGCCGGCTTGCCGTCGGTGGCCGAGATACGGCCGCCGATGGAAGACGTAGTGTTCTGTGCGAACGATGGTGCCGCCGCCAGTGCAATAGACAGGCTGAACGCGATTTGCGTTAGCCGAAGTCGCTTGTGATTGATCATCTTTAACCCCAGAAAAGACTATTATTTTTGAACATCCTGGATTGCCCACCGTCCGGCTGCGCCGCACAGCAACACAAACACAAGATATCCTCTTTACGATGCTGCAACTGTTACGCCGGCGGGACTGGCTGCGGTCCTGACAAGACCATCACAAAACGCCGCTCCACACATCACAACCATTTATATCCAGACAATAACGGTGAAAAAAACTGCTACCGATGCGTATGACCCAGGGCGCTAGCACCTGTGTCATTCATCCCACATGCTTAGCCGGCCAACATGGCAAGCCGCGAGTGTAATTGTTAAATATTTCAAGACTGTGACACGGCGGCAAAATGCAGAAGAATGTCGTCATTTAGTTGCGCGACTGTTTGTTTCACTCTGCATCTCACCTTTATTTACTGCAAATACCCATCTTCTTACGATATCGCCCAGATGAATTGTGACTTTTTAATATCATCTTCATCTCACTATGCATCATCAAAAAATGGATGACAAATACGATTTTTTTTACATATTTATATATTTAAAATATAAATAGCATGGGGTAACTAGCTGGATTGATATCGTGCTGACAGCGTTCGGGCTTATGGCGCGAGATTATAAATGAGCAATATGTACTTGAAATTGATTCATCCAGGAAATTGGATAAAGTCGTGTATCTGCTGTTAATTGTGTCGCATGGCCGCCACAACATTAACAAAAACACATTGCAAGAAAGGGAGGGGAGAAATGGAAAACGGCCGGAAGATCCGGCCGCCCTGAGAGTATCAGTTGGGAACGTCGCGTAACTTACGGTTTGCCGCTCTTGCCTGCCTTGTCGGCCGCCGCAATTTGCGCTTCAAACCGGGTGAAACGGGCATCGAGCGCTTTCAGCAAACGCTGCTTGTCCGCTTCCGCCAGGAAGGAATAGCGCAAGCTGTTATACGACAGCTTTTTGATTTCCGCATAATCGGTCTTGTACTGGCTGGCAAACAGCACGTATTCATTCGACAAGGTATTGCGCGACACGCCCGCGTCGTCCGTCGAGATCACGAAGGGCACGCCATACTTGCGGTACAGGGTGACCGGATGCGCCTGGCCCTTGATGCCAAGGATGTAATCGTTGCTGGTCAGGTTCACTTCTACAGGGATACCCCGCTCGCGCATCTTTTGCATGGTCGCCAGCGCATTGTGCTCGTAGGCGATATCCATGCCGTGGCCGATACGGTCGGCACCCGCCACATCGACGGCTTCGGCGATATGGAAAGCCATGCCTTCCGGCGGCACCATGCCCAGCGCCAGCTCGCCCGCGTGCAGGGCGATCTTGACGTTCGGATATTTTGTCTTGAGGAACTTGAACATTTCCATGTGCAAGCTGTAATCGCGCATGGACACGTTCACGCTTTCCTGGCCCACGATGTTCACGCCCACCAGCAGCGGATTGAGGCTGGCCGCCTTGAACGCGGCCACCATGGACGAGAACACTTGCGATGGCGACAGGAAACGCAACACATACGCCTGGTAGCGCATGGTGAAGTGCGCATCGTCGATGCCGGCGCTGCTGGCGTTCACATTGTCGTTATAGGAGGTGATGCTTTTCTGGAAGCTGGCGTCCTGGTCCAGGCTGGCGGTCCACTTGGCCAGCAGCGCTTGCAACGCAGCCGGCGGCAAGCCCGGCGCCAGCACTTGCTGGTCGAACTGCGCGTTTTGCACGAAGGGCGACAGCTCGAAAATCGTCTCGATGTAGCTGAGGTTTTCCGCGATGGCACGCTGCTTCAGCGTTTTCAGGCCATCGGCCGTATTCGTCGATGCCACGGGACCGAAGTAGCCGAAGGTGTCAAAAAAGGTACGGTCCGGCGGCGTCTGGATGGCGCCGTGGTTATAGAAATCCTTGGTCGACCAGCGCTGCAGCAATTCCGCATACAGGCCCGCATCGGCAAACACTTCCGTGGACGACAGGCAGCTGCGCTGTGCGGCCGGCTTGGCGCGCTCGGCCGCCACGACGTCCTTGTTGCTTTCGATACGGTAGGTTGTCTTGTTGACGCAATAGTTTTCCTTGTCGACCCAGTCGAGAAATTGCTCGGCATAAATGGCGCCCGAGTAATGGTGATGCAAATCACCGCCCTTGGGCATCATGGAAAAGAACAGGCTCAACTCGGCTGTCTTCGGCTGTGCACCGGACACCAGGGCGGCAAAATGGCGCGCCGTGGCCGCTTCGTTGGAAGACGGAGTGGCCACGGCCTTGGCGGCTTGCGCCGTTCCGGTCAATGCCAGCGCGGCGCCAAGCGCCAGGCCAGTGAGTTTCTTGTGCATTCGCGTTCTCGCTCAGGATAATTCGTGTTGAACAACGGGTAGGTCAGCCCTGCCCCCGCACATGCACGCATTGCCCGCCTGAATAAGTGGCGGCCACGGCGCGGTCGTCGCCCAGCAGCGCGAAGGCAAACAGCAATTCCTCCAGGCTTTGACAGCCAGCCGTGCGGCGCTCGAGCAGCGGCGTCGCATGCTTGTCGAGCACGATGAAGTCCGCTTCCGTGCCTGCCGTGAAATTGCCCAGGGTGCCTTCCAGCTGCATGGCGCGCGCGGCGCCCAGGGTCGCCAGGTAAAACATGCGCAAGGCAGGCAGATAGCTGCCTTTCAAGCGTGCTACTTTATAGGCTTCGTTCATGGTTTGCAACATCGAGAACGAGGTGCCGCCGCCCACGTCCGTCGCCAGCGACAGCAGCACGCGTGCCGCGTCGGCCCGCTCGAAATCGAACAGGCCGCTACCGAGGAACAGGTTGGATGTAGGACAAACGGCGGCCGCCGAGGACGTTTCCGCCATGCGCGCGCGGTCGCGCTCATCGAGCCAGATGCAGTGGCCGAACATGGCGCGCGGGCGCAGCATGCCGTAGTGGTCATACACATCGAGGTAGCTGCGCGCCTGCGGATGCAGTTCACGCACCCAGCGGCATTCATCCTCGTTTTCCGACACGTGGGTTTGCAGATAGGTATCCGGATAGGCGCGCGCCAGCTCGCCCGCCAGGTGCATCTGTTCATTTGTCGATGTCGGCACGAAGCGGGGCGTGATCGCATACAGCGAGCGGCCGTGCTTGTGCCAGCGGCGTATCAACTCCTCGCTTTCACGCGCGCCGGACTCGGCCGTGTCGCGCAGGAACTCGGGGCAGTTGCGGTCCATCATGACCTTGCCCGCCACCATGCGCAAGCCGCGTGCCTCGCTGGCGCCAAAGAAGGCATCGACCGATTGCGGATGCACGCTGCCATACACCATGGCCGTCGTGGTGCCGCAGCGCAGCAGTTCATCGAGAAAGAACTCGGCGACATCGCGCCCATGCTCGGGATTCTCAAACGCGCGCTCGGTAGGGAAGGTGTACGTTTCCAGCCATGGCAGCAAACCCGGCGCGGGCGAGGCGATCATTTCCGTCTGCGGGAAATGCAGATGGGTATCAATGAAACCCGGCACGATCAGCTTGCCCCGGTAATCGACGATCTCGGTGCCAGGCGGCAAAGTGGCTTGCAGCTGCGCGTAATCGCCGGCCGCGACGATCTTGCCGTCGGCCACGATCAGCAAGCCATCCGCATGCCAGGCGTGCGCATCCTCATTAAAAGCGGGATCGGCGTGGAAGTGCAGCAAGCTGGCTCGGTAGCCTTGCAATGTGGCAGGAACAATCGGCATGACTTCTTTCTATAACGGATGAATGGCGGCGCGTGTCCGGCGGCGCGGTGGCGCGCCGGCAGAAGCCAGCCGCAGCGGTGCGGCCAGGGCGGCCGCGGCCGCTTCCTCCCACACCATCAGTAATTGACAGGCAACGGAGGCGGCGATCACGGCCGGCGCCTTGTTGCGGATGCCGGGCATGCCGATCGGACACACCATGGCCGCAATGCGCTCGTCCGGCACGCCGCGCGCCTGCAGCCGGTGCTCGAACTGCTTGCGCTTGGTGTGCGAACCGATCAGCCCGAACCAGCCCGCATCCTCGCGCTCCATGACGGCTTGCGTCAGGCGTTGATCGAGCGCATGGCTATGCGTCATGACGAGAAAACTGCCGCCCGGCGGCGCCATGGCAACGAATTCCTCGGGCGTGTCGGTGGCGGCGATGCGCACGTTAGCTGGCAACCCCGCCGGCAATGCTGCGAGAAACATGTCTTCGCGTTCATCGACCCAGGTGATATTACAGGGCAAGTGGGCCAGCGCGCGCACGATGGCGGCGCCCACGTGGCCGGCGCCGAACAGGGTCAGATGCGCGCGCGGCGCCAGGCAGGGATCGACCAGCCAGCGCCGCCCTTCACTCCCCTGCGCGACATGGGTTGCGCGCTCGCGCGAAAACGTATCGGGCGCCTGGCCTGGCGTGCCGGCAATCAAGCTGCCGTCAGCATCGAACAGCGCAGAGGCGGGTTCGCCATCGAGCGCCGTCAAACGCCAGCTGTCCTGCTGGCGGCGTTCGCGCAAGGCTGCCAGCAATTCTTTCAGGCCGGCATCGACATATTCAAATGCCAGGTGGACGACGCCGCCGCAGCATTGGCCCAGGCTGGGGCCCAGCGCAAAACGCTCGAGCCGCGCATGCGTGTCTCCTGTCGCCAGCATGGTCTTGGCAATTTCGACGGCACGCAATTCCAGGTGACCGCCGCCGATGGTGTCGACCTCGCCATCGAGGGTGACGCGCATCTTCGCGCCCGCCTCGCGCGGCCCGGAACCTTCGACCAGGACAACCGTCACCAGCACGGATGCCTGCGTGTCGTTGTCCATCACTGTCAGCCAGTCGCTCATCTTCTGCTCCTAGGCGCCGACATGCGCCGCTTGGACGGCCATGACCGCCTTGAGGATTTCCTCGCTGGTGGCCGGTGCATTCAGCGGTGGCTGCACGGCGTGGTGACCCACGCTGGAAATGGCGTCGCGGATGGCAAAGAACACGGAAAACGGCAACAATAACGGCGGCTCGCCCACGGCCTTGGAACGGTGGATGCTGTCTTCCACATTGCGGTTCTGGAACAGTTTCACACGAAAATCTTCCGGGCAATCGGAAATGCCGGGAATTTTATAGGTCGATGGCGCGTGCGTCATCAGCTTGCCCGCCGCATTCCACCACAACTGCTCCGTCGTCAGCCAGCCCATGCCCTGGATAAATGCGCCTTCCACTTGCCCCAGATCAATCGCGGGATTGAGCGACTGGCCCGCATCGTACAAGGCATCGGCGCGCAGCAGTTTCCACTCGCCCGTCAGGGTATCGACCACCACTTCGGCCACGGCCGCGCCATAGGCATAGTAGGAAAACGGATGGCCCGTCATCGTTTTCGCATCCCACGACAGCCCGGGCGTGGCATAAAAACCATCGGACCACAATTGCACTCTAGCCAGATATGCCTTCTGCACCAGCTCGGCAAACGGTACGACGTGACCATGGACGTGGATATGGTTGTCGAAGAAGCGCACAGTGCCAGCATCGCCACCGTACAGTTTGACCGCGTAATCGGCCAGGCGTTCACGGATCTGGCGCGCCGCATCCTGCGCCGCCTTGCCATTCAGGTCGGCGCCGGTGGATGCCGCCGTGGCCGACGTGTTCGCCACCTTGCTGGTGTCGGTGGCCGTGGCGCGCACGCATTCGAGGTCCAGTCCCAGCTCGTGCGCCACCACCTGCATCACCTTGGTATTGATTCCCTGCCCCATTTCCGTGCCGCCATGATTGACCAGCACGGAGCCATCCACATACACGTGCACGAGGGCGCCGGCCTGGTTCAAATGCGTGACGTTGAAGGCGATACCGAATTTCAAGGGCGTGAATGCCAGCCCCTTCTTCAAGACCGGGCTGGCTTCGTTGAACGCATCGATGGCGCGGCGGCGCGCGCGGTAGTCGCTGCTCTCTTCCAGTTCCGCGACGAGCTCATGGATGACATTGTCGACGATTTTTTGCCCGTACGGCGTGACGTTGCGCCCTTCCGCATCGTTGCGGCCATAGAAATTGAGCAGGCGGATATCGAGCGCATCGCGTTGCAAATGGCGGGCGATTTCATCGATCACGTACTCGATGGCGATGGCGCCCTGCGGCCCGCCAAAGCCCCGGAAAGCCGTGTTCGACTGGGTATTCGTCTTGCCGCAGGCGGCGCGGATGTCCACGTCGGACAAATAATAGGTGTTGTCGAAGTGGCAGACGGCGCGCGTGGCGACGGGACCGGACAAGTCCGCCGAATACCCTGCGCGCGTGGTCATGTCGACCTTGGCGGCCAGGATCCGGCCATCGTCGTCGTAACCGACTTCGTATTCATAGTAAAAACAGTGGCGCTTGCCCGTCACCAGCATGTCATCGTCGCGGTCGGCACGCAATTTGACGGGACGTTTCAGTTTCGCCGCCGCAATCGATGCGGCCGCCGCCCACAGGGCCGATTGCGATTCCTTGCCGCCGAAACCGCCGCCCATGCGCCGGCATTCGACGGTGATGTTGTGCGAATGTACACCCAGCGCATGCGCCACCACGTGCTGCATCTCGCTCGGATGCTGGGTCGAACACAGCACCAGCATGCCCTGCGCCTCCTTCGGAATGGCGTAGGAAATCTGTCCTTCCAGGTAAAACTGTTCCTGGCCGCCCACATACAGCTGGCCCTTGACCACATGCGGCGCCTTCTCGAACGCGGCCTGGTAGTTGCCGCGTGTCAGCTGCATGGGCGGCAGCACATACGATTGCGCCGCCTTGGCCGCCTGCGGCGTCATGATCGCGGGCAACTCGTCATAGGACACTTGCGCCAGGCGGGCGGCGCGGCGCGCATGGTCATGCGTATCGGCCACCACGATAAAGATGGGCTGGCCCACGTATTGCACCAGATCAGCAGCCAGGATGGGATCGTCATGGATGATGGGACCGCAATCGTTGGTGCCGGGAATGTCCTGCGCCGTGTAGACGGCGACAACACCGGCAGCGGCGCGCACGGCAGATAAATCCATGGCCGTGATGCGCGCGTGCGGCTTTTGCGACAGGCCCAGCGCCGCGTGCAAGGTGCCTTGCAATTCGGCGATATCGTCCGTGTAGGTGGCTTGCCCCAGCACATGCAGTTGCGCCGATTCATGGGGGCTGGGCTTGCCCACGGCGCTCCAGGCGGCCGCTTGCAGTTCGGGCGTGGCAGGATGGTTCATGCTGGTCCTTTCAGGCGCGGCAAGCGTAGGCGTTGAGGGACGTCGGTGGCAATGGCGCACCGGGACGGGTTTCCAGCCAGAAGCGGCGCAACAGGTTTTGCGCCGTCGTCATGCGGTAGGTGTTCGACGCGCGCATGTCGGACAGGGGCGCGTAATCGTCGGCCAGCAAGCGCATGGCCATAGTCAGATTTTCCTCACTCCATGTCTGTCCGCGCAGAAACGCTTCCGTTTGCGCAGCACGCTGCGGCGTGGCCGCCATGCCGCCAAAGGCGATGCGCGCATCGACGATGCGCTCGCCATCGAGTTCAAACGCGAACGCGGCGCACACGGCCGAGATATCCTGGTCAAAGCGCTTGGCCAGTTTATACGTGCGGAAATGCACCTCGGCGCGGGGCAAGGGCACGCGCACGGCTTCGACGAATTCGCCGGGCTGCAAGTCTTTCTTCTGATAACCCAAATAGAACTTTTCAAGCGGCATGATCCGCTGTCCGGCAGGACCGCGCAGCACGATATCGCTGCCCAGCGCAATCAGCCACGGCATCGAGTCGCCGATGGGCGAACCATTCGCCACATTGCCGCCCAGGGTACCCGCGTTGCGGATCGGCAAGGAAGCAAAACGCTGCCACAGTTCCGACAATTCGTCCGGATAATGCCGGCACAGCGCCGCATACGCATCGTTCAGGCTGGCGCCAGCGCCGATGTGCAGCTTGCCGTCAACAATGCCGATGGTTTTCAGCGCAGCCACGTTGCCCAGATAAATGATGTCGCCCAGGTCGCGCAGTTGCTTGGTCACCCACAGGCCAATATCGGTGGAGCCGGCCAGCAGGCAGGCCTGCGGTTTTTCCGCGCGCAGCGCCACCAGTTCCTCAATGGTACGCGGCGCGTGGAAGTGCTGGCCGCCATGTTCATACGTGCTCACGCTAGCGCGCTGCAGCGCTTGCAATTGCTGCGCCAGGGCATCCCGATCAAACGTGACATGCGGCAATTCACCCATGCGCCTGGCCGCGTCGATGATGGGCCGGTAACCGGTGCAGCGGCACAGATTGCCCGACAGCGTATCGTCGATTTCGCAGCGCGTGGGCGTGGCGCCGTTTTTCTCCAGATACATGCCCCACAAGGACATGACGAAACCGGGCGTACAAAAACCGCACTGGGAGCCGTGGCACTCGACCATCGCCTGCTGCACCGGATGCAGGGCGCCATCGGGCTGCTGCAAGTCTTCCACGGAAAACAGGGCTTTGCCATCGAGCGTCGGCGTGAGCTGAATGCAGGCGTTGACGGCCTTCATCTCGACCTGGCCGTCAACCAGGCTGCCGATGACGACGGTGCAGGCGCCGCAATCGCCTTCCGCGCAGCCCTCCTTGGTGCCCGTGCAATGCAAGTCCTCGCGCAGGTGCTGCAACACAGTCTGCGTAGGGGCGGCGTTGCGTACTTCCTGTACGGCACCACGGTAGTAAAAGCGGATCGGTTCTGACATGCTGGCCTCGGTATAGTCCCAGTATAGGAGATTAACACCGGCATATGGGACAACTATATGCAAAGACTGATTTTACTTATCATCCAATATCAATACTTATCAGGCATTCTCAGGCAATGCAGGGATGCGTCGCATGCCAGTGTTCGGCGATATCGATGCGGCGCGTGATCCACACCTGTTCATGGCGCTGCACATAGTCGAGAAAGCGCGCCAATGCCGCGGCCCTGCCCGGCCGCCCCACCAGGCGGCAATGCAGGCCGACGGACAGCATTTTCGGCTGGTTCAAGCCGTTCGGATCGCCTTCCGCATACAGCACGTCGAAGGCATCCTTCAGGTAATCGAAAAACTGCGTGCCCGAATTAAAGCCCTGCATGGCGGCAAAGCGCATGTCGTTCGTGTCCAGGGTGTAGGGCACGATCAGCTGCGGCTGCATGGCCGGCATGCCGGCCGCATCCGTGTACGCCACTTTTTCCCAGAATGGCAAGTCATCGCCGTAATAATCGGCGTCGTAGCGGAAGCCGCCATGCTCGACCACCAGTTTGCGCGTATTGGGCGAATCGCGCCCCGTGTACCAGCCTTGCGGGGCGGAACCCGTCAATTCGCGGATGATCTGCACGGCTTCGTGCATGTGTGCGCGCTCCGTCGCTTCATCCATGTTTTGATAGGAAATCCAGCGCAAGCCATGACAGGCAATTTCATGGCCCAGTTCCTGGAAGGCAGCCACCGCCTCCGGATTGCGCTTCAGGGCCATCGAGACGCCAAACACGGTCAACGGCAGGCGCCGCTCCTCGAACATGCGCAGCAAGCGCCATAATCCGGCGCGCGAACCGTATTCATAAATCGACTCCATGCTCAGGTGGCGCGCGGGAAAAGCCGCCGCTCCGATCATTTCCGACAAAAACGTTTCCGAGGCGGCATCGCCATGCAGCACGCTGTTTTCCGCCCCTTCCTCGTAATTGAGGACGAATTGCAGGGCGATGCGGGCTTTTCCCGGCCATTGAGGGTGAGGTGGCGTGCGGCCATAGCCGATCAAATCGCGCGGATAATTTTCATAAGTACTCATGCGGTGGCTCGCCTATAGGAGACAATGTTGGTTATATGCCCAATCATATAGCCAGCCGCTGATGCAGGTATATGATTTGCAAGATAAGCACATTCACTCACCCTATATACAGGATAGCAAATGGGAAAACTCAGCACGCATGTACTCGATATCGCCCACGGCAGGCCGGGAGCCGGCGTCAAGGTGGCCCTGTTTTCAGTCGCGCCGGAAGGCAAAGTGTTGTTGAAGATGGATATGACCAATAGCGACGGCCGTTGCAGCTCGCCCTTGCTGGAAGGCGACAGCATGAAGGCGGGCCAGTATGAGCTGGTGTTCAACGCAGGGGACTACTTCGCCGCCCAAGGCGTGGAATTGCCCTCGCCCCGCTTCATCGATCTGGTGACCCTGTCCTTCGGCATTGCGCATACGGATGAGAACTACCACGTGCCGCTGGTGGTATCGCCGTGGTCATACTCGACCTATCGCGGTAGCTGATCCCACCATACCAACAATGTTGTCGGATTACGCGCTGCGCGCTAATCCGACCTACCCGACCTACCCGGTTTGGTCGATGTCGGCCGGTGTTGGCCGGGGTAGGTCGGATCAGGCGTAGGCCGGCGTAGGTCGGCTTAGCGCAGCGTAAGCCGACAGCACCAGCGGCGTATCCAAGCGCCAGACGTAAAAAAACCCCAACCGGATCACCGGAAGGGGTTTTTTCGAATAACAAGCCTGACGATAACCTACTTTCACACTGGTTGCAGCACTATCATCGGCGCAAAGTTGTTTCACGGTCCTGTTCGGGATGGGAAGGGGTGGGACCAACTTGCTATGGTCATCAGGCATAACTTGTACTGACGCTTGTCTCCTGTAGGACGACAAGGCCATGAATCTGGAAGAAGCAAAGATCGGGGTAATGAATGGTATCAACACACACGCAACGTTGTACCGTCTTATCCTCTGTACCTGCTAAGGTTATAGGGACAAGCCGTACGGGCAATTAGTACTGGTTAGCTTAATGCATTACTGCACTTCCACACCCAGCCTATCAACGTCCTGGTCTCGAACGACCCTTCAAAGAGCTCAAGGCTCTGGGAAATCTCATCTCAAGGCAAGTTTCCCGCTTAGATGCTTTCAGCGGTTATCTCTTCCGAACTTAGCTACCCGGCAATGCCACTGGCGTGACAACCGGTACACCAGAGGTTCGTCCACTCCGGTCCTCTCGTACTAGGAGCAGCCCCCTTCAAATTTCCAACGCCCACGGCAGATAGGGACCAAACTGTCTCACGACGTTTTAAACCCAGCTCACGTACCACTTTAAATGGCGAACAGCCATACCCTTGGGACCGGCTACAGCCCCAGGATGTGATGAGCCGACATCGAGGTGCCAAACTCCCCCGTCGATATGAACTCTTGGGAGGAATCAGCCTGTTATCCCCAGAGTACCTTTTATCCGTTGAGCGATGGCCCTTCCATACAGAACCACCGGATCACTATGTCCTACTTTCGTACCTGCTCGACTTGTCAGTCTCGCAGTTAAGCACGCTTATGCCATTGCACTATCAACACGATGTCCGACCGTATCTAGCGTACCTTCGAACTCCTCCGTTACACTTTAGGAGGAGACCGCCCCAGTCAAACTGCCTACCATGCACTGTCCCCGATCCGGATAACGGACCAAGGTTAGAACCTCAAACAAACCAGGGTGGTATTTCAAGGTTGGCTCCACGAGAACTAGCGTCCCCGCTTCAAAGCCTCCCACCTATCCTACACAGATTGGTTCAAAGTCCAATGCAAAGCTACAGTAAAGGTTCATGGGGTCTTTCCGTCTAGCCGCGGGTAGATTGCATCATCACAAACATTTCAACTTCGCTGAGTCTCGGGAGGAGACAGTGTGGCCATCGTTACGCCATTCGTGCAGGTCGGAACTTACCCGACAAGGAATTTCGCTACCTTAGGACCGTTATAGTTACGGCCGCCGTTTACTGGGACTTCAATCAAGAGCTTGCACCCCATCATTTAATCTTCCAGCACCGGGCAGGCGTCACACCCTATACGTCCACTTTCGTGTTTGCAGAGTGCTGTGTTTTTATTAAACAGTCGCAGCCACCAGTTTATTGCAACCCTTTCACCCTCATGGAGTAAACCAGTCAAGCTACCGGGGCGTACCTTTTCCCGAAGTTACGGTACCAATTTGCCGAGTTCCTTCTCCCGAGTTCTCTCAAGCGCCTTAGAATACTCATCTCGCCCACCTGTGTCGGTTTGCGGTACGGTCTCGTATGACTGAAGCTTAGAGGCTTTTCTTGGAACCACTTCCGATTGCTTCGTGCACAAGTGCACTCGTCCCACTCCCTTGAATTCCGCGCCCGGATTTGCCTAAGCGCCTTCTATGAAGCAGAAACTGACTATTCCAACAGTCAGACAACCTTCCGCGATCCGTCCCCCCATCGCATCATACGACGGTGCAGGAATATTAACCTGCTTCCCATCAGCTACGCATCTCTGCCTCGCCTTAGGGGCCGACTCACCCTGCTCCGATGAACGTTGAACAGGAAACCTTGGGCTTACGGCGTGGAGGCTTTTCACCCCCATTATCGCTACTCATGTCAGCATTCGCACTTCTGATACCTCCAGCATCCTTTACAAGACACCTTCGCAGGCTTACAGAACGCTCTCCTACCATATGCTTACGCATATCCGCAGCTTCGGTGACTGGCTTAGCCCCGTTACATCTTCCGCGCAGGACGACTCGATCAGTGAGCTATTACGCTTTCTTTAAATGATGGCTGCTTCTAAGCCAACATCCTGACTGTTTTAGCCTTCCCACTTCGTTTTCCACTTAGCCAATCTTTGGGACCTTAGCTGGCGGTCTGGGTTGTTTCCCTCTTGACGCCGGACGTTAGCACCCGACGTCTGTCTCCCAAGCTCGCACTCATCGGTATTCGGAGTTTGCAATGGTTTGGTAAGTCGCAATGACCCCCTAGCCATAACAGTGCTCTACCCCCGATGGTGATACTTGAGGCACTACCTAAATAGTTTTCGGAGAGAACCAGCTATTTCCAAGTTTGTTTAGCCTTTCACCCCTACCCACAGCTCATCCCCTAATTTTTCAACATTAGTGGGTTCGGACCTCCAGGGCGTGTTACCGCACCTTCATCCTGGCCATGAGTAGATCACTTGGTTTCGGGTCTACACCCAGCGACTGATCGCCCTATTCGGACTCGATTTCTCTACGGCTTCCCTATGCGGTTAACCTTGCCACTGAATGTAAGTCGCTGACCCATTATACAAAAGGTACGCAGTCACGGAACAAGTCCGCTCCTACTGTTTGTATGCACACGGTTTCAGGATCTATTTCACTCCCCTTCCGGGGTTCTTTTCGCCTTTCCCTCACGGTACTGGTTCACTATCGGTCGATTACGAGTATTTAGCCTTGGAGGATGGTCCCCCCATATTCAGACAGGATGTCACGTGTCCCGCCCTACTTGTCGTACGCTTAGTACCACCGGTCCGATTTCACATACGGGGCTATCACCCGCTATGGCTCCACTTTCCAGAGGATTCTGTTATCGGTCCGACTATCACGTACAGGCTCCTCCCATTTCGCTCGCCGCTACTTTGGGAATCTCGGTTGATTTCTTTTCCTGCAGCTACTTAGATGTTTCAGTTCGCCGCGTTCGCCTTGCATACCTATGTATTCAGTATGCAATACCCTAAAAGGGTGGGTTGCCCCATTCGGAAATCTGCGGATCAAAGTGTGTTTGCTCACTCCCCGCAGCTTATCGCAAGCTACTACGTCCTTCATCGCCTGTAATCGCCAAGGCATCCACCATGTGCACTTATTCGCTTGTCCCTATAACGTTAGCCTCTTCATTCTTTCAAACGAAAAGAGCGCTACAGGGATAAGAAAGTACAACGTTGTTGCTTGTTTGTTGATACATACAATCATTACCCATCAAGTCGCCTCATGCATTGCTGCACGCATAGACTTGATCAATAAATAATCTTTACTTCTTCCAGATTGTTAAAGAACGAAACAGCTTTGATCGCTAAAAGATCAAACCTAAACCTGACTCACTGACCGGCTTACGTTTGCACTTTCGGGTAAAACTTTGGTGGAGGATGACGGGATCGAACCGACGACCCCCTGCTTGCAAAGCAGGTGCTCTCCCAGCTGAGCTAATCCCCCAGGATATTTCTACGACTCGGGTCTTACTGGTAGGGCTGGTTGGACTCGAACCAACGACCCCCGCGTTATCAACACGGTGCTCTAACCAGCTGAGCTACAGCCCCAACGCGGAACTTCTACGACTACTGTTTCTTCTTTGACTAACAGCCGATAAGTGTGAACATTTGATGCGTGAACCAGTTACCTGATTCGTGCAAACTCTAGAAAGGAGGTGATCCAGCCGCACCTTCCGATACGGCTACCTTGTTACGACTTCACCCCAGTCACGAATCCTACCGTGGTAAGCGCCCTCCTTGCGGTTAAGCTACCTACTTCTGGTAAAACCCGCTCCCATGGTGTGACGGGCGGTGTGTACAAGACCCGGGAACGTATTCACCGCGACATGCTGATCCGCGATTACTAGCGATTCCAACTTCATGCAGTCGAGTTGCAGACTACAATCCGGACTACGATACACTTTCTGCGATTAGCTCCCCCTCGCGGGTTGGCGGCGCTCTGTATGTACCATTGTATGACGTGTGAAGCCCTACCCATAAGGGCCATGAGGACTTGACGTCATCCCCACCTTCCTCCGGTTTGTCACCGGCAGTCTCATTAGAGTGCCCTTTCGTAGCAACTAATGACAAGGGTTGCGCTCGTTGCGGGACTTAACCCAACATCTCACGACACGAGCTGACGACAGCCATGCAGCACCTGTGTACTGGTTCTCTTTCGAGCACTCCCCAATCTCTCGGGGATTCCAGCCATGTCAAGGGTAGGTAAGGTTTTTCGCGTTGCATCGAATTAATCCACATCATCCACCGCTTGTGCGGGTCCCCGTCAATTCCTTTGAGTTTTAATCTTGCGACCGTACTCCCCAGGCGGTCTACTTCACGCGTTAGCTGCGTTACCAAGTCAATTAAGACCCGACAACTAGTAGACATCGTTTAGGGCGTGGACTACCAGGGTATCTAATCCTGTTTGCTCCCCACGCTTTCGTGCATGAGCGTCAATCTTGACCCAGGGGGCTGCCTTCGCCATCGGTGTTCCTCCACATATCTACGCATTTCACTGCTACACGTGGAATTCTACCCCCCTCTGCCAGATTCTAGCCTTGCAGTCTCCAATGCAATTCCCAGGTTGAGCCCGGGGATTTCACATCAGACTTACAAAACCGCCTGCGCACGCTTTACGCCCAGTAATTCCGATTAACGCTTGCACCCTACGTATTACCGCGGCTGCTGGCACGTAGTTAGCCGGTGCTTATTCTTCAGGTACCGTCATTAGCAAGAGATATTAGCTCTCACCGTTTCTTCCCTGACAAAAGAGCTTTACAACCCGAAGGCCTTCTTCACTCACGCGGCATTGCTGGATCAGGCTTTCGCCCATTGTCCAAAATTCCCCACTGCTGCCTCCCGTAGGAGTCTGGACCGTGTCTCAGTTCCAGTGTGGCTGGTCGTCCTCTCAGACCAGCTACTGATCGATGCCTTGGTAGGCTTTTACCCTACCAACTAGCTAATCAGATATCGGCCGCTCCACGAGCATGAGGTCTTGCGATCCCCCACTTTCATCCTTAGATCGTATGCGGTATTAGCGTAACTTTCGCTACGTTATCCCCCACTCCAGGGTACGTTCCGATATATTACTCACCCGTTCGCCACTCGCCACCAGAGCAAGCTCCGTGCTGCCGTTCGACTTGCATGTGTAAGGCATGCCGCCAGCGTTCAATCTGAGCCAGGATCAAACTCTTCAGTTTAATCTCTGTTACTTTGCCATTTTATTGGCACCGTCATTGCTGACGGGTCGCTCACTCAAAAAACTGACAGGCCACTACTTTCGTAGCGCCTATTTCATTATTTCTTGTGAACATTTGATATTTTAAGTTAGACGCCAATCCGAAGATTGACGCTGCACTTACATCAAATGCCCACACTTATCGACTGTTAATTGTTAAAGAACTGTATTCGGTGCTACTTTCGCGCCATCGACAAAGCGTTGTGTTTGTCAGCTGCGAAGAAGGAAGAGTATGAAGCGTTTCGGCTCATTCGTCAACCTTCTTTTTTACCCTGCTTTACTCGGCATTTGCATGCGTCGTTCAGCGAGGGGGCGAATTATAGCCCTGCGCCGCGCGGCCCGCAAGCGCTATTTTCCCGCTTCGTGAAACGGCCCTGGCACCGCACTTGCTTATACAGCCCTATGCACTGTCCACTGATGAGAGCAACTCTGGGCCTGGCAGCAACACTGGGGACAGCCCGGCTCGCTTTGCTTTGCTCCCATTTGTGACAGGTGCTACATTATGGAACACTCTCGATATTCAAAAGAGCGCCGCAGTACAGGGCCCAACGGAGGCAACGAGATCATGTATCAACCGTCAACTACTTACCGTAGCGCACCGTTTTCGTCCATCGCGGACGCGAACACTTTGCCGGCAGGACAGGACAACGTCCCCGTCATCATCGAAACTTCCCATCAGCGTTCCGTCGCTTTTGGCCTGTCGCCCACGGCCACGCCCGACTTTACGCCAGCCGGCAAATCCGACCTGTCATTGCTGATAGAGCAAAACCGCATGCTGCACACGCACGCGCTGCCCGCGATGGAAACCCTGTACCAGCAAATCGTCAACACGCACAATATGGTGATCTTGACGGATGCCAATGGCGTGATCGTGCATTCGCTGGGCGACGATGATTTCCTGGAGAAAGCCAACCGCGTTGCCCTGCAGCCGGGCGTGGCATGGTCGGAACAAAGCCGCGGCACGAATGCCATCGGCACGGCCATCACGGAAAAAGTACCGACTCTGGTCCATGCGGACCAGCATTACCTTGCTGCCAATCACTTCCTGACTTGCTCCGCGGCGCCGATTACCGACCACCGGGGCAATGTCATCGGCGTGCTGGACGTCTCGAGCGACCAGCGCAGTTTTCACAAGCATACGATGGCCCTCGTGCGCATGTCGGCCCTGATGATCGAAAATCAGCTGTTTTCCGCCACCTTCGAAGACGCCATCACCGTGCACTTCCACGCGCGCCCCGAATTCATCGGCACATTGATGGAAGGCATCGCCTCGTTCACACCGGGTGGGCGGTTTTTATCGGCCAATAAAAACGGTTTGTTCCAGCTGGGCCTGTCATTTGCCGCACTACAATCGCACACGTTCAGTTCCCTGTTCGGCTTGCCTGTTTCCGCCCTGTACGAGCATTACCGCACGGCCTCACCCGGTTTGCTGAACCTGTGCATGCACAGCGGCGTGCGCGTGTATGGGCGCGCGCAGTTGCGCCTGTCCAATAGCGTCTTCCAGCACGGCTTTACTACCAGCACCGATCACAGCGACATCAACGCGGTGCCGGCGGCGATCCCCGCGCCGGCCAGCCATGCGGCCAATGCGGCGCGCCGCCTGTCTGGCCTGCGCTACCTGCGCACGGGCGATCCGCAACTGGAACTGGTGATCGAAAAGGTCAACAAGGTATTGGGGCGCGATATTCCCATCCTCGTCATGGGCGAAACAGGCACGGGCAAGGAATTGCTGGCGCAAGCCATCCACAACGATTCGCCACGGGCCATGGGACCGTTTATTGCCGTCAATTGCGCCTCCATCCCGGAAACCCTGATCGAATCCGAACTGTTCGGCTATGAAGACGGGGCGTTTACGGGCGCGCGCAAGAAAGGGGCGATCGGCAAGATCCTGCAGGCCAATGGCGGTACCCTGTTCCTCGACGAAATCGGCGACATGCCTTTCGGCTTGCAGGCGCGGCTGTTGCGCGTGCTGCAGGAACGCATGGTCACGCCGCTGGGCAGCAGCAAATCGATCACGGTCAATGTGGAACTCATTTGCGCCACGAATCACAACTTGCGCGAACGCATGGCCAAGGGACTGTTCCGCGAAGACTTGTATTACCGATTGAATGGCCTGGTGGTGAAACTGCCGCCGCTGCGCGAGCGCACGGACCTCGACACGGTGGTGAAGAAAATCCTCGCGACGGAAGCACCCGACACGCGTTACACGGTGGCGCCCGACATCCTGCGCCTGTTCCACCAGCATAAATGGCCAGGCAACTTCCGCCAGCTGACGAACCTGTTGCGCACGGCCATCGTCATGGCCGGCGACGAGCATGAAATCTGTTTGCGGCACATGCCCGATGATTTCCTCGACGATATTGAGATGACGCAAGCGACTGCCGCCAGCGCCAGCACGGACCGCATGATCGCGGCCGGCGCCAATCTGGAAGAGATGGAGCAAAGCGTGATCCTCAAGTCACTCGATGCCCACGGCGGTAACGTCTCGGCCACGGCACGGGCCCTGGGCGTGTCGCGCAACACGATCTATCGCAAGGTGCCGCACCTGAAATAGCCTAGAGTAGACGGGAAAAGCCGGGCGACATCTGGCGCCGGCCCTGCTTGTCGATGGTCATCAGGTCGACCCCGTCCATCCGCGCGGCCATGGCATGCGCACGCGCGGCCCCCGTCACCATGAAGGTTGTCGACAAACCATCGGCCAGCAAGCCCGTGGGCGCCAGCACCGTCACGCTGGCCAGCTCGCGCGGCGAATCGCCTTTCGCAGGATCGAAGATATGGTGATGCACGAAGTCGGGCGTGAACGTGCATTCGTAATCGCCCGACGTGGCCACGCTGCGCCCCTCCACTTTCAAGGTGGCCGCCAGGATTTCCGCGTCGCGCGGGTCCTGGATGCCCATAATCCACGGGCGCCGCACGGCACGCTGCCCGCGCGCGACGAACTCGCCCGTGTCGAGCAGCGCGTGCCGCACGCCGCGCGCCTGCACGGCCGCCAGTGCCATGTCCGCCGCGTAGCCTTGCGCCAGGCCATTCAAGGTCAGCGCCATGCCGGGCTGGAGAAAACGCACTTCACGGCGATCCCACGCCAGTTGCCGCCAGCCAACCCGCGCCTGCGCTTCGCGGCGCAATGCTTCCGCCGGCAAACTTGCCTGATCTGCCGCCGCGCGAAACAGCTGCCATAAGGGTTGCACGGTGATATCAAACGCTCCGTCGCTCCATTGCGACAAGGCTCGCGCCTGCGCCAGCACCGCCAGCAGGTGCGTGTCCGGCCGGGCCAGGCGACCGTCACGGTTCAGCTGGAAGACTTGGCTGGCAGGACTGTAAATGCTCATCAGGCGGTCGACACTCCTGGCCGCATGCAAGGCGTCTTCGATGGCCAGTTCGGCCTGGCGCTGGTCGTGATGCAACACGGTGACGGCGATTGTCGTGCCAAACGCCAACGCGGCACCTTGATAAGGGTGCACGCCGGACGCCGTGGCTGTGCCGCGCGCCATGCTGCCCGGCAAAGACAAGCCCGCCATGCCGGCCACGCTGCCTATCGCTGCGGATATAAAGGTTCTACGCTGCATTGCTGCTCTCCTCTGCCGTGGCCCGGACAATGGGTATCGTGCGGGCACGCTTGATTTCCAGCATCAAGGGCGCGCATTTTTCATCGCTGGCATAGATCACCACGCAATCCATGCACTGGAAACATTCGCCGTAATCGACTTTGCCGCTCGGCGCGATGGCATGGTGCTCGCAACGGTGGCGGCAAGTCTGGCATGGCGTGCCGCATTCCTTGCGGCGGGGAATCCAGTTGAACAGGCGAAAGCGCCCCAGCAGCGCCAGCGCCGCACCGAACGGGCACAGGTAGCGGCAAAAGAATTTATAGGAAACACCGCTGAGCAGCAGCAAGCCCGCGGCATACGCGACGAAGGGCCAGGCGCGCACGAAGTTCAGGGTAATGGCCGTCTTGAACGGTTCCAGCTCCACCAGCGTGTCCGTGATTTGGCTGGAAAACACACTGCTGCCCAGAATGGCCGCCAGCAAGCCATATTTGATCCATTTCAAGCGCCCATCGAGGCGCGGCTTGATCTTCCACTGCGGCAAGCGCAGCCACTGGCCCAGCTTGCCGGTGAATTCCTGCAGGGCGCCAAATGGACACAGCCAGCCGCAAAACGTGCCGCGGCCCCAAATGAACAGGCTGAGCAGCACGAAAGCCCAGAGAATCACCGTCATCGGGTCGAACAGGAAGAAGCCCAGGCTGCGCCCCGCCAGCAGCGCCTGGATCACCCCTGTGATGTTGACGATCGACAATTGCCCCTGGGCGTAATAGCCGATGAAGCCGATGGTGAACAGCAGGAACAGGCGGCGGAACCATGCAAATTGCCGGCCATTACGCACCAGGCGTTTCTGCCATGCCAATGCGCCGGCAAGCAGCGCCAGCCCGGCCAGCAAGATCAACAGTTCAGCCCGGCGCGCCTTCCACGTGCCGCGCCAGCCGGCATCGTCGCCTTGCGGCGCTGTATAAAACCCGGCCGGCAGACGGTAGCTGAAATCGACGTTGCGCGCGATGCGCTCCGGATACACGATGCCCTTGCTGCGCGTGATGGGGAGAGCAAATGCCAGCGGGCTGGCCGCATCAAGCCCCGCCTGGCTGATGACGCGCAATACGGCGATATTTTCAGTCGGTAACGGTCCCGCCTCCGACAAGCTCAATTCCAGGTCCAGGTCGCGCATGTCGATGGGCAAGCCATCCTGCTTCAGCAACAACCGGTCCGGCACGGTGCCGCGCACGAAATCGTCACCCAGCACGCTGTAGCGCCCGCGCGACATGACGAGGATGGCGTGGTCGCCCTCTTCCAGCCTGTTGCGCAGCTTGTTCCAGCTGCGTTCCGTCAACAGATTGCGTCCTACGCTGGGCACGGAGACATAGGCCAGATACAGGTCGATGAACAGGCCGTCCGGCTCGCGCTGCGCCTCGGCATCGAGTCCCGCGCCGGGACTGCCGGCAAACAGGGTTTCGACGTCCTTGTTGCTCAGGCGCACATGCTGGATCAAGCCCTGCTCAAGCATCTTTGCCACGCTGAGTTTCTCGAACACGTCCATGCGGATGCGGGCGATCTGGTCCGGATCGCGCCCCTGCGCGAAGCCGAGTTTCTTGCGCGACACTTTCAAGGCCGAGGCCAGCACGCTCTGGTTGATGATGCGCACGGAAGCCGTCGCCTTCGACACGCCGTCGATATCAGCGTGCGTGGCATCGGCGGCGCGCTTCTTCCTGGCATCGATGGCGATATTCTGTTTCAACGACAGGCCCTGGTACTGTTTGACGAACTGGAACAGCGGCGCTTCACCTAGGCCATCGAGAAACACAGGTTCGTGCTGCGACAGCACGGCCACGTCCAGAAAACTACCCTGAGGATTGATGGCGATCAATAAATTGACGGGAACGCCGGAAAAGCCGGGAATCGGCGCCAGGTCCACCGACTCGAAGACATAGCCGACCAGTTCCGTTGCCGTGGCGTTTTGCTTGAACAGGGGCCAGACGGGCAAGTCGGCTTCCTTGTCGCCGACGACGAGCGGTGCAGGGAAGCGCCGCGTCAGCTCGGCCTTGGTGAGTACGCCGGCCCACGCCTGTCCCAGGATAAACAGGAATAGCCAGCATCCGATGAATAACCGCATTATCCGCATGCATTGCACTCCGTGCGGCGCCGCAGCTTCCGGCGCCGCATTCATTGGTTAGAAGAAAATAATGCCGCCCAGGGACACGCCATTCATCTTCGCTTCGCCGCCCGTAAAGCCTTTCGAGCGCGTCTGGCCCAGCTCCCCCACGAGGGTGATCGCACTGTTGAGCGAGTAATACGCACCGAGGGTCAGGTTGGCGTTCGACTTCAAACCGCCCGTGCCGGCCGTGTTGTCGTCGTTCTTGCTGATGCCGTAGGACAAGCCCAGCTTCAGCTTGTCCGTCGTTTTATACGTGCCTTGCAGCAGCCAGTTCTTCGATTTGGTATCGCCCTGGTCCGCATCGGAGAGAATGCCCAATCCCTTGCCGCCCTGGAAATTGAGCAGCACGCCAGCCGGTCCCATCTGGTACGAGCCGCCCACTTCCACGCCGCGCATGGTCAGGTCATCGACGCCAGGCGTTTTCGATGTGAATTTTTGCGACTTCACACCGAGCCAGGCTTTCAAGCCCTCCTGCGCATACGTCAGCTGCGCCTGCACTTGCGGGCTGGACTTCGAAGAATAGGTCGAGCCTGCCACGATGGGCGTATCGGAAACGGGGCTGACCAGCGCCACATCGGCACCAAAGCCGCCCGACTTCGGCGTGCTGTACATGATCTGGCCATAGTTGCCCAGATAGGTATAGCCGGCGCCGATATGGCCCAGGGTCACCCGGCCCCGCTGCGTCGCCTGCACGGGCGCGCCCGAGCCCAACAAGGTCATGTCGGACAGGATCGCATTCGCGCCGAAGATGCCGTAGTCGCGGCCCAGCTTGAAGGTGCCCATTTCCGCATTGCCGAACGTAAAGAAAGCCTGGCGCACGTCGACCACGCTGTTCTGGCTGATGGCGCTGTCCGTGGCCGTCGAGTTGTAGATACCGATCAAGGCTTTCACATCGTACTCGCCCAGGCGCGAGCTTGCCGAGGTGATCAAGCCATTCGGCAGCAGGCCGTTGCCGATGGTGGTGCGGTCCTTTTCGCCGCCGCAACCGAGCGCCTGGCCTCCCAGCGCCAGTCCGCCCACGGCATCGCCCGAACACGACACTTGCGTGTAATAGGCGTTGACGATGCCGCCTACCGACACGGTCCAGTCGCCCGCCTTGATATCGACGGCTTGCGCCTGCCCCACTGCTGCGATTGTCATGACACCCACGCTCCCCAGCTTGCTCAATGTGTTCATTGCGTCTCCTCTTTCTTCTCTGTTTTTAGTGTGCACATCAGTGATTGATGTACCTCAAGCTTTGGCAATAAGCGTGCCCAGCACGGCTCACAGGGAGAAAGAGAAATGACGTGTTTGACGTGTGCAGCAGCGGATCAATCACCCCGCACGGTGTTCCTTTTTTGACCGCCAGCACGCTGATCGCGCGCCTGCGTAAACAAAAAACTGACGGCCTGGGCCGTCAGAAAAAAGAAAGCACCCGGCGGACAGGGAGACACCCATCCGTGTGGCCCGGGCGCTTCACCCCGTTACTTCGACGCCAGCTTGAAGACCCACACGGAACCGCCCTGTTCCAGGAAGTTGACCTTCTTCGCCACCTCGCCGCCCCACAGGGGCACGGCGCCGCCCCAGCCGGAGACGACGGCCACGTATTGCGTGTCGCCGTCCTGCCAGGTGACGGGCGGCGCCACGACGCCGGAACCGGTCTGGAATTTCCACAGCTCCTTGCCCGTCTTCGCGTCGACGGCTTTCAGGAAGCCTTCCGGCGTGCCGTAGAACACCAGATTACCGGCCGTGCTCATCACGCCGCCCCACAGCGGCGCGTTGTTCTTGATTTCCCAGACGATCTTGCCCGTCTTCGGATCGATGGCGCGCATGGCGCCGATGTAGTCGTCAAACAAGGGCTTGATGGTGAAGCCGGCGCCGAGGAAGGCGCCGCCCTTCTTGTAGCTAATCGGCTCGTTCCAGATATCCATGCCCCATTCATTTGCGGGCACGTAGAACAGCTTGGTTTGCGGCGAGTACGCCATCGGCATCTGGTTTTTTGCACCGAGGAAAGCCGGCGCGGCAAACACGGTCGAACCCTTCTTGCCTTCCTCTCCCTTGGTCGGGTCGCCAGGGCGGCCGGCGGCGATGTAGTTCGGCCGTCCCGTCTTCAGGTCGATGCTGCTGGCCCAGGTGATTTTCTTCACGAACGGAAAGGCATTCTGCAGCTTGCCGTTGGCCGCATCGATGACGTAGAAGAAACCGTTGCGGTCGGCCTTGCCGCCGTAGCGCTTGCCATCCATGTCGAACGTGACGAACTCGTTGGCGCCATCGAAATCCCAGGCATCGTTTGGCGTATTCTGATACGCCCACTTGATCTGCCCCGTTTTCACGTCCAGCGCCACGGTGGACGACGAGTACAGGTTGTCGCCGGGACGCAGATGGCTGTTCCACGGCGCCGGGTTGCCCGTGCCAAAGTAAGCGAGCTTGGTCTGCGGATCGTAGGTGCCGCCCATCCACGTCGAGGCGCCGCCCGTTTTCCACAGGTCGCCCGGCCAGGTCTTGTTCACGGTACCGGACACGCCGTTATCGATGGCCTTGCCGTCCTTGTCGTAGCGGTGGCCCATATGGCCTTCCACCGTCGGACGGCTCCACACGAGGTCGCCCGTCATGGGATTGCGCGCCTCGACCCGGCCGACGATGCCGAATTCCCCGCCCGACACGCCCGTCAGCAGCAAGCCCTCGGCGATCAGCGGCGCTGCCGTCATCGAGTAGCCGGCCGCGTAATCGTCAACTTTCTCCTTCCAGACGATCTTGCCCGTGTTCTGGTCCAGCGCCACCAGGTAGGCGTCCAGCGTGCCGAAGATCACCAGGTTGCCGTACAGGGCGGCACCGCGGTTGACCACGTCGCAGCAGGGCATGATGCCGTCCGGCAAGCGGTGCTCATACTTCCACAGCTTGGCGCCCGTTTTCAAGTCGACGGCAAAGATGCGCGAATACGATGCCGTGACGAACATCTTGCCGTTGTGAATCAACGGCTGCGATTCCTGGCCCCGCTGTTTTTCGCCGCCGAACGAGAACGACCAGGCCGGCACCAGCTTGGCCACGGTCTTGTCATTGATCTGCGTCAAAGGCGAATAGCGCTGGCCCTGCGTGCCCATGCCGAACGACAGCACGCTGGACGGATTCTTTGCCGTGCTGTCGAGCATGGCGGTGGTGACATTGCCTACATCGGCCGCCTGGGCCAGCGATGCCACACCCAAACCGATGAGTATCCCCATGATTTTTTTCTGCACAATCATCTCCCTCTGTTTTATTAGTATGTGTGTGTATCAAGTCTTGCGGTGTTCATGCGGCTGGGCATGCAGCAAGGCGCACTCTTCATCGGTGAACAGGCGCGAGCGCGTCAAAAAGCGCTTGCCCGTGCCGTTGTCGAGTGAAAACATGCCGCCATTGCCATCGACCACATCGATAATCAACTGGGTATGCTCCCAGTACTCGAATTGCTCGAGTCCCATGTAGAACGGTGTGCCATTCAAATTGCCGAGATAGATATCGGTGTCGCTGACATCGAACTCGCCCAGCGCGTAGCACATGGGCGCACTGCCGTCACAGCAGCCGCCCGACTGGAAAAACATCAGCGGGCCGTGACGCTGGCGCAACTTGTCCATCATTTCCAGCGCCGCATCGGTGGCGACCACCCTGGCAATTGCTGCACTCATGGCATCCCTTTCTGCGCGCCGCGCCTGGACTACGGGCGCGGCGCCTGTTGCCGGTTTAGAAGAAGCCCAGCGCTTTCGGGCTATAGCTCACCAGCAAGTTCTTCGTTTGCTGGTAGTGGTCGAGCATCATCTTGTGGTTTTCGCGGCCGATACCCGATTGCTTGTAGCCGCCGAACGCGGCGTGGGCCGGATACAGGTGATAGCAATTGGTCCACACGCGGCCCGCCTGGATGGCGCGGCCCATGCGGAAGGCGCGCGAACCGTCACGCGTCCACAAGCCGGCGCCCAAGCCGTACAAGGTATCGTTGGCAATCGCCAGCGCTTCAGCTTCATCCTTGAAGGTGGTCACGGACACGACCGGTCCAAAAATTTCTTCCTGGAAGATGCGCATCTTGTTGTGCCCCTTGAACACGGTCGGACGCACGTAATAGCCGCCTTCCAGGTCGCCCGCCTGCGTGTTGCGCTCGCCCCCAGCCAGCACCTCGGCGCCTTCCTGGCGGCCGATGTCGAGGTAGGACAGGATTTTTTCCAGCTGCTCCTGCGACGCTTGGGCGCCGATCATGGTGGAAGAATCGAGCGGATTGCCCTGCTTGATGGCGGCCACGCGCTTCAGGGCCCGTTCGATGAATTTCTCGTAGATCGATTCCTGGATCAGCACGCGCGATGGGCAGGTGCACACCTCGCCTTGATTCAGCGCGAACATCGCAAAGCCTTCCAGGCACTTGTCGAAATACTCGTCGTCCGCATCCATCACGTCTTCAAAGAAGATGTTCGGCGATTTGCCGCCCAGCTCCAGGGTGACGGGAATCAGGTTTTGCGCCGCGTAGCCCATGATCAGGCGGCCCGTGCCCGTTTCGCCCGTAAAGGCAATCTTGGCGATGCGCTTGCTCGACGCCAGCGGCTTGCCCGCTTCCAGGCCAAAGCCGTTGATGATGTTCAACACGCCCGGCGGCAACAGGTCGCCGATCAGCTCGATCAACACCATGATGGAAGCGGGGGTTTGCTCTGCCGGTTTCAGGACGACGCAATTGCCGGCGGCCAGGGCTGGCGCCAGTTTCCACACGGCCATCAGAATCGGGAAATTCCACGGAATGATCTGGCCCACGACACCCAGCGGCTCGTGGTAGTGGTAGGCATAGGTTTCCGCATCGATTTGCGCGACGGAACCTTCCTGCGCGCGGATGCAGCCGGCAAAATAGCGGAAATGGTCGATGGCCAGCGGAATGTCAGCATTCATCGTTTCGCGGATCGGCTTGCCGTTATCGATCGTTTCCGCCGTGGCGATCAAGCTCAGGTTCTGTTCGATGCGGTCGGCGATGCGGTTCAGGATGTTGGCGCGCTCGGCGGGCGAAGTCTTGCCCCAGGCCTCCTTGGCGGCATGCGCGGCATCCAGCGCCAGCTCGACGTCTTCCGTCGTGGAACGGGCGATTTCGCAAAACGGCAAGCCCGTGATCGGCGTAATGTTAGGAAAGTATTCACCTTTTACTGGTGCAACGAATTTGCCGCCGATGTAATTGTCATAGCGTTGTTTGAAGGGATTGGCTACGCCCAGTTTGCTGATGTCTGCGAGATTCATGTCGTCCTCTATCGGGTTAATTAGAATGGAATTACTTAATTAAAATCAAACGTCCTGGTACAGATGGGGTGAGTACACGCAGTCTTCCGCAAATGCCGTGCCAGCTCGCCATCCCACTACAAACTTAGCCGCTTTTACCCCTGTTACAAGGGCGCGGCTTCAATACCGGTGCGCTTTTCGGCGCATGCCCGGGCTTGAGCCGCGGGAGCGGGCCTGTTTGCGTTTTGAACAAGGTGAAGGCATCCTGTTCCAATCCGGGCCAGCCCTGCGGCATCTCCCCTGCGCCGCTGCACAATGGAACAGGTGTACCAGACTGGAACACCTGTTCCTGTACCGCTACCGAATCACCACGCCCCATGGCAATTCGCCCACGGCAATATCGGCCACCTTGCGCGCGCTGGCCGTATCGATGACGGAGACGCTGTTCGAGCGGCCATTGGCCACGTACAGCTTGGCCCCGTCGGGCGTGATGGCCATGTTCCATGGGCGCTTGCCGACGGGAATGGTGGCCGTCACCTGCTTGCTGGCCGTATCGATCACCATCACCGTACCGTCGATGCCGTTCGAGACATACACTTGCTTGCCGCCGGGATGGACCACGATGCCATTCGCATTTTTACCCGCTGGAATGGTGGCAATGGCCTTGCGCGCCGCCATGTCGATGACATAGACGGCATTGACCAGTTCGCACGCCACGTAGGCAAGGCCCGAATCCGGACTGAAACCGATGCCGCGCGGACGCAAGCCCACGGCAATGGACGCGACCTGGCGGCGTTGCGCCACGTCGATGACATCGACTTGCTCGGCCTCTTCCGCACTGACCAGCAGCCAGCGCCCATCGGGACTGAACACGGCATGTTCCGGGTTGCGTCCCTGCACCTTGATATCGGCAAGCACGACGCCCGTCTGGCCATCAAGCAAGGCCACGCTATTGTTTTCCTCGACGGCCACGGCCACGTAACGACCGTCGTGCGAGGCGCTCACGCCTTCGGGTGACTTGCCCAGCGCCACCATGCGCACGGGTGCGCCAGCTTCGTTATCGATCAGCAGCAAGGCGCTGCTGGCCGCATCGGTGACAAACAATTGCCGCCCGGTGGGGTCGGCGGCGATGCCGCGCGGACGCTTGCCTGCCGCGATCTGGCGCACGACCTGGTCGGTCGCCGTGTCGATCACGCTCACGGTGCCCGATTTTTCATTGGGGACATAGGCAAAAGGAGCGGCCTGGAGGGCGGTGCTGGCAAGCGCCGGCAGCAGCCAGCACACCTGGCGCAAGCGCGGGAAGAAGTTGGGCATAATCACCTTTTCAATGGCAAAACACAGGAAAAGCGCGCGGTAGCGGCGCATCTGATAATTGCTGCATGCAAACGCCGTGCCACTGACACGCGTATAATTTCCGCCCACCAATGGAGACATGGCAGGCATATTGCTTGATACAACTATGCAGACCTGCGCCGCTCACGCGCTCAAGCAGGCTTTTATTCACATTGGAGAATCCGCATGCAGCATCGTTTCCGCCTGAACACCATCGCCAGCCTGTTTGTCGCCGGCAGCGCCACCCTGGCCCCCCACGTCTTTGCCGCCGAGGCGGCTGACTTGGCCGCCGGGCAACTCATGGATACGGTGGTCATCAGCGGCAGCCGCATCGCCCACCCCAGCCAGGAAGTGCCCGCGTCCATCGACGTCGTCGACAGCACCCGCATCCAGGACGGCCAAATCCGCGTCAATGCCTCGGAAACGCTGGCCGCCGTGCCGGGTCTGGTCGTACAAAACCGCCAAAACTACGCACAAGACTTGCAAATCTCGTCGCGCGGCTTCGGCGCCCGCTCGGCCTTCGGCGTGCGCGGCGTCAAGCTGATCAGCGATGGCATTCCCGCCAGCATGCCCGACGGGCAAGGCCAGGCTGCCACCTTCAACCTCGATACGGCCGAGCGCATCGAAGTGCTGCGCGGGCCGTTTTCTGCCATCTACGGCAACCATTCGGGCGGCGTGATCCAGCTGTTTTCCAAGGATGGGCAAAATCCCCCGTCCGTCGAACTGAACGTGACGGGCGGCAGCTTCGGCACCAGCAAGGTGGACCTGTCGGCGCAGGGCCAGGCAGGCGGCATCGGCTACGTGCTCGACGGTTCGCGCTTCCGCACGGACGGCTTCCGCGACCACAGCGCCGCCACGCGCGAACAGGCGTTCGGCAAGATCACGGTCAAGCCGAATACGGACAGCAAGCTGACCATCGTCGCCAACAGCCTGCACCAGGGCAACACGCAAGATCCGCTGGGCGCCACCTGGGCCACGTTTTCCCGCGATCCGCGCGCGGGCGAAATCGATGCGACGGACACGCAAAACCCGAAACGCACCCTGGCCGAACGCTACAACACGCGCAAGAGCATCGACCACCAGCAAATCGGCGCCACCTATGAACAATCGTTTGGCGAAGACCGCCTGCACGTGACGGCCTACGGCGGCAACCGCGACGTGATCCAGTACCAGGCTTTTACCAAGGGTTTCCAGGCGCCAGCCAGCCATTCGGGCGGCGTGGTCGACTTCCAGCGTGAGTTCTACGGCATCGACACCAACTGGCTGCACGTGAACCAGCTGGCAGGCGGCAAGCTGAGCACCACCATCGGCATCGACTATGGCCGCTCCAGCGATGACCGCACCGGCTATGAAAATTACATCGGCAACACGTTTGGCGTGAAGGGCAAGCTGCGCCGCGACGAGCAGGATGTCGTTTCCAGCCTCGACCCGTATATCCAGGCAGAATGGCAAAGCGGGCCATGGCTGCTCAGCGCAGGTGTGCGCTACAGCAAGATGAAAGTGTCGGTCAACGACCGCTTCCTCGGCAATGGCGACGACAGCGGCAGCCTGGAGTTCAGCCACACGACACCCGTGCTGGGCCTGCTGTATAAACTGACGCCCAACGTCAACGTGTACGCCAGCGCCGCGCGCGGTTTCGAAGCACCCACCCTGAACGAACTGTTTTACTCGGGCACGGGCGGCGGCTTCAATTACCAGCTGAAACCGGCCACCAGCACCAACCTGGAAGCGGGTATCAAGGCCAGGATCGCGAACAACACGCATGTGAACGCGGCCGTGTTCCAGATCAAGACCAACGATGAACTGGTGGTCGACAGTTCCAGCGGCGGGCGCACCAGCTACCGCAATGCGGGCAAGACCTTACGCCAAGGCATGGAAGTGTCGCTCGACTCCAGCTTGCCGTACGGTTTCACGACAAAAGTGGCGCTGACCAGCCTGCACGCCGTGTATGACCAGGCGTTCGGCAGCGTGCGCGAAGGCAGCCGCTTGCCGGGCGTGCCCAGCGCCAACCTGTTCGCGGAACTGGCCTGGAAAGACACGCTCGACCGTTTCGGCGCGGCAGTGGAAAGCGTGGCCAGCAACCAGGTCTACGCGGAAGACAGCAACAGCGAAAAACCGGCGCCCGGCTACACGGTGTTCAATGCGCGCTTCAACGCCAAACAAAACGTAGGGAATTGGCGCTTCAAGGAGTTTGCCCGCCTGAATAATCTTTTCGACAAGACCTACGTGGGCTCCGTCATCGTCGGCGACAGCAACAAGCGCTACTATGAAGCGGCGCCGGGGCGCAACTGGTTGTTAGGCGTCAGCGCCATGTATTCCTTCTAATTAAAAAAGCCCGCGCATCAGAAGATGCGCGGGCTTTTCAACGAGAGCAAGCTAAATCAGGGCCGCGCTTCCTTCACGCCATACTTCTCAAAGATGGCTTTCAATTCACCGCTGGCCGCCATCTCGTTCATGGCCCCCTGCAGTAACTTGGCCACGTCGAGCTGTTGCTTGCTGACGGCCAGGCCCACGGCCCAGCCGGCACGCGGCAAGCGGGCGAACGCCACTTCAGTCATGGGGAAAGCGGGATCGCTTTTCAGCACCGATTCGATTTCCGATCGGTTGGCCAGCACGGCGTCGAGCTTGCCTACTTGCAATTGCTGCAAGGCTTCGGCGGCCGTATCGAAGATACGCACGTCGTCGCGGTACTTGCCATTGTCCTCGCCCAGCATCAGCATGGCCGCGATCGAGACCTTTTCCACGCCGATACGCTTGCCTGCGAGGCTGGCGACGCCATCGAATTGCGGCACGGCTTGCGCGCTGCGCGCCAGGCGCACGGTTTCCACGTAGTACGGCGCGAAGATCTCGACCTTGTCGTTATCCGCCATCAATTTCTTGTCGACCGGCACGTGCAGCATTACGTCGGCGGGACCATAGCCGAGGTAATGTCCCTTCCACACCATATTGCGCAAGTCGTCGTTGAGGTTTTCGCCGGCGGGAAAGGGCAGCAAGCTCAGTTTCAGCCCCAGCTTTTTCGCCAGCGCTTCGGCGATGTCGATATCGATGCCCGTGCCCTTGTCGGAAAACGGCGCGAAATCGTTGTACACAGCCACTTTCAGGCTGCCCGACTGCTGCACTTTCTGCCAATCGGCACGCGCCGGCGCGGCCGCGCACAGCGCCATGCAAGCGAGCGAGAGCATCGCGCGCGCGCCACGGGGTTGAAATGAACGCATGGAACTCCTTCGTTATCAGTTCGACCTAATTAGACTCGCGGCGGGTTTCCAGGTAGGTCTTGATGGCCCACATCGCTTCCTGGTTGAATACGCCCTCGAACGGCGGCATGTACACGGCGCCATTACGCACTTTACCGTGACGGATGGTCGCCAGGAAATAATTATCCGTTTCCTTGTAGCACGCCTGTTTCTTTGTCTCATTCTTGATACCGAAGCAATCACGGTCCAGCTGGCGCAAGTCCGGCGCGATGCCGCCCGAAATGGCTTCGATGCCGTGGCAGCGCGCGCAATTCTGGTTATAGGCCGAGGTGCCCACCGTCAGGGCCAGCTTGTTGCCGCGATACGGGTTTTGCTCGAGCCACTTGTCGCCCACCTTGGGCAAGCCCGTGGTGTCGACGCCTTGCGGCGTGACATTGCCGTGCGCATAGGCATGCGGCAAGGTCAGCAGGGAGGTGAGGGCAACGGCGCCGGCGGCGGCCACGCCGAGCAGAGTACGGATGGAATAGGTCATGCTGGTCTCCTTGGTTTTTTTAGTGAATATCTCAAGAAGAGCAAATGCCATGCCATGCGTACATGCCCCACATCGGGCCACCCATGTATCAATTTGGAACAGCTGCAACAGCGATTGTGTCACCGCGCGCGTCAGGCGGCGGCCACCGTGCAGATGCTGCCCCGCGCCTGCTGCTCGAAAGTGATACGCACGGGCAAGAAGCGGGCAATCACGTCCGCATTCGTCAACGCATGCTGCGACACCTTGTTGCAACTGAAGCTACCGCCGCCGGCCAGCGCCATCGGCAGCAAGAGCTGGTCCGCCAGGTGCTCGCCCACGGCCGCGTCCGTCTTGAGATAGGCGCGCACCTCGTTCAACAGGCGCTTGGCCACGGATTCGGCCAGCAAGTGCTTTTCGCCGAACGACGTAAATACTTCCGTGACGTGCTCATGTTCCAATGTCAGCAACAGGACGTTGCCCGGTCCCTGCTCCGCCGGCAAGCCGACGAGACGCAGCTGCTTGCCGCTCCAGCCCATGCCGTCGGCGACACGCTCGAGCTCGCGCTGCGCCACGTTCACATGCACGCCCGCCACCACGCTTTCCGCATACCCGGCCTTCCGCTCGCCGCGCTGCAGCAGTGAAATGGGCCGCAAGCGCTGGCACGGTTGCACGGTGGCCAGCACCTCGCCACCACCTGCGGGATGAAAGCCATAGCGCTGCTGCGTAATCTCCACCTCGGCGCCCATCTGTTCCAGGATGCGGCCATACGCGCGCTGCAAAAAATGCACGGGCGGCGCCATGGCATTGTGCGTGCCGCCGCTGATGCGCACGGTAGACGGCCCATCCGCATGCAGCAGAGCCGGCAGCAAGGTTTGCAACACCAGGGTGCAGCTGCCGGCGCTGCCGATGGCAAAGCGGTAATCGCCGCCGCGTATGGGGCCAGGCACGAATTCCAGGCTGGCTGCGCGCAGCACCACCGGCGTCGTGCGCGCCCCGCAAATCGCGGTCGCTGCCTGCACGGCCAGCAAATGCTGGCGCAGCAAGCCGGGCTTTTCCCGCCCCGCGCGAATATTCGTCAGCCGGAACGGCTGGGCCGTGATCATGGACAGGCTCAGCGCCGAGCGCAAAATCTGTCCGCCGCCTTCACCTTGTGCTCCATCAATTTCGATCATCTGTACTTTCTCTTTATTAACCTTTGACGCAAACGACCTGCTTCAGGATATGCACGACGTCGACCAGCTCGCGCTGCGCCAGCATCACTGCATCGATATCCTTGTAGGCCATTGGAATTTCATCGATCACGTTTTCATCCTTGCGGCATTCCACGCCTTGCGTGGCGCGGATCTGGTCGTCCAGGTTGAAGCGCCGCTTCGCTTCCGTACGGCTCATCGTGCGTCCCGCGCCGTGGCTGCAGCTATGGAAACTGTCCGCATTACCCTTGCCGCGCACGATAAAACTCTTCGCGCCCATGGAACCGGGAATGATCCCCAGTTCGCCGGCACGGGCCGAGACGGCGCCCTTGCGCGTGACCAGCACGTCCTTGCCGAAGTGGTGCTCCTTCTGCACATAGTTATGGTGACAGTTGACGGCTTCCACATGCGTCTGAAACGGCTTATGGATGACGGTGCGCACGGCCGCGATCAGGTTTTGCATCATCACTTCGCGGTTGTTGCGCGCGAAACGCTGGGCCCAGCCCACCGCTTCCACGTAATCGTCGTAATGCTGCGTGCCTTCGGCCAGATAGGCCAGGTCCTGGTCGGGCAGGTTGATGAAGTGGGTACGCATATCCTGCTTGGCCAGTTCGATGAAATGCGTACCGATGGCATTGCCCACGCCGCGCGAACCGGAATGCAGCATGAACCATACAGAACCCTGTTCATCGAGACAGACTTCGACGAAGTGGTTACCGCTGCCCAAAGTTCCCAGGTGACGATAGTTATTCGTGTTCTTCAGCTTGGGCGTTTTCAGGCAGATGGCGTCGAATTCATCCTTCAGCTGCAGCCACGCGGCATCGACCACCGAGGGCGGCGTCTGCCAGGAACCCTCGTCGCGGCCGCGGTGACCGCGCGTCTTCGGCGACATCCCGTGCGGAATGGCGCGCTCGATGGCGCTGCGCAGCGGCCCCAGGTTATCGGGCAAATCATTTGCCGTCAGCGTGGTTTTCGCCGCCATCATGCCGCAACCGATATCGACGCCCACGGCTGCCGGAATCACGGCGCCCAGGGTGGGGATCACGCTGCCGATGGTCGATCCTTTACCCAGGTGGACGTCGGGCATGACGGCGATGTGCTTGTAGATGAACGGCAGGGTCGCCGTGTTGCGCAATTGTTTTTTGGCCGCTTCTTCGACAGGCACGCCACGCGTCCACATTTTCACGGGACGGCTGCCTTCGGTATGCAGAACTTCGTATTCTTCGTTTTTCATCGCTATGCTCTTCTTCTATTGTATAGGGGGTGATGACAAGGATTGGTGAAACATTGCCGACGCATCGGCTCTGGATGTAGTTCCACCGGCATTCATCAGTACGACAACCCGACAAGGGGGGACAGGATTTTCTGCCAGGCGCACTGCGTCTGGCAGGCCGGTTTGACGCGGCTGATCGATGTAATCCTGTCGGCATTCGGGGTACTGCGGCGCATGACAAACCTGGACAGGACGTCTCTCATGTAGTCTTGTCCGCATTCGTGCGCGTTACTTCAACAAGCTGGTACCGCGATATCGATGGTGGCGATTTCTCCCACCCAGTGGGCCGGGTCCAGCTGACCGGCGGCAAAGGCGGCGATGATCTTGAAGACGTCGTCGGAAAAACCGCCGATATTCAGGATATCCTCGCGCTCCATCGCCTGTGTCGTGGCATGCGGCGAAATATCGATGCACACCAGCTTTGCCTGCGGATTGCGCTGCCTGAAAACCGTCCACTGCCCCATCGTCGCCGTGGCGCCGCTGCGCCTGGCGTCGATCCACGATTCGTTATCGGACACATAGATCACCAGGTCGGCCAGCTCCTTCCTGCTGTTCATGCGCAGCAGGGGTGCGCTGCAATTGGTGCCGCCACCGCCGATGGCCGCCAGCCTGGCCGCATTCGCCATTACGCTGTCATCGGCGCCAAGTGCGCACTGCACCACGTTGTGCTCGAACGGCAGCACCATGGCGTCCGGATTCTTGCGCAGCATGGCTGCCGCCACCAGAGCCGCCACGTCGATGCAGCGCACGTTCGAGGTGGCGCTGCCGCGAAAACCGCTGACGGGCGAGGCCATCGAGCCGGAAACGTCAGGACACACCACCACCTTGCCCGTGATCCGCGGCACGTTCGCCAGCGATATTTCCAGCGCCTGCTCCAGCGCTGCATGCACGATGCACGGTACCTTGTCGCCGGCGGCCATGTACGCCGACATCAGTTGGTAGGGAAACACGCGCGAGCTGGCGATCGCTTCGGGATCGCGCAGCTTGGCGGCGATCAGTTCCGGCATGCCATCAATCGCGTACACGCCATGGCGGGCAAAGGTATTCAGATTCATGCGCACCATCTGCCAGCTGCCCTGGCGGGCGATCTGCGCCCAATCCTGCGCGCTCAAGGGCAGCGCCGTCAGCATCTGGAACGGCACTGCCGGTATCGGCTGCGAAGGATCGGCCTTGTATGCCTCGAACGCGGCCAGCGCCGGCGGCAAGGCATCGCGTGTATATTCCTTGCCGATCAGCCAGGCAAAGAATGCCTCCCGCCACGCTGCCTGCGGTTTCGGATGCACCATTTTCACCACGTCGGCCAGCGACGGCGCATTGCCCACGGCAGCGGCCAGCAAGGCCTGCTCGGATGCGTTGTTCAACCATGCCTGTACCAGCTTTTTCGGACGCGATCCCAGCGACTTGCGGCCCACGGCGCCCGAACGCATGATCTGCACGAAGTTGCGCAGCATCTTGCCGTTGTTAATCACGCGCTGGAAGGCCTGCGTAAATTCTGCAGCACCCTGCCCCGCCAGCACGGCCACCAGCAAGGCCGGGATGTCTTTCATGTAGCCCCGTTCGCGGCAGTACACGGCCGTTTGTGCGATGAAGGCTGGTTCGACCGCCTTGCACAGTTCCAGTACCATCGCCAGCTGCGCTTCGGCGCTGGCATAGAACGTCGTGTTCAGGCAACCGGTGGCAGCATATTGCGCCAACTGATGCCGTGGCGTCAGTGCATACGCTGGCGCGCCTTCGGCATTGCGTGCCAGTGCCGAAGGCAAGGTCGCGGTCTGTTGTGCGCTCTGAAATAGCTGGACGTTGGCCATTTTTCGTTCCTCTCTGCTCTCTACGTTTATCTCGTTGGTATCTCCTCTATTGCAAGCGCTGTGCCAGCTCTAATAATTTTTCCAAAAACAAATGTAAGCCATTGATTTTTTGGAATAATATTCTCATTCATGCTTTGCCTTGAAACTATCCCCTCGATTACGATTTCGAATACAATTATCTTTTCAGATAAATTTTTATCCAAGATATGCAAGCAAAACGCACCGTCGTCATCGGCTTTCTCGGCACGCAGCTCGACAATGGCCGAGGAGCGGCACGCTGGGAAAAGTGGCGCCCCAGCGTCGCCCTGACCCAGCATGAAGACAAGATCATCGACCGTTTCGAACTGCTGTACGCCGGCGAGCAGTTTGCCAGCCTGGTGCGCCAGGTGTCGCAGGATATCGCCAGCGTCTCGCCTGAAACCAGGCTGGTCGCCCATGAACTGCCCATCAGCGATGCCTGGGATTTTGAAGACGTGTACGGCGCGCTCTACGATTTCGCCAACAGCTACGCCTTCGATCCGGACAAGGAGGAGTACTGGATCCACATCACCACCGGCAGCCACGTGGCGCAAATTTGCATGTTCCTGATGACGGAAGCCCGCTATTTCCCGGGCCGCCTGGTGCAAACGTCGCCACCGAAGCGGCAGGCCGCCGGCAATCCGGGCAGCTACGCGCTGATCGACCTCGATCTGTCGCGCTACGATCAGATCGCCCAGCGTTTTACGCGCGAGCAGGCCGAAGGCGTGGCCTTCCTGAAGTCCGGCATCGCCACGCGCAATGCCAAGTTCAACAGCATGATCGAGGAAATCGAACGCGTCGCCATCAAGTCAAAAGCGCCCATGCTGCTGATGGGACCAACCGGCGCCGGCAAGTCCTTCCTTGCGCGCCGCGTGTATGAACTGAAAAAATCGCGCCATCAGATCGACGGCAAATTCATCGACCTCAATTGCGCCACCCTGCATGGCGATGGCGCAGCCTCTACCTTGTTCGGTCATATCAAGGGGTCATTTACAGGCGCGGGTTCGGATAGGCCAGGCTTGTTGCGCAGCGCGCACAAGGGCTTGCTGTTTCTCGATGAAATCGGCGAGCTGGGACTCGATGAACAGGCGATGCTGCTGAAAGCCATCGAAGAAAAACGCTTCTTTCCTGTTGGTGCGGATACGGAGGTGCAAAGCGACTTCCAGCTGATCGCCGGCACCAACCGCGACCTGGGCAAGGAGGTGGCGGCCGGCCGCTTCCGCGAAGACCTGTATGCGCGCATCAACCTGTGGACGTACGAATTACCGGGTCTGGCGCAGCGAGCCGAGGATATTGAGCCGAACCTGGACTACCTGCTGGCGCAGTACGGTGCGGAGACGGGCGAAAGAGTGCGCTTCAACAAGGAGGCGCGCGAGCGTTTCATGCGCTTTGCCACCCTGTCCACCTCCGCATGGAAGGGGAATTTCCGCGACCTGTCCGCCGCAGTCACGCGCCTTGCCACGCTGTCGGAAGCGGGCCGCATCACCGATAGTGTGGTCGACGAAGAGATCCAGCGCCTGAACCGGATGTGGCAGCATCATGATGGGCGAACCGGTCGGCCGGAAGTGGACCTGGCAGAGCTGATGGGAGAGCAGGCGGCAGCGCAACTCGACCTGTTCGATGCGCTGCAGCTGCAGGCAGTCATCCAGGTGTGCCGACAGTCCAACAGCCTGTCCGATGCGGGCCGCAAGCTGTATGCCGTTTCGCGCGAGGCAAAGGCGAAACCGAATGATGCGGACCGGCTCAAGAAATTCCTGGCTCGCTTTGACCTGGAATGGGACAGTATTAGATAACAGAGGCAGCGCACAGCGCTGCCTTTTTTTCGTCTGTTGCATTGGCAGCTGATGAACAGCCGGGGTCAGACCCTCCATGCCGCAAACTCAGGGGCTTGTACTATCGCCGATGGGGGTCTGACCCCAGCCTTCGCTTGGGGCGAACGCTAAAACCACCAGACGAAAAAAAACCCGACCATTGCTGATCGGGTTTTTCTCAAGAAACCACAGCCAAAGGCTGTTGCTTCAAATAACAAGCCTGACGATAACCTACTTTCACACTGGTTGCAGCACTATCATCGGCGCAAAGTTGTTTCACGGTCCTGTTCGGGATGGGAAGGGGTGGGACCAACTTGCTATGGTCATCAGGCATAACTTGTACCGGCGTTTGTCTCCTGTTGGACGACAAAGCCATGAATCTGGAAGAAGCAAAGATCGGGGTAATGAATGGTATCAACACACACGCAACGTTGTACCGTCTTATCCTCTGTACCTGCTAAGGTTATAGGGACAAGCCGTACGGGCAATTAGTACTGGTTAGCTTAATGCATTACTGCACTTCCACACCCAGCCTATCAACGTCCTGGTCTCGAACGACCCTTCAAAGAGCTCAAGGCTCTGGGAAATCTCATCTCAAGGCAAGTTTCCCGCTTAGATGCTTTCAGCGGTTATCTCTTCCGAACTTAGCTACCCGGCAATGCCACTGGCGTGACAACCGGTACACCAGAGGTTCGTCCACTCCGGTCCTCTCGTACTAGGAGCAGCCCCCTTCAAATTTCCAACGCCCACGGCAGATAGGGACCAAACTGTCTCACGACGTTTTAAACCCAGCTCACGTACCACTTTAAATGGCGAACAGCCATACCCTTGGGACCGGCTACAGCCCCAGGATGTGATGAGCCGACATCGAGGTGCCAAACTCCCCCGTCGATATGAACTCTTGGGAGGAATCAGCCTGTTATCCCCAGAGTACCTTTTATCCGTTGAGCGATGGCCCTTCCATACAGAACCACCGGATCACTATGTCCTACTTTCGTACCTGCTCGACTTGTCAGTCTCGCAGTTAAGCACGCTTATGCCATTGCACTATCAACACGATGTCCGACCGTATCTAGCGTACCTTCGAACTCCTCCGTTACACTTTAGGAGGAGACCGCCCCAGTCAAACTGCCTACCATGCACTGTCCCCGATCCGGATAACGGACCAAGGTTAGAACCTCAAACAAACCAGGGTGGTATTTCAAGGTTGGCTCCACGAGAACTAGCGTCCCCGCTTCAAAGCCTCCCACCTATCCTACACAGATTGGTTCAAAGTCCAATGCAAAGCTACAGTAAAGGTTCATGGGGTCTTTCCGTCTAGCCGCGGGTAGATTGCATCATCACAAACATTTCAACTTCGCTGAGTCTCGGGAGGAGACAGTGTGGCCATCGTTACGCCATTCGTGCAGGTCGGAACTTACCCGACAAGGAATTTCGCTACCTTAGGACCGTTATAGTTACGGCCGCCGTTTACTGGGACTTCAATCAAGAGCTTGCACCCCATCATTTAATCTTCCAGCACCGGGCAGGCGTCACACCCTATACGTCCACTTTCGTGTTTGCAGAGTGCTGTGTTTTTATTAAACAGTCGCAGCCACCAGTTTATTGCAACCCTTTCACCCTCATGGAGTAAACCAATCAAGCTACCGGGGCGTACCTTTTCCCGAAGTTACGGTACCAATTTGCCGAGTTCCTTCTCCCGAGTTCTCTCAAGCGCCTTAGAATACTCATCTCGCCCACCTGTGTCGGTTTGCGGTACGGTCTCGTATGACTGAAGCTTAGAGGCTTTTCTTGGAACCACTTCCGATTGCTTCGTGAACAAGTTCACTCGTCCCATCCCCTTGAATTCCGCGCCCGGATTTGCCTAAGCGCCTTCTATGAGACAGAAACTGACTATTCCAACAGTCAGACAACCTTCCGCGATCCGTCCCCCCATCGCATCATACGACGGTGCAGGAATATTAACCTGCTTCCCATCAGCTACGCATCTCTGCCTCGCCTTAGGGGCCGACTCACCCTGCTCCGATGAACGTTGAACAGGAAACCTTGGGCTTACGGCGTGGAGGCTTTTCACCCCCATTATCGCTACTCATGTCAGCATTCGCACTTCTGATACCTCCAGCATCCTTTACAAGACACCTTCGCAGGCTTACAGAACGCTCTCCTACCATATCCAATAAAGGATATCCGCAGCTTCGGTGACTGGCTTAGCCCCGTTACATCTTCCGCGCAGGACGACTCGATCAGTGAGCTATTACGCTTTCTTTAAATGATGGCTGCTTCTAAGCCAACATCCTGACTGTTTTAGCCTTCCCACTTCGTTTTCCACTTAGCCAATCTTTGGGACCTTAGCTGGCGGTCTGGGTTGTTTCCCTCTTGACGCCGGACGTTAGCACCCGACGTCTGTCTCCCAAGCTCGCACTCATCGGTATTCGGAGTTTGCAATGGTTTGGTAAGTCGCAATGACCCCCTAGCCATAACAGTGCTCTACCCCCGATGGTGATACTTGAGGCACTACCTAAATAGTTTTCGGAGAGAACCAGCTATTTCCAAGTTTGTTTAGCCTTTCACCCCTACCCACAGCTCATCCCCTAATTTTTCAACATTAGTGGGTTCGGACCTCCAGGGCGTGTTACCGCACCTTCATCCTGGCCATGAGTAGATCACTTGGTTTCGGGTCTACACCCAGCGACTGATCGCCCTATTCGGACTCGATTTCTCTACGGCTTCCCTATCTGGTTAACCTTGCCACTGAATGTAAGTCGCTGACCCATTATACAAAAGGTACGCAGTCACGGAACAAGTCCGCTCCTACTGTTTGTATGCACACGGTTTCAGGATCTATTTCACTCCCCTTCCGGGGTTCTTTTCGCCTTTCCCTCACGGTACTGGTTCACTATCGGTCGATTACGAGTATTTAGCCTTGGAGGATGGTCCCCCCATATTCAGACAGGATGTCACGTGTCCCGCCCTACTTGTCGTACGCTTAGTACCACCGGTCCGATTTCACATACGGGGCTATCACCCGCTATGGCTCCTATTTCCAGAGGATTCTGTTATCGGTCCGACTATCACGTACAGGCTCTTCCCATTTCGCTCGCCGCTACTTTGGGAATCTCGGTTGATTTCTTTTCCTGCAGCTACTTAGATGTTTCAGTTCGCCGCGTTCGCCTTGCATACCTATGTATTCAGTATGCAATACCCTAAAAGGGTGGGTTGCCCCATTCGGAAATCTGCGGATCAAAGTGTGTTTGCTCACTCCCCGCAGCTTATCGCAAGCTACTACGTCCTTCATCGCCTGTAATCGCCAAGGCATCCACCATGTGCACTTATTCGCTTGTCCCTATAACGTTAGCCTCTGAAGACCGAAGTCCTCAAAGAGCGCTACAGGGATAAGAAAGTACAACGTTGTTGCTTGTTTGTTGATACATACAATCATTACCCATCGATTCGCTTGTTACGGCAAACCGATCAATAAATAATCTTTACTTCTTCCAGATTGTTAAAGAACATACAGCACTTGATCTCGAAAAGACCAAACCTAAATCCCGGTGCATTTATCAGCACTGATTTACGTTTGAACTTTTGGTGGAGGATGACGGGATCGAACCGACGACCCCCTGCTTGCAAAGCAGGTGCTCTCCCAGCTGAGCTAATCCCCCTAGGGTATTTCCAGACTACAGAAACTGGTAGGGCTGGTTGGACTCGAACCAACGACCCCCGCGTTATCAACACGGTGCTCTAACCAGCTGAGCTACAGCCCCAAATGCTGTTCTTTATATTAACAGCCGATAAGTGTGAACATTTGATGCGTGAATCATTTACATGATTCGTGCAAACTCTAGAAAGGAGGTGATCCAGCCGCACCTTCCGATACGGCTACCTTGTTACGACTTCACCCCAGTCACGAATCCTACCGTGGTAAGCGCCCTCCTTACGGTTAAGCTACCTACTTCTGGTAAAACCCGCTCCCATGGTGTGACGGGCGGTGTGTACAAGACCCGGGAACGTATTCACCGCGACATGCTGATCCGCGATTACTAGCGATTCCAACTTCATGCAGTCGAGTTGCAGACTACAATCCGGACTACGATACACTTTCTGCGATTAGCTCCCCCTCGCGGGTTGGCGGCGCTCTGTATGTACCATTGTATGACGTGTGAAGCCCTACCCATAAGGGCCATGAGGACTTGACGTCATCCCCACCTTCCTCCGGTTTGTCACCGGCAGTCTCATTAGAGTGCCCTTTCGTAGCAACTAATGACAAGGGTTGCGCTCGTTGCGGGACTTAACCCAACATCTCACGACACGAGCTGACGACAGCCATGCAGCACCTGTGTACTGGTTCTCTTTCGAGCACTCCCCAATCTCTCGGGGATTCCAGCCATGTCAAGGGTAGGTAAGGTTTTTCGCGTTGCATCGAATTAATCCACATCATCCACCGCTTGTGCGGGTCCCCGTCAATTCCTTTGAGTTTTAATCTTGCGACCGTACTCCCCAGGCGGTCTACTTCACGCGTTAGCTGCGTTACCAAGTCAATTAAGACCCGACAACTAGTAGACATCGTTTAGGGCGTGGACTACCAGGGTATCTAATCCTGTTTGCTCCCCACGCTTTCGTGCATGAGCGTCAATCTTGACCCAGGGGGCTGCCTTCGCCATCGGTGTTCCTCCACATATCTACGCATTTCACTGCTACACGTGGAATTCTACCCCCCTCTGCCAGATTCTAGCCTTGCAGTCTCCAATGCAATTCCCAGGTTGAGCCCGGGGATTTCACATCAGACTTACAAAACCGCCTGCGCACGCTTTACGCCCAGTAATTCCGATTAACGCTTGCACCCTACGTATTACCGCGGCTGCTGGCACGTAGTTAGCCGGTGCTTATTCTTCAGGTACCGTCATTAGCAAGAGATATTAGCTCTCACCGTTTCTTCCCTGACAAAAGAGCTTTACAACCCGAAGGCCTTCTTCACTCACGCGGCATTGCTGGATCAGGCTTTCGCCCATTGTCCAAAATTCCCCACTGCTGCCTCCCGTAGGAGTCTGGACCGTGTCTCAGTTCCAGTGTGGCTGGTCGTCCTCTCAGACCAGCTACTGATCGATGCCTTGGTAGGCTTTTACCCTACCAACTAGCTAATCAGATATCGGCCGCTCCACGAGCATGAGGTCTTGCGATCCCCCACTTTCATCCGTAGATCGTATGCGGTATTAGCGTAACTTTCGCTACGTTATCCCCCACTCCAGGGTACGTTCCGATATATTACTCACCCGTTCGCCACTCGCCACCAGAGCAAGCTCCGTGCTGCCGTTCGACTTGCATGTGTAAGGCATGCCGCCAGCGTTCAATCTGAGCCAGGATCAAACTCTTCAGTTTAATCTCTGTTACTTTGCCATTTTATTGGCACCGTCATTGCTGACGGGTCGCTCACTCAAAAAACTGACAGGCCACTACTTTCGTAGCGCCTATTTCATTATTTCTTGTGAACATTTGATATTTTAAGTTTTACGCTGCTTACGCAGCGCTGCACTTACATCAAATGCCCACACTTATCGACTGTTAATTGTTAAAGAACTGTATTCGGTGCCACTTTCGCACTATCGACAAAGCGTTGTGTTTGTCAGCTGCGAAGAAGGAAGAGTATGAAGCGTTTCGGCTAATTCGTCAACCTTCTTTTTTACCCTGCTTTACTCGGCATTTGCATGCGTCGTTCAGCGAGGGGGCGAATTATAGCCCTGCGCCGCGCGGGCCGCAAGCGCTAATTTGCGGCTGGGCAAATATTGCTGTGTGATATCGTAGTGCCGACAATCCCCTGCCCCATCACCTTGACTTCCATGCCTATCCCACACATCGTCCCCACCGCCAATCCCGCCCTGGCCAGCGCCCTCGAACACGCCATCAATAGCAAGACCAAGCCGCTGGGCAGTCTCGGCATGCTGGAAACCCTGGCGCGCCAGATCGGCCTGATCCAGCAAAGCACGCAACTGGCATTGCACCAACCCGCCATCATCGTTTTCGCGGCCGACCATGGTGTCGTCGCCGAAGGCATTTCCGCCTATCCGCAAAGCGTGACCTGGCAAATGGTGGAGAACTTCCTCGGCAACGGCGCCGCGATCAATGTCTTTGCCCGCCAGGCCGATTGCGCCCTTTATATAGTAGACGCCGGCGTGAACCACGATTTCGGCCCGCGCGACGGCCTGCTGGACCGCAAGCAAGCTCCCGGCACCCGCAACTTTGCCAATGAACCCGCCATGAGCCAGGAACAATGCCTGGCCGCCATGCAGGCGGGCATGGACCTGGCCGCCACCTTGGACGGCAATGTGCTGGGCTTTGGCGAAATGGGCATCGGCAATACCACGGCCGCTGCCGCACTGATGCACAAGCTGACGCAAACGCCGGTTGCCGACTGCGTCGGTGCCGGCACAGGCCTGTCCAAGGAAGGCATATTGCACAAGCAGCAGGTGATCGAGGCAGCCGTCGCCCATCATGCGGCAATCCATGAGCCGCTCGACGTGCTGGCCACCTTTGGCGGTTTCGAGATCGCCATGATGGCCGGCGCCATGCTCAAGGCAGCCGAACGGCGCATGATTCTGCTGATCGACGGCTTCATCGTCAGCAGCGCCCTGCTGGTGGCGGCCCGTTTGCAGCCAGCCATCCTCGATTACTGCGTGTTTTCGCACTGCTCCGATGAAAACGGCCACCGCCAGTTGCTGGCCAGCCTGGATGCGCGTCCGCTGCTGCACCTCGATTTGCGCCTCGGTGAAGGCACGGGATCGGCGCTGGCCTTGCCGCTGCTGCACGCGGCCGTCAACTTCATGCGCGAAATGGCCACCTTTGCCTCGGCCCAGGTCAGCGAAAAGTCCACGCCAGACTAAGATCATGAGCAACCCCGTTTCCGCCGCAGTCCATCAGTGCCGCCTGTTCTTTATCGCGCTGCAGTTCTTCACGCGCCTGCCGATCCCCCGCTGGGTGGGTTTCGAGCCGGCCTGGCTGCAACACGCCTCGCGCTACTTTCCGCTGGTCGGCGTGGTGGTGGCGGCCATCAGCGGCGCCGTGTATCTGCTGGCCAGCTGGCTCCTGCCTTCGGCGGTGGCCGTGCTGCTGGCCGTCGCCGCCGGCATCTACCTGACGGGCGCCTTCCATGAAGACGGTTTTGCCGACATGTGCGACGGCTTCGGCGGAGGCCTGACGCGCGAGCGGGTGCTGGAAATCATGAAGGATTCACGCATCGGCGCCTATGGCGCCATCGGCATCGTCTGCCTGCTGGCCATCAAGTGCGCGGCACTCGCTTCGCTGCCGCCTGCCTCCGTGGTGGCGACCCTATTCATCGCCCATCCGCTCTCACGCCTGGCCGCCGTCTCGCTGATCTGGCTCATGGACTATGCGCGCGACGAAGGCAAGGCCAAACCGATGGCGCAGGAAATGACGACGGGGGAATTCATCATCGCCGCCGTCTGCGCCCTGCTGCCTGCCATCGCCTGCGCCCTGCTGGGGATAGTTGACTGGGCGGCGCTGGTCTTTGCCATCGTCGCGGCGGCAGCTGCCGCATTCTGGCTGGGTCGCAAATGCCAGCGCCGCCTGCAAGGCTATACGGGCGACTGCCTGGGCGCCGTGCAGCAACTGGCCGAAGTGGCGATTTACCTGGCCATCCTTTCCAGCTTTCAGCCGCCAACACGCTTCTATTGACACCATGCGCCTGATCCTCGTTCGCCACCCCGCGCCGCAGGTGACCAGCGGCACCTGCTATGGCCGCAGCGACGTGGCGGTGGCACCACATGAAATGGCCGCCGCGCGCAGCAGCCTACTAGCGACTTTGCCGCCCGGTGTGCCGCTGTATGCCAGTCCGCTGCGCCGCTGCGCCGGCCTGGCGGCGGCCCTGGCGCAGGAGCTGCCAGCGAGCGAACTACACTTTGATGCCAGGCTGGCCGAAATGGATTTCGGCACGTGGGAAATGCAGCCATGGCACGCGATTGCGCGCGCGGACATCGATGCCTGGGCCGCCGACCTGGCCTGGTACCGCCCCGGCGGCGGCGAGAATGTGCTGGCGATGGCTGCCCGCGTCGATGCGTTTTTAGGCGATCTGTTGCGCGAACAACACGAAACGGCGGTCATCATCTGCCATGCAGGCACCATCCGCCTGCTGTCAGCATTGCAAGCGCGGCTGCCATTGGAAGAAACGGCCCTGCTGGCCGCCCATTCCGCCCATAAAATCGCCTATGGTGCGACGGTCATCATCGATTTCTGATATCGAATCGTCCAGCCGGCCATTTCAGTCCCCGCCTGCTGCACGTATAATGGCGGGGTTTTGGTGCCCGCGCTCATGTCCATGAGCGCAGTTAAACGGGAAACACGATGCCGTAACCGCGGCGAACGTGTGCTGCCCCCGCAACGGTAAGCAAGTGTCGCCCCTCTCTACAGGAAGCGGACGACAAGCTATCTCTGACAACCACTGTGCTTGCAATCATCGAGCATGGGAAGGTGGGATAGCCGTACTTGCCAGCCCGGATACCGGCCAGGACAGGTGGAAGTGTGCGAACGGGGATGTTCGCGATCCGAATGGCCGATGGCCATCTTCGATCATCAATCTCAGTTCCCACTTCTGTTCAATCTGGCCTACGGGGACGTCGGCTGGTTGCATATTACTTACTGAAAATTATCATGACCCATGCTGTTTCCTGCCGCGCGACGCTCACGTCGCTCGCGCTAGCCATTGCCGCGCCTGCCGCTTTCGCCCAAGCCACGCCAGATACCTTCGATCCGATCGTCGTCACCGCCAACCGCTACCCGCAGCACCTGAGCGAAGTATTGAGCGATACGCAGACCATCAGCGCGGAAGACATCGCGCGTTCCGGCGCCGGTACGCTGATCGACCTGCTGCAAAAACAGCGCGGCATCGAAGTCAATCGCAGTGGCGGCCCAGGCACCAATTCGAGCGTCTTCATTCGCGGCGCGAACAGCAACCAGAATATCGTGCTGGTCGACGGCGTGCGCATCGGCTCCGCCACTTCGGGCACAGCCAACTGGAGCGCCCTGCCTTTGTCGAGCATCGACCACGTTGAAATCGTCTACGGTCCACTGAGCACCATGTATGGTGCCGATGCCGTCGGTGGTGTGATCCAGATCTTTACCAAGAAAGGCGATGGCGCGGCGCGCTTCTCCGCCTTCGCTGGCTACGGCCGCTACAACACGCGCCAGGCGGAAGCCAGCGTTGCCGGCTCTACTGGTGGCAACAACAGCTTCAGCTACGCGCTGACCGCAGGCAAGGAAAAATCGGATGGCTTTTCCGCCTCCAAGCTGGGTGCCTCGACGTATACCTACAATCCGGATAAAGACGGCTACGACAAGGAAAGCGTCAGCGGCCAGTTCGGTTACCAGATGGCCAAGGGCCATGAAGTCGGCCTGACTTTCCTGAACAGCAAACTGGATGCGCAGTACGATTCGGGCTTGAACTTCGACGCACGCAACGACAATAAGCTGGAAAACATTTCGGTTTTCACGAAGAACCAGTTCTTGCCGAACTGGACCAGTGAGCTGCGCTACACCCAGGCAAAGGACAAACAAACCTCGGTGTCCGCCACCGGCGCCTTCGGCCGAAGCCAGTTCGACACCAAACAAAGCGACATCAGCTGGCAAAACGATATTCTCATTGGCCGTGACACCCTGCAATTGCTGGGCGAATACCGTGATGAAGACGTCGTGAGCTCGGCCAAGGGCCTGTCCGGCGGCCGCAATACCAAATCGTTCGCTGCATCGTACAACCTGGTGCGCGGCGCCCACCTGGCCAGCATCAGCGGCCGTCGCGACGACAGCTCGGCGTACGGTACGCACAACACGGGTAGCGTCGCCTACGGCTATCGTTTCAGCAACGCCTTGCGCGCCAACGCCAGCTATGGCACCAGTTTCCGCGCACCAACCTTCAACGATCTTTACTACCCTGACTCCGGCATCCCGACGAACAAGCCGGAAAAAGGCCGCAACGCTGAAATTGGCTTGCATTACAACGACGGCCAATCGCAACTGAGCGCGATCTACTACCATAACAAGATCACCGACATGCTCACCTACGTGTCAACTTGCCCGGTAATCGGCTGGAAGCCAGGCTATGGCTGCAGCATGAACGTCGACAAAGCCCTGCTCGAGGGAGTGACACTGGCTGGCGCGCGCAAATTCGGCGCCTTCAACGTCAGCGGCAATATCGACCTGCAAGATCCGCGCAATGAAACCACGGACAAGCAACTGGCACGCCGCGCGAAAAAGCATGCCAATTTCAGCGTCGATTACACGACCGGTCCTTTGACCGCTGGTACGGAGTGGCAGTTGTCTGGCAAGCGTTTTGAAGATGCCGCCAACAAAACCACGCTCGGTGGCTATGGCTTGCTGAACCTGTACACCACCTACCAGTTCGCGCGTGACTGGTCGGTGCTGGCACGCTGGAACAACATCACCAACAAGGACTACGAACTGGGCCGCTTCTACGCAACGCCAGGCTCGAACCTCTTCGTTGGCGTACGCTACGGCATGAAATAAGCATGATGTAATGATGTAAGCTGCGGGCGATGGCATGCCGCCATCGCCCGCAGATGCGGTTCCCGATTTTAAGGCAGTACATGCACCCATTCTTCCGCAATATGCGCCACCGCGCCACCGTGATCATCACGGTATTGATCGCGTGCGCGATTGCCAGCCTGATTTTCTCCGGCATGATCGGTTCGATCGCGATTCCGCTCGCCGACCTGCCTTCCGCCCTGTTCCATGTCGTGCAGGGCAAGACCGATACCCTCGCCGCCACCCTGCTCGACCTGCGCCTGGGCCGCGCGCTGACCGCCTTTGTCACCGGCGCGGCGCTGTCGCTGGCGGGCCTGATGATGCAGGCGCTGCTGCGCAATCCCCTGGCCGATCCTTACGTGCTGGGCATTTCCGCCGGCGCCTCCGTCGGCGCGCTGGCCGCGCTGCTGTTCATGTGCGCGCTGTGGGTCGTCGACGCGGCCGCCTTCGCCGGCGCCGTCGGCGTGTCCATGCTGCTGTACTTCTTTGCCCGGCGCGACCTGCGCGGCGGCACGGCGGCCGAAGGCGGCGCCTCGCTGTTGCTGCTGACGGGCGTGATCCTGGCCTCGGCCTGCATGGCCATCGTCACCCTGATGCTCTCCATCGCCCCGGAAAGCCGCTTGCGCAGCATGGTGTTCTGGATGATCGGCGACCTGTCCGGCGCGCCCGCGCGGCTGATGCCCTGGCTGGTGTTGGCCGGCGCCATGGTCTTTGCGCTGCGCTGCGCGCGTTCGCTCAACGTCATGGCCCTGCACGCGGAAGCGGCCAGCACCCTGGGCGTACGCGTGGGCGCCCTGCGCAAGGGCCTGTTTTTCTGTTCCGGCCTGCTCACGGCCAGCGCCGTCACCAGCGCCGGCAGCGTGGGCTTCGTGGGACTTATCGTGCCGCACGCGCTGCGCTTCGCCTGCGGCCCCGATCACCGCCTGCTGATACCGGCCGCCGCGCTGGCCGGCGGCACCTTCCTGGTACTGGCAGATACGCTGGCGCGCACCGTGCTGGCGCCATTGCAGTTGCCCGTCGGCGTGGTGACGGCCATGATCGGTGCGCCCGTCTTCCTGTACCAGCTCCATCGATTGCGCCGCACATGATACGCACCTACCAACTGGGCCTGAAGGCGGGCACGCGCTCCCTCGTGGAAAACCTCACCTGGCAGATAAAAGACGGTGAATGCTGGAGTGTCATCGGCCGCAACGGCGCCGGCAAAAGTACTTTGCTGCGCACCCTGGCCGGCTTGCGCGAACCAGATGCCGGCCACGTGACGATACAGGGCCGCGCCCTGATCGACTGGCCACTGGAAGCACTGGCGCGCGAACGGGCCTTCCTGGCGCAAGCGCGGCACGACGCGTTCTCGTACCGCGTCATCGAAACCGTGCTGTCGGCGCGCCACCCGTATCACGACAACCATTACTGGGAAGGCAGCGACGACCAGCGCATCGCCCTGGCGGCACTGGCCTCGATGGAAGTGGACCACCTGGCCGAGCGCGACGTGCGCAGCCTGTCCGGCGGCGAACGCCAGCGCGTGGCGATCGCCGCCATGCTGGCACAGGACACGCCCCTGCTGCTGCTGGATGAACCGGCCAACGCGCTGGACCTGGCGCACCAGGTCAGCGTCATGGGCCTGCTGGCCAAGCTGTGCCGCGAACAGAATAAAACCGTGGTCATGGTAGGCCATGACCTGAACCTGGCGCACAGCGTCTCGACCCATGCGCTGCTGCTGATGGGCGACGGCGGCTGGCTGGCCGGCCCTGTGGCCGAGGTGATGCAGGCATCCATCCTGGGCGACTACCTGGGCCACCCTATCGAGATCATCGATCACGGCAAACGCAAGATATTCATACCGAAAGAGGATCAGACATGAGCGACAACAAACCTATCGACGTAGAAACAGCCGCAATCAACGAACGCCACCGCGTGCGCATGGAGAGAAAAAAAGCCATCATCGACGCGGCCATCGCCAAGGCCGACAAGGAAATCGGCATCATCATCGTCAACACGGGCAACGGCAAGGGCAAGAGTTCTAGCGGCTTCGGCATGGCCATCCGCGCCATGGGTCACGGCATGAAAGTGGGCGTGGTGCAGTTCATCAAGGGCGCCATGTCGACGGGCGAAGAAAAATTCCTGCGCCGCTTCCCCGACGAAATCAGTTTTCATGCGATGGGCGAAGGCTATACCTGGGAAACGCAGAACCGCGAACGCGACATCGAAAAAGCCGAACTTGCATGGGAGCAGGCGAAGACCTTCCTGGCCGATCCCAGTTACGGCCTGGTGCTGTTCGACGAACTCAATATCGCCCTCAAGTACAACTACCTCGACGTGCACAAGGTCATCGCCGATCTGCTCGAACGCCCGGCCATGCAGCACGTGGTCATCACGGGCCGCGGCGCGCCGGACGAATTGATCGCCATCGCCGACACCGTCACCGAAATGGCCGTCGTCAAGCATGCGTACGCGGCCGGCATCGGCGCACAAATCGGCACCGAGTGGTAACAGCGCCATGACGCGCACCCTGGTCTTCGGCGGCGCCCGCTCCGGCAAGAGCGCCTATGCCGAAAAGCTGGCCCGCGAGTCCGGCAAGGACGTGCTCTACATCGCCACCGCGCAGGCGGGCGATGACGAGATGGCCACGCGCATCACGCATCATCGTACCCAGCGCCCGGCCGGGTGGGTGACTTTCGAAGAACCGCTGCGCCTGGGCGACGCCATCCTGCGGGAAGCACGGCCCGGCAGGCTGCTGCTGGTCGACTGCCTGACACTGTGGCTGACGAATCTGATGTTTTCCGGCGGCGCGACGTATCCGGACGTGGGCGACCTCGCCCTGCCCGAACTGTTCCACAGCGAGCGCGCGCACCTGCTGTACGCGCTGGCCGAAATCGAAGACACCGGCTGCGACCTCGTGCTCGTCTCGAATGAAGTGGGCATGGGCATCGTCCCCTACGGCGCCATCTCGCGCTGCTTCACCGATGAAGCGGGCCGCTTGAACCAGGCCGTGGCCGCCGTGTGCGACAAGGCTGTCTTTGTCGCCGCCGGCTTGCCCCTGTACCTGAAAGGCAGCCCATGCTGAGCGGCCTGTCGCTGCCCATGCTGGCCGCCTTGATGGCGGCCGGCGTGCTGCTCGACATGCTGCTGGGAGAAACGCGCCGCTGGCATCCATTGGTGGGTTTTGGCCGCCTCGCCAGCGCGCTCGAGCGCCTGCTGAACCGGGGCCGTGGGCGTTTCCTGCGCGGCGCGCTGGCATGGGCATTGGCCGTGCTGCCCCTCAGCTATGCCGCCTGGTGGCTGTGCGGCCTGGCCGGGGCGGCCTTGCACGTCCTTTTGCTGTATCTGTGCCTCGGCTTGCGCAGCCTGCGCGACCACAATCAACCGATCGCCGATGCCCTGGCCATCGATGACCTGGACAACGCGCGCCTGCTGACGGCGCGCATCGTCAGCCGCGACACGGCCAATGCCGATGCGGCCAGCCTGGCCAAGGCCAGCACGGAGTCCTTGCTGGAAAACGGCAACGACGCCGTCTTCGGCACCCTGTTCTGGTTTGCCGTGGCGGGCGGCCCCGGTGCCGTGCTTTTCAGGCTGGCCAATACCCTCGACGCCATGTGGGGCTACCGCAATGCGCGCTACGACTGGTTCGGCTGCTGCGCCGCGCGCATCGACGACATCCTCAATTACCTGCCGGCGCGTCTGACGGCCTTGTCCTATGTCTTGCTGGGCAAGAGCATGGCGGACAAAAAAAACGCATGGCACTGCTGGCGCACGCAGGCGCCACACTGGGGCAGCCCGAATGCGGGGCCCGTGATGGCCAGCGGCGCCGGCGCCCTGGGCCTGGCCCTGGGCGGCGACGCCATCTATGACGGCGAGCTGGAACGCCGCCCGCCTTTGGGCGCCGGCCGTCCCGCCGAAGCGCGCGACATCGACCGCGCCTGGCGCCTGGTCGCCGAAACGGCTGTCTTGTGGCTGATCTGGGTGGCGCTACTGGCGGGCCTGTCTTACCTGCGGGAGACCTATCTTGCTTGAACATGGCGGCAACCTGCGCGACGCGGCGCGCGAATACGGCCGGCCGATCGCCGACTGGATCGACCTGTCGACCGGCATCAATCCGCACTGGTATGCGGCGCCAGCACCCGACGCCAACGCCTGGCACCGGCTGCCGGAAGCCGATCCCGCGCTGGCGGCCGCCGCCTGCGCGTATTACGACGCGCCGGCCATGCTGCCCGTGGCAGGCACGCAAGCCGCCATCCAGGCCCTGCCCCGGCTGCGCGCACCGTCGCGCGTGGTGGTGGCCGCGCCCTCGTATGCGGAACATGCGCACCACTGGGGCCAGCACGGCCACCAGTTGCGGCAAGTGCCGTATGTGCAACTGGCCGCCGCCATGGACAGCTGCGACGTGCTGGTCGTCTGCAACCCGAACAATCCCACGGGCGAACGCATCGCACCGGAACTGCTGCTGGAGTGGGCCGGCAAGCTGGCCGCGCGCGGCGGCTGGCTGGTGGTCGATGAAGCGTTTGGCGACACGGAGTCACACGCCAGCCTGGGTCCCCATACGCATCGGCCAGACTTGATCGTGCTTCGCTCGGTGGGCAAATTCTTTGGCCTGGCGGGCTTGCGCCTGGGCTTTGTCGCCGCCCATCCCGCGCTGCTGGCACAGCTGGCCGATATGCTGGGTCCGTGGACCGTCAGCGGCCCGGCACAGCAAACGGCGCTGGCCGCCCTGAACGACACGCGCTGGCAGGAAGCCATGCGCGAGCGCCTCCGCGGCGAAGGCGCCCGCCTGCGCCAGTTATTGGCGGCGCACGGCATCGCCAGCAACGGCACGGCGCTGTTTCAGTGGTGGCCGGAAGCACGCGCCGAAGCGTTCTGGCGCCACATGGCGGAATCGGGCATCTGGGTGCGCCTGTTCCGCCACGCCGCCCACGGCATCCGCCTGGGCCTGCCCCCCGACGAACATGCCTGGCTGCGCCTGCAGCAGGCCCTTACCACATGGAAGCACACATGAAAATCCTGAAAATATCGCTGCTGCTGGCCGGACTGGTCTCGCTGCAAACACACGCCGCCATCACCGTGCGCGACGACGACGGCAATACCGTCACCGTGGAAAAACCGGCGCAGCGCATCCTGGCGCTGGCGCCGCACGTCACGGAACTGCTGTTCGCGGCCGGCGGCGGCGACAAGATCGCCGGTGTCGTCAGCTACAGCGACTACCCGGAAGCGGCCAAAAAACTGCCTCAGGTGGGCGACAACCGCCAGTACGACATGGAACGCATCATCGCCATGAAGCCGGACCTGATCGTCGTGTGGATGCATGGCAGCGCCGAGCGCCAGATCGCCATGCTGCGCCAGTTGAAGGTGCCCATCTATCACAGCGAGCCGCGCAAGCTGGCCGATATCCCCGACAGCATGGAGCGCCTGGGCCAGCTGATGGGCACGGAAAAAATCGCCAGGCCGGCCGCCGCCCAGCTGCGCGCCAAACTGGCCAGCTTGACGGCGCAATACGCGCAGCGCCCGCCCGTGCGCGTGTTTTACCAGGTATGGGACAAACCTCTATATACCTTGAGCGGCGCGAGCATCATCAGCGATTCGATGCGCGTGTGCGGCGGCCAGAATGTGTTCGCCGCGATGAAGGTGGTGGCGCCCGTCGTCACGCCGGAAGGCGTGCTGCAGGAAGACCCGGAAGTCATCTTCGGCACCAGCGAAAAGAGCGACCCGCGCAGCGAAGGCGGCCTGGCCATGTGGCGCGCCTTCCCGTCGATGACGGCCGTGCGCAAAAATAACCTGTTCCGCCTGAATGGCGACCTGCTGAACCGCGCCGGCCCGCGCATGATCGAAGGCACGGCCGCCATGTGCGAACAGCTGGAAACGGCGCGCCAGCGCCGCGCCAAGTCCGCACCATGAGTCACTACCAGCGCATCGCCTGTCTGTCGACGGAGGCCGTGGAGACGCTGTACGCGCTGGGCGCCGAGGACGTCATCGCGGGCATCTCGGGCTTTACCGTGCGTCCGCCACGGGCGCGCGAGGAAAAAACCAAGATCAGCGGCTTTTCGTCCACGAACCTGGAACGCATCCTGGCAGTGGAACCGGATCTCGTGATCGGCTTTTGCGACATGCAGGCCGATATCTGCCGCGACCTGGTCAAGGCCGGCATCGAAGTGCACCAGTTTAACCAGCGCACGGTCGACGGCATCCTGCGCATGATCGCCGTGCTGGCCGCGCTGGTGCAGCGCGAGGAAGCGGGCAAATTGCTGATCGCCAGCCTGCGCGCGGACATCGCCGCCGCACAGGCCCGCGCAATGTCGTGGATGCGCAAGCCCGTGATTTACTTTGAGGAGTGGAACGATCCCCTGATGAGCGGCATCGGCTGGGCGGCGGAACTGATCGCCATCGCCGGCGGCACGGACGCCTTCCCGGCATTGTCCATGCAGCCCGGCGCAAAGGAACGCATCATCGCCGATTCCCGTGACGTGGCCGCACGCGCGCCCGACATCATCCTCGCCAGCTGGTGCGGCAAGAAGTTCCAGCCCACGCAACTGGCGGCGCGCCCGGGCTGGGATGCGATTCCCGCCGTGAAAAACCAGATGCTGTTCGAGATCAAGTCGCCCGACATCCTGTCGCCCGGCCCGGCGGCGATTACCGAAGGGCTGCGCCAGATCAGCGACATCATCGCGCGCTGGCAACATCTGCAGGAGCAGCAGGCATGAAGCTTCCCTTTCCCGTCCTGATGGTGCAGGGCACGACGTCCGACGCGGGCAAGAGCACCGTCGTCGCGGCCCTGTGCCGCTTATTGAAACGGCGTGGCGTGACGGTAGCCCCGTTCAAGCCGCAAAACATGGCCTTGAACAGCGCGGTGACGAGCGACGGCGGCGAGATCGGCCGCGCCCAGGCCTTGCAGGCGCTGGCCTGCGGCATCGCGCCGCACACGGACATGAATCCGGTGCTCTTGAAACCGTCGTCGAACACGGGCGCGCAAGTGATCATCCACGGCAAGGTACGCGCCGAGATGGATGCGCGCGACTACCAGCAATATAAAACTATCGCCATGGGCGCCGTGCTGGAATCCTTCACGCGCTTGCGCCAGCAGTACGACACCGTCGTCGTCGAAGGCGCGGGCAGCCCCGCCGAAGTCAATCTGCGTGCACGCGACATCGCCAACATGGGCTTTGCCGAAGCCGTCGACTGCCCCGTGATCCTGGTGGCCGACATCGACCGGGGCGGCGTCTTCGCCCACATCATCGGCACCCTGGCCTGTTTGTCCGACAGCGAACGGGCACGCATCGTCGGCTTCGTCATCAACCGCTTCCGCGGCGACATCTCGCTGCTTGCGCCCGGCATCGAGTGGCTGGAACAGCAGACGGGCAAGCCCGTGCTGGCCGTGCTGCCCTACCTGCAAGGCCTGTTCCTCGACGCAGAGGATGCCGTCGAAGCGACGCAGGCCGAACGGGGCGCCTTCAAGGTGGTGGTGCCACAACTGCCGCGCATCAGCAACCACACGGATGTCGACGCGCTGCGCGCCCACCCCGGCATCGACCTGCAATTCATCCAGCAAGGGCAGCCGATTCCAGCGGCCGACCTGGTGATCCTGCCCGGCAGCAAGAACACGCGCGGCGACCTGGCCTGGCTGCAGCAGCAGGGCTGGCCCGCCTACCTGGCGAAACACCTGCGCTACGGCGGCAAGGTGCTCGGCATTTGCGGCGGCTTCCAGATGCTGGGGCAAAGCGTGCGCGATCCGCTGGGCGTGGAAGGTGCGGCTGGAGAGTCAGCGGCACTGGGTTTGCTCGACCTGGTGACGGAGCTGACAGCGGAAAAACGCCTGCAGCAAGTCGCCGGCCATTGCGCGTTTGGCGGCGCGGCCGAAGCGCCCGTGTCAGGCTATGAAATCCACATGGGCATGTCGCATGGCGCGGCGCTGGCGCAGCCGGCTTTCGTCATCGACGGGCGGCCGGAAGGCGCCGTATCGGGCGACGGGCAAATCCTCGGCAGCTACTTGCACGGCATGTTCGACACGCCCGCCGCGTGTGCGGCGCTGCTGCGCTGGGCGGGGCTGGACTCCGGCCACACGGTGGACACCGCCGCCCTGCGCGAAGCGAGCCTGGACCGGATTGCCGATGCGGCGATGCCGTTGATGGAGGCATTGGAACGATTGCCGGGCTGATGATGTTGTCGGGTTACGCCGTACCGGCTAACCCGACCTACTCACACAGGCACGTGGCGGCACCTCTTAATTTTTCAGGCATGTGCCCATATACGAGCGGTCGGTCGAAAACTCGACCGCCATGCTCGACGACACCGGCATGAACATCGAGTAATCTGCCGGCACGTCGGCCGGGTCCTTGAACACGGCGATGCCATCGAAATCGACGGCCTGCGCGCCCAGGCCCAGCTTGTTGGCGGTGATGGTTTCCGCATGCGTCTTGCCGGTCGTGTTGTTCGTCAAGGTGGCGGTGTTGCCCGCAATCTCGATCTTGGCGCTGATGCCCGGCGCCGCGCAGGCGTAAGTACCGGCGATTTCGCTGCCGATCTTCTGTTGTTTGGCGGCCACGATGGTACCGACGCGCAGCACGTTTTCCTGGTTGCGGCTGTAGCGGTCGATAAACAGCGCCAGCCCCCGGTCCCCCGCATGCACGTGGACGATGCCGAAATCCTGCTGGCCCTGGCGGGCGACGAGCAAGCCATTCTTCGCATCCTTGACCAGGGTCAGGCTGGCGTTTTCCGCTTCCAGCTGCGGCGATACCGCGGAGCACACGCCTTGCGCATTGAACACGCCGCCATTACACAGTTGCGCGCTGCCATCGGCCGCCACCTTGAGGCTGCCTTTCGGATTGAAACGGTCGCCGCCGTTCGAGGCATTGCGCATGGCCCCCAGGAAAATATAGCTGCCGGCCAGCCTGGCCACGTCGCCCACCGCATAGCCGGTGCCGCTGACGGTCGAGACCATATTACCCAATTTGATATTGCCCGAAAGAAGACGCGTGCGCGCATCGACGGTGACGCTGAAATCCGTTGCCGTGTAGGTGGTGAGATGGCCGACGGTGACGGCGCTGAACGTGCCGCTGCGGTCGCTCAAGCCGAACTGCGTCGACAGCACGCGGATCGCGTAGGTTTTCTTCGCGCTGTCGAACGTGATGCGCCACGTGTCGCCGATATCGGCCGCCACGTCATACACCGTCTCGTCCGCATTGGCGCCGGCGATCACGGCCAGGCCAGCCTGGGCCGCGACCGCTTGCGAGGCGACCGTCACGGGATCGGCGACGGGCGTGACCACGACGGGCGGCGTGACTGGCGCTTCCGGCGTACCGCCATCGCTGCCGCCGCCGCAGGCGGACAGGGCGGCGCTCAGGGCAAGGAAGGTAAGTGCATTTTTCATATTGCATGACTTTCGGGAAGGAGGGGCGGGAACTGCCGGAAAACACATGCTAGCCTTGCCAGTAATCTATTGCCATGGAACAAATGTTCCATGGACGATGCCCCCGGCGCACTGCCAGAATGAATGGCGCGGGCGGCACGCGGGCGCCATTTATGTGACAATTCATCGTACTGTCGGCTCCGTCTTACCTCCTCAGGCTCGCATCCATGACCAGTTCCCCGATTAAAAGCTACCTTCCCTGGGTGGTCGCCACCGCCCTGTTTATGGAGCAACTCGACTCCACCATCGTCAACACCGCCATTCCCGCCATGGCCGCCAGCCTGCATGTGACGCCGCTGAGCCTGAAGGCCGTCGTCACCAGCTACATCCTGAGCCTGGCCGTGTGCATTCCCATCAGCGGCTGGATGGCCGACCGCTTCGGCACGCGGCGCGTGTTTTCCGCCGCCGTTGCCATCTTTACCATCGCCTCCATCCTGTGCGGCCTGTCCGTGAATGCGCCCATGCTGGTGGCCGCGCGCCTGCTGCAAGGGGTGGGCGCGGCCATGATGATGCCGGTGGGCCGGCTCACCATCATCCGCACCTTTCCCAAGTCGCAATTGCTCGCGGCCATGAATTTCGTCATCATCCCTGCCCTGATCGGCCCCCTGCTGGGCCCCACGGTGGGAGGATTGATCGTGCACTGGCTGTCGTGGCGCGAGATTTTCTTCGTCAACGTGCCTGTCGGCCTGGCGGCGCTGTACCTGGCGCACCGCTACATGCCCGACTACTATGGGGACAAGCCCCGTCCGCTGGACCTGATCGGCCTGGTGCTGTTCGGCACGGGCATCGCGCTGCTGTCGTGGCTGCTCGAAATCTTCGGCGAACACCGCATCGACGGCACTTCGTTTGCCGTGCTGCTGTTCATTTCCATCAGCCTGCTGGCCGCGTATGCCTGGCATTCGAGCGAAGTGCTGCACCCGCTGCTGCGCCTGACCCTGTTCAAGATCCGCACTTTCCGCGTCTCCGTGGTGGGCGGCTTCGTCACGCGCCTGGGCGTGGGCGGCCTGCCCTTCCTGTTGCCGCTCTTGTACCAGCTGGGCCTGGGCTTGCCCGCCTGGCAATCGGGCTTGCTGATGATGCCGTCCGCGGCCGCCGCCATGGGCATGAAATTCATTTCCGCGCGCGTGCTGGCACGCTTCGGCTACCGCCAGGTGCTGATCGTCAACACGGTGCTGATCGGCATTACCATCGCCATGTTTTCGCAGGTGGGCGCGGGCACGCCCCTGTACGTGATTGTCGCCATCAGTCTGTGCATGGGCTTTTTCAATTCGCTGCAGTTTTCCAGCATGAACACCATCGCGTATGCCGACGTCGACAAGAGCGACTCCAGCATGGCCAGCACCATCGCCAGTTCGATGCAGCAACTGTCGATGAGCTTTGGCCTCGCCTTCGGCTCGCTGATCACGGGCTGGTACCTGGGCGACATGCCGCAGTCGGACCGCGCCATGCTCAGCACGGCCCTGCACCACGCCTTCCTGACCCTGGCCGCCCTGACGGTGCTGTCCTCGCTGACCTTCTGGACCCTGCGCCGCGACGATGGCGAAAGCATCAGCAAGGGCACGGACAGCGACGAGGACGATGCGGCCGACGTGAAGGCCCAGGCCGTTGTGCAGACGGAAGTGCAAACCACAAAAAGCTGAGCCACATCAAGCCTGCCGCCAGCGCCGCTGGTGCTTTTGTCCGGCGCTGCTACCGTGACGGCAGGAGGTGCACATGGCGGCCGAACGGCGCTTTGCGTGGAAGGGCACGGACCGCCATGGCAAGGCGGCCGAAGGCGTCTTGCGCGCCGCCGACGCCGGCGCAGCCACGGTCGCGCTAAGACGCCAGGGCATCCTGGCCACCCGGGTGCAGGCTGCGCGCAGCGCGCCCGGCAAGGCCATCACGCGCAAGGATATTGCCCTGTTCACGCGCCAGCTGTCGACCATGATGGCGGCCGGCGTGCCGCTGCTGCACGCCTTCGACATCGCCGGCAAGGGGCACGCCAAACCCGCGATCACCGAGCTGATGCGCGACTTGCGCCACGACATCGAAGCGGGCAGCAGCCTGCAGCAAGCCTTCCGCCAGTTCCCGCTGCTGTTTGACGAGCTGTATTGCAACCTGCTCGCGGCGGGCGAACAGGCCGGCATCGTGCAGGACTTGCTGGCGCGCCTGGCCACGCACCAGGAAAAGGCCATCGCCTTGCGGCGGCAGGTGCGCGGCGCGCTGATGTATCCGCTGGTCATCGTACTCGTCGCCATCGTTGTCACGGCCATCATCATGAGCGTGGTCGTGCCCGCCTTCCGCCAGGTCTTCGACAGCTTCGGCGCGCCCTTGCCGTTGCCCACCCTGGCCGTCATGGGCGTGTCCGCCTTTCTGGTCCGCTACTGGCTGGCCTTGCTGGCAGCGCTCGTGCTCGCTTGCGTGCTGCTGCACCTGGCCTGGCGCCGCTGGCCCGCCTTAAGGCGCAACACGCAACTGCGGGCACTACGCCTGCCCGTGTTCGGCCCGCTCCTGCGCAAGGCGGCAATCGCCCGCTGGACGCGCACCCTGGCCGCCATGTTCGCCGCCGGCGTGCCGCTGCTCGACTCGCTGGGCCTCGTGGGCGCCGCCTCCGGCCACGCGCTATACCAGGAAGCGACGACGCGCATCGAGCGTGAAATCCGCGCCGGCGGCGGCCTGGCCCTGGCCATGGAACACAGCGGCGTATTTCCCCCGCTGCTGACGCAACTGGCCCTGATCGGCGAGGAGTCGGGCGCGCTCGACGCCATGCTGTCGCGCGCGGCCGAGATCATCGAGGCGGACATCGACGCCACCGTGACCACGCTTTCCACGCTGCTGGAACCGGCGCTGATGGTGGTGCTGGGCGTGCTCGTCGGTTCCCTCGTGATCGCCCTGTATTTGCCGATTTTCAAGTTGGGGACCGTGATTTGACTGCGCGCCTGTAGGTTCTCAGTGATGAGACATGATGGAAGCGTTCGATGAGTCAGGACTCGGTGCAACATGCCGTATCACGATGAGCATTCGAAGCCGGGCTTAGATGTGCCGATGCCCAAATCAATGTCGCCAGTCCTCATGCATCTCCAGGGACGGTGTCCGAATCGACTACGTAGCCGCAAGAATGTGGTTCTTACGAGCTACTGAGCAGAGCCATGCCGTCGCCCGGTATTACTTAGACTCACATGGCGCGTTGCCGCTCGCCTACTGGCACCGCCCTGGCATCATCAAATCGAAGCCTCGGGTTCCACGTCCGGAATCGCACAAATCCCTGAGTCAGAAGCCGTGCCGAGGCGCGGCGCTGCCAAGTTCCGTGGATTGCCACCGACACCCGGCATGAAGCCATGCTTGGAATACATCGACCTCTCTATCAAATAATAGCCATTGACTATGCAATAGATGTGCAATATATTAAATGAATAGATAGTAAGTATCGTATATTCATATCAAGATGTGGGGCATGAGGTAATCCTCGAGGATGGATATGGCAAATACAGTGGTCTGGTTCACGTACTTGTCGGGGCTTGCACGCGTCTTCTGTGGCGTCGTCAAGTTCAAGAGGCACGTGGCTGCACCTTTCTCGCAAGACATTCTATGAATGGATATTTTGTAGCTGCGGGGGCAACGATCGGCCTGCTCGCCGTCGCACTTCTTACATGGTTGGGCCAGACTTGATTGTTTTGCCCCGCCCCGACATTCCACTCTTTTTCAAATTTCGATCATGCGTACTTCCAAAGCCCAACAAGCCAAAAACCATCGGCTGATCATTCAGACCGCAGTGGACCTGATGACCCAGCATGGGTTTGAGGGCACCACGATGAAGCAGATCGCACGTGCCGCCGACGTGGGTGATGCCACCATCTACAAATACTTCCCGACCAAGGAGAAACTGGTAACCGCCTACTTTCAGCAAGCAATTGCAGACGCAGTGGCGCAGGCCGACAAGACGCAGGGACAGAACGAATTTTCGCTGCAGGAGCGCCTGCAACTGGTGATCGAGAGTCTGCTGGAAGGTTTGCTGGCCGACCGCGAATTTGTGGGTCTGGCGCGCGGCATGGTGCAGCGCGCGCCCACGCTGCTGTTGGGCGAGCAACTACCCGGCAAGCCTTTGCTCCAGCAAACCTTTCTCCAGATGCTGGAGCAGGCCGAGACGACCGGTGAAATCGTGCCTTGCGGCTTCAAGCCCAGCCTGGCCGGACTGTTGGCCGACTATGTGTACGGCGTCATTGCGTACTGGCTGCGCGACACCTCCGAGCAATTTTCCAACACCACGCAAATGGTCGATTTAAGTTTGGGCGTGCTGGTGTTAGCCTTGCGCAGCGGCCTGGTGGACAAGCTGCTGGAGCTGGGCGGTTTCATGGTGCGCAGCCAGCTGGCGCGCCTGATGCAAGACGGCAATGGCTTGCTGGACCTGCTGCAATTGGCCCGCCGCGGCCTGGGCGGGGCACGCTCATGAGGCCCACGACCAGGACGAACAAGGTTTCGCAGTTGCCGCGCACCGGACGTCTTTCGCGTGGCGCGATTGTCGGCATGGCAGTGGCGCGGGCCGGGCTGACCCACCTGGGCCATAAGGCCAAGTCGATGACGCGCGACGATGCGAAAACGGAACAGGCCCGCGTGGCACATGAGGCGGAACTCGGGCGCATCCTGTTTGCCGCGTTGAACCAGCTCAAGGGCACGGCACTCAAAGCCTCGCAGCTGCTCAGCATGGAATTAGGCTTTCTACCCGAGGGCATGCGCCAGGAACTGGCCCGCGCCCACTACCAGGTCACGCCGCTGAACCGCGCGTTGGTGATCAAAGTGATGCGCCAGGAGTTTGGCCAGGATCCGCAAGCCCTGTTCCAGCAATTCGATCCGATCGCCTTTGCCGCCGCCAGTCTGGGTCAGGTCCACGCCGCCATCATGAGCGACGGTATGGCAGTGGCCGTCAAACTACAATACCCCGGAATGGCGGACTCCATTGGCAGCGACATGCGTATGCTGCGCAGCCTGCTGCAAGCCTGGGGGGAACGCTCGGAGATGATGCCCAAAGCCGATATCATCGCGCGCATGATGGATGACATCGAACAGAAACTGGCCGAGGAACTGGACTATTTGCACGAGGCACAGACCATGCAATGGTTTGCACAGCATCTCACGCTGCCGGGCCTGGTGATCCCCCAGCCGGTAATGGACCGCACCACACGCCGCGTGCTGACCATGCAACGCCTGCCGGGACTGCATCTCAACGAATGGTTGCTGACCGAACCCGATCAAGCCGCACGTGATCAGGCTGGTCAGTTGCTGTTTGACGCCTTCTTTCATTGCACCTTTGTGCTGCACCGCTTGCAAGCCGACCCGCATCCGGGCAACTATCTGTTCATGCCGGACGGCCGACTGGGCCTGCTGGACTTTGGCTGCACCCGCACGCTGGCCGCTGACTTTTGCCAAGCGCTCAGCGCGCTTTGGTCGGCACAGTTGCGCACCCCGGCGGACCACAGTGCCATGCATCAGGCCTATCGGGACTTGGGCCTGATTGGGCCGAATCTGAATGAGCAGGACTTTTGCCAGCAACTGCTGCCGGCAATGGCCGAGCGGCATGCCTGGCAGAAGTTGCCGTTTACCGTGGCGGTGTATGACTTTGCGCAACACCCGCCATACCCACGTCCATCAGCCGAGCATCAGCGCCAGGCACTTCAGCACCTGCAGTCCTTGCCGGAGGAACTGCCCTACGTAGACCGGGCCTATTTAGGTCTGATCCAGCTTCTCAAAACCCTCGGTGCACGTGTGCGCACCGCCAACGCCTGGATTCGTTAAATGCATACCACGTTTCCGCCTCCGCGATGCGCGGTCTTCATCATGCCTGGCAGCAGCCGTGCCGCGCTTGCGCAGTATCGCCACCACAGTTCAATCACCCGCCTTGAAACCACCAAGCCTATCGGCAACGCTCTCGAAAAGGAAAAACATGTCCAAGTCTGCGTATAGCGCCAAAGTATTCGCCATCTACTTGTTCGTCGTTGGGCCAGTGTTAGTCGTCGCGCCGAACTTCTTGCTGTCGATCTTACAAATGCCGCCAACCTCCGAGGTCTGGATTCATTTGCTTGGCGTTATTGTATCCATGATTGGCGTCTATGCGTGGGTCGCAGCCAAGCACGAAAACAAGCCGTTTCTGGTAGCGTCGGTATACACGCGCCTCTTCGTGTTCGCGGCCTTCACGACCTTCGCTGCCATAGGCCTTGCCAGCCCAATGATCGTTTTTTTCGGCGTCGCAGATCTGCTTGGAGGAATGTGGACCTACTTCGCACTGAAAGCCGACGCGCAGTCGGCAAGAACTGTCCTGGCGGGCCAGCACTGAGCCCCCCTCCAATCAGGAAAAGAAGTTCCTCCCAAACAGATATTTGACGGACTTAGTCACAACTGCGGACGCAAAAAAAAGTGGTGCTCGTCCGTGGTCTCATTTTGAATCAACGCAAACGGCGGAGCGCAACATGAAGAAAATAGTCATCGTGATTTTTGATCATTTCACCGATTTGGATTTATTCCTGATGTGGGACATCCTTGGGAGGAATAAGACGGATTGGCAAGTGAAGATATTGGGAACAAAGGAAGCGCATCAATCCGCAAACGGTCTGATTATCAAGACCCACGGGTGCATCAGCGAAGCGAATGACGCAGACCTTGTATTGTTTTCCAGCGGTAAAGTTGGCGTGAAAGGCGCTATCGCCGACCAGGATTTCATGCGTGCATTTTCCCTGAATCCAGATACGCAGCTCATCGGATCGATCTGTGCCGGCTCCTTCATTCTTGCCAAGTTGGGTCTGCTGGCAAAGGGGCCAGCCACGACTCATCCCGATGCCAAAGAGGAACTGCAAGCCCTGGGAATTGAGGTTCTCGATTTGCCCCTGGTATGCGAAGGGAACGTGGCGACCGCAGGCGGCTGTTTGTCTGCCGTGTATCTGATCGCTTGGGCCGTTGAGGCCTTGTTCGGCCGGGACAAACGTAAAGAAACACTCAGAGAACTTATTCCGGCCGGCCAAAGCGCAATCTATGAACGACTAATTGATACGAGTATTCGAGACGCCATTGCCCCGAAAGCAGGCGTTGGCGCAATATTAGACGGAGCATGCCGGCCCATGTAACCACGGTGCAAGCACTTCATCCGCCAGTGCACGTTTGCAAACTTGGAATGCGCGCCAATCAAAACAACCGCAGTCCGACCGTCACTCACTTTACAGAGAGCGTTTTATTCATGACAAACGAAGCAAACAAAGTCTTCCTCATTGCCGCACCGGCAGCAGCCATGTCGGCGTCAGGATTGACGCGCATTGATTTCTCCGACGGCTATTCCGGTCAGGGGGATCGAACCTACGTGGACGCCGAACAAGCGGGGCGCGCCGTGTTCGCTGAACCGCATTGCATGCTCACCTGGCTCATTATTCTGCGCAATGGAATCGTCGCACCGTTGGGACTAAAGAAAAGTATTAGCTTTAGCGATCGCGGGCTGGGCAAGATTGGCATGTTTCCGATTATTTCAAGTACGGGCACTGAAGTCGTCGTCGGTGGTGACGACAAGCATCTGGATTTTCGGATCTGGATAAGCATTCAACCGAGTCTGAAAGGATCGGAAGTGACGATTTCAACCTTGGTTAAAATAAACAATCTCTTTGGAAGAGTTTATTTGTTTATCATCATGCCGTTTCATAAGCTCCTGACTCGCTCGCTGTTGGCGCGCGCGGTCAACCGGCGCGACAAGGTGCACCGTAAGCCAGAAAGGTGACCTCATTGTTGCCGCCAACCGAATATTGACCATCTAAAGGCAGCGCAGGAGTTTCCAGCGTCCGGTTTGCGGGACAGCCTCCGCAAGCCGGGTGACAAACCCACACATCGGTGAGCGACTGGAAGAATTCGATCCACGCGAAAACTACGGCCGCCATGCTGGCCCGACGTCATCCCTCGACCAGAACCCTGCGCAAAACATCCCCATGTGCTGGCAGATGTTTTACACTGCGGCAGTGCCAAGCAATGTTTGCGCGGCAATATCACCACCTCAGACAACGCCACCATGCTGCAAGATACCCTGCTGTTCGCCGCGCCCGGCAATTTGCCCGTCGCCCTCGTCGCCGCCCTGTTCGGCCTGATCGTCGGCAGCTTCCTCAACGTGGTGATCCACCGCGTGCCGAAAATGATGGAGCGCGACTCCGCCAATTACGTGGCGGAAGAAAGCGGCTTGCCCTTGCCGCACACGGACCGCTACAACCTGATGCTGCCGCACTCGAACTGCACCGCTTGCGGCCACCGCATCACGGCCATGGAAAACATCCCCGTCATCAGTTACCTGCTGCTGCGTGGCAAATGCAGCGCCTGCAAGGCCCCCATCTCCGTGCGCTATCCGCTGGTGGAACTGCTGACGGGCGCGCTGTCGGCCCTGCTGATCTGGCATTTCGGCAGCGGCTGGACGGGCCTGGCAACGCTCGTGTTTGCCTGGCTGCTGATCGCCATGACCTTCATCGACGCCGACACGCAAATGCTGCCCGACGACCTGACCTTCCCCCTGCTGTGGGCCGGCTTGCTGGTCAATATCAACGGCACTTTCGTGCCGCTGCAGGACGCCGTCATCGGCGCGGCCGCCGGCTACCTGGCCCTGTGGGCCGTGTACTGGGCCTTCAAGCTGGCGACAGGCAAGGAGGGAATGGGCTATGGTGACTTCAAATTGCTGGCGGCGCTCGGTGCGTGGCTGGGCTGGACCATGTTGCCGACGATCATATTGTTGTCGTCGGTGGTCGGCGCCGTGGTCGGCATCGGCCTGATCGTGTTTGCCAAGCGGGGACGCGACAAACCGATTCCCTTCGGCCCCTACCTGGCGGCGGCAGGCCTGATCGCGCTGCTGTACGGCACGCCCCTGTCGCGGCTCACGCTGGGCCTGACCGGCTGACCGGCCCCTTATGGATACACACATGCAATTACAAAACGCCCCCTATTTCAGCGTCGGACTCACCGGCGGCATCGGTTGCGGCAAGAGCACGGTGGCCGACCTGTTCGCCGCGCGCGGCGCCTCCATCATCGATACCGATCAGATCGCGCACAGCCTGACGGCGCCCAATGGCGCGGCCATGCCAGCCCTGGTGGCGGAATTTGGCCCCGGCTACGCCGATGCGCGCGGCGCCCTCGACCGTACAAAAATGCGCAACCTCGTGTTTTCCGACGCCGCCGCCAAGGCGAAACTGGAAGCCATCCTGCACCCGCGCATCCGCCAGGCGACCCTGGAGGCGGCCGCCGCAGCAACGGGCAGCTACGTGATCTTTGCCGTGCCCCTGCTGGTCGAGTCCGGCGGCTGGGTGGAGCGGGTCAACCGCGTACTGGTCATCGATTGCCTGGAAAGCCTGCAAGTGTCGCGCGTGATGGCGCGCAATGGCTTGTCGGAAGAACAAGTCAAAGCCATCATGGCCACGCAGGCCACGCGTGCCATGCGCCTGGCGGCGGCGGACGATGTGATCGACAATAATGGCGATTTGGCGGCCCTGGCGCCGCAGATTGCCCAGTTGCACGATTTATATCTGGCATTTTCAAAAAGAATGGCTGGAATCGGGCCGCAACGTTTGTAATTTGTCGACGCTTGGTTCAAAATCACGGGATTGTTTGCAGGTCCTTACTTAAGGGAATTATTTTGATTGTCTACGAATACCCTTTCAACGAACGCATACGTACCTTGTTGCGGCTGGAAGACCTGTACGACAAATTCAAGTTCTTCATCCAGCAAGAGCATGCAATGCAGCATCATGTTGCTTTGGCAACTATTTTCGATATGCTTGAAGTGGCCGGCCGCGCCGACCTGAAGTCCGACCTGCTGCAGGAACTCGAGCGCCAGCGCCAGAGCCTGCTGGGCTACCGCAGCAATCCGAACGTGGAGCCGGAAACCCTGGACGCCATCCTCGGCGAACTCGACAGTGTCAGCGGCGCCCTGGTGGCGGCGCAAGGCAAGACGGGCCAGAATATCCGCGACAATGAATGGCTGATGAGCATCCGCGGCCGCACCATCATCCCGGGTGGCGCCTGCGAATTCGACTTGCCCTCGTACTTTGCCTGGCAAAAACGCAGCTGCGAGCAGCGCCTGACCGATATCCACGCGTGGTTCGCCCCGCTGGCACCGCTGTTCGACGCGCTGGCCCTGGTCTTGCGCCTGCTGCGCGATTCCGGCGGTCCCGTCAAGCTGATCGCCAATGGCGGCAGCTACCAGCAAATGCTGCAAGGCAAGGTGTATCAGATGCTGCGCCTGAGCCTCGATGAAAACAGCGGCGCCATCCCGGAAATTTCCGCCAACAAATACATGCTGTGGGTACGCTTCACTACCCAGGGCGGCGACTTGAAACCCAAGCCGCTGGAAGAAGATGTACCATTCGAGCTCACGCTCTGTAATTTTTAACTGTTACTTATTTGCCCCATCATGACCGTCGTTAACTGCCCTACCTGTGCCGCCAAAGTCGAATGGACTGAAGCCAATAAATACCGCCCCTTCTGCTCGGAACGCTGCAAGCAGATCGACCTGGGCGCCTGGGCCGAAGAGAAATACACGATCCCCGCCGCCGACCCGTTCGAAGATCCCCTGGCAGACGAAGACAACAAGCCCCAGTAAGCTTCATTTGAATGGATTTTCCAGGCGCAGCCCCTGCGCCGCGAAACTGTCGAGCCTGCCGCTGACCACCGTCAAGCCATAGGCGATGCCCATCGCCGCGATCTGTCCATCGACGCCATGCGCGTGACTACGGCCATGCAGACGCGCGCACACGAGCGCGCAATCGAGGTCGAATTCCAGCAGCCGCGGCGCATATTCCGCCAGCACGGCTTCCAGCCAGCCTTCCAGCGCCAGTGCTTCCAGCGCCGCTTCGCGCCGCCAGCTGCACTGTATGCCTGCGCGCAATTGCGCGATCACCTGCACCGGCACATAACGCAACTCCGGCGCTACCCGCTCGAAAAAATCGGCCACGCCCGCCGGCGCAGCACTGCCCTTGCGCGCCGCAACGATCACATCCGTATCGACCAGGTAGGCGGGCATAGGCATGGAGCATCAGGGGCGGCGCTCGAAATCCGCGTCCAGGCCCACGTCGGGCATGCCGCGCAAAATATCGTCGAGCGGGCGCTTCGGCAAGGGCCGCAAGGCGCTGCGCAGGATGTCGCGGTGCTCGTCTTCGATGCTGCGCCCATGCGCGCGGGCACGCTTGTGCAAGGCGGCGATCAGCAATTCATCGGTATCGGTAAAGGTCAGTGTCAGCGGCATGCGAGACTCCCCCGGTGCTTGATGAAAGCACTGTAGCGCAAAGCGCGCGCGATACAAGGAAAGTCACAGCAAAGCTTGCGCCAGCATGCAGCATGGTGCTGCCCACCGGCACAAGTGGAGATCAGGCAGGTATCAGGGATTCCCGGCGTACCTCGTCGAGCCATTCCAGCAGGGGAATGGTGGCCGGCAGCAAGGGTTCCACTCCGACCGTACCCTGCCAGGCGAACGCCTGCCCTTCCAGGCTTTGCGGCTCGCCGCGCCAGTTGCGGCTGATATAGAAATGCAGGCGCACATGGGCGTGCGGATACACATATTCGACGCCGCACCAGGCTTCGGCGCTGTCGATGTATAAACCCAGCTCCTCGACAAACTCGCGCTTCAAGGCGTCCAAAATGGCTTCGCCCGGTTCGACTTTACCGCCAGGAAATTCCCAATAGCCATCATACGGCTTGCCGGCCGGACGCTGGCCCAGCAGCACGTCGCCATTCGGTTTCATCAGGATGCCAACGGCCACATCGACCGGTTTCACTTTCATCTCGCTCATTGCGGCAGCTTTCCCGCAGGTAGTTTCCCAGCATAATCGCGCGCGAATTGCCACGCCACCCGGCCCGAACGCGAACCGCGCTGCAAGGCCCAGCGCAGGGCGTCGCCGCGCGCTTGCGCGATCTGTTCCGGCGTGCAGCCGAACGAAGCGAGCCAGTGCGCCGCGATGTCGAGATAATCGTCCTGCTTGAACGGGTAGAACGACAGCCACAGGCCGAAGCGCTCGGACAGCGAGATTTTCTCTTCCACCGTCTCGCCCGGATGCAAATCGCCATCGTCGTCCGTCTTGTAGCTGCTGTTGTCCGACATGCGTTCGGGCATCAGGTGACGGCGGTTCGAGGTGGCGTAGATCAGCACATTGTCCGATTGCGCGGCGATGCTGCCGTCGAGCGCCACTTTCAGCGCCTTGTAGCCGCTTTCGCCCTCTTCGAACGACAGGTCGTCGCAAAAGATGATGAAGCGCTCGGGACGCGCCGCCACCAGGTCGACGATGTCGGGCAAGTCGGCCAGGTCCGCCTTGTCCACTTCGATCAGACGCAGGCCCTGATCGGCAAACTGGTTCAGGCATGCCTTGATCAGCGACGACTTGCCCGTGCCGCGCGCGCCCGTCAGCAGCACGTTGTTGGCGGGGCGACTGGCGACGAACTGGCGCGTATTCTGCTCGATCTGCGCTTTTTGCGTGCCGATGTTATGCAAGTCATCCAGGGCGATGGACGACACGTGCGCCACCGCCTGCAGATGGCTGGCGGCACCCTGCCGCCGGCGCCAGCGGAAGGCAAAGCTGTTCCAGTCGGTCGCCGGCAAGGCCGGCGGCAAGATCGACTCCAGGCGCGCCAGTACCCGCTCGGCGCGGATCAGGAATTGATCGAGGGCGGTCATGAGCGGTAGTCGGCGTTGATCGACACGTAGTCATGCGACAGGTCGCACGTCCACAGGGTAGCCGTGGCATCGCCGCGCGCCAGCTTGACGCGGATGGTGATTTCGCTTTGCTGCATCACGCGCTGGCCATCCTGCTCCTGGTAATCGGGGTTGCGGCCGCCATTCTTGGCCACCCACACGTCGTCCAGGTACAGGTTCAACTGGCCCACGTCCAGGTCGTCCACGCCCGCGTAGCCGATGGCGGCCAGGATGCGGCCCAGGTTCGGGTCGGAGGCAAAGAACGCGGTCTTCACCAGCGGCGAATGGGCGATGGAATAGGCGATCTTGCGGCATTCTTCCACGTTGCGGCCGTCTTCCACGGTCACCGTCATGAATTTGGTGGCGCCTTCGCCGTCGCGCACGATGGCTTGCGCCAGGAAAGTCGACAGTTCGGTGACGGCCGCCGCCAGTTCCGCATAATGCGGCGAATCGATGGAATCGATGACCAGGCTGCCGGCGCCCGTGGCTACCAGCATGAACGAGTCATTCGTGGACGTATCGCCGTCGATGGTGATGCAGTTGAACGACTTGTCGGCCGCCTGTTTCACCAGCTGGTCCAGCACGGGCTGGGCCACGGTGGCGTCGAACGCGAGGAAACCCAGCATGGTGGCCATGTTCGGCTTGATCATGCCGGCGCCCTTGCTGATGCCCGTCAGGGTCACCGTGTGGCCACCGATGGTGACCGTGCGCGAACCGGCTTTCGGCTGCGTGTCGGTGGTCATGATGGCTTCGGCGGCCGAGAACCAGTTATCCGAAGTCAGCGCGGCCACGGCTTGCGGCAAGCCGGCGACCAGACGCTGCACGGGCAGCGGTTCGAGGATCACGCCGGTGGAAAACGGCAGGATTTGCTGCGGCGTGCAGCCCAGCAGCTCGGCCAGCGCGGCGCAGCTGGCCTGCGCGTCGGCCAGGCCCGATTCGCCCGTGCCCGCATTCGCGTTGCCGGTGTTGACCAGCAGCGCGCGGATCGGCGCGGCGCCGGCCGTCACTGCCGCCAGGTTGGCCTTCGAGATTTGCACGGGCGCGGCGCAGAAGCGGTTCAGGGTAAACACGCCGGCCACGGTGGCCGTCGGCGCCAGTTTCAATACCAGCAAATCCTTGCGGTTGGGTTTCTTGATGCCGGCTTCGGCAACACCGATTTCAATGCCGGCGACGGCTTTCAAGTCGGCGGCGACGGGCTTGGGAGAATTGACGGCCATATGAGTTCTTCTGCGAGGGAAAAGGGAAGCGCTATTGTAGCGCCTTCGCGGCGCGGGTGAACATGCGGCAAGTGAATAGTCGCGCCAGCCACGGCGGCGTCGAGACGGGCCGGTGGTGCGGCCAGGCTTGCGATTTATCAGAACCATGCCGCCTGGCGGCGCTAAGGTATGGGAATGGATGATGGCGAGCCTTGCAACCGCACCGTCCAGGGAAGGATGTCATGACGCAGGGTCAGTCAAACCGGATGCAGCGCAGCGCTTCAGGCCTGCCGCGCCTGTTGCGTCGACCATCCCTGCTTTGCCTGCTGGCCTGCTTGACAGCCTGTACGATGCCGCGCGGCCCCGCGGATGGCGCCAGCATCCACGTCACCGAACAGGCATCCGAAGCGCCGCCTGCGGCTGAAACGCCGCCCGCCCCGCCACCACCTGCTCCAGCCGCGGAAGCGCCTCCCGCGCCAGACGCTATCGTAGGGCGGCGGCCACCGTTTGCCAGCCCGGGGAGCAGCGCATGGTCGGGCACGGGCGGCCTGCTCGGCAACCTCGGCAAGCTGTTCGGCAGCATCGGCAGCGGTGGCACGCTGAGGTCCGACAACGATGCGCCGCCGCCCGGCGCCACGCACGTCACCGTGTATTACGCCACCGACCGGCAATACCAGCGCAAAAGCCGCAATTATGGCTGGCAGCCCAACCGCGTGGCGCCCTACCTGAGCTATGGCAGCGTCGTCGTGAGTATCCCGGAGAAAAGAGCGCCGGGCGAGCTGCCGCTGCCGCCCTGGTACGCCATCCTTGCCAGCGACAATGCGCAAAAATATGTGCTGATCAAGGAAACCACGCGCCTGTCGCGCGCGGATTTTCTCGCCGCCGTCAAGGCCAGGATACGGGCCGCCCCGGAACGGCACGCCGCCTTCATCTACATCCACGGCTACAGCAACTCGTTTGACGACGCCGCCCGGCGCACTGCGCAGATGGCGGTCGACCTCGATATCGGCGCCCTGCCCGTGTTCTACAGCTGGCCATCGAAAGGCACCCTGGCCGGCTATGAATTCGATGAAAATGCCGCCGAATGGACGCAGGCGCACCTGCAGGCCTTCCTGGCCGACTTCGCCGAGCACTCTTCCGCCACCGATATCTACATCATCGCCCACAGCATGGGCAACCGCCCGATGACCGTGGCCCTGGCCAACCTGCTGGAAAAGCGCCCCGAGCTGCGGCCCCTGTTCAAGCAGGTCGTGCTGGCGGCGCCGGACATCAATGCCGACATCTTCCGCGAGCAGATCGCCCCCCGTTTTGCCAGCCTCAAGCTTCCCGCCACCTTGTATGCGTCCGCGAACGACAAAGCCATCCGTGCTTCCTACAATTTTGCCGACTGGGACAGGATAGGCGACATCCGCGGCCCCGTCGTCGGCATCCCCGGCATGGAACTCGTCGATGCCTCGGCCGTCATCATGAATTTCATGGGACACGATTACTTCGCCAGCAACCGCGTCCTGCTGACCGATATCGCCACCATGATCAAGACGGGGCAACGGGCAAAGAACCGCGGCGGCTTGAAAGGCATTCCCTCGCAAGCGCCGCAATACTGGGCCTTTCCCTGAGCCACAGGCCACGCGCGGCTGAAAAAAAACGGAGACCGCGGTCTCCGTTTTTTGTTCACGCTGACAAACCGCGCTTAAGCCAGCTTGCCGTGGCAAGCCTTGTACTTCTTGCCGCTGCCGCAAGGGCATGGATCGTTGCGGCCGACCTTGACGCCCATGCTCACGCTCATGTCGTCGACATACTGGTCGTTGCTGTCGCCAGCCGTCGGCGCCAGCAGTTCTTCCGGCGCCGCGTTCGGGTCGAATTCGGCGTGCTGGTAGTGCACGTTTTCCACGTGCGACTGCTGCATCGCCTGTTCGGCCGCATCGACTTCTTCGCGCGACTGGATACGCACCGTCATCACGTGTTTCGTGACGTCGTTCTTGATCATGTCGAGCATCTGGCCAAACAGTTCAAACGCTTCGCGCTTGTATTCTTGTTTCGGGTTCTTCTGCGCATAACCGCGCAGGTGAATACCCTGGCGCAGGTGATCGAGCGCCGCCAGGTGTTCGCGCCAGTGGCTGTCCACGCTTTGCAGCATGACATTGCGCTCGAAGCCGCCAAACGATTCCTTGCCGACGATATCGATCTTCGACTGGTACACGGCATCGGCCGCGGCCAGCACTTTTTCCAGGATCTCTTCGTCCGTCAGGGTCGAATCGGCTTCCAGCATTTGCTGCAGCGGCAAGTCGAGCTGCCATTCGCTGGCCAGGGTGTTTTCCAGGCCCTTGATATCCCACTGCTCTTCCACCGATTCGCGCGGCACGTATTCGTGCACCAGGTCGGTGAACACGCCATGGCGCAGCGAGCCGATCATCTCGGAAATATCGGTCGTTTCCAGCAGCTCGTTACGCTGCTGGTAGATGACCTTGCGCTGGTCGTTGGCGACGTCATCGTATTCCAGCAATTGCTTGCGGATGTCGAAGTTGCGCGCTTCGACCTTGCGCTGGGCCGACTCGATCGAACGCGAGACGATGCCTGCCTCGATCGGTTCGCCTTCCGGCATTTTCAAACGGTCCATCACGGCGCGCACGCGGTCGCCGGCGAAGATGCGCAGCAGCGCGTCGTCGAGCGACAGGTAGAAGCGCGAGGAACCCGGATCGCCCTGGCGGCCGGCACGGCCACGCAACTGATTGTCGACGCGGCGCGATTCGTGGCGTTCGGTGCCGATGATGTGCAAGCCGCCCGCATTGACCACGTGGTCGTGCAGCGACTGCCACTCATCGCGCAAGGTCTGCGACTGGGCTGCCTTGTCGGCGTCGCTCAGCTCAGCATTGGCTTCGATGAACTTGATCTGGTTTTCGACGTTACCGCCCAACACGATGTCCGTACCGCGGCCTGCCATGTTGGTGGCGATGGTGATGGCTTTCGGACGGCCTGCCTGGGCGATGATTTCCGCTTCGCGCGCATGCTGTTTCGCGTTCAGCACGTTGTGCGGCAAACCGGCCTTGGTCAGGATGCCCGACAGCAGTTCCGAGTTCTCGATCGAGGTCGTCCCCACCAGCACGGGCTGGCCGCGCTCGTAGCAGTCGCGGATGTCATTCAACATCGCGTTGTATTTTTCCGCCGACGATTTGTAGACCTGATCCTGGCGGTCCTTGCGCTGCAGCGGACGGTTTTGCGGAATCACGACCGTTTCCAGGCCGTAGATTTCCTGGAATTCGTACGCTTCCGTATCGGCCGTACCGGTCATGCCGGCCAGCTTGGCGTACATGCGGAAGTAGTTCTGGAAGGTGATCGAGGCCAGGGTCTGGTTCTCGTTCTGGATCTTGACGCCTTCCTTCGCTTCGACGGCCTGGTGCAAGCCGTCGGACCAGCGGCGGCCCGTCATCAGACGGCCCGTGAATTCATCGACGATCACCACTTCATTGTTCTGCACCACATAGTGCTGATCCTTGAAGTACAGCGCATGCGCGCGCAGGGCCGCATACAGGTGGTGCACGAGGGTGATGTTGGCCGAATCGTACAGCGACGCGCCTTCCGGCAGCAGGCCCATCTCCATCAGGATGCCTTCGGCCTTTTCGTGGCCCGCTTCCGTCAGCAGCACCTGGTGCGCTTTTTCATCCTTGGTGTAGTCGCCCGGCACTTCAACCTTGCCCTTGCCGTCCGGCGTTTCTTCGCCGATCTGCAGGGTCAGGCGCGCAGGCAGTTCATTGATCTTGTGATACAGGTCCGTGTGGTTCTCCGCCTGGCCCGAAATGATCAGCGGTGTACGCGCTTCATCGATCAGGATCGAGTCGACTTCATCGACGATGCCGAAGTTCAGGCTGCGCTGCACGCGCTCGCGCGCTTCGTAGACCATATTGTCGCGCAAGAAGTCGAAACCGAATTCATTGTTCGTGCCGTACGTGATGTCGGAGTTGTACGCCTGCTGCTTGGCGCTGTGCTCCATCTGCGACATGTTCACGCCCGTCGACAGGCCCAGCCATGCATACAGGCGGCCCATGGTCTCGGCATCGCGCTGCGCCAGGTAGTCATTGACGGTGACGATATGCACGCCCTTGCCCGACAAGGCGTTCAGGTAGGCTGGCAAGGTTGCCATCAGGGTCTTGCCCTCGCCCGTGCCCATCTCCGCGATCTTACCGAAATGCAAGACCATGCCGCCGATCATCTGCACATCGAAATGGCGCATGCGCAGGACGCGCTTGCTGGCCTCGCGGCAAACGGCAAACGCTTCCGGCAACAAGGCATCGAGCGATTCGCCAGCGGCGATGCGTTCCTTGAAGGCAGGCGTTTTCGCTTGCAGCTCGGCATCCGACAGCTTTTCGATGGCCGGCTCGAGCGCATTGATCTCGCGTACCGTTTTTTGGTATTGCTTGAGCAGCCGCTGGTTGCGGCTACCGAAAATCTGGGTCAGTAATGACATGCTTGAATTCTTGAAAAAACGCCGTTAAAAAAAGCTCGGTAGGGAACAACGAGGTAGTAATCGCGTCACCGCACGGAGTTCGACTATGGCAAAAGACGATGATTTTATCATGCGTTCCCGCCAAGGTTGGGGTAATGCACCATATAACAATAGCTTAATGACAAACAAATGGCAGAAATTGCGGACATTTCCCATACTGTAAGGCAATACGGCCTGCCCGCCTGCGCCGCACCCGCCGCCGCACTCGTCATGCGCGGGCGAGTGTGCTATGTTTCGGCCATGCGAACTCCCACTTATTCTCCGGCGCCGCGCCGCGGCTACGGCTTTGCCCGTTCCGGCCCGGCCGCGACGGGGGCAACCGATTTTCTGCGCGGCAACGCGACGATGGCTTCCCTGATGCCCACCGTCACGCGCCTGGCCGCCCTGCAGAAAGATTGCGCCAAGGCTTTGCCGGCGATGTTCGAGCATTGCGACATCCTGCAATTCGAAGGCGGGCAGCTGGTGCTGGCCACGCCGAACGCGGCACTGGCGGCCAAGCTCAAGCAGCAATTGCCGAAACTGCAAGGGGAACTGGAAAGAAAGGGCTGGCAAATTTCAGGCATCAAGCTGAAAGTGCAAGTCATCAAGAGCATCGCGCCCATCGTGCATACGCGGGCACTGGTCTTGCCGGAAAAGGCCATGTCGGCCCTGGAAGAGCTGAGCACGGCATTGCCGCCATCGAAGCAGAACGAGCAGTTGATCGCGGCGCTGCGCAATATGGTGCGCCACCACCGCGAACCTAAAGATTAGCAACGCCAGGCGGCAGCACGTAGGTCGGGTTAGGCCCTTCGGGCCGTAATCCGACAACATTGTTGGCGCCTGCGGGGTTGTCGGATTACGGCCTGCGGCCTAATCCGACCTACGTCAACGACCACTCGCGCTCCATCTGCCGCAAATACGACTGCGGCGCCGCCTCATTGGTATCGAACGAGACGATTTCATACGATTCCGGCTGCTCCAGCAGCGCCAGCAGCAGCTGGTTGTTCAGCGCGTGGCCGGACTTGTGCGCCGTGTAATACGCGAGCAACGGGTGGCCCACGAGGTACAGGTCGCCGATGGCGTCGAGGATTTTATGACGCACGAACTCGTCTTCATAGCGCAGGCCATCGGCGTTGAGGATGCGGTACTCGTCCATCACGATGGCGTTTTCCAGCGAACCGCCACGGGCCAGGCCCATGCCGCGCAAGCTTTCCACGTCCTGCATGAAACCGAAGGTACGCGCGCGCGCCACATCGTGCACGTAGGACACGTCGCCGAAATCGACGGAAGCGCGCTGCATCGTGCCATCGACGGCAGGATGGTTGAATTCGATGAAGAAATCGAGCTTGAAGCCGTCGTACGGCGACAGGCGCGCCCATTTTTCCGCGTCGCCCTTGCCTTGACGCACTTCCACGGGCTTGATGACCTTGATGAATTTCTTCGGCGCCTGCTGCTCTTCCACCCCGGCTTGCTGCAGCAGGTAGACGAAGGACGAAGCGGAACCGTCCATGATGGGAATTTCTTCCGCATTCACGTCGATCACCATATTGTCGATGCCCAGGCCGGCTGCGGCCGACATCAGGTGTTCCACCGTGGAAACCCTGGCGCCGTCCTTGATCAGTACGGACGCCATGCGCGTATCGCCCACGGCCATGGCGCTGGCGGGAAACTCGACGATGGGATCGAGGTCGATGCGGCGAAACACGATGCCCGTGTCGATCGCGGCGGGACGCAGAATCAGCTCGACCTTGGTGCCGGAGTGCAAACCGACACCGATGGTGCGGACCTGTTGTTTGATGGTGCGTTGTTTTAACATCTGTCGATTATATCTATTTGCCGGATTTTCGTTGCGGTGCGGCATGGCTCACGCCAGAAATACCACAACCGTTCCTCACGGATGTTCGCTTTCCGCATGCACGGCTTCGCGCCGCACCAGGTAAATGCCGCTGCCGATGATGATGGCCGCGCCGATCAAGGTGTATTCGTCGGGCAAGGCGCGCCACAGCATCCAGTCCAGGGCCATGCCCCAGGCCAGGGCCGAGTATTCGAATGGCGCCACGCTCGATGCCTTGCCAAAACGAAAAGCTTCCGTGATGGCCAGCTGGCCCAGGAAGCCGCTCAGCGACAAGCCGGCCAGCAGCCACCAGTCTTCGCGGCGGATGCTCACCCATTCGTGCGCCGACAAGGCCACGCCGCCGGCGGCCATCATCACCATCAGCCAGAAGACCATGCTTTCGCTGGCATCCGTGCGGCTCAGGATGCGGCCAGTGACGGCGGAAATGGCGTAACAGGCGGCCGAGCCCAGCACGGCCAGCCCGGCCAGCGAAAAGAAGCCCGAACCGTCGGGACGCAGCGCCACCAGCACGCCCAGCAGACCCACGGCGATGGCGCACCAGCGCGCGACGTCGACTTTTTCCTTCAAGATAAAAACCGACAGCACCGTGATCAGCAAGGGCGCAACAAAAAACAGCGCATACGTCTCGGCCAGCGACATGCGCTTCAAGCCATACGCGAACAGGGTAATCATCAGCACGCCCAGCGCGCCGCGCAGCAAGTGCAGCGGCCAGCGCACCTTCAGCACATTCTTGAACGCGCCCCGGTACAGCAGGTACAGGCAAACGAGCGGCAAGGACGACAGGGCGCGCAAGGCCGTCACCTGCATGGGCGGATAGTGGGCGGACAACAGCTTCATAGCCGTGTCCATCAGGGAAAACATGGCGACGGCGACCAGCATCACATAGATGCTGCGCAGGTTAGGATTGCGGGGTATCAGGACAGACTCCTGGCGAAAGAGCGGGACCGTCATCATGGCGACGGCCGGAGCCAGGACAGCATGGCAAGGCCAAACCATCAAGCCGATTATAGCAAGCGCGGCCGTTTTACCTTATGACACAGGCAACAGCATCACCAGCTTCAGCTCATGCTGGCGCGCCAGGTGCAAGGTGACCTGGTTGAAGCTGAGCGCCCCCTGTTGCGCATGCTGGAAGCGGCGCAAGCCGCCATCGCGGCCCTGCACCTGCTGCGCGCCCCACCACAGGCGAAATTCAGGGCTGGCGTCGGCCAGCTCCGCGATCAGGCCGGCCAGCGGCGCCTGGTCCGCCTGGCGGCCGATATCGGCACGAAACTCCGCCACCAGCCGCCGCGCCCGCTCGGGCCAGCCGACGATCAGGTCGCGCGCGCCAGGCTCCAGGAACATGAAGCGCAGCTGGTTCGGCGCGTCCCCGTCGCCATGCAGCCAGCCCGTGAACAAGGCGGACGCCGCTCCGTTCCACGCCACGGCGCTCCATTCGCGGTCGAGGATGTAGGCGGGCGCGTCGATGGCGGCGACGATGGCCGCCAGCTCGGCGCTGGCAGGCCCGCCGCCCTCGCCTGTGCCATGGCTGGGGTCATGCTTGTCGGCCACCTCGAACAGATAGGCGCGCTCGGCCGCGCTCAGCTGCAGTACCTGCGCCAGGCGAGAAAGCATCTTGGCCGACGCCGACACGGGCCGCCCCTGCTCCAGCCACGTCAGCCAGGTGGGACTGACGTCGCACAGCTGCGCCAGCTCTTCGCGCCGCAAGCCGGGCGTGCGCCGACGTCCGCCACCGGACAAGCCAGCCATGGCGGGGGTGACGGCTTCGCGCCGGGCGCGGATGAATTCAGCGAGCTTGTTCGACATGGCACAGATGCATGGTAGTGGATATACCAGTATAAGTTATAGTCTTGTTACAGGATAATTTTATCCCTATTCTGCAGGAACTCACCCATCAACAGGAGAAAACCATGCAGCAGCACGATGTCGTTACCGAACAGTTTGGCAAGACGGCCCATGCCTACCTGAGCAGCGCAATCCACGCGCAAGGCGCCGACCTGGTGCTGATGCAGGAATGCGCGCGCCGCCACGGCCGGCCGGCCGTGCTGGACCTGGGCTGCGGCGCCGGCCACGCCAGCTTTGCCGTCGCCCCCGTGGCGCAATCGGTGGTCGCCTACGACCTGGCGCAGCCCATGCTCGACGTGGTGGACCACGCCAGGGCGCAACGGGGCTTGCACAACATCCGCACGCAACGGGGCGACGTGGCGCGTCTGCCGTTTGCCGATGCCAGCTTCGACATGGTGGTCACGCGCTTTTCCGCGCACCACTGGACCGACGTGGCCGGAGCCCTGGCCGAAGCGTGGCGCGTGCTGCGCCCGAACGGCACGTTATTGGTGGTCGATATCGTGGCGCCCAAGACGGCCCTGTACGACAGTACCTTGCAGGCGGTGGAAATGCTGCGCGACGCCTCGCACGTGCGCGACTACCGCACGTGCGAATGGGGTGCCAAGTTCGACAACGCGGGCTTTACGCACAGCTTGCGCAGCGTATGGAAACTGACGATGCAGTTCGACGAGTGGGTGGCGCGCATGCGCACGCCGGACGAGCGCGTGGCGGCCATCCGCAACCTGTTCGATGGCGCGCCCGAGGAAGCGCGCCGGTATTTCGCGCTGCAGGACGACTATTCGTTCAGCATCGACGCGGCCATGTTCGAAGCGACCAAGCCATCGGTACAGTAAACGTAAAAACGGCGCCGATGGCGCCGTTTTTTATTGCGTAGGTTGGATTAGCGCGCAGCGCGTAATCCAACAATGCCAGAGCAAACGTGATGCCAATTCCGCTCGTCGGCTTACGCTGCGCTAAGCCGACCTACGCCGACCTGCGCCTGGCCTGCGCCTGGCCTACGCTTGGCCTACGTCAACCTGCGATCTGCTTAGGCCAGCTGGCTCAGCTGCAGGACGACTATTCGTTCAGCATCGACGCGGCCATGTTCGAGGCGACCAAGCCATCGGTACAGTAAACGTAAAAACGGCGCCGATGGCGCCGTTTTTTATTGCGTAGGTTGGATTAGCGCGCAGCGCGTAATCCAACAATGCCAGAGCAAACGTGATGCCAATTCCGCTCGTCGGCTTACGCTGCGCTAAGCCGACCTACGCCGACCTGCGCCTGGCCTACGCCAACCTGCGATCTGCTTAGGCCAGCTGGCTCAGCAAGGTCTCGGCATTCGACACTTCAAACTTGCCGCCCTGCTCGACGTTCAATTGCGTCACGACGCCATTGTCGACCAGCATCGAGTAGCGCTGCGAGCGCGTGCCCATGCCGTGCTTGGAAAAATCGGCGTCCAGGCCCAGGGCCTTGCTGTAGGCGGCATTGCCGTCAGCCATCATGCGTACGACGCCGGTGGCTTTCTGGTCGCGGCCCCAGGCGCCCATCACGAACGCGTCGTTGACGGAGATGCACCAGATTTCATCGACGCCCTTGGCTTTCAGGTCGGCGGCGTGCTTGACGTAACCTGGCACGTGCTGTGCGGAGCAGGTCGGGGTGTAGGCGCCTGGCAGGCCGAAGATGGCGATCTTCTTGCCCTTGACCAGGTCTTGCACGTTGAACGTGTTCGGGCCCAGTGCGCAACCTTCGGTTTCGCTTTCGATGAATTCGGCCAGGGTGCCTTCTGGCAGGGTGTCGCCGATCTTGATGGTCATGTTGACTCCTTGTGTGCTGTCGGTTAAGGACGCCGCCCGCTCCATGGAGCGGACGGCGCCCGTGATCTGGTTCTGCCGGCATGATGCCGGCACTGCGCGATAGTATGCCTGACTTGCCGTATTTGTGCAGAAAGCGGCCGGAAAGGCAAAGCCAAAAATCAAAAAACGGCAAAAAAAACGGCGACCCTCAGGCCGCCGTCATCGTTACTGACATCAGATCACCTTAATCTGCTTGCTTACGCAGGAACGCTGGAATGTCGTAGGTTTCCATGCCATTCTTTTCCATCGCGCGCACTTGCTCGGAAGCCGATTCGCGGCGCCATACTGCCGGTGCCTTCATGCCGTCGAAACCGGCTGCCGGCGTGGCTACGCCAACCGTCGTCGTCGCCGCTTGCGCGCTACCCATGGCAGCCGACGGGGTCAGCGGGCTGTTGTGGGTGCCGGTGCGCAGCACTTGCTGCGGTACCAGCTGGATGTTTTTCTTCGCGCGGCCCAGGCCCGTGGCCACCACGGTAACGCGGATATCGTCGCCCATGGCGTCGTCGTAGGCGATACCTTGCGCGATCGACGCGTCCGGCGCGGCAAACGCGCGCACGGCAGCCATGACTTCCTTGATCTCCTTGCCTTTCAGGCCACGGCTGGCCGTGACGTTGACCAGCACGCCGCGCGCGCCAGACAGATCAATGCCGTCCAGCAGCGGCGAAGCGACAGCCTGTTCGGCGGCGATGCGCGCGCGGTCGACGCCGGACGCCGTCGCCGTGCCCATCATGGCCTTGCCCTGCTCGCCCATGATGGTTTTCACGTCGTTGAAGTCGACGTTGATATGGCCAGGCACGTTGATGATTTCGGCAATGCCGGCCACCGCGTTGTTGAGCACATCATCGGCGTGCTGCATCCATTCCAGCATGCTTTCGTCTTCGTAGATCTCTTCCAGTTTTTCATTGAGGATAATGATCAGCGAGTCGACGTGCAGGGACAGCTGCTCCAGGCCTTCGTCGGCGATGTCCATGCACTTCTGGCCTTCGTACGAGAATGGCTTGGAGACCACGGCCACCGTCAGGGCGCCCAGTTCCTTGGCCACTTCGGCCACGATAGGAGCGGCGCCCGTGCCCGTGCCGCCGCCCATGCCGGCGGCGATGAAGACCATGTGCGCGCCGCGCAGCGAATCGGCGATGCGTGCGCGCGATTCTTCCGCCAGCTGGCGGCCGACGGCAGGCTTCATGCCGGCGCCCAGACCGGTATCGCCGATCTGGATGATGTTGTGGGCCTTCGATGTCGACAGGGCCTGTGCGTCGGTGTTGGCGGCAATGAACTCCACGCCCGACATGCCTTTGTTGATCATGTGTTGGACTGCATTGCCACCCGCACCGCCGACGCCGACGACCTTGATGACGGTACCTAAAGCTGTGTTATCGACCATATCGAACTCCATGATGTGCTCCTATCAGATGCGGTTTCCAAGCGCCAGGCCTCATATTGGTAGGAGAACTGGAGATTGAAAACTGCGGTTAAATATAAAATAAAGTTATGTGTGTGTACCTGCGATGCTGCCAAAAAACCTGTACTGCCGGGCGTAAATCATGCCCTTAAAAATTCCCTAAAAACCATTCCTTCATGCGCTGCCAGACTGCCTTCACCGAGCCGTCCTGACGCGTCACGATGTGGCCGCGCAGGTATTGCTTCTTCGCTTCCAGCAGCAGGCCCAATACCGTGGCATAGCGCGGACTGCGCACCACGTCGGCCAGCTGGCCCCGATACTCGGGCGTGCCCAGGCGCGCCGGTTTCAGGAAAATATCTTCGGCCATTTCCACCATGCCGGGCATGATGGACGTGCCGCCCGTGAGCACGATGCCCGACGACAGCACGCCTTCGTAGCCGGATTCACGCACCACCTGGTGCACCATCGCGAACAGCTCCTCGACCCTCGGCTCGATCACTGCCGCCAGCGCCTGGCGCGACAGGTTGCGCGGGCCGCGGTCGCCCAGGCCAGGCACTTCCAGCGATTCGCCGGGGTCGGCCAGGACCTGCTTGGCCACGCCATAGCGGATCTTGATTTCTTCCGCTTCCGCGGTCGGGGTACGCAAGGCCATGGCGATGTCGTTGGTGATCTGGTCGCCGGCGATGGGAATGACTGCCGTATGGCGGATCGCGCCATCGGAAAATACCGCCACATCGGTCGTGCCGCCGCCGATGTCGATCAGGACCACGCCCAGTTCCTTCTCGTCGGGCGTGAGCACCGCATCGGCCGAGGCCATCGGCTGCAGGATCAGGTCCGACACTTCCAGGCCGCAGCGGCGCACGCACTTGACGATGTTCTGCACCGCCGACACGGCGCCGGTGACGATATGCACCTTCACCTCCAGGCGGATGCCGCTCATGCCGATAGGCTCGCGCACATCTTCCTGGCTGTCGACGATGAACTCTTGCGGCACCGTGTGCAGCAATTGCTGATCGGTCGGAATGTTAACCGCTTTTGCCGTCTCGATGACGCGCGCCACGTCGGTCGCCGTCACTTCCTTGTCCTTGATGGCCACCATGCCGCTGGAATTGAAGCTGCGGATATGGCTGCCCGCAATGCCTGCGTACACATTGCGGATCTTGCAGTCAGCCATCAGCTCGGCCTCTTCCAGCGCGCGCTGGATGGACTCCACCGTAGCCTCGATATTGACCACTACGCCTTTTTTCAGGCCCTTCGATTCGTGCTGGCCCAGCCCGATCACTTCGTGGCGCCCATCGGACATCACTTCGGCAACCACCGCCACCACTTTCGAGGTGCCGATGTCGAGGCCGACGATCAGGTTTTTCGCGTCTTTTGTCATTTCTTTCGCCTAGTTTTTTGGGCTATTAATTGATTAATTGAGTATTCGGTCAAGCCGGTTTTTTAATCGGACTGCCATTTTTCTTCTTGATCGCCGGCGCCGGCCTGCCATCCTTGCCTTCGGCCGGTATCACCAGGCCGGCTGAACTGAGCGCCAGGCCATTCTGGTAGCGCATATCGATCGTGTCGATATTTTCCAGCCGGCTCGCCAGCTGCGGGTAGATGCCCACCAGCCGGTCGACCCGCGCTTTCAGGGTTGTATGATTCTGCTCGCGCCCCAGCGCCACACTCATGCCGTTATTCAGTTTCACCGTCCATGCATAGCGGCTCGACAGCGACAGGGTTTCCGGCACCATCTTCAACGGCGCAAACCACTTTGCCAGCTGCACGTAGGTGGCCAGCACTTCCTTCTCGCTGCCATCGGGGCCGGCAAACGCGGGCAACTCATGGTCGTCCTCGGCTTCGGCCACATTGGCTGTAAACACATCGCCCTTGACCGACAGCAGGCGTCCATCCTCGCCCCAGGTGCCCAGTGCTTCATGTTCTTCCAGCGCCACGATCAGCTGGTTCGGCCACTCGCGCCGCACGCTGGCGCGGCGCACCCAGGGCACCGATTCAAACACGCCGCGCACGCTTTCCAGGTTGGTCGTGAAAAAATTGCCCTTGATGCGGCCCAAAGTACCGCTGCGCAGGGTCAGGTAATTCACGTGGCGCAGGCCCTTGTCGTCCGCGCTTTCCACCTTGATCGTGCGCAGGTCGAACATGGGACGCTGCGACACCCACCAGACGCCGGCGGCCACGCACACGACCAGCACCGCGGCCAGCAAGCCGTTGGCAGTCGTATTGAGGCTTTTAGCGTCATGCCACATATCAGCGCTGTCCCTTGTGCATTTTCAGGCTTGCGCCGGAAACGATTTCCAGGCACAGGTCTTCATAGCTGGTGCCTTCCGCGCGCGCCGCCATCGGCACGAGCGAGTGGCCCGTCATGCCTGGCGAGGTATTCACTTCCAGCAAAAACAGCTTGCTGTCGGCCGCGCGCATCAGCACATCGACCCGTCCCCAGCCTTCGCAGCCGAGGGCGCGGTAGGCCGCCAGGGCGATGCGTTCCATCTCGGCGATGATCGCCGGGTCCAGCTGCGGCGGGCAGAAATACTGCGTATCGTCCGTGAAGTACTTGTTCTGGTAATCGTAATTGCCTTGCGGCGCGACGATTTCGATCGGCGGCAGCGCGCGCGCCGCGGCGCCCTTGCCCAGGATCGCCACGGTGAATTCGCGGCCCTTGATGAATTCCTCGGCCAGCACCGAATCATCGAGGCCGGCGGCGATGTCGTAGGCCGCCTGGAAGGCCGAGGCCTCGTTGACCGTCGTGATGCCGATGCTCGAGCCTTCATGCGGCGGCTTGACGATCAGCGGCAAGCCCAGTTCCGCGGCGACCTTGGCCAGGTCGGAGCTGTCGTCCAGCACCGCGTACTTCGGCGTCGGCAGCTCGTGCATCAGCCAGATCATCTTGGTATAGACCTTGTCCATGCCCACCGAGCAAGCCATCACGCCGCTGCCGGTGTACGGGATGCCCAGCTGTTCCAGCGCGCCCTGCAGGCTGCCGTCTTCGCCGAAGCGGCCGTGCAGCGCGATGAAGACGCGGTCAAACTTCTCAGCGGCCAGTTCGGCCAGGCTGCGTTCGCCCGTGTCGAAGCCATGCGCATCCACGCCATGGCTTTTCAAAGCGGCCAGCACGCCCGCGCCGGACATCAGCGACACTTCGCGCTCGGCCGAGCGGCCGCCGAACAGGACGCCGACCTTGCCCAATTGTTTAACGTCGATAGCTGAAGCTTGGTTCACGTCAGGCCTTTACAGTGTGAGATTGATACGTTGTCAGTTGATTCGGGATGCCGCTGATGGAACCGGCGCCCATGGTCAGCACGACGTCGCCGTCGCGCGCCACGCTCATGATGGTGTCGGCCATGTCCGTCATGGACTCGACGAAAATCGGCTCGATCTTGCCGCGCGCGCGCAGCGCATGCGCCAGGGCGCGGCCGTCGGCGGCGACGATAGGCGCCTCGCCCGCCGCATACACTTCGGACAAGAGCAGCACGTCGGGCGCACCGAGCACCTTGACGAAATCCTCGAACAGGTCGCGCGTGCGGCTGTAGCGGTGCGGCTGGAAAGCCAGCACCAGGCGGCGGCCCGGATAGGCGGCGCGCGCGGCGGCCAGGGTCACTTCCGTTTCCACCGGATGGTGGCCGAAATCGTCGACCAGCGCGAAAGTGCCGCCGTTCGGCAGCGCCACGTCGCCATAGCGGGTAAAGCGGCGGCCCACGCCGGAAAACTCGGCCAGGCCCTGCTGCGTGGCGCTGTCGGCGATGCCGATTTCGCGCGCGATGGCGATCGCCGAGCAGGCATTCTGCACATTGTGCATGCCGGGCTGGTTCAGCACCACGTCCAGGTCCGGATAACCTTCCTGCAGCACGGTGAAATGCATTTCCAGGCCCACGGCGCGCGCGTTGATGGCGCGCACTTGCGCGTCTTCCGCGAAACCGTAGGTGGTGACGGGCTTGGTGACGGACGGGATGATGGCGCGCACGTGCGGATCGTCGATGCACAGCATGGCGCGGCCATAGAACGGCAAGCGGTGCGTGAACTGCACGAAGGCCTGCTTGAGCTTTTCGAAATCGTGCTCGTAGGTGTCCATGTGATCGGCGTCGATATTCGTGATCACTTCGATCATCGGCGTCAGGTTCAGGAACGAGGCGTCCGATTCATCGGCTTCGGCCACCAGGTAGTCGCCCGAACCCAGCTTGGCGTTCGCGCCGGCGCTGGTCAGGCGCCCGCCGATGACGAAGGTGGGATCGAGGCCGCCCTGCGCCAGCACGGAGGCGACCAGGCTGGTGGTGGTGGTCTTGCCGTGCGTGCCGGCGATGGCGATGCCGCGTTTCAGACGCATCAACTCGCCCAGCATCACGGCGCGCGGCACCAGCGGAATCTTGCGCGCGCGCGCAGCCGCCACTTCCGGATTGTCTTGCGGGACGGCGCCCGACGTCACCACCGCATCGGCGTCGCCGATGTTCTCGGCCGCGTGGCCGAGCATGACGGTCGCGCCCAGGCTCGCCAGGCGCTGCGTCGCCGCATTGCTGCCCAGGTCGGAGCCCGACACCTTGTAGCCCAGGTTGACCAGCACTTCGGCGATGCCGCTCATGCCGCTGCCGCCAATGCCGACAAAGTGGATATTGTTTACTTTATGCTTCACAGAGCTAACCTCATGCCAATTTTTCCAATACGTGTGCGATCGCCTCATTGGCGTCGCGCTTGCCTGCTGCCAGTGCCGCCTGCGCCATCTGCTGGCAGGTCTCGCGCGTCAAGGACGCCAGCAGAGTGCTCAGCGACACTGCACTCATTTCCGTCTGCGGCAGATGAATCGCCGCGCCTTGTTTCGCCATCCATTGCGCGTTGTCGCGCTGGTGGCTGGTGGTCGACGCCACCAGCGGCACGAGCACGCTGGCCACGCCGGCCGCCGTCAATTCCGACAGGGTGATCGCACCCGCGCGGCAAATCACCAGGTCGGCCTCGGTATACGCCCTGGCCATGTTGTCGATGAAGTCGACCACGTTCGCTTGCACGCCCGCCTGCGCATACGCGGCATGCAGGGCGTCGATATTCTTCTTGCCCGACTGGTGCGTCACCAGCGGGCGTTCGCCCTCCGGCATCAGGGCCAGCGCGGCAGGCAGGCTGTCGTTCAGCGCTTTCGCGCCCAGGCTGCCGCCCACCACCAGGATGCGCAGCGGTCCGCTGCGTCCAGCGAAACGCGCGGCCGGCGGTGCCATGGCGAGGATCTCGGCACGCACGGGATTGCCAGTGACGACGGCCTTGCCGGCGGCGCTGCCGAAATCGGCGGGAAAACCGAAGCACACCTGCTGCGCCAGCGGCACCAGGGTCTTGTTCGACAACAGCAGCGCCGCGTCGGCATTGACCAGCACCAGCGGCACCCCCTTCAGGCGCGCCATCAGACCGCCCGGCACGGTGACGTAACCGCCCATGCCCATCACCACGTCCGGCTTGCGGCTGGCGATGAAACGGCGGATGGCAAAGAAGCTGGCCAGCATCCTGAAGCCGCCTTTGACCGTGTGCGCCAGGCCCTTGCCGCGCATGCCGGAAAATTCGATGGCATCCATGGGAATGCCGCTTTTCGGCACCAGTTCCTGCTCCATGCCATGGGTCGTGCCCAGCCAGCTCACTTCCCAGCCGCGCGCGCGCATCGTCTGCGCAATCGCCAGGCCCGGGAAGATATGGCCGCCGGTGCCGGCCGCCATGATCATCAGTCTTTTCGTCGTTTTCAAATTCGTCACGTTGTTCATAGCCGGCCTCCGCGCATCAGGATCCGGTTTTCGTAATCGATGCGCAGCAAAATCGCCAGGCCGATACAGTTAATCAGTACGCCCGTGCCGCCATAACTCATCAAGGGCAAGGTCAGGCCCTTGGTCGGCAGCAGGCCCAGGTTCACGCCCATGTTGATGAAGGTCTGCACGCCGATCCAGATGGCGATGCCCTTTGCCGTCAGGCCGGCAAAGGTCTGGTCGATGGCGATCGCCTGGCGGCCGATGTCGAACGCGCGCTTGATAATCCAGTAGAACATGCCGATCACGACCAGCACGCCCACCAGGCCCAGTTCCTCGCCGATTACGGCCAGCAAAAAGTCCGTATGCGCTTCGGGCAGGTAGTGCAGCTTTTCCACGCTGCCGCCCAGGCCCACGCCAAACAGTTCGCCGCGCCCGAAGGCGATCAAGGAGTGCGTCAGCTGATACGCCTTGTTCAGCGCATTGTCTTCCTGCCACGGATCGAGATACGCAAAAAACCGCTCGCGGCGGAATTTCGACAGGGCGATGATGGTGACGAAGATCGCCGTCAGCATGGCGCCGATGCCGCCGAACCAGATGGCGTTGACGCCGCCCAGGAACAGGATGCCCATGGCGATGCAGACGATCACGCCGAAGGCGCCCAGATCGGGTTCCATCAGCAGCAGCAAGCCGACGAAGCTGACGGCCAGCGCCATCGGCATGAAGCCCTTGGTCAGCTTGTGCATGTATTCCTGCTTGCGCACCGTGTAGTCGGCCGCGTACAGCACCATCACTACCTTCATCAGCTCGGACGGCTGCGGCCGCAGACCCGGCAGATTCAGCCAGCGGCGACCGCCGTTGACCGACACGCCCAGGCCCGGTATCAGGACCATCACCAGCAGCACCAGGGTGCCGATGAACAGCCACGGCGCGATTTTTTGCCAGGTCGCGATGGGAATGCGGAACACCAGCGCGCCCGCGATCACCGACACGCCGATGAACAGCGCCTGGCGCACGACGAAATAATTGTTCGTGTAGGCGGCGAACTTGCGCGCGTCCGACAGCGAGATCGACGCCGAATACACCATCACCATGCCCAGCAACATGAGCAGCAGGACCACCCACACCAGCGGCTTGTCGTAATCCATCATCTTCGACTGCCGCGCGCGGCTATCCAGCGGCTTGGCAGCCGAGCCGGAACCAAAGCTGAAGGGCAGTTGGAAGGCCATCAGATATCCTGTCCGTTTTCCAGGGCGATGTCGCGCACGGCGTCGACAAACACCTGCGCGCGGTGCGCATAGTTCTTGAACATGTCCAGACTGGCGCATGCGGGCGACAGCAGCACGGCGTCGCCGGCCAGCGCCAGGCTGCTGGCGCGCTTGACGGCTTCCGGCAAGGTGGCGCAATCGATGATGTCCACGCCGGCCGGCTCGAGCGCCGCGCGCAAGGCTGGCGCATCGCGGCCGATCAGCACCACGGCGCGCACATAGCGCGAGACCGGTTCGGCCAGCGGCGAGAAATCCTGCCCCTTGCCGTCGCCGCCGGCGATCAGCACCAGGCGCTGTTCCGCGCCGCCAAACGCCTTGCCCAGGCCGGACAACGCTGCCACTGTCGCGCCCACGTTGGTGCCCTTGCTGTCGTCGTAATATTCGACCTCGCCCACGGCCGTGATCAGCTCCACGCGGTGCGGTTCGCCCTGGTACTCGCGCAAGCCATGCAGCAGCGGCGCGAACGGCAAGCCGATGGCGCGGCACAGGGCCAGCGCCGCCAGCGCATTCGAGGCGTTATGCTGGCCGCGGATTTTCAGCGCGTCGGCCGGCATCAGTTTCTTGGCCATCGTCGGCACCGGTTCCGGCGCCGGATCGTTCTTCCTGCGTTTTTTCTCGATCACTTCTTCGCTGGGCACGGCTTGCGCCAGCCAGAAGATGCCGCGTTCATTGACCAGGCCGAAGCTGTCCACTTCCGCCGGCTCGCCCGTGCCGAAGGTGACCGTCTCGGCCAGCGGATCGGCCATGTGCATGACCAAGGCATCGTCGCGGTTCAGGATGCGCACGGTCTGCTCGCCGAAGATGCGCGCCTTGTCCTTGGCATACGCGGCCATGTCGCCATGCCAGTCCAGGTGATCCTGCGACAGATTCAGCACCGTGGCCGCATCGGCCTGCAGGCTGAACGTCGTGTGCAGCTGGAAGCTGGACAACTCGAGTATCCACGCCTGCGGCAAGGTGCCGGCGACGGGTTCCGCCGCTTCAGCGTCCGTCTCCACCGGCTGCGGCGCGGGCTCGGCATCGAGCACTTCGCGCAGCACGTCCAGCGCGGCCGGGCTGATATTGCCGGCCACGCGCGTGATCAATCCGGCGCGCTCGCACAGCAGGCCTACCAGACTGGTAACGGTCGTCTTGCCATTCGTGCCCGTGATGGCGATGACTTTCGGCGCATAGCCGCGTTCCGCCTTGAGTGCGGCCAGTGCCTGCGCGAACAGTTCGATCTCGCCCCACACGGGGATATTTTTTTCCTGCGCGGCCGGGGCGATGCCAGCCAGTTCGCGGCCCGGCGCCAGGCCGGGGCTGACGGCAACGAAGTCGACGCCATCGAGCAGCTCGGCCGTGAAGGCGCCGGCGATGAACTGCGCCTGCGGCACGGCAGCCTGCAACGCGGCCAGGCGCTCTGGCGCCTCGCGCGTATCGGCCACGCGCACGCAGGCACCGCTGCGGGCCAGCCACAGGGCCATCGCCAGCCCCGATTCGCCGAGGCCCAGTACCAGTGCGGTTTTAGCGTCGTACATCATCAGCGCAGCTTCAAGGTGGTCAGGCCGAGCAGCACCAGCATCATGGTGATGATCCAGAAACGCACGACAACCTGCGTCTCCTTCCAGCCTTTTTGTTCAAAATGGTGATGCAATGGCGCCATCAGGAAGACGCGGCGGCCCGCGCCAAAGCGCTTCTTGGTGTATTTGAACCAGACGACCTGGATGATCACGGACAGCGTTTCGACGACGAAGATGCCGCCCATGATGAACAGGACGATTTCCTGGCGCACGATGACGGCGACGGTGCCCAGTGCGCCGCCCAGTGCCAGCGCGCCCACGTCGCCCATGAACACTTTCGCGGGGTGCGTGTTATACCAGAGGAAGGCCAGGCCGGAACCGGCCAGCGCGCCGCAGAAGATCACCAGTTCGCCGGCGCCCGGAATGTGCGGGATGAACAGGTAGCGTGCATACGTGGCGTTGCCCGTCAGGTAGGCGAACAGGCCCAGGGCCGTGCCCACCATCACGGTCGGCATGATGGCCAGGCCATCGAGACCGTCCGTGAAGTTGACGGCGTTGCTGGTGCCGACGATGACGCAATAGGTCAGCGCGATGAAGCCCCACACGCCCAGCGGATAGCTGATGGTCTTGAAGAACGGGACGATCAGATCGGCTTTCGGCGGCAGGTCCATGGCGAAGCCCGACTGTACCCAGGCGTAGATCAGGTTCCACACGTGGCCCGCGTCAGGTTCCGACACGGAGACGGAAAACGCCAGGTAAAACGCGGCGACGATGCCGATCAGCGACTGCCAGAAGTATTTTTCGCGCGAGCGCATGCCTTCCGGGTCCTGGTGCACCACCTTGCGGTAATCGTCGGCCCAGCCGACGGCGCCAAAGCCCAGGGTGACGATCAGGACCGGCCAGATGAAGCGGTTCGACAGGTCGGCCCACAGCAAGGTGGAAATGCCGATGGCGATGAGGATCAGCACACCGCCCATGGTAGGCGTGCCATGTTTTTTCAGATGCGTTTGCGGGCCGTCCGTACGCACGGCCTGGCCGACCTTCATGCGCGTGAGCATGCGGATCACGGCGGGGCCGGCGCACAGGCCGATCAAAATCGCCGTCAAGGTGGCGAAGACGGCGCGGAAAGTGATGAAGTTAAAGACCCGCAATGGGCCAATGTCGTCCTGGAAATAATGAGCGAGCCAGAGCAGCATGATTAGTGAGCTTCCTTGTTATTGTTGTTTGAACCAATCAAATGCTGCACGGCCCGTTCCATCTTCATGAAGCGGGAGCCCTTGATTAATACTGTTGCATCCGAACGGCCGGACAAATGCGCATCGAGCGCCGCCAGCAAACCGTCGAACTGTTCGAAATACTCCACGACCGTGCCCGATTCCTGGCTGGCGGCTGCCTGCGCCGCACTCACCAGATGGCGCGCCAGGCCGCCCGTCGCCAGCACGTGTTCGATGCCTTTGGCGGCGGCGTAGGCGCCGATCTCTTCGTGGAACTGCTGCCCCTGCGTGCCGACTTCGCCCATCTCGCCCAGCACCAGGATGCGTGGTGCCGCGGCCTGCGCCAGTACATCGATGGCCGCGCGCGCCGAATCCGGATTGGCGTTATACGTGTCGTCGATGATGGTGGCGCCGTTGGCGGCACGTTTTTTCTGCAGGCGGCCGTTCACGGGCGCGAACGCCTCCAGGCCCTGCTTGATATGTTCGATGGCGATGCCGGCGCCCACGGCGCATGCCACAGCGGCCAGCGCATTGCGCACATTGTGTTCGCCCGCCGCCTGGAGGCCGACGAAGAACTGGCGCAAGGCGCCGTCCTGCGCGCGCACGCTGACGAACAGGTCGCTGCCAAAATTCTCGGCCGCGCGGTGCGTGCAGCTCACGTCCGCCTCTTTCGACAGGCCGAAGGTGATGACGGCGCGCGCGCCGGCCAGCTCGCGCCACAGGGGCGTGAATTCATCGCCATGCGGGAAGACGGCCACGCCGTCGCCGGACAATGCCGCCAGCGCGGCGCCGTTTTCGCGCGCCACCGCTTCGACCGTATGCATGAATTCCTGGTGCTCGCGCTGCGCATTGTTGACCATCGCCAGAGTCGGCGCGGCAATCGCGGCCAGGCGCGCGATTTCTCCCGGATGGTTCATGCCCATCTCGATGACGGCCGCCTTGTGTTCTTCATTCAGGCGGAACAGGGTCAACGGCACGCCGATCTCGTTATTCAGGTTGCCGCGCGTGGCCAGGCGCGCCTCTTCGCCAAAGGCCGCCGCCAGGATCGATGCAATCATCTCCTTGACGGTGGTCTTGCCATTGCTGCCAGTGACGCCGATGACGGGCACATTGAAACGGCCGCGCCAGTGGTTGGCGATGCGTCCCAGCGCGGCCAGGGTATCGGGCACCACAATGGCCGCCACCTTGCCGCTGTCCCAGCCTGCGGGCAGGCGCTCGACCACCACGGCGGCGACGCCGCGCGCGGCCACCTGCTCGAGGAAGTCGTGGGCATCGAAACTCTCGCCGCGCAGGGCGACGAACAGCGAACCGGCCTGGGCGCTGCGGCTGTCGGTGGAGACACCGTCAAAAACGGCGTCGCCCGTCCGCTGCGCGCCGTCCAGCGACGGCATCAGTTCTGTCAGGGTGCCGCGCATCAGTTCGTCCTCATCATGGTCAGGCGCGCGGACAGGGCCAGCTGCGCATGGTCGGCATCGGAGAACGGCAGTTTCTTGCCCTTGATTTCCTGATACGGTTCATGGCCCTTGCCCGCCAACAGGATCACGTCCGGCTTGGCCGCGTGCTTGATGGCCGACAGGATGGCGGCGGCGCGGTCTTCGATGGCTTGCGGCTGCGGGCCGTCTGCGCGCATGCCGGCGACGATCTGCGCGATGATGGCGTGCGGGTCTTCGCTGCGCGGATTGTCGCTGGTGACGAGCACGTGATCGGCCAGCTGCGCGATGGCGCCCATCTGCGGACGCTTGCCCGGATCGCGGTCGCCGCCGCAGCCGAACACGCACCACAGCTGGCCGCCCCGCTCCTGCGCCACCTGGCGCAAGGCGGCCAGGGTTTTTTCCAGCGCGTCCGGCGTATGCGCGTAATCGATGACGACCATCGGCGCTTCCTGGCCGCCCACCTGCTGCATGCGGCCCGGGGCCGGCTGCAAGGATTCGATGCCGTCGATGGCGGCGCGCAGGCCGGTGCCGTGCGCCAGCAAGGCGCCCAGCACGGCCAGCGCGTTGCTGATATTGAAGTGGCCCACCAGCTGCGTCTTGACCAGCGCCACGCCCAGCGCGCATTCGAGGTGGAAGTCAGTGCCGGCATTGCGGCTGCGGAACTGGCTGGCGCGCAGCATCAGCACGCCCGGCAGGTCGGGCAAGGCGGCCGCATCCTGCAGGGTGTAGCCGATGACGGGATATTCGCCGGCCAGCTTGCCATCCACGTGCGCCGCCAGGCGCAAACCCATGGGGTCGTCCAGGTTGATGACGGCCGTTTTCAGGCCGGGCCAGTCGAACAGCTTGACCTTGGCCGCCTCGTAGGCCGCCATGTCGCCATGGTAGTCGAGGTGGTCGCGCGTCAGATTGGTAAACATGGCGACGTCAAAATGCATGCCGGCCGCGCGGTCCTGGTCCAGGCCGATCGACGACACTTCGATGGCGACGGCCTTGGCGCCAGCGTCGCGCATGGCGGCCAGCTTGCGCGCCAGCAGCACGGCGTCGGGCGTCGTGTAGCCGGTGACGTCAAATTCGATGGCGCCGCGCGGCTTGCACAGGCCCACGCCCAACGTCCCGATGACGGACGATGGCTCGCCCAGGCGCGCCAGGGCTTGCGCCAGCCACAAGGCGCACGAGGTCTTGCCATTCGTGCCCGTTACGCCGGCGCTGAACATGGCGCTGTCGGGCATGTCGTAGAAAGCATGCGCCACGGGGCCGGCCAGGCGTTTCAGGTCGCTGACCAGCAGGTGCGGCACGCTCCATGCGGCGTTCCATTCCACGGCGTCATGCACGATGGCGGCGGCGCCCTGCGCGATGGCGGCGGCGATGAAATCGGTGGCGCCCGCATAGGCGAAAAACACGTCGCCGCGCTGCACGCGGCGCGAATCGGACGTCAGCTGCCCGGACGGGGCAGCCGTTTTGATCCACAAACTGATGTCTTGTATGGTCATGAGTGACTTCACATGGCCTCCGGGCCGGCATTGGCCGGGACCACGATTTCGGTAACGGAGGAATCGGGCGGTACGTTCATCGCGCGCAGCGCGTTGGTCGCAATCGCCGCGAAAGCGGGAGCGGCGACCTGGCCGCCATAGTGGGCGGGGCCGGTCGGTTCATCGATCATCACGGCGATGATGAAGCGCGGCGCCGACATCGGCACCATGCCCACGAAAGAGCCGATGTATTTGCGCGGCATCGCATAGCGGCCGTTTTCCACCTTATAGGCGGTACCCGTCTTGCCGCCCACGCGGTAGCCGGCGACCTGGGCGCGCTTGGCCGAGCCGTGCGCGCCGGAGACCACCAGTTCCAGCATGGCGCGCATGTCGGCGGCCGTCTTCGGCTTGATCACTTGCTGGCCCACGGGCAGTTCATTGACCTTCTGGAACGACAGCGGAATCGTGTCGCCGTCGCGCGCGAACATCATATAAGAGCGCGCCAGCTGGATCAGCGACACGGAAATGCCGTTACCATAGCTCATGGTCGCCTGTTCCACCGGGCGCCACGATTTATACGGACGCACGCGGCCGGCCACGGCGCCGGGGAAGCCCCATTTCGGCTGCTGGCCGAAGCCTACCTTGGTAAACATTTCCCACATTTCCTGCGACGGCATGCCCAGCGCGATCTTCGAGGTGCCGATATTCGACGACATCTCGATGATTTCGGAGACGTTGATCACGCCGTGCGGCTTGGTGTCGGTAATCGTGCGGTCGGCGATCGTGTAGCGGCCCGGGCCCGTGTCGATCAGGGTGGTCGGCTTGACCCGGCCCGTGTCGAGCGCCAGCGACACCGTGATCGGTTTCAGGGTCGAACCGGGCTCAAAAGTATCGGTCATGACGCGGTTGCGCAGCTGCTGGCCCGTGAGCTTGCGGCGGTCGTTCGGGTCGTAGCTCGGGTAATTGGCCAGGGCCAGCACTTCGCCCGTGTGCACGTCGAGCACCACGGCGCCGCCGGCCTTGGCGTTGAATTTCTCCACCGCTTCCTTCAACTGCGTGAAGGCGATGTACTGGATCTTGCTGTCGACGGACAGGGTCAGGTCCTTGCCGTCATGCGGTTCGTGGATGAAGCCGATGTCTTCGACGATGTGGCCCAGACGGTCCTTGATCACGCGGCGGCTGCCGGTGGTGCCGACGAGGGTTTTCTGCTGCGCCAGTTCCATGCTTTCCTGGCCCACGTCTTCCACGTTGGTAAAGCCCACCACGTGCGTCATCACTTCGCCCTGTGGATAGAAGCGCTTGTATTCCTTGCGCTCGTCGATGCCGTCGATGCCGAGCTTGGAAATCTTGTCGGCCACGTCCATTTCGACCTGGCGTTTCAGGTAAACGAAGCTGCGGTCCGAATCGAGCTTCTTGCGCAATTCGTTGACGTTCATTTCCAGCAGGCCGGCCAGCGCATTGATTTTTTCGGGCGACGCCTGCAGCACGTCGTCGGGAATGGCCCAGATGGCTTTCACGGGGACGGACGACGCCAGCACCTGGCCGTTGCGGTCGGTGATCTTGCCGCGCGTGGCCGGCAGTTCCAGCGTGCGCTCATAGCGCGCCTTGCCCTGCTTTTGCAGGAACTGCGTCGACACGCCCTGCAGCCACAGGGCGCGCGCGCCCAGGCCGGCGAAAGCGAAGAACAGCAGGAACAGCACGACGCGCGAACGCCAGACGGGCAGACGCACCGCCAGTACGGGGTTCTTCGAGAATGGCACGCCTTTCGATGCCGCCACCCGGCCGTTGCTATTACCGCCCAACTTCATTATTCGCCCTCCGTCAGGTATTGCGTACGCGCCGCCGTCAGCGGCGTCATGCTCAGGTCGCGCCGTGCGATCGATTCGATGCGTTCATGCTTGCCCAAAGTGGACTGGTCCAGCTGCAGTTGCGCCCAGTCGATGTCGAGCTGGCGCGACAGCGCTTGCGCGCGTTCCAGGTCGATCAGCAGGTGGCGCGACTGGTACTGCGCGTTCACCAGCGACAGGCCGCAGCACACCAGCAGGGCCGACAGCACGACACACAGCTTGCCAGTCATCGGGCGCCGCCACTAACTGGAATGGGCAAACGCTGCGCCACGCGCATCACGGCCGAACGCGAACGGGGATTGCCCTCGATCTCGGCGTCGGACGGCTTCATTTTCGAAATCAGCTTCATTTCCGGCTGCGGCAAGTCGACCGCGCGGATCGGCAGACGGCGGTCAGGCTGCTCCACGTTCGCCTTCGAGGCGAAGAAGCGCTTGACCATGCGGTCTTCGAGCGAATGAAAACTGATCACGGCCATGCGCGCGCCGGGCGCCAGGCAGGCATACGCCTGGTTCAGACCGATCTCGAGATCCTCGAGCTCTTTGTTAATGAAAATGCGGATTGCCTGAAAGGTGCGGGTAGCGGGGTCCTTACCCTTCTCGCGGGTCTTGACGGCGCCTGCCACGATGCCGGCAAGCTGTCGTGTGCTTGAAATTGGCTGGACTGCCCGGCCAGCAACAATCGCCTTTGCAATCTGAAAAGCAAACCGTTCTTCCCCATAATCGCGTATCACTTTCTCTAAATTCTGCTCGGTTTCCACCGCCAGCCACTCGGCTGCGGAGACGCCGCGCGTGGTATCCATGCGCATGTCCAGCGGTCCGTCGTTGCGGAAACTGAAACCGCGCGCCGCGTCGTCGACCTGCGGCGACGAGATGCCCAGGTCGAGCAAAATGCCGTCCACCTGCTGCACGCCGCGTTCGGCCAGGCTGGCCGTCATGGTGGCAAAGCTGTCATGGACGATCTGAAAACGGGGGTCGGCAATCTGTTCGGCCGTGGCGATGGCTTGCAAATCCTTGTCGAAGCCGATCAGGCGCGCGTCATCGGCCAGGCGCGACAGGATCAAGCGGCTATGGCCGCCGCGGCCAAACGTGCCATCGACGTAAATGCCGTGCGCGCGGTCGCCCGACAGGTCGAGCGCATCGACCGCTTCATCGAGCAGCACCGTGCGATGCTGAAATTCCGGCACCGTGAGTTGTGTCATTACGGAGCCTTAGAAAGAAAAATTGGAAAGTACATCGGGGGTGCCGGCATCGATCGCCTGCTGTTCTTTGTCGGCCAATTTGGCGGCATCCCATATTTCAAAGTGACTGCCCATACCGATCATCATCACTTCGCGCGCCAGCCCGACGGCATTGCGCAATTCAGGCGAGATCAGCACGCGGCCCGCCGAGTCCAGCTCGACGTCGACGGCGTTGCCGAGGAAGATGCGCTGCCAGGCGCGCGCCGACATGGGCCAGGCGGCGATTTGCTGGCGGTGGCTTTCCCAAACGGGACGGGGGAAAAACAGCAGGCAGCCATCGGGGTGTTTGGTCAGCGTCAAACGGCCTTCGCATTGAATCGCCAGCGCGTCACGGTGCTTGGCAGGGATAGACATCCTGCCTTTGGCATCGAGATTGATTGCGGACGCGCCTTGAAACACGGAAGACCTTTTTTTGAGCTTGGCTTGCAACGCTTGCGCATCGCGATGGAAAGGGAAAATTTCCCACAAAAACACACTTTTTCACACAGTTGCCCACTTTAGAGGAAGCAAAGATAGTGGTCAAGCGGTTTCCGATTGGCAAAACAGGAATTTTATTAATGAAATTAAGGACTTAGCGCAGATCGTTGAAGGAGTCTCAAATAAAAATATATCGATAAATTAGATACTTATGAAAGATAGTGAATGTGCTACCTCATCTGCACACATGTGTTTTCCTACCGTAAACATCGAAAAAAACGAAATCAAAAAATTGAATTTTTTACAGTTAGTTGACACATGACAATACTTTCGTCATGCAGGCACAACGGCCAGCAGCGGCAGAGAAAGACTTGGTTTAAAGCAAAAAACACTTGCCCATGGCGCATACCTGCCCTGTTTTCCGGGCCTGGCCTGACGCAGGAAAAATATTTTTGCACTGCAGCAATTAATTAGAACTAAGAAACTTTAACCAATTGTCCATCTTTAGTTGTCTATACAACTTTATCTTCGCTGCACTATTTTTAGAAACAAAAAAAGCCCCGTTGCGGGGGCTTTTGCTTGATGCGCAGCATGCAAACTGCGGTGACCAAGATACTCCCCGGCAAGCCAGGGAGCAGGAATTCAAGTGAAGCAGGCCGATAGGCCGGATTTTGTTACGGCGCCTTCCCTTGCAGGTCGGCGCTATGACAGTCATTCCTCTAGGCGCCAGATTACTCGGGCGCTCAAGCTTTCTACCCGCACGCTCCGCGAGCAGCATCATCGCGTGCCTATTTGAAATTGCACCAGGTGGAGGTTACCGCGTTTCACCGTAACTTAATACGCTCGTCTCTGTGGCCCTATTCCTCGCCTTATACCTTGCGGCTTTCGACGGACGGCCGTTAACCGTCACCCCGCTCTATGGAGTCCGGACCTTCCTCCCGCCAGCGCATTGCTGCGCCGGCCAGCGACTGTCTGGCCTGCTTCACCCGCCATTGTACCGCGCCGCAGCATGTTTCTGCAAAAAGGCCTGTGCGGGAACAATACCGCTCGCCGGGCCCCGCGTCGGGCTCCGGCCCGGGGGATTGTGTAATTCGGTGTCGCCATTTCAAAAGCCGGGCCAAATCGGCTCACATAGAATGAATGGGGCAAGCCGCCTGCATGCAGGTGCATGCACACCGCTTGCCCCATTTCTTTGCCACCCAACTAGAATATAAAGAGCCGAACATGACGCAACAACCCCGTACCGGCGGCCAGATCCTGGTCGATGCCCTGCAGATCCACGGTGTCGACACCGCTTTTGGCGTGCCTGGCGAAAGCTACCTCGACGTGCTCGACGCCCTGCACGACTCGGGCATCCGCTTCATCATCAACCGCCAGGAAGGCGGCGCCGCCTTCATGGCCGAAGCCTACGGCAAGCTGACGGGCAAGCCGGGCATCTGTTTCGTCACGCGCGGTCCGGGCGCCACCAACGCCTCGATCGGCGTGCACACGGCTTACCAGGACTCTACCCCGATGATCCTGTTCATCGGCCAGGTGGGCAACGATTTCGTCGACCGCGAAGCGTTCCAGGAAATCGACTACCGCCGCATGTACGGCCAGATGGCCAAGTGGGTGGCGCAGATCGACCGCGCCGAGCGCATCCCCGAATACCTGGCGCGCGCCTTCCAGGTCGCCACCAGCGGGCGTCCCGGCCCCGTCGTGCTGGCCCTGCCGGAAGACATGCTCATTTCCATGGCGACTGTCGCCGACACGCGCGCCTACCGGAGCGTGCAGGCGGCGCCGTCCGACGCCCAGCTGCAGCAGCTGCGCGCCATGCTGGCGACGGCGAAGCAGCCGCTGGTCTTGCTCGGCGGCACCACCTGGACGCCGCAAGCGTGCGCCGACCTGCAGCAGTTCGCGGAAAGCAACCACCTGCCCGTCGCCTGCGCCTTCCGCTTCCAGGACTTGCTCGACAATGCACACCCGAACTACATCGGCGACGTCGGCATCGGCATCAACCCGAAACTGGCCGCGCGCGTAAAAAATGCCGACCTGGTCATCGCCATCGGCCCGCGCCTGGGAGAAATGACGACGGGCGGCTACACCCTGTTCGACTCGCCCGTGCCGCGCCAGCACCTGGTGCACATCCATACGGACGCCGAGGAGCTGGGCAGCGTCTACCAGGCCGAGCTGATGATCAACAGCGGCATGCCGCAAGTGTGCGCCATGCTGGCCACCATGGCCCCCGTCGATGCTTCCGCCTGGAAACATACGCCCGCGGAAGCGAAGGCCGAGCTGGCCGCCTACCAGGAGCAGCCGCCCATCTTCCGCGATGGCCAGGCGCCGCTGGACCTGTGGCAGGTGACGCAGGAAATCATGGCGCAGGTGCCGGCCGACACCATCGTGACGAACGGCGCCGGCAATTACGCCTCGTGGGCGCACCGTTTTTATCGCTACGGCGGCATGCGCACGCAGCTGGCGCCGACGAACGGCGCCATGGGCTACGGCGTGCCGTCGGGCGTGGCGGCGAAGATCGTGCACCCGGAGCGCACCGTCATCACCTTCGCCGGCGATGGCGAATACATGATGAATGGCCAGGAACTGGCCACGGCCGTCCAATACCAGGCGGGCGTCGTCATCATCGTCTTCAATAACCAGATGTTCGGCACCATCCGCATGCACCAGGAACGCGATTACCCGGGCCGCGTGTCGGGCACGACCCTGCACAACCCCGATTTTGCGGCGCTGGCGCAGGCGTATGGCGCGCATGGCGAAGTGGTGAATACGACGGAAGAGTTCGCCCCTGCCCTGCAGCGGGCGCTGGCACACGCCAGGGCGCACAACTTGCCGGCCCTGATCGAACTGCGCTACGACGGCAACCTGATCACGCCGAACGCGACACTGGCGACGATCCGCGCGAATGCGGAAAAGGCGCAGGCGGCCAAATAAGCCCCTTGCAAGGCGAGAAATAACAAAGGCCCGGTCGATACCGGGCCTTTTTCATGCGCAAGTCACAATAACTCAGGCGGCAGGCGCTGGCGCGCTTTCCTGGGCCGGCGCCGCCTCGGCCGGCGCTTCCGGTACCGACGGGCATGGCGTGCAGTTTTTCAGGGGACGGCCGAAATCGCGCACGCGGCTCAGTTTCATCGGCATGCGCACGTTGCCGCCGCAATAATCACCTTCCAGGGTCAGGGTCTGCCCGTCTTTGGAAAACTTGCCGACGATGGTGCGCTCTTCGCTGTCGGCGCCGGCGATGGTGAAGTCGAAGGCGCCCGTGGCGGCGTCCAGGTTGACGTCGTTGGCCACGATAGGCCAGCTCAGGGCGCCTGCCGTGAATTCATAGATGACGGAATCGGCCTCGGCAAAGCGGTGCAGGGTGACGCGCTGGCCGCCGATTTCGCCGCTATCCTTTTGCAGGCACAGGTCCGAATAGACGGCCACGCCATAGCGCTCCAGTCCGGCCGGCTTCTTGCCCTTGACGGCGGCAACAGCGGCGCCCGTGGCGCCAGCGAGCAGCAGCGCGGCCAGCATGGCGGCCAGGCGCGGCGAGGTGAATGAATACATGGCATTCCTTTACTTGGGTAACGGCGCCATTATAACTGGCGCCGCCAATGCAAAAACGCGCCGCCAGGCCGAAGCCAGACAGCGCGTTTCCTTGCTTATCAGCATCCCCGAAGGGATGCTGGCAGCGGTACTAAGCTTCGCTTGCGCGAATATTAGAACGAGTGACGAACGCCAACGTTGAAGGCTTTGTCGCCCGTACCAACATTGCTGTTGTTACCAACGGTGTAGCCAGCGTTGTTTTTGTTCTTGATTTTAGCGTACGAAGCGTAGGTGCTGGTGCGCTTCGACAGAGCGTACGAGTAGCCCAGTGCCCATTGATCAGCATCAGCGTTAGCAGCGGTTTTGTCGTTCGTGCGGATGAACGAAGCCATTACGGTGCCAGCTGGGCCAACAGGTACGGTTGCGCCGACCAGGATGTTGTTGCTGTCGGTGCTGTAGCCAGCCGAAGTGTAGTTAAACGCGTTAACATTGCCGTTGTTGCGGATGGCGCTGTTTTGGCCTTTGTTTGCGCCGTATGCGATGTAAGCTTTAGCAACTGCGAAGTCGTAGTTAGCTGCAGCCAACCAGTTACGGCCGCTACCGGTTTCGGTCGTTGCGGTGTCGTTGCTGGTGTTGTTGTAAGCGATACGAGCGTTCAAAGGACCGTTCGAGTAGCCAGCCGACGCGCCGATTTTGCGGCCGATTTTGTTCGACTCAGCTTGCTCGCCGAAGGTGTAAGCCACGTCAGCGTCAAAGCCGTTGAAGTTTGGCGAGGTGTACAGCACGGTGTTGCTGGTGCGGGTGTTCGATGGGAACAGGTTCTTAGCGGAACCAGCGTAGCCAGCTGCGAATGGATCAGCAACTTTCGACAGGGTGTTGTACCAAGGGGTGTATTGACGACCCAGGGTCAGGGTACCGGTCGTTTTGCTGCTCAGACCAACGTAAGCTTGACGGTTGAACAAGCTGCCTGCAACGTCTTGTTGACCGTTGTCAACGCCGAAGCCCGATTCCAGAACGAACAGTGCCGACAGGCCGCTGCCCAGATCTTCGGTGCCTTTGAAGCCGATACGGGAAGCCGAAGCAATGCCGCTGTCCAGTTTGTTAACGTTGCCGTTAACACCGCCGCGCTCGCTGACGAAACCAGCGTCAACGGTACCGTAGATAACAACGCTCGATTGAGCTTGGGCTACGCCAGTGGCTGCTGCCAGAACTGCCAGGGTGATCAGAGTTTTTTTCATTGCGATTTCCTTTAATTTTTGAAGCAAAAAGTAATACAGCCTATGCATCTCGAGCTGCGCTCTAGCAGAGCGCTTTTTATGAGTGAGGGCAAGGTCTCCACCTGCCACATTGCTGTTCCGGTCAGAGGAACATTCATATCGGTATCGGCACGCTATTGCACCGATAAGCTTGAAGGCTGCATAACGACCGTTATTCGTGCGCCGGTTCGGTGCTCAAACGGCACCGGAAGCGGCACTATAACGACCGTTTCACATTCCATCAAGTTCCAACATGTTACTTCCGGTACCAGGCCGGGGGCTTTTTCAGGCATCCCGACCATCGCCAACCGTACTACGCGACAGAGCCAGTGCCCCTTGCCAACCAATGCATTGGCCTGATTGACCATTCCATCATAGCGCATGCCTAGTCGACACCCGTTGTATTAGTGCAACAGTATCAGGCGAGTGATTAAAACGTCAACATGCTTTACCCCTCATTTCCCCTCCAAGATTTACGCGACAAAGCGCACAATTTGTCAGGCGATAATGGATAAACGGGACGAAGCATACACGGCATCGGCAATGTTTGCTGCCGAATGCCCAAAAACGGGAATGCATGCGCCCATTTTTGGTGCGTTGCCGCATTATTCAGGGGCGTAGGCGCTATTTTCGACGTCGGCGCACGCGTCAAAAAAATAGGCAGAGTATCAACACAATTACTGACTTTCCGGTAATTTAAATTGCTCACATAGAAATGTTTTCCATGTTTTTCAGACTACGCTTCCACCATCCGATTGGAACGGATGAGTACGACTCTTGCTTGCAAATTGCGCATCACTTGAAACAATTTCTTACAATGTTGCCTTCTCAATATTTTGATATTTTTGTGTCTAAAAAACGACACTTTGACCGAAATCAAGTTTTCAGCGGCCCCATTTCACATCTTTACTTTCTCTTTTTTGCATTTTTTTCTTAAAAGCATAGAGAAACAAGCTTTAACGCTGGCTTGCGCGCCGGAGCAGGCGCATGAAAGAGCCCAGCAACGGCAGTTTTTCATACAACTCTTCCGCCGCATCCCAATAATCGCGGTGCACGAGCACCCGCCCCTGCGCATCGAAGCGCACATGTGTGGCGCCGCGTATGCATTGTTCGCCAGATACCAGTCGTTTCATGCGGAAGCGAAACTCCCAGGTCAGAAAGGCTTGTTGCCCCTGCCCCAGGCTTTCCAGCACGACAAACCGGGGCGCATCAACCTGCACGAACATGTGCTCGAAGATGGCCAGAATGGCGGCATGCCCCTTCACCTCGTTGAACGGGTCCTTGAAATGGGCGTCCGGCGCGTACACGGCCCCCAGCTGGGCCAGGCTTTCCAGGCTCAGGTGCTCGTAAAATGCCACCAGACGCGCCAGCGCCTGTTCCACGCCTTCCGTGTCCAGCATGCTTGTGCTCATACGCCCGTCACCTTGCGGATCAGCCAGAAATAGGCGCGGTACGGCAACAGCCGCGCCAGGCGCAGGGTATTGGTAAAGCGTTTGGGAAAGTGGATGTGAAACTGCCCCCGCTCGATGCCGTCGAGCATGGCGGCGGCCGCGTCCTGCGCCGTCATCAGGGCCGGCATGGTGAAATCGTTGTCCGCCGTCAAAGGCGTGGCGACAAAACCGGGGTTGATTTGATATACATCAATCCCGCGTGGATGCAGGTCCAGATACAGCGACTCCGTCAGATTGATCAGCGCAGCCTTGCTGGCGCCATATGCGAGCGCCTTGGGCAAGCCGCCATAGCCGGCCACCGAGGCGACGATGCCGATGCCGCCGCTGCCCTGGCGCAACAGCCACGGCAAGGCCTGCTCCAGGCAATTGAAGATGCCGCCCACATTCAGGGCCAGCAAGCCCTGCGCCGCCTCAAGGTCGAAGCTATCGGCGCGCATGGCCTGATAACCGCCAGCGACCACCAGTATCAGGTCGATATGCGTCCACTGCCGCTGCAACTCTACGCAGACAGCCCGCAACTGCGCGTGCTGGGTGACATCGAGCGGCAATGCCTGCGCCAGCGGCTGCCCCTCGCACAACTGCTCGAGGCTGGCGCGGTGACGCGCCGACAAGGCCACGCTGGCGCCCTGCTCCAGCAGCAGGGTGGCGCAGGCGGCGCCGATGCCGCTGGAAGCGCCGATGATCCACACATGCTTGCCGGCCCAGCTGGTGATCTTGCGATTCATGGGGCCGCCTGCGGACGTTTGCTGAACGATAAAGTGACGGCGCCCAGGCTGAAGCCGAACTTGCTCATGGCGGCGCGGTTCAGCATGACCTTGTCATCCATCAGGAACATCCAGTCCTCGAAGTCGACGTGGTAGACCGTGCCATCGACGGGCAGCGCCAGCACGTATTGCCAGCGCAAGGCATTGCCGGCCACTTCGCCGACGGCCTCGCCGATCACGTCGGGCGCCGTGCCGATGAAGCGCCCGGGCGCCGTCTTGCGCAAGGTCCATATGCGCCGTTGGCGGCTGCCGTCCGAATACGTGAAATCCTCGTCCAGGGTACCCGTCTCGCCCGCCCAGCTGGCCCGCATCACGACGGTGAAGCGTTTCACGACCTTGCCGGAGCGGTCCTGGAAGATGCCGTGGGCGTCGAGCGTGCCGTTGAAGTACTGTTGCAGGTCCAGCTTGGGTGTTTCATGCGCGTAAGTGGCGGGCGTGGGCGGCGTGGAACAGGCGGCCAGCGCCAGCAGCAAGGCGGCGGCCGTCATGCCGCGCCGGCAGCATTTCATCAGGTACATGGTCGATACTCCCCGGGTTCACTATATATATGTTGTAGCGGCGCGCGCCACAGCAGCAGCGCCGCCAGCAGTTTCAAGGCGCAGGGCAGCAAGGCGTAGGCGGCAGCCAGGGCCGGCAAACCGCCGCTGCTGTTGCCAGGCACATAGCCGAGCCAGGCCAGCAGGGGCAAGGCGATGCCGGCCGCCAGCGCCAGGCTCATTTGCACGCCCCAGTTCCACCAGCCGAAATATGCCGCTTCGTGCCGCCCGGCATGGCCGGCCGCGCCGATCAGCCCTGCCAGCAGGGCCGGCGGCAAGGCCAGGTCGGCACCCAGCGCCAGGCCCGACAGCAGGCAGATGGCGGCAAAGCCCCAGGCGGCGCCCGCGCCCAGGCCATACGCCCAGACAAACACGGTCGCGGCCAGCAGCATGGCGCCGCCCCAGGCGCGCGCTTCGCCAAACCGGCGCGCCAGGGCCACCCACACGGGCATCGAGGCGGCCGCCGCGCAAAAGTAGACGATCAGGAACGGTCCCGCGTAATGCCCCAGGCGCAAATAGTCGCCGGCAAAGAACAGGAACAGGGTGGCGGGGATGGCGGCCGCCACGCCATTGACGAGCAGGACGGCAAACAGCCAGCGGAACGCGCGCTGGCGAAACGGCAGCTTCCAGCCATTGCCGGAAACCGCTTCCCCGGCACTGCGCACAACGGGACGCGGCGCGCGCGCCAGCAGCAGCGCCCCCGCCGCCAGCAGGCAGAAGGCAAAGGCCAGCGACAAGCCGTCATAACCGAGCACGGAAGTCAGCCCGGCCGCCAGGATCACGCCCAGCAAGCCGCAGCCTTCGCGCACGGCCGCCACCCGCGCCCGCTGCGTGGACGCCTGGGTGAGCGCCGCGCCCCAGCTCTGGTGCGCGATGCCGGCCAGGCCATAGGCCGTGTAGACGAGCAGCAAGGCGGCCAGGAACCAGGCCAGCGTCGCCGCTTGCGGCATCGAGGGCGGATGGAACAGCGCGCCAAAGCCCAGCAGCAGCAAGGGCAACGCGGCGCCGACAAGCATGGCATAACTGCGCCCGCCACGCGCCATCCAGGCGCCCAGGGCCGGATCGATGAAGGCGGCGGCGATGCGCGCCGCCAGCAGCACGGCACCGATCTGCGCCAGGTCAAGGTTGCTGCGCTGCGCATAAAACGGTGCCACATAGATATAGATGGGCAGCGCCAGCATGGCCAGCGGCAAGCCGAACAGGCCGTAGCTGAACAGGGCCGGCAAGCTCAACGCGCTGGCCCCGGCGTTCATGGCAGCGGCGCCGCACTCTGCAGCAAGGCCGCGCGCAGCTTGGGCGCCGTGGTCGACGGCGAGAGCCAGATGGCAAAAAACGCGCGCGCGAAATCGCCATCGCTCACGTCGGCCAGCACCTTGCCATCGAGATAAAAGCGCACGCCGGGCGCGATGCCGGCCCGGTAGACGCCCGCGATACGCTGCTCCTCTTTGACGTCAGGAAAGATGCGCTGCATGGTGGACAGCCAGGCCAGGCGCTGCTCCGGCGTGCCGGCGCCGATTTTCTGCATCTGTTCATAACTGGCTTCGGCGATCTTCTTGCCGTCGAGCGAGCGCGCATAGCGCAATTCCAGCACAAACGGCGCCGTTGCCGACGCCGCGCCCTGGTAGCCCTGCGGTCCCACCCACAGTTGTGCCCGATAAATACGCATGCCGAACCACGTGTATTCGCCCTCGCCCGCCAGCCGGGCTTCGGGCACGTCGGCGGCGACAAAGGCAGGCGGCGCGGCCGCGGCACCCAACATGGTCAATGACAGCACAACAGTGGCAAGCAAGCGGCGCATGGTCAGTCCTTCACCAGAGTAAATTGCATCACATCCGTGTTGTGCGCCTGGAAGGCGGCCTCGCAATACGCGAGGTAAAACTCCCAGGTCAGCAGGAAACGGCCATCGAAATCCTGCTTTTCCAGCGCCGTGCGCTGGGCCAGGAAGCTGGCGCGCCACTGGCGCAGGGTTTCCGCATAATCGAGGCCAAAGCGGAAGGCGTCTTCCACGCGCAAGCCCTGCGCCTCGGCGGCGCGGCGGAACTCGGCCGGCGACGGCAGCATGCCGCCCGGAAAAATATACTGTTGAATGAAATCCGTGCTCTTGCTGTAGCGCTCGAACAAGTCGTCGGCGATGACGATGGTCTGGATGCAGGCGCGGCCGCCCGGCTTCAGGTTGCGCGCCACACAGGCGAAATAGCCGGGCCAGTAGCTTTGCCCTACGGCTTCGAACATCTCGATCGAGGCGATGGCGTCGTACTGGCCGGCGCTGTCGCGGTAATCGCACAGCTGCAGGTCGGCCTGCGCCGCCAGCCCCGCGTCCTGCAGGCGCTGGCGCGCATACGCCAGCTGTTCGGTCGACAAGGTCAGGCCCGTCACGTGGGCGCCGTAGCTGCGCGCCGCCGTTTCCGCAAAACCGCCCCAGCCGCAGCCGATTTCCAGCACCTTGGCGCCTGGCCGCAGTTGAAGCTGATCGGCAATGCGCCGGTATTTCGCCCATTGCGCCTGCTCCAGGCTGGCGCCTTCGGCAAACAGAGCACTCGAATACGTCATCGACGGATCCAGCCACAACTGATAAAAGGCGTTGCCGATGTCGTAATGGGCGTGGATATTCTTCTTGCTGCCGGCGCGCGAATTGCGGTTGAGCAAATGCCGCAGCTTGTAGACCAGGTTGCCCCACCAGTTGCCGTAGATCAGCGATTCAATCTGCGCGCGGTTGCGTATCATCAGCTCGATCAAACCCGGCAAATTGTCCGTGCGCCAGTCGCCGGCGATAAACGTTTCCGCAAAGCCGATATCGCCCGAGCGCAACACGGCGGAACACAGGCGCCAGTTGTGCAAGTCCAGGGTAACGGGCTGGCTGCCATCGCCGTACAGCAAGATACTGCCATCCGGCGTGCGCAGTCGCAGGGCGCCATATTGCAGCTTTTGCAGCAGGCGCACGATCATGCGCCCGGAAGCGGGCATATCCAGGTGCGTGTGGTCGGGCAAGTGCGCGGGACACGCGCTGCTGCGCGCATGCAGGCCGGTCGGCAGGGAGTCGGAGCTCATCGGGACACCTTTTCTTGTGGAGGGTGGGGTTTGCTGAAAAACGGCACGCGGCGCAGCCACAGGCGCAAGGCTTGCCAATGGATGCGCGCCATCACGCCAAACGTCATCAACGGGTAGCGCAGCAGAGCCCAGGCGATGGCGCCATCGCGCAGCGGCCGCGCCGTACCGGACAAGCTCGTCTGCAAAACAGGACCGTTAATGTCGTCGTAATCGACCCGGGCCAGGTGGCGCTCGCCATCCTTTTCAGTGTTGCGCAGGAAACGGAAGCGGTAATGCCCTTCCACCTTGCAAAATGGCGACACGTGGAAAATTTTTCTGGCCTGCAATTCGCTGCCATACGCGATGGGCCCGCCCTGCTCGAGCAGGTACAGGTGGCGCTCGCCGAAGGTATTGCGCACGTCGCAGACCACGGCGCGCAAGGCGCCATCCGTACGGTGGCAAAACCAGAAGCTGACGGGATTGAACACATAGCCGAACATGCGCGGCATGGTTTGCAGCCAGATTTCGCCGCCCGCGTCGAGCACGCCTTGCTGGCGCAGCAAGCCATCGATCCACTCCAGCAGCGGCGTCGTGCCATCGCCATGGTCGCTGTCGCGGAAGGACAGCACATTGGCGCCGTTGCGCGAGATCAAGCGGGCAGGAAAATCGTGCGCGCCCAGGCTGCGCAAGGGCAGGCGCAGATAAAACATGCCGTAACTGAAAGCATGCGCGCGCGGACGCAGCCGCGCATGCCGCACCCGCCCCAGACACAGCTGGGGCTGCGGCGGCACGGACGGCGATGAATTACGCGGCATGGCCGAGCTCCGCCGCCGCCATGCCATTGAGTATTTGCGCCACGGCCAGGCCCGACTTCAAACCGTCTTCATGGAAACCATAGCCCGTCCAGGCGCCCGCAAACCACGTGTGCTGCGCGCCCTGGAAACCGGCCAGGCGCGCCTGGGCCGCAATGGCCGCGCCATCGAACACGGGGTGGGCATACGAAAACGCGTCGATGACCTTGGCCGGGTCCGGCTCGTCGAGCGGATTGAGCGAGACGATGACGGGCGTCGTAAACGGCAGCGGCTGCAGCTGGTTCAGCAAATAGTGGACGCATACCTGCGGCGATTCGCCCTCCTGCGCGGCCGGCCGGCCCTGGTAATTCCAGGCCGACCAGGCGCGGCGGCGCTGCGGCAGGCAAGACGCATCCGTATGCAGCACGGCCCGGTTTGGCTGGTAGCGCACGGCTTCAAGCACGGAGCGCTCGTCGTCGCGGATGTCCGCCAGCAGGGCTAGCGACTGGTCGCTGTGGCAAGCGAGCACCACATGATCGGCATGCTCGACGCCGGCCGCCGTATGCAGCTCGACCATGCGCGCGCCATCGTGCGGCTGGCGGCGCACGGCCAGCACGGGACACGCCAGGCGCTGCTGCGCAATGCCTGCCAGCAGTTTTTCCACGTACACGCGCGCACCGCCGCGCACCGTACGCCATTGCGGCCGGTTGCTCACTTGCAGCAAGCCGTGGTTGTGGCAGAAACGGATGAAGGTGGCCAAGGGAAAGGCCAGCATCTGGCGCGCCGGGCACGACCAGATGCAGGCGGCCATGGGCAACAGATACCAGTGACGGAACTCGTCGCCATAATTGTGCAGATCAAGGAACTCGCCGAGCGACATGGCCGGCGCCGGCACGCTGGCCATGGCCAGGGCGCTGGCCTGGCGGTTGAAGCGCACGATATCGCGCAGCATGCGCAGGAAGGCGGGGCGCAACAGATTGCTGCGCTGCGTGAACACGGTATCGAAATTGGCGCCCGCCCATTCCAGCACGCGGGCATCGGACGAGGTGCCCAGCGGCATCTTCACGGAAAACGACATGTCGCTGTCGGCCGCCTCGACACCGAGTTCGTCAAACAGTTGCACCAGGTTCGGATAGGTGGCGTGGTTAAACACGAGGAAACCCGTGTCGACGCCATGCGTGACGCCATCGAGCGTGACATCGACCGTATGGCTGTGGCCGCCAAAATAGTCGCCCGCCTCGTACAAGGTCACGTCCTGGCCCGCCTGCGCCAGGCGATAGGCACACGACAAACCTGCAATTCCTGCTCCGACGACGGCAATTTTCATGAGTACACCTGTATTAAGTTTGTCCTGGACAAAACGAGCCTCATGGATAATCGATGAAATATTGATTTATGTCAATGAGCGCCCTCGGCCGTTCCACAACTTATACGTCGGCAATTTCCAATCGGATTCAGCTATTTGGTCCGGGGCGGCGGAAGGCGTAAAATGCACTCCACGTTCTTTTTGGCATGCGAGCAAGCCCCTGGTATGGATACTGACCTGCAACCTACTTCCGCCTTCAGCATCAGCGATGTCGAGCGCGATACCGGGCTGGCCAAGGAAACCTTGCGTGTCTGGGAGCGCCGCTACGCTTTTCCCCAGCCTCAGCGCGACGCCTTTGGCGAACGCAGCTACCCGGCCGAGCAAGTGCAGAAGTTGCGCATGGTCAAGCGCCTGCTGGACCTCGGCTTTCGTCCGGGAAAAATCATGCAGCACAGCACCGTGCAACTGCAGCAGCTGGCCAGCGCCGGCAGTGCGGCGCCGTCAACGCCGCCTCCGCAGCTCGAACACTACCTGTCGCTGTGCCACGGCCACCAGATGGCGGAACTGGGGGACGCCCTGCGCCAGGCGCTGGCCGTGCTGGGCTTGAAAGCGTTCACCATCGACGTGATCGCCCCCCTGACGGGCATGGTGGGCGAGGCGTGGGCTTGCGGCGACCTGGCCGTGTATGAAGAGCATCTGTATAGCGAAACCTTGCAAACGGTGATGCGCCACGCCATCTTTTCCCTGCCGCAGGCAAGCAGCCCATCGACGCGCACGCCACGCATCGTGCTCAGTACCTTGCCGCAGGAGCGTCATGGCCTGGGGCTGCTGATGGCCGAGGCGCTGTGCGCGGCGGCCGGCGCCCATTGCATGTCGCTGGGAGTGGAAACGCCGCTGACGGACATCGTCGCGGCCGCCCGCGCGCAGCGGGCCGATATCGTGGCGCTGTCGTTTTCCAGCGCCAGCAAGCAGCGGCAGACGCGCGACAGCCTGCAGCAACTGCATGCGAACTTGCCGCCAAGCATGGAATTGTGGGCAGGGGGACGCAGTCCCGTGCTGTACAAGCAGCCCCCTTCTTTCCTGCATGTGCTGGACTTGCGGCAAGTCGACGAAAGCATCGCCGACTGGCGCCGCCGCCACCAGGCGCTGGCCCTGCAAACGCATTGAACCCGTTGAAAAGCGCGGCAACTGCGGCGATCTCCGTGGATAGGCACGCAATGTTGCCAATCGAACAGTAAAGCATGAAGGGCCGGGCGCGCTCTGGTAGAATAGCCCGTAACACAGTGTCCGGCGCCGCCGGGCCTTAGGTCAGCACCCGCCACCACACATCCATGTTTAGTTTCTTCAAGAAAAAACCCATCGCTCCCGAGGCCGCACCAGCCGAGCCCCTCGTCCTTCCCGCCACGCCGCCCGCACCGCAGCCAGCCGCTACGCCCCTGAGCGGCGCGCCGGCCGAGCTCGTGCCCGTGATCGTGGCCGCCGAACCCGAGAAAAAATCGTGGATGACGCGCCTGAAGGCGGGCCTGTCGAAAACCTCGAACACCTTGTCCGTGCTGTTCGTCGGCGCGAAGATCGACGACGCCCTGTACGAAGAGCTGGAAGCGGCGCTGCTGATGTCCGACGCCGGCATCGACGCCACCGAATTCCTGCTCACGGAATTGAAGAAAAAGGTCAAGGAAGACAAGCTGCTCGACGCAGCCGCCGTCAAGGCCGCGCTGAAAGTGCTGCTGATCGAGCTGCTCTCGCCGCTGGAAAAGCGCTTCGAGCTGGGCCGCCACAAGCCGCTGGTGATGATGATTTCCGGCGTCAATGGCGCGGGCAAGACCACCACCATCGGCAAGCTGGCCAAGCACATGCAGTCGAACAACCAGTCCGTGCTGCTGGCCGCGGGCGACACCTTCCGCGCCGCCGCGCGCGAGCAGCTGATGGTCTGGGGCGAGCGCAACAACGTTACCGTGATTTCGCAGGAATCGGGCGACCCGGCCGCCGTGGCCTACGACTCCGTGCAATCGGCGAAGGCGCGCGGCATCGACGTGGTCATGGTCGACACGGCCGGCCGCCTGCCGACGCAGTTGCACTTGATGGAAGAATTGAAGAAAATCAAGCGCGTGATCGGCAAGGGCATGGAGGGCGCACCGCATGAAACCCTGCTCGTCATCGACGGCAACACGGGCCAGAACGCCCTCACGCAAGTGAAGGCCTTCGACGATGCCCTGCAGCTGAGCGGCCTGGTGATCACCAAGCTGGACGGTACCGCCAAGGGCGGCGTGCTGGCGGCGATTGCCCGCGTGCGCCCCGTGCCCGTGTATTTCATCGGCATCGGTGAGAAAATTGAAGACTTGCAGCCTTTCGTGGCTGCCGAATTTGTCGAAGCGCTGCTCGGATAAGCCTATACATGATTGAATTTCAGCACGTCTCCAAGCAATACTCCCCCGACGCCGTGGCGCTCAGCGACATTTCGCTCAGTATTGCCAAGGGCGAGCTGGTCTTCCTGGCCGGCCCGTCCGGCGCCGGCAAGTCCACCTTGCTGAAAATGATCGCCGCCATGGAACGCCCCACGTCGGGCAAGCTGATCGTCAATGGCCAGGACATGGCGAAGATCAAGCCGGCCGGCGTGCCGTTTTTGCGCCGTAACATGGGCCTGATCTTCCAGCAACAAAAACTGCTGAACGACCGCTCCATCCTGGCCAACGTCATGCTGCCGCTGCTCGTCGTCGGCGCGCATAAAGTTGCCGCCGAGCAGCGCGCGCGCGCCGCGCTCGACAAGGTGGGATTGCTGGACCGCGCCATGGCGCGTCCGCTGTCGCTGTCGGGCGGCGAGCAGCAGCGCGTATCGATCGCGCGCGCCATCGTCAACCGGCCGCAGATCATTCTGGCCGACGAACCGACGGCCAACCTGGACCGCGCCAGCGCCAACAAGGTGCTCGACGCCCTCAAAGCATTCCACTCGGTGGGCGTGACCTGCCTCATTTCCAGCCATGACGAACAGATGCTCGACGCCGCCGCCCGCGTGATCCACCTGAAGAACGGCCAGCTGGTCGCCATCGACAAGGCCACGCAGGCGCCCGTCTTCGCGCCACCCGATCCCGATTTCGCGCCCGCCCCCGACCAGGACGATGCGCAGGGAGAACAGGCATGAGAGGCTGGTTCCGTCAACACCGCTTCGCGCTCGGTTCGGCGCTGATTCACTTGCGCAAGTCGCCAGGCGGCTTCCTGTTGAACGTGCTCGTCGTCGCCATCGCCCTGTCGCTGCCGTTCGCCGGCTTGACCATGCTCGACAATGTGCGCCCCATGTCGGAACAGATGTCGGTCGACCCGGAAATCAGCGTCTTCCTGAAGATCGACACGCCGCGCGAGCAAGCCGTGGCCCTGGCCAGCGCCATGCGCAAGATCGTCGGCGAGCAAAAGGCGAAGATCGTCTTCATCCCGCGCGAACAGGCGCTCGATACGCTGAAGAACAAGAACGGCCTGGCCGACGTGCTGAGCACCCTGGGCGACAATCCCCTGCCCGACAGCTATGTGCTGAAACTCGACGCCTTCAGCAGCGCCAGCGAAGCGCAGGACGTCGATGCCGTGGCGGAACAGTTGCGCCACCTGCCCGGCGTGGAATCGGCGCAAGTCGATTCGGCCTGGGTCAAGCGCCTGGCGGCCCTGCTGGGCGTGCTGCGCCTGGTGCTGCTGCTGCTGGCCATCACCCTGGGCGTGGCCGTCATCGCCGTGGTCTTCAATACCATCCGCCTGCAAGTGATGCAGCAGCGCGATGAAATCAGCATCTCGAAACTGATCGGCGCCACCGATACTTTCATCCACCGCCCCTTCTATTACACGGGTGCCCTGCTGGGCCTGTGCGCCGGTGCGCTGGCGCTGGGCGCCGTGGCGCTGGCCTTGCAGCCGCTCAATACCGCGATTGCCGAGTTTGCACGCCTGTATGCGTCCGAATTTCAGCTGGTGCCGCTGGCGCCGCTGCCGATGGCCGGCTTGCTGGCCGTCAGCGCCGGCCTGGGCCTGATCGGCGCCTTCCTCTGCGTACAGCGCCACCTGGCGCGCCTGAACTGACCTTCCTTTCCATGGCGGCGCTCCTGGCGCCGCCATGCGCCTCGCCATCCCCATCTGCTGTTATCTTGATATTTAGCAAGTATTCTTAAGGCTCGCTTCAGCCAGAGGCCGTAGACTGGCCATGTTGTCGTAAAGCGCTATCTCGCGCTGTTCAGAGATATATATCAAGCATTAAATCACCATAGCATTTAGGCTATCAGGACGATTAAATGTGCTGATTGGCACTCTCAGGCAGAGAGTGCTAATATAGGGACATACCAACAGCAGAACCGCCATGGACGCCAGATGAAGATGGTGCCGCGATCTGCAAAGTGCAAGACCGAATACGCAAAACAGAACAGACAATCGGGCCACATCGTGTGATGTGGCCAACTGGAACAAAGCAAGACTACGAGGGAGAAAACATGACTATGATGTCCGCAACATCCGCATTGGTTCCGACCAAAAGTAATGCGCTGGGCCTCGGGTTCACTGGCAATCTGGGCAATATCGACGCCTATATTTCGGCCGTGAACCGTCTGCCCATGTTGACCCACGACGAAGAAATTTCGCTGGCGAAACGCCTGCGCGAAAAAAATGACCTGGCCGCCGCGCAAGAGCTGGTGCTGTCGCACCTGCGCCTGGTGGTCTCGATTGCCCGCGGCTATCTGGGCTATGGCTTGCCGCACGCCGACCTGATTCAGGAAGGCAATATCGGCTTGATGAAAGCCGTGAAACGTTTCGATCCGGACCAGGGCGTGCGCCTGGTGTCGTACGCCATGCACTGGGTGAAAGCCGAGATGCATGAGTACATCCTGAAAAACTGGCGCCTGGTCAAGGTCGCGACGACGAAGGCACAGCGCAAGCTGTTCTTCAACCTGCGCAGCCACAAGACGGGCCTCGATGCGATGACGCCGAAGCAGATCGATGCGCTGGCCAAGCTGCTCGACGTGAAGCGCGAAGAAGTGATCGAAATGGAAACGCGCTTGAGCGGCCGCGACATCGCGCTGGAGTCGCCGACCGACGATGAAGACGACAAGTTTTCGCCGATCGCCTATCTGTCGTCGGAGCAAAGCGAGCCGACCAAGGTGCTGGAAGCGGAACAAGTGACGCGCCTGCAATCGGAAGGTCTGGAAACGGCCTTGTCGAAGCTGGACGCCCGTTCGCGCCGCATCATCGAAGCGCGCTGGCTGGCCAACGACGACGGCTCCGGCGCCACCTTGCACGCGCTGGCGGAAGAGTTCGGCGTATCGGCCGAGCGCATCCGCCAGATCGAAGTGGCGGCGCTGAAGAAAATGAAGGGCGCGCTGGCGGCCTACGTGTAATCGCAAGCAATGCCGCAATGCAAAAGGCGCCGCAAGGCGCCTTTTAGTTTTATAAATGATATTTATCAACAGATAAACATTGTCAGCCCTTATGCTGCAGCCAAGCCCTTGGTGATCAGCTCGGCGACCAATTCATTCAGATCCGCGCCGCGCTCCTTGGCCAGGGTCTGCAATTGCAACACCAGATCGCTGTTCAGCTTGACGGCGAACGGCACCAGGCCCAGCGCCTGATCGCGCTTGCGCTGCTCGCGGCGGTCGACGACCACCGCTTCCTTACCGAATGCACCGGCGCCGGGAACATTCATCTTTCCCATCAGTTTCTTGGCATCGCTTTTGGCCAGGTCGGTTTTTTTCATGGTTGTTTCCTGATTTTCAAAACAGCCATTCTACGCAGTAATCGGCGCGCCGCGTGGCCGGCGCGTCAATTCATCGGCAGCGCGCCAATAGTGCGCCAGAAAAATATCATTTTGTTATTATCATTTTCATCCCACGCGTGGACGCCACGCCGGGACGCTTCACCTGAAAGGAAAAACATGCACTATCTACATCAATCGTACCGAACGTGGTTGTTCCCCCTGTTCATCGCCTGCCTGGCCGTGCTGGCGGGCTGCGGCGCGGCCGGCAGCGCCGGCGACGCGGAAAACACGCCGCGCAGCGTCACCCACGTGCTCTCGCCGGGCGAACAGGTCGCCATCACGGCCACCGATACCCTGAAACTCGAGCGCGTCAACGACAGCCGCTGCCGCAAGGGCGCCGTGTGCGTGTGGAAAGGCTACGTCAGCTACAGTTTCAGTTTGCTCAACAGCGCGGGCGCCACCGACATCGTCTTGTCCGAGTCCATGCCCGGCGCCGCCAGCTCCGTGACCGTCAACCACCTGACGTTCACCCTGCTCGACGTCGATCCGGCCACGCCGCCCGCCCTGGACGCGGCCGCGCCCACCTACCGGGTCAAGGTCAAGATTACGCAGGGCGCGCTGCCCCGCTAAATACCGTGGCGGCGCTGGCTGTCGGCAGGCGCCTGCTGGCGCTCCAGCATGCCGTAATCGCGCACCACGCCGGCGATGCGCAACCGGTAGTCGTCGAACACACCGTGCCTGCCCGCCGATTGCGCCGCGCGGTGCGCTTCCAGCTGCCGCCACTGCGCCAGTGCCGCTTCGTCGCGAAAGAAAGACAGCGACAGCAGTTTGCCAGGCTCGCTCAGGCTGCTGAAGCGCTCGATGGAAATGAATCCATCGACGTCAGCGAGCAAGGGACGCAGCGCGGCCGCCAGATCCAGATACTGCTGGCGTCCTTCGGCGCTGGGCCAGACTTCGAAAATCACGGCAATCATGCTATTTCTCCAGTGCTGAAAACGGGGATGCGGGCATTCAGCGAAGACCGGTACGACCAGGCCAGCGGCATGTCTTCCAGCCCGTCGGCCCATGCCTGCAGGCATGCCGTGGCAATCGTCTGCGCGATGGACTGGCCCGGACAGGCGTGGCGGCCATGGCCAAAACCCGACTCCGCCTGGCCGGCGCTGGCCAGCACGACGACGATCGTCTGCCCGGCCGGTATGCGCACGCCGGGCAATTCCACGGCATCGGCCGTGTAGCGGCGCGTGTTGTGGATCGCGGGATCATGCTGGCTGACTTCGCGCAGCATGGCCGGCCACAGCAAAGGCGCAGCACGCACTTGCGCGGACAACTGCGGCTGCGCGCGCAAGGCCACGACTGCATTGCCCAGCAAGCCGGCCGTGGCGTCACACGTCTGCGACAGCAAGCCCACGAGGTTGGCCAGCACGCCGCCAGACGCCCGCCAGCCGACGGCATCCGCCCCGGTCACGATGTCGTGCAGCAAGCTGCCGGGCAAGGCATCCGCCTCGCGCAGCAATACGGTAAAACCGTGCAGCAAGGCATCGGCCGCTTGCTGCGCGCCGGCCAATTCTTTCCCATTGCTCAGCGGCGACAAACAGGCGACAAAGTCGCGCGTCCAGGCGGCCAGCGCCGGCCATTGCGCTGGCGCAAAGCCCAGCAAGTCCGCCATGGCGAACAGGGGCAGCTCAAAAATCGCCTCGTTCAGCTGCGCGGCGCTGCCGGGAACGCGGTCGCCGGCAAACTGCATCACCCGTCCGTGCAGGCGAGCCAGGTCCACCTGGCCCAGCGCGCGCGCCAGCACCTGTTTCGGCACGGCATGCCGCTCGCCCTCGTTCATGCGCACCAGTTCGGCAAAGATGGCGCCGCACGGCGTGCCTGCCAGCGTATCCGGTACCGGTTGGCCTGCCGGGCGCACGCGGCAAGCAGGATGCTCGAGCACGGCCCGCACGCCGGCCGCGCCCGTCGCCAGCCAGCAATCGAGCGACGCCTCGAAACGCAGCGGCGGGCCGTCCGCCAGGCGGCGATAGTAGCCATACGGTGCCGCGTGGGTGACGGCGGAAAAAGGGTCGGTGGGGGCGATAACAACGTCGGCGAGCGGCATGCGCATTCCATTGCAGTGATGTGGGGACACGAGTATGCTGGTCCTTCCACCACAACACTTCGCCCACGGACGAATCATGGATGACAAACTTCCCTCGGCCGACATGGGCCTGGCGCAACTGGCCGGCGCCATCGCCGAACCGGCCCGCGCGCGCATGCTGTGCAGCCTGCTCGATGGCCATGCGCGCACGGCCACGGAATTGTCCACCTTGGCCGAGGTAGGCGCCTCGACGGCCAGCGCCCATCTGGCGCGCTTGCGCGATGACGGTTTGCTGTCGATGCTGGCGCAGGGCAAGCACCGCTACTACCGTCTGGCCAGTACGGAGGTGGCGCGGGCGCTGGAGGCGCTGCTGGTAGTGGCCGGCGTGCCCGCAACGCCGTTTACACCCTCCACGCCGGACCGCTTGCGCCATGCGCGCACCTGCTACGACCACATGGCCGGCACGGTCGCCGTCGCCATGCACGACCAGTTGCACGCGCAAGGCTGGCTGCTCGACGATGGCGGCGAAGGCGAATATTGCCTGTCGGAAGCGGGCGCGGCCGGCATGGCGGCGCTGGGCATCGACGTGCCGCAATTGCAGCGCCAGCGCCGCCGCTTCGCCTGTGCCTGCCTGGACTGGAGCGAACGGCGCGCCCATTTGGGCGGGGCGCTGGGGGCGGCCCTGCTGCAGCTGGCCCTGCGCCGGCGCTGGGCCGAGCGCGAACTCGACAGCCGTGCCCTGCGCCTCACGCCCGATGGCGAGCGGCGCCTGCTGGCCGCGCTGGGTGCGCCATGATCAGCTTCGAAGGTTTGTCCAAACACTACGGCACCTTCGAGGCCGTCAAGCCGCTGACCTTACAAGTGGGCAAAGGAGAGGTCTTCGGCTTCCTGGGCCCGAATGGGGCCGGTAAAACCACCACCATCCGCATGCTGATGGGCATCCTCGTGCCCAGCAGCGGGCGCGTGCTGATCGATGGCCTCGATTGCCACCGCGATGGCGCCGCCGTCAAGCGCAAGGTGGGTTACCTGCCCGACAATCCCATCTTCTACGATTATTTGCGGGGACGTGAAATCCTGCAATTCGTGGCCGAAATGCATGGCTATCCACGTGCCGAGGCGGCCACGCGCACGGCGCGTCTGCTGACGGAATTCGGCCTGGACGAGGCGAGCGAGGATTTCGCCGTCAATTATTCGCTGGGCATGAAGAAAAAGCTGGGCCTGGCGTGCGCGCTGATCCACGATCCCGCCGTGCTGATCCTCGATGAACCGATCAACGGCCTCGACCCGCGTGCGTCGCGCGACGTGCAGGAACGCCTGCTGCGCATCGCCGCGGCCGGCACCACCATTTTTGTGTCCACGCATTTGCTCGACATGGCGCAAAAACTGTGCAGCCGGGTTGCCATCATCCACCGTGGCGCCCTGGTCGCCACGGGCAGCCTGGACGAGATCCGCCAGCAGCTGTCCAGCGACGGCAGCCTGGAAGACCTCTTTTTACAACTCACCGACGACACCGCATGACACCGGCGCCACCCACCGCCTGGCGCGCCGTCTGGCTGCTGACCCGATTGCGCCTGCAGCGCCTGCTCAACGTCAGCGGCAAGGGCTTGGCGTTCCATCGGGGAGGCAAGAGCCGGCCCGCCACGCCAGGAAAGAAACGAGGACGCTGGCTGCTGGGCGCGCTGCTGGTCTTGCCCATGCTATTTGCCTCCGGCAATATCGCCCGCCACAACCTGCTGAACATGCATTGCCTGCTCGACCAGGTGGCCGTTTGCCAGGCCAAGGGCAGCCTGCAGGCAGGCGAGCGCGTGATGGCGCCCGTCATCGCCCACTTGATCGAGCAACCGTTCAGTGCGGCACTGGCGGGCGCCCTGACCTTGCAATTGGCGCTGCTGTGGCTGGTGAGCCTGCTGCTGCCGCTGGGCATGGGAGAACTGTCGAAGCCGGACTGGGACCTGGAATGGCTGGTCACCCTGCCCGTCGACAAGGGCACCCTGCTGTGGGCGCGCGTGCTCGAACGCACGCTGGTCAACCCGCTCGGCCTGCTGGTGCTGTGGCCCGGCACCACCATGATCGCCTGGTATTCGGGCCAGGGCTGGTTTTCGCCGCTGTCGGGGCTGTTTGCCTGCCTGCTCCTGCTGGCCCTGGCAGCCATGTTGCGTACCCTGATCGACACGGGCTTGCGCCTGTCGCTCAGTCCTGCGCAGCTGCGCAACTTGCAGGCCCTGCTGTCGGTGGCCGGCCTGTTTCCCATGTATATGGGCATGTCGTTCGGCATGGGCACGGGCGGCTTTGCCCACGCGTGGGCGGCGGCCATGCCGGCCTGGACCGGCTGGACGGCGCCGGGCCTGCTGGTGAGTTTGCTCAATGCCCGAGGTGCGGCAGCGGCCTTGCCGGCCGTGCTGCTGCTGGCGCAATGCCTGTGCTTGATGCTGCTGGGCATGGCCCTGCTGCGCCGCCAGCTGCGCCACGGCGTGGTGGGCGCGGGCCAGCGCGAGGCCGGCCGCAAGCGCTCCCCTGCGAACCAGTCCGCTGGCAAGTGGCGCGCCCGCCCCGGCACGGTGATCCAGCGCCGCGAGCTGACCTTGCTGCTGCGCGACCGCAATTTTCTCGTGCAAACCCTGTTGCTGCCTTTACTGATCCTCGGTGGCCAGGCCCTGTTCTCGGGCCAGGCGCGCGACCTGCACGAGCTGCTTTCCAGCCCCGTCTTGCTGGCCTCTACCGGCTTTTTCCTCGGCACTTATGTGCTGATGATGTCGGCCTTCCAGACCCTCAACAAGGAAGGCGGCGCGCTGTGGCTGCTGTACACGTTTCCCGTCGCCGTCGACCAGGCGCTGCGGCAAAAAGCCCAGCTGTGGGCCGCGCTGGCCCTGCTCTACCCCTTGATCCTGTTCAGCGCGGCGCTGGCCTGGCAAGACGCCTGGCGGTGGGACATGGCGGGTTTGATGCTGCTGGCCCTGGCCGGCATCCCCCTGTACTCGGCGATCGCCGTGGCGCTGGGCGTGTTTGCCAGCGATCCGCTGGCCACCGAGGCGGCGGTAAAGATACGGCCGGCCTACACGTATCTATACCTGCTGCTGACCGGCCTGTACATCGTCGCGCTGGCGGCCGGCAGCCTGGCGCAGCAACTGGTGTTTGTCGTGCTGACGGCGGCGCTGGCCGTGGCCCTGTGGCAAAAAGCACGCGATGAAGTGCCCTACCTGCTCGACCCGTCCGCCTCGCCGCCGGCCAGGGTGACGGCGGCCGACGGCCTGATCGCCGCCATGCTGTTTTTTATTCTGCAAATCCTGCTGTTGATCCTGCTCAAGGACAAGGTGGCTGGCGTGCTCACGTATGTGCTGCTGCGCCTGGTCTACTGGCGCAGCAAGACGGCCGGCGTGCCGCGCATGACACGAGGCAGGCACCCCTGGCGCTGGGGTACGGCAGGCGCGGCCGTATCCGCTCTCTGCGGCATCGCCTGCACGCTCGTGCTGCAAGCACCTGCGGCGGCAGCGGGCGGCAGTTCGTGGGACAGCCTGTGGCTGCTGGCCCTGGGCGTGCTGGCCGCGCCCCTATGCGAGGAATTCATTTTCCGCGGCTTGCTGCAGGGCGGCTTGCGCCGTTCGCTGCCGGCCTGGCAAGCCATCGCCATCGGCGCCGCGCTGTTTGCCATGATGCATCCGCCCTCCGCCATGCTGCCTGCCTTTGTGCTGGGCCTGTGCGCGGGCCTCGCGTACGAACGCAGCGGTGCGCTGCTGGCGCCCATGCTGGTACACGCGGGCTACAACGCCGCCCTCCTCGCATATCAGCTGCATGCTTAATCACCAGCAAGTTTGCTAGAATCGCACACGTTTCCGTCCGTATCCCAACCAATGACTACGCACAGATCACGCATGAAGCCACGCTTGTTCGCACCATTTATCCTCGTCGCGCTGCTGAGCGGCTGCACGGTACTCGCCCTGCGCCCCAACAGCGGCGTGGAAAACCGCACGTTCACCGTGCAGGAAGCCCCGCGCCTGCGCATCGACGCGCCCAAGGCGCGCATCCAGAACCCGATGCCCAACGACCACTTCATCGGCATCGCCCTGTCCGGCGGAGGCAGCCGCGCAGCCAATTTCTCGGCCGCCTCGCTGGAGCAGCTGGAGCAGTTCGGTCTCGTCAGCGGCGCCTCGGCCATCTCCGGCGTGTCCGGCGGCGCCATCGCGGGCGGCTACTATGCCTTGCATGGCAGACAGACGGATTGGCCTTTGCTGCGCAGCAAGCTGAAAACGGATTTCTTCGGCCAGACCATTTTGAAACCGGCCAACCTGACGACGATGTTGTTGACGAACAAGACGCGCACGTCCTTCCTGTCCGACGTGTTCGACGATGTGCTGTACGACAAGAAAACCTACGAGGACTTGCCGCACGACGGCCCCATCTTCCTGGCCAACGCGACGGATGCCACCGATGGCGGCAAGCGCGTGGTGTTTTCTTATGAGTATTTCTACGGCACCCTGCATTCGCCGATCCAGGATATCCGCCTGGCCACGGCCGTGGCCACCTCGGCCGCCTTTCCCGGCGTGTTCGATTCCGTCACCTTCGAGCGTTTCCGTCCGAAAAATACGTTCGTGCCGGAACTCGGTTCCGAGTCGCGCGAATCGCCGTCCTACGTGCACCTGTTCGACGGCGGCGCGGCCGACAACCTGGGCGTGGAAACCCTGTGGGACGTGGCCCTGACGCAACTGTACGGCAACGACATGGCCGTCGTGCCGCCGCGCCTGAACAGCAAGCCCTTCATCCTCATTTCCATCGACGCCAACGCGCCCAATTCCAGCGCCGTGTTCGAAAAGATGTCGGACGAGCGCCAGCCGCTGGACCGCATCTTCAACAAGAATATCTACGATGCCGTCGATGCCCTGTTTTCGCGCCAGCGCAAGGAAAATCTCGTCAAGATGGGCTTTGGGCAAGCCCGCTTCGATACCATCACGCATGAAAACTTTGGCGACCTGAGCCAGAAATTCGTCAAGGGCAAGCGCACCTCGGCCTTTGCCATTCCCGTGCTGTGCCGTCCCCACCTGGGCCAGTACCGCTGCGAAGTCGATGCGGCCGATCCTTTGCCCGGCCAGATCCGCACGCGCCTCGAAGGCTTTGCCTGGCATATTTCCATCGACCAGATCGCCTCGCTGGCGCTGCGCCTGTCCAGCGGCGACGCCCAAGTCGACAATGCCCGCAAGGAAGAGCGCGCCGCCCTCGTCAAGCTCCAACGCCTGGCCACGCAGACGAAGACCCATCTGAAACTGACGGGCCCGGAAAACTGCAGCCCGGACGTCTTGCAATCGGCGCTGTACAGCGCCGCGCGCGTGCTGATCCTCGACGACGAGGAATCGCGCTTCGCGCTGTGCGACTACATGCTGGCGGGCAAACTGATCAATGACGACACGGTCTGCAAGCAGCGCTACGTGCACGCCGTGCCCCGCTTCGCCATCGAGAGCGAAGATTTGCAATACCGCAACTTGAGTTCAGACGGCAATTCCGTGAACGTGCCGATACGCTGCAAGAAGTGAGCTGCCTGGCACGACAAGGGTAACTCTTGATTGTAATCAAGACAGCCATGACGTCGACGAAGAAGAATGCACTGTACGGCTGTTGCGGGGGATAAACCCATGCACCGCAGCCGCCTGGTCACCATTCATCGTGAAGGATAGCCCATGTTTTGCACGGCATGCGGGACGCAGCAAGCGGAAGGCAAGACGCACTTTTGCGCCAACTGTGGCGCGCGCAGTGACGCCGCCGAGGCACTGCCTGCCGGTGTGGCTGGCTGGAGCTGGGGTGCCTTCCTGCTGAACTGGATATGGGCGATCGGCAACCGCACGTGGATAGGCTTACTCGCACTGATCCCCTACGTTGGCATCGGGGTTGCCATCTGGCTGGGCATCAAAGGCCGTGAGATGGCCTGGAAAAATGGAAAATGGCAAAGTGTTGAACACTTCAACCTGGTACAACGAAAGTGGTCGCAATGGGGCATCGGTCTTACGCTAGTCATCGGCGTGATCAGCCTGTTGCTGTCTTTCGCCTTACTCGTATCGTGGTCGAAAGACATGAAGCGCGTTGACGCCAGCACCGTCGACACCCTGCTGGCGGCAGCGGAAACGTCCTCGCAAGAGGCCGCACAAGCGGCAATATGCCCAGCCGAAAGCGATGAGTAGCGCCTCGCACGCGCACAAAAAAGCCCGCACGATCGCTCGTACGGGCTTTAGCGCAAGGATTCCTGGCGCCCGGTTGATTTAGATCATTCGACCTTAAATCAAGCGACTACGCCTGCGCATGTAGCTGCGGCTTAACGCACCTTCCAGTTCCTGCTCCGTTTTATGCTGGTTCACCGTGTACAGGGCCCACAGGGCCGCCGGCGCCCAGCCGATCACAGTGCACTGCAAGATCAAGGCGGCGGCACCGGCCAGCGGGCGCCCCAGCATGAAAAACGTGAGACACGGAAGTAGCAAGGCTATCAGCAATCGCATCACGACATACTCTCCTTCAAAATAGAGCAGCGGACAAGGGCCGGTATCCGGTCCGTCCCCCGCCCGCTGCGTACTGCTCCTTATAGATGCACTGAGATTTGGGGCATCAGGTCGTCAAACGTGCGACCGTTGCCGTTTTCTCCGATGGCGTGCATCTTCCATTCGCCGTTATGGCGGTACAGCTTGGCCATGATCTGTGCCGTGTGGGAACCTTGCACAGACAGGTTGAAACGCGCGACTTCCTGGTTATTGCTCGCATTCAAGATGCGGCAATAGGCGTTTTCCACCTGCGAGAAGTTCTGGCCAGTAAAGCTGTTGACGGTGAAGACCAGGCTTTTCACGTGCGCCGGCACCTTCGACAGATCGACATTGATCTGTTCGTCGTCGCCATCGCCCGCGCCCGTGCGGTTGTCGCCCGTGTGGACAATGCTGCCGTCCTTGCTTTTCAGCTGGCGGAACCAGACGATGTCGGACGTGCCCTTGTTCTCGTCGAACATGACGCACGACGCGTCCAGGTCGACGGCTTCCGTCTTCGAACCGAAACCGAGGAAACCCTTGGTCTTGGCCGCATCCCAGCCCAGGCCCATGGTGATACGGGTCAGGGTGGTACCAGCTTCTTTGTCCAGAGAAATCTTCTGGCCCTTGCTCAAATTGACAGACATACGCATAGCTCCTGTTTGCTTGGTTACATCAAATATTAGTTACGCCGGCTTGCTTTGCGTCCAGGCGAGGAAGGCCGCGCGGTTGCGCGAGCACACGAGGATTTTTCCCGTGCCTGAAAACTTCAGCACCATACCCTCGCCGCTGGTCTGGCTATTGATCAAATTACCCAGAAAGCCGCCGCTGCTGCCGGTCGTGATGGAAATTTCGTATTGCAGGCGGTTGTCCCAGCATACGACGTGCGAATTGTCGATCACCACGTCCTTGCCAGGCGTCACTTCCAGTTCCGACATCGCGCCAAAACCGGACACCGCCAACTGGCCGCTGCCTGCCGTCTCGGTGATGAAAAAACCACCGCTCTGGGCAAACAGCGCATTGCCAAGGCTTTGCGTGCGCACCTTCAATTCCACGCCAGACGTGGCCGCCACGAAGGCGCCGTCGCTGATCATGTATTGCTGGGTGCCAACCTCGAGCACCCGCATCGCGCCGGGCAAGGTGGGCGACAGCAGACAGTCGCCGTCGCCCCGCATGGCCTCGATATGCTGCTGAAAGAACGATTCCCCGTTGGCAAAGGTGCGCATCAGCGCAGCGCCTATGCCGCCCGTCATCTTGCCTTTCAGCTCAAGATTGGTTTCCATCATCACCATCGCATCGGATTCGCAATAAATCTTCTCGCCCTTGGCCAGCGACACATGCAGAAACGGGTCGACGTCCCCTGTTACATTAAAAACCGGCATTCAACTGTTCCTTCCTCAACGATGATGGTGATGGCGGCGGCCCGCGCTGCGGACCGCCTTGATTATTTACAACTTATACGCCGACGCCGAACGATGCTGCGAGTGGGCCCAGACCGCCTTTATATCCCTGGCCGATGGCCTTGAATTTCCAATCGCCGCCGTTGCGGTAGATTTCACCGAAGACCATGGCCGTTTCCGCCGAGCCGTCTTCCGACAGGTCGAAACGGGCGATTTCCGTGTTGCCGTTGGCATTCACGCAACGCACGTACGCCTTCGATACCATACCAAAGTTTTGCTTGCGCGCTTCGGCATCGTGAATCGTCACGCAGACGGCGATCTTGTCGATCTCGGCCGGCACCGTGGCCAGGTCGACGACGACGGTTTCATCGTCGCCATCGCCGGCGCCCGTGGTGTTGTCGCCCGAGTGGGTGACGGAACCGTCGCTCGACTTCAGGTTGTTGTAGAAAATCATGTCGACGTCGGCGCGAACCTTGCCGTCGGCCTTCAACAGGAATACGGAACCGTCGATGTCGAACGCGGCGCCGTCGGTGGCGCGGGCATCCCAGCCCAGGCCGATGATCATCTTCGAAATGCCGGGGGCTTCCTTGCTCAGGTTGACGTTGCCGCCTTTTTGCAGACTGATTGCCATGATGTATTTCTCCTATGTGGGTTGTATATGACCAAACACCTGGCGTCCTCCACCGGCCTGACTCCCCAGGCCGGCGGCGACGCTTGCTGCAACTTGCCGACAAACGGGTGTAGTCGTTTGCCGCGCATTCTTTACACTGCCTTGACCGCTTCCAGCGCTTCCATCCGGCCTTCTTCGAGGGCCATCCTGCGCTTGTAGCGGATCGACGACCACAGCGAGGCGAGAATGAAGGCCACCCCGATCAGACCCGTGAAAATCTCGGGAATGTGGAACTTCATGCTGACCAACATGATCACGGCCAGGATACCGATCGCATAGTGCGCGCCGTGCTCCAGATAAACGAACTCGTCGAGCGTGCCCTTGCGCACCAGGAACACCGTCATCGAACGCACGAACATCGCGCCGATCGCCAGGCCCAGCATGATGATCACGACATCCTTGGTGATGGCAAACGCGCCGATCACGCCGTCAAAGCTGAACGAGGCGTCGAGCACTTCCAGGTACAGGAAGCCGCCAATACCGCCGCGCTTGATGATGTCGCCCATGTTGCCGTCGCCGTTGTCGCCTTCCAGCAAACCGCTGATCACATCGACGCCCACGTAGGTCAAAATACCCCACAGGCCGGCCGTCAGGACCACCAGCTTCTGGCCTTCTTCGATCATCGACAGACTGACCATCAGGGTACCGAGCGCGATCATCACCGAAATCGACGAAATCTTGCCCAGCGCGCCCAGTTTTTCTTCAATGCGGCCCAGCCAGTGCGTTTCTTTTTCCGAGTCCAGCAGGAAGTTCAGGAAGACCAGCAGCAGGAAAATGCCGCCGAATGCCGCCACTTCCGCGTGGTGATTCGTCAGGTGCATCGAATACTGTTCCGGATTGCTCAGTGCCAGATTCCATACTTCCATCAAGCCCAGGTCCGCCGCTTGCGCCACGATGACCAGCGGGAACAGCAGACGCATGCCGAACACGGCGATGATGATGCCCACGCCCAGGAACAGGTTCTGCCAGAATTTATCCCAGTTCTTCAGCACCGAGGCGTTGACCACCGCGTTGTCGAACGACAGCGAGACTTCCATCACGCCCAGGATCACAGCGATACCGAGCGCCGCCAGCATCGTCTGCACGCCACCGTGCGTATAACCCCACCAGGCGGAAATGCCCAGGCAGATAAATGTCACCAGAAATGACACTCTGAAATGCTTCATCGATAGTTCCCCGTTATCTAGATTTAATGAAACATAGTATAGGGACATGTCACACATTTAAAAATAGAAGATAATGGAAGTATTACTTCGTAAAAACAGAAGATAGGATATCGCGATGAAAACCACGGGCTTCAATTACCGCCATTTGTACTTTTTTTGGGTCGTCGCCAAGGAAGGCGGCGTGACGCGCGCGGCCGAACGGCTGGGATTGGCCGTGCAAACCATCAGCACCCAGCTGGCCCTGCTGGAAAAGGAACTGGGCCGCTCCCTGCTGCAGCCGCAGGGACGCCGCCTGGTGCCGACGGAAGCGGGCCGGCTGGCGCTCGGCTATGCGGACCAGATTTTTTTGCTGGGCGAGCAGATGCAGGATGCGCTGGCCGATACGGACGCGGAAAAGATGCGTTTGACGGTGGGCATTTCCGATTCCCTGCCGAAACTGATGGCCTACCGCATGCTGGACGCCACGCGCAGCCTGGACCAGCCCGTCAAGCTCGTGTGCCTGGAAGACGAATTTGAATCCTTGCTGGCCGACCTGGCCCTGCACAAGCTGGACCTGGTGTTGACGGACCGCGCCGTGCCCGCCGGCGCCAGCCTGCGCGTGTCCAGCCACCTGTGGGGCGAAAGCGCCATGAAACTGTTCGGCATCCCCGCGCTGGCCGCACAATACCGCGACAACTTCCCGCACAGCCTGCATGGCGCGCCATTCCTGCTGCCGGCGCGCAATAACGCCTTGCGCGGGCGCATCGATGAATGGATGGTGCAGCAAGGCGTGCGGCCCGACGTGGTCGGCGAATTCGAGGACAACGCCATGCTCAACGCGTTTGGCCGCAAGGGCCTGGGCCTGTTCTTCGCCCCGGCCAGCCTGGCGGCCGATATCGAGGAGCAATTCGGCGCCGTGCTGGTCGGCGACGCCTCATCCCTGCGCGAACAGTTTTATGTCATTTCAAACGAACGCAAGATCATGCACCCGGCACTCGATGTCATCCTGGCCGCCATCCAGGGCCAGCCAAAGATTCACAAGGAAAGCTGATAAATCCATTCGAAAATAACGTTTGAATAATCAATCAAAAGCGATTGTAATAAAGCCTGAGACAAACACGCGCCCCTCCCTCGCCGGCAGGGCGCGATCACCATAAAAAAACAGGAGCATCACCATGTCCACGGCAGGCAAGACGATCGATATTCCCGATCTCATCAATAACAACAGGATCGGCTCCTTCCAGATCGGCATGCTGATCCTGTGCGGGCTGTGCGTCATCATGGATGGCTTCGACGTGCAGGCGATGGGCTATGTGGCGCCCGCCATCATTGCCGACTGGCATGTCAGCAAGGCCAACCTGGGTCCCGTGTTTGGCGCGGGCTTGCTGGGCATGCTGGTCGGTTCGCTCGTCTTCAGCATCACGGCCGACAAGTTCGGCCGCCGCCCCGTGCTGATCGGCTCGACCATCTTCTTTTCGCTGTGCATGCTGGTCACGCCGCTGGCAACAAACATCGAGCAATTGCAGCTGATACGCTTCATTACCGGGCTGGGCCTGGGCGCCGTGATGCCGAACGCCATGGCGCTGGCCGGCGAATACAGTCCGCTGCGCAAGAAAGTCACCCTGATGATGCTCGTCTCGTGCGGCTTTACCCTGGGCGCCGTGCTGGGCGGATTATTGTCCGCCGCGCTGATTCCCGCCTTCGGCTGGCAATCCGTGTTTTACGTGGGCGGCGTGGTGCCGCTGGTGATCGGCGTGCTGATGTTCTTCCTGCTGCCCGAGTCGATGCAATTCCTGGTGCTCAAGAAACGCAAGCTCGACAAGGTGGCGCAGTGGCTCAAGCGCATCGACCCCACCGTCAACATCACGGCCGACACGCAATACGTCGTGCATGAAAAGGAACACAAGGGCGCACCCGTGCTGCAATTGTTTACGGGCGGCCGCGCGAAGATGACGATTTTGTTGTGGGTCATCAATTTCATGAACTTGCTGAACTTGTATTTCCTGTCCAACTGGCTGCCGACGATTGCCAAGGAAGCGGGCCTGTCGACGGCCAACGCCGTGCTGGCCGGCACGGCCCTGCAAGTGGGCGGCACCATCGGCACCCTCGTCATGGGCCAGCTGATCGACCGCTCCAGCTTCCGCCGCATCCTGCTGCCGTGCTTTTTGGTCGCTGCCGTGGCAATTGCCCTGATCGGCCGTCCCGACGTGTCGCTGGCCTTCCTGTTCATCACGATCTTCATCGCCGGTTTCTGCGTGGTGGGCGGCCAGCCAGCCGTCAACGCCTTGGCGGCCAGCTACTACCCGACCACCCTGCGCTCGACGGGCATCGGCTGGAGCCTGGGCGTGGGCCGCATCGGTTCCATCATCGGCCCCGTGCTCGGCGGCGAGCTGATCCGCCTGAACTGGCCCAACAGCACGATCTTCCTCGTCGTCGCCATCCCCGCCATCGTCTCGGCCGTCATGGTGTTTGCCATGCGCGGCGGACCGCAAACGGCGGCCAAAGGCTGAAAAGCGCGAAAAACCCGCCGCGCGCGCCCGCCTGCACGGGCGGGGCGCGCGGCTAAATTAGGCTATGGCGGCCTTCGTCGTTTAAGATGACGTTTTAACAGCCCATCTTTTGCGCCCCCATGCACAATGTCTTGCTAGTCCTGCTCGCCCTCTTCCTGGTCGCGCTGAACGGTTTTTTTGTTGCCGCCGAGTTTGGCATCGTCACCTTGCGGCGCACGCGCATCCGCGCCATCGCCAAGACACAGGGACTACGGGGCCGCATCCTGGCCAAGGTGCATGGCCAGCTGGACGCCTACCTGTCCGCCTGCCAGCTGGGCATCACGCTGGCGTCGCTGGGCCTGGGCTGGGTCGGCGAACCGGCGTTTGCCGGCTTGCTCGAGCCGCTGTTCGGCGCCATCGGCGTCACCTCGCAAGAGCTGATCCACGGCATCTCCTTCGTCCTCGCCTTCAGCGTGATTTCCTTCCTGCATATCGTCGTGGGCGAACTGGCGCCCAAATCGATGGCCATCCGCAACCCGGAAGCCGTCGGCCTGTGGAGCGCGATTCCCCTGTACGGCTTTTACTGGACCATGTACCCGGCCATCTACCTGCTCAACGCCAGCGCCAACTGGGTGCTGCGCCTGGCGGGCCTGTCCGGCAAGGGCGGCCACGATGCCCATTACTCGTCCGAAGAGTTGAAACTGATCCTGCGCACCAGCCAGCCCGGCGAAAAGTTTACGCGCGACGAGCGTAACATCCTGGCCCAGTCGCTTGATTTCGAACAAATGACGGTATCGGACCTGATGCGCCCGATCAATGAAGTGATCGCCCTGCACGCGTCGAGCACGCTGGAAGAAAACCTCGACACGGTGCTGCGCAACCGCTTCAGCCGCTACCCGTATTTCGACACGAATGAAGACGACGTGCTGGGCGTGGTGCACCTGAAAGACCTGTTCTTTGCCCAGCAGGCGGGCAAGCCGATCACCTCGCTCACGCCCTTCCTGCGTCCCGTCGACATCATTTCCGCGCGCACGCCCGCGCTGGAACTGTTCCGCCGCTTTCGCGACGGCGCGCCGCACTTCGCCCTGATCGGCGAAAAGGGCAAGCGCCCGCTGGGTTTCATCACCCTCGATAACTTGCTCGGTGCCATGGTCGGCGAAATCCGCGACGAATTCCGCCGCAATGAAAACGACTGGCTCAAGCAAAGCGACGGCACCCTGATCGGCAAGGCCAGCCTGCCCATCTTCTCGCTCGAACGCATCCTCGGCATTGATATCGAAAACGAGGAACTGGGGCTGGACGACGTGGAATCGGTGGGCGGCTTGATCATGGTCAAGCTCGGTGACATTCCAAAGCAGGGCCAGCGCATCACCTTCGTCGACTTCGACATCGTCGTCAAGAAGATGAACGGGCCCCGCATCGTGCTGATCAAGGTAATCCCGAAACAGGAACGCGATCTCGATGCGGACTTGCGCGACTGATTACTTCTTCAACGTAATCGTATCCTTGCCCTGCGGCACGGTGGTCTCGCCCACCGTCCACGTTTGCAACAGGCTGTACAGCACCGCCAGCAGGGTCGGCCCGATGAAAATGCCGACGAAGCCGAAGGCCAGCACGCCGCCCAGCACGCCGAGCAACACCAGCAAGAACGGCAGGCTGCTGCCGCGGCTGATCAGCATGGGTTTGACCACGTTGTCCACGCCGCTGATCAGCAGCGCGCCCCACACCAGCATGAAAATGCCCCAGCCCGTCTGGCCGTCTGAAAACAGCCAGATGGCGGCACCGCCCCAGATCAGAGGCGGACCCACGGGGATCAGCGAAAAAATGAAGGTGGCAACGCCCAGCAGCGCGACGGCCGGCACGCCGGCGATCAGGAAACCCACCACGGCCACCAGCGCTTGCGCCAGCGCCGTGCCCAGCAAGCCGTACATGACGCCGCGCACGGTGCGGCTGATGGTCAGACCCACGCCGGGCGCGCTGTCGCCGATGATGCGGCCGGCGCCCGTCATCAAGGCACGGCTCAGCTGCTGGCCGTCGCGGTAGAGGAAGAAGCTGACGAACACGGCCAGGCTGGTCTGCGCCAGGCCCGTGCCCAGCAGGATGCCGCCGGAAGCGAGGAAATGGCGCGCCGGCTCCAGCATCGTCTTGCCCAGATTCAATAATTCCTCGCGATCGGCGAGCAGGCGCTCCACGTAGCCGGCGATGGTGTCGCCCACCACGGGAATGCTGGCCAGCCAGGCGGGCGGATGCAGGCCGCCCGTTTCCAGCGCCGTACGCAACTGTTCATAGATGCGCGAGACGTTATCGGCCAGGTTGTAGGTGACGAGGGCCAGCGGCAGCACGATGACCAGGAGCAATGACAGGGTCATGATGGCGGCCGCCCAGTTGCGCCGGCCTTTCAGGCGGTCGAGCAGGAGGAGATACAGGGGCCAGCTGGAAATGCCCACGCAAGCGGCAAACAGCATGGCGGCGAGGAAGGGCCGCAAGACGAAAAAGCAGCCGATCAACAAGAAGATGATGGCTGCCAGGCGGGCGTGCGGCTCGAAACGTTTGTCCATGTACTGCATATCCTGAAGATGGCGCCCGGGGGGCGCGACCGGGTCAGGATAGCAGAAGTTTAAGATCGTGCGCGATGGCGGCAGGCTTTTCGCCGTGGCGCACGAACAGGCGGATCTTGCCTTCGCGGTCGAACACATAGGTGCCGGCCGTGTGGTCGACCGTGTAGCTGCTGTCCGTCTCGCCTTCGACCTTGGCGTAATACACCTTGAATTCCTTGGCCACCTTGGCCGTCTGTTCCAGGCTGCCATAGAGTCCCACGAAGCGCTTGTCGAAGGCCGGCACGTATTGCGCCAGCAATTGCTGCGTGTCGCGCTCGGGGTCGACGGTAACGAACAGCACCTGCACCTGGTCCGCCTGCGGACCCATTTCCTTCATCACCTGCGCCATGTCGGCCATGGTCGTGGGGCAGACGTCCGGGCATTGCGTGTAGCCGAAGAACATCAGCACCAGCTTGCCCTTGTAGTCGGCCAGGGTGCGCGGCTGGCCCGTGTGGTCCGTCAGCGCGAATTCGCGTGCATAGCCCAGGCCCGTCACGTCCGTATTCTTGAATGCCAGCTTCGGTGCGGCAGGCTTGCCGCAGCCGGCGAGAACGACGGCCAGCGCGGCCGCCAACAACAGAGTCAGGGTTTTTTTCATGTGCCGAGGGGAATGTAGTGATCGACCAGCAAGGCCGCGAACAGCAATGCCAGGTAGATGATGGAAAAAGTAAACGCTTTGCGCGCGATCAAGTCCGTGTAGTGGCGGTACATCTTCCACGCGTAATACAGGAAGCCCGCATTGAGCACCACGGCCGCAGCCAGGTAGATCAGGCCGCTCATGCGCACGGCGTACGGCAGCAAGGTGGTGGCGGCCAGCGCGATCGAGTACAGCCAGACGTGAAATTGCGTAAATTGCATGCCGTGCGTGACGGGCAGCATGGGCAAGCCCGAGCGCGCGTAATCGTCGCGGCGGTACATGGCCAGCGCCCAGAAGTGCGGCGGCGTCCACACGAAAATGATCAGGACCAGCAGCCACGCCTGCATGGGCACGTCGTTGGCGACGGCTGCCCAGCCCAGCGCGGGCGGCATCGCGCCGGACAGGCCGCCGATGACGATGTTTTGCGGCGTGGCGGGTTTGAGCACCATGGTGTAGATCAAGGCATAGCCGACAAAGGTGACAAAGGTCAGCCACATGGTCAGCGGATTGACGAGGTGATACAAAATCGCCATGCCCAGGCCGCCGATCACGAGCGCGAACACCACCGTCTGTTTCACCGTGATGTCGCCCATGGCCATCGGACGGCGCGCCGTGCGGGCCATGCGCGCATCGATCTCGCGCTCGGCCAGGCAATTGACGGCAAACGCGGCGCCGGCCAGCAGCCAGATGCCGATGGTGCCGAACACCACCGCGTGCCAGTCCGGCAACTCCTCGCTGGCCAGGAACATGCCGATGACGGCGCAAAATACGGCCAGCTGCGTCACGCGGGGCTTGGTCAGCGCCCAGTACTGGGCGATGCGGGGAGATGGTTTACGGCTGATGGTCTGAGTAGTCATTTATGCGGTACGGGAAGAACTGGCTGGTGCCGAGGGCACTGGCGCGGCGGCGCAAGCGCGCTGAACATTGCGCGCTACATCGAGTTGGAATTTAGCCTTGTAGTTTAACATGGTCAGCAACAACACGAGCAGCGCCGCCCCGCCGTTATGCAGCACGGCAATCGACAATGGCCAGCTCAGGTAGATGGTCGCCAGGCCCGTGGCCGCCTGCAGGGCCAGCACCAGCGCCACCCAGCGGGCCGTGCCGCGCAAGGATGGCAATTTCCACGCCCGCCACACCGTATAGCCGATGCCGGCCAGCACGATGAAGGCGAAGTTGCGGTGCACCCAGTGGATGGCCGTCAGCGCGGAAAACGGCAAATAGTGGCCGGCGGCCGTCTTGCCCAGTTCGCGCCACAGGTGGAAACCATGCTCGAAATCCATCTCCGGAATGACCTTGCCGCCGCACAGGGGGAAATCCGTGCAGGCCAGGGTGGCGTAGTTGGTGCTCACCCAGCCACCGAGCGCGATCTGCACCGTCAAGAGCACGAGCGACATGACAGCCAGCGCGCGCACGGGGCGCAGCACGGCAGCGTCCGCATCGGCGCGCAGCAAGGGTTGCACGGCTTGATCCTGGCGCCCGCCCAGCCACGTCAGCATGGCCAGCAAGCCCATGCCCAGCAGCAAGTGGATGGTGACGATCACCGGTTGCAGTTTCAATGTCACCGTCCAGGCGCCGAACGCGCCTTGCAGGCAGACGAACAAAAACAGCGCCGTCGGCAGCGCGGGCGCGAATTCCTCGCGTTTGTTTTTCTTCCACTGGCGCCACGCCTGCACCATCATCGCCACGATCAGCACGCCAATGGCCATGGCCAGGTAGCGGTGCGTCATTTCGATCCACGCTTTCACCACCGTGACGGGTCCCGTCGGCATCAGGGTTTCCGCCGCCACGATGTGCTCGTGCGCCAGGAAAGGATTGGCGGAGCCATAGCAGCCTGGCCAATCGGGGCAGCCCAGGCCGGAATCGGACAAGCGCGTAAAACCGCCAAACATGATCAGGTCGACCGTCAGGAAGACGGCGATCCACACGAGCTTGCGGTATTTATTGGCGTCCGCGGACACCCACACCATGCTCAAAGGCAGCAGCGCCACCAGCAGACCCGTCAAGCCCAGCTGGGCCAGCGCGGAAAGATGCATCGTCGGCATGCAGACTCCTCAACCGATCGCCGAAGCTTTGAGCAGCTTGGCGATGTCTTTCTTGATCTTGTTCGGGTCCGCGTCTTTCGGGAAGCGCATCATCAGGTTGCCCAGCGGATCGATCAAATATAAGTGGTCGCTGGTCTTGCCGCCCGGCTCCACGGGCAGCCACGCCTTTAAGGCGTCATTATTCACGCGCAGCATGCTGGTGCCGTCGAATTCGCGCATCACGAGCGTGTCGAGCGGCTGGCCATCCGTCACCAGCCAGACCCGTTCCAGGCGTTCGCGCTCCTTGCCTTGCATCAAACGCAGTTGTTGCATGTCAAACAATTGCTTCTTGCACGCTTCCTGGCAATCGGACGGGCCCGTCTGCAGCAGCACCCACTTGCCCTTGAACTGGGCCAGCGGCGCGGGCTTGCCGTCCAGTTCCGTCACCTGCAGCTGGGCTTCCGGTATCGGATGCAAGCGGGGGTCGATCAGGGCGCCGTAATTGTTGCGGCCCGTGGGCTTGATGATGTAATACGTGAAATAGGAGGCGATGATGGGAAAGGCGCACACGGCCACCACGGCCAGCAGTTTCCACCGTCCCGTATTCTGTGCCTGCTTGTTGCTGTTGTCTTGCGTTGCTTCAGGGCTGTTTGTTTGCACGTCGAAATCCTGTAAAGACAAAAAATAAAAAAGCCATCAGTGCCAGTGCATACCACTGGAAAGCATAGCCGCGGTGCTTGTCGGCGCCCAGGTCGGGCGCCGGCCAGTCGCGCACGGGAAGCTGGCCGGATGCTGGCGGATCACCTGGGTCGACTGTTTGTTCGAGGATAAAGGGCTGCAGGGCCAGGCCGCTGGCCCGGGCCAGCTGGCCGATATCGGCATTTTGCACGATGGCGTGCGGCGCCAGGGCCGGCGCCGTGCCCAGTTCCATCACATGGCCCGCGTTCAGGCGCGCGATGCCGGTGATCGTCACCGTACCCGTGGGCGTGGCGTAGTCGGGAATGCGCGTGCGCTCGGCATTGTTGCGCGGCAACCAGCCCTGCGCCACCAGTACGTGCATGGCGGAACCGTCTATTTGAAATGGCGTGAGCACGTGGAAACCGGCCTGGCCCTTGTACGGGCGGTTGTCCAGGTAGACCGTCCAGGCGGGCACGAAATGGCCCGTGACGGTAACGCGGCGGTATTCGATCGCTTGCGCATCGTCCGGCAGCAGCGGTGCGGCCGTCAAGGCCAGCGGCGCCGCCTGGTTGCCCGCCTCGAGCCGGGCGGCGCGGGCGACTTTTTCATCGGCACGGCGCTGCTGCCATTGCGCCAGCGACACGCCCAACGCCACCAGTAGCAGCATTACAACAAATGGAATCCATCTAAAATGGAAGCGGATACGCATTACAATGAAACCTCCTCAAGCCTGGCGCTACCATCCATGAAAATCCTCGTTGCCATCGCCTTCATCCTGATCCTGGGCAGCCTGGGCTCGGCCCTGTTCTTCCTCATGCGCGACAAGGGCAAGAGCAACCGCACCGTGCAGGCGCTGGCCCTGCGCGTGGGCTTGTCGATCACCCTGTTTTTGCTGATCCTGCTGGCGCATCATCTGGGTTACATCCAGCCGACGGGAATACATTAACGGCTGGGGTCAGACCCGACGGGTCTGACCCCGTTGCCAACGACGTTGCTTGCTTAGCAAAATTCTTCACACTAAGAAAAAAGCCGTACCCAGGATGTCCCGGTACGGCTTTTTTTATGGTGCCGGCGCGCCCCTCAACAACGCGCGCCCTGCCCCGCCATTATAACCAATACACGACCACGTACAGGCCCAGCCAGACGACGTCGACAAAGTGCCAGTACCAGGCGGCGCCTTCGAAGCCGAAGTGGTGCTCGGGCGTGAAGTGGCCTTTCAGCACGCGGTACAGGATGACGGACAGCATGATGGCGCCCAGGGTCACATGGAAGCCGTGGAAACCCGTCAGCATGAAGAAGGTGGCGCCATAGATGCCGGACGTCAATTTCAAGTTCAGTTCGCTGTAGGCGTGCATGTATTCGTAGACCTGGAAGCCCATGAAGATGGCGCCCAGCACGATGGTGGCGAACAGGAACAGGGCCGTCATGGCGCGGTGGCCGGCGCGCAGCGCGTGGTGCGAGATGGTCAGGGTGACGCCCGACGTCAGCAGCAGGGCCGTATTGATGGTCGGAATCCAGAACGGCGTCATGGTGGTGAATTCCTGCACCGTGCCGGCCGGGCCCGTATTGCCCCAGTGGGCGGCGAAATCGGGCCAGATCACCTTGTGGTCGAGGTCGGCCAGCCACGGCATCGAGATGCTGCGCGCATAGAACAGGGCGCCGAAGAAGGCGGCGAAGAACATGACTTCCGAAAAGATGAACCAGCTCATGCTCCAGCGGAAGGAGTGGTCGATGCGCTCGCTGTACAGGCCCTGTTCCGATTCGCTGATGGCGTCGCCGAACCAGAAATACAGCACCAGCAGGATGCCGGCGATGCCCAGGTAGTTCACGTACGGGCCCCAGGAGACGTCGTTGACCCAGGCCGAGGCGCCGATCATGGTCAGCAGCAGGCTGGCGCCGCCCAGCATGGGCCAGCGCGACGGGCCGGGCACGAAATAATAGGGTACGGCGGCGTGGTTGGAACTCATCATCATCTCCTCAAAAACTTATAGGGTGGTTTTTTATAATTTATAAAACGACGAATTTAACAATTGAAATCAGGATGCCGATCAGGCAAGCCACCACCAGGAAACCGGCGATGACGATGTGCACGGGATTGAGCTTGGCCGAATCCGTGTCGAAATCGCTCTTGCGGCGCAGCCCCGTGAACGACCAGACGACGGCCCGCAGCGAATACAGGAACGACGCTTTTTCAGGCTGCTTGGGTTCGCCCATGGCACTCTCCTATTGGACGGCCGGCGTCTGAGCCTGGCTCAGACCGGCAATCTCGAAAAACGTATACGACAGGGTGATGGTCTTCACCTCTTTCGGCAGGGCCGGATCGAGGAAGAACACCACCGGCATCTGCCGCGCTTCGTGGGCCTTCAAGGTCTGCTGCTTGAAGCAGAAGCACTCGACCTTCTTGAAATGCGGCGTGGCGCTCTGCGGCGCGTAGCTGGGGATGGCTTGCGCGTTGACGACGCGGTTTTGCGTGTTGACCACTTCATACAGGACGGTCACCAGCTCGCCCGGATGCACCTGCATGCTCGACACGGTCGGGCGGAAGCGCCATGGGCCCTGCGCATTGCCGTCGAACTCGACGGTGATGCTGCGCGTCGTATCGACCTGCGTATTGTTGTCGTAAGCCACCGTGCCATCTTTTTGCGTCAGCACGTTAATACCCATCACTTCGCAAATCTGCTTGTAGACGGGAATCAGGGCATAGCCAAAACCGAACATCAGCACGGCAATGACGAGCAGCTTGCCCAGCATCTTGCGGTTCAGGCCGCGCGTTTCCTGTTGGTGGGGCGTCGTCACGTCAGAGCCACATGCGCTTGACGAACACGGACAGGAAGAAGAAGGCCGCCAGGGCCCCCAGTATCAGCCCGGTACGCAGGTTGTTCGGTTTCTTGCGCTCAGTTTTCACTTCGGTCATGGCAGGCACTTTATTCAAGACGGGCCGCGCAACACGCCGGCCCGCGATACCTTATTTCACGGTCGGCGGCGTTTCAAACGTGTGGAACGGCGCCGGGCTCGGCACGGTCCATTCCAGGCCTTCCGCGCCTTCCCATGGTTTCGCTGGCGCAGCCTTGCCGCCGCGGATGGTCGGCAAGACGACGAAGAACAGGAAGTACACCTGCATCAGGCCGAAACCGAAGCCGCCGATCGAGGCGATCATATTAAAGTCCGTGAACTGCGCCGGATAATCGGCGTAGCGGCGCGGCATGCCGGCCAGGCCCAGGAAGTGCATCGGGAAGAAGGTCACGTTGAACGTGATCAGGGACAGCCAGAAGTGGATCTTGCCGCGCGTCTCGTTGTACATATGGCCCGTCCATTTCGGCGACCAGTAGTAGAAACCGGCGAACAGGGCGAACAGCGAACCGGCCACCAGCACGTAGTGGAAGTGCGCCACCACATAATAGGTATCCTGCAGCTGGATGTCGATCGGCGTGACGGCCAGGATCAGGCCCGTGAAGCCGCCCATGGTGAAGACGAAGATGAAGCCCACCGAGAACAGCATCGGCGTTTCGAACGTCATCGAGCCCTTCCACATGGTGGCGATCCAGTTGAACACTTTCACGCCCGTCGGCACGGCGATCAGCATGGTCGCGTACATGAAGAACAGCTGGCTCGTCACCGGCATGCCGGTGGTAAACATGTGGTGCGCCCAGACGATGAAGGACAGGATCGCGATCGACGCCGTGGCGTAGACCATCGAGGCATAGCCGAACAGCGGCTTGCGGGCAAACGCGGGCAGGATCTGCGAGACGATGCCGAAGGCCGGCAGAATCATGATGTAGACCTCGGGATGGCCGAAGAACCAGAAGATGTGCTGGTACATGACGGGGTCGCCGCCGCCCGCCGCATTAAAGAACGAGGTGCCAAAATGGCGGTCCGTCAGGGTCATGGTGATGGCGCCGGCCAGCACGGGCATGACGGCGATCAACAGATACGCGGTAATGAGCCAGGTCCAGCAGAACATCGGCATTTTCATCAGGGTCATGCCGGGGGCGCGCATGTTCAGGATGGTGACGATGATGTTGATCGAACCCATGATGGACGAGGCGCCCATCAGATGCATGGCAAAAATCGCCATGTCCATGCCGGGGCCCATCTGCGTCGACAGCGGCGCATACAGGGTCCAGCCGGCAGCCGTGGCGCCGCCCGGTACGAGGAAGGACGTGGCCAGCAGCAGCGCGGCCGGCGGCAGCAGCCAGAACGAGAAGTTGTTCATGCGGGCAAACGCCATGTCGGACGCGCCCACTTGCAGCGGGATCATCCAGTTGGCGTAGCCGACGAAAGCCGGCATGATGGCGCCAAACACCATCACCAGGCCGTGCATGGTGGTCAGTTGATTAAAAAATTCAGGGTGAAAGAATTGCAAGCCCGGATGAAACAGTTCCGTACGGATCATCAGGGCCAGCACGCCGCCCGACAGCAGCATGATGAACGAGAACCACAGATACAGGGTGCCGATATCCTTGTGGTTGGTGGCAAACAGCCAGCGGCGGTAGCCGGTCGGGTGGTCGTGGGCATGGTCGTGATCGTGACCGGCGTGGTCCAAGGTGCTCGTGCTCGTACTCATATGCGGCTCCTAATTACTTGCGTGCAGCCACGACTTCGGCTGGTTGAACGATGTTCTCTGCGGCCTTGTTCGACCAGGAATTGCGCGTGTAAGTGATCACTGCGGCAATTTCCGTGTCGGACAGCTGTTTCCATGCCGGCATTTCAGCGGGATACTTGCCGCTCTTTTGCCCGTTCAGCAAGACGTGGATCTGATCGGCTTTCGGGCCGTTCACCACGGCCGAGCCGTCCAGCGGCGCAAATGCCCCCGGTACGCCCTTGCCGGTCGCCTGGTGGCAGACCACGCAGTTGGCCGTATACACTTTCTCGCCCTTGACCTTCAATTCGTCGATGGTCCACACCTTGCTTGGATCATCAGCCAATGCGGCCATTTCCTTTTGTTTTACATCAACCCAGGCCTTGTAGTCGTCGGCGGAGACGACCTTGACGACGATGGGCATGAACGCGTGTTCCTTGCCGCACAGCTCGGCACAATTGCCGCGGAAGGTGCCGATATGGTCGGCCTTGAACCAGGTGTCGCGCACGAAGCCTGGAATCGCATCCTGCTTGACGCCAAAGGCGGGCACGGACCAGGCGTGGATGACGTCGTTGGCCGTCAGTACCACGCGGATCTTCTTGTTGACCGGCACGACGACTTCGTTGTCGACTTCGATCAGGTAATTTTCGCCCCGTTTTTCCGTCGGCGGCGCGCCTGGCGCACCCACTTGCGAGCGCGGCGTGGCCAGGTTGGAGAGGAAGGAAATGCCTTCGCCCTCGCCTTTCAGGTAGTCATAGCCCCATTTCCACTGCATGCCGGTGGCCTTGATGGTGATGTCGGCGTTCGAGGTGTCCTTCATGCCGACCACGGTGCGCGTGGCAGGCAGGGCCATGCCGATGACGATCAGGAAAGGCACGACGGTCCAGGCGATCTCGACGGTGGTGCTTTCGTGGAAAGTGGCCGGCTTGTGGCCCAGGGACTTGCGGTGCTTGAAGATGGAATAGAACATGACGCCGAACACGGCCACGAAGATCACCAGGCAGATGATCATCATCAGGGTGTGCAAATCGTAGATTTCATGGGCGATCTGTGTCGCCGGCGGTTGCAGATTCATTTCGAACGGCACGGGACCGCCGGTGCCGGGATAGGTGCTGGCAGCCGGTGCCGCCGTGGCCCATCGCCCGATGCCAAACGCTGTCAAAGACAGCCCGAGCAGCAACGATTGAAGTCGCTTTGCATGTGTCATGTTTTCCCCAACCACCCAAAAATAATGATATTTTAAACGGCTGCGGATTTCTCCGTACTGGACCGCTGCCGCTCCTCCATGAAAGCAACACGGCCGGAATGCGGCCATGTGCGTCAAGCACCAGCGAATTCCATGCTGGCTGCCGCAGCAAAAAACGGCGGCGCGCAACCATGCTGGAACCCTGTTTTTCTTCCCCACATCGAAATGGCCTCGTGTGGAAGATGGTTACTATACTAATGCAGTAACTTCGAATAAGTCTCGCTTTGTTTTTTTTATTTTGTATGCAGCCCTTGTTTTTTTCAATTAGCAAGCTGACAAACAATCAACGATTATAATCAAGTAAACTTGAATCCATCAAGCAATAATCGGCTTTGTGCGCGCCCTTCTCCCGGCCGCCGCGCGCTTTGCAACGCCAAGTTGCCACATCGCGCGCGAATGCGACCAAGTATCGGTTTCTTTGCCATTTTATTTAGGCTTGCGCGGCAGATCGAAGCGGATGATCGCTTCGCCATTGCGCGTCACGCGCGGCGCGGGACGGAAGGCATGGCCATAGATCACTTCGAAACTCAGACCCAGCTTGCCGTCGGGACGGCGCGTCTTTTCCAGCGCGGCCAGCATGCGCTGCCAGGCCGCCTTGCCCATCAGGCCGCGCCGGCGCGTGGTGAGCGGGTTGCCGCCAAAGGCGCGCACGTCGGCCAGCAGTTTTTCCGCCGTGTCGTAGGTGACGGTGATGATCTCCATGTCCAGCACGGGCGTGGAAAAGCCCGTCTCGACCAGCATGTCGCCAAAATCGTGCATATCGACGAAGGGCAAGGCGTGCGGATATAAATCGGCCTCGGCAAAGGCGTCGCGCACTTCGCGGAAGGTATCGGGGCCGAAGCAGGAAAACATCAGCAAGCCATCGAGGCGCAGCGCGCGCCGCCATTCGGCAAACACGCGGTCGGGCTGGGCATGCCAGTGCAGCGCCAGATTCGACCACACGAGGTCGATGCTGCCCTGCGCCAGCGGCAGGTCGCCCAGGTCGCCGCACAACAAATCCACGCCTGTCTTGGCCGGCAGCAACTTGCTGAGGAACTGGTTCAGGCTGGCCAGTTTCGACGCGGGCGCGCGCGCCGCCTGCATCATCGCTTGCGCTGCATCGAGACCGATAATCTGCGCGGCGGGATAATCCTTGTGCAACTGCGCCAGGTCCGCGCCGGGGCCGCAACCGGCGTCAAGCACGCGATGCGGCGTGATTTTCACCAGCTCCAGGCGCTCGTGCATGCGTGCCGACACTTCGCGGCGCAGGAAGTCCGACGGCGCGACGCGCGCCGGACGGGAAAAGAAATCGCGTACTTGCACCGCATCGATGGGCGCACTCATTTTGGGCGGACTGGTGGGAACTGGCATGTTGAATCGGGTGAGGTGAGATAATGTCGGCAGTGTACATGGAACGACGCCATCGCGATGCGGACCGCCACCCGGCAGCAATTTGATGGCGCCTGGCGGGCGTTGCGACTGTGGCTGGGCGCCACCGTGCTGCCGGCCCAGTGCGCGCTGTGCGGCATCGGTTGCCCGCAAGTGCTGTGCCCGCCTTGCCGCGCGCAGTACCTGGGGCAAGGACGCGGGCAACTGCGCCAGCGCTGCCGCCAGTGCGCCAATCCGCTCGCTGATAGTGAGGTGGCTCAACTGTGCGGGCGCTGTTTGCGCCAGCGGCCCGCATATGACGCCACCGTCACGGCGTTTGACTATGCGGCGCCCGTCGACCGGTTGCTGCTGCAGCTGAAATTCGGCGCGCGCCTGGCGTTGGCGCCCCTGTTCGCAGAACTGCTGCATGTTGCCATTCAGCAACAGCAGGAGTGGCAAGCGCCGCATCTGCTGTGCCCGGTACCCTTGGGCCCGGCCCGGCTGGCCGAGCGGGGGTTTAACCAGGCGCTGGAAATCGCGCGCCCGCTGGCGCGCCTGCTGGACGTGCCTTTACAGCCCCGGCTGGCGCTGCGCGTGCGCGAGACGCGGGCGCAAAGCGGCGTGGCGCCGCAGGAACGGCAAGCCAACCTGGCGCACGCGTTCACCATCGCGCCGGACCATGCGGCGTTATTGCCAGGATGCCATGTCGGCATCGTCGACGACGTGATGAGCAGCGGCCATACCGTCAACGCGCTGGCGGCCGCCTGCAAGCGCGCGGGGGCGGCCAGGGTCAGCATATTGGTGGTGGCGCGCACGCCGCCGCATTAAAGTCGCTGTATTAAAGTCGCTGTATATATGAGAGATAGACCAAGGAGAGCATTTTGTTTCACGTTGTTTTGGTAGAACCTGAAATCCCGCCCAATACGGGCAACGTCATCCGCCTGTGCGCGAACACGGGCGCGCAGCTGCATCTGGTCGAACCGCTGGGCTTTCCCCTCGACGATGCCAAGATGAAGCGCGCCGGCCTCGATTACCACGATTACGCGAAGATGAAGGTGCACAAGAATTGGGCAGCCTTCCTGGCCGATACCCAGCCCGACCCCGCCCGCATGTTCGCCATGACGACGCGCGGCTCGCGCCCGTTCGGCGACGTGGCCTTCCTGCCGGGCGACGTGTTCGTGTTCGGCTCGGAAACAAAGGGCCTGGACCCGGCCCTGCGCGACGGCTTTCCGGCGGAACAACGCATCCGCCTGCCCATGCGGCCGGACAACCGCAGTTTGAATTTATCGAATACGGTGGCCGTCGTTGTCTACGAGGCCTGGCGCCAGCATGGATACGCCGGCGGCGCGTAGGTCGGATTAGGCCCAAGGGGCCGTAATCCGACAACATTGTTGGCGTTAGTGGTGTTGTCGGATTACGCGGGGCTTTACCCCGCTAATCCGACCTACGCATTTGCATACGGCGATCAGCGCAGCGCCAGCTGCGCCGCGCCGCTATTGTCGTCCAGCATCACCAGCTGCGTGCGCAAGTCGCGCGTGGCGGCCAGCTTGCCGTTCACGTACAGATTCGTCTTGACGCCGTACACGCCCTGCGACACGCCGGCCGGCAAGGTCAGCTCGAACGAGTTCTCGAAGCGCCCGCCCGATTTGTTGTTGCTGGCCAGGGCCTTCGAGCCGGACTTGAATGGCTGGCCTTGCGGGTCGAGCACCACCAGTTCTTCGCGCACGTCGTTGACGCTTTGCGCGCTGCCGTTGACCAGCTCCACCACGGAGTTGACCTTGAACGGCTGGCCGCGCTTGACGGTCGACGCGCTCAGCTGCGGCGTGTACGACACCACTTGCGGCTCGCGCGGCAAGGCGCCGCGCGTACGGATGTAGTCGCGGTCCGCCTGCGCCGCCGTCTTGGTCTGGCGCGAATTGACATTGATGGCCAGGCAACCGGCCGCCGCCAGGCCGCCGCCGATGGCCGCGCCCTTCAGCGCGCCATTCTTGCCGCCCGCCAGCGCCCCCAGCAGCGCGCCCACGGCCGCACCGGCCGCCGCCGACGTGCCCACGCTGCACGGATCCTCATCCGTGGCCGCCTGGGCGCCGCCTTGCGGATAGGAACTGTCCTGGCGCACGCCGTTCGGGCTCATAGTCGCCGTGGCGCAGCCGGTCAGCATGGCCGCGATGGTCAGCGCAGCGACGGCGCGCAAGGTGGTGTGATTCAGCATGGTAACTCCCGGATGACTAATTGATCGTTGTTTCCGTCTGCAGCACTTGCCGTTCGCGCTCGCGGATGCGGCGCGACAGATTGTCGATGCGCGCATTGCCCGGATCGATGCGACGCGCGCTTTCCAGATACGTCTTGGCCGCATCGAACTTACCTTCCAGCAATGAACGTTCGGCATCGCGCAGGAATGATTGCGCCATTTCGTTGCGCATGGCCGCGCCGCTATCGACGGGCGACGTTTCCAGCGGACGGCGTTCGGTCACCACTGGACGTTCGACCGCGCGCGCGGGCGCCGGTTCCTGCTGTGCCGGCATTGCTGCCGGCGCCGGTGACGGGGCAGAAACGGGCGCCGCCATCGACAGCGCCTGCACGTCGGCCTTCAGCTGCGGCAATTCCACCGCTTCGCGGTCGATCGCTTCCAGCCTGGCGATGCCATTGCGGGCCGCCGTCGCATCCTTGCCATCGAGCGCCTGGCGCACGCCGACCAGCACGGACGCGGCTGCCGCCTGCTGGCGCGCCAGCTGCTTGCGCAAGGAATCCACGCTGGCAGAGCCCGCGCAATCGATGTCGAGCGCGGCAATGCTCCTGGCGGCGCTTTGCAATTGATGGCCGTCAATATTGCGCTCGATGGCGCGTACGCCGCGCTGACAGCCGCTCGAGCCAGCGCCCGCCTTGCCGATCGCCGCCTGCAGATCGTCGGCCTTGGCGCTGGACTTGCCCGTACACACATTTTTCGCCGTCGCCAGCTTCTGGCGGGCGCCGTCCAGGCTGCCATTCGCCACCAGCTTCAAGCCACTGTCGATGGCGTCATTGCAGGCCGATTCACTCTTGCCGCCCGGCTTGCCATTCATGTAGACGATGACGGCCGCCAGCACGACGGCGCCGCCCAGCCAGCGCAGCCACTTGCGCGGCGGCGGCGGGACTGTCGGTGCAGGCGCCGATAGCGGCACCGGCACGGGCTTCGGCGCGGCCTGCGGCGGCACCGGGACCGGAGCCGGAGCCGGAGCCGGCTTGGGCGGCGCTTTCGGCGCAGGCGCCGGTGCCACCGGCTGAGGCGGCGGCTTGGGCGCCACAGGCGGCGATACTGGCACAGGCGGCACAGGCGCTGTTACAGGCGCTTGCACGGGCAGCGGCGGCGGCACGGCCGCGGCTGGCTGGACTGCGCCAGCCTGCGCCTGCCCGCAGTACGGGCAATGGCTGACAACGGTCCACAGGCCCGTCTTGCATTTGTTGCAGATATCCAAAACTAATCCTTCATTCCAACGTCATTCCAGCGTTCACAGAGGCGGCGGCATCAACGGTGGTGGCGCACTGAGGAACAAGGGCGCCAGCTCGGGGAACTGGGCCAGCTCGGCCCAGGCCGGCAAACCGGCGCGCCACACCTTGGTGGTGGCTGGCACGACCTGCCCCCCCTGCACGTACTGCACGATCTGCTGGGCCGTGAACGGTCCCTGCTGCTGGCCGTTTATGCCCAGGAAATACTGGTATTCCACCAGCGGCGGCGGCATGCCGCCCAGCGGTGGCGGCACCATGCCGAAGGCCGGCGCCACGCCAGCGGCCGGCGCGCTGGCCGGGCGCAGCAATTGCTCCAGGCGTCCCGCTTCCAGCATTTCTCCCTTGATCGCATATTTCAACCGGGGCTGGCCGTCCGCTTCCGGCTCGCGCACTTCCCAGTCGTAAGCGTCGCCGTCGGAGTCGCCGATCACGTTCGCCCACTCCTTCAGGCGCCCCAGCAAGGCTTGCACCGTGCGGTCGAGCTCATCGCTGGCCATGCCCTTGCGGCGCGCCGATTCGCGCAGGCGCGCGCCCAGCTCGGCGGAAATGGCGCTGCCAAAGCCGACGTACGGCAGCTGCGAGCCATCGGCCTGCGCCACCAGCTTGGGCGCATACACGGTGCGTTCATAGTATTTTGCCAGCGCCGCCATGGCCGCCGTCTGCACGGCGTCAAGCGCCGTCAATTTTTCCTCGATGCGCAGGGCGATGTTTTTCTCGTACGAGGCGGGCATGCCATTCTGGCGGATGGCCCGTTCGTTGCCGATGCGGCGCAGGTCGCCCGGTTCGACGGCAAACTGGTACTGGCCTGGCGGCACGACTCTGCCCGTGTGGCGCGTCAGCACGCCCAGCATGATCGCTTGCAGGAACTCGCCGAAATCCTCGGCCAGGCGCTTCATTTCATCGGTATTGGGCGCGATCGGGTGCGTGAATTGCGTCGGATCGATATGCGTGTGGGTCGGCGCCTTGTCGTTGTCGCCTTCCTTGCGGTAGCTGGTGCGCCAGCCTTCCAGGCCGCGCAGCACCGTCATCGGCACGCCGGCCAGCTCGCAATAGCAGACGGCGCGCCCGCGGATGCCCGTCTCGACGATTTCCAGCTGGCTCACCGTGATGCCCACCTGGGTCGGCACGCACGATTCGAGCTCGGCGCCGAACTTCGCCTTGAAGGCGGCCGCGTTGGCCACGCCGATCACGCACTTGAACTGGTCCGACACGACCGTGAAGTCGCCCGCCATGTTGGCGTCGATCCACGGCATGGAGCAGGCCAGCAGCTTGCGGAAGCGGTCCAGGCGTTCGGATACGTCCATCTGTTCCAGCGCCTCGAACAGGGGGTCGGGCGTGCTCGTCGCCCCTTCGGCCAGGCCCGCCGTGGCGATCATGTTCTCGGCCATGCGCGTCACCTTGGCCAGGATCAAGCCCCGTTGCGCCGGTTCGCCCAGCATGGGGAACAGCGCTTTCGAGCCGCCCATGTCCTTGAACGCTTCATCGGCCCACTGGCGCAAGGTGGCCGCCGACGGCAGCGCAATGTCTTTTTCCGTGACGGGAATGACGATCAGGGTCGCATGTTCCTTGTCCAGGTCCTTTTGCAGGATGGTATTGGCCGTTTTCAATTCCGCCAGCATGGCCAGCACGCCTTCGCGGCCCGTTTGCAGCTCGCCCACGAGGCCATTCCACTGCGCGCGGCCCTGCGCATCGACGCCGACCCGGTTACCCAGCCAGCGCGACAGCTCGCCCAGCAAGATGACGGACTCGTCCGCCGCCTTGGCCCGCAGATGGAATTTCAGCGCATTCGCCATTTCCGTGCGCAAATGGTCCATCACCACGCCCGCCTGCTTTTCGCCATTGCTGAGGAAACCGAAGGTGCTGCGCGTCTGTTCCAGGTTGTTCAACAGCCGCTCGTATTCGCGCGAGCGCACGGCTTCCTTGATTTCGCGGTAGCGCTCGGCATTCGCGCCGATCTGCGCCGTCAAGCCGCTGCCCGGCGCCTCGATGCGGTCCTTGATCTGTTCCACCAGCGACAGCACGTATTCCAGGCCGCCGAATTCCTTATTATCAAGATAACCATACAACTGGTCACGCACGACTTTCTTGACGTCGTCGAGCACTTCGCGGCGGCGCTTGCTGATGCGGTCTTCCGTCGTGTCGGCCGTGGAATCCTGGTCGCGCACGGCGTCGCGTTCCAGGTGCTTCATGGCGTCGCGCACCTGCGCCGGCCATTCGCTGCGGTCAAAGCCCGTGCGGATATCGTTGATGCGCGTATTGACCCGGTTTTCCACGCCGGCCAGCAAGTGGCCGTGGCGGTCTTCCAGCAATTCATCGACGACGCGGAAATCGATGAAGTCGCCGCTGGAGCGCTTCAGTTCGATGCTCTTGTCGGAAAACTCGGGGAAATCGCTGAACGGCGTGCCCTTCAGGAACATATTGGCAGCGAGGAAATTATCGCGCTGCGTATCCGTGGCGCGGTTGGCGCCCGCATCCGTGCCGCCAACGCCAAAGAATGCTTGCAGCATGGCGCCGGCCCAGCGGTGGGCCCGCTCGTCGCGCGCCGCTTCCTGGCGTGTATCGAGCACGGCCATGCCGAACGAGGAAAAGCGCTTCGAGAAATACAGGCGCATGTCGCCGAAGCGGTCTTGCGGCACGGGCGCGTTGTACAGCGAATTCTTGTGCTGCGCCTGGTTGACGGCGATCGAACGCTTGGCGCGGGCGAAGTCGGCCGAGGCAAAATCCTCGAACAGCGAGTCGGCCACCATGTGGTAGACGTCGCTGACATCCTTGGTGTGCTGTTGCGCAAGGTTGCCCGAATCGATCAGGTACACCTCACTGTACGGCTCGCGCGTCAGCTCCGGACGGTCATAGGCGTCCCAGCGGCCCACATAGCCCTTGTTGCCCATCATCGCCGATTCCAGCTCCATCAGCGCCGCATAGCCGTTGGCCTCGACCCGGTCCTTGTTGGCCTTGGTGTAGCCGGTCGGCAAGAACAGCATCAGCTCCACGTCGGCCGCGCCCACTTCGCTGCGCGCCAGCCAGCGCGCCAGCAAGCCCATGTCGAGGAAGGACCCGGAACCCGTGCCGCCCGCCACGGAACCGACGATGACGATGCGGAAACGGTTCGTTTCCATGCGCAAACCCAGTTCGGCCAGCTGGCGCTCGTGCGACAGGCCCGCCTTCAGCGCTTTCAGTTTCAAGCGGATCTTGTCGCGGATCTTCGCGTACTTGTCGAAGAAATACAGGCGCGACACGGCGCGGATCTGCCCGGCGCCGCTGCTCATGTCGAAGCGCAGCTCGCGGATGCGCTGCGGCGTCAGCGGCAGCCATTCCTTGATGTGCGGATATTTCTCCAAGGAATCTTCATCGCGGCTGTACTTGTCCATGTCGAACGATTCGACCACCTTGTCGTCGTCCGTGAACTTCACCTGGTCGAACTGCAAGTCCTTCGCCTGCGACTCGCCGCTCTCGATCACGGCGCCATTGTCGAGGTCGAAATGGATGAATTGCGCGATGGGGAAGTCGGCCAGCCCCTCGATGCGCGTGCGGTTGCCCGCGCCGCCCCACAGGGTGTTGAGGATGCGCCGGCGCACACGCATCAACACCTGCATGCCCGTGCCGCCGATGCCGATGAACAGGGTCGGGCGCAGTTCGATGATCTTGTCCTGCTTGCGCTCGCTGGCGCCGCCGGGGATGGTTTGGTTCAGGTTCTCTGCCATGGTGATTCCTTCGATGATGCGTGCAACGGCGTATTCTTAGCGGCGGCTGGAAGTAAAGGTCAACAGTAACGCGACCAGGCCCACCAGTACCAGCGGTCCCATGAACAGCGGCGCGAGGAATTTATGCGCATTCACGGCCGCCAGCACGACACCCGTCGCCAGGCTGGCCAGGAAGATGAACAGCCACCAGCCCGAGGCATTGGCCTTGTTCGGCGGCACGCGCTTGGCCACCAGGCCATTTGCATAGGCATTCTTGGCAAAGAAAAAGGCGATGAACAGCAGCAACAGCACGACGCCGCCGACCAGGGTGTCGCGCGACGAGGTGTCGGTCGTGCTGGCAGGATCGAGCGCGGGTGCAGCTTCGGTGGTGGCCGTGGTGGTGCTGGCCGCAGCGGATGCATCGGCGGCCGGCGGCGCGGATGCGGGGGCCGGCAAGGTAAAGCCTGCGTTGTCTTTTGGAGTCTCTTGCGCCATGGTATGCCTCTGGTGGATTTGAATAGTTTAAAAGGAAATCGTTATCAGGCCAGGCTCAGGGTATGGCCTTCGGCCACGCGCACGACGGCCGGCTTGCCCAGGCCACGCTTGAGTTCGCCAATGTCGCGGCCGTCATCGTCGCGGATCTGCACGCTTTTGAATGGTTTGAGCAGCACTTGCCGCTGCACGCCGTCGGCCATCACCTTGTAGCGCGTGGCGCGCGTGCCAAGCAAACCCAGCGCCAGCAAACCCAGCACGAGCGCCAGCACGCCGCCGAGTATCACCAGCACGGGCAGCAGCGGGTACTGGATGCGCACCAGCAGCGGGATCGTCGCCTGCGACGCGCGCACGCTGTCGGGCGGCGTGAACATGCCGGAGATCGGATCGCCGGGGAACAGTTCCTGCAAATCCTTGCCGAAGCTGGACGCCAGCGCCAGCCGCTGTTCCGACAGGCCCACCTGCGCCTGCATGGGCAGCAGCACCTGCTTGCCCATGGCGGCCATCGCCTGCGCTGACCACGGCGACGGAATCTGCGCCATCGGCAACGCAAACTGCACCTGCACGGACTGGCTGGCACCCGGCTGCAATTGGCGGATTTGATCTGGCGCAACGTGCAGCGGCGCGTTCTGGCCCGCCAGGCTGGCGTGCACCCTGGCGCTGTCGATCACGTACGGGAAAAACATGTTTTGCAGCGACGCCTGCAGCACCACTTGCGGCACCAGGTTCGCCGCATCGACGTCGAGCACGATGGTGCGCCCGTCGCGGCCCAGGCTGGCGTGCACATTGGCGCTGTTCTTGACGGACTGGGGCACGATGCGCACGGCATCCTGGTCCACCGGTTTCAGCCGCGCGGGCGGACGCGTCAGCACTTGCGACAGCCGCCCCTCGGCCAGGATGCGGGTCAATGCCTCGGACGCGGGCTGTCCATACGCGAGCGCATACACCATCAAGCCCTTGGCGCTGTACAGCTTGCCCTGCACGGGCATGCGCAGCGGAAACACCACCGTCTTGGTGATCGACGGTTCCAGGTGCAGCAAGCGGTAAAAGTCGCGGTTGCGCTCGGCCGTCTGGCTGTCGTTGTTCGGGCTGTTCTTGTTATTCGTAAAAATCCACACGATGCCGGACGCGGACTGGAACGGGCCCGTGATGGTCTTGGTCACGGCTTCCTGAAAATCCGTGTCGGCCAGCGCGCCGCCGGCGCTCTTGCGCGCCAGACCCAAGTTCGCCAGCTGGCCGGCCACGCCGGCGCCGCCCTGCCCTTGCCCGATCAGCGCTGGCGACACATTGCTGCCGCTGCTCTGGCTGAAGGCCAGGGTGTAGACCTTGTCGGACGGGTTTGTAGCGGCCTGCGCCACGGCGCCCACCAGGGCTTTCAGCTGTGAATGCTCATCCGTGTAAAACGGCTCCATCCAGCCCGAGTTTTGCACGAGAAACGCTTGCTGGATGCCGGCCGCATGCGCGGCGGCGGCGCTGAAAAACGCGGCGCAAGCCACGGTCAGTAAGCGCGCCTTCATGCCTGCAAGGCCCAGCCATCGATGCGCGACAGCAGCGGGTGGTAGGCCCACAGCATGCCTTCATGCACAAACAGGCGCACGCGCCACGGCTCGCTGACGGCGAACGTGTGGAACACGGTCTCGCGCAACTCGTCGTCCTGCACCAGCTGGGCCGCCAGGCGCTCGCTCGAGCGCAGCACGCTCGACAGGCCGGCGCTGGTGGCGAACTTGACGCCAAAGACGCTGCTGCCCCCGCCCGATTCCAGCAAGGGCATGACGGCCTGGTTCTTGCCGCCGTCGTCGCCGTGTTCCGGTTCTTCCCACGGCGCCGTTTTCAGCTTGGCGGCGAAGCGGTAATTGAAGCTGCCCGAACACAGACGCGGCGCCAGCGCGTCGGCCCGCTCGGACTGCGCACCCAGTTTCACGTAGACATAGGTGCCGCGGCTGCGCTCGAAGCACAGCTGCCACAGTCCGCCGTCGCGCGACACGTAGGGGCTGCCGAATTCGAAATGCGGCACCAGCCCTTCGGGCCAGGGCGTAAACGAAGCGGCCACGTTGCCGTCCGGCTGCAATTGCAGCCGGAGCTGGCCGTTGGCGCAGGGCCACACGGCCATGCGGTTGTAGGCGACGGGGGCGCTGACGGTGCCCAGGTCAACCACGCCGTCGAGCAGCACGTCGCTGCCCGGCTTTTGTTGCGCATCAAGGTTGACGAAGCGGATGCGGCCATCGTCGTCGCGCAGCGGTGCCCACAGGCGGTTCTGGAACCAGACAGGCGCGGCCACGCACGGCGCGCCGCCCACGTGCTCGACCACGTAGGTCAGCGAAGGCACGTCGGGACGGATGCAGGCCAGGCCATGGCTGGTCGGCAAGACCAGCACGCTATTGAAGTCAGGCACCAGCTCGGCGCGCCAGGCGCCGTGGGCCAGGTCCGATTCGGCCAGCAAGCTGCCATAGTCGGGGTCCAGCGCCAGCCAGCGTTTCGAAGCGGGCAGCCAGGCGTGCAGGACGGCCTTGCGCGGGTCGAGCGCCAGCAGCGCGGGCGCGCTGGTGCCGAACGGGGCGGAAAAGAATTCGTATTCGCCGGGCGGCGGCATGGGCAGCGAAGCATCGGCTTGCGCATGCTCTTCGCGCGCGCGCTGGTCGGCCAGCTTCAGCGGTACGCTGGCCTGGCGCAAGCCGGCCGGACCGGCCGGCGGCACATCGCTGACGGGATGCGCGCCGAAAGGAGGAACCCAAGGCGCCACCCCGGACGGCGTGGCGGCCGCCTCGGGCGGCACTTGCAAGGCCGCGCCCGAGGCGGGGTCGAACGCAAATTCGGGCGGAAACTGCCGCACGGGCGCGCCGGCCGCCGCCGGCAGGCGCCGCGCCAGCATCAGCTTGCCGATATCGGCCTGGCTCACCAAGGGCGAGACATTCTGGCCGTCCGCGCTGCGCTGCATGCTCCACGCGCCCGCGTCATCGACGTACCAGGCGCCGGAGGGCAGTGGCCAATCCCCAGAAGTTTTATGATCCATGTATTTTCTATGACAAGCAATGCATATCAGACGGTGTAACGTGCTGGGGCTGTCGAAACGAAGTCGCAGCCCTGGCAGTTCTCATAGTAACGTCTTTTTATCTGTATGGAAACATTGACGGCGGTCCTCAGCCCTGCTGCGTCCGCACTTTCGTCAACAGCTTGGTGGTCGAGCGGTCGTGCGCGAAATCGATGGCCACGGCCTGGCCGCCATACGCCAGCACGGCGCGTCCTTCGGGGATGGCCGCCATGTCGTAGTCGCCGCCCTTGGCATAGATTTCCGGTTCGATCTCCTGCACCACTTCCAGGGCGCTGTCTTCCGAGAACGGCACGACCAGGCTCACCGCTTCCAGCGCGGCCAGCACGGCCATGCGGTCTTCGCAGCTGTTCAGGGGACGGTCGTCGCCCTTGCCCAGGCGTTTCACTGATGCATCAGTATTCACGGCAACGATCAGCGAAGCGCCCAGCGCACGCGCCTGCGCCAAATACGTCACGTGGCCGCGGTGCAAAATGTCGAACACGCCGTTCGTCACGACCACCGGTTTCGGCAGCGCCGCGGCGCGGGCGCGCAGTTCGTCACGGCCGCACAGTTTGTTTTCAAATTCAGGCATGGATATCTCTTGTTGGGTTAAATACGGTCACACTCAGGCGTGGCTATCGCCTTGGATGCCAGCGGCATGGCGGCGCCAGGCATCGATCAAGGCCAGAATGGCAGGATCCAGGCCCTCTTCGGCGATGCGATCTTGCCGGTAATAAATCATCAGCGCATACACGCCGGCCAGGCGGCTGACGGGCAGCGACAGCGCATATTCATTGCCGCGCGCCGGTTGCCGGGCACGCCAGTAATTGATCGCCGCTTCCAGCGCCTGCATCCGCAATTCCATCGCCCCCTCCTTCCGCCGCCCGCTCCCGCATTATAGGGGGCGATCCGCTACAATACGCCATCGGCGCCACAGTTTCACGTTTGCGCCACCTTTCATTCATTGCAAGTAAGTACTTCCTGTGTTTCAATCAACCTATGACACTGACTGAACTGAAATATATCGTTGCAGTCGCGCGAGCGAAGCACTTCGGCCACGCCGCCGAAGCCTGTTTCGTTGCCCAGCCCACCCTGTCAGTGGCCATCAAGAAACTCGAAGACGAATTGGGCGTGGTCCTGTTCGAACGGGGCGGCGCGGAAATTTCCGTCACGCCCCTGGGCGCGCAGATCATCGCGCAAGCCGAGCGCGTGCTGGAACAGACGGCCGCCATCAAGGAACTCGCCAAGCAGAACAAGGATCCGCTGGCCGGCCCCCTGCGCCTGGGCGTGATCTACACGATCGGCCCCTACCTGCTGCCGCCGCTGGTCAAGGCCATGATAGACCAGGTACCGCAGATGCCTTTGATTTTGCAGGAAAACTTCACGGTTCGCCTGCTCGAATTGCTGCGCCAGGGCGAACTGGACGTGGCCATCATGGCGCTGCCCCTGCCCGATCACGGCATGGCCATCCAGGAACTGTATGACGAACCGTTCGTCGTGGCCATGCCGCGCCAGCATCCGTGGACGGCGCGTGAAAAAATCGCCGCACAGGATTTGAAATCGGAAACCATGCTGTTGCTGGGCAATGGCCACTGTTTCCGCGACCAGGTGCTGGAAGTGTGCCCCGAAATGGCGCGCTTTTCCTCGCCCGGCAACGGCATGCAGCGCACGTTCGAAGGTTCCTCTCTGGAAACCATCCGCCACATGGTGGCCAGCGGCATCGGCCTGACGGTCTTGCCGCGCGCCTCGGTCGCCAATATGCACGCCACCGACGGCATGCTCGAATACCGGCCCTTCGCCACCCCCGTGCCATCGCGCCGGGTGGTGATGCTGTGGCGCAAGAGTTTTACGCGCAAGGCGGCCATCGACGCCCTGTGCGCGGCCATCGCCGGCTGCAACTTGCCTGGCATCACCCCCTTGTGCGAAGACGACGAATAGTACATTTACATACTATTTGCGATAATCGACCTTTCTCTTCAACAAGATCGAGTCTTTCATGAACAAGCTGGCGCTGTATTTCCGCCTGATACGGCTGGACAAGCCTATCGGTACCGTATTGCTGCTGTGGCCTACCCTGTGCGCGCTGTGGCTGGCGCAGCAAGGCGTGCCGGACTGGCGGCTGCTGCTCATCTTCACGCTTGGCACTTTCCTGATGCGCTCGGCAGGCTGCGCCATCAACGACTACGCCGACCAGGATATCGACAAATTCGTCAAGCGCACGGCGGACCGTCCCATCACCAGCGGACGCATCAGCGGCAAGGAAGCGCTGGCCGTGGCCGGCGTGCTGACCGTGCTGGCCTTTTGCCTGATCCTGCCCCTGAATGCGCTGACCAAGCAACTATCCGTGGCGGCCGTCATCATCGCCGGCACCTATCCCTACTTCAAGCGCTTCTTTGCGATTCCGCAAGCGTATCTGGGCATCGCCTTCGGCTTCGGCATTCCCATGGGCTTTGCCGCCATCACGGATTCCGTGCCCGTCGTCGCCTGGCTGCTGCTGCTGGGGAATGTCTTCTGGGCCGTGGCCTACGATACGGAATATGCGATGGTCGACCGCGACGACGACTTGAAAATCGGCATCAAGACCTCGGCCATCACCTTCGGCCGCTACGACGTGGCCATCGTCATGTTCTGCTATGCCGTTTTCCTGCTGCTGTGGCTGGCATGCGGCTGGTATCTGGGCTTGCGTTACTGGTTCGTCGCGGGCTTGCTGGTGGCGGCCGGCTGCGCCGTTTATCACTACACCCTGATCCGCGCACGCGAGCGTATGCCGTGTTTTGCGGCATTCCGGCATAATAACTGGCTAGGAGCAGCGGTCTTTGCGGGCGTGGTACTGGACATTGCTTTCCGTTAAGCAACGATCTTTGCGCCGCGGCAGCCCTTGAGGCGGCGCAACACAAGCCTGGCCGCAGCTGCCTACACTGGTATTTCACTGTGCAGTTTCACTTCCATGAGGTAATACATGAACTCGATACATACCGGCAAATCCAGCAGCGACAGCATCCTCGCCGACGCCGACAAGGCCCGCGACAAACTGGTCGGCGACCTGAAAAACGTCATCAATGAAGCGGAAGGCTGGCTCGATGGCGCCAAGGATCAGACTGGCGAGAATGTCAAAGCCGTCAAGGACAAGTTCATCGCCACCCTGGAAACGGCCAAGAAAGATTTGATCAAGCTGGAAGAAGACTTGCTCGAACGTACCAAGAAGGCGGCCAAGGCCACCGACGAATACGTGCAGGACAATCCATGGAAAGCCGTGGGTGCGGGCGCCGTCGTGGGCGTGCTGTTCGGCCTGCTGCTTTCCTCGTCACGCCGCTAAGTAATCCTCGGAAAATTAATGTGAATTTATGACAAACAGAACCGGATGCTATGCAAGGCGCTCGCTGCGACGCAGTGCGAGCACTGCTAGCAGTGAGCAACGCCGCAGAGCGCCGGTTATGGAAGTCAGAAATCACAATAATTTATTGGGGGTTAGTTAGTAGTAGCAGTACCGACGGCATTCGCCGTCTCCTGACGCGAAAGGCAGCATATGGCTATCATGCAGCATGTCGCCCAAGTCGCAGCGACCCTCGCCGCCATCGTCCAGACCCGTCTGGCCCTGGCGGCCGTGGAAATGGAAGAAGAGTCGCTGCGCTTCCTGTCCTATCTGGCGCTGGCCATGCTGGCGCTGCTGTGCCTGTTCGTCGGCCTCGTCTTGATCGTATTCCTCGTCATCGTGCTGTTCTGGGATACGCACCGCATCGCCGCCATCGCCATCACGGCCGCCGTCTTCATCGTCGCCGCCGTCGCCACCCTGCTGGGCGTGCGCGCCAGTTTCCGCAGCAAGCCGAAACTGCTGTCCTTCACGCTTTCCGAACTGAACAAAGACCTGGACGAGCTGCAACTGCTGGCCCGCCGGGGATCGGAGCGGCCATGACCACGCATCCCACCAAACTGTCGCATGTGCATACGGCCGCCAGCCTGGCGCAGCGGCGCGACGCGCTGCTGGCCGAATGCGCGCTGCAGCGCCTGGCCCTGGGCGTGCAGACACGCCAATTGCTGGAACCTTTAACGGGCGGCAATCTGCGCCACACCCTGGCCACGCGTTTTAAAATTCCCCTGATGGTGGGCGGCGCCGTGCTGGGCTTGCTGCTGGTGCGCCCGCGCCGCTTCCTGCCGCTGCTGCGGGCCAGCGGCGCGCTGCTCAAGCACGCCACCACCGCCATGCCCGTCGTGCTGGCGCTGGCGCAGCGCTTCAGCAAGAAAGACACGCCGCCATAAAATATTTTTCCCTGGCTGCATCCAAATGGCCGGCCCCTGCGTAGTAATGGTATCAACCAGCCGGTTGAGCCAACTACCAGGAGTTCGCCATGCATGCCACCACCGCCCCACGCCATACCGCCCCCTCGCTCACCGTCCTGTGCGCCGCCCTGCTCGTGGCTGCCTGTGCACCGATGAGCGCGCGCTACTCGCAGGAACAATTGCCGAACGCCGTCAAGGTGCCCGATGGCCACCAGGTCGCCATGCAGACGGTGGGCGTGGGCAAGATCGCCTACGAATGCAAGGCGAAGAAAGACATGACGGGCCATGAATGGGTCTTCGTGGGACCGGACGCGGCCCTGAACGACCGCAGCGGCATGCAAGTGGGCACGTATGTGGGACCACCCGCCACCTGGGCCAACCTGGACGGATCGAAAGTGACGGCGACGCAAGTGGCCGTGGCACCGGCCGGCGCGGGCAATATCCCGTATCAGCTGGTGAAAGCCAATCCGGCCACGGGCAGCGGCGCCATGCAGGGCGTCAGCTACATCCAGCGCGTGGCCACCAGCGGCGGCGTGGCGCCAAGCAGCCCCTGCGGCATGGAGTCCGTCGGCGCCAAACAATGGGTACCCTACCAGGCCGACTACATCTTCTGGAAATCGGCATAAATCCTTTCAAGCGACGGTTGGCAAGCGGGTTTCTGACCTATACTCGGCCTTGAAAACTTGCTAACCGTTCACTCAACGATTGCGCCGACCTTGCCAGCCCACGCCGCCCCTTACGATTACGATGCCGCCCTGCGCGCCTGCGCCAGGGGCGAGCAGCAGGCATTGCATGGCCTGTACCAGCAGGAAAGCCGCTATCTGCTGGGCGTGGCACTGCGCATCGTGCGCCAGCGGGCGCTGGCCGAAGACGTGCTGCACGATGCCTTCCTGAACATCTGGCGCCGCGCCGGCAGCTTCGACGCCACGCGCGGCAGCGGCAAGGGCTGGATCTATGTAGTGGTGCGGCACCAGGCGCTGAACGTGGCGCGCGCCCGCGCCCATGAAGTATCGGCCGACGAGGATACCGTGGAAACCCTGCTGCATGAACGCGAAGGCAACGATGCCGACGCCACCTCGGACGCCTACGCGCTGCAGGCGAACATGGGCAAGCTGCACGACTGCCTGGGCCACCTGGACGAACCCAAGCGCAACAGCATCCTGTACGCCTACGTCGATGGCTGTTCCCATAGCGAAATCGCGCAGCGCCTGCAAGCGCCGCTGGGGACCGTCAAGGCCTGGGTCAAGCGGGGCCTGGCTGCCTTGCGGGAGTGCATGGGATGATCAACAGCGACGAGGAATTGCAAAGGCTGGCCGGCGAATACGTGCTGGGCACTTTGGCGCTGGCCGAGCGCGTCGAGCTGGAACAGCGTTTGCCGCTTGACACCGCCTTGCGCGACGCCGTGGCCGACTGGGAACGGCGTCTGCTACCCTTGACGACTTTGGCGCCGCCCGAAACGCCCTCGGCGCAACTGTGGCCGCGCATCAGCGCCAGCCTGTTCATGCCGAACACCGTGCGGCAGGCGGGCGGCTGGCAAGCGTGGTGGAACAGCCTGGCCTTCTGGAGAGTGCTGGCCGGCGGCGGCTTGCTGGCCACGGCCGTGCTGGCCGTGCTGGTCACTACGCAATTGCAAGCGCCCAGCGGGCCCGGCTACCTGGTGGTGCTGGTGGCGCCGCAGGATAAATCGCCGGGCTGGATCGTGCAGGCGGGCGGACGCGGCGGCAAGAACCGCGACCTGAGCCTGATCCCGCTGGGGCCGACTAGCGTGCCGCAGCAGAAAGCCCTGCAATTCTGGACCAAGGGCAAGGACTGGGGCGCGCCCGTCTCGCTGGGCCTCGTCAAGCCGGGGCAAAGCGTCAAATTGACCCTGGATAAGCTGCCGCCGCTGCAGCCCGAGCAATTGTTTGAAATCACCTTGGAGCCGGCGACGGGTTCGCCCACGGGCAGGCCGACGGGGCCGGTGCTCTACATCGGCCGCGCCGTCAAGGTCATGTAATTACCTGTCCACTTATTTGCCCAGCTCGTCTCCCATCTCGCGCCCGCGCTGCGCGGCTGCCTTGATGCCCTTGACGATGGCCGCCTTCACGCCGCTCTCTTCCATGCTGGTCAAGGCCGCATAGGTCGTGCCGCCTTTCGACGTGACCCGCTCGCGCAACAGCGACACGGGTTCGCTGGAATTCGCCGCCAGCTGCGCCGCGCCCGTAAACGTGGCAATGGCCAGCTGCGTGCCCTGCTCGGGCGTCAAGCCCAGTTCGGCCGCTGCCTGCTGCATCGCTTCGATAAAGTAAAACACATAGGCGGGGCCACTGCCGGACACGGCCGTCACGGGATCGATCTTCGCTTCGTCGTCGAGCCAGACGGTCTGGCCGACGGCGCGCAGGATGGCGTCGGCCGTCTTTTTCTGTTCGTCGCTCACGCCGCTGCTGGCCACCATGCCCGTGATGCCCATGCCGATCAGGGCCGGCGTGTTCGGCATGCAGCGCACGATGGCAGGGTAATCGCCGAGCCAGCGCGACAGGTCGGCGGCGCGGATGCCGGCCGCGATCGACAGGATCAATGGCGCCCGCTCGCCGTCGAGGAAGGGCAGCAGCTGCGCCGCCACGTCGCGCATGCTTTGCGGCTTGACGGCCAGCACGATCACGTCCACGCCGCGCAACGCGTCACCGGCGGACGTCGCCGTCGTGACGCCGAATTGCGCCTGCAGTTTTTCCAGCGCCGGCGCGTGCGGGTCGATCACGTGGATGTTGCCGCCCAGGGTCAGCTTGCCCGCCAGGCCGGCGATCAGGGCCGCGGCCATGTTGCCGCCGCCTACAAATGCGATATTCAATTCTGTCGTCATGCTTGTTCTCTCTTCATCAGGAATAGTTGCGGGAACCGAAGATGGCGCTGCCCACGCGCACGATGGTGGCGCCCTCGAGCACGGCGGCGCGCAAGTCGGCCGACATGCCCATCGACAGGGTGTCGAGCGCCAGCCCGTCCGCCTGCAATTGTTCGTACAGCGCGCGCAGTTGCGCAAAGGCACGGCGCTGAAGCGTGACATCCGTTTCCGGCTCGGGGATCGCCATCAGGCCGCGCAAACGCAAGCGGGGCAGCAGCGCCACGGCATGCGCCAGCGCCGGCAAGTCAGCCGGCGTTACGCCGCTCTTGCTGGCTTCGCCGCTGATATTGACTTGCAGACAGATATTCAGGTCAGGCAAGCCGGCCGGGCGCTGCTCGGACAGGCGCGCGGCGATCTTTTCCCGTTCCACCGTATGCACCCAGTCGAAGTGCTCGGCGATGGGGCGCGTCTTGTTGCTCTGGATGGGGCCGATGAAATGCCATGCCGGGACGTGCTGCGGCGCGGCCTCCTTCACAAAGGCGATCTTGTCGAGCGCTTCCTGCAGATAGTTTTCGCCAAACGCCATCTGGCCCGCGCGCATGGCGTCCAGCACGGCGTCCGCGCCGAAGGTTTTTGACACGGCCAGCAGGGTCACGTCGGCAGGCGCGCGCTGCGCCTCCACGGCCGCCTGCGCAATACTGTCGCGCACGGCTTGCAAGTTCTGTTCGATTGTGGACATAATCATTTTCTAGTGTATAGGGGCGGCGGCACAGTGCGCCAGCCCATCAATGCAGGCACAGGGATTATAAATGGACATCTCCGAACTTCTCGCTTTCTCCGTCAGCAACAAGGCTTCCGACCTGCACCTGTCTTCCGGCCTGCCGCCGATGATACGGGTCAATGGCGACGTGCGCCGCCTCAACGTGGCGCCGCTCGAGCACAAGGAAGTGCACAGCATGATCTACGACATCATGAACGACAGCCAGCGCAAGGCGTATGAAGAGGCGCTCGAGTGCGATTTCTCGTTCGAAATTCCCGGCCTGGCCCGCTTCCGCGTCAACGCCTACAACCAGGAACGCGGCGCCTCGGCCGTGCTGCGCACGATTCCGTCGAAAGTGCTGACCCTGGAAGACCTGAACGCGCCGCGCATCTTCGGCGAACTGGCCATGCGCCCGCGGGGCCTCGTGCTGGTGACGGGCCCGACGGGTTCGGGCAAGTCGACCACCCTGGCAGCGATGGTGAACCACGTCAACGAGCGCCTGAATCACCATATTCTGACCATCGAAGACCCGATCGAATTCGTGCATGAGCCGAAGAAATGCCTGATCAACCAGCGCGAGGTAGGCTCGCACACGCATTCGTTCAGCAATGCGCTGCGCTCGGCCCTGCGCGAAGACCCGGACGTCATTCTGGTGGGCGAATTGCGCGACCTGGAAACCATCCGCCTGGCGCTGACGGCGGCCGAAACGGGCCACCTGGTGTTCGGCACCCTGCACACCTCGTCGGCGGCGAAATCGATCGACCGCATCATCGACGTCTTCCCCGCCGAGGAAAAGGAAATGGTGCGCGCCATGCTGTCCGAGTCCTTGCAAGCCGTCATTTCGCAGAACTTGCTCAAAACCAAAGACGGCGCTGGGCGCGTGGCCGCGCATGAAATCATGCTGGCCACGCCGGCCGTGCGCAACCTGATCCGCGAAGCGAAAGTGGCGCAAATGTATTCGGCCATCCAGACGGGCAGCAACGTGGGCATGCAGACGCTGGACCAGTGCCTGTCCGACCTGGTGCGGCGCGGCACGATCTCGGCGGAAACTGCCCGCTCGGCCGCCAAGTCGCCCGAAAACTTCCCCGGATAAGCCATGCAGACGACGCACGAACACTATGGCGCCATGCACGCGCTGCTGGCGCAGATGCGCGCACGGGGCGGCTCCGACCTGTTCATCACGGCCGGGTTTCCGCCCGCCATCAAGCTCGACGGCAAGCTGACGCCGCTGGCGGGCGGCGCGCTGGCCGCGCAGCAGGCGGCCGGCTACGTGCGCGCCGTCATGAACGAACGCCAGGCGGCCGAGTTCGCATCGAGCCGCGAAGCCAATTTCGCCATCAGCCCGGACGGCCTGGGGCGTTTCCGCGTGTCCGCCTTCGTGCAGATGGGCCAGGCAGGCATGGTCTTGCGACTGATCAATACCGCCATCCCCACGCTCGATGGGCTCGGTTTACCCGCCATCCTGCAAGACATCGTGATGAGCAAGCGGGGCCTCGTCATCATGGTGGGCGCCACGGGCTGCGGCAAGTCGACCACCCTGGCGGCCATGGTGGGCCACCGCAACGCGCACAGCCATGGCCACATCATCACCATCGAAGACCCCGTGGAATTCATCCATCCGCACGGCAACTGCATCGTCACCCAGCGCGAAGTGGGCGTCGACACGGACGACTGGGCCACGGCCCTGAAAAACACCTTGCGCCAGGCGCCCGACGTGATCCAGATCGGCGAAATACGCGACCGCGACACGATGGACCACGCCATCGCATTTGCCGAGACGGGCCATCTGTGCCTGGCCACCCTGCACGCGAACAACGCCAACCAGGCGCTGGACCGCATCATCAATTTCTTCCCGGAAGAGCGGCGCCAGCAACTGCTGATGGATCTGTCGCTGAATTTGAAGGGCATGATTTCGCAGCGCTTGATCCCCAACAAGGATGGCGGCGGGCGCAAGGCGGCGCTGGAAATCCTGCTCAACTCGCCGCTGATGAGCGACCTGATCTTCAAGGGTCAGGTGCACGAGATCAAGGAATTGATGAAAAAATCGCGCGAGCATGGCATGCAGACGTTCGACCAGGCCCTGTTCGACCTGCACGAAGCGGGCGCCATCAGCTACGAAGACGCGCTGCGCAATGCGGACTCCGTCAACGACCTGCGCCTGGCGATCAAACTCAAGGGCGCCACGGCGCCGGAACCCGCCCCGCAAACGGGCGCCACCAAACTGGGACTCCTCTGACATGACCAGCATCCACGATTTCCAGGCCGAGGCGCTGGACGGCACGCCGATCGACCTGGCCCGCTACAAGGGCAAGGTACTGCTGATCGTCAACACGGCCAGCGCCTGCGGCTTCACGCCGCAATACCAGGGGCTCGAAGCGCTGTACCGCGAATTCCACGAGCAGGGCCTGGTCGTGCTGGGCTTTCCCTGCAATCAATTCCGCCAGCAGGAACCGGGCTCGAATGGGGAAATCAAAGCCTTTTGCGAAAAGAACTTCGGCGTCACCTTTCCCCTGTTTGCCAAGATCGATGTGAATGGCCCGCATACGCACCCTGTCTTTGCGCAATTAAAACAGGCGGCGCCCGGCATATTGGGCACGCAGTCGATCAAATGGAATTTCACCAAGTTTTTGGTGCGCAAGGATGGCAGCGTATTTCGCCGCTACGCGACGGCCAGCAAACCGGCCAGCCTGGCGGACGACATTCGGCAATTGCTACAGGAATAGCCATTCGACGGTTTGATTAAAAACAATAATTGCTCAAATCAATGAATCCGTGTTTATTTCATGCTTGATATCAATATTGTGTTTCCAATAGCAAATTTCAGTGATAATGTTTGCATAATTATTCGCAGATATCGATCAAAAAACGATGCCAGTCTTTGGGAAAATATTATCTTCATGGATGCGGATGGGAATTTATTCCCGCCTCTTTCTTCCTATTTTCTTCCTGATACTCGCCGTTTCCGCCGTTCGCTATCACGCCCTGCTCGGCACGGAAACGGCGCTGGCCAATGCGCGCTACCAGAGCGATGCGCGGCAACTCGACCTGTTCCTCGCCAATAGCGTGCTGCCGCTGGCCGTGCACGCGGACAGTCACGCGATGCACGACAGCGTGCGCCAGGTACTGCGCAGCGCCCTGCCGCTGAACCGCAGCCTCGTTTCTGCCCGCTGGGACACGGCTGGCGGGCATGTCGAGGTGCTGGCCGACAGCAAGCTTGCCGACACGCTGGCCACGGTGCCGGCGTGGTTCGCGCGCTTGGCCGGCATCACGGCCATCCGCAGCCGCCTGACGGTGGCGCTGCCGGACGGCGGCGACGGCATCCTCGACCTGCACTACACGCCCGGCCTGCCCCTGGCGCAAGTGTGGCAGCGGGTGCGCGAGCAGGCCATCCTCAGCAGTATCAATATCGTGCTCGTCTTCCTGCTGCTGGGCTTGATCCTGGCCACGCACCGCAAGCTGCTGGCGCGCTTCGTGCAGGCGACCGACCGCTTCCGCGAAGGCAACTTCGCCGTGCGCCTGGCGGCCGGCGCCACGCCCGAGGCGCAAGCCGTGTCGCAGTCGTTCAATGGCATGGCCGGCGATATCGAAGAACTGTTGACCTCACTCAAGACCAGCCAGCGCCAGCTGGGCGAACAGCTGAATGAAACCGTGCACATGCAACAGGCGCTGCAAAAGCTGTCCTGGCAAAACTACAATGATGTGCTGACGGGCCTGCCCAACCGTGCCGCGCTGGCCGCCCGCTTCGAACAGGAACTGTTCCTCGCGCGCGAACGCCAGCGCCTGCTGGCCGTCTGCCTGTTCGACCTCGATCACTTTCAGGCCATCAACGACCGCTACGGCGCCGAGGCGGGCGATGAAATCCTCAAGCAGGTAGCGGGCCGCCTGCACGGCTTTACGGGCCAGGTCCACTATGCGGCGCGCCTGGGCGGCGATGAATTCGTCATGCTGCTGTGCGGCCAGGCCAGCATCGCCAGCATCGAACAGAACGTCACGCAACTGATGACTGAGCTGAGCCGTCCCTACCAGTGCGACCAGCAGGCGCTGCACATGACGGCCAGCGCCGGCATCGCCGTCTACGCGGGCAAGGACCTGAATACGGAAAGCCTGCTGCGCCACGCCGACCACGCCGTCTACCAGGCGAAATTGACGGGGCGCAACCAGTACCACTTCTTCGACACCAACCTCGACGAGGAAGTACGCACCCACCACAACCAGCGCACGGAAGTGCGCCACGCCCTGATCAACGGCGAACTGCGGCTGTACTACCAGCCCAAGGTGAATATGCGCGCCGGCACGGTGGTGGGCATGGAAGCGCTGCTGCGCTGGCAGCATCCACGCCGCGGCGTGCTGGCGCCAGCGCAATTCCTGCCACTGGTGGAACAGACGGATTTGATCATCGATATCGGCGAATGGGTGCTGCGCCAGGCCCTGTGGCAGATGCAGCGCTGGAGCGCAACCGGCAAGCACTGGGTGGTCAGCGTGAACATCGCGGCGCGCCACTTCCAGCAACCGGACTTCGTCTCGCGCCTGGAAACCATCCTCGGCGAATTTCCCGGCGTGCGCGCCAGCATGCTGGAACTGGAAATCCTCGAATCGTCGGCCCTGCACGACATCGAGGACGTGCGCCGCATCATCCGCGCCTGCCAGGCGCTGGGCATCACGTTCGCGCTCGACGATTTCGGCACCGGCTATTCGTCGATGTCCTACCTGAAACGCCTGCCGGCCAATATCGTCAAGATCGACCAGAGCTTCGTGCGCAATATGCTCAACGACCGCGACGACCTGCACCTGGTGCGCGCCGTCATCGGCCTGGCCCGTTCCTTCAGCTTGACGGTGATCGCCGAAGGCGTGGAAAGCGTCGAGCATGGCGCGCGCCTGATCCAGCTCGGCTGCGACCTGGCGCAAGGCTACGGCATCGCCCGCCCCATGCCGGCCGACGCCGTGCTGGAGTGGGCGAACACGTTCATCCCCGCCCCGCAATGGCGCATCGCGCAGTACAGCGAAATACCTATTTAGGCGTCAAGGCCGAGTCGATCAGCTCGATCCAGTGCCGCACGGGCGTCTGCGTGCCGGACTGCAAATGGCTCAGGCAGCCGATATTGGCCGACACGATCATCTCCGGCTCGCACGCTTCCAGGTTCGCCACCTTGTTGTCGCGCAGCTGCTGCGACAGTTCCGGCTGCAGGATCGAATACGTGCCGGCCGAGCCGCAGCATAAATGGCTGTCCGCGCACAGGTGCACGTCAACGCCGACGGTGCGCAGCACCTGTTCCACCTTGCCGCGGATCTGCTGGCCGTGCTGCAGGGTACACGGCGGGTGGTACGCCACCTTTTTCACTATGCGCCCCTTCAGCAGCACCGCCAGTTCGTTCTCAAAGGCCGGCATGATCTCGGACAGATCGCGCGTCAGTTCAGCGATGCGCCGCGCCTTCTGCGCATACTGCGCATCGTGCGCCAGCAGATGGCCGTATTCCTTCACCGTGGCGCCGCAGCCGGACGCCGTCATGACGATGGCTTCGGCGCTGTCCATGCCGTTGACATAGGGCCACCAGGCGTCGATATTGCGGCGCATGTCGTCCAGCGCCGCGTCCTGGTCGTTCAGGTGATGGCGCAGCGCGCCGCAGCAGCCCGCCTTCGGCGCGACGATCAATTGCACGCCCAGCGCGTCGAGCACGCGCGCCGTGGCCGCATTGATGTTCGGCGACATGGCCGGCTGCACGCAGCCGTCGAGCAGCAACATGGTGCGCGCGTGCCGGCGCACCGGCCATGCACCGGCTGCGGCGCCTGGCCGCAATTTGTCCTGCAAGCTTTTCGAGAGCAGCGGGCGCAGCGCCTGCCCCGCCTTGTACACGGGCGTAAACAGCCAGCGGCGCGGCAAGGCTTCCTTCAGGGCGAAGCGCAGCGCGCGTTCGCGCAAGGGCCGCTGCACGCGCTGCTCGACGACGTTGCGGCCGATGTCGACCAGGCGCCCGTACTGCACGCCCGACGGACAGGTCGACTCGCAGTTGCGGCAGGTCAGGCAGCGGTCCAGGTGCGTCTGCGTCTTGGCCGTGACGGGCGCGCCTTCCAAGACCTGCTTGATCAGGTAGATGCGCCCGCGCGGGCCATCGAGTTCGTCGCCCAGCAGCTGGTAGGTGGGACAGGTGGCCGTGCAAAAGCCGCAATGCACGCAGGCGCGCAGGATGGCTTCGGCTTCGTCGCCTGCCGGCGTGTTCTTGATGAAATCGGCGAGATTGGTTTGCATGCGCGCTCAATACATTCTGTGCGGGTTGAAGATGCCAGCCGGGTCGAAAGCCTGCCGCAGGCGCTGGTGGATTTTTTCAACGGCCGGCGCCAGCGGATGGAATACGCCCACGGCCTTGTCGCCGCCGCGGAACAGGGTGGCGTGGCCGCCAAGCGCGGCCACTGCCCGGCGGATGTCTAGCGCCCCGGCCGCATCGGCGTCGGCGTCGAGCTTGAGCCAGCGCTGCGCCCCGCCCCACTCGATCAGCTGGCGCCCCTTGACGATCACGGCGCTGGCGTGCGGCGGCAGCGACAGCCGCCACAAGCTGCCCGCGCCCGCAAAGAAGGCGTGCGTCTGCTCGCGCACGGACAGCCAGAAGGCGGCCGCGTCATCGGGCGCCAGCACCTCGCCGCCCAGCGCGTGCAACGCCGCCGAGACGGCCGCCTCGGCGCCGGACAGGCGTACGCTCAAGACGCCATCGTGCCAGCAGCTGGCCGATATCGGCAGCGGTTGACCGGCCCATTCATTGAGCATGCGCAAGGCGGCAATTTCCGCACACGCCACGCGCAAGGTCGCTTCGCGCAGCGGCAGGGGCAGCACCTTCAGCGACACTTCCAGGATCAGGCCCAGCGTGCCCATGGACCCCGCCAGCAGGCGCGAGACATCGTAGCCGGCCACGTTTTTCATGACCTGCCCGCCAAAGGCCAGGCGTTCGCCATGGCCATCCATCAGCACGGCGCCCAGCACGAAGTCACGCAAGGCGCCCGCGCTGGCCCGGCGCGGCCCGGACAAGGCGCTGGCGACGACGCCACCCAGCGTGGCGCCAGCGCCGAAATGGGGCGGCTCGAAAGCCAGCATCTGGTTGCGCGCGGCCAGCGCCGCCTCGATCTCGGCGAGCGGCGTGCCGCAGCGGGCCGTGATCACCAGCTCCGTCGGTTCATAATCGATGATGCCCGCATACGCGCGCGTGTCGAGCACCTCGCCATCGAGCTGCTGGCCATACCAGTCTTTCGTGCCGCCGCCGCGCAGGCGCAAGGGCTTGCCCGCCGCGCTGGACGCCAGAATCTGCTGCCTGAATTGTTCCGCTATCGCTTGCAATGGGGTCTCCGGAAAATTAAAAACGGGGCAGGTTGGCGAACGGCAGGCGTCCCGCCGTCACATGCATCTTGCCGAATTCGGCGCAGCGGTTCAAGGTGGGAATCGCCTTGTCCGGGTTCAGCAAGGCATGGGGATCGAAGGCGCGCTTGACGGCAAAGAAGGCATCGAGTTCGGCGCGCGTAAATTGCACGCACATGGAATTGATCTTTTCCATGCCCACGCCATGTTCGCCCGTGATGGTGCCGCCCACGGCCACGCACAGGGCCAGGATGTCCGCGCCAAACGCCTCGGCGCGCTCGAATTCGCCGGGCTGGTTGGCGTCGAACAGGATCAGCGGGTGCAGATTGCCGTCGCCCGCGTGGAACACGTTGGCGCAGCGCAAGCCATGCGTCGTTTCCATGGCGGCGATGCCCGTCAGCACTTCCGCCAGGCGCTTGCGCGGGATGGTGCCGTCCATGCAGTAGTAGTCGGGCGAGATGCGTCCCGCGGCGGGAAACGCGTTCTTGCGGCCGGACCAGAATTTCATGCGCTCCGCTTCCGACTGCGAGACGGCAATGGCGCTGGCGCCCGCCCCTTCCAGCACGGCCGTCATGCGGGCGATTTCCTCTTCCACTTCCTCGTGCGTGCCGTCCGCTTCGCACAGCAGAATGGCGGCTGCATCGATGTCGTAACCGGCCTTGACGAACGGTTCGACCATGCGCGACGAAGTCTGGTCCATCATTTCCAGGCCCGCCGGGATGATGCCGGCGGCAATCACGTTGGCCACGGCGTTGCCGCCCGTGACGACGTCGCCGAACGACGCCATGATGACACGCGCCGTGGCCGGTTTCGGTATCAGTTTCACGGTCACTTCCGTGACGATGCCCAGCATGCCTTCGGAGCCGATGAAGACGGCCAGCAGGTCCAGGCCGGGCGAGTCCAGGCATTCGCCGCCCAGTTCCAGCACGTCGCCGTCGATGGTGACGACGCGCACGCGCAGCACATTGTGCACGGTCAGGCCGTATTTGAGGCAATGCACGCCGCCCGAGTTTTCCGCCACGTTGCCGCCGATGCTGCAGGCGATCTGCGACGACGGGTCGGGCGCGTAATACAGCGCGTGGGGAGCCGCCGCTTCGGAAATGGCCAGGTTGCGCACGCCCGGCTGCACCACGGCCGTGCGCGCATAAGCGTCGAGGCGCACGATGCGGTTCAGGCGCGCCGTCGACAGCACCACGCCGTCGGCGATGGGCAGGGCGCCGCCCGACAGCCCTGTGCCCGCGCCGCGCGGCACGATCGGCACGCCAAGTTCGCGGCAGACGCCGAGGATGGCGATGACCTGTTCTTCCGTGTCGGGCAAGGTGACCACCATCGGCAGCTGGCGGTAGGCGGCCAGGCCGTCGCATTCGTACGGACGCGTGTCTTCCGCGTCGGACAGCACGCAGCGGGCCGGCAGCACGGCCAGCAGGGCCGCGACGACGGCTTGCTGGCGCGCGGCGGTCAATCCGGATTCAGGGGCGACATTGAGCATAAGATGGATGGCAAGAGGCATGGGCGTGCAACGATTGTAAGCACAAAAGTGGCGCGCACCGCATTTTTTGTCCGATTTGCCTGCAAATCCGGCGCCGGGCGGCGCACAGTGTCGTATGCTGCCCCCATTCTTCTTTACAGGATCAGCATCATGGGCAACCGACTTTCGAAAATCGCCACGCGCACGGGCGACAATGGCAGCACCGGCCTGGGCGACGGCAGCCGCACCAGCAAGGACAGCGCCCGCATCCACGCCATGGGCGACGTGGACGAACTCAATTCCAACATCGGCTTGCTGCTGTGCGAAGCCATGCCCGACGCCTTGCGCGAGGAGCTGGTGGCCATCCAGCACGACCTGTTCGACCTGGGCGGAGAAATTTGCATCCCCGGCTACCAGCTGATCAAGGAAGAGCACGTGCTGCGCCTCGACGACCTGCTGGCGAAATACAATGCGGACTTGCCGGCCCTCTCCGAATTCATCCTGCCGGCCGGCTCGCGCGCCGCCTCGCTCGCGCATGTGTGCCGCACCGTCTGCCGCCGCGCCGAGCGCAGCATCGTCGCCCTGGCCAATGCGGAAGCCCTGCACGAACATCCGCGCCAGTACGTGAACCGATTGTCGGACCTGCTGTTCGTGCTGTCGCGCGTGCTCAACCGCTTTGCCGGCGGCAGCGACGTGCTGTGGCGGCATGACCGCACGCGGGGCTAAATAAAAAACGGCGATGCAGTTTGACAAGCATCGCCGTGTTGCATCAAGCTGACAGGCGCTTGCTAGCCGCAGGCCTGCAGACACGCCTTATTGACACGCACGCATGAAGGCACACTGAACTCCATGACACAGGCGTCGAGCGCCATATAACACTCGGATTGGCATTCCGAAATGTCGGCGGTACTGCTGGCCATCGCATACGAGGCGCTGACGCCCATGGCAAACAAAAAGAAACCCAGTTTTTTGAACATAAGTACTCCTTTGTGGAAATGAGGGACGGCAGGATGGATGAAGTGACGCAGCCGGCCTACCCAGCGTACTGACTGGTTAGCCGGCAATCATGATCTATGGCAAGATCGGATCGCAGCTTTTCATGCACATCCGGTGAATCTTGGTGCACGCGCCTGGCGCCGTCGGATGGTCGGTCATGCACTGCACCAGATCATCGTCACACTGCGCATAGCATTCCGGCTCGCCGCCGCCGGCGATCGCATACGATGCGCTGACGCCCATGGCAAACAAAAAGAAACCCAGTTTTTTGAACATAAGTACTCCTGTTGAATTGTGAGACGATGAGCAACATCCATGGCGCGCCGTCCCTTACGCGTCATCCATAAGTGCTTCCGCGCGTCAGTTATGCGGCGGGCGCAGGCATTCCTTCTGACAAGCCTGATAATTTTCCATGCAGGCCGGCTGGCCGAATTCCACGCAATCGAGCAAGTTGCGCTCGCAGACAAAGGTGCAGTCAGGGCCGCCAGCCTGGACACTGAAAGACAGGGCGGCGCCGGCGGCAAACAGGAAAGCGGCAATCTTTTTGAACATGGTCAGCCTTTCAAGTTAACAAGTGGGAACGTCAGATTTTCTTCAGCGCCGCTTCCAGCGCGCCCGCATTAAAACCCTGGATCTTGCGGTTGCCGATCAGCACAACAGGCACGCCGCCGCCGCCGAGCGCTTCGTGGGCTTTTTTCGCGTCCGGGGATTTCTCGATATCGAGATCGACGAATTCGATCTTGTTTTCCTTGAAGTACGCGCGCGTCTTGGCGCAGTAGCCGCACCAGTCCGTGCCGTACAAGACCACTTTCGCCTGGGCGTTCGGGAAATACGCCGCGTAATTGCCCTCGGTGTAATTCGACTTGAACAAGCCCGGCAACAAGGACAGGCCATAACCGCTGCCCAGGCCGGCAGCGAGGATCAGGCCATACATGGCGATGGTTTTCATTTTTTTCTGCATCATAGGTATCAGAGACGTAGATGATCGAGGGCGGCCGGCGCAGCATGCGCTTGCCCGCCGCCTGGCAATGCACGGAGATCAGGAGCCGATGTCGCAGACCCTCAGGCAGGCTTTGTAACTGCCGATGCAAAACGGGGATCTGTCGCCATTTTGCATCGTGCATTCCCGCAGCTCCTCCTCGCAGGTAGAGCAGCCGATATCGGAAGCCATGGCATAGGAAGCGCTCAATCCCAGGGTGAAAATAAATGCTGCAATCTTTTTCATTTACTACTCTCCATGTGAGCGATTGCCTCAGGCAATCGCGGCAGACCAGTCGTAAGAAATGTCATCTTTGCTTGCTACGAAAACGAATATAGACCGCACTTATTTTAGAGTCAACGTTTCATTTCGATAAATTTCCAGTTTGGAAAATATACGGGCAAAGCGCATGGAATGTGGAATTTGGAGAGATTGGGAGGCGTCAAACGTCTATACAATATTGGCGCCGCAAGCAGGAGAGGCCGGTTGCGGGCGCAGCCGGCCGGCGGCTATATTCAGGCCGGCACAGGCAGGCTCACGGGCTGCGCCTGCACATGTTCGCGCAATAATCCCCGCAGCAGCTGCACCTGGGCCACCGCGTCGGCTTGCAGGGCCGTCAAGCCCTCGGCAACGCAGGGGCCAGGCGCGCCGGCATCTGCGTCACCGCGCAGCAGCGCATCGATTTCCCCGCTGACCTCGGCGATCCAGCGTTGCAATTCGGGCGGCGCAGGCTCGGCCTGCGGGCTCAGACTGATGCGCGCCGTGCTGCCCGCCACGCGGCGCAGCAGCGGCAAGGTGCGCAGCGCCGCCAGGCCCACGCCGCTGCTGCGGTCGAGGCGGCGCTCGATGCGCAGGCGCTGCAAGACCTGTTCCGCGTTATTGCTGGCCAACCCCGCCTCGCGGCGCAGGCGTGCGATGGCGCTATCCCATTTGCCACCGGCCGCCAGCACGGCCAGCAGGTATTTCAGGTTGGCCGACACGGCTTTCGCCAGGCGCTGGTCCAGGTCGTCCGCCTCGCGGTCCGGCCACAGGAAGAACGTGGCCAGCAGGGCCAGCACGCAGCCGAGCACGTTGTTGCCCAGGCGGCTCATCGCATACACCATCTCGCTGGCCGGCGCCGCATAGTCGGCCACCAGCACGAAGGCGGGCGTCATGAACAGCACGTGCAGGCTGTAGCTGACGCGGCGCAAGGCCATCGTGGCGACAATCAGGGGAAACACCACCAGCGAGATGCCCAGCGGCGTGTAGATGACGAGGCCGATCAGCACGGCCAGCACGGCGCCCAGCACGCTGCCCGCCACGCGCTCGATGCCGCGCGGCCAGGTGGTGGACACGGACGGCTGCAATATCAATAAGGTGGCCATGGTGGCCCAGTAGCCGAACGGAATATGCAGCGCCTCGACCAGCAGGAAGCCGGCCGTCGTCGCCAGCGACACGCGCGCCGCGTGGCGCCAGCTCAGCGACTGCGGCGTGGCGTTGACTTTCGCCGTTTGCCACGCCTGCCCCAGCGCCAGGAAGGCCGCCTCGCGCCACGGCAGCTGCGTCGCGCGCGGCAAGCCCAGCTCCATGAATTCCACGTTCAGGCGCAAGGGTAGCAAGGCGCCCAGCGCCGCTTCCAGGCGCCGTCCGCAGCCGGCCAGGCGGCGCTGCAATTCCAGGGGCGGCGTTTCCGGCTGGCGCTGCACGGCTTGCCCCAGGCGGCGCAGCAGCACGGCCATCACTTCCAGGCTGCGCCGCGCGCGCGGGTCCTGGCGCAGCCGGTGCTGCTCGCGCTCGCACGTATGCGTGACGGCGATCAGATAGGCGAAGATGCGCTCGGCGTCGCTGAGCGCCAGCAGCAGATTGTCGTACAGGGCGCTGCGGCCCGCGCGCGCGGGCGGCACGGCGGCCAGCGCCACCCGCGCCGCTTCCAGCGCGGCGCGCGCCTGCGAACGGTAGCTGGCGCCATGCGCGGCGGCGTCCGGCAATGCGGGGCCCTGTTCCAGGAAGCGCGCATTGTCGCGCGCGATGCCGGCCAGGCGCGAATACGCGGCGCGGATGGCGCGCCGGCTCGGGCCGAACGGGTGGATGCGCCACACCGTAAAACTGAGCACGGTGGCGAACAGGCAGCCGAACATGTACAGCCCCAGGAAAGGCGCCGTCTGCGTCATCGATTGCAATGGATGCGTGACCATCACCACGCAGGCCGTGGCCGCCAGGATGGCCACCTGCGCCGTGGCCGCGCCCCAGATGCGCGCCAGCGCGCCGGCCCAGGAAAACAGCAGCACGGCGATGGCCGCCGTTACCACGCCATGGCCGGCCGCCAGCGCCGTCAGGCCGCCGGCCACGGTCGACAGCAGGCCGAAACCCACCATCGAGACGAAACGCATGCGCCGCGTGCCGGCCGCGTCGGCCAGGCAGGTCCAAAAGGCGCCGATGGCTGCCCAGGAAAAATCGGGATGGTCGAACAGCAAGCCCAAGAGCAGCATGGCGCTGGAAGCGCAGGCGGCCCGCAAGCCTTCGGACAGGTTCGTTTCGTCGATGGCCAGGCTGACCATCCACAGGGGACGGCGCTGCGCCAGCTTGTCGGTGTAGGCGTGCATGCCCGTCAGCCAGCGGCTTGCCAGCATGCGGGAACGGCGGTGGAGTTTCCTGAAATGCAAGATCGGCTTTGAAAGGGGTATCAAAGCGTCATCGTAGCATTCCCGCACGAAAAATGTTGCAGTGCAGCGTAAAAACCCCGCAGGCGCAAAAAAAGCGGCACCGCAGTGCCGCTTTTCAGTCTGCAAGCCAACTTAGCTGACGACAGCCAGGCGCGGCTGGGAGCCGCCAAAACGCTGCTCGATCGACGCGGCGATGCCGGCAGCGTCCAGGCCCACGCTTTTCAGCAGTTGCACGGGGTCGCCATGGTCGATGAAGGTGTCGGGCAAGCCCAGCATCAAAATCGGCTTGACGATGCCCTCCGCCGCCAGCGCTTCGGCCACGGCCGAACCGGCGCCGCCCATGATGCAGCCCTCTTCCACCGTCACCAGATAATCATGCTCGGCAGCAAGCTGCTTCACCAGTGCCACGTCGAGCGGCTTGACGAAGCGCATGTTGGCCACCGTCGCGTCGAGCTTGTCACCGGCCGCCACGCTCGGCGCCACCATCGAACCGAAGGCCAGGATGGCGATGCGCTTGCCGTGACGCTTGATCTCGCCCTTGCCGATCTCGATGCTGGTCAGTTCCGGCACGATGGCCACGCCGGCACCGGCGCCGCGCGGATAGCGGATGGCGGCCGGGCCCGGATAGTGGTAGCCCGTCGTCAGCATCTGGCGGCATTCGTTTTCATCCGACGCAGCCATGACGACCATGTTCGGGATGCAGCGCAGGAACGCCATGTCGTAATTGCCCGCGTGCGTGGCGCCATCGGCGCCCACCAGGCCGGCGCGGTCCAGCGCGAACGTCACGTCCAGGTTTTGCAGGGCCACGTCGTGGATCAGCTGGTCGTAGGCGCGCTGCAAAAAGGTCGAGTAAATGGCCACGACGGGTTTCAAGCCTTCGCAGGCCAGGCCGGCGCCAAACGTCACGGAATGCTGCTCGGCGATACCGACGTCGAAATAGCGGTTCGGGAATTGCTGTTCGAACTTGACCATGCCCGAGCCTTCGCGCATGGCCGGCGTGATGCCTACCAGGCGCTTGTCGTGCGCCGCCATGTCGCACAGCCAGTTGCCGAACACTTCCGTGTACGTCATCTTGCCGGGCGCCGTGGCCGGCTTGATGCCTTCCAAGGGATTGAACTTCGGCGTGCCGTGGTACAGGATCGGTTCCGCCTCGGCCAGCTTGTAGCCCTGCCCCTTCTTGGTCACCACGTGCAGGAATTGCGGGCCCTTCAGTTGCTTGATATTTTGCAAGGTCGGGATCAGCGAATCGAGGTCGTGGCCGTCGATGGGGCCGATGTAATTGAAACCGAATTCCTCGAACATGGTGGCGGGCACGACCATGCCCTTGGCGTGCTCTTCAAAGCGCTTCGCCAATTCCAGCACGGGGCCGGGCAGCACGGATTTGCCGACATTTTTCGCCGCCGCATAGAACTGGCCCGACATCAATCGCGCCAGGTGGCGGTTCAGCGCGCCCACAGGCGGCGAGATCGACATGTCGTTGTCGTTCAAAATCACCAGCAGGTTGACGTCTTCCTGCACGCCCGCATTGTTCATCGCCTCGAAGGCCATGCCGGCCGTCATCGAGCCGTCGCCGATCACGGCGATCGCATGCAGCGGGTCGCCCTTGATCTTGGCGGCCTGGGCCATGCCCAGCGCGGCCGAGATCGACGTCGACGAATGGGCCGTGCCGAAGGTGTCGTATTCGCTCTCGTCGCGCTTCGGGAAGCCGGAAATGCCGTCTTTCTGGCGCAAGGTGTGCATGCGCTCGCGGCGGCCCGTCAGGATCTTGTGCGAATAGGTCTGGTGGCCCACGTCCCAGACGATGCGGTCGTGCGGCGTGTTGAAGACGTAGTGCAGCGCGACGGTCAGCTCGACCGTGCCCAGATTGGACGACAGATGGCCGCCCGTCTTGGAAACGGAATCGAGCAGGAAGCTGCGCAATTCCTGCGCCAGCGGCACCAGTTGCGAGCGGGCCAGCTTGCGCACTTGCGCTGGTTCATTGATGGTTTCTAACAGTTTCATTTATGCCTTCCGCTGCACGACCAGGTCCGCCAGCTCGCGCAAACGGCGTGCCTTGTCCCCGAATGGCGCCAGCGCCGCATGGGCGTCGCACCGCAATTGTTCTGCCAGGGCCCGCGATGGTTCCAGCCCCAGTATCGATACGTAGGTAGGCTTGTTGGCGGCCGCATCCTTGCCCGCCGTCTTGCCCAGGGTGGCCGAATCGGCCGTCGCGTCGAGCACGTCGTCGACCACCTGGAACGCCAGACCGACGGCGCGCGCATAGGCGTTCAGCGCCGTCATCTCGTCCGCCGTCAAATCCTTGCCCGCCAGCGCACCCAGGATCACGGCTGCGCGCAGCAAGGCGCCCGTTTTCAGTTGATGCATCTGTTCCAGCTGCGGCAAGGTCAAGGCCAGGCCGACGCTGTCGAGGTCGATCGCCTGGCCGCCGCACATGCCTGCGGAACCGGACGCGTGCGCCAGCAGCCGGATCATCGCCATCTGCCGCGCGGGAGGAATCGCCGCGCCGTCGGCCAGCAGCATGAACGCCTGCGATTGCAGCGCGTCGCCGACAAGCAGGGCCGTCGCTTCATCGTAGGCGATGTGCACGGTGGGCTTGCCACGGCGCAAGGCATCGTCATCCATGCACGGCATGTCGTCATGCACGAGCGAATACACGTGAATCATTTCCAGCGCGCAAGCTGCGCGCGCGAGCGTGTCTTGATCGGCGTCAAACAGTTCGCCGGCCGCCATCACCAGCAGCGGACGCACGCGCTTGCCGCCGCCCAGCAGCGCATAGCGCATGGCAGCGTGCAGCTTGTGCGGCACGACGTCTGCCGCCGGCAGGAATTGGTCGAGCCGGCCTTCCACGCCGGACTGCGTCGCTTGCATCCAGTCGCCGAAGGTCACGCCGTCTTGTTGCACATTGGCCATCATTGGGCGGCCTCGCCGGCATCCACGAACGGTTTCAACATGTCGCCTTCCAATACTTTCACCTGCGCTTCGACACTGTCGAGCTGGGTAGCGCAATACTTGACCAGTTCCGAGCCGCGCTGGTACGCCGCGACCGATGCTTCCAGCGGCAACTGGCCCGCTTCCATTTGCGTTACCAGCTGCGCCAGTTCCGCCATCGCCTCTTCAAACGAGGCCGGCGCTGCGGCAGCGGCAGTTAATTTCTTCGACATAGACTCAGATCTCTTCGTGGCACGAGGGGCTTGTAGGGAGACGCCGGGGACTCCCGGCCAGCATAGAAGCGTTATTTTAGAACAAACCACACTATTAAGTGAAAACTTAAGCGCAATCGGCGCGCTCAAAGTCAATAGCGTTGCCAGCTTGTCAGTGGATTTTAGCCGAATCGCCCCTTGCTACCGGAAATTGCACGCCAAATGACAATGTTTCTCATTAAAAGCTTATTTACCGGGCGGGTTTGATAATGCCGAGGCCGATACGCGCTATAATCGCCGGTTCTGTCCGAAATACCGTTTCAACAAATTTGAATTCAGGTCTTTGCGGATTCTTTCTCTCTGTAGCGGTTGCCCAGGGAATGGCCTGGGGCACTGCTGACCGTTGTACATTTATGGGGGGTTGGGATGTCCGATCTGGCTACTCACGCCAAGCTGGCGCGTTCAAACGCGCAACTTCCGGTCCACGTCTATTTTGACGAAACGCTGTTGCAGCGTGAAATGCAGCAATTGTTCCAAGCCGGCCCGCGCTATGTCGGGCACGAGCTGATGGTGCCGGAAACCGGCGATTTTGCGACCCTGGCGTCTGAGAACGAAGGGCGCATGCTCGTGCGCAACGCCAATGGCATCGAAGTGCTGTCCAACGTGTGCCGCCACCGGCAGGCGCTGATGTTCAATGGCCGCGGCAACGCAAATAACATCGTCTGCCCGCTGCACCGCTGGACCTACGACCTCAAGGGTGAATTGATCGGCGCGCCGCACTTCCCCGAGACGCCGTGCCTGAACCTGTCGAAAACGCCGCTGCAAAGCTGGAATGGCTTGCTGTTCGAGCAAAACGGCTACAACGTGATGGAAAAATTGAAAGATTTGTCCGTCTCGAAAGACCTCGATTTTTCCGGCTACATGTTCGACCACGTGGAAATCCACGAGTGCGACTACAACTGGAAGACCTTCATCGAAGTCTACCTCGAGGATTATCACGTCGAACCGTTCCACCCGGGCCTGGGCAGCTTCGTCAGCTGCGACGACCTGCGCTGGGAATTCGGCAAGGATTACAGCGTGCAGACGGTGGGCGTGCACCGCGGCCTGCAGCAGGCCGGCTCGCCTGCCTACAAGAAATGGCAGGAGCAGGTGCTGCAATTCCGCGGCGGCGAAGCGCCGCCGTATGGCGCCATCTGGCTGACCCTGTATCCGAACATCATGGTCGAATGGTATCCGCACGTGCTGGTCGTCTCGACCCTGTGGCCCGACGGCCCGCAAAAAACGCGCAACGTGGTAGAGTTCTATTACCCCGAAGAAATCGTACTGTTCGAGCGCGACTTCGTCGAAGCGGAACGGGCTGCCTACATGGAAACCTGTGTCGAGGACGATGAAATCGCCCAGCGCATGGATGCGGGCCGCAAGGTCCTGATTGCGCGCGGCGTGAACGAAGTGGGCCCTTACCAATCGCCCATGGAAGACGGCATGCAGCACTTCCACGAGTGGTACCGCAGCAATATCGAACTGTAGTTCCTCAAGGGGCCGCATTGCGCGGCCTTTTTCATTTTCATCGTCAGGATTACTCATGCAGTCACTTTGGATGCTGTTTGCCAGCTTTATGTTCGCCATCATGGGCGTGTGCGTGAAACTGGCGTCGGATCTGTATTCGACGTCCGAAATCGTCATGTACCGCGGCATCATCGGCATGATCGTCATGAGCTGCACGATTCTGTACCAGGGCGGCAGCTTTAAAACCACGATGCCGGGCCAGCATCTGTGGCGCGGCGTGGTGGGCGTGATCGCCCTGTGGCTGTGGTTTTATGCCATCGCCATCCTGCCGCTGGCCACGGCCATGACCCTCAATTACATGGCGCCCATCTGGATCGCCGTGATTTTACTCGCCGGCGGCTGGTGGAAAGGCATGCAACAGGTCGAGTGGCCGCTGGTGGCGGCTATTGCCATGAGCTTTGTCGGCGTGACGTTGCTGCTGCAACCTGTGTTCGAGACGGACCAGCTGGCCGGCGCCATCACGGCCTTGATTTCCGGCATGCTGTCGGCCCTCGCCTACTTGCAGGTGCGCAAACTGGGCTTGCTGGGCGAACCCGAATACCGGGTCGTGTTTTATTTCTCGGTCGTCAATTTCCTGGCCGGCGTGATCGGCCACGTGGCCAGCGCCGGGGGTGGCCCCGTCGTCTGGCACATGCACACGAGCGCCTACGGCATCGGCTTGCTGGCCGCCATCGGCTTGTGCGCCACCATGGCGCAGATGGCCATGACGCGCTCCTATCGCCTGGGCAAGACCCTCGTGGTTGCCAATTTGCAATACACAGGCATCGTCTTTTCCAGCTTCTGGGGCGTGGTGATCTTTGGCGACCTGTTCGACTGGCACGGCTGGACGGGCATCGGCATCATTCTCGCCTCGGGCATCGCCGCCACCTATTACAATACCCGCAACACGGCCCGTGGCGCGGCCATTGCGCGCACGGATCCCATCGCCAGCGAAGTGTAAAGGAGCATTCCTGATGTACACCACCTTGATCCAGGCCAGCGAACTGGCCAGCCACCTGAATGACAGCGACTGGGTCATCCTCGATTGCCGCCACGACTTGCTCAACCCCACGGCGGGCAGCGACGCGTTTGCCGTCGGCCACATCCAGAATGCGCAATTCGCCGATATCGACACGGCCTTGTCCGGCCCCAAGACGGCCCGTGGCCCCCAATTTACGGGACGGCATCCCTTGCCCGACCGCAACGCCCTGCTGGCCACCCTGCGCGGCTGGGGCATCGATGACGACACGCAAATGGTGGCGTACGATGGCCAGGGCGGCATGTTCGCCGCCCGTTTGTGGTGGCTGCTGCGCTGGCTCGGCCACCCGAATGTGGCCGTGCTCGACGGCGGCCTGGCCGCCTGGCAGGCACAAGGCTTGCCGCTGGTCACGCCCGTGGCACCGCGCCCTGTCGGCAAGCTGACGGAAAAGGCCAGCCTGACGCGCACGGTCAGCGTGCAGGACGTCGTCGCCAACCTGGAAACCCAGGCCTTGACGGTGATCGACGCGCGCGCCCCCGACCGCTACCGGGGCGAAAACGAAACCATCGATCCCGTGGGCGGCCACATCCCGGGCGCGAAAAACCGTTTCTTCAAGGATAACCTGCAAGCGGACGGCCGCTTTAAAAGCGCGGAAGCACTGCGGCGCGATTTCAGCGCCCTGTTTGACGCACCGCAAGCGGCCGTCATGCAGTGCGGCTCCGGCGTGACGGCATGCCACAACCTGCTGGCCCTGGAAGTGGCCGGCTTGCCCGGCGCGTCCCTGTATCCGGGCTCGTGGAGCGAATGGTGCGCCGATCCGGCGCGGCCTGTGGCGACGGGTAATTAAAAAATGGCGGACCAGATGGTCCGCCATTTTTTTACCCGTGGATAACTATGAACTTATCCCCAGCGATTGATTCAACTGCGCCAGTTCCGCCTGCCACGCCTGCTGGCTGGCCGGCTTCTGGTGGCGCGGTTTTCTCGCCAGGTCTTCCGCCAGCAATTGCTCCAGTTCGCACAAGCGTTCCAGTTGAACATCAACGTCGGTTTGCGCTGGCGCAAGCGCAGCCGTTTCCACGCGCGGCACCGGCAACGGCGCCTGTCCATCCTCGGCACTCAGGCGTGCATACGCGCTGGCCGCATCCGGCCACTCTTCCAGCCGGCCATCGGCCACTACCCAAAAGCGGTTGCAGGCCGTTTCGATCAGGTCGCGGTCGTGCGACACCAGCAGGCAGCCGCCTGCAAAGCCGCGCAAGGCTTGCCCCAGTTCCGCCTTGCCCTGCATGTCCAGGTGGTTGCTGGGTTCATCGAGCAACAATAAATGATAGCTGGCCAGCGACAGCCCCAGGAACAGCAGCCGCGCCCGCTCGCCGCCGCTCAGGGTCGCCACCGTCTGGCCATGGCGCGCATACGGGAAACCGGCCGAGATCAACGCTTGCTTGCGCGCCACCTGGCTGCGCGTAGCTTCGTTCTGCACGGCAAACGGGTACAGCGCGTCGGACAAATCGGCCGTATCGGCCAGTTGCCTGAGCGACTGGTCGTAGTAACCGATGCTGGCGGCGTGGTGGTAGCGCAAGTCGCTGCGCTCCTCCTGCGCCTGGATCGCTTGCCAGCACAGGCGCAGCAAGGACGACTTGCCGCTGCCGTTGGCACCCAGCAAGGCGACCCGGTCGCCCGGTTTCAGCCACAGCTGGCCGGTGTGGAACAGCAGCGGGGAAGCGGGCACGGCGCGCACATCCAGGGCGTCCAGCGCCAGCAACTGGTCGGCCGCCAGCGGCTTGCCGCGCAAACTCAAACGCCACGGTGCGCCATCGCTGACGAACGATTGCGCATCCTTCAATTTGTCGATGCGCCGCTGCATGGTCTTGGCCTTGCGCGCCAGGTCTTCATTGTCGTAGGTGCGGCCCCACAGGGCCAGGCGGGCGCTGCTGGCGGACAGGCGGTCGATTTCCTTCTGTTCGGCCGCATGGCGGGCGGCAGCGGCAAGATCGGCTTCGGCCAGCGCCGCCAGCGCGGGACCGCACGGCAAGTCGAAGTCGTACAGGCGGCTATCGCGCAAGATCCAGCTGCGCGTGGCCACGTTGTCGAGCAGGCGCTGGTCATGCGAGACGAGGATGAAGGCGCCGCGCCAGCGCAGCAGGAATTGCTCCAGCCACAGCAGCGACGGCAAGTCCAGATGATTGCTCGGCTCGTCCAACAGCAGCACGTTCGGCTCCTGCAGCAGGGCGCGCCCCAGCAGCAGGCGCGTGTGCTGGCCGCCGGACAGGGAATGCACGGGCACTTGCGCCGTCTCGTGCTCGAAGCCTAACTCGGCCAGCAGGCTGTCGACACGCCAATGCAGCTCGGGCTGCTCCAGCACGGGCGCCAGCAAGGCGTCGTACAGGCTCAGGCTGGCAAGTTCGGCCGGCAAATGCTGCTCCACGTGCTGCAGGCGGCAGGCACGGGCATAGTGGATGGTGCCGGCAGTGGCTTCCCGCGTGCCGCTGAGCAAGCCCAGCAAGGTGGATTTGCCGCAGCCATTGTGGCCGATCAGGCCGATGCGGTCGCCCTGGCGCAAGGTAAAGGCGAGTTCGTTGAAGAGGAAACCGTCGTGGGTATCCAGTTGTAAAGCTTGGGTAGAAATCAGGGTAGTCATGGCTCTTGTCTTTGTTCGGGATGCAAGCATCCGCGTTAACAGGAGCGCTAACGACAACGGAGTACCAGGAAAGGACTCGTAGAGGAGGGTGACTTTGCTCTGGCCAGGTTATCGCAGCGCGATAGAACGTGGGCAAGAGCTGGCAAATGCGCTTAAAGAGCGTGCGCGCCACAAGGCGAGCAACAAGTTTTCTTCCATGATATTTTCCTCCTTTCTGTGCAAGTTAGTCAGAAAGGCAATATAGCATAAGTGGTACTGCGGCACCGAATCAGTGCATCAACCGCCGTGGCGCTTGTGCGTCAGGAACAGCACGATACACACGCCCAGCGCGATCAGCAGCACTTGCGGGATGGTTTCGCGCAAGGTGGCGCGGCGCTGCATCTGCGGCATCAGGTCGGACAAGGCAATATAGATGAAGCCGGACGAGGCGAACACGAGCACGTACGGGATCAGGTTGCTGGCGCGGTCCAGGGTGAAATAGCCGAGCAAGCCGCCCGCCACCGCCATCAGACTGCACAGCAGATTGAAGATGTAGGCGCGCAGGCGCGAGAAACCGGCGTTGAGCAGTACAATAAAATCGCCGATTTCCTGCGGGATTTCATGCGCGATGATGGCCAGGCCCGTGACCAGGCCCAGCTTCGGGTCGGCCAGGAAGGCGGCCGCGATCAAGATGCCGTCCGTAAAGTTGTGCATGCCGTCGCCGACCAGGATCATCCAGCCGGCCTTGCCCGCCTCGTGCTTGTCGTGGCCGTGCGCATGGTGGTGGCCGTCGCCTTCGTGGTGGTGCGAATGGCGCAGGATGGCGAATTTTTCCAGCATGAAAAAGGCCAGCAAGCCCGCCAGCAGGGTGGCGAACAGGCTGCGCGGGTCCGCCTGCGATTCGAACGCTTCGGGCAAGGCATGCAGCAAGGACGTCGACAGCATGATGCCGACGGACAAGCTGACCATGCGCTCGACCACTTTGGACAGGAATGCAAACGAAAAGATCGCCGCCGCAGTAATGCTGAAGACGCCCGCGATCGTTGTCGCGAGCAAAATGGATATAAGGACGGGATCGATGATTTTCTTACCTCAAAATGGCGCCGGCCTACGGGCGCCCGCAATGCTGGCGTCTGGCTTGATCTGTATAGTGTTGCTTATTATTCAATCTTGTGCGCGCTTGGCGGCAGCGTGGCGCAGTGAAGATGCAATTGTACTGCATTGACGCGAACCGGGCATTTTACAGCCCGGTGCGCCTTTCGCGGCAACTTCTGGAAAAAAATGTGGCAATCAGGCACTTTTAGCGCCGTTCAGCTTGCAACCTCAGGCAACGCCATGCTTTTTGAACCAGGCCAGGCAGCGCGCATAGCCGTCTTTCGCATCGGCCGCCACATAGCTGGGGCGGTAATCGGCATTGAAGGCGTGGCCCGCATCGGGATACACGACGAATTCCGACTGGTTGCCGCCCTTGGCCAGCGCCTCCTTCATCTTCGCGATCGATTCCTGCGTGATGCCCGTATCCTTGCCGCCATACAAGCCCAGCACGGGCACTTTCAAGGTGGCGGCGATGTCGATGGGGTTGCTCGGCTGCAAGGCAGTCGCTTCGCCCACGAGGCGGCCATACCAGGCCACGCCCGCCTTGACGGCCGGATTGTGCGCCGCGTACAGCCACGTGATGCGGCCGCCCCAGCAAAAGCCCGTGATGCCCAGGCGGCTCGTGTCGCCGCCATTCTGTTTCGCCCACGCAACAACCGCATCGAGGTCCGCCATCACTTGCGCATCCGGCGTCTTGGCGATGATGCCTTTCATCAATTCCGGGATGCTGGCCACCTTGGTGGGATCGCCCTGGCGCACGAACAGGTCGGGCGCCAGCGCCAGGTAACCCTGCTTGGCGAAGCGGCGCGCCATGTCGGCGATATGTTCATGCACGCCAAAGATTTCCGAAATAACCAATACCACGGGCAAACCCGTCTTGCCTTCCGGCTGGGCCGCATACACGGGCACGGCCTGGCCATCGACCATCACCGACATGGTGCCCGTGACGAGTCCGGCGGAATCCGTCTTGATGACGTTTTGCGCCGCCACGGGCAGCACGGCCACGGCAAAGCCCGCGCCCAGCGCCACCTTCAGGAAACCGCGCCGGCCGTTCGGCCAGGACACGCTGCTCTGGCCCAGCAAACTTTCACAATCGGTGATCATGTCGCTCATGCGTTACTCCTGAAGGGTGTGTTGACAAACAATGTCGGCTTACGCTGCGCTAAGCCGGCCTACGGTCATTGCTCAAGTAAACATGTGTTCGGCCTACGGTCATTGCTGAATTAAACATGTAGGTCGGCTTAGCGGGGCATGCCCCGCGTAAGCCGACACAGCATCAATGCGCTTCGTCCCAGTTGACAAACAATGTCGGCTTACGCTGCGCTAAGCCGACCTACGGTCATTGCTCAAGTAAACATGTGTTCGGCTTACGGTCATTGCTGAATTAAACATGTAGGTCGGCTTAGCGGGGCATGCCCCGCGTAAGCCGACGCAGCATCAATGCGCTTCGTCCCAGTTCCTGCCTACGCCTACATCGGCCGTCAGCGGCACTTTCAGCGCGGCCACGCCCGCCATCAGTTCCGGCAGCTTGCGCTTGACCAGTTCCAGTTCCGCGTCCGGCACTTCCAGCACCAGTTCATCGTGCACCTGCATGATCATCTTCGTCTGCAAGCCGTCCGTTTCCAGCCAGCCTTGCACGGCGATCATGGCCAGCTTGATGAGGTCGGCGGCGGTGCCCTGCATCGGCGCGTTGATCGCGGCCCGTTCCGCGCCCTGGCGGCGCGGGCCGTTCGGCGAATTAATTTCCGGTAACCACAAACGGCGGCCAAACACGGTTTCCACGTAGCCGCGCGCCTTGGCTTGCTGGCGCGTGTCTTCCATGTACTGTTTCACTCCGGAAAAACGGGCAAAGTAACGGTCGATATAGCTTTGTGCGGCCGTGCGGTCCACGCCCAGGTTACCGGCCAGGCCGAAAGCGCTCATGCCGTAGATCAAACCGAAGTTGATGACCTTGGCGTAGCGGCGCTGCTCGCTCTGCACTTCCGCGGCCGGCACGCCAAAGATCTCGGCGGCCGTAGCGCGGTGAATGTCGATGCCGTCGGCAAACGCGCGCAACATCGCTTCATCGCCCGAGATATGCGCCATGATGCGCAATTCGATCTGCGAATAGTCGGCCGACACGATGTGGCTGCCCGGCGGCGCAATGAACGCTTCGCGGATGCGGCGGCCTTCCGCGCTGCGGATGGGGATATTCTGCAAGTTCGGGTCGTTCGACGCCAGCCGCCCCGTCACGGCCACGGCTTGCGCATAGTTCGTGTGCACGCGGCCCGTGGTGACGTTGATCATCTTCGGCAATTTGTCCGTGTAGGTCGACTTCAGCTTGGCCATGCCCCTGTATTCGAGCAGCACTTTGGGCAGCGGATAATCCTCGGCCAGCTTTTGCAAGACTTCTTCATCCGTCGAGGGCGCGCCCGTCGGGGTCTTCTTGACCACCGGCAGCTTCAATTTCTCGAAGAAGATTTCGCCGATCTGCTTGGGCGAACCCAGGTTGAACGGCTGCTCGGCCAGTTCATACGCCTTCTTTTCCAGCTCGAGGATCTTCACGGCCAGCTCGGCCGACTGGATGTTGAGCAATTCGTCGTCGATCAGCACGCCGTTGCGCTCGATCTTTTGCAAGACCACGGCCGTCGGCATCTCGATCTTTTCATAGATGAAGGTGAGTTTTTCATCGTTCGCCACATTGCCCCACATGGCATTGTGCAAGCGCAAGGTGACGTCGGCATCTTCGGCCGCGTACTTGGCCGCCTGCTGCACCTCGACCTGGTTGAAGGTGATCTGCTTGGCGCCCTTGCCGCACACGTCCTCGAACGGGATGGTCGTGTAGTTCAGGTGGCGCAGGGCCAGGCTGTCCATGTCGTGTTTCTTGTGCGATTCGAACACATACGATTCGAGCAAGGTGTCGTGGGCGATGCCGCGCAACGTCACGCCATGGTTGGCGAAGATGTGGCTGTCGTATTTCAGGTTCTGGCCCAGCTTGGGCTTGTTCGCATCTTCCAGCCACGGGCGCAATTTCGCCAGCACGTGTTCGCGCGTCAACTGCTCGGGCGCGCCCGCGTAGTCGTGCGCCAGCGGGATGTAGCAGGCGGCGTGCTCGGCCACGGAGAGGGAAATGCCGACCATTTGCGCCGTCATCGGTTCCAGCGAGGTGGTTTCCGTGTCGACAGCCGTCAGGGCAGCGGCATCGATCAGGGCGATCCATTTGTCGAGCTGTTCATCCGTCAGCACGGTTTCATACTCGGCTTCGACCGCTGGCGCCGCGTCGGCAAACATGTCGCCCGTCGTGTTGACGGCGGAGGCGCCGGCGGCAGGCGGTGCGCCGACGGGCGACATCGGCGGCGGCGCCGCGCCCAGTTCGCGCAGCAGGGCCTTGAAGCCGTAGCGGTTGAAGAAGGCCAGCAGCGCTTCCTTGTCTTCGTGTTTCGCCACCAGCGAGTCGGCGATCGTCGTCATATGGCCGGACAGATCGCAATCGGTCTTGACGGTGATCAAGGCGCGCGCCTGCGGCAGCCATGGCAGGGCCGTGCGCAGGTTTTCACCGACGGCGCCGCCCACCTTGGCCGCGTTTTCCATCACGCCTTCCAGGCTGTCGTACAAGGTCAGCCATTTGACGGCCGTTTTCGGGCCGCATTTCGACACGCCCGGCACGTTGTCGACCGTATCGCCGATCAGCGACAGATAATCGATGATGCGGTTGGGCGGCACGCCGAACTTGGCCAGCACGGCCGCTTCGTCGAGCTTTTCATTGCTCATGGTATTGATCAGCATCACCTGGCTGTTGACCAGCTGTGCCAGATCCTTGTCGCCCGTGGACACCACCACGTTCATGCCGGCGGCGGCCGCCTGCACGGCCAGGGTGCCGATCACATCGTCCGCTTCGACGCCGTCGACCATCAGGATCGGCCAGCCCATGGCGCGCACGGCTTCATGGATCGGTTCGATCTGCAAACGCAGGTCGTCCGGCATCGAGGCGCGCGTGGCCTTGTACTCGGGATACATGTCATCGCGGAAAGTTTTACCCTTGGCATCGAACACGCAGGCGATGTAGGCGGCCGGGTAATCGGCGCGCAGGCGGCGCAGCATGTTGACCATGCCGTGCATGGCGCCCGTGGGGTAACCGTCCGGGCTGCGCAGGTCGGGCAGCGCATGGAAGGCACGATAGAGGTAACTGGAACCGTCGACTAACAGCAGGGTGTTTTGCATAATGCCAATAAAATAAGGTGAGCGCGCCCGCCCAGGAAGTACAGCGGCGGGCGGGTGGAATATCGTCCAATTATCGCAGAGTTTAGGGCCGCGCCACCGGCCGCAATGCGTGCCGCTCCTGGCGTTTTTGCCACCCTGGCGGCCCCGAACTGGCATGCGTGCCGCCGCTGCCAGCCATTTCCGTTCATTTAAACAGCATTGCCTATCAGTTTGTTACAATGCCTTATAGATAAATTGACGGCATTACACCACTGCACGCGCTGCAGTCCCACACATGGAAGCGAACCCATCATGATGCGTACATCGACACTCTGGACATTCCTCGCCCTGCCCCTGCTGGCATGTTCAGCCATTGCCAGCGCCCAGACGCCGGCCAAACCGAGCGACGCGCCGCCACAACTGGAACGTATCGAGGAAATGGGCGAAGCCCCCATCACCGTGGCGCCGGCCGCCGCCAAGCAGCAGATTACCGAAAAACGCGAAGCGGGCGTCACCAGCGAAGTGAAAGTCACCAGCGGCGGCAGCACCTATTACATGAAGCCGGCCGCCGGCGCCGACCAGGCCAACGGCAACGCCCTGCGCGGCCCGCAATGGAAAGTACTGGAATTTGATCTGGGCAAGAAGAAACAGAAACAACGCGACGAAGAGGCAGCGGACGCGCCAGCACCGCCCGCACCAGCGAAGTAAGCAGCCACTCTCTTCTGCCCTGCCCCGGCCATGCGCGGGGGCAGCCGGCTTTTTTTGACCTTTTAGACCATTCCTCTCTTTCCCATGGCAGTTTTTACCGCGCTACACCTGGACGATATCGGCCAGTGGATCACGCAGTTTCCAGTCGGCAAACCTCTGGCGCTCAAGGGCATCGCGTCCGGCATCGAAAACAGCAATTTCTTCCTGAGCACGGAGCGCGGCGAGTATGTGCTGACGATCTTTGAAAACCTCAGCTTCGCGCAATTGCCGTTCTACCTGCAACTGATGCGCCATTTGGCGGACCGGGGCGTGCTGGTGCCCGCACCGATCGCCAATGCGGACGGCGAACTGGTGACGGCCCTGCAAGGCAAGCCGGCGGCCATCGTCAGCAAACTCGACGGCAGCTCGCAGATGGCGCCGCAAGCCGTGCATTGCGCCGCCGTCGGCGCCATGCTGGCGAAGATGCACCTGGCGGCGCAGGACTTCCCCCTGCAGCAGCCGAATTTGCGGGGACTGGACTGGTGGAACGCCACCACGCCGCTGGTCTTGCACCATCTCGACGATGCCAGGGCGCACCTGCTGCGCGCGGAAATCCACTTCCAGGACGCCTTTGCCGCCTGCGATACGTATAAAGCCATCCCGCGCGGTCCCGTGCATGCCGACTTGTTCCGCAACAACGTCATGTTTGACGGCGAGCGCCTGACGGGCTTTTTCGACTTTTACTTTGCCGGCTGCGACACCTGGCTGTTCGACGTGGCCGTCACCGTCAACGACTGGTGCGTGGACCTGGCCACGGGCGTGCTCGACAAGGTGCGCGTGCGCGCCCTGCTCGACGCCTACCAGGCCGTGCGCCCGTTTACGCACGAAGAACAAACGGCATGGCAACCGATGCTGCGCGCCGCCGCGCTGCGTTTCTGGCTGTCGCGCCTGTACGATTATTACCAGCCGCGCGAAGCGGAAATGCTGACACCGCACGATCCCACGCATTTCGAACGCATTCTGCGCGAACGTATCGCCACACCTGCTCCGGAACTGTTTTAAACATGGAAAAATTACCTGCAAGTACAGGTTGGCAATGGGTGAAACAGGGATTCGCCCTGTTTCGCAAGCAACCTGGCGGCATGTCGATGCTGTTTCTCGGCTATATGTTCTGCATGCTGGCCGTCAGCATCGTGCCCGTGCTCGGCCAATTGCTGCCCGTCATCCTGGTGCCCGTGTTTTCCGTGGCCTTCGTGCAAGGTTGCCTGAATATCGACCAGGGCAAGCGCGTCCTGCCCAGCCTCTTGATTTCGGGCTTCCGCAAACCCGCGTTTCCTTCCCTGTTCGGCCTGGGCGTGCTGTACATCCTGATGGCCATCGTTGCCATCGGCGCCTCGACCCTGGTGGACGACGGCTTGCTGTGGAAACTGGTCACGGGGCAACTGACGGAAGAAGCGGCACGCGCCGCCATCCCCGACTCGCGCCTGGGCCTGGGCATCCTGCTGGCCATCGTGCTGTATGTGCCGGCCGCCATGGCCTTCTGCTTTGCCGCGCCGCTGATCTACTGGCGCCAAACCGGCCTGGGCAAGGCGCTGTTCTTCAGCTTTTTCGCCGTCTGGCGTTCGCTGTCGGCCTTCATCGTCTTCGCCGCCACCTGGTTCGCCATCAGCGTCGTCACCAGCCAGTTACTGGCCGTCATCTTTGGCCGCACGCCGCTGATGATGCAGCTGATGATGCCCCTGTCGATGATACTCACCATCATCATGCATTGCTCGTTCTACGCCGCCTACCGGCAAATCTTCGGCCTGCCCGTCGATGAGAGCAAGACGGTGTCGTTGGACAAGACCGGAGAGTGATCACCGGCCAGATATAAAAAGGGGCAGCCTGCGCAGGCTGCCCCTTTTTTATATATCGAATGCCTTGCAACGCCAACAATGATGTCGGATTACGCTGCGCTAATCCGACCTACGCGCTCTCGAATGCCTTGCAATGCCACAGCGTAGGTCGGATTAGCGGCGGCACGCCGCGTAATCCGACGCTGCGAGGCCAACAATGATGTCGGATGACGCTACGCTAATCCGATCTACGCGCCAGACCAGATCACCGTTCCTGGCGTAGGTCGGATTAGCCGAAGGCGTAATCCGACGCCATCGTCAGCCATCCCGCGTACCACATCACCGTCCCAGACGTTCCAGCTTCGCAATCCCCAGGTCCAGCACCTTCATGCCGTGCTGTCCGAAGTTGATCTGCGCGCGCGCATTGCCGCCGCCGCCTTCGATATTGACGATCACGCCTTCACCGAACTTGGCGTGCGCCACCGATTCGCCGATGCGCCAGCCGCCGCCCGTGGCTTTTTGCGCGATCTTTTGTGCAATCGCATTGTCCGAACCCAGGCTGGCCACCTTGGGCGCCTCGTCCCAGGCCGACTTGCGGTTGCCGAACCAGTTGGCCTGCACCTTCGGCGACAGCCATTTCAAGGACTCTTCCGGCAACTCATCGAAGAAGCGCGACTTCATGTTGTAGCGCGTCTGGCCGTGCAGCATGCGCGTCTGCGAAAAACTCATGTACAACCGCTTGCGCGCGCGCGTGATGGCCACGTACATCAGCCGGCGTTCCTCTTCCACGCCGTTGTCTTCCTTCGAACTGCTTTCGTGCGGGAACAGGCCCTCTTCCAGGCCCGTAATGAACACATTGTCGAATTCCAGGCCCTTGGCCGAATGTACCGTCATCATCTGCAGCGCATCCTGGCCCGCCTGCGCCTGGTTGTCGCCCGCTTCCAGCGACGCGTGCGAGAGGAAGGCGGAGAGCGGCGACATCACGGCCGGCAGCGGCGCGTCGGCATCTAAAATTTCGATGCCATCCTGGTTGGCGACGGGTGCGCCCGACTGCGCCTGGGCGGCAGGCCCCAGGTGGGCCGGTGCGCCCTGTCCAAAACCTTCCTCGGAAATGAACTGGCTGGCCGCGCTGACCATCTGCTCCAGATTCTCGATGCGGTCGGCGCCTTCCTTTTCATTCTGATAGTGTTGCAGCAAGGTACTCGCTTCCAGCACGACTCTGACCATTTCCGGCAGAGATAATTGCTGCGTTTCGAAGCGCACGCCTTCGATCAGCTTGACGAAACCGGCCAGCACGCTGCCCGCCTTGCCCGCCACATACGGCACGGACGCGTACAGCGAAATGCCGTACTGTTCCGACGCGGCCTGCAATTGCTCGATCGAGCGCATGCCGATGCCGCGCGTGGGGAAATTGACCACGCGCAAGAAAGCGGAGTCATTGTGCGGATTGTCCATCAACTGCAAATAGGCAATTGCGTGCTTGACCTCGGCGCGCTGGAAGTAGCGCTGGCCGCCATACACGTGGTACGGAATCGCGGCCGAGAACAGCGCATGTTCGATCACGCGCGACTGCGCATTCGAACGGTACAGAATCGCGATTTCGCTGCGCGAGGCGCCATCGGCGATCAGGCTTTTCGCCTCTTCGATGATCCACTGCGCTTCCTGCAAGTCGGAACTGGCTTCATACACGCGCACCTGCTCGCCATGGCCCGCGTCCGTGCGCAAATTCTTGCCCAGGCGCTTGCTATTGTTCGCGATCAACACGTTGGCGCTGTCGAGGATGTGGCCGTGCGAGCGGTAGTTCTGCTCCAGCTTGATCAAGTTCTTCACCTGGAACTCGTGCTCGAAGGCGCTCATGTTGCCCACGTTGGCGCCGCGGAACGCATAGATGCTCTGGTCATCGTCGCCGACGGCAAACAGGGCGCCGCCATCGCGGCTGCCGTGGCCGGCCAGCAATTTCAACCAGTTGTATTGCAGGTTGTTCGTATCCTGGAACTCGTCCACCAAAATGTGGCGGAAACGGGCCTGGTAATGCTCGCGCAACGGTTGGTTGCGGCTCAGCAACTCATACGTGCGCAGCAACAGTTCCGCAAAATCGACGACGCCTTCGCGCTGGCACTGGTCGTCGTACAACTGGTAAAGCTCGACCATCTTGCGCTCGTGCGCGTCATACGCTTCCACGTCCGTGGCGCGCAAACCCTGGTCCTTGGCGTTGTTGATGAAATACATCACCGTCTTCGGCGGGAATTTCTCATCATCAATGTTGTTCGCCTTCAACAAGCGCTTGATCACGGATAGCTGATCCTGCGAATCGAGGATCTGGAACGTCTGCGGCAAGGCCGCATCGCGGTAGTGCGTGCGCAGCAAGCGGTTGCACAGGCCGTGGAAGGTGCCGATCCACATGCCGCGCGTGTTGATCGGCAGCATGGCTGACAGGCGCGTGAGCATTTCCTTGGCGGCTTTATTCGTAAAGGTCACGGCCAGGATGCCGGGCGGCGATACCTGCTGGGTCTGGATCAGCCACGCAATGCGGGTGGTCAGCACGCGGGTCTTGCCCGAACCGGCGCCGGCCAGGATCAGCGCATGCTGGGCCGGCAGGGTGACGGCAGCCAATTGTTCGGGATTGAGGTTGTGAAGAAGATTTTGCATCCCGTGATTATACCGGCATGGCTAAAAATACTGTGCATTTGTCCAGCGGTCGCGCCATTTTACCCACGCGCGCTACAATCGGCATCCCGACACAACGGCCTCTATCCCCATGACACCACCCACCGACCTCGACGGCGCCCGCGTACTGGCCTGGGCCTGGTCCGACCTGCCCTTCGGCCACGTCGCCAGTGAAGACGGCGCCGGCCCCGTCGCCATCCACGGCCTGGCCGTGTGCCAGTATGCGGGCGAGGCGCGCGTCTACCGTTTCAGCTGCGACGCTCGCTGGGAAACGCTGCAGGATGAGGTGTATGCGAGCGAAGACGAGGCCAGGGCGCAGCTGCCGGCGCAATACCGGGCCGTAGCCGCCAGCTGGAACCAAGTCTAGCGCACCGGCTTGGCCTTGCCTTCGCTGAGCGCCTGGGCAATCACCTGGCGCGTGGCCTTGTCGGCTGCCTTGGTGGCTTTTTCCTGCTGGCGTCCCAGCGCTTCCATCTGCTTGCCCAGGGTTTCCATCGGCTTGTCGCGCTGATCCATCTGGCGCGACAGCACATCCACCTTGTCCGCCTCGCGTTCTTGCGCGGTGGCAATGCGGTCGTTGACCTCTTCCATGGCGTCCTGCGCATCTTCCATCTGCTGCTGCAGGCGTTCCACCTCGCGTCCGGCCGCGCGGCGCGCCGTCTCCGTGGTGGCCTGCGCCTGGCGGCGTGCCGCCTCGCCCATCTTGCGGCCCAGTTCCTGCTGCTGGCGGCCCAGCGCCTGCAGTTGCGCCACATCGCGCGCGCCGACGTTCGCCTGCGCCGCGCCATGGGCGCCCATCTTGCTGCCCAGTTCGCCCATCGCCTTGCCATGTTCGCTCATCTGCTTGCCCAGGCCGCTCATCTGAAAGCCCATATCTTGCGACGGCTTCCAGGCGTCGCGCACGCGGGCCAGCAGCGTGGCATCCTGCGTCACATAGCCCTTGCCCTGGTCGCGGAACCACAGGAACTGTCCCTTGAGCGAACGCTGCAGCTGCTTGATCTGCTGGCCGTCGACATCGGTGCCGGCCATGGTGACGCTATCCTCGCTGCTGTCGACGAGCGCATAGCCATCGCCGCTGCCCATGGAAATATTGATTTTCTTGCTCGGCGCGGCCGGTGCGGCCGGCGGCGCGGGCGGCTGCGACGGCTGCACGGCCAGCGCGCTGCCGCTGATCAGGATACCGGCCAGGCTGAGGATCAAACGGTGGGAAGTGGACATGGCTGCCTCGTCGCAAAAGTAGTGGAGCATTGACTGTAGCGATGGATGGCGCACGGCTCCAGCGCGGTGCGACAGGCTGCAAAAAGACCTGCCTGGATGGCAGACATGGACGATGGATGGCACGCGGGGCAAAAAAAACGGAGGCCGCAGCCTCCGCAAAAACGCCGTGGTACGGCGTATTTCAATTAATACAGCACGACGGAGCGGATCGATTCGCCGCTTTTCATCAAGTCGAAACCTTGGTTGATGTCGTCGAGCTTCAGACGGTGCGTGATCAAATCGTCGATATTGAGCTTGCCTTCCATGTACCAGTCGACGATCTTCGGCACATCCGTGCGGCCGCGCGCGCCGCCGAAGGCGGAACCTTTCCACACGCGCCCCGTCACCAGCTGGAATGGACGGGTGGAAATTTCCTGGCCGGCCGCCGCCACGCCGATGATGATGGACTGGCCCCAGCCCTTGTGGCAGCACTCGAGCGACTGGCGCATGGTGGTGGTGTTGCCGATGCATTCAAAACTGTAGTCGGCGCCGCCGTCCGTCAGTTGCACGATGGTGTCGACGACGTTTTCCACTTCGTTGGCGTTGACAAAATGCGTCATGCCGAACTTGCGGGCGATGTCCTGGCGCGCCGGGTTGATGTCCACGCCGATGATTTTATCGGCGCCGACCATCTTGGCCGCCTGGATCACGTTCAGGCCGATGCCGCCCAGGCCGAACACGACGACATTCGCGCCCGCCTCGACCTTGGCCGTAAACAGCACGGCGCCCACGCCGGTGGTGACGCCGCAGCCGATGTAGCAGACCTTGTCGAACGGTGCGTCTTCGCGGATTTTTGCGAGCGCGATTTCCGGCACGACGATGTAGTTCGAAAAGGTGGAGGTGCCCATGTAGTGGAAGATGGGCTTGCCGTCGATGGAGAAGCGCGAGGTGGCGTCCGGCATCAGGCCGCGGCCCTGGGTCGAGCGGATCGACTGGCACAGGTTGGTCTTTTGCGACAGGCAGAATTTGCACTGGCGGCATTCCGGCGTGTACAGCGGGATGACGTGGTCATCCTTCTTCAGGCTTTTCACGCCCGGGCCCACGTCGACGACGATGCCGGCGCCTTCATGGCCCAGGATGGACGGGAAGATGCCTTCCGGGTCGGCGCCCGACAGGGTGTAGTAATCGGTGTGGCAAATGCCCGTGGCCTTGATCTCGACCAAGACCTCGCCCTCGCGCGGGCCAGCCAGGTCGACTTCTTCGATGGTCAAAGGCGCGCCCGCCTTCCATGCAATCGCTGCTTTGGTTTTCATGTATGTCCTGTCTATGGTTGAACCAGGCGCGCCAGCGCGCCGTATCGCCACATCATAGCAAGGCAGGCATGCGGGCGCGAGAGGATACGCTTACTTGGTCTTTGCCCGGTTCAAAAATGCGCCGTGCAAGCCGTTCAGGGTTTCCTCGGCCAGCAACAGCTGGCTGGCGATTTCATTGATCTTGCGGCGGCTGGAACGGGCATGGTCGCGCAGCACTTCGAACGCCGTGTTGCGGTCCGTCTGGAACTTGCCCATCAGCAAACCCACGGCCAAGCTCGTTTCGCGGCCGGCGGCCAGGGCCGCGTTCAGGTTCAGCTCGGTGCGACGCAACTGGCGGATTTCATCGGCACGGGCCAGGCCCGCTTCGAACGCCGGCATCAAGCGGCCTTCGTCGACGGGTTTGACCACGTAGCCGACGGCGCCATAGGCGGCTGCCTGCTTGCCCGATTCGCTGTCGCCGCTGCCGGACAGGAACATGAACGGCACGCCCGTCTCGCCATGCAGGCGCTTGGCCAGTTCCAGGCCGGACATGCCCGGCATGTGGATGTCGAGCAAAGCCAGGTCCGGCTCGCGCTGGGCGACCAGCTGCAGCGCCACTTCGGCCGAATTGGCCAGGGCCGTCTCGTAGCCGGCATGGCGCAGGACTTCGCCGAGGAATTCCAACAGGAGCTGGTCATCGTCAACGATCAGGATAAAGCGTTTCGCGGCGGCTGGCTGACTCATGGGTGGGGAACCTCGGTAATGAATGATGTTCTTATTATATGCCGATTATTGCCCCAAATCAGCCCCGTATGTCCATGCTCATGCCGCGAATAATTGATTGAATTGCTGCACCGCAATATTCACATCGTCCGCCTCGTATGCATTGTTAAAGACGCTGCTGATGGCCGCCACCATGTCGGCGCCGCGCGCCACCAGCGGCGCCGCGTTCTCCGGCGTCATGCCGCCGATCACCACGCAAGGCAAGGCGATCTCGCGTTTCGCCTCCAGTACGATGTCCAGGGGCGTGGTCACCGGATACTTTTTCACCAGCGAAGGATAAAAGCCGCCGAAGGCCACATAGCTGGCGCCGCCGGCCTCGGCCGTCCTGGCCAGGGCCATGTCGCCATAGCAGGAAGCGCCGACGATCTTGTCCTTGCCCAGGCGGGCGCGCACCTGCGCCACGGACGCGTCCAGGCCGCCCACGTGCACGCCATCGGCGTCGAGTTCTTCGCACAGCGCGATAAAGTCATTGATGATGAAGGGCACGCCATACTTGCGGGCCAGGGCCAGCAAGGCGCCCGCCTGCTCGCGCCGCTGCTGCACCTCGGCGCTCTTGTGACGGTATTGCAGCAGGGCCACGCCGCCGTGCAAGGCCTGTTCCGTGATGTCGAGCAGGCGGTCGGTGTCGTCCCAATTCGGGGTAACCAGATACAGTCCACGCATGATGTTTTCCTTATTGAATGAATCGTTGCGGCATAAGCTGACCTGGCGCAATCGCATACGCGCCGGCCAGGGCCGCATGGCAATAGCTTTGCGCCAGATCAAGCGCTTCAGGCAATGCCTGTCCCAGCGCCAGGCGCGCCGCGATGGCCGAGGCCAGGGTGCAGCCGCTGCCGTGAAATTCTCCGGGCAGGCGCGGCCAGCACCATTCGCGCTCCCCGCCAGCGGCGTCAAACCAGCGGTTGATGATCGTCTGGCCCTCGCCGTGGCCGCCCGTCACCAGCACGTGGCCACAGCCTTGCGCGCGCAACGCTGCTTCGCCGCCAAGAGCCAGCGCTTCGGGCCCGTTCGGTACGATCACGGTCGTCACCGGCAGCAAGGGCGCCAGCGCCAGCACGGCATCGTCCCGGCTGAGCACGTCGCCATGGCCGCTGGCCAGCACGGGATCGAGCACCACGGGCAAGTCCGGCCGGCTTTGGCGCAATTGCGCGATCAGTTGCGCGATGACGGCCGCATTCGCGGCGCTGCCCGGGATGCCGATTTTCACGGCGCTGATTACCATCTTGTCGATCAGCGCCAGCGCCTGCCGGCGCAGCCATTCCGGCGCCACCGGCTGCACGCCGAAGACCCTGTCGTTGTCCTGCACCGTCAGCGCCGTGATCACGGGCAAGGCATGCGCGCCCTGCGCGGCAATCGCGACAATATCGGCGGCGATGCCGGCGCCGCCCGACGGGTCGACGCCGGCAAACACCAGCACCGTCGGCAACGTTGGCACCATCACGTCAGGCGGCCCGCCATCGGCGACGATGGCGACGCGGCAAATTTGCGGGGCATGCGTCCCGCCAGAAACGCTTCGCGCCCGGCCCGCACGGCCAGCTTCATCGCACGCGCCATGCGCACGGGATCGCGCGCGCCGGCAATGGCCGTATTCATCAGCACGCCATCGCAACCGAGTTCCATGGCGATGGCCGCATCCGACGCCGTGCCCACGCCCGCATCGACGAGCACGGGCACTTTCGCCTGGTCGATGATCAAGGACAAGTTCCACGGATTCAGGATGCCCATGCCCGAGCCGATCAAGGAGGCCAGCGGCATGACGGCCACGCAGCCGATGTCTTCCAGAATCTTCGCCTGGATGGGGTCATCGCTGCAGTAGACCATCACGTCAAAGCCATCCTTGACCAGCGCCTCGGCGGCAATCAACGTTTCCGGCATGTGCGGGAACAGGGTCTTTTCATCGCCCAGCACCTCGAGCTTGACCAGATTGCGCCCGCCCAGCAGTTCGCGCGCCAGCTGCAAGGTGTAGACGGCGTCTTTCGCGTTGTAGCAGCCGGCCGTGTTCGGCAGTATCGTGTACTGGTCCGGCGGCACGAAGTCGAGCAGGCTGGGCGCGTTAGGGTCCTGGCCAATGTTGACCCTGCGGATCGCCACCGTGATGATCTGCGCCTCGGCCGCATCCGTCGCCTCGCGCGTCTGCGGCAAGTCCTTGTACTTGCCGCTGCCCACCAGCAAGCGCGATTGATACTGTTTTCCTGCAATGGTCAGCAGGTCGTTGTTATTACTGTTCATTGCTTTTTCCTTAGTTCAGCCGCCACCGATGGCGCGGACTATTTCCACCTGGTCTTGCGTTTGCAAGACCTGTCCTGGCCACGCCTTGCGCGGCACGACGTTGCGGTTGACGGCCAGCGCCAGCGCCTGGTTTTCCAGCGACAGCGCGGCGATCAATTGATCGAGGGTTTGCCCGGGCGGCACCTGATGCGGCGCGCCGTTGAGCGTGATGGATATCAATGCAGGCATCACGCTCTCCTTCAGACCTTGCGGTACAGCTCGGCGCCGTTCTTGATGAACTCGATGGCCTTGATTTCCATGCCCTGCTGGAGCGCCTTGTCTTCCGCGATACCCATGCCGGCCGCGTATTCGCGCACTTCCTGCGTGATCTTCATCGAACAGAAGTGGGGGCCGCACATGGAGCAGAAATGCGCCACCTTGGCCGAATCCTTGGGCAAGGTTTCATCGTGGAATTCGCGCGCCTTGTCCGGGTCCAGGCCGATGTTGAACTGGTCGTCCCAGCGGAATTCGAAGCGGGCTTTCGACAGGGCATTGTCGCGGATCTGTGCGCCCGGATGGCCTTTCGCCAGGTCGGCCGCATGCGCCGCAATCTTGTAGGTGATGATGCCATCCTTGACGTCAGCCTTGTTGGGCAAGCCCAGGTGTTCCTTCGGCGTCACGTAGCACAGCATGGCCGTGCCGTACCAGCCGATCATGGCCGCGCCGATGCCGGACGTGATGTGGTCGTAACCGGGCGCGATATCCGTCGTCAACGGTCCCAGGGTGTAGAACGGCGCTTCGCCGCACTGCTCCAGCTGCAAGTCCATGTTTTCTTTAATGAGTTGCATGGGCACATGACCCGGGCCCTCGATCATCACTTGCACGTCGTGCTTCCAGGCAACCTGCGTCAGCTCGCCCAGAGTTTTCAGTTCGCCCAGCTGCGCCTCGTCGTTGGCGTCGTAGATGGAACCGGGGCGCAAGCCGTCGCCCAGCGAGAACGACACGTCGTAGGCCTTCATGATTTCGCAGATTTCCTCGAAATGCGTGTACAGGAACGATTCCTGGTGGTGCGCCAGACACCATTTGGCCATGATGGAGCCGCCGCGCGAGACGATGCCCGTCAGCCGCTTGGCCGTCATCGGCACGTAGCGCAGCAGCACGCCGGCGTGGATGGTGAAATAGTCGACGCCCTGCTCGGCCTGCTCGATCAAAGTGTCGCGGAAGATTTCCCACGTCAGATCCTCGGCCTTGCCATTGACCTTTTCCAGCGCCTGGTAAATGGGCACGGTGCCGATGGGCACGGGGCTGTTGCGCACGATCCATTCGCGCGTTTCGTGGATATGCTTGCCGGTAGACAAGTCCATCACGTTATCGCCGCCCCAGCGGATGGCCCAGGTCATCTTTTCCACTTCCTCGCCGATCGACGAGGTGACGGCGGAATTGCCGATATTCGCGTTGATTTTCACGAGGAAATTGCGGCCGATGATCATCGGCTCGACTTCCGGGTGGTTGATGTTGGCGGGAATGATGGCGCGGCCGCGGGCGATTTCCTCGCGCACGAATTCCGGCGTGATTTCCGCCGGGATGCTGGCGCCGAACGACTGGCCCGGGTGCTGGCGGCCCATCAGGTCGGCCAGGCGCTCGCCCATGGGGCCGGAAGCTTTCAGTTCGCGCAAATACTCCTGGCGGCGCATGTTTTCGCGGATGGCGACGAATTCCATTTCCGGCGTGATGATGCCCTGGCGCGCGTAATGCATTTGCGTAACGTTCTTGCCGGCAATGGCGCGGCGCGGCTTGCGGTGCAAGTTGAAACGCAACTCGGCCAGCTTCGGGTCCGCCAGGCGGGCGATGCCGTAGTCGGAGGTGGGGCCGGGCAATTCTTCCGTGTCGGCCCGCTCCATGATCCACGGCAGGCGCGGCGTATCGAGGCCCGAGCGGATGTCGATCCGCACGTCCGGGTCCGTGTAAGGGCCGGAGGTATCGTAGACGTAGATCGGCGGATTCTTTTCGCCGCCGAACGATGCTTCCGTGTCGGACTGGCTGATCTCGCGCATGGGTACGCGGATGTCGGGGCGGCTGCCCTGCACGTAGATCTTGCGCGAATTGGGCAGCGGCGCGATGGCGGCTTCGTCGACCGTGGCGGTGGCGGAGAGGAATTTCGGGTTGGCGTTCATTTTGGCTCCTTGGCTAGACTATTTTTAAGCCTGGAGCCAGCTAAGGAGGTTCGGAATTACGCACGCGGAAAAGCGGGGTGCGTTCATCCTAAAGCTTCCCTTCGCTGGCATTATCCAGATCAGGTTCGGAGGGTATTTCTCACCCGCGCTTGCACTGTGTTTCCACAGCGAAAGGCAGGACCCCTAGCGTTTGCCGCCTTGCGGCAGCGAGCCAATTATACGCGGTTCGCGCCGCGTGGCCAGATGATTTCTTGCAGGTGTCGTCTTTGCGCACCTGCTGCAATGCAGCAGATGCCGGCACGCTTATTTCTTCTTGCCCCAGCGCCAGGCGGTCGGTTCGCCCTTCAGCTGGCAGATGAAAATGAGCACGGCGACGATGGCCGCTTCATACACGATGTAGCCAACCAGCATGGTTTGCGGCGGGAACAGGAAGGCGCCGCAGGCGAACAGCGCCAGCGCGGCCAGGAACACCAGCCAGCCCTGCCAGGTGATGGGCAAGCCCCAGCCCCAGCCATAGGTCTTGGCGGGAAACCAGTATTGCGGTGGTGATTTGTCAGCCATGATGCTTTCCTTGTCGATGTGGATAGCACCAAGTATAAATCACGCCCCTCGCAAGCGCTCCGTGACATCGAGGCCGATGCCGCGGTAGCCGATGAAGCGGCTGCCATTGTCGAACATCGGTTCGCCGCTGACCTGCAGATACTGCGTGCTGCCGTCGAGGTTGGCGCGGCTGTAGATGAAATCGAGGAACGGTTCGCGCGCGGCAATTTTTGCGTCGAGCAAGGCGCGCTCGGCGGCATTCCAGCGCTGCGGCTCTTCCTCGCTGCCGATGCCCAGCATCTCGGCCACGGGGCCGGAAAAGCGCGTCAAATTGCCCTGTGCATCCTGTTCCCAGTACCAGTCGGAAGACAGTTCCGTGAAGCGCTGGAAGCGCGCTTCGCTTTCGCGCAGCTCCGCCGTGCGATCTTCCACCATCTGTTCCAGCGACTTGTTGTATTCGGCCAGCTTCTGGTACAGCAAGCGCACTTCCAGCATGTTGTGGATGCGCGTCTTGACTTCCACCAGGTCGAAGGGCTTGCTGACGAAATCCTTGGCGCCCGCTTGCAGCGCGCGCAGCTTGTGGCCGGGCTGGGCCGTGATCACCAGCACGGGCAGATAGCTGCCCGCCTCGAGATCGCGCAAGCCTTCCATGACTTCGAAGCCATCCATTTCCGGCATCTGCAAGTCGAGCAGGATCAGGTCGTAGCGGTGCTGCTGATGCAGCGCGCGCACGGCTTGCGGGTCCATGGTGGACGTGATGCGCGTGTAGCCGGCATTGCGCAGCACCTGTTCGAGCAGCATGACGTTGGCCTCCTGGTCATCGACGATGAGGATGCTGGCGTTCAGGATCTCGGTGGCTTGAAGCATGGCGGTATTCCTAAAATTGATTGCTGAATTAGCGTATTGCGTGAGTGTCGTCGGCCAGGCCGTGCGCGGCCGCATGGTGCAGGGCTACATCGAGCGCATCCATGAACTCGACCACCTTGATCGGCTTGGTGAGATAGCGGAAGAAGCCCGCTTGCAAGCCTTTTTCGATGTCGCGCGGCACGGCATTGGCCGACAAGGCCATGACGGGGATGTGGCTGGTGAGGGGATCATCATGCAGGATATGCAGCGCGCCGTAGCCGCTGATGCCGGGCAGGTTGATATCCATCAAGATCACGTCGGGCTGGTAGGTGCGCGCCAGGTCGATGCCCAGATGCGCATCGATGGCCGTCAGCAGTTTCAAGTCGCTGCGGCGGGCGATCAATTGCTCGACCAGCGCCAGGTTGGCGGGATTGTCTTCCACGTACAGCAAGGTGCGCAGGCTTTCCTGCGGTTCCTGCACCTGCGGCAACGCATCGCCGTCGCCCAGCACCAGTGCCGGCGCGCTGCTGGCGGCCAGCTCGAACCAGAACGTGGTGCCCACGCCGACGGCGCTGTCGACGCCGATGGTGCCGCCCATCAATTCGACCAGTTGCTTGGTGACGACCAGGCCGATGCCCGTGCCCTCTTCCGTGCTGTTTTCCTGTCCCAGGCGGTTGAAAGGCTGGAACAGCTGCGCCACCTGGGCCGCGTCGAGGCCGGCGCCGCTGTCGCGCACGCTCACGCGCACGCGCTCGCCATGCCCGCTGCATTCGACGGTGACGGCGCCGCCGCCCTGGTTGTACTTGATGGCGTTCGACAGCAGGTTGATCATCACCTGCTTCACGCGCGTGCGGTCCGCATGCACATAAAAGGCCTTGCCGCAGCGGGGGAAATGCATGCGGATGCCGCGCTTTTCCGCCTGCGGCGCAATCATGGCCTGGCAATCCTGCAGCACGTCGAGCAGCGACATCGCTTCCTGGGACAGGGTGACCTTGCCCGATTCGATCATGGCCAGGTCGAGAATTTCATTAATCAAGCGCAACAGGTACCAGCCGCCCTTGAGGATTTGCTCGATCGAACGCTGCTGCGGCGGGCTGGGCGGCGGCACGTCGGACGCCATGAGCTGGGCAAAGCCCAGCACGGCATTCAAGGGCGTGCGCAATTCATGGCTCATGCTCGACAGGAATTCGGACTTGGCGCGGTTGGCCTTTTCCGCCACCAGTCGCGCCTTTTTCAACTCGGCATTATTGGTCTCGACCAGCGAGCGCGTATACGCCTGCTGTTCGCGCAGGCGCTGATCCAGCAGCGCCTGTTCCGCCTCGACCTGCTTGCGCACCGTGTTATCGGTGCCGATCAGCAGATAGCCGATGACCTTGCTCTGCGCGTCGCGCAAGGCCGTCACGGAGACGATGGCGGGGAAGCGGCTGCCATCCTTGCGGATGTGGGTAAGCTCATAGATGTCTTCGATGCCGCGCGTGGCCTTGAACACGAGCGCTTCCACGCCCGGCGTGATGACGGTGTCGAGCTCGGCGCTGAGGGCGGCGGCGCGGGTGACGATTTCTTGCGCGTCGGAAATACCGGCCGGCGTCAGTTTGTCGACCACGTCGCTGGCTGCGTAGCCGAGCATGCGTTCGGCGCCCACGTTGAAGATCTGGATCACGCCCTGCGCATCGGTGGCGATGCACGAGAAATTGGCGCTGTTGAAAATCGCATCCTGCAAGGCGCCCGCCTTGAGCAGCTGGCGCGGCAGGCTGGCCGACACCGTGCGCCGGTACAGCGCCACCAGCATCAGCAACAGCAGGCATACCAGGGCCTCGATCAGGATCGCCGCATCAAAAGGCGGCGCGCGCCAGGCCAGCACGCCGATGACCACCAATACGATGGCGCTGAACGCGAACGCCAATGCCATGGGCCAGCGCGACGGGGCGCGGTTAGGGTTATTTTCAACTGAGTGCATGGGTAGCCTGGGCTATGACAACAATAAAGAGAGGGAAATGCGGCGCCTAGCGGCCTTGGCGCTGGCGCACGTCCGACAGCAGGCGCGTGAATTCCTTCTTCACGACGCCATAGCATTCGCACACCTGGCCTTCGAGGCCGGCGCGGTCCTGCACCGTGATATGGCCGCGCCGGTAGCTGATGAGGCCGCGCGCTTGCAATCGCCCCGCCGCTTCCGTCACGCCTTCGCGGCGCACGCCCAGCATGTTGGCGATCAGTTCCTGCGTCATGGTCAGCTCGCGGTTCGGCAGGCGGTCCATGGTCAGTAGCAGCCAGCGGCACAGCTGCTGCTCCACCGTATGGTGGCGGTTGCACACGGCCGTCTGCGACATTTGCGTGATCAGGGCTTGCGTATAACGCAGCAGCAAACGCATGACGGGGCCGGCGCGGTCGAACTCTTCCATCAGCAGGTGGGCCTTGAGCCGGTAGCCGACGCCGCCCGTCTGCACGACGGCGCGGCTCGGTGTCGAGTTGCCGCCCATGAACAGCGACACGCCCACGATGCCCTCGTTGCCGACGCCGGCGATCTCGGACGAGCCGCCGTTTTCCAGCAGGTAATGGATGGAAACGATGGCCGTGGTGGGGAAGTACACATACTGCAGCTTGTCGCCCGAGTCGTAGATCACGTCGCCCAGCAGCATGGAGACTTGCTCCAGATGGGGAGCCAGGCGCGCGAAATCGGCGTCGAGCATGGCGGCGAGCAAATGGTTCTGATTCGGGTTGTGCAGCTGGGCATGCGGACTCGACATGGGCAGTTTTCCTGGTTTCCAGTCGTCAGCTAGGGAGAGAAGTGAAAGACGTCCGAACGAGGGGCGCCATATGCAGCAGCGTAACACAGCGCCTGCACAGTGGCCCGACTATATTTCTTGCAGGCATGCTTGTCCGTTCGGTAGCGAACGGACCCCGCGGCGCCTGCCGCCCTACAGTCAATCACTGCCAGAGCTGCCGGATCATGGATCGGCGCCGGCGCTGCTACCGGACGCCATCATGCAATCATTCTTCAAACGCATCTCCATTTCCGTCTCCATCTCGGCCCTGATCACCCTGGCGGTCGGGCTGTGCCTGACGGCCCTGTGCTACGCATCGGCACGCCAGATCGAGTCGGAAAGCACCAGGCTGCTACTGCAGTACCACGCCAGCGGTCACACGCTGCGCGCCGCCATGCTGCCGGCCAACGGCATGACCTTGGATGCAAACCACCGCGGCTCGCTGTATGTGCTGCTGGGCGGAATGTTGTCGAGCCTGCTGGCCACGGCCTATGTGTACCAGCTGGTGTCGCGCAATTCCGTGATTGCCCGCATCACGGGCGAACGCACGGCGGCGCTGCAGTTTGCCAATTTGCGCCTGTCCGAGGATATCGCTGCGCGCATGCGCAATGAAAAGTCGCTGCGCTTGCGCGAACGCATCATCGAAGTCTCGGCCAACGCCATCATCCTGTGCAGCGCCGACGCGCCCGGCTACCTGATCGAATACGTCAATCCCGCCTTCGAGCGCATCACCGGCTATGCGGCCGGCGAAGTCATCGGCCAGCGCCTGGAAGACTTGCAGGGGCCGGAGCATGCGCGCCAGGACATGCATGCCATCAGCGCGGCCTTGAGCGAACAGCGCGAAGGCAAGGCCATCGTGCGCAATTTCCGCAAGGACGGCAGCACTTATTGGAGCGAGCTGTTCGTCGCACCCGTGCGCGACGATGGCGATGGCCCCGTCAGCCACTTTGTCGTGGCGCAATACGACATCAGCACCGTCATGCGCTTCGAGCAGGAACTGGAATTCCAGTCGCGCCACGATATCCTCACGGGCCTGGCCAACCGTTTATTGCTGCGCGAACGGCTGGAACAGGCGATGGCCGTGGCGCGCCGCAGCACCCTGCCCCTGTGGGTGGTCTTCATCGACCTCGACCGTTTCAAGTTCGTCAACGACACCCTGGGCCACGATGCGGGCGACATCCTGCTGAAACTGATCGCCGACCGCCTGCGCGCCGCCACGCGCGAAGTCGACACGGTGGCGCGCCTCGGTGGCGACGAATTCGTCTTGCTGCTGCCGCAACACGCCAACAGCGACCCGGGCCAGCTCATCCTGCAGCGCGTGCTGGACGCCGTGGCCCAGCCGCTGCTGGTGGGCGGCCATGAATTCTTTCTCACGTGCAGCATGGGCGTGGCCACCTATCCGCTGGACGGCGACAGCGCGGAAACCCTGATCAAGCATGCCGACATCGCCATGTACCGCGCCAAGGAACAGGGGCGCAACCACTGGCAAAGCTACGCGCCGGCCATGAATGCCAGCATGCTGGCCCGGCTGAACCTGGAAAGCGAGTTGCGCCATGCGCTCGAGCGTGGCCAGTTCCACCTCGTGTACCAGCCGCAGGTGGAGCTCGACAGCGGCAAGGTGGTGGGCATGGAAGCGCTGCTGCGCTGGCGCCACCCCACCCTGGGCGCCATCGCGCCCGGCGAATTCATCCACCTGGCCGAGGAAATGGGCTTGATCGTGCCCATCGGCGCGTGGGTACTGCAGACGGCGTGCGCGCAAGCGCGGGCGTGGCAACGCGAGGGACTGGGCGGTTTGCGCCTGGCCGTCAATTTGTCTGCGCGGCAATTCCGGCAAAGCGGCTTGCTGCAATCGGTGCGGGAAATACTCGCCGTGACGGGCCTGGAAGCGCGTTTCCTCGAGCTGGAATTGACGGAAAGCATGATGATACAGGATGTGGAACAGGCGATCGCCACCATGGGCAAGCTCAAGGCACTGGGCTTGCAGCTGTCGATCGACGACTTCGGCACCGGTTATTCCAGCCTGGCGTACCTGCGCCGCTTCCCCATCGACGTGTTAAAAATCGACAAGTCCTTCGTCAGCGACCTCACGCACAGCGACGACGACGCGGCCATCGTGCAAGCCATCATCGCGCTGGCGCACAGCCTGCGCCTGGACGTCATCGCCGAAGGCGTGGAAACGGCGCAGCAGCTGGCCTTCCTGCGCCAGCACGGCTGCGACCAGATGCAGGGCTATCTGTTCAGCCGCCCCCTGGCCGCGCCCGCCTTCGAAGCATTATTACGCCAAGGCAGCATGTTGCCTGCCCTGGCGATGGGTTGACCAGGCGTTAAAACGCGTGGCGCAAGCCGACGTTGAAGGCGCGGTTGCCCGTGCCCACTTCCGTGGCATTGCCCACCATGTAGGCGGCGTCGTTGCGGTTGCGGATATGCGCGTAGGCAAGATACACCTTGCTGCGCTTGGACAAGGCGTACGTGGCGCCGATGGCCAGCTGCTGCGCATCGCGGTTGGCGCTGTCGCGGTCATCCTTGCGCACATACGAGGCCAGCAAAGTCGTCGCGCCCAGCGGCACGGAGACGCCAACGATGGCGTCGCGGCTGTCGTTCGACGCGGTGGGCGCCTGCGCCGCGCCATATGGGTTTTCCGCGAAGAACATGGTGCTGCCCTCGCCCGTGTTGCGGCCATAGCCGGCAAACGCCGTGGCCACGCCGAAGTTGTAGTTACCGGCCAGAATCGTGTTGTTCGCGTCGGCCTTACCCGGCTCGCCCGCACGGCTCTGGCGCGCCAGGCGCAAGGTCAACGGACCGTTGACATAGCCGAGGGCCAGACCCAGCGAGCGCTGGTCCGCCGCCACACCCGTGTGTTCGCCGGCGCCATACATGACGGTGCCCGTCACGCCGCGCCATTCCGGCGAGGTGTAGCGCACGGTATTGTCGATGCGCGTGGCCGAATAGCCGGCCAGGTTGGTCGCCGCGCCGGCATAACCGCCTTCGAACGGGTCGGCCACGTCGGTCAAGGCCTGGCTTTGCAGGTTGTACTGGCGGCCCACGGTCAGCATGCCCAGCGGGCTGTTGAGGCCGACAAACGCCTGGCGGCCGAACAATTGCCCCGCCTGGTCCGAGCGGCCCGTATCGCCCTGCACGCCCGCTTCCAGGGTGAACACAGCTTGCCAGCCATTGCCCAGCGCCTCCGTGCCGCGCAGGCCCAGGCGCGAGCCGGCCGATATGCCACTGGTGAGCTTGCTGATGCCGCCTTCCTGTACCAGGCCCGCGTCCATCAGACCATAGACATCAACGGACGACTGGGCTTGGGCGGCAGGCAAGGCGCCCAGAGTGGTGGCAAGACCGGCAACGATGGCGATTTTTTTCATGATGATTTCCTTGTAAAAGCGCAACCAGGAAAGCGGCGGCCACGGCAAGGCCGCAGGCGGCAAGGCGCCAAGCGGGGTATGCCGTATCAAAAGACGACGCGCCGGACAACAGATCCTGGCTAAGCTGTGGCGGCAGCGGCGTGCAATGGACGTGCCGCTTTGATTCCGCCGTGAATGGTGCACCGCTGGCGGTGCGCGTGGCTCAGGCGCCCGGCCCGAAGGGGACGCGCTGAAGGTGGCTGGCATCGCAGATGCGCTGGCCGTGAGACGCGGACGAGTGCTGGATATGAAACGTTATACAACCGCGTCTGCTGGCGCCGTCCGCAAGGATGGGGCAGGAGGCGCCGAGGCCGGCATTATAGCATCGGCGCCCCTGTCGCCCCCGTTTTATTGCGCCCTCTGTTGTTAAGTAACCCCCAATAAATTATTGTAATTTCTGACTTCCATAACCGGCGCTCTGCGGCGTTGCCCGCTGCTAGCAGTGCTCGCACTGCGTCGCGGCTGGCGCCTTGCATAGCATCCGGTTCTGTTCGTCATAATTTCACAATAATTTCCTGAGGATTACTTAGTTCGCGGCCCGCCAGGCCGCCAAAACACTGAAAAAGGCCGCTTGCCACGCTGCAGGCATTGCCGCGTCATCTATAATGGTTCCTTTTGCCAATCACACGCCAAATCATGGAATTAGCCAAGTCTTTCGAGCCCGCCGACATTGAACAATTCTGGCGCACCGAGTGGGAACAGCGCGGTTACTTTACCGCCACCCTCGATGCCGGAAAACCTTCCTTCAGCATCCAGTTGCCGCCGCCGAACGTCACCGGCACCTTGCACATGGGCCATGCGTTCAACCAGACCATCATGGATGGCCTGACCCGCTACCACCGCATGCTGGGCCACAACACGGCCTGGATTCCCGGCACCGACCACGCGGGCATCGCCACGCAAATCGTCGTGCAACGCCAGCTGGACGCGCAAAAGATTTCGCGCCATGACCTGGGCCGCGAGAAATTCGTGGAAAAAGTGTGGGAATGGAAAGAAAAATCGGGTTCCATCATCACCGGGCAGATGCGCCGCCTGGGCGCCTCGGCCGACTGGCAGCGCGAATACTTCACGATGGATGAACCGCGCTCGAAAGTCGTCACCGACGTCTTCGTGCGCCTGTTCGAGCAAGGCCTGATCTACCGCGGCAAGCGCCTCGTCAACTGGGACCCCGTGCTGGGCACGGCCGTCTCCGACCTGGAAGTGGTGTCGGAAGAAGAAGACGGCTCCATGTGGTACATCAAATACCCGCTGGCCGACGGCAGCGGTTTCCTGACGGTGGCCACCACGCGTCCTGAAACCATGCTGGGCGACGTGGCCGTGGCCGTCGATCCGACGGACGAGCGCTACACGGCGCTGGTGGGCAAGATGCTCAAACTGCCGCTGACGGACCGCGAAATCCCCATCATTGCCGACGAATACGTCGACAAGGAATTCGGCACCGGCTGCGTGAAGATCACCCCCGCGCACGACATGAACGATTACGCCGTCGGCCAGCGCCACAAACTGGCGCAGATCGTCATCCTGACCCTGGACGCGAAGATCACCGACGACGCGCCGGCCGCCTACCGCGGCATGGACCGTTTCGCCGCGCGCAAGCAGATCGTCGCCGACCTCGACGCGCAAGGCTTGCTGGAACAGGTCAAGCCGCATAAATTGATGGTGCCGCGCGGCGACCGCACGGGCGTCGTCATCGAGCCGATGCTGACGGATCAGTGGTTCGTCGCCATGAGCAAACCGGCCCCGGAAGGCACTTTCTTCCCGGGCAAGTCGATCGCCGAGACGGCGCTGGACAAGGTCGCCAACGGCGAAATCAAGTTCGTGCCGGAAAACTGGAGCACCACCTACAACCAGTGGCTCAACAACATCCAGGACTGGTGCATCTCGCGCCAGCTGTGGTGGGGCCATCAAATCCCGGCCTGGTACGACGACAAGGGCAATATCTTCGTTGCCAAGACAGAAGCGGAAGCCATCGCCAAGGCGCAGGCCGCCGGCAGCACGGGCCCCTTGAAGCGCGACGACGACGTGCTCGACACGTGGTTCTCGTCGGCTCTCGTGCCGTTCTCGACCATGGGTTGGCCAGAAGAAACACCGGACATGAAGGCCTTCCTGCCCTCGTCCGTGCTGGTCACGGGTTTCGACATCATCTTCTTCTGGGTCGCGCGCATGGTCATGATGACGGCGCACTTCACGGGCAAGGTGCCGTTTGAAACCGTCTACGTGCACGGCCTGGTGCGCGACTCGACGGGACAGAAAATGTCCAAGTCGAAGGGCAACACCCTGGACCCGATCGACTTGATCGACGGCATCGACCTGGAAGGCTTGATCGTCAAGCGCACCACGGGCCTGATGAACCCGCGCGACGCGGAAAAGATCACCAAGGCGACGCGCAAGGAATTCCCGGAAGGCATTTCGGCCTACGGCACGGACGCCGTGCGCTTCACCATGGCCAGCTATGCCTCGCTGGGCCGCAACATCAACTTCGACCTGGGCCGCTGCGAAGGCTACCGCAACTTCTGCAACAAGATGTGGAACGCCACCCGTTTCGTCATGATGAATACGGAAGGCAAGGATTGCACCCCGAACGATGTTGATCTGTCGCAAGCGGACAAGTGGATTATTTCCCTGCTGCAAAAGGCGGAACTGGACGTGGCCAAGGGCTTTGAAGACTTCCGTTTCGACAATATCGCCGCCACCATCTACAAATTCGTCTGGGACGAGTATTGCGACTGGTACCTGGAAGTAGCCAAGGTGCAAGTGCAGCAGGGCACGGAAGGCCAGCAGCGCGCCACCCGCCACACCCTGCTGCGCGTGCTGGAAGTGGTGCTGCGCCTGGCCCATCCGATCATCCCGTTTGTCACGGAAGCCCTGTGGCAGACGGTGGCGCCGCTGGCCGGCAAGACCCTGAAAGCTGAGGGTGATTCGATCATGATGCAACCGTATCCGATCGCTGACACCGACAAGATCGACGAGTCGGCCGAAGCGTGGATGCAGCAGCTGAAGGCCTTGACGGACGCGACGCGCAACCTGCGCGGCGAAATGCAGATCTCGCCTTCCGTGCGCGTGCCGCTGATCGTCGAAGCGGGCAATGCGGAGGAAAAGGCCGCGCTGGCGTCGTACGCACCGTACATCCAGTCGCTGGGCAAGCTGGCTGAAGTGCAGATCGTCGATGCGCTGCCGGACTCGCCAGCGGCCGTTGCCATCGTCGGCACCACCAAGCTGATGCTGAAAGTGGAAATCGACGTGGCGGCCGAACGCGAACGCCTGGGCAAGGAAATCGCCCGCATCGAAGCGGAAATTGCCAAAGTAAACAGCAAATTAGGCAATGAAAGCTTCGTCGCGCGCGCCCCGGCCGCCATCGTTGCGCAAGAAAACGAGCGTTTGCTCAGTTTTTCGGCGACAATTGAAAAACTGCGCGAACAGTTTGCTAAACTAGCCAGCGCATAAGGCAGGTTTGGAAGGATTGCGCGGCGTTATCCGTGACGCCGCGCAGCACCGCTGGTCTTGCCTTGGTATATAAACTGTTCGTGACCCGATCAAAAAAAACCATTGGAGACTAGCGATGCATAAAGTATTCACAGCAAGCATTCAAGCAAGCGTACTGGTGGCCGCCCTGGCCATCGCCGGCAGCGCCATCGCGCGCGATGACAACCACACCCCTGTCGGCACCTGGAAAACCATCGACGATGCCAGCGGCAAGCCGAAATCCCTCGTCGTCATCACGGAAAGCAACGGCGTCTTGCAAGGCAAGATCGACAAGCTGTTCCGCGCCCCGAATGAAGAGCAAAATCCGAAGTGCGACAAGTGCACGGGCGCCAACAAGGACCAGCCCATCGTCGGCCTGGTGATCCTGTCCGGCCTGAAATATGACGGCAAGGAATGGACGGGCGGCGAAATCATGGACCCGGCCAATGGCAAGACCTACAAGAGCAAGGCCGAACTGATTGAAGGCGGCACCAAGCTGCAAGTGCGCGGCTATGTCGGCGTGCCGATGTTTGGCCGCTCGCAGACGTGGGTACGCGAAGACTAAGCAGCACACGTATGCCCTGTCGAAGCCGGTCGCTGCGCCGGCTTTTTTGTGTCTGTATTCCGCACACGGCCGTTGTTTTCCAGGCCGAATCGCTCGCGTTTGCGCCATTTTCCTACCAAAGGCAGGCTATGCGCGCCACCGAACATACTTGAAGTTTCCTAAATGAAATAGTGCATGCCTGTGACGCCATCGCCTGTAGCGAAAAGCGGCATGGCTCTGCCGGATGACCTCATCCGCGGATGCCCGGCAATGATTGCCATGCACAAAGGAACTATATGAACCTCTTCAAGCGATATCTGAATCCGCTGCTCGTCTCGGCAGGTTTGCTGGCCATGGCCGCCCTTGCCGGTTGCGGCGGCGGCGACCAGGGACGCGATCCCATCCTCGGCTTGCCGGGCGCCACCTTGTCCAGCCTGGCCGTCACGCCAGCCACGGCCACGGTCACCATCGGTGCGGGCCAGCAATTCACGGCCATCGCCACGTATAGCGACGGCTCGTCGCAAGACGTCAGCGCCAAGGCGGCCTGGGCGTCGGCCACACCGGCCAGCGCGACAGTCAATGCCGCCACAGGCTTGAGCACCGGCATCGCTGCCGGCAACAGCAACATCAGTGCCGCGTTTGGCGGCAAGAGCGCAGCGGCCCAGTTGACCGTCACGCCAGCGACCTTGCTGGCTATCGCCGTCACGCCGCAAAGCCCCATCGTGCCCGTCGCCGCGACGCGCCAGCTGGCCGTCATTGCCACCTACTCGGACAACAGCACGGCTGACGTCACGGCCAGCAGCAGCTTCCTTGCCGTCACGCCCGCTTTCGCCACCGTCGCCAGCGGCGGCCTCGTCACCGGCGTTGCCTTTGGCACCAGCGTCATGAACGCCAGCTTCAACGGCAAGACGGCCAGCACCACCATCACTGTGCCTTCCGCCAGCATCGTCAGCATTACCGTCACGCCGGCCACCGCCAGCATCGCTGTCGGCGCCACGCAGCAATTCATTGCCACCGCCACTTATTCCGACAGCTCGAACGCCATTGTCACCAACAGCGCCGCCTGGACCTCGGGCACCGTTGCCAATGCCACGGTACTGAACACGGGCATCGCCACCGGTGTTGCCACCGGCACCAGCAGCATCACCGCCACGGCCGGCGGCCAGTCGGGCAGCGCGCTGCTGACCGTCACGGCAGTGGCCATCCCGCCCGTCCTGAACCCGATCTTCCTGGGCCGCGCGGCACCTTTCGGCGTGCTGGCAGGTACCTCGATCACGAACAATTCGGGCGGCACCACGCTGATCACGGGCGACGTCGGCTCACCTTCGCAAACGGTCGATCCGACCCAGGCGGCTGGCTTTACCAACTACAAGTCGGGCGCCATCCTGGCCGGCGCCATGACGGATTTGCAAGCGGCAATCACGGACGGCAACAGCCGCAGCTGCGACGTCAGCTTTGCCGGCGGCATCGACCTGGGCGGCCAAACCTTCGGTCCCGGCGTGTACTGCTATGCGGGCGCCATCAGCATCACGGGCACCCTGACCCTGAACGGTCCCGGCGTGTACATCTTCCGCACGGCGCTGACCCTGAACTCGACCGTCAACTCGGTGGTTGCCCTGAATAATGGCGCCACGGCCGACAACGTCAGCTGGCTGCCCGTCGGCCCCACCACCCTGGCCGCCAACAGCGTCTTCAAGGGCAATATCCTGGGCCAGTCGGCCGCCATCACGGTGGGCGACAACACGACCCTGCTCAATGGCCGCGTGCTGACGGCTGCCGCCGTTACCCTGCGCAACAATCAGATCACCAAATAATCGGGACATGACCATGACTATCGCACACACACTGGGCGCCCTGAGCGTAATGGCCGGCGCCTTGCTGGCGGCCCAATCGGCGCAGGCGCAGGACAACACCTTCATCAACCCGGACTGGGCCAACAGCGCCTGGTACATCGGCGCGGGCGCGGGCCAGTCGCGCGCCACCATCGACGAGCCGCGCCTGCGCGCCAGCCTGGCCGCCAACGGCGAAACCGTCACCGGTTTCAGCAAGGACCAGCGCGACACCGGCTATAAACTGTTTGTCGGCCGCCAACTGAACCAGTATGTCGCCGTGGAAGCCGGTTACTTTGACCTGGGCAAGTTCGATTTCAAGTCGACCACCAGCGGCAACGGCGTACTGAACGGACAAGCGGCCTTTCGCGGCGTAAACCTGGACTTGTTGGGCCAGCTGCCGCTGTCGCAGCGCCTGTCGTTGCTGGGCCGTGTCGGCATGCACTACACCAAGACCAACACGGAATTCAGCGGCAACCGCCTGCTGGGTTCGAGCAATACCCATGCCAGCGAACGCAAGCTCAACGCCAAGCTGGGCCTGGGCCTCGAATACAAGTTCAGCGAAGCGCTGGCCCTGCGTGGCGAAGTCGAGCGTTATCGCCTGAACGACGCCGTCGGCAACCGCGGCGATGCGGACCTGTATTCCGTCAGCCTCGTGTATAAACTGGGCCGTCCGGCCAGCGCCACGCCCGCCTACCAGCCGGCGCCCGAAGTCGCCCCCGTCGTCGCCATGCCGGCACCGGTGATCGAGGCCAAGCCGGCGCCAGCCCCCGTGTCGGAAAAAGTGTCGTTTGCTTCCGAAGCGCTGTTTGATTTCGATCAATCGACGCTCAAGCCGCAAGGCAAGGCGGCACTGGACCAGCTGCTCGGTCAACTGACGGGCATGGACCTGGAAGTCATCGTCACAGTCGGCCATACGGATGCCGTCGGTCCGGATGCCTACAACCAGAAGCTCTCCTTGCGCCGCGCCGAAGCCGTCAAGGCTTATCTGGTGGCGCAGGGTGTCGAGACGAGCCGCGTCTACACGGAAGGCAAGGGAGAAACGCAGCCCGTGGCCGACAACACGAGTGCCGCCGGCCGCGCCAAGAACCGCCGCGTGACGGTGGAAGTCGTGGGCACGCGCAAAGTCATGCGTTAAGTTTGACGCGCACAAAAAAACCGGCGCAAGCCGGTTTTTTTTACGTCTGCGGCGCTGCCGGCTTGCGGTGATGCTTGCTCAGATGCCGGTCCAGGCTGTTGGCAAACTGTTGCCGGTCAGACTGGCTGAAGGCGGCCGGGCCGCCCGTGTCGACGCCGCCGCTGCGCAATTCTTCCATGAAGGCGCGCATCGTCAGTTGCTGGGCGATATTATCTTTCGTATAAAACTCGCCGCGCGGGTTCAGCGCGAAACCGCCCTTGGCCAGCACGTCGGCCGCCAGCGGGATGTCGCCCGTGATGACGAGGTCGCCGGGATTGAGCAGCCGCACGATTTCCTGGTCGGCCACGTCGGCGCCGGACGGCACTTGCACGGTGCGGATGAAACGCGAGGGCGGCACCCGCAAACCCTGGTTGGCGACCAGGGTGAGCGGCAACTCCAGGCGGTCGGCGACTCTGTACAAAATTTCCTTGATGACGACGGGACAGGCATCGGCGTCGATCCAGATCTGCATGCCCACGCTCGCTTGCTCACCCGCTTCCGCCATCACAGTTCCCACGCTTCGCCGCCCGGGCCCATGCGCGGCGCGCTGACGCCGAAGTGCAGGTAAGCGGCCGGCGTGGCGACACGGCCACGGGGCGTGCGCTGCAAGAAACCTTGCTGTATCAGGTACGGTTCCAGCACATCTTCGATGGTATCGGCCGCTTCGCCGATGGCGGCGGCCAGATTGCCGATGCCGACGGGGCCGCCGCCGAACTTGAACAGCACGGCTTCGAGCAATTTACGGTCCATCACGTCGAAACCGGCGGAATCGACGTCCAGCATGGCCAGCGCGCGGTCGGCCACCACCTTGGTGATCTCGCCATTGCTTTTGACTTCGGCGAAATCGCGCACGCGGCGCAGCAGGCGGTTGGCGATGCGGGGCGTGCCGCGCGCGCGCTGGGCAATCTCATGCGCGCCTTCCGGGTCGATCGGCGCCTTCAGCAGGGCCGCGCTGCGCGTGACGATCTTCGTCAATTCGCCCGTGTTGTAGAACTCCAGCCGGGCGACGATGCCGAAGCGGTCGCGCAGCGGATTGGTCAGCATGCCGGCGCGCGTGGTGGCGCCGACTAATGTAAACGGTTGCAGATCGAGCTTGACGGAGCGGGCGGCCGGGCCTTCGCCGATCATGATGTCGATCTGATAATCTTCAAGCGCCGGATACAAAATCTCTTCGACGACGGGGGACAGGCGGTGGATTTCATCGATGAACAGGACGTCGTTCGCTTCCAGGTTCGTCAGGATTGCCGCCAGGTCGCCCGGGCGCTCGAGCACGGGGCCGGAGGTCTGGCGCAGATTGACGCCCATTTCGCGCGCGATGATGTGCGCCAGGGTCGTCTTGCCCAAGCCAGGCGGGCCGAACAGCAAGGTATGGTCGAGCGCTTCCTTGCGCTGGCGCGCGGCCGTGATGAAGATTTCCAGCTGGTCGCGGATCTTTTCCTGTCCCACGTACTCGTCAAGCTGCTTCGGGCGCAAGGCCCGTTCGATCGCCTCTTCGTTGTGCGAGATGGGCGCCGCGTCGATGATGCGCTGTTCCGTGAAGCTGTCGGTCTGGATGCTCATGCCCTATCAGCCTTTCGACAGCGCTTTCAGCGCCAGTTTGATGCCGTCCGACACGCCGCTTCCGGCCGGCACGTTTTTCACGGCGGCCAGCGCTTCCTTGTCGGAATAGCCGAGCGCGACCAGCGCGTTCAAGATGTCCGATTGCGCATCGGGCGCCGCATGCGCGCCGCCGGCGCCGATATCGGCCCCCAGCTTGCCCTTCAATTCCAGCAGCAGCCGTTCGGCCGTCTTCTTGCCGATGCCAGGCACTTTCACGAGGCGGCCGGAATCCTGCAGGGTGATCGCTTGCGCCAGGTCGGCAATCGTCATGCCCGAGAGAATCGACAAGGCCATGCGCGCGCCCACGCCCGTGATCTTGATCAACTGGCGGAACACGGCCCGCTCGGCCGCATTGCCGAAGCCAAACAGCAAATGCGCATCTTCGCGGATGGCCTGGTGCGTGAACAGCACGACTTTTTCGCCCACGTGGGGCAGGTTGTAAAAGGTGCTCATCGGCACGTCGACTTCATAGCCGACGCCCTGGCAATCGACCAGCAATTGTGGCGGATTTTTTTCAAGCAAAATACCGGAGAGACGGCCTATCATCGCGTGTTCCTAATGTTAAATTTCAGATTGATGCTTTATCCAACGAGGCGGCCGCGCTTCATGCGCAAGCCCTGCAGTTGCGGCGCCAGCGCGCCGAGCATGGCCAGCGCATCGATGCTGTTGGCATGGCAAATGGCCACGCCCAGCGCATCGGCCGCATCCGTGCCGGGCAAGCCGGGCAAGGACAGCAGCCGGGAAACCATCTCCTGCACCTGCTCCTTGGCCGCCTTGCCGTGGCCCGTGACGGCCTGTTTCACTTGCAGGGCCGTGTATTCGGCCACCGACAGGTCGGCGTGGACCAGCGCGCAAATGGCCGCGCCCCGTGCCTGGCCCAGCAGCAAGGTCGATTGGGGGTTGACGTTGACAAACACTTTTTCGATGGCCGCGCAATCGGGCTGGTAGGTGCCGACGATTTCGCTCACGCCCCGCAGGATGACCTTCAGGCGCGGCGGCAATTCCCCTTCGGAACCCGTCTTGACGGTGCCCGACGCGATATAGCGCAGCTTGTTGCCGTGTTTTTCAATGACCCCAAAGCCGGTCGTGCGCAGGCCAGGATCGATGCCAAGAATAATCATCGCCAGATTCTATAATGAATACGGCAGGCACCGGTGAATAACCGGTGCCTGCCGCTGAGTACCTTATCGAGAGCTGTAGGTCGGATTAGCGGTACGCGTAATCCGACATGCGTCGCCAACTGCGCTTGTCGGATTACGCGCGGCCTTCGGCCCCGCTAATCCGACCTACTCTCTTCACTATCAATGACGGAAGTGACGCGTTCCGGTATACAACATCACGACGCCGCGCTCGTCCGCCGCATCGATCACTTCCTGGTCGCGCATGGAGCCGCCCGGGTGGATCACGCAAGTCGCGCCCGCGTCGACGACGACGTCGAGGCCGTCGCGGAACGGGAAGAAGGCGTCCGACGCCACCACGGAACCGGTCAGCGACAAGCCCGCGTTTTGCGCCTTGATGGAAGCGATGCGGGCCGAGTCGATACGGCTCATCTGGCCTGCGCCCACGCCCAGGGTCATGTTATTGCCGCAGAAAACGATGGCGTTCGACTTGACGAATTTCGCCACTTTCCAGGCGAACATCAGGTCGGCCAGTTGCTGCGGCGTAGGCTGCAGCTTGCTCACCACGCGCAAGTCGCCGATGCCGACGTTTTTCGCGTCCGGCGATTGCACCAGCAAGCCGCCGCCGACGCGCTTGAAGTCCATGGCGTGTACGCCGCTGCCCAGCGGGATTTCCAGCATGCGCACGTTTTGCTTGCTCGACAGAATTTGTTTCGCTTCGGCGGAGAACGATGGAGCGATCAGCACTTCGACGAACAGCTTGGCGATTTCGCCGGCGGTGGCGCCGTCCAGTTCGGTATTAAACGCGATGATGCCGCCGAATGCCGAGGTCGGGTCCGTCTGCAGGGCGCGCGCGTACGCTTCCGCTGCGTTCTTGCCCAGGGCCACGCCGCACGGGTTCGCATGCTTGACGATGACGCAGGCGGCGCTTTGCTCGAAGCCGCCCATGCTCTTCACGCATTCCCAGGCAGCATCGGCATCGGCGATGTTGTTGTACGACAATTCCTTGCCCTGCAGCTGGCGGTAGTTGGCCAGCGCGCCATCGGTGGCGACGAGGTCACGGTAGAAGGCGGCGCTCTGGTGCGGGTTCTCGCCGTAGCGCATGTCTTGCACTTTTTCAAAGGCAACGTTCAGGATTTGCGGATAGGCGCCGCGCTCGGCGTGCACCTTCGTCGGGCCCAGGCTGGTCAGGTAGTTGGTGATGGCGCCGTCGTATTGCGCCGTGTGCGCAAAGACTTTTTTCGCCAGCATGAATTTGGTGTCATAGCTGACGTCGCCGGCCTGGCCATCGGCCGAGCGCATTTCCGCCAGCACCGCGTCGTAGTCGGTCGGGTCGCAGATGACGACCACATCCTTGTGGTTCTTGGCCGCCGAACGCAGCATGGTCGGGCCGCCGATATCGATGTTTTCAATCGCGTCTTCCAGCGTGCAATCGGCCTTGGCGACCGTGCCCTGGAACGGGTACAGGTTGACCACCACCATGTCGATGGTCGGCATGTCGTGCTCGACCAGTTTCGACATGTGCTCAGGGAAATCGCGGCGCGCCAGGATACCGCCGTGCACTTTCGGGTGCAGGGTCTTCACACGGCCATCGAGCATCTCCGGGAAACCCGTGTAATCGGCAACTTCCGTGACAGGAACACCGTTGTCTGCCAGCAATTTGGCGGTGCCGCCGGTGGACAGGAGGTTGACGCCGAGGGCGGACAGGGCGCGGGCGAAGTCGAGAACGCCGGTCTTGTCGGAAACGGAGAGGAGAGCTTGTTTGATCATGGCTGTGGCTAGGTGGTTAAGTGTTCTTGGCGAATGGCGCAACAGTCAGCTATCAGGCCGGGCCCGCTGCGGCGGATTCAAATCTTGGCGTCACTTGCATGCCGGCATTACAGCAAACCGTGCTCCTGCAATTTCTTGCGCAGGGTATTGCGGTTGATGCCCAGCATCTGCGCGGCGTGCGACTGGTTGCCATCGGCGCGTGTCATCACGACTTCCAGGATGGGCTTTTCCACGGTCAGCACGACCATGTCGTAGATATTCGATGCTTGCTGTTCGCCCAGGTCATTGAAGTAATCTTCTAGACTTTTCTGTACGACTTCCTGAATGCTTTCTTTGCTCATTTTTATGCTTCAACCGGCTGAACACCTGGCCATCCGGCGCCGCGTCGCTCATGCGGTCCGCGTGCTGCCCTCTTGCCTCGGTGTTGTAATTAATATTGCATGACGCTCTGTATAGGCGTTCGCCCTTGTACTGCTGCTAACTGATTTACCCTGCTTGTTGCTATCTGCTCATGCTGCCGTGGCCGCAGGTTTGATCGCATCGATCAGGCCACTTTCACTGGATTCGGCGAGGCGATATTGTAACCGTTCGCCAAATTTCCATTGCGACTCAAAAAATTGATCGACGGCCAGCAACTGCGCATCCGTCGACTCCAGCAAGTTCATTTCCTGGCGGAACGCTTCGCCGCCTTCCAGATCCTTGACATACCAGCCGATGTGCTTGCGCGCCGTGCGCACGCCGAGAAACTCGCCATAAAACGCATAATGGGCGCGCAAATGCTCGTCCATCAAGGTCCGCACTTCATCCACATACGGCGCCGGCAACAAGGTGCCGGTGCGCAGGAAATGGTCGATCTCGCGGCAAATCCACGGCCGGCCCTGCGCCGCGCGGCCGATCATGACGGCATCGGCGCCCGTTTGATCCAGCACAAAACGGGCCTTTTCCGGACTGGTAATGTCGCCGTTGGCCACCACGGGAATGCCCACCGAGGCTTTCACGGCGGCAATCGTTTCATATTCGGCATCGCCCTTGTAGCCATCGGCACGCGTACGGCCGTGCAGGGTCAGCATCTGGATGCCCGCTTGCTCGGCGATGCGGGCGATGGTCAGGGCATTCTTGTTGGAACGGTTCCAGCCCGTGCGAAACTTCAGGGTGACCGGCACGTCGACGGCGTTGACGACGGCGTGCAGGATCTTTTCGACCAGGCTTTCATCTTGCAGCAGGGCCGAACCGCACCAGCTGTTGCACACCTTTTTGACGGGGCACCCCATGTTGATGTCGATGATCTGCGCGCCCCTGTCCACGTTGAACCTGGCGCAGTCGGCCAGGTCTTGCGGATCGGCGCCGGCGATCTGCACGGCTTTCGGCTCCATTTCGCCGTCGTGATCCGTGCGGCGCGCGCTTTTTTCCGTTGCCCACAGGCGCGGATTCGACGCCGCCATCTCCGACACGGCATAGCCGGCACCCAGCTGCTTGCACAACTGGCGGAAAGGCCGATCCGTCACGCCCGCCATGGGAGCGACGAAAACATTGTTGCGCAGAATGTGAGGGCCGATTTGCACTGAAGAACCTGGAATGGACGGAGGAACCTGCTATTTTAACCGATTCCCTGCCTATTTAATAAGCACTATTTTTTTGGATCAGTGCGTCAGAGTGAGGATGGCGCCGTCGCTTAGGGCACTCTTACCCCAGCTCGTCCATCGCGGGCGCGCTCAGGTGCTCGATATTTCCCCAGTGCACTAAATGCAGCTTGCCGTCCGCATACGAGAAGCGGTTGACGCTGGCATTTTTGACCTGGAAGTCGCGCGGACTGTCGAGCGTCATGCCGACCGCCTCGCGGTAAGCGCACTCGAGCACGCCGCCGTGCGCCACGATGGCGATCGTCTGGCCGTCATAGCGTTCGGCCCAGCGGGCGATGGCGCCATTCGCGCGCGCATAGAACTGGCGGAAGCTCTCGGCCTGGCGCTCGCCCGACGGCATCACGGCGTCGATCTGGCGCGATTGCCATTGCGCATACTCGTGCGGATAGCGCGCGGCGATGTCTGCATACAGCAAGCCTTCGAAAGCGCCATAGCAGCGCTCGCGCAGCAAGGGGTCGGTCTGCACGGGTAAATCTTTCAACTGAGCAACGGCTTGCGCCGTCTGCTGCGCGCGCTGCAGATCGCTGGCGATGATGGCGGCCAGTGCTTCGTCGGCCAGCGCCTGCCCCAGCGCGGCCGCTTGCGCCAGGCCCGCCTCGTTCAGGGCGATGTCGATATGGCCCTGCAGGCGGCGGCCCGCATTCCAGGCCGTTTCACCATGGCGTATCAATAAAATCGTGGTGCTCATGCGTTATTTCTTCAGGGTAAGTGCCAACTCGGGGTTGAGCGAGTAGGCGACGACGAGCTGGACTTCGTCGAGGATGTGGCCGTAGAGCGCGGCATGGGCTTGCTGCCCCGTAAAACGCTCGGGCAGCTCCAGGCGCGGCACGTCGAGCGCATACAGGCGGAAAATATAGTGGTGGATGCGCTCGTCATTCCACGGCGGGCACGGGCCATCATAGCCGTAATAATCGCCGGCCATGGCGGCGTCGCCGGCAAACCAGCCCGTGTAGTCGTTGATGCCCTGGCGCAGTCCAGTACCTGCAGCCTTGCCGCGCGGCGTGACGCCGCTGGAAAATTCGCCGGCGGCAATAGAACGCATGGCGGGCGACAAGTCGAGCAAACTCCAGTGATAAAAGTCGCCGCGCAGCGCCGTCAGCGGCAGGGACTGGTCGTCGCGGTTGGCCAGGCGGGCGTCTTGCGGCGCATCGGAATCGATGCAGAACAGGGCCAGCGACTCGGTGCCGTTGGGCACCTCGTCCCAGGCCAGATGGGGATTGCGGTTGCCGGCGAGGCGCACGCGGCTGGCCGGATCGATCTCGGCAAAAGCATAGTCGGCCGGCATCAGGCCGCCATCACGAAACGTCTCGCTCCACAATTTCATCGCTTGCTCCTCTTTATAGTTATTGTTTGACGCTTATTTAGCGTTCACCTGCAGCCAGAATGTGACAGGGCCGTCATTGGTGAGCGACACCTGCATGTCGGCGCCGAACTGCCCCGTTTGCACGGTCGCATGGCGGCTGCGCGCCTGGTCCACGAAATGCGTGAACAGGCGCAAGCCATCCTGCGGCGCGGCGGCCGGCGTAAACGACGGGCGCGTGCCGGACTTGGTGTCGGCCGCCAGGGTGAACTGCGGCACCAGCAGCAAGCCGCCGGCCACGTCCGTCACGCTGCGGTTCATCTTGCCCGCTTCGTCGGCAAACACGCGATAGCCGAGCAGTTTGGTCAGCAGGGCGTCCGCTTCCTTTTCCGTATCGCCCCGCTCCGCGCACACGAGCACCATCAGGCCGGCGTCGATGGCGCCGACGGTGGCGCCGCCGACGTCGACTTTCGCCTGCGTGACTCTCTGCAGCAGCGCGATCATGCCGTCAAGGTGACGCGCGCGAAACTGCGCTTGCCAACTTGCAACACGAATTCGCCGGCCGCCAATTGCAGGCCCTTGTCGCTGATGACGGTGCCGTCGATGCGCACGCCGCCCTGGTCGATCTTGCGCATGGCTTCCGACGTCGACGGGCACAGGCCCGCCTGTTTCAGCAATTGCGGGATGCCCAGCGGGGCGCCGGCCAGGGTCACTGCCGGAATATCGTCGGGAATGCCGCCCTTCGAGCGGTTGACGAAGTCGGCCAGCGCATCTTCGGCCGCCTGCTGCGAGTGGAAACGGGCGACGATTTCTTGCGCGAGCGCAACCTTGGCGTCGCGCGGATTGCGCCCTTCCTCGACTTCGCGCTTCAGCTGGGCCAGTTCGGCGATCGAGCGCCACGACAGCAGCTCGTAGTAGCGCCACATCATGACGTCGGAAATACTCATCAGCTTGGCGAACATGGTGTTGCCCGGTTCCGTGATGCCGATGTAGTTATTCTTCGACTTGGACATTTTTTCCACGCCATCCAAACCTTCCAGCAGCGGCATGGTCAAAATACACTGCTGCTCCTGTCCGTACTGCTTTTGCAGTTCGCGGCCCACCAGCAGGTTGAACTTCTGGTCCGTGCCGCCCAGTTCCAGGTCCGATTTCAGGGCCACCGAGTCGTAGCCTTGCATCAGCGGGTACAGGAATTCATGCACGGAAATCGGAATGCCGCCCTGGAAGCGCTTGGTGAAGTCGTCGCGCTCGATCATGCGCGCCACCGTGTAGTGGGAAGCGAGCTGGATGATGCCGCGCGCGCCCAGCGGATCGCACCACTCGGAGTTATAACGGATTTCCGTCTTGCTGGCATCCAACACTAAAGATGCTTGCGCGAAATACGTCATCGCGTTAATCTCGATCTGTTCCTTGGTCAGCGGCGGGCGCGTGACGTTGCGGCCCGAAGGGTCGCCGATCATGGAAGTAAAATCGCCGATGAGGAAAATGACTTGATGGCCGAGGTTTTGCAGCTGGCGCATCTTGTTCAGCACGACAGTGTGGCCCAGATGCAAGTCGGGTGCAGTCGGGTCCAGGCCCAGTTTGATGCGCAGTGGAACACCAGTTTTCTCGGAGCGCGCTAATTTTTGCGCAAATTCGCTTTCGATCAAGAGTTCGTCGACGCCACGCTTGGTAATCGCGAGGGCTTCTTGTACTCTGTCCGACAGTGGAAGCGCGGTCTGAGCGGCGTTAGCCTTTGTAGGCGATGCGGTGGTGTTGATTTCCATAAAATTTGACTATAAATCTCAAAATGGTGGTAGGTTTGCGGAGTTTGCTATAATGCTCGATCCCATCAATCTTGCCGTATGAAAACGAACCAAAATAACAATAACAAAGAGCACTAGTTCAGGTATCGTTCAAGGGCAAATTTTAACTGATTGCATGAACCCTATACATAAAATCACAGGCTCACGCTTGTACACACAGCTGACGACGACACGCAAGGCGCGCATTATTGGCGCATCCGCGGTGCTGCTCGCCGTGGCCGCCTTCGGCGCGGTCGCTGTGTCGCCCATGGCGCCCGACGCATCGGACTTGCCGGTCACGTCCATCGCCCAGAACCTGGAAATGCCTGATCTCTCCTCGCAAATTTCCGCGATGGAACAGGTAGACCAGAATTTCACCCACGAAGAAAAAGTCCGCGCTGGCGATACCCTCGCCACCCTGCTGACCCGTCTCGGCGTGGATGATCCGGCGGCCGCCAATTTCATCAAAACCGACAAGATCGCGCGCGGCGTGATGTTGCTGAAATCGGGCAAGCGCGTGCAAGCGCAAACGACCGAAAACGGCGACCTCAACTGGATGCGCGCCACCCTCGTCGACGGCACCGACAAATCGGTCAAGAACATCCTGATCACCCGCAAGGGCGACAAGTTCGTGGCCACGGAAGTGGCAGCCCAGCTGGAGCGCCGCGTTGAAATGCACGCGCGCAAGATTACTTCCACCCTGTTCGCCGCCACCGACTCCAGCCTGGACGGTACCCGCCTGCCAGACTCGATTTCCGCGCAAATCGTGGAAATGTTCTCGACCAATATCGACTTCCGCTCCGACCTGAAACGCGGCGACTCGTTTAATGTTGTCTACGAAACATTCTGGCAAGATGGCGAATTTGTCCGAGCGGGCCGCATCCTGGCCGGTGAATTCACCAACCGCGGCACGACTTACCAGTCCGTTTGGTTCGAAGACCCAGCCAGCAAGCAAGGCGGCGGTTACTACAGTTTCGACGGCAAGTCCCTCAAAAAAGCCTTCCTGAAATCCCCCCTCGAATTTTCCCGCATCTCGTCCGGCTTCTCCATGCGCGTGCACCCGATTTCCGGCAACTGGAAAGCGCACAAGGGCATCGATTTCGCCGCAGCAACGGGCACGCCTATCCGCGCTTCCGGTGACGGCGTGGTCGATTCCGTCGGCAGCCAGAACGGCTACGGTAATGTTGTTGTTCTGAAACACTGGGCCAACTACAGCACCGCCTACGCCCACATGAGCCGCTTCGCTTCGGGCCTGAAAAAAGGTCAAAAAGTCAGCCAGGGCGATGTGATCGGCTACGTCGGCACCACCGGCTGGTCCACGGGCGCCCATTTGCACTATGAATTCCGCGTCGGCGGCGTGGCACAAGATCCAAGCAAGCTGAACGTACAAGCCCAGGCGCCATTGACGGCCGCCGAGCTGAGCCGCTTCCGCATGGTCTCCGCCGACATGATGCACCGCTTCACCCTGCTGCGTCCGAACGACACGGCACTGGCGTCGCGTTAAACGACATTGCAACACTGCCTTCGGGCAACCCATAAAGGCACCGCCCATGCAGATGGCCGGTGCCTTTGTTTTTTCCCGCGTGCTGTTACGCACGGCACAAATGCGGCACAATGCACCCCATCACTTATGCATTCAAGGACAACCCCATGCTGTATATCGGTCTGATGTCTGGCACCAGCCTCGATGGCGTCGACGGCGCGCTGGTCGACTTTTCCGACGATGGCGGCACGCGCAGCCTGGGCGACGCCTACATTCCCTTTCCGGCCAGCCTGCGCGCCGACCTGATGGCCTTGCAAAGTGCCGGCCAGAATGAAATCGAACGCGAAGCGCTGGCGGCCACTCAGCTCGTGCGCCATTACGCCGACTGCGTCGCCCTGCTGTTGAGCGACGCGGGCATCGGCCCGGACGCCATCGCCGCCATCGGCGCGCATGGCCAGACCATCCGCCACCGCCCCGAGCTGGGCTTTACGCGCCAGTTGAACAACCCGGCCCTGCTGGCGGAACTGACGGGCATCGACGTCATCGCCGACTTGCGCAGCCGCGACGTGGCGGCCGGCGGCCAGGGCGCGCCGCTGGTGCCCGCTTTTCACCAGGCCATTTTCAATTTGCCAGGCCACACGCGCGTGCTGGCCAATATCGGCGGCATCAGCAATATCAGCGTGCTGCACGCGGACGGCACGGTAACGGGCTACGACACGGGCCCCGGCAACGCGCTGATGGATGGCTGGGTCTTGCAGCACCTGGGCCAGCCCTACGACGCCAATGGCGCCTGGGCCGCCACGGGCAAAGTCTTGCCTGCCCTACTGGCGGATTTGCTCGACGATCCCTATTTTGACTTGCCGGCACCGAAAAGCACGGGCCGCGACCTGTTCCACGCCGACTGGCTGCAAGGCAAGCTGGCGAATCACCGTGGCGCCCAAGCCGCCGACGTGCAGGCGACCTTGACGCAGCTGACGGCCGCCAGCCTGGCGCAGGCCATCGCACGCGACGGGGCGCAGGCGGAAACCGTGTATGTGTGCGGCGGCGGCGCGCAGAACGCGAGCCTGATGGCGGCGCTGGCCCGGGAATTGCCGGGCATGGCGGTGGAATCGACGGAAGCGCTGGGCGTTGCACCCAGCCAGGTCGAAGCGCTGGCGTTTGCCTGGCTGGCCTGGCGCTTTACACAGCGCAAGCCGGGCAACTTGCCGGCCGTGACGGGTGCGCAGGGCTTGCGGGTGCTGGGCGCGCTCTACCCGCGCTAAGCGGGCGCAGAAACACAAATAGCGGATCGATGATCCGCTATTTTTATATTGCGCCTGTAAACCGGCGCGCCTGAAAAACGTTCAGGGCAAGGTGCATTGCCAAAGACAGTACGAAGAGTACGGCGAGGCAATGCAACGCCGCCATGGACGTTTTCTCAGGTGTGCCAGCTTATACCGAGAACGACGAACCGCAACCGCAGGTGGAGGTAGCCGTCGGATTCTTGATCACGAACTGCGCGCCTTCCAGGTCATCCTTGTAGTCGATTTCCGCGCCGACCAGGTACTGGTAGCTCATGGAGTCGATCAACAGCTGGACGCCGTTCTTGACCATGGTGGTGTCATCTTCGTTGACGATTTCGTCAAAGGTGAAGCCATACTGGAAGCCGGAACAGCCGCCGCCCTGCACGAAGACGCGCAATTTCAGGTCGGGATTGCCTTCTTCTTCGATCAGCTGCGCGACTTTTTCAGCGGCGCTATCGGTAAAGATGATAGGCGAAGGGATCACATCTTGCATTTCAGCGACTGCATTCATTTCAGACTCCTCAGAAAACATAGCCTCATTATAGACTGTTGGCACAACTCGCGCTGCGGCGGCCGCAGAGGCGGTTGGCCGGTGTTGTTCCTGCTCACATTTCCGATACGGCCAGGTGCAGCACGGGGTCGGCGCTGTCGTGGCGGCTGAGCTTGCCCTGCACCAATGCGCCGCTGTGCATTTCCAGCACCTTGTAATAGACCTCTCCTACAATGCGGGCTTTGGGCTGGATTTCAAGCATTTCGGACACATACACAGGGCCATTGATCTCGCCGCTGACAACCAGGCTGGAGCAGCGCACCTCGCCATCGATGCGCCCTGCCTCGCCCAGCACTATATGCGTGGGCTCGCCCGCCTCGCCCGTGACGTTGCCGCGCACATGGCCATCGATGCGCAAGCCGCCGCAAAACAGCAAGTCGCCTTCGATCCGCGTGGAAGCGCCAATCAGGGTGTCGATGGGGTTTTTCGCGTTGCGCTCGAACATGAACGTCATCCTGTTGGTATACGTGGCAGTCCAATTTAGCACAGGTCCGGCAAAAAGGCGCCGGACCCGCGCAAGCACGGCTGCCTATTTTTACGGCAGCAAGGCGATATGTTGCAAACCTGCCGTTTCTTTCAAGCCAAACATCAAGTTCATGCACTGCACGGCCTGGCCCGAAGCGCCCTTGACCAGGTTATCCTGCACCACCAGCACGATGACGGTATTGCCGCCTTCAGGGCGGTGCAAGGCCAGGCGCAGCATGTTCGAGCCGCGCGTGGAACGGGTTTCCGGGTGCGAGCCGAATGGCATCACGTCGACGAAAGGCTCGTCCTTGTATTGCGTTTCGAACAAGGCTTGCAATTCTTCATTGCTGACATCCTTGTTCAGCTGCGCGTACAGGGTCGAATGCATGCCGCGGATCATCGGCACCAGATGCGGCGTGAAGGTCAGCGCCACTTTCTCATCCGTGAAACGCTGCAGTTGCGCCGTCGTTTCCGGCAGGTGGCGGTGGCCGGCCACGCCATAGGCCTTGAAGCTGTCGCTGCTTTCCGAGAACAGGATGCCGATTTCCGCCTTGCGGCCGGCGCCGGACACGCCCGACTTGCAGTCGGCGATCAAGCCGCCCGCATTGACGAGACCCGCCTTGAGCAGCGGGTAAAAGCCCAGCTGCATGGTGGTCGGGTAGCAACCGGGGTTGGCGATCAGCTTTGCCTGCTTGATGTCTTCGCGGTTCAGTTCCGGCAAGCCGTACACGGCCTCGGCTATCAGCTCGGGGGCCGTGTGGGGAATCTTGTACCACTGCTCGAACTTGGCCTGGTCTTTCAGGCGGAAGTCAGCGGCCAGGTCGATGACTTTCACGCCGGCGGCCAGCAGGGCTGGTGCTTGCGCCATCGCAACACCATGCGGGGTCGCGAAGAAGACCACGTCGCACTGCTCCAGGTTCGCCTTGTCCGGCGAGGAAAACGCCAGCTTGACGTGGCCACGCAGGGAAGGATACATGTCGGCAACGGGCAAGCCATCTTCCTTGCGCGAGGTAATCGCCGTCAACTCGACATCTGGATGGGTAGCGAGCAAGCGCAGCAACTCCACGCCCGTGTATCCAGTGCCGCCGACGATGCCAACTTTGATCATGTTCTTTCCTTGTGTATAGATTGCATAAAGATGAAGGGAAACGCTCCCCCTGCGGGTTTTCCGCGTATTTTACAGCGCAACGCAGAGTCACGCTGAAATGCAAAAAAGCCGCGGGACCGAAGTCCAGCGGCTTTTCGACCAGCACCCCGCAAGGTGCTGTAGCGTAGAAATTAACGCTTCGAGAATTGCTTTGCGCGACGTGCTTTGCGCAGACCAACTTTTTTACGCTCGACTTCACGTGCATCGCGGGTCACGAAGCCGGCTTTCGCCAGTTCCGGTTTCAGCGCTGCATCGTAGTCGATCAGAGCGCGGGTGATGCCGTGACGAACTGCACCAGCCTGGCCCGACTCACCGCCGCCATGGACGTTGACTTTGATGTCGAAACGCTCGACATTGCCGGTCAGTTCCAGAGGTTGACGGATGACCATCAGACCCGTTTCGCGCGAAAAGTATTCGTTTGCTGGTTTGCCGTTAACAACGATCAAGCCTGTGCCAACTTTGATAAAAACCCGAGCCACTGCACTTTTGCGACGGCCGGTTCCATAATTGTAATTACCGATCATGTCAGTTCCTTAGAGAACAAGTGCTTTAGGTTGCTGAGCAGCGTGCGGATGGGAACCTTCCGCGTACACTTTCAGCTTCTTGATCATTGCGTAGCCGAGTGGGCCTTTAGGCAGCATGCCTTTGACCGCTTTCTCAAGCGCGCGACCTGGAAAACGCTGTTGCATTTTCTGGAAGTTGGTTTCGTAGATGCCGCCTGGATAGCCAGAGTGACGGTAGTAAATTTTCTCAGTAGCTTTGGTACCGGTCACACGCAGTTTGCCTGCGTTGATGACGACGATGAAGTCGCCGGTATCGACGTGAGGAGTAAATTCTGGTTTGTGTTTGCCGCGCAGTCGGAGTGCCACTTCGCTGGCAACACGTCCGAGGACTTTGTCCGTCGCGTCAACCACGAACCAATCGCGCTGGACTTCATGTCCTTTAGCGGAAAATGTTTTCATGTTGACTTCCTAATAGATTACACGCTCAAATGGTGGTTCCGCCGATGTTGCTGTGCGGACTCTGCCTTATTTACTTTTCCTGAGCGAACGGAAAGCCGACAAGTATAAGCGGCTTTGCCCTGCCGCGTCAAGCCACGATGCAGACCGGCTGCGGGCTGGCGGCCGGCACATGGATGAGCATTCCTCTATTACAATACAAAACGCTTACAATTTTCGGAGAGTACGATGGAATGCAAAGTCAGCTGGAATGGCCCGTCGGGCATGAGTTTTCGGGCAGAAACCGGTTCCGGCCACCTGGTGACCATGGATGGCGCGCCCGATGGCGGCGGCCACAACCTGGCGCCACGCCCCATGGAAATGGTCTTGCTGGGCACGGGCGGCTGCACCGCCTATGACGTGGTGCTGATCCTGAAACGGGGCCGCGAAGCCGTCAACGGCTGCGAAGTGACCCTGAAGGCCGAGCGCGCCGACACCGATCCGAAAGTCTTTACCAAGATCCACTTCCACTTCACGGTACGGGGCAAGGCCCTGAAACCGACGGCCGTGGAACGGGCCGTTTCATTGTCGCATGACAAATATTGCTCGGCGTCGATCATGCTGGCGAAAACCGCAGAGATCACCCACTCGTTCGAAATCATCGAGGAGTAGGTCGGATTAGCGCGTGAGCGCGTAATCCGACGACACCGCCGGCGCCAACAATGTTGTCGGATTACGGCCTGCGGCCTAATCCGACCTACGCCGACTGCGGAAATTACGCATTCCTTCGAAATCATCGAGGAGTAGGTCGGATTAGCGCGTGAGCGCGTAATCCGACGACACCCGTAACGCCAACAATGTGTCGGATTACGCGCGGCATTGCCGCGCTAATCCGACCTTGTATTATTCCCCTCATGCCGTTCGTGGTATTGCGAACGGTATCGACCGCTGTCAAAATCTTGGTAGGCATATCAAGACCGGGTAACTGGATGCCGTATCCGCCCTTAGGCCCCGAGCCAGCTCCGTAGATCTCGCACCAGTTACCCATCCTCCATGTCAAGATCGGACAGTATCTTTGGCACCGGCATGCCGGTTAGCCCGCATTTGCAAGGTAGATCGCAAGAGGACCACAGCATGTTTAATTTAGGAATCGACGTTGCCAAGGCCAAGCTCGACTGCGCGCTGCGCCTGCCCAACGGCAAGCATCGTAACAAGGTTGTCGAGAACAACCGTCAAGGATTCACCGCGCTCCACGCATGGCTGCTGAAGCATGCTGCCGGCAGCCCCAGGGTGTGCATGGAAGCGACGGGCACGTATTGGGAAGGGGTTGCCGAATATCTCGCTGGACTTGGCATGGTGGTCAGTGTCATCAATCCGGCCCAGATCAAGGCCTTCAGCGCTTCACGCCTGGTGCGCACCAAGACCGACAAGGTCGACGCACAGCTGATCGCCGACTTCGCCCATGAACGCCAGCCAGAGCCCTGGCAGGCGCCATCGCCGGCCGAGCAATCGCTGCGCGCGCTGGTGCTGCGCCTCGATGCCTTGCAAGCGATGCGCCAGCAGGAAAGCAACCGGCTTGAAGTGGCGCGCGCGGCGGTACGCCAGGGTATCGAGGATCATATTGCCTGGCTCGACGCCGAGATCAAGGCGCTGATCCTGGCGATCCGCCGTCATATCGATGACGACCCGGATTTACGCGGCAAGCGCGAATTGCTCGATAGCATCCCTGGCCTGGGCGAGCGCACGATTCCCGTGCTGCTGTCCTACTACGCCAATCCTGAGCGCTTCGACAGCGCCAAGCAGGCGGTGGCGTTTGCGGGCCTCGATCCGCGCCAGCACGAGTCAGGTTCCAGCGTGCGTGGCAAGCCACGCATGTCGAAGGTCGGCCACAGTTTCCTGCGCAAGGCACTGTACATGCCGGCCATGGTGGCAGTGCATAAGACGCCTTGGGGCAAGCGCTTCGGTCAGCGTCTGCGTGACGCCGGCAAAGCGCCCAAGCTGATCATCGGCGCCATGATGCGCAAGCTGGTGCACGTGGCATTCGGCGTGCTCAGGTCGGGAAAAATATTTGATCCGGCCTTGCACGCCGCTTGACGGGGATAACAGTATCTACAAGTAATACGCCGTCTTGGTCATGACCTTCCCCATCAGGCCCATCAACGCCTTCACGGGCGCTGGCGTATCGATGGCGCCCAGTCGCTGGGCGGCGGCGCCGTGTTCCACCTCGTCGATGGCCATCTGCTTGACGATGGCGCGCGACTTGGCGTCTTGCGGCGGCAATTCCTGCAGGTGGCTGGCCAGGTGCGCTTCCACCTGGCGTTCCGTTTCCACCACAAAACCCAGGCTGCGGCCGTCGCCCATGCGTGCGGCGATGGTGCCCAGCGCAAACGAACCCGCATACCACAGGGGATTGAGCAGGCTCAGACGCGAGCCCAGCTCCGTCAGGCGCTGCGCCGTCCAGGCCAGGTGGTCTTCCTCTTCGCGTCCCGCCTCGTCGAACTGGGCGCGGATGGCCGGGCTGTGCGCATAGCGCGCCTGCGAGTTGTACAAGGCTTGCGCGCACACTTCGCCCACATGGTTGACGCGCATCAAGCCGGCGCTGTGGCGCTGCTCGGCCGGGCTCAGCTCCGCATCGGGCGCATGCGCGGCCGGCGTGGGGCGCGAGGCCGAAGCCACGCCCGCGATGACGCGCAAGGCCTTGTCGGCGCCAACAATCAAACGATCCAGGGGGTCAAAATGGCGGTTCGCGGTCATCGTGGGCTATTCATGTAAGGGAAAACATGAATTATAGGACGATCAGGGCCAGCCGTCCCCACGCCGCGCGCGGGCCGAACGGGGCTTTATTGACCTGTGCGCGCTTTTTCCTGCTCGATCCAGTCCACCACGGGGCCGACGGCATCGAGCCCGGACAGGCTTTTCGCCACGCCCAGGTTCAGTGAAATCAGAAAAGAAATGCTGTCGACGGGAATGTCCGGGCAGTATTCGGCAAACGCGGCGCGAAAACGCTCCGATTGCAGCACGCGCAAGACTTTCTCGCCGCTCATGAATTGCAGCACGCTGGCGATGCTGTGCCCGCCACCTAGCGAGTGGTAAATAAAACGGTTGTACTTCGCGTCGATCTGCTTGAAATCGAGGGTTTCTTCCGTCATCAGTCCGGCCAGATAGTACAGTCCCAGGCTGACGCGGAAGAAACCGATGGCTTCGGCACTGGTCATGCCGGCGCGGGCCACGGCCAATACCTTGTCCTGCATCGCCTGATCGATCGTTTGCATTACGCTCTCCCGCGCCGTCCGCCGGCGCCACCGGGCCAGCTTGCATGAAGATGCTGTTTTTTTCAATAGACCAAACGATATTTCCACCTTGCAAGTTACATTTTTTGCATGCTACTCTCGTTGTTCACCGTTGAATGGATGAAGCACATGATAGAGGTCAAGCACCTGGCAAAACGTTTCCGCATGCCGCCCCACAAGGGCAAGGACGTGCACGTGAGCGATCCGCGCGAACATGAGGGCTGGTTCCACGCCGTGCGCGACGTCAGTTTCAGCTGCGCCCCCGGCGAAGTGCTGGGCTTGCTGGGTCCGAATGGCGCCGGCAAGACGACCACCCTGCGCCTGCTGTCGACGGCCTTGCAGGCGGACGCGGGCAGCGCCCTCGTCAATGGCGTCGACGTGCTGCGCCAGCCGCTGGTGGCGCGCCAGAGCATCGGTTTCCTGTCCGGTTCGACGGGCTTGTACGGCCGCCTGACGGCGCGCGAAAACGTGGAATACTTTGGCCGCCTGCATGGCATGCCTGCCGACAAGCTGAAACGCCGCTGCGACGAACTGTTTTCCTTGCTGCAGATGGAAGAATACGGCGGCAAGCGGGCCGATCAATTGTCGACGGGCATGAAACAGAAGTGCGCGATCGCCCGCACCGTCGTGCACGAGCCGCAAGTGGTCATCCTCGACGAGCCGACCACGGGCCTGGACGTGATGTCGGCCAAGATCCTGCTCGACTTCATCGCCAGCTACAAGGCGCTGCGCGTGCCGCTGATCTTTTCCACGCACCACCTGCACGAGGTGGAAAAGCTGTGCGACCGCGTCTGCATCATCAACCGCGGCACCACCGCCTTCCATGGCACGGTCGACGAACTGCGCCACCTGGGCGGCAGTACCGATCTGTACGACGCCTTTGTCAGCGTCATCAACCAGGGAGCCTGAGCCATGTGGACCATTTATCTGAAAGAGTTGCTGGAACTCACGCGCGACCGCAAGACGCTGATTTTCACCATCCTCATCCCCATCTTTGCCATGCCGCTGATCTTTGGCGGCTTCGCTTATGTTTCAAGTAATATGTTCAAGAACGCCAAGACGGCGGAACTGCGCTACGCGCTGTTCGGCAAGGACCATTCGCCGGGCCTGAGCGCGCGGTTTGCGCAGCAGCACAACCTGCGCGAAGTACCGCTGGCCAGCGAGGCGGACATCCGCCGCGCCATCGGCGACGATACCATCAAGTTTGCCGTCGTCATCCCGCCGCATTTTGAACAAGCGCTGAAGCAGCAGGCGCAAGCCAAGGTGACCCTGCACTACAACAGCGCCAGCTCGGTGGACGTGACGCACCAGCGCGTGCGCGAAATCGTCGACGCCTACAACGCCAGCCTGCGCGAAGGAGCCTTGTCCGCCCTGAACCTGAGCCCTGCCCAGCTGGCCTATGCGCTCAATCCCATCGTGCTCGACAAGCAATCGACGGCCAACGAGCGCGAACAGATGGGCGCCATCATCGGCGGCATGGTGCCGTATCTGCTGCTGATGGTGTGCCTGACGGCAGCCATGTATCCGGCCATCGACCTGGGCGCCGGCGAAAAGGAACGGGGCACGCTGGAAACCCTGCTGCTGGCGCCCGTGCCGCGCAGCGCCATCGTGCTGGCCAAGTTCCTCGTGCTGTTTACGGTGGGCATGACCTCCGCCGTGCTGATGGTGGGCAGCATGGGCGTCCTGCTGGCCATCTTCGGCAGCTCGCTGGAAGGCCACATGGCCATCCTCGTGCACAGCATCGGCTTGCCCGACCTGGCCATGGTGACCCTGATGCTGGTGCCGACGGCCGCCATCTTCGCCTCGCTGCTGCTGTCGATCTCGATCTACGCGAAGAGCTACAAGGAGGCGGCCGGCATGATCACGCCGCTGATGCTGTTTGTCATCCTGCCCACGGTGACGGCCATGCTGCCCGGCGTCGAGCTGAACTGGATGTGGGCCATGGTGCCGCTGACGAACGTGTCGCTGGCCATGAAGGAACTGGTGAAAGGCACCATGGATTACCGCATGTTCGGCGTGATCCTGGCCTCGACGACGGTGATCGCCGGCGCGCTGCTGATGCTGTGCCGCTGGTGGTTTAACCGGGAATCGGTTTTATTCCGTAACTGACACTCTCGTGGCGCGGCCGACAAGACCAGGACCGGCCCGCCATCCGCCCTCGCCAACTGCACTCTGGGCACGCGAAAATGCCGTGTATCGCATGCAACTGCCCAGTGCGTCCTAAATTCAATACAATGCCAGCATAGAGTAGCCCTGTCGCATCGGGCAGCAACGCATGAGTTAGGAGTTGTATGGAATTGCAGATCCGCAAATTGTCGAAGACCTACGCGAATGGCGTGGTGGCGCTGGACAACGTTTCGCTGACGATACCGCCCGGGATGTTTGGCTTGCTGGGCCCGAATGGCGCCGGCAAGTCGACCCTGATGCGCACCCTGGCCACCTTGCAGGAATGCGATTCCGGCTCCATCTTCTTCGGCGACTACGACGTACTCGACGACAAGGACGAGATCCGTCGCATGCTCGGCTACCTGCCGCAAGACTTCGGCCTGTACCCGAAAGTGACGGCCTACGAGCTGCTCGACCACTTCGCCATGTTAAAAGGCTTGTCGCAGCGGGCGCGCCGGCGCGAAGTCGTCGATGGGCTATTGCAGCAAACCAATCTGTTCGACGTGCGCCACCAGCGCCTGGGCGGCTTTTCCGGCGGCATGCGCCAGCGCTTCGGCATCGCGCAAGCCCTGCTGGGCGACCCGAAACTGATCATCGTCGACGAGCCGACGGCCGGCCTCGACCCGCAGGAGAGAGTCCGCTTCCACAATCTGCTGTCCGACATCGGCGAAGACAAGACGGTGATCCTGTCGACGCATATCGTGTCCGACGTGGCCGACCTGTGCGCCAACATGGCCATCATCAACAAGGGGCATTTGCTGCTGTGCGGCAAGACCCAGGAACTGATCGATGAAGTCAGCTGCAAGATCTGGGCGCGCTTCGTCGAAAAGAAAGAACTGGCCAGCTTCCAGCAGCGCCACGCCGTCATTTCCACGCGCTTGCTGTCGGGCCGCACCCTGATCCACGTCTACAGCGACGACGACCCGGGCGACGGCTTCGAGGAAGCCATCGGCGACCTGGAAGACCTGTATTTCGCCACCATTGCCGGGCGCCACCGCGTCGCCCCGCAATGCGACTGAGGGGGCGGCCATGTTTGCCATCGCCCGCTTTGAAGCACGACAGCGGCTCAAGCTGCTGTCGACCTGGGTGTATTTCGCCATGTTCCTGGCGCTGGCCATGCTGTGGATGGCGGCCGCAGGCGGCGTCTTCAAGGAAGCGAGCATCAGTTTCGGCGGCAAGTTCCTGATCAACGCCCCCCGTTCGCTGGCGTTCACGTGCAGCGTGCTGGGCTGCTTCGGCGCCGTGGTCGTGGCCGCCATGATGGGCCGCTCGGTGCAGCAGGATTTCGAATACGGCATGCAGCATTTCTTTTTCAGCGCGCCGATCAAAAAATACCAGTACGTCTTCGGCCGCTTCCTCGGCGCCTACCTGGTGCTGGCCGTGGTGTTTTCCAGCATCGTGATCGGCGCCTGGCTGGGCGCCTGGCTGCCCGGCATCGATCCCGAACGGCTGGGGCCGCAGCGGGCGCTGGCCTATCTGATGCCCTACGTCTTTACGCTGCTGCCCAACCTGTTCATCTTCGGCGCCATCTTCTTCGTCATCGCCGCCCTGACGCGGCGCATGCTGCCCGTGTATATCAGCTCGGTGGTCATGCTGATCGGCTACCTGGTGGCGCCGTCGCTGGCGCGCGACCTCGACTACAAGACCCTGGCCGCCCTGATCGATCCCTTCGGCACCACGGCGCTGATACGCCTGACGGAATACTGGCCGAACGCGGAACGCAACACGCGCCTGGTAACGCTGGAAGGCGTGTACCTGCTGAACCGCGCCATCTGGTCCGGCTTCGCCCTCGTGGCCTTGCTGCTCGGCTACTGGCGCTTCCAGTTCCACGCGACGACGGACGCGGGCGCCGCCCGGCGCCGCAGCGAGGGCGAGGCGCCGCAGCGCCTGTCGAACGCTTCGCTGTCCACGCAGGAAACGCCGGACTTCGCGCAGCGCAACCTGGCCGTCCTGCTCCTCAAGATGAGCTGGCTGAACCTGCGCGAGACCATCAAGAACATCTATTTCGTCGTCATCGTGCTGGCCGGCGTGCTGACCATGTATGCGGGCGCGCTGGACATGGGCTCCATCTACGGCACGAATACCTATCCCGTGACGGAAAAGGTGCTGGACATGGTCAGCGCCTCGTTCGCCCTGTTCATGCTGATCATTACCACCTTCTACGCGGGCGAGCTGGTGTGGCGCGAACGGGAAGCGGGCACGCATCTGATGCTCGACGCCCTGCCCGTGCCGAACTGGCTGCCCCTGCTGTCGAAACTGTGTGCGCTGGTCGGCCTGCAAGCCTTGCTAAGCCTGGTCATCATGCTGTGCGGCATGTCGATCCAGGTCTTCAAGGGCTATTACCGCCTCGACCCCGGCCTGTACGTGGAATCGCTGTTCCTGTCGCACCTGCCCTACTATGCGCTGGTCGCCGTGCTGGCCATCTTCGTGCAAGTGCTGATCAATCAGAAATACCTGGCGTATTTCGCCATGATTCTGTACCACATCGCCAGCATCAGCTTTTCCTCGCTGGGCCTCGGCGACCCGCTGCTGCTGTACGGCAGCACGCCGGAGGTCGTGTATTCGGCCATGAACGGCGCCGGCCACTTTGTGTTGCGCGAGCGCTGGTACTTGCTGTACTGGAGCGGCGCGGCCGTCATGCTGACGGTGCTGTCGCTGCTGTTCTGGCCCCGCGGCGCGCAGGACAGCTGGCGCATCCGCCTGCGCCTGGCGCGCCACGGCCTCACGCATGGCGTGCTGGCCAGCTTTGCCGGCGGCGCCCTGATCTTCGTCGGCGCCGGCGGCGTGCTGTTTTACGTGTTCCACGTGGCCAACGATTACCAGTCCGAATTTTCCCGCGATGCGGACCGCGCCAGCATCGAGCGCCAGTACCGCAAGTTTGCCGCCACGCCGCAGCCGAGAATCACCGACGTGAAACTCGACGTGGCCATCTACCCGGCGCAGCGCACCTTGGCCGTCACGGGCCGCTATCTGCTGCAAAACAAGACCAGCCTGCCGATCAGCCACATTTTTGTGCAACAAGACCCGACGGCCACCATGCGCCTGCGTTTCGATACGCGCGTGCATCCCGGCCTCGATGACGGCAAGCTGGGCTTTTACAGCTACCGCCTGGCTGCGCCGCTGGCGCCGGGCGCCACCCTGGGCCTCGATTTCGACATCCGCTACGCGCCGCGCGGCATCTTCGGCCTGGGCCAGGACACGCCCGTGGTGGCCAACGGCACTTTCTTCACGAATGCCGTGCTGCCGCACATCGGTTACCAGCCGCAGCTGGAATTGACGGACCCGCGCGACCGCAAGAAACACGGCTTGCCCGCGCGCGAACGGGCCTTGCCGCGCGACGATGCGAAGGGATTGGCCGACAATTACGTCAGCAACGACGCCGACCGCATCAACTTTGACGCCACCGTCAGCACCGTCGACGGCCAGACGGCCATCGCGCCGGGCATGCTGGACAACGACTGGATCGCCAAGGGCCGCCATTACTTCCATTACACGATGGACCAGCCTATCCTGAACTTCTACGCGTTCCAGTCGGCCCGCTACGCCGTCAAGCACGAGCGCTGGCAAGACGTGGCCATCGACGTGTATTACCATCCTGGCCATGAATACAACCTCGAGCGTTTCGTGCGCGGCAGCAAGGAAGCGCTCGAGTACTACACGAAGAACTTCGGCCCCTACCAGCACAAGATCCTGCGCATCGTCGAATTCCCCCGCTACGCCACGTTTGCGCAATCGTTCCCGAACACGATACCGTACTCGGAAGGCCTGGGTTTTATCGCCAAGGTGGACGACAAGAACCCGAAGGATATCGACTATCCGTTCTACATCACGGCGCATGAAGTGGCGCACCAGTGGTGGGCGCATCAGTTGGTGGGCGGCAATACGCGGGGCGCCACCGTGCTCAGCGAAACCCTGGCCGAATATTCGGCCCTGATGGTGATGAAGAAGACCGCGGGACCGGCCAAGATGCGCCGTTTCCTGCGCTATGACCTGAATCAATACCTGATGGGGCGCAGCGAGGAACGCAAGAAGGAATTGCCGCTGGCCGAGAATGAAAACCAGGCCTACATCCACTATCACAAGGGCAGCCTGGCCATGTACTTGCTGCAAGACATCATCGGCGAGGACAAGGTCAACGGCGTGCTGCGCGAGCTGCTCAAGACCTACGGCCAGAAAGGCCCGCCGTATGCGAGCGTGACGGCACTGGTCCAGGGCTTGCGCCAGGTCACGCCGCCCGAGCAGGTTTACCTGATCGACGACCTGTTCGAGAAAATCGTGCTGTTCGACAACCGCGCCCTGTCGGCCACGGCCACGAAACGCAGCGATGGCAAGTACGCCGTCACCATGAAGGTGCAGGCAAGCAAATTGACGGCCGGCGAACAGGGCGAGGAACACGACGCGCCGCTGCACGACTGGATCGAGATCGGCGTCGACGACGCGACTGGCCATCCGCTGCTGCGCGAACGCCTGCGCATGACGGCCCGTGAAGCGAGCTACACCGTCATCGTCGGCAGCCGGCCCGGCAAGGCGGGCATCGATCCCGACAACAAGCTGATCGACCGCAAGCCCGATGACAATATGGTCACCGTCGAACTCGACGAACCATGACGAAAAATGGCCGCCCGTTGATGGGCGGACATTTTTTTGCGTGTCACACGGGAATCAGGCTGCGGCGCAGCGCGTCACCAGGCTCAGGCTGATGCCCATTTCCGTCAGGTGCTGCATGTCGGCCAGGCTCAAGTCGAGCGGCGCGTCGACCGTGTCGTCGCCATTCAGCTCCAGTTGCAGCTCGGCCACGATGCGCGGCATGGTGAACGTCACGCCGCGCGAACGGCATTCGGCCAGGTAGCTGCGTATGCGCGAGGGCAACACTTGCGATTTGGGCGCCTGTGCGATCAGCACGTCGAAGCCGGAATCGAGATGCACGCGATTCGCGCCCTTCGCCTCGCCCTTGCGCCATTGCCGCTCCGGATCGGTAGGCAAGACTTCGAGGATGGATTTGAGCGTGGGGTCATCCCCATGCACGCACAGCTTCGCCATATTCATATTGCAAGACTTTCTAGTCAGGACGCCGCCAGGAAGGCGGCGCGATCATCAGACCGACAAGTCTACGCATGGAAGGCAAATATGTCCATACGGCAATATTTAGCATCCAACTCTAATAAGCTCTCATTTGTGCTGCATCAAACAGGCGGAACCAGCTTATTCCGCCTGCCACACACAATTACAGTGCCACGCCGCGTGCCTGCAAGGCGGCCCGCACGCCGGCGCCATAGGCGGGATCGGCCTGGTCGAAGTGAGCGAGCTGACGCTGCAAGGTTTCCGGCCGCACCTGACTCAGGGGGCCGGCCAGGTTGTCGAACAGGTTTTGCCTGGCCTGGGCCGACATCAAGCGGAACAGATTGCCGGCTTGCGTGTAATCGTCTTCCACGCCGCGTCCATCGTAGCGGGCCGCGCCGCCAGCCAGCGCCAGCGCCCCTTCGCCATGGCCCAGCCCCTGCGGCTGCGTGCCTGCCGCCGCCACGTTCGCGTAATTCTGCGCAGAACTGCCATTGTGGATCGCCATGCCGCCGTCGCGCTGCTGGTTATGGAAGGGGCAGCGGGCCGCATTCACGGGCAAATGCTGGTGGTTCGTGCCGACGCGGTACAGCTGGGCGTCGTGGTAGGCGAACAAGCGGCCTTGCAGCATCTTGTCCGGCGAGTATCCCATGCCGGGCACGGCGTTGGCCGGCGAAAAGGCGGCTTGCTCGACTTCCGCGTGGTAATTGTCCGGGTTGCGGTTCAGCTCGAAAATACCGACGGGCAACAGCGGGAAGTCCGCGTGCGGCCACACCTTCGTCAGGTCGAACGGGTTCCAGCCCGTGCGCTGCTCCCAGGCATCGAGCTGCTCCTGCGTCGCCACCTGCAGCTTGACTTCCCACTGGGGGAAATCGCCGCGTTCGATGGCGCCGAACAGGTCGCGCTGGGCGTAGTCGGGATCGGCACCGGCCAGGCGGCCCGCTTCCGCCGCAGGCAAATTCTTGATGCCCTGGCGCGTCTTGAAGTGCCATTTCACGAACACGCGCTGGCCGTCCGCATTGATCAGGCTATACGTGTGGCTGCCGAAGCCGTCCATGTGGCGGTAGCCGTCCGGCGTGCCGCGGTCCGAGAACAGCATGGTGACCTGGTGCAGGCTTTCCGGCGCATGGCTCCAGAAGTCGAACATCATCTCGGCCGATTTCAGATTGCTTTGCGGATCGCGCTTTTGCGTGTGGACGAAATCGGGGAACTTGATCGGGTCCTTGATGAAGAACATCGGCGTGTTGTTGCCGACCAGGTCCCAGTTACCCTCTTCCGTATAAAAACGCACGGCGAAGCCGCGCGGGTCGCGTTCCGTATCCGCACTGCCGCGTTCGCCGCCGACGGTGGAGAAACGGGCGAAGGTGGCCGTCTGCTTGCCCACTTCACTGAACAGCTTGGCCTTGGTATAGCGCGAAATGTCGTGCGTGACGGTAAAGGTGCCGTAAGCGCCCGAGCCTTTGGCGTGCACGACGCGCTCGGGGATGCGCTCGCGGTTGAAATGCTGGAGTTTTTCGATCAGATGGAAGTCTTGCAGCAGCAGCGGGCCACGGGGACCGGCGCTGATGGAATTCTGGTTGTCGGCGACGGGGATGCCCGAGGCGGTACTGAATGGCGGCTGTTGGCTCATGACTGCTTTTCCTTCGTTGTTGACTGATGAAACCTAGTGTAACGAGGTCAACAACAAAGGAAAAGCTAATTGATTTTATCGAACTGATAGCTATTTACAATGCACAGCCGTGAGCATCGCACACGCCACCGAGTTCCGCCTGCAACTTCGCAGGCTGGCCCAGGAAGCCGCCGATATCGATCACGGACAGCTTGCCGCTGCCATCGTCGAGCACGAACGTGGGAAAGCCCTGCCCGCCCACCTGCGCCAGCAAGGCCCGGCTGGCGTCGATGTGCTGTTGCGTGGCAGCGCCCGCCTGCCGGGCATATTCCGCCCCGAATGCGGCCCCGTCCATGCCCAGCTCTTGCGCCAAGGACACCAGCACGGGCACGTCGGCGATGCGCAAGCCGTCCATGTAATGGGCGCGCTGCACGCGCTGCAGCATGTCCAGGCCCTTGCCGGCCAGCGATTCAGCCGCCAGGATGGCCGTGATCGGCGGTTCGGAATCCATCATGGCCGTCGTGTCGTTCAGCAAGCCGTTGATATAGGCGTCGCCGAAAGGCTGGCCCGACAATTGCTCGATGCGCCGGTCGTGCGGCAGCACATAGCCGCGCCAGGCGGGCGTGATCTGGCGGCGATTGCTGCCCGTCATCATGCCGCCGCCGTGGAAGGCCACCGTCAGGCCGGGCACGGCGCGCGCCGCCTCGACCAGCGGCGCCGCTCCGTAGCACCAGCCGCACAGGGGGTCGAAAATGTAGTGCAATGTGGGCATGCCGGCCTTGCCGCTTACCATTGCATTTCACCCTTGGCCACCTTGGCGCTCGTTTCCAGCGCGCCATCGAGGCCGAGTTGCGGGTAGTGCTGTTTCATGGCGGCGATCAGGGCGGCCGAATTGGCGGCCTTGGCCGTTTCCGCTTCGAACGTCACCAGGTAGTCGCGCGTAAAACCGATGCTGTCGGGCGTCAGGGGCGAACCGACCTTGAAGTGGCCAGGCACGACGGTGACGGGCTGCAGCGCCGCGATGCCGTCCAGCGTCTTGAGCCAGTCCTGGCGCGATTGCAGGCTTTGCGTATCGGCCGTCCACACGTGCAAGTTACCAAACAGCACCACGCCGCCGACGACGGCCTTGATCGATGGAATCCACACATAGGTGCGCGCTGGCGTCGGGCCGGCGATATCGAGCGACTGGCCTTCCAGGCTGATGCGCTTGCCTTTCAAGGCTTCGGGAATGACGATGGCGTGCGGCGCATTGTCTTTCAGGATAGGCCCCCAGTAGGCGACCTTGGCGTCAGCCTTGCGGCGGATCTCGGCCACGGTTTCCGGCGTGGCGACGATCTTTGCCTTCGGGAAAGCTGCCTTGATCACATCGAGGCCAAAGTAAAAATCGGGGTCGCTGTGGCTGATGTACACGGTCGTCAGTTTCTTGCCGCTGGCGCGGATCTTCTCCACCAGCTTTTGCGCTTCGGCGCGCGAAAACTGCGCATCGATCAGCACGGCGTCATGCTTGCCCGCCACCAGCACGGAAGCGACGGGGAAAATCGCCGCTTCGCCCGGGTTGAATACTTCCAGGGTCAAGGGGGCGCTGGCGGCGGCCGAGGCGGCGCCGGCGGCAAACAGGGTGGAAACAAGAACGCTGCTGATGGATTTGGAGAACATGATCTGCCTTCACAAAATGATTGGGATGACGGCATCTTACGTTGCTTGATTCGGTAGAAAAACTAGTTAAAACGCAATAGTTTGTTGCTCATTTCGATGCAATCTACCGATGGCGGGCACGGTACGGCGTATTTTTCCGGCGTAGACGTGCGCGAAAGCCACGCCGCTGCGGCGGTGTGGCGCCGTCACAAAACATGTCACAGCGTCATGAGGGTGTCACATTGGATTGCTATCTTGCTAGCTCTTTCAAACCTAGCCGGATGAACCACATGACACGCAGAAAAATTTCCGTCGCTGGCTGCAGCGTCGCCATCACCCTGATGCTGGCCGCCTGCGGCAGCGATGCAAAAAAAGAAGAGGTAGTGGCTGAAGCGCCGCCGAAAAACGTCATCTTCTTCCTCGGCGATGGCATGGGCCTGACCACCATGACGGCCGCGCGCATCTATTCGGTGGGCGAAGACGGTTCGCTGACCATGGACACCCTGCCGGAAACGGCCTTCGTCAAGACGTTCTCGAACGACGCGCAAGTGACCGACAGCGCGCCGTCGATGGCCGCCTACATGACCGGCGTCAAGATGAACAATGAAGTCATCTCGATGTCGGCCAACACGGTCGCCATCGATCCGGGCACGGATGCGAACGGCAACAAGCTGGTCAACAAATGCGGCACCGGCAACGGCACGCCCGCCACCACCTTGCTGGAACTGGCCAAGGCCAAGGGCTTTGCCGCCGGCGTCGTCAGCACGGCGCGCGTGACGCACGCCACGCCGGCCGCGACCTACGCGCACATCTGCCACCGCGACCTGGAAAACGATATCGCCGCAGCCCTGGTGCCGGGCGGCACGGGCTACAACAGCGCCCTGGGCACCACCGGCCTGGAAGTGGTCCTCGGTGGCGGCGCGCAATTCTTTACGCCATTCAAGAGCGGCGGCAAGCGTTCCGACGACCGCGACCTGGTGGCCGAACTGAAAGCGAAGAGCTATACGGTCGCCAACAACGCCACCGACTTCAAGGCCGTCGATCCGGCCAAGACGGACCGTTTGTTCGGCGTGTTCACTTCCAGCCACATGAGCTACGACCTGGACCGCGATGCGGCCAAGGAACCTAGCCTGGCGGAAATGACCACCAAGGCCATGGACGTGCTGGCGAAGAACAAGAAGGGTTACTTCCTGATGGTCGAAGGCGGCCGCATCGACCATGCGCTGCACGAAACGACGGCCAAGAAGGCGCTGCAAGACACGGTCGCTTTCGACAACGCCATCAAGGCCGCCATCGAAAAAGCCAAGCTCACCGATCCGACCCTGGCCAATACCCTGATCGTCGTCACGGCCGACCATGACCACACCCTGGTGCTGAACGGCTACGCCAAGCGCACGGGCAAGACGGCTGCCGGCAACCCTGGCGTGCTGGGCGTGGTGAAGAACTACGTCACCGGCGCGGTCGAGAAAGACCTGGACGGCGCACCGTATTCGATCATCGGCTTCGGCAATGGCGAAAACCGCACGCAGTCGAGCCGCGCCGCCATGGCCAGCCTCGATGAAACCGTCACCAGCGCCAATACCTACCACCAGGAAGCGGTGATCCGCACCACGGCGGGCAACGAGACCCACGGCGGCACCGACGTCTTCCTGGGCGCCATCGGCAAGGGTTCGGAAACCTTCCTGGGCACCATCGACAACACCAAAGTATTCGGCCTGGTCAAGACCGCCGGCGGTCTGTAATCCCCAAGAGACAAGAATTGGACAAGCACATGAAACTCGCATTGAAACCCGCCCTGAAACTCTCCTTGCTGACCACGCTCGTGGCCGCCAGCGTCGCCAGCGCCTACGCCGCCGACGCGAAGAACGTCATCTTCTTCCTCGGCGACGGCATGGGCCCGTCCGTCGTGACGGCGTCGCGCATCTACAAATACGGCGAAGACGGCAGCCTGACCATGGATACGCTGGAACGCACGGCGCGCATCAAGACGTTCTCGAACGATGCGCAAACGACGGACAGCGCGCCATCGATGGCCGCCTACATGACCGGCGTCAAGATGAACAATGAAGTCATCTCGATGGCGCAGGACACGATCGCCAAGGAACCCGGCCGCGACGCCAACGGCAACCTGGGCGTGGACAATTGCCCGGCCGGCGGCAAGACCGTGCCGACCATCCTGGAACTGGCGAAAGCCAAGGGCAAGGCCGTGGGTGCCATCACTACCACGGAACTGACGCACGCCACGCCGGCGACGACGTTCTCGCACATCTGCAACCGCAATGCGCAATACGCGATCGCCGCGCAAACGGCGCCAGGCGGCGCCGGCTACAACGCAGCCCTCGGCGATGGCGTCGACGTGCTGATGGGTGGCGGCCGCAACCACTTCACGCCTTGGTCGACGAGCAACAAGTACGGCCGCGCCGATGGCCGCAACCTGCTGACGGAGTTTGCCGCCAAGGGCTACACCGTGGCCGCGACGAAAGCGGAAATGGCGGCAGCGCCGAGCGGCAAGAAATTCATCGGCCTGTACAGCACCCGCAGCCACCTCGAATATGAACTGGACCGCACGGCCACGCCGCCGCTGGGCGAAGGCGCGACCCAGCCTAGCCTGTCGGAAATGACGCTGAAAGCCATCGACTTGCTGTCGAAAAACACGAACGGCTACTTCCTGATGGTCGAAGGCGGCCGCATCGACCACGCCTTGCACGGCATCAATGCCAAGCGCGCGCTGACGGACACCATCGCCTTCGACGACGCCATCAAGGCGGCCATCGCCAAGATCAAGGAAACCGACCCGACCCTGGCCAATACCCTGATCGTCGTCACGGCCGACCATGACCACACGCTGGCCTTCAACGGCTACGGCAAGCGCGGCAACAATATCCTCGACATCAACCGCGGCTACAAGGATAACCAGCCAAGCAAGGATGCCGATGGCAACACCTACACCACTTTGGTATTCGGCAATGGCCCGAACCGCCCTGACTTGCGCAGCAACGTCGACAGCGCCACGGCGCTGAAAGACAACTACCTGCAAGAAACAGGCGTGCGCCTGGCCAGCGAAACCCATGGCGGCGGCGACGTCAAGCTGCTGGCCACGGGCGCCGGCGCGAAGACCTTCAAGGGCACCCTGGACAACACCAAGGTATTTGATTTGCTGAAGGCGGCCTTCGGCTTCTGATCCACATCAACACGGCAACCCCACCGGGGCGGATGGCGTATGCCCTCCGCCCCTCTGCACGTAAAGGCACCACCATGAAATCGTCCCTGATCGCCGTCCTCCTCGCCGCCGGCTTTGCCGCCAGCACCCAAGCCGCCCCCACCGCTGCTGCTCCTGCCGACCTGGACCTGGGCATCACCTATTACAGCCGCGTCCTGACGCCGGAAGGCGTGACGCGCGAAAGCCGCTACGAAGAAAAGATGCTGCGCCGCCCCGGCCACGTGTGGGTCGAGCGCGTGCTGGCGCCGTCGACGGACCCGCATGCGGGCCACAAGCATGGCGACAACACCAAGGTGGCCCTGAAAACGTCGACTGCGGCCACGCAGCATGAACACAAGCACTTCAATCCCGTGCTGATCCCGCGCCACGTGATGCTGGAAAAGAACACCGTGCGCGTGGAATACATCGATGCGCACGACAAGATCGTCGTCTCGATTCCCAAGGCCGAGTACGAAAACGTCAATTTCGACGGTTCCTGGGAAAACAGTTTTTATCTGCTGGACCCGAAACTGGTGGCCGCCATGCCGCTGTCGAAACAGGCATCGAACGTGACGGGGGCGCGCTGGCGCGAAGTGGAAAAGAACGGCGTGTTCCAGCGCATCCTGTGGGATGAACAAAAGCAGATTCCCCTGATCATCGAAAGCGGCGACCGCGCGAATACCTTCTATCGCCGGGTCGACGTCAAGCTGCAGCCGACCGTCAGCAAGGCGCAGCCGTGGGCCAACCTGCAGAATTACGCGCAGCGCGAGTACTCCGACTACCTGGACTAAGCCAGCCTCGGGACATAAAAAAAGCCAGGGAAATCCCTGGCTTTTGCCTGGCTGGCGTCCGATTACTCGGCCGTTGCCGCCTTCTTCGCCGGCGCCTTCTTGGCGGCCGGCTTTTTCACGGCCGTGGCCTTCTTGGCCGGTGCCTTTTTGACGGCTGCCGCTTTCTTGACGGCCGTTTTCTTCGCTGGTGCCGCGCCTTCTTCGCCTTCGACCTCGGCAGCGGCAGCCTTTGTCTTCGCACCCGGCTTGGCCTTGCGCTCTTCAAACTCGAAGCTCACTTTGCCATCCTTGCCCCGCACGAGGAAAGCCTTGAACGGACGGCGCGTGCGCTGCGATACGAAGCCCGGCAGCAAGTCCGTCTTGCCATCGTTGAGCAGTTTTGCCATTTGTTCCGGCAAGATTTCCTGCTGCAAGATGATGCGGCCGCTGCGGAAATCGCACGTCTTCGGCTTGGCTACGCTATGTTCGCACACATAGGCCAGGCCCATTTCGTACACGCCGGCATTGCACTTGGGGCAAGGTCCCACAGGCGTCTGACCCGTGAAATCGACACCTTCGCCATCTTCGCTCTCGTCGTTCTGGCCGAAATCGAATTCCAGCTTGAAATTCTTGATCTCTTCATCGCGCACGATGCGCAGGATGGCGGCGAACGGACGGCCCATCTTCGAGCGGAAGCCTTGCAGCGGGCCGATGGTGCGGTCCTTCAGCAATTGCTCCACTTCGGCGATTTCGAACTGGCGCGAACCCGGCGTCTTGCTCATCGAGAATTCGCACTTGGTGCAGGCGAAACGACGGTAGTTTTCCTTCACCACGCCGCCGCAATTCGGGCACGGCGTTTCCAGGGTCGCGTAGTCGCCGGGAATCGTGTCGTTGTCGTATTCCTTGGCGCGCTTGACGATGATTTGCGTCATCTGCGCGATTTCGCGCATGAATTCTTCGCGCGAGATCTTGCCTTTTTCCATCTGCGACAGCTTGTATTCCCACTCGCCCGTCAGCTCAGGCGCCGTCAATTCATTGACGCCCAGGCCTTTGAGCAAAGTCATCAGCTGCGATGCCTTGGCCGTCGGGATCAGTTCGCGGCCTTCGCGGATCAGGTAGCGTTCCGTCAGCAAGCCCTCGATGGTGGCCGCGCGCGTGGCCGGGGTTCCAAGCCCCTTGCCGGCCATCGCGTCGCGCAGCTCGTCGTCGTCGATCAGCTTGCCGGCGCCTTCCATGGCCGACAGCAAGGTCGCTTCCGTGAAACGCGCTGGCGGTTTCGTCACCAGCCCGTTGGCGGTGACGCTTTCCGTCTGCACTTTCTCGCCCTTGGCGACGGGCACCAGGTTGCCGTTGCCATTGCTTTCCTTGTCGGCGTCCGTCGACGCTTCCTTGCCGTAGATGGCCAGCCAGCCCGGATTGGTCATGACCTTGCCTTCAGTCTTGAACTGATGGCCGGACACTTCCGTATAGCGCGTGGTGACCTGGAATTCCGCAGGCGGGAAGAACACGGCCATAAAGCGGCGCGTGACCAGGTCGTACAACTTCTGTTCCGGCTCGGACAAATTCTTTGGCGCAATCGTCGTCGGGATGATCGCGAAGTGATCCGAGATTTTCGTGTTGTCGAAAATGCGCTTGTTCGGCTTGACCCAGCCCTTGTCGATGATCTGCTTGGCGAACTGGTGGTAGTTGCTGTTTTCCTTGACCGTTTCCAGCGCCTGCAGCACGGTCGGCATGTAGTCTTCCGGCAGGTGGCGCGAATCGGTACGCGGATACGTCAAGACCTTGTGCTTTTCATACAGCGCCTGTGCCAGGCCCAGCGTGTTCTTGGCGGAGAAGCCGAAACGCGAGTTCGCTTCGCGCTGCAGACTGGTCAGGTCGAACAGGCCCGGCGCCATCGAGGTGGTCGGTTTCGATTCTTCCGTGACGATGCCTTGGCGGCCGCGGCAGGCGGTGGCGATCGAGTCGGCAGCCGTCTTGCTCCACAGGCGCTCGGCGCGCTTCTCGGGGTCGTTCTCGTCCTTCTTGAACTTCGTGTCGAGCCAGCGGCCTTCATAGATGCCGGCCGCGCAGACGAATTCGGCGCGCACTTCCCAGAAGTCGCGCGGCACGAATTTCTTGATTTTGTCTTCGCGTTCAACGACGATGGACAGGGTCGGCGTTTGCACGCGGCCCACGGTGGTCAGGTAAAAACCGCCTTCTTTCGAATTAAACGCCGTCATGGCGCGCGTGCCATTGATGCCGATCAACCAATCGGCTTCCGAACGGCAGCGGGCCGCGTCGGCCAGCGGCAGCATTTCTTCGTCGCTGCGCAGGTGCGCAAAACCGTCGCGGATGGCGCCCGGCGTCATCGACTGCAGCCACAGGCGCTTGACCGGTTGCTTGGCCTTGGCGTTTTGCGCGATCAGGCGGAAAATCAGCTCGCCTTCGCGCCCCGCATCGCATGCGTTGATGAGGGTGGAAACGTCTTTACGTTTGATCAGCTTGTTTAATACTTTGAGGCGCGCTTCCGTCTTCGGGATGGGATTGAGCGCGAAATACGGTGGAATCATCGGCAAGTGCGCGAAACTCCATTTGCCGCGCTTCACGTCGAATTCTTCCGGTACGGCGATCTCCAGCAAGTGGCCGACCGCCGACGACAGGACGTATTCATCCGATTCAAAGTACTCATCGTGCTTGGTGAAGCCGCCAAGCGTCTTCGCGATATCGTTCGCGACAGAAGGCTTCTCGGCGATGATGAGGGTTTTTGTCATATTTTTTGGTCTCGAAAAATGCTCTAGGATAGTTTCAGCATGCGCATCATACAGTGCATTGCCAGGCGCCGACGCTTTTGTCTGCGCAAGGCCTTGTGACTTGTGGTCTTGTCAAGCGGCCAATGATAAGCGCCTATTGAAGAATTCGGCAAGTTATCTGCAAGCAAGAATGCGCAGGCGCAAACACAATGGACTGGCGTGCGCGCCGGTGCAGTGCATCTTAAAGGGGATGGCGCGGCAGCGGCGCCGGGGTGTCAGGCCAACGGCTGGAGGAGCAGCCAGCAAGCGCTGTATTATATTAGTGTAGCAGGCGGGGAGGCAGGTCTTCGTCGTCGACGAATAAATCGTCGAACATCAAGGCGTCCGGTTCCTTGCCCTGGCTCCACAACAGCATCAGCACGATGACTTTCAGCTTGCCCAGCGACACGGGCGCCTCGTCGAGCGCCAGCGCCCGTTCGATGACGATTTCGCGCTGCAGCGGCGACAGCACCTTGGCGCTTTCCAGGAACTGGATGAAGCCGATGGCGGCCGTGCCCAGCACGTCGCTTTCCTGCTGCACGTAGAAGCGCGTGCCCGTGGAACTGGCCGTCAGGGTTTGTTCGGCGCCGGCCATGGCGTTCAAGTCCGTCAGCCACACGAGCGCTTCGGAAATCTCCACGTCGTCGAAACCGACGGCCGACAGTTTGCGCGCCAGGACTGCCGGCTCGGGGCAGGCATCGGGGCGATAGTAAGTCTCGTAGAGGTACACCAGGATATCGAACATGGCTCTACTCTAGCAGCTAAGCTCGCTAAGACACAAGGGTGCGCGCAGACAAAGCGCGCCCGTGCGGCAAGGCCGCCACACAAGTGACAAGCTGTCATTTGCAGCGTTGAAACAGTCCTCCCGGCAAGCGTTCGACCCGGCCCGCCAGCTCCAGCGCCAGCAATTGCCCCATCAGTGCGCCCATGGCCAGGCCGCTGCGCGCGGCCAGGGTATCGGCGTCGTGCGGATCGTGGCCCAGCGCGGCCAGCAGCGGCGGCTCGTCCTCCACCGCGGCCGGCACGCTGGGGACGCCGCCCAGCCACTGCAGCTCTTGCAGCACGTCATCGGCCGATTCGACCAGCTTGGCACCCTGCTTGATGAGTGCATGACAACCCTTGGCCAAAGTCGCATGGATGGAGCCGGGCAAGGCATACACGTCGCGCCCCTGCTCGCCCGCCAGGCGCGCCGTGATCAGGGAACCCGACTGGGCCGCCGCCTCGATCACCAGCACGCCGCGCGCCAGGCCGCTGATCAGACGGTTGCGGCGCGGAAAATTCCCCGGCATGGCAGGCAGCCCCAGCGCGTACTCGCTGACGATGCAGCCCTGTTCGGCAATTCTTTGCGCCAGATCAAGGTTGCGGCGTGGATACACCAAATCGGCGCCCGTGCCGATCACGGCCACCGTGCCGCCCGCGCCGCGCAAGCCGCCCTCGTGCGCGTGCGTGTCGATGCCGAGCGCCAGCCCTGAAATGATGGTCAAGCCTGCCGCGCTCAGCGCTTGCGCAAAGGCGGCCGCGTTCTGCATGCCTTGCGCGCTGGCATTGCGGCTGCCGATGATGGCCACGCCCGGACGCGACAGCAGTTCCGCCCGTCCCCGCACATATAACAACAGCGGCGGATCGGCGATTTCCAGCAGCAGGGGCGGATACGCGGCATCGGCCAGGGTCAGCACGGTATTGCCGGGCCGCTGCAGCCATTGCAGGGTCAGCGCCAGCTGGCTGTTGGCCACCGGCTTGGGCGGCTGCACGATGGCGCGCGCCACGCTGGCCGGCACCACCTCGCGCAGGATGTCGAACGGCGTGGCAAAGATTTGCGGCGGCAAGCCGAAGCGGGCCAGCAAGGCGCGCGCCGCCACCGGCCCCACACCGGGCAGATGCTGGAGGCGCAGCCAGCCCGCCAGTTCCGTGGCCGTGTCCGCCATCGTTGCAAGTGCATGCATGACAACCTCGTTATGTACTGTGGCATCCCATGCTAGCGCCATGGCGCGCACGCGATACCGACGCGCGCAAGGATGCGTGCAATGACGCCGCAAAACGGCCCGCCGTCCACAGGGCCATGGGCGTCTGTGATAAAATTTCCCTTTGCAGCAAACGAATAGCGCACTGGCAAACGCATCTGCCGCGCCGTTGCGCCACACGCGCCCAACCGTAGCGTACTCAAAAATAAAATAGCCCTGCCATCGTTCGCATGGCCCAGGCATGAATAATCCGGCGCACCGGCGCCCACCTTAACCAGTCGAATCCGTATGTCCATATTAAATATCCTGCGTTACCCCGATCCTCGCCTGCACACGATCGCCAAGCCCGTCACCGAATTTGACGCACGCCTGCAAACCCTGATCGACGACATGGCCGAAACCATGTACGACGCCCCGGGCGTCGGCCTGGCCGCGTCGCAAGTGGACGAGCATATCCAGATGATGGTGATCGACACCACCGAAGAAAAAAACCAGCTGCAAGTATTCATCAACCCGGAAATCACCTGGGCCAGCGAAGAAAAGCAGGTCTACGACGAAGGCTGTCTGTCCGTGCCCGGCGTGTATGACGGCGTCGAGCGTCCGGCCCGCATCAAGGTGCGCGCCCTGGACCGCCACGGCAAGCAGTACGAGCTGGAAGCCGATGGCTTGCTGGCCGTCTGCATCCAGCATGAGATGGATCACTTGCTGGGCAAGGTATTCGTCGAATACCTGTCGCCGCTCAAGCGCAACCGCATCAAGACCAAGATGATCAAGGAAATCCGCGGTCTCGAGCGCGAAGCGAGCTTGCGCGCACAGAACCGTCGTTTCTAAGCCGCTGCTGATAGACTAAGCAACAATAGTCGTAACACCACGCCAGCCTGGCGCCTCCGGCCCGGGCCTGCGCACCTCACGTCAAGGAACGCTATGAAAGTGATCTTCGCAGGCACGCCTGAATTCGCCGCCACGGCCCTGAAAGACTTGCACGAAGCGGGATTCGAGATTCCGCTGGTGCTGACCCAGCCCGACCGTCCTGCCGGACGCGGCATGCAGCTGCACGCCTCGGCCGTCAAGCAGTACGCGCAGCAGCACGGCATCGAGGTGCTGCAGCCGCTGTCCTTGCGCATGGACAGCAAGGACCCGCAGCGCGCCGCCGAGGCAAAAGCGGCCCACGAGCGCCTGCTGGCCACCGATTACGATGTGATGGTGGTGGCGGCCTACGGCTTGATCTTGCCGCGCAGCACGCTCGACATCAAACCCTGCATCAATATCCACGGTTCATTGCTGCCGCGCTGGCGCGGCGCCGCGCCGATCCACCGCGCCATCGAGGCCGGCGACGATGAAACGGGCGTCACCATCATGCAGATGGAAGAAGGCCTCGATACGGGTCCCATGCTGGCCATCGAGCGCACGCCGATCGAGGCGGGCGACTCCACCGCCACCCTGCACGACAAATTGGCCAAACTGGGCGGCAAGATGATCGTCGAGACCCTGCGCAAGATGCAGCAGCAGCCGCTGGAAGCGGTGCCGCAGCCGGAAGCGGGCGTCACCTATGCGGCAAAGATCGCCAAGGAAGAAGCGGCGCTCGATTTCAGCTTGCCGGCGCTGGAACTGGGCCTGAAAATCCGCGCCTTCAATCCGTTTCCCGGCGCCTGCGGCCAGGTCGATGGCACCACCATCAAGATCTGGGCCGCCGAGGTACTCGACGCGGACAGCAAGGAAGCGCCGGGCCAGGTGCTGGCGGCCGACGCCCAGCATGGCATCGTCGTGGCCTGCGGCAATGGCTCGCTGCGCCTGACGGAACTGCAAAAACCGGGCGGCAAGCGCCTGCCCGCAGCCGAGTTCATCAAGGGATTCCCCCTCGAAGGCAAGCGTTTCGTTTAATTAAGCCATCGATACCGGCGGCAAGCGCCCATGGACCAGCTGACCGCCCTGCGCGCCTTGCGCCGCGTCGTGGAACTGGGCAGTTTCACGGCCGCCGGCGCCGCGCTCGGCATTTCCCACTCCATCGTGTCGCGCCAGATCCGCCAGCTGGAAAGCCAGCTGGGCGCCCAATTGCTCAACCGCACCACGCGCCGCTTCGCCCTGACGGCCGCCGGCCAGGAATACTATCTGGCCAGCCGCGACATCCTCGACGCCCTCGATGCGGCCGACCGCGCCGTCGCCATGCACCAGGCACAGCCGTCCGGCAGCCTGCGCATCAATGCGCCGATGGCCTTCGGCACCCTGGAACTGGCCGCCTGGCTGCCCGACTTTACGCGCCACTACCCGCACATCCACATCGATCTCGTCTGCAATGACCGCATCGTCGACCTGATCGACGATGGCTTCGACGTGGCGCTGCGCCTGGCGCGCGGCTTGCCCGACTCCACCCTGGTGGCGCGCCAGCTGGGCAGCAGCCGCACCTTGGCCGTCGCCTCGCCGGCCTACCTGGCCCGCCATGGCCATCCGGCCACGCCGCAAGACCTGGCACAGCACGATTGCCTGATGTACAGCTCCGGCGAGAAGCCGGCCGAGTGGTCGTTCACGGATGCGGGCGGGGCCGCGCACAAGGTAGCCGTGCGCGGCAGCCTGCAAGCCAATACCAGCGTGGCCCTGCGCGAGGCTGCCGTGGGCGGCATGGGCATTGCCGGCGCGCCCGGCTTCATCGTGCGCGACGCGCTGCGCAGCGGCCAGCTCGTGGAAGTCTTGCCCGGCTACACCTTGCGCCCACGCACCTTGTACGCGCTGTATCCGCACAGCCGCCAGCTGTCGCCAAAGGTCAGGGTCTTCGTCGATTTTGCCGTGCAACACTATCAAAATCACCGCTGGGATTGATCAGGCCGGCTGCAGCGCCTTGCGCACGGCGCGGAACTGCTGCGTCAAGCCGCCGTAGCCCCAGGCCGCCTGGCGCGCGTCGTGCACGTGGATGTAGCTGACGTCATGCAAGGCGCCGAGATGCTCATGCATGGCGGCGAACACGGCGGCGATATACGCGGCCTTTTCCGCCGCCGTATTCGTTTCATCGCTGATCAGGATATCGAGGAAAAAGCTGGCCTTGCCCTGCACCTGCAGGGATGGCCCGCCGACAAACCAGTGCGCCGCGTCAAGATGGCTGATCGCCACCGACGTCAGTTCGGGCGCCTTGTGCAGCAGTTGCGCCGTCAAGGCGCTCAAGGTGGCGGCGATGGCGGCCGACTGACGCGCATCGGGCGTGGTGGACAAACGCAGGTTCAGAATGGGCATGGGATGCTCCGCAAGTGGATGAAGTCCCATTCTAGGCAGACGGGAGGTAAAACGGCAGCCCTCGCCAGGTACAGGATCTGTGCATATTCCACACACAAAAAAGGGCTTGCCGCGGCAAGCCCTCGTTGCATCGAGCCCGCCGGCTTAGCGGCGCTGCACCCTCATCAGGCGTGCGCCCACGGACGACGACAGGCTGACCTCGAAACGGCCGCCGGCCGGCAAGGCGCTGACGTCGACGCTGGCTTTGCCACCCGTCAAGTCACTGGCGACCACCGTCTTGCGGCCATCGGCGGCCACGTGCAGCACGGCGGCGTAGGGTTCCGCATCGGCATTCCAGACCAGCGCCAGCTTGCCGCCGCTTTGTGTCGCATCGAACGTGGCATCGTTGGCGGCGGCCCTGCTGCGGCGCGCAGAGCGCTCCAGCTTGGCTAAAGCCTTGCCATTTTGCAGCACTTGCACGTCGCTGATGTCGCCCGGGTTGGCGAAGCTGACGCGGAAATGGCTCATGGCGTTGCCGCCATGATCAGCCACGGAAACGCCATCAAAAGGCAAGTCGATAGTCTGTCCCGACGCCGTCAGCACGCGCAGGGTATATGCATGGCCGCTGCCGCCGGCAGCGGGGCCGATGCGCGCAGACGAGGCAACGGCGGGACGCAGCCCCACACCAGCCGGCGTGATGCGGCCGGAAATGGTCAGATAGCCGTTCTCGGCCACGGACATGCTGGCGGCCAGCACATTGCTGCCCGTCACCTGCGTGCTGCGCCTTTCCAGGAATTGCTGTACCCGCACATAGCTGTAGTCGGAGAACCAGGCACCGCTGCAATAGCTCATCACGTCCTTCATCGGCGTGCTGCCATAGACTGCCTTGCTCAACTGGCCAATGCTGCCCGCATAGTCACTGTTGTACAGCGGTTGCGGGCCCAGTTCGCCATTCGGATACGGGTAGTCGGTGGCCGCACTGGCTGGACCGCCGCAGGCGACGTGCTGCAGCGAGTGGTTATGGCCCAGCTCATGCACAAGCGTGGTCAGCCATTCAGGCCAGCTATTGCCAAAGGGATCGACGGAGGCAATGCTGTTGAACCTGGCATCGAGGCCGATGGCCGCCGTGAAGGCATTGCTGCTGCCCGTCGGGTTGATGTAGGCCAGGCCGGCGGTGCGCGTGGAAGACATTCTCGGCACGAAACCATAATAATAGGCGCCGCGGTCTTCCAGCGCGCGCTGGTTTTCCAGCTTGCCCAGAGTATCGCTCCACCAGCTGTCGGCCGTGCTGCTGCCAGGCATGCTCAGCGCCGCGCGCGTGGTGATGCTGATATTTTCCGCCGCATACGGATACACGCGCGTCAGTGCAGCACGGATCACCTCGGCGTCCGGCAATTGCGCCACACCATCATCGGTGCTCAGCGGTACCAGCACCAGGTGAATTTTCGCTGCGCTGCCCACCACGGGCGCCGCTTCCTGGCTCACTTGCACGCCGTCATTGCCCACTGCCGTCACGCGCACGCGCACGCCGGGCAAGATCCAGCCAGCAGGCAGGACGGCGCTGAAATTGCCGTTGAAACTGTAATCGCTTTTCACCGTCGGCAAGACCGATGGGCCGCTCATGGTGATGCTGCCCAGGTTGCCGCCATTGGCGGCCGTCGCATTCAAGATCACGGCCGGGCTGGTCTGGCCTGTTTGCGTGGCCAGCACGGAGACGCGCACGGCGGCCGGCTTGCCGCGCGTCAAGCGCAAGGCGGCATCGCTGGAATTCAAGTTCAGTACCTGCGCGAAATCAATGCTGCCCAAGGTAAAGGCCGACACCGTGCCCGCATTCACGGCGATGCGCGAAGCGGCCGACAGCATCACGTTGCCCGTTGCCGACGCTGGCGCAGACAGCAGCAGCTGGCTGCTACTGGCGCTGACGATGACGGCTGGCGTACTGCCCACCGTTGCCGAGCTGACCTGGTCGAGATTGCTGCCCTGCAGCGTCACCGACAAGGTCGCGCCGTTGACAGCCGACGTGATCGACGTCACTGCCACGCTCGCCAGGACCGTGTACGTGTCGCTGCTGATCACATCGTTGTACGGACCGCGCACCGTCAGCGCGCCTGTCGCTGCGCCCGCAGGCACCACTACCGTCACGCTGCCGGCTGTCTGGCTTTGCGGCGTTGCCGCCGCGCCACTGCCGAACTGCACCGCCGTCACGGCGCCCATGCCGCCGCCCGCGATCGTCACGCTGGAACCGACGCCGCCCGTCGCCGGCGCGACGCTGCTCACGCTCAGCGGCAAGTACACATTGACGTTATAACTGGTGGTCGCCGTGCCGCTGGCGCTGACGAGGCTCAAGGCGCCCGTCACAGGGGTGCCCGGCATGGCCAGGGTCACGCTGGTGTCGCTGCTGGTACTGGCGGCAACGTTCACGCCGCCTACCTGGAAAGCCGTCACGCGGCTCAGATTCGTGCCCGTCACCACCAGCCTGCCGCCCACGGCGACATTCGCCGCCGAGACGGCCGTTACGGCAGGAACCACGGCAGGATTGCCCGACGTGGTCGCCACCGCCGTGTCACCACCGCCGCCACCGCCGCAAGCGGACAGGCCCAGCACAAGAAACAATGCAACAAGCAGATGGTTTTTCATGGATGGCAACCATGTTGGTGCAGCGCAATGCCGGGGAGGACACGAGAGAAATGTGACATATTGGTGACTTTTGGTGAGAATGTGATTTCGAAGAACCCATATTATCGGTTAATTCGATTCCCAAAGACAACTATTAATGCTTTTGATTCAATTGGTTTTGATAATAATAAAGTATTCGTCTGGAAATATTTATTTAAGAAGTATTCGCCCCCACCTACATGGCCTTGAATCGAAATTATTTTCCTTTGCAGCTATTGCCATACAATTCATAAAAAACAGGCTGCTATGGTGCCAATAATGTGGGAATTTTTCCACAGCCTGGAGGACATATCTTCCTGGCAATTTTGGCGGAAGAATTAACACTTTGAGTAAGATTTTCAGGAATGTCATTTCAGAATCAGGCGCGGCGCAAGCCGATCTGTTGCAAGCAAGCCTGCCGCGAGGCGAACGGCCGCTTTTGCTTAAAACCAAAGCAGCCTGATGCCGTATAATTTTAGACCCGGTGATTCAGGCGATTGCCACCTTCTGCCTGCCCTACCCGGCGGGCACACTCCGTCAGCTGATCCTGCTGGCCCGCAACCGCCTCGTACTGTCTTGTCGCCGCGCCGCCGCCCGTTTGCCTATTGAAAGCATGAAATGAACGATACCGTGATCCCCGCCATGTCCCCGACCGAAGCCACCTTGCGCGCCATCCTGGCGCAGCGGATCATGATCCTCGACGGCGCCATGGGCACGATCATCCAGCAGTACAAGCTCGACGAAGAAGCGTACCGTGGCGGTCCCGCCGGCCGCTTCATCGATTTCGCCGCACCGGCCGACAGCGGCGCACGCGAACTGTTCGTCAAGGGCAACAATGAGCTGCTGACTCTGACGCAGCCGCACATCATCCAGGAAATCCACGAGCGCTACCTGGCGGCGGGCGCCGACCTGATCGAAACGAATACCTTCGGCGCCACGACGATCGCGCAAGACGATTACCACATGGCCCACCTGGCCTATGAAATGAACGTCCAGGCGGCCAAGCTGGCACGCGCCGCCTGCGACAAGTATTCCACCCCGGACAAGCCGCGCTTTGTCGCGGGCGCCCTGGGACCCACGCCAAAGACGGCCTCGATCTCGCCCGACGTCAACGACCCGGCCGCGCGCAACGTCAGTTTCGACCAGCTGGTGGCCGCCTACCTGCAGCAGACGCAGGGCCTGGTGGAGGGCGGCGCCGACGTGCTGCTGGTGGAAACCATTTTCGATACCTTGAACTGCAAGGCGGCCCTGTTCGCCATCGACCTGTTCTACGAACAGAATCCGACCGTCGTGCGCCTGCCCTTGATGATTTCCGGCACCGTCACGGACGCCTCGGGCCGCATCCTGTCGGGCCAGACCGTGCCCGCCTTCTGGAATTCCGTGCGCCACGCGAAACCGCTGACCATCGGCCTGAACTGCGCGCTGGGCGCCGCCCTGATGCGCCCGTACGCGGAAGAACTGGCCAAGATCGCCGACACTTTTGTTTGCATCTACCCGAACGCGGGCTTGCCCAATCCCATGAGCGACACGGGCTTCGACGAGTTGCCAGCCGACACATCCGCCCTGCTGCGCGAATTTGCCGACGCGGGCTTTTTGAACATGGCGGGCGGCTGCTGCGGCACCACGCCAGAGCACATCGCCGCCATCGGCGAGTTGCTGTCGAAAAACACGCCGCGCACCGTGCCGGCCCCGTCGCACGACTTGCGCCTGGCGGGCCTGGAACCGTTCGTCGTCAATGACGAATCGCTGTTCGTCAACGTGGGCGAGCGCACCAACGTCACGGGCTCGAAAGCGTTCGCGCGCATGATTCTCAACGAGCAATACGACGAAGCCTTGTCCGTGGCGCGCCAGCAAGTGGAAAACGGCGCGCAAGTGATCGACATCAATATGGACGAGGCGATGCTCGATTCGCTGGCCGCCATGACGCGTTTCCTGAACCTGATCGCCTCGGAACCCGATATTTCGCGCGTGCCCATCATGGTCGACTCGTCGAAATGGTCGGTCATCGAAGCGGGCCTCAAATGCGTGCAGGGCAAGGCCATCGTCAACTCGATTTCCATGAAGGAAGGCGAAGAGGAATTCCTGCGCCAGGCGAAACTGTGCCGCCGCTACGGCGCCGCCGTCATCGTCATGGCCTTCGATGAAAAAGGGCAAGCCGACACCTTCGAGCGCAAGATCGAGATTTGCGCCCGCGCATACCATTTATTGATCGATGCGCTGGACTTCCCGCCGGAAGACATCATTTTCGACCCGAACATCTTTGCCGTCGCCACCGGCATCGAAGAACACAACAACTACGCCGTCGACTTCATCAACGCCACGCGCTGGATCAAGGAAAACCTGCCGTACGCGAAGATCTCGGGCGGCGTGTCGAACGTGTCCTTCAGTTTCCGCGGCAACGATCCCGCCCGCGAAGCCATCCATACCGTCTTCCTGTACCACGCCATCAAGGCCGGCATGACCATGGGCATCGTCAACGCCGGCATGGTGGGCGTGTACGACAACCTGGACCCGGAATTGCGCGAGCGCGTGGAAGACGTGGTGCTGAACCGCCGCGAAGACTCGACCGAGCGCATGATCGAATTTGCCGGTACCCTGAAGGCGGGCGGCAAGGCCGAAGCGCAAACCCTGGCCTGGCGCGAGGGAACAGTACAGGAACGCCTGTCGCACGCGCTCGTGCATGGCATCACGCAATTCATCGTGGAAGACACGGAAGAGGCGCGCCAGGAACTGCTGCACAATGGCGGGCGCCCCATCCACGTGATCGAGGGACCGCTGATGGCCGGCATGGACGTGGTCGGCGACCTGTTTGGCCAAGGTAAGATGTTCCTGCCGCAAGTGGTGAAATCGGCGCGCGTGATGAAGCAGGCCGTGGCCCATCTGATTCCATTTATCGAGGAAGAAAAGCTGCTCGAAGAGCAGCGCACGGGCATCGTCGCCAAGCCGAAGGGCAAGATCATCATGGCGACCGTGAAAGGCGACGTGCATGACATCGGCAAGAATATCGTCACGGTAGTCTTGCAATGCAACAACTTCGAAGTGGTCAACATGGGCGTGATGGTGCCGTGCTCGGAAATCCTCGCCCGCGCCAAGGTGGAAAACGCCGACATCATCGGTCTCTCGGGCCTGATCACGCCGTCGCTGGAAGAAATGGCGTATGTCGCCAAGGAAATGCAGCGCGACGAACACTTCCGCATGCTCAAGATTCCCCTGCTGATCGGCGGCGCCACCACCAGCCGCGCCCACACGGCCGTGAAAATCGCGCACAACTACGAAGGCCCCGTCATCTACGTGCCGGACGCTTCGCGTTCCGTGTCCGTGGCGCAATCGCTGCTGACGCCGGAACAGCGCGACAAGTACGTGGAAGACATCGAACTCGACTATGCGCGTATCCGCGAGCAGCACGCCAACAAGAAGGCCCTGCCCATATTACCGCTGGCGCAGGCGCGCGCGAACAAGATGGTCGTGCCGTTCGACGGCGCCTGCACGCCCGTAAAGCCGAAATTCATCGGCCGCCGCGTGTTCAAGAACGTGGATCTGGCCACGCTGGCCAACTACATCGACTGGGGCCCATTCTTCCAGACCTGGGACCTGGCCGGCCCCTTCCCCGCCATCTTGACGGATGAAGTGGTGGGCGACGCGGCCACCAAGGTGTACGCAGAAGGCCAGGCCTTGCTGAAAAAACTCATCGACGGACGCTGGCTGACGGCCAACGGCGTCGTGTCCTTGCTGCCAGCAAACAGCGTCAATGACGACGATATCGAGGTGTACACCGATGATACGCGCAGTACGGTGGCGTTCACGTATTACGGCATGCGCCAGCAAGGCGTCAAACCCGTGGTCGACGGCGTGCAGCGTCCGAACCAGTGCCTGGCCGACTTCATTGCGCCAAAGGCGTCTGGCGTGAAGGATTACATCGGCATGTTTGCCGTCACGTCCGGCCTGGGCATCGAAAAGTATGAAAAGCGCTTCGAGGATGCGCACGACGATTACTCGTCCATCATGCTCAAATCCCTGGCGGACCGCCTGGCCGAGGCGTTTGCCGAGTACCTGCACGAACGCGTGCGCAAGGATTTGTGGGGCTACGTGCCCGATGAACACTTGGGCAACGACGACATGATCGCCGAGAAATACGTGGGCATCCGCCCGGCGCCCGGCTACCCGGCCTGCCCCGAGCACACGGTCAAGAAAGAGATGTTCGAGGTCATGCAGGCCGAGGAAATCGGCATGCAGCTGACGGAATCGTATGCCATGTTCCCCGGCGCGGCCGTCTCCGGCTTCTATTTTGCCCACCCGGAGTCGAAATACTTCGTCGTCGGCAAGATCGGCATGGACCAGGTGGAAGACATCGCCAAGCGCCGTGGCGCCAGCATCGAAGACGTGGAACGCTGGCTGGCGCCCAACTTGTCGTAAGCACCATCGCTTTGCGCTGCGGCGCGCGGAACTTTTCGCGCGCCGCAGCGCACTAACGCAGTATGCCGGCCGGCATGCTGCATGCCCGCTCCGGCCCGTTCCCCAACTGGCAAGGAGGTAATATGGCAACCAACTTCAAACTGAAACGCTGGCAGGACCAAGTGATCCTGTTGCTGGGCCTGTGGCTGCTCGTCTCGCCCTGGGCCTTTTCCTATCCCGAAGGCTCGCCGCAGATGATCAACGCCTTTGTCTCGGGCCTGGTCATCGCCGTGCTGGCCGCCTTCGATCTGTACAAGACCTATTTCTGGGCCGTCGTCGTCAACCTGCTGGTGGGCGTCTGGGTCGCCGCCTCGCCGTGGGTGCTGCGGCTGGCCGATCAGCGCGTCGTCATGTGGAACGAGCTGATCGTCGGTATCGCCGTCGCCGTGCTGGCCCTGTGGGAGCTGCGCACCGACCCCGAGCTGCACAAGCACTGGCCCGGCGCTGCCGCGTAGCGCAGCTACCGGCGTAAAAAAACCCTGCCACGGCATGCCGTGCAGGGTTTTTTAAAAGTGGAAATCCGGGACGTTACAGCGGGTAGGTCGGATTAGGGCTTGCGCGTAATCCGACAACACCGGTCAGTGCCAACAATGTTGTGTCGGATTACGGCCCTTTGGGCCTCGGCGGCCCCACCTAATCCAACTTACAGCGCATAACGCACTACGTTATCGCTCCATTCGTAGGCCGCCATTTCCAGTTCCACCAGGTCGTCCGGCGACATGGCCAGGTCGCGCAAGGTCGGCACGATCTCGCCTTCCATGTCTTCGATGCGTTCGATGCATTCGGCCAGGCGCAGCAGGTCGCCGTAGAAGCCTTCGCGCGACAGCAGCGCTTCGGCCACTTCGTCGATCACTTCGATCTGGCTGAGGATTTCCGACATCGGCACGCCGAACAGGGTATCCATCAGCGACATGATGCCGACCGTAAAGGCGATATCGGCCGAATGGGCATGGTTCGGGCGCAGTTTATGCGCGAGCAATTCGAGCAAACGGCCGCGCGTGGTCGCCAGCATCAGCAGCGGCGTCATGCTATGGCCACGCTTGCTTGGCTCCGCGTACAGCATGATTTGCAGCCAGCGCTGCAGCTGGCGGCGGCCCAGCACGGTCACGGCCTGGCTCAGCGAATCGATGCGCTGGCGCGCACCCACGGCCGGCGTATTGACCAGGCGCAACAGGTTCAGGGCCAGCGACACGTCACGCTTGATGGCGCGCTCGATGTCCATGTTGTCGGCATCGGAGGTCACCAGCGTCATCAGTTCCATGACGGCCAGTTGCGACGGCGACAGCTTCTTGCCCGTCATGATGGCGGGCTTGGCAAAATAATAACCCTGGAAATAATCGAAGCCCAGGTCCAGGCCCGACTTGAATTCTTCGCGCGTCTCGACCTTCTCCGCCACCAGTTTCTTGTTTTCCTGCTTGAAACGGGGCGCCAGCGCTGCCAGCACTTTCGGGTCGACCGTGCTCATGTCCATCTTGACGTATTGCACCAACGGCAACAGTTCCTGCACTTGCGCCGTATCGGAGACGACGTTTTCCAGCGCGAAAGTAAAGCCGTGGCCCACCAGTTCGCTGATGCGCGCGCGCACTTCCGGCGTGACGGGCATCGATTCGACGATTTCCAGCACGACTTTTTCGCGCGGCAGGAAAACGAAGATGTCGCTCATGATCACGTCGGCGTCGACGTTGACGAAACCGAGCGCGTCGCCGATGACTTTTTCCATGCCCAGCTGGGAAGCGTGGGCGATCACGGAGGCCGTGGCGGACAGGTCGCTGGTAATGTTGGCGGGACCGACCGGAGCGTTGCGGAATAGCAACTCATAGCCGAACAGGGCCTGGTTGCGGTCGAGGATAGGTTGTCGCCCCAGATAGAACTCGCGCACGCGCAAGGGTTTCGGGGTGATGTCGTTGCTGGAAATATCGATCATTAACTCTTCATCAATCACGTCGAGTGACACCGGCCGCGCGGCGCCCGCATCAAGGTTCACTATTGACAATACTTTAGCTGAATTTCGCCCGCGCTGTGGGTATTTTGGCAGTAATCAAGGCTATTGTCGTCAAAAATCAGGCCACTGGCGTGTCTTGCACCATCCCATCGACAAATAATTTCAATTCGCCGGGCGCAAACGCCGTCCATTGTTCATTCGTCGTCAGCGGCTGGGTAACGATCACGGCCACTCTGTCCTGGGGCGTCGTCACCTGGGAAAAGTCCACGCTCAGGTCTTCATCGGAGAGTTTAGCAGTTGGAAACGGATGTTGTCGCACCAGATAGTGCAAGCTGGTCGAGCAATGGGCAAACAGCGCCTCGCCGCTCGACAGCATCATGTTGAACGTGCCGTGGGCAGCGATGCCGGGCAACAGCTCCGCCAGCGCGGCATGCAGTTGCGGCAAGGCCGGCGGGGCGTCGCCGAAGCGCGCGTGCAATTCCTGCAGCAGGTAGCAGAAAGCCAGTTCGCTGTCCGTGCAGCCGACGGGGCGGTAACTGCCCGTCAGCACGGGATTGAACTCCTTCAAATCGCCATTGTGGGCAAAGACCCAGTAGCGGCCCCACAGTTCGCGCACGAAGGGGTGGCAGTTTTCCAGCGCCACCTGGCCTTGCGTGGCCTTGCGGATGTGCGCGATGACATTGCGCGACTTGATGGGGTAGCGCTTGATCAGTTCGGCCACGGGCGAGGCGATGGCCGCTTGGTGATTGACGAAATGGCGCACGCCGGCGCCCTCGAAAAAGGCGATGCCCCAGCCGTCATGGTGGGTATCGGTATGGCCGCCGCGCATGGCGAAGCCGGTAAAACTAAAGACAATATCCGTGGGGACATTGCAATTCATTCCGAGAAGTTGGCACATGGTCTGTTTGCAGCGGGATAACATGCCCACCATACCACGCCGCCTTGCGGATTGGTATGGTGGCGATGGCCATCAGACAGCCAGAATCAGTGCAACAGGACCGGCTGGCTCATGAGGGAATCATAGCTGCCCAAAAATTCATCGATCTCTTCCATGCTCGGTTCGCTGGCGATCAATTCCGTGACGTCGCGGCGGAAGTTTTGCGCGAGGACTCCCGCGATGAAAGTCTCGCGTTTGCCGCCCTTGTCGACGATTTCATAGCCGCCGAAGCGCAGGGCTTCCAGGTCGCCATCGACGCCGAATTCCACGACGCTGTATTGTTCGCTGTTATAGATCAGGTTCATTTTGCATCCTTCGCTCAAGCAAGAGAAACTCTTGCGGTTTCAGGACAGAGGTGGGGTCCCCACGCCGCCATTTCAAGCGGCCGGGCCACCCTGCGGGCTACAGAGTTGTAACGAGATGCAAACTGCGACTGCGGTAATACCGTCAGAAAGCCGCGTTCAGGAAACAAGCAGGTCCGGTTCCAGCGCCAGCAGGACATCGTAGGGACTGGCCGTCAGCCAGGTGCGCAGCTGTTCGATATGCGAGGCGTCGGCCAGGCTGATGAACAGGCGCGCGGGTGGATGGCGCAGCAGACGATTTAATGTTACACGCAATACGAGATTGCCGCTGCAGCACAGGCAGCCGGGCGCAATACGCAACAGTTGCAGTGGAAACGATGGAGAAGGAGAAATTTGTTCGGCCAGGTCGGCCAGGATGGCGTTGCCGTCAGCGAGACCCTCGAGGATCACGGCGGCCGGCTGGCCAGGCTGCAAGGCTTGCGCGATGGCCGCCTCGCGCCCGGCCGCGCAAGCACCGCTGACCAGGGTCAGCGGCGTCGGACGCCGTACGGCTGACGTCACAGGCCTTTCTTGGCCAGCTTGCCCGGTTCGACGCCCAGCTGTTTCAGTTTGCGGTACAAATGGGTGCGTTCGAGGCCCGTTTTTTCCGCCACGCGGGTCATGCTGCCGCCTTCGCGGCCCAGGTGGTGTTCGAAATACATGCGCTCGAACGCATCGCGCGCCTCGCGCAGCGGCAAGTCGAACGACAGGTTGTAGCCGTGGCCTTCGGCCACCGCCGGTACGGCGATGCCTGGGCGCACCATCAGCTGTTGCGGCGCGCTGCCGCCAAAGCTGGGCACGGGATGGCTGCTTTCCTCGGTCACCACGGGTGCCGCAGGACGCGGCGCCACGCTCGGCGCGCGCACGGTTTCCTGTGCCCGCGTCAAGCCTTGCTGGACCGCTTTCAGCAGTTTTTGCAAGGCAATCGGTTTTTCCAGGAAATTCATGGCGCCGATGCGCGTCGCCTCGACCGCCGTATCGATGGTGGCGTGGCCCGACATCATGATCACCGGCATGGTCAGCAAGCCATCGCGCTGCCACTCCTTGAGCAAGGTGACGCCATCGGTGTCGGGCATCCAGATATCCAGCAATACCAGATCCGGCGCACCGGCGGCACGCGCTTCGCGCGCCTGCTGCGCATTTTCGGCCAGCTGGATAGCATGTCCTTCGTCGCCCAGAATTTCCGAGAGCAACTCACGGATACCCATTTCATCATCCACTACGAGTATGTTTGCCATTCGTGTCTTGCCTTCCTCATTTCGCCGGCCGTCGCGCACAAGATGTACACGGCGGACAACTATGATTTTATTAGTGTTTTAAATACTAAACCAGACCCTCACGCCAGGAATTCCTGGGCAGGAGTGTCGGGAGCTAACTTTAACAGCAAAATGACCACCGAAGCGCCATTGCCGTCGACCCGGTTCTCGATATCGATGCGTCCGCCGTGTTCATCGATAATTTTCTTGACCATCGCCAGGCCCAATCCCGTGCCGCGGGCCTTCGAGGTCACATACGGCTCGAAGGCCCGCGCCAGGATTTTTGGCGCAAAACCGGGACCGTTGTCGGTGATGGCCAGCCGCACGGCGATATTCACGCCGCCGTCCGCACTGCGATAATGAATTGCTTCCGTCCTTACGTCAATCCGCGGATGCGGCGAATCCGGCGGCAGGTCGGCCATGGCGTCCTGCGCGTTCTGCAGCAGGTTATGGATCACCTGGCGCAACTGGGTCGGATCGCCCATCACCATCGGCAGATTCGGCGCCAGCAGCGGGTGGATGATGTCGCCATCGTCGCCGCGCAGATACAGGTTCAGGATCTCTTCGATCAGCTCGTTCAGGCGCAGGGGCACGAGCACGGCCGGCGGCGTGCGCGCATAGTCGCGGAAGTCGTCGACCATGCGCTTCATCGCATCGACCTGCTTGACGATGGTGGTGGTGGCGCGGCTGAGCAGATCGGCATCAGGCTGCTCCAGCTTGCCTTCGAGCTTCATCTGCAGGCGCTCGGCCGACAGCTGGATGGGCGTGAGCGGATTCTTGATTTCATGCGCCAGGCGGCGCGCCACCTCGCCCCAGGCGATCGAGCGCTGCGCGGAAATGACGTCGGAAATATCATCGAACACGACGATGTAGCCGCTGCCGGACTCCAGCGGCAAGCGCGAGCCGCGCGCCAGCAAGGTGATGTCATGCTCGTCGGCACTGCTGCCCAGACGGCGCGGAATCTCGATCTGGCGCTGCCAATGCAGGCGCTGCTGGTTGCGGCCCGACGCCGATTGCGCGCTTTGCGCCGTGAAGGCGCTGATGATGGCGCCGCCAAATTCTTCCATTCCAGCAATCTGCGCCAGCGGCTGGCCCACCATGCTCATCCCGGAATGCTGGAGGATGCGCTCGACCGATTCATTGCAGGTCACCAGTTTAAAGTCGCCATCGAGCACCATCACGCCGGCCGACATATTCGCCAGTACCGATTCCAGGTGGGCCTTGGCGTTTTGCAGCGCGGCGCGGTTGCTTTCCACGGCCGTGCGCGCATCGAGCAGCTGGCGCGTCATGATGTTGAACGATTGCGTCAAGGTACCCAGTTCATCCTTGGTGGCGACGATGGGGCGCGGCGACAGGTCGCCCTCGGCCACGGCGCGCGTGCCCTCGGCCAGCAGCAGCAGGGGCTGGGCCAGGTTGCCCGCGATCAGGAAAGCACTGCCGATGGCGCCAAAGATAGCCAGCAGCAAGGTCAAGGTGAGGATTTCCATGTACATCTTGCGCAGTCCCACGCGCGCGACGAAACGTTCCTTGTACTCGCTGTAGGCGGCGCGCAGCACCTCGCCATTCGTCGCCAGCTTGGGCGGCACCGATTGCAGCAGTTGCAGGTAGCGGGGCGAGACGGACGGTCCCGGCACGGCCACCAGCACGCGCAGGCGCAGGCTGGCCGCCGTTTCCAGCGACGCCGGCAAGCCCGAGCGGAAACCGCCGCCGCCCGACTCCGTGCCGTCGTCGTGCAATTCCAGTCCCCCTTCGGCGGAGGCATAGCCGGCCGGCAAGGCTGCCTGCACCAGCATGGCCGGCGTCGGCAAGTCGGCCGCGCTGTGCGGCCCGGCGCTGGCCAGCAGCACGCCGTCGCCGCTGACGAGCATGGCATTTTGCATGCCCTCTTCGCGCAGCAGGCTGGTCAGCACGGCCGGCCCGGCCACCGGGTCGGCGCCCATTTCTTCGACGGCCTTGTGGCCCCGGTGATCGAGCTCGACCAGGGCCGCATCGAGGCCGGCACGGCCCAGCTCAATCCCCGATTCCAGCGCCGCTTCGATCTTGACGTTGAACCAGGATTCGATCGAGTGGGAGACAAATTGCACAGAGACAAGGAAAATCACCAGGCCCGGCAGGATGCCGACGGCGGCGAACAGCATCACCAGGCGCGTCATCAGCTTGGAGCCGAACTTGCCGCTCTTGTAGCGCGCGTACAGGCGCCCCAGGGAAATGCCCACCAGCGCCAGCAGGGACACGGCCACGGCCGCGTTCAGGCCCAGCAGCCAGGTGTAGTAACGGTCGAAAAAGCCGGAATTATCGGAAGCCGATGCCAGCAGGAACAGCAGGATACTGACTATGCCGCCGCCCACCACCAGCAGATAGCGCAATGCTTGACTCACTACTCCGCCGTATACAAGAAGGTTTTTTTATTCGAAGCCAGGCGCCAGTCGCTGTTATTGAAGGCATTGACCTGTATCGGCTTGGGCAGGTAATCGCGGTCCATGCCCATGCGCAAGGTGACGTTATACGTCTGCCCCACTTTCAGCTCGCCGCGCCGCGCCACCAGCCAGCGGCTGGGACGGCGGATCAGGAACAGCGCATCGTCGAGCGTGGGAAAGCTTTGCTGCAAGCCGCCGCCCGACACATGGTACTGGCGCGTGAGCACGTTGTACGACAGCTTGCTGGTCTGGCGCGCCACGATGGCTTTTTCATCGAACCAATACCAGCGGGGCCGGGTCAGTTCGATTTCCGTCGTGAAATACAGCGGCACGCCATGCTGCACGGCATCGTCGAGGTCATGATTGAGCTCGAAGGAATACGTGGCGGCCAGCTTGTAGCCCTCTTCGCTGGCCTCAATGTAGGCACGGGTGATCTCGACCATATCGGCGGCATGCGCGCGTGGCATGGTACATGCCAGCATCAGCAGCAGGGCCAGGAGTCGGAAGAGTCGTGTTGTCACAAGTGTGCCGGTAGTGTCCGTGAGAAAAGGTTCGACGAATCGCTCAAGCCGCATTTTTTTGGAATAGCGCATAGAACAAACCGTCGTGGTCCTGCTCCGCGCTGCCAGTCGGCAACAGCTGGCCAGGCGCTGTCAATCGGGTCGCATTATTGCGCACCGCAAATGCCGCCGCCTGTGCCTCGGACTCTTGCGGCCACAACGAACATGTCACGAACAGCAATTTACCATCGGGGCGCAGCATCTGCCACAGGTTGTCCAGAATTTTGGATGAAAGTGTTGCAAGTTGGAACGCGTCGCCCTTGCGGCGCAACCAGCGGATATCGGGATGGCGGCGCACGATGCCCGAGGCCGTGCACGGCACGTCGGCCAGGATGCGGTCGTACTGCTGGCCGTCCCACCATGCGCTCGATTGCGCGTCCTGCGCCTTCAAGATCGCGTCCAGGCCCAGGCGCTCGAGGTTTTCCGCGATGCGCGGCAGGCGCTTGGCGTCCGCATCGATGGCCGTCACGTGCACGTCGGCCAGTTCCAGGATATGGCACGTCTTGCCGCCCGGCGCCGCACAGGCATCGAGCACGCGCATGCCGTCCTGCAAATCCAGCAGCGGCGCGGCCAGTTGCGCGCCCGCATCCTGCACGGAGACGACACCCTGCTCGAAGCCGGGAATCAGCGCCACGCCGATCGGCTTGTCCAGTCGCACGGCGAACGGTCCCACCTGGCGCGCGGCGATACCCGCTTCCTGCAACACGGCCAGGTAGGCTTCGACCGTGCTCTTGCGGCGATTCACGCGCAAGGTCAATGGCGGTACGGCATTGCCGGCCGTCAAAATGGCTTGCCAGTCGCGCGGGTAAGCCAGGCGCAGCGAATCGATCCACCACTGCGGATAATTCCATTGCGCCAAAGGTTGCTGCAAGGCCGCTTCCAGCAAGGACTTGCGCTCGCGCAAGAAGCGGCGCAAGACGGCGTTGACCATGCCCTTGGCATGCGCCAGGTCAGGGTGCGAGGTGGCCACCGTGACCGCCTGGTCGACCACCGTGAATTCTTCGTACGGCTGCTCGCCCGGCTCGGCCGACATCAAGGACAGCGCGCAGCACAGCAGGGCTGCGAGCATCGGCGGCTCCGGCGCCTTCGACGTCATCAGGCCGACCAGGGTTTCGCTGCGGCCCAGCTGACGCATGGTGCGGTAGGAAATATCCTGGATGGCGCCGCGCGCCTGCGGGCTGGCGTTCGATTGCGCAAACACCTTGGCCAGCGCCTGCGGCAGGGCCGTGCCCGTGCGCACTTGCGCCACGGCATTGGCCGCGCCCAGCAGGCAAAACGCCAGCGAGTCGGCGCGCAAATCGGGTTGGAAGCCTGGCTGCAAGACCGGTTTCAGGTCGGGATGGTAGCTGGGACGCAATTTCGGTGCGGCAGGCGCCTGGCCTGGCGCCGGCTTGGTTTTCAATTTCAGCGTGGGGCGCTTGTTCATAGTTATCCGGTGTGGCTGCGCGCGGCGGGCTGCATGGAGGCAAAGTCGCGGCCGCGCGTCATCAATAAAGGGTCGATTGTAGCGTTTGTGGCGTCCTCTGACCCAAGCGATTGCAGCGATACATGTAAATTGCGGCAAAAAACTGCATATATACAAGCAGAATGCGCCATGCTGATGTTTTCGCGCACCAACATGGGCATGCTGTCCTGATAATATCGTGAAACGCGCCAGCACGGGGACACTGCCGGCTGGCGTATTGTTCCCGGCAGCAAACCAGTATAATTAACGCAGTCTGGGCGGCTTGTGTACTTGCCGTCCGTTTTGCTTTTTGATTCATTCTATTCATTCTTAACGCGGTTCCACCGCCATCCTGCTCATGCTCGCCCAACAGAAACAAGAAATCATCGCCCTGTTCCAGGCCGCCCTCGCTCCCGTCCTGGCCGGCACTACGCTTGAGCCTACCGTGGTGCTCGAGCGACCACGCGATGCATCGCATGGCGACGTCGCCTGCAATATCGCCATGCAACTGGCCAAGCAGCTGAAACAGAACCCGCGCGAACTGGCGCAAACCATCGTGACGGCCGTGCTGGCCAACCCGGCCGGCAAGGGCCTGGTCGAGGCAGTGGAAATCGCCGGTCCCGGCTTCATCAACGTGCGCGTCTCCGCCGCCGCCAAGCAGGCCGTCATCAAGACCATCCTGGGCGAAAGCGATCGCTATGGCCGCAGCACGGCAGGCGCCGGCAAGCAAGTCATCCTCGAATTCGTCTCGGCCAACCCGACCGGCCCGCTGCACGTGGGCCATGGCCGCCAGGCGGCCCTGGGCGACGCCCTGTCCTCGCTGTTCGACGCGCAAGGCTACCAGGTGACGCGCGAGTTCTACTACAACGACGCGGGCGTGCAGATCCAGACTCTGGCCAACTCCGTACAGGCGCGCGCGCGCGGCTTCAAGCCCGGCGACGCCGAATGGCCCGAGTCCGCCTACAACGGCGACTACATCGCCGACATCGCCAGCGACTTCAAGGCCGGCAAGACGGTTGCGGCCAGCGACGGCTTGCCAGCGACGGCCAACGGCAATGTGGAAGACATCGATTCGATCCGCCCGTTCGCCGTCACCTACCTGCGCAACGAGCAGGACATCGACTTGCAGGCGTTTGGCGTGAAGTTCGACAATTACTACCTGGAATCGTCGCTGTACGCGGACGGCAAGGTCAACAGCGCCGTGGAAACCCTGATCAAGGCGGGCCACACCTACGAGCAGGATGGCGCGCTGTGGCTGCGCACCACCGACTTCGGCGATGACAAGGACAGGGTCATGCGCAAGACGGACGGCACCTACACGTATTTCGTCCCGGACGTCGCGTATCACCTGGTGAAATGGCAGCGCGGTTTCGTGCAGGCCATCAATATCCAGGGCAGCGACCACCACGGCACCATCGCGCGCGTGCGCGCCGGCCTGCAGGCCGTCGACATGGGCATCCCGCAAGGCTACCCCGACTACGTGCTGCACAAGATGGTCACCGTCATGAAGGACGGCGAAGAGGTCAAGATCTCGAAGCGCGCCGGCTCCTACGTGACCGTGCGCGACCTGATCGAATGGTCGGGCGGCGGCGACATCGCCAAGGGCCGCGACGCCGTGCGCTTCTTCCTGATCTCGCGCAAGGCCGACACGGAATTCGTCTTCGACGTCGACGTGGCGCTGAAAACCACCGATGAAAACCCCGTCTATTACGTGCAGTACGCGCATGCGCGCATCTGCCGCATCCTGGAAAACTGGGGCGGCGATGAAAGCACGGTTGCCGGCGTGGACTTGTCCCCGCTGACGGCGCCGACCGAAGCGACCCTGCTGGCGACCCTGGCCGCCTACCCGGAAATGCTGGCGCGCGCACAAGCCGAACTGGGACCGCACCAGGTCGCCTTCTACCTGCGCGAGCTGGCCGCCAACCTGCACAGCTTCTACTTCGCCGAAAAAGTGCTGGTCGAGGACGACGCCGTCAAGATGGCCCGCCTGGCCCTCGTCGTCGCCGCGCGCCAGGTGCTGCGCAACGGCCTGGCACTGATCGGCGTGTCCGCGCCAAACAAAATGTAATCGCGAAGGTCAAACCGTCAATGAATCATGCTTCCCGCTTCTCTTCGACCCGGCGCCAGCAGGGCAATACCCTGGTCGGCATCATCATCGGCCTGGTCATCGGCCTGGGCATCGCCGTGGTGGTCGCCCTGGTGATCACCAAGGGCGCCTCGCCCTTCACCGACAAATCGGGCAAGGCCGGCAAGTCGGCCGAACCGACGGCCGGCCAGATCGCCGACCCGAACAAGCCGATGTACGGCAACAAGGAAGCGGCCAAGGAAGCGGCGCGCGACTTCTCCAAGGAGCCGCGCGAGATCGTCACGCCGACGCAGCCTGCCGCGCCGGCGCCGGCGCCCACCACCGCGCAGCAGCCGAAGGCACCGCCGCCGGACGCGCTGCAGGAATTGATCGGTACACTGAAGGACAAGCCGGCGCCGAAAACGCCGGCGGCCGCACCAGCGGCGCCAGCACCGCAAGCCAAGGCCGACGCGAAAGAAGCCAAGGCCGATGCAGCCAGCGACAAATGGATTTATTATCTGCAGGCCGGCGCCTTCCATGACATGTCGGACGCCGAAAGCACGCGCGGCAAACTGGCGCTGCTCGGTTTCGAAGCGGCCATCAGCGACCGCAGCACCGACGCCGGCGTGCTGCACCGCGTGCGCATCGGGCCGTTCAACCAGCTCGAAGCGATGAACCGCGCGCGCACCAAACTGTCTGAAAACGGCATCGATGTCGCCGTCGTCCGTAACCAAAAATAAGGAACCAGCATGCGTTTTCTGAAGAAAATCCTGTTCGCCGCCGCCCTCTGCACCATCGCCCTGGGCGCGTCCGCCTCGCCTGCCGAGCCGAAGAACGGCGTCGAATACGAAACCCTGCCCGCGCAGCAGGCGACGGAATCGGGCAAGAAAATCGAAGTGACGGAATTCTTCGCCTATTACTGCCCGCATTGCAACGTGCTCGAGCCGCAACTGGCGGCGTGGGTCAAGAAACAGGGCGACAACATCGTCTTCAAGCGCGTGCACGTGTCGCGCGACGAGAGCGTGGCGCCGCAGCAGCGCCTGTTCTTCACCCTGCAAGCCATGGGCCTGGTCGACAAGCTGCACACCGGCGTCTTCCACGCCATGCACGTGGAACGCAACCGCCTTAACACCGACGACGCCGTCTTCGACTTCGTCGCCAAGCAGGGCGTGGACCGCCAGAAATTCATCGACACCTACCGTTCGATGGGCGTCTCGGCCCGCGTGCGCCGCGCGGATGCCATGATGCAGGGCTATAACGTGACGTTCTGGCCCATGATCGCCATCGACGGCCGCTACATCACCTCGCCTTCGCAAGCCGATCAGGGCAGCAAGTCGGCCAAGAACGAAGAGCAGCTGAACGCCCAGGCGCTCACCGTGATGGACGTGCTGGTCGCGAAAGCCAAAGCGGAAAAGAAATAAGCATGGCCACTTCACTGGCGCGCCCGGGCATCGCCTGATGCATCGCGTTTTCATCACGGGCGCGTCGAGCGGACTGGGTGCCGCCCTGGCGCTGCAGTACGCGCGCCAGGGTGCCCAACTGGGCTTGCTGGCCCGCCGCGGCGACACGCTGCAGCAACTGATCGCTTCCCTGCCCCACCCTGAACGCCACCGCGCCTACGCCGTCGACGTGTGCGACCACGCCGCCCTGAAAGGCGCAGCACAGGACTTCATCGCCCACGCCGGCGGCATCGACGTCGTCATCGCCAGCGCCGGCGTGTCCTACGGCACCCTGAGCGAACACGCGGAAGACCTCGACGCCTTCGCGCGCCTCATCGCCATCAACGTCACGGCCACCGTCGCCACCTTCGCGCCCTTCATCGCCGCCATGAAAAGCCAGGGCAGCGGACGCCTGGTGGGCATCGGCAGCGTGGCCGGCATCCGCGGCCTGCCCGGCGCCGAAGCCTACAGCGCCTCGAAGGCGGCCGTCATCAGCTACTGCGAATCGCTGCGCCTGGAATTGAAACCGGCGGGCATCAAGGTCGTCACCATCACGCCCGGCTACATCGACACGCCGATGACGCGCCACAATGCCTACCGCATGCCCTTCCTGATGCCGGCCGAAAAATTCGCCGTGCGCGCCGCGCGCGCCATCGCCGACGGCGACAGCTACCGCGTGATCCCGTGGCAGATGGGCGTCGTCGCCAAGCTGCTGCGCGCGCTGCCCAATGCCGTCTACGACCGGGCCTTCGCGAATGCGCCGCACAAGGCGCGCAACTGAACTGACCAACATGACGAAGCACTCAGACTTGAACAGCGCGGCCATCGCCGCCCATTGCGCCACCGGCGCCTCGCACGTTGCCATCGAAGTGGTCGATGAAACGGGATCGACCAACGCCGACCTGCTGGCGCGCTGCGCCAGCCTGGCCGGCCCCACCCTGCGCATCGCCGGCCAGCAGACGGCCGGACGGGGGCGCGCCGGACGGCCGTGGGTGTCGCAGGCGGACGCCAGCCTGATGTTCTCGCTGGCCTGGCGCTTCAAGGGGCCGCTGCACCAGCTGGTCGGCCTGCCGCTGGCCGTCGGCGTGGCGCTGGCCGAAAGCATGACGGCGCTGGGCGTGCCGGTGCAACTGAAATGGCCGAACGACCTGCTCAAGGATGGCCACAAGCTGGCCGGCATCCTCGTCGAGACGCAGCAGGCACAGGGCGACGATAGCGGCGGCATGTGGGCCGTCATCGGCTGCGGCATCAATCTCTTGATGCCCGATGCGCTGGAACGGCAGATCGGGCGCAGCGTCTCGGCCGTGCCCTGGCTGGCGCAGATGGAGCGCAACACCCTGGTGGCGGCGCTGCTGAGCCGCCTGGCCGGCGTGCTGGCCGAATTCGACGACACCGGCTTTGCGCCGTTTGCGGAACGCTGGAACCTGCTGCACGCGTGGCAGGGCCAGCACGTGAAAATCCTCGACAACGGCCAGCTGCTGCAGCAAGGCGTGGCGGCCGGCGTCGATCAGCTGGGCCGTTTGCTGCTGCGCACCGACGGCGGCCTGCAGGAAGTCATGTCGGGCGACGTGTCCTTGCGCCTGGCCGGGGAGTGAGCGCATGCTGCTGCTGATCGACGCCGGCAATACGCGCATCAAATGGGCGCTCGTGGCCGCCGACAGCGCCCCCGGCGGCTGGCTGGCCAGCGGCGCCGTCGCGCATGCGCAGATCGACACCCTGGCCGCGCACTGGGCGCCACTGGCCATCAGCGAAGCGCTGCTGTCGAACGTGGCCGGCGCCGTCATCGGCACGCGCCTGCGCGCCATGCTGCCGGTCGTGCCGCGTGACTTTGTCTCGCTGCCGCAGCTGGCCGGACTGACGAACGGCTACCGCGCGCCGTCGCAACTGGGCTGCGACCGCTTTGCCGCCGCCATCGGCGCGCACGCGCTGGCGCCTGGCCAGGCCGTCATCGTCGCCAATTGCGGCACCGCCACCACCATCGACGCCATCACGGCCGAAGGCGTTTTCCTCGGCGGGATGATCTTGCCTGGACTGGGATTGATGGCCAGTTCGCTGGCGCGCAACACGGCGCAGCTGCCGCACATCGCCAGCGACGCTGCGCTGCCGGCCGGTTTTGCCGACAATACGGACGACGCCATCCTCTCCGGCTGCCTGGCGGCGCAGGCGGGCGCCATCGAACGGGCCGTGCGCATGCACGGCGCCAGCGCCTGCCTGCTGTCGGGCGGCGCCGCAGCGCGCATCGCACCGGCCCTGGCGCTGGCGGTGCCGCTGCACCTGGTCGACAATATCGTCATGATCGGCCTGCAGGCGGCCGCGCGCGCCGGGGCCGCAGGAACACAAGGAAACCACGTATGCTGAAATTCGTCTTCTGGCTGCTGGCCGGCGTCAACCTGCTGGTGCTGGCCATCGGCCAGGGTTATCTGGGCAGTTTTCGCAGCGAGACGCGCGAACCGGCGCGCCTGAAAAACCAGCTGCAGGCGGGCAAGCTCACCTTGCTGACGCAGGAGCAGGCGACCGCACCGGCCGTGGCCACAGCGCCTGCGCCGGTCGCCGCAGAAACGCCGGCGCCGCCGCCATCGTATGCGTGCACGGAGGTGGGCAATTTCCTGCTGGCCGATGGCCGCCGCTTCGAAGCGCAAGTGGCCGCGCTGAGCCTGGGCGACCGCCAGTCGCGCCGCAACGTCGCCGGCCAGGACATTTCCAGCTACATGGTGTACATCCCGCCGCAGGGCAGCAAGGAAGGCGCCGACCGCAAGGCCGGCGAATTGAAGCAGCTGGGCGTGACGAATTACTTCATCATGAACGAAAACAGCCCGCTGCGCTGGGGCATTTCACTGGGCGTATTCAAGTCGGAAACGAGCGCGCAAAGCCAGCTGGCATCGCTCAACAAACAGGGCGTGCACAGCGCCCGCGTCGCGCCGCGCTACAGCGCCAGCAAGCAATTCGCCTACCAGTTCCGCGACCTCGACGCCGCCACGCGCGCGCGGCTGGCCGAGATCACGAAGCAGTTCGACGAGCAGGAACTGCGCTCCTGTAAATAAGCGCCGGACCAAACCTACTGCGCGTCCGGCATAGGCAACCTGCGATGCTCACTGTGCTGCAGCCAGGTAGGTCGGATTAGCGCTTGCGCGTAATCCGACAACGCCAGCGACGCCAACCATGGTGTCGGATTACGCGCTTGCACGCTAATCCGACCTACGCTCATCTCTCAATGACGATCGGTTTGACACCCGCCGACGCCGGCAGGCTGGCCGCCGCGCGCGCCGCATCGGTGCGGCTCGTGAACGGTCCGCCGTACAGGCGGAACAACGGGCCGGCCGGCACCACATCAAGATTGCCCAGCGTTTGCGCATACGGCGCCAGTTGCGCGCGGCCCGCTTCCGCATTGTCCGCACGCGAATAGGCGCCCAGCTGCAGGTAGAAGCCGGTGGCCAGCGCCGCTGGCGCGGGCGCGGCCACGGTGGCATCGACCGCTGACAGCGCGGTGATTTCAGGCTGCACCACGGCGCGCATTTCCGGTTCGCTGTCGGCCGGCGTATCGATGGAGATGGCCACCACCGACGGCACCGGCTTGGGCGCCGCGCGGGCCGCCAGGATGGCGTCGATATCGGCCGGCAGCAGGCGTTCGACGACCACCTGGTGGCTGCCCTTGCCGAGAAAGCCCAGTTTCAGCGCCGCCGTGTAGGACACGTCGATCACGCGCGTGGCGTGGAACGGGCCGCGGTCGTTGATGCGCACGATCACCTGCTCGCCGCTGTCGATGCTCGTCACGCGCGCATACGATGGAATCGGCAAGGTCGGATGGGCCGCCGTCATCTTGTACATATCGTAGATTTCGCCCGACGAAGTGCGCTGGCCATGGAATTTCTTGCCATACCAGGTGCCCGTGCCCTTTTGCTTGAATGGCTCGTTGTCGGTGATCGGCGTGTACGTCTTGCCGAAGACAACATACGGGCGATTCGAGCGCGTCGAATACGGTTCGTTGCGCACTTCCGCATCGGGCACGTCGCGCAGGTTGGCAGGCGGATTGTCGCCCGGACCGTCATCCTTGTAGTAGCCGCCGCGCCCGGAGCCGGCCGCCGGCAAGACCGGCAAGGTGGGATCCTGGCGCACGGGCACCTTGACCTTGCCGCCCGACGGCAGCGGCACGTTGTTCGACGCGGGCTTGTGCGGCGCGGTGCCGCAGGCGGCCAGGGTCAGCAAGGCGGCAAGGCTCAGCCCGCGCATGGCGAAGGTATCGACAGGCGCCCGCATCAGGTCTGCACCAGCTTGCGGTGGCGCTGAATGCTCATCAGGATGCCGGTGGCCACGCCCAGGGTCAGCAGCGCGGTGCCGCCATAGCTGAGGAATGGAAGGGGAACGCCGACCACCGGCACGATGCCGCTGACCATGCCCATGTTGACAAACGCATACGTAAAGAAAATCATAGTTATCGCTCCTGCCAGCAGGCGAGTGAAAAAACTGGGGGCGTTGGCGGCGATCATCATCCCCCGTCCCACCAGCAGTAAATACATCAGCATCAGAATCAGATTACCGACCAGGCCGAACTCCTCCGAATACACGGCGAAGATGAAGTCGGTGGTGCGCTCCGGAACGAATTCCAGGTGAGCCTGCGTGCCGTGCGTCCAGCCCTTGCCCGTCATGCCGCCGGAACCGATGGCGATGATGGACTGGATGATATGGAAGCCCTTGCCCAGCGGGTCCTTGGTCGGGTCGATCAGCATCATCACGCGGTCGCGCTGGTAATCATGCAGGTGCGACCAGGCGATCGGCAGGCAGGAAACAAAGGTGATCAGCAAGCCGGCCAGCACCTTCCACGACAGGCCGGCCAGGAAAATGACGGTAAAGCCGGCCGCCACCACCAGCAGCGCCGTGCCCAGGTCGGGCTGGCGCGCGATCAGGTAGACGGGCACCAGCAGCAGCACGGCCGCCATCAGGAACGATTTCCAGCGCAGGGCGCCCGCATTATGCTGGAAGAACCAGGCCAGCATCAGCGGCGTGGCGATCTTCAGGAATTCGGACGGCTGGATGTCGATCACGCCGATATGCAGCCAGCGCCGCGCACCGAGCTTGATGGTGCCGAACAGCGCCACGGCCACCAGCAAGATCACCGATACCGTGTACGCCGGCACGGCGATGCGCATCATCATCTGCGGCGTGACGTTGGCCGCCACCCACATGACGAAAAAGCACAGCATGATGTTGCGCAGATGGTCCTCGATCTTGCCGGGGATGCCGATGCTGGCCGAATACAGGGTCAGCAGGCTGGTGCACAGCAGCATCAGGATGATGATCATCAGCGGCGGATCGAACACCGCCAGGTAGGGTTTGGCGCGCCGCCACAGCGAGCGCCTCTCGTTAATGGGCATGTGCTTCCTTATTGCCTGGCAGGCGGCGCCGGGGCGGCCTGCTCGTCGGTGATTTCTTCCAGGGTGCGCACTTCGTCGACATCTTCCTTGGGCACCTTGGTGGTGTCCTTTTCCTTGTCGCTCGGACGCTTGCCCAGCAGGTAGTAGTCGAGCGCCTTGCGCGCGATCGGCGCGGCCACGCCGGCGCCGAAGCCCGCGTTTTCCACCACGATGGCTATCGCGATGCGCGGCTTGTCGGCCGGCGCGAAGGCCGTAAACAGGGCGTTGTCGCGCAGGCGCTCGGCCAGCAGCTTGGCATTGTACTTTTCGTTTTTCTTGATGCCGACCACCTGCGCCGTGCCCGTCTTGCCGCCCACCGTGTACTGCACGCCGGTGAAGATGCGCGCGGCCGTGCCGCCCTGCTCGCTGGTCACGCCCACCATGGCGCGCTTGATGATGTCGATGTTTTCCTGCTTGAGCGCGATGCGGTAGCTTTCCTTCGGTACCGTCAGGGTGCGCGCACGCGTGCTCGCGTCTTCGATGATCTTCACCAGATGCGGCTTCATCACCACGCCGTTATTGGCCAGGTTGGCCGTCGCGTGGGCGATCTGCAGCGGCGTGTAGGAGTTGTAGCCGGAGCCGTTACTCACCGAAATCGTGTCGCCGCCCACCCATTTTTTCTGCTGCGGCGTCTTGAAGCGGTTGCGCTTCCACTCCGTCGACGGCAGCACGCCCGTCTTTTCATTATTCAGGTCGATGCCGGTCAGCTGGCCGAAACCGAACGGCTTCATGAAGTCGTGGATGGCGTCGATGCCCATGTCACGGCCCAGCTGATAGTAATAGGTGTTGCACGAGACGACGATGGACTTGTGCATGTCCACCGTGCCATGGCCGCCCACCTTGTCGTCGCGGAAGGTGTGGCCGCCGAGGATGAAGAAGCCGGGATCGGAAATCGACTGGCTCGGCGTGCGCTTGCCCAGTTCCAGCGCGGCCAGCGCCATGAAGGGCTTGAAGGTCGAACCGGGCGCGTAGGTGCCCGACAGGGGCCGGTTGACCATCGGCCGGTCCAGCGAGGTATTGAGTTCGTTCCAGCTTTGCTGGTCGATGCCGTCGACGAACAGGTTCGGGTCGTAGCCTGGCTTGGAGACGTAGGCCAGGATGTCGCCCGTGGCCGGGTCGATGGCCACGGCAGCGCCGCGCCATTCGCCGAACGCTTCCTCGACCACCTTCTGCAGTTCGATGTCGATCGACAGAATCAGGTTGTTGCCGGGGGTGGCCGCCGTGCGCGACAGGGTGCGCATGGCGCGCCCGCCGGCCGACACTTCCACTTCTTCGTAGCCGGTGGTGCCATGCAGCTGCTTTTCGTAGCTTTTTTCCAGGCCTTCCTTGCCGATATGGTCGGTGCCGTTGTAGTTGGCCGCGTCCTCGCCCTCTTCCAGCGCCTTGGCTTCATTGCGGTTGATGCGGCCGATGAAGCCCACCACGTGCGAGGCCACCTCGCCCATCGGATACTGGCGGAACAGGCGCGCCTGCACTTCCACGCCGGGGAAGCGGAAACGCTGCGCCGTGAAGCGCGCCACTTCCTCGTCCGTCAGGCGCGTGCGCAGCGGCACGCTGACGAAGTTCTTCGATTCTTCCAGCAGTTTCTTGAAGCGACGGCGGTCCTTGATATCGATCTGCACCAGGGTCGACAGCTCGTCGATCACCGAATCGAGGCTGGCGCTCAATTTCGACGGCGTGATTTCCAGCGTGTAGGCCGAGTAATTGCGCGCCAAGACCACGCCGTTGCGGTCGAGGATCAGGCCGCGCGTGGGCACGATGGGCACCACGGCGATGCGGTTGTCCTCGGCCTTGGTCGCGTAGTCTTCGTGCTTGATCACCTGCAGCCAGATGAAGCGCGCCAGCAGCAGCGAAAAGCAGACGAAGACGAGCGCGCCCAGGATGGTCAGGCGCATGCGGAAAAAATGCAGTTCGCGCTCGGTATTTTTCAGTTCGGTCATGGCAGGCGCCCGTCAGATCGGCCGGTTATGGTCGCGGTCCACGGCGCGGCGCTGCGGCGCCAGCAGGATCCACGTCACGAAAGGCCAGAGGGCGACGGCGACGAAGCTCTCGATGAAATTGAGCCAGCCGGGGAAACGGCCCGAGACGATCAGCCGCGTCAGCAATTGCAGCGCCTGCGTCAGCAGCAGCAGCGGCAGCACGTGCAGCGCCTGCGTCAGGATGGGGAACCACAGCACGCGCCGGTGCATCATGATGGCGAAATACGACAGCAAGGTATACGCCAAGGCATTCTCGCCCAACAGGGTCGAATCGTGCACGTCCATCATCAGGCCCATGAAGAACGCGACGCCGATGCCGACCTTGCGCGGCTGGTGGATGCCCCAGAAGACCAGCACCAGCGCGACGAAATCGGGCACGCCGACAAACTGGCCCCATGGCAGCAGATTCAGCAAAAAAGCGCACAGCAGGGAAAAACCGATGAACAGGGGGCTGACCGGCAGCAGGATGTAATGCGGGCGGTTCATCGTGTCGCTTCCTTCGGTGGCACGGCGGCAGGTGCTGGCGTTGTTACAGGCGTTGCGGCAGGTCCTGCCGGCGCCGCCGGTTTCGGCGCTGCGCTGGCGGGCGGCTTCGCGGCGGGGGCTGTCGCGGCGGCGGCAGGCTCCTTGGCCGGGTCCTTGATCGGCGCCATCTTGCCGGCGATCTTGCGGCCCGTCTTGACATCTTCGGCGGGCGGGCGCGGCGGAATATCGGGCGACGTCATCAGGATGAGCAGCTGGGTGTTGCGTTCGATGCCGGCCAGCGGCTGGCACACGACGCGACCGAACGGGCCATGCGCATTGCGCTCGACCAGGGTCACGCGCGCCACGGCCAGGCCGGCCGGGTACAGGCCGTCGAGGCCCGAGGTGATGACGATGTCGCCGATCTGGATGTCGGCGCTGGGGGCCGTGAAGCGCAGCTCCATGGTGCCCGACTTGCCGCGGCCGATGGCCACGCTGCGCACGCCGTTGCGCAGCAGCTGCACGGGAATGGCCTGCTCTTCATCGGTCAAGAGCGTTACTTCGGAGGTGAACGGGAACACGCGCGTGACCTGCCCCACCACGCCCAGGTTGTCGATCACGGGGCGGCCCAGTTCCACGCCATTCTGGATGCCGCGATCGAGCACGATCTTGCGCGAGGCCGAATCGCGCGTGTCGTACAGCACTTCGGCCATCATGGTCTTGACGGGCACGCGCTCGCGCGCTTCCATCAGCTTGCGCAGGTGGTTGTTTTCAACGATGTTGAGCTGCGCCTGCTGCAGGATCTGCGCCGAGGCGATCTGTTCGTGCTTCAGGTCGCGCACCTGTTTTTCCAGGGCCGACAGCGAAGAAAAGTAATTGCCGACGCCCAGCGCCACGTCGCGCGGCACCAGGGCCGCCATCTGCACCGGATACAGCACGGTGCCGACCGCCTGACGCACGGCCGTCAGCGCGTGCATGCGCGAATCGACCAGCAGCAGGGCGATAGAAATGCCGGCGAACACCATCATCTTGACGCGGGCGGAGGCGCCTTGTTTGAAAAGTGGCGGAGGACTGTATTCCATGACTTCCAATAATCAGGCCAGGCGCAGTGCGCCAACGTGCAGGCCCCGGTCAGACGCCGGCGCCAAAACCAAAAAAAGGCCGGAATGGTTTCCGGCCCTTCTGTCAGATTATTCGTAGGAGAAGATCGAGCCGAGCTTGTCCATACGTTCCAGTGCCATCCCGGAACCGCGCACCACGCAGGTGAGCGGGTCCTCGGCCACCAGCACCGGCAGGCCGGTTTCCTCCATCAGCAGGCGGTCCAGGTCGCGCAGCAGCGCGCCGCCACCCGTCAGCATCATGCCTTTTTCGGCGATGTCGGCGCCCAGTTCCGGCGGCGTCTGTTCCAGCGCGTTTTTCACGGCCGAGACGATGTTGTTCAGCGGGTCGGTCAGCGCTTCGAGGATCTCGTTGCTGGAAATGGTGAACGAACGCGGAATGCCTTCGGACAGGTTGCGGCCCTTGACTTCCATTTCCTTCACTTCCGAACCAGGGAAAGCCGAACCGATGGCCTTCTTGATGGCTTCGGCCGTCTGTTCGCCGATCAGCATGCCGTAGTTGCGGCGGATGTAGTTGACGATGGCTTCATCGAACTTGTCGCCACCCACGCGCACGGAACCCTTGTAGACCATGCCGCCGAGCGAGATGATGCCCACTTCCGTCGTGCCGCCGCCGATGTCGACCACCATCGAGCCGGTCGCTTCCGACACGGGCAAGCCCGCGCCGATGGCCGCTGCCATCGGTTCCTCGATCAGGTACACCTGCGAGGCGCCGGCGCCCAGGGCCGATTCACGGATCGCGCGGCGTTCGACCTGGGTCGAACCGCACGGCACGCAAATGATGATGCGCGGCGATGGACGGAAGAATTTCGAGTCATGCACCATGCGGATGAATTGCTTGAGCATTTGTTCGGTCACGGTGAAGTCGGCGATCACGCCATCTTTCATCGGACGAATCGCTTCGATATTGCCCGGCACTTTGCCCAGCATCTGCTTGGCTTCCTTGCCGACTGCCTGAATGGTCTTCTTGCCATTCGGACCGCCTTCCTGGCGGATGGCGACGACGGATGGCTCGTCCAGGACGATACCGAGGCCGCGTACATAAATAAGGGTGTTGGCCGTGCCCAAGTCAATGGCCAGATCGGTGGAGATATACCTGCGTAAAAAACCAAACATGAGTGTCCTGTAGCGCATCGAGCTGCGCAAAAGCTGTTTATGGGGAGTTTCAAAGCGGGCGCTTTCAGGCACCCTGAAAATCCGTGGAGGCGATTTTTTCGGGTTTCGCTTGGCGCTTGCGCAATCTTTTCTATGCTGCGGCAGCGGTCCATCAGCGCCGGCAACGCATTAACCCGCCATTCTACCTTATAATTTGAATGCGATTTGCTCAAAAACCATGGAAAAGTGCGACTCTTGCAGCCGCGAGTTACGCGGCATTCCTCGATTTTTGTGAGCAAAATAGCAGTAAATACCCGCGTTTTATCAAAACGCCAACTTAATACTAATGCGCGGCACTCCGCGCCATTCGCCATGTCCCTGACACTCTCCGACGTAAAACGCATCGCCCACCTGGCCCAACTTGAAATGGCCGACGACCAGGCCGTCACGTCTTTGGCCCAATTGAACAAGATTTTCGCACTGGCGGAACAAATGCAAGCCGTCAATACCGATGGCGTGGCGCCCCTGAGCCACCCGCTGGCCGCCCACATGGACAATATCGCCCTGCGCCTGCGCGAAGACGTCGCCACCGAACAGAATCGCCGCGACGCCTACCAGGCCGTGGCGCCGAAGGTACAGGATGGCCTGTACCTGGTGCCCAAGGTTATCGAATAAACACGCCGTTGCGCCGTTCCCGCCTTCTTGCCGAATATCACAATAGAAACGCCATGCATACAAAATCCATCAAACAGCTGTCCACGCTTTTGCAGAACAAGGAAATTTCCGCCGTTGCACTGGCGACGCATTTCCTCGACCGCATCGAAGCGGACAACTCGAACGCATTCCTGCACGTCGACCGTGCGCTGACCCTGGCGCAAGCAGCCGACGCCGACGCGCGCATCGCCGCCGGCACGGCCACGCCATTGACGGGCGTGCCGATCGCGCACAAGGACTTGTTCGTCACGAAAGGCTGGCGCACGACGGCCGGCTCGAAAATGCTGGCCAACTACGCCAGCCCGTTTGACGCCACCGTGGTGGAAAAATTCCAGGCGGCCGGCATGGTCACTTTGGGCAAGGTCAACTGCGATGAATTCGCCATGGGTTCCGGCAACGAGAACTCGGCCTTCGGCGCCGTGCAGAACCCGTGGGATAAAACAGCCGTGCCGGGCGGCTCGTCCGGCGGCTCGGCCGCCGCCGTCGCCGCCGGCCTCACGCCAGCGGCTACCGGCACCGATACGGGCGGCTCGATCCGCCAGCCGGCCGCCTTCTGCGGCATCACCGGCATCAAGCCGACGTATGGCCGCGTCTCGCGCTTCGGCATGATCGCCTTTGCCTCGTCGCTGGACCAGGGCGGCCCGATGGCCCGCTCGGCCGAAGACTGCGCCCTGCTGCTCACCGCCATGGCCGGCTTCGACGAACGCGACTCGACCAGTCTGTCCCCGGAACAGGGCGGCGTGGCGGAAGATTTTTCACGTGAACTGGGCCAGCCGTTGACGGGCTTGCGCATCGGCGTGCCGCGCGAGTACTTCGGCGAGGGCCTGGCCAAGGACGTGGAAGCGGCCGTGCGCGGCGCGCTGGCGCAGTATGAAAAGCTGGGCGCCACCCTGGTCGACATCTCGCTGCCGAATACGGCCCTGTCGATTCCCGCCTATTACATGATCGCCCCGGCCGAAGCATCGTCGAACCTGTCGCGCTACGACGGCGTGCGCTACGGCCACCGCGCGGCCGAGTACAAGGACTTGCAGGACATGTACAAGAAGTCGCGCGCCCAGGGCTTCGGTCCGGAAGTGCAGCGCCGCATCATGGTCGGCACCTACGTGCTGTGCCACGGCTACTACGACGCCTACTATCTGAAGGCGCAAAAGATCCGCCGCCTGATCGCGCAGGATTTCGACGCCGTCCTGAATGGCCCGAACGCCGTCTGCGACGTCATCATGGGCCCCGTCGCGCCGACCGTCGCCTGGGACCTGGGCGACAAGACGGACGACCCGGTGGCGAACTACCTGGCCGACATCTACACCCTGTCGACCAGCCTGGCCGGCCTGCCCGGCATGTCGATACCGTGCGGCTTCGGCGCAGGAGAGAAGAGTGGCAAGCGCCCCGTCGGCCTGCAAATCATCGGCAATTATTTTGGCGAAGCCAAACTGCTGAACGTGGCCCACCAATTCCAGCAAGTGACGGACTGGCATACGCGTGCTCCAGGCAACGCAACGGCCGGCATCTAAGAAAAAATTTGCGCCGCCCAGGCGGCGCCACCAAATTAAGCGAGAACACTATGCAATGGGAAGTCGTCATCGGTCTTGAGAACCACGTGCAGCTCACGACCGAATCCAAAATTTTCAGCGGTTCGCCGATCAAGTACGGCGCCGAAGCCAACACGCAGGCGAGCCCCGTCGATCTGGCGCTGCCCGGCGTGCTGCCGGTGATGAACAAGCAGGCCGTCGACCGCGCGATCCGCTTCGGCCTGGCCGTGGGCGCGACCGTCGCGCCGCACTCGGTCTTCGCCCGCAAAAACTATTTTTATCCCGATTCGCCCAAGGGCTACCAGATCAGCCAGTTCGAGGACCCCGTCGTCATCGGCGGCGCCCTGACCTTCGGCTACGAAAAGGATGGCGAATTCGTCACCAAGACGGTGAACCTGACGCGCGCCCACCTGGAAGAAGACGCCGGGAAGTCCTTGCATGAAGACTATGCCGGCATGAGCGGCATCGACTTGAACCGCGCCGGCACGCCGCTGCTGGAAATCGTCTCGGAACCGGAAATCCGCAGCGCCGCCGAAGCCGTGGCCTACGCCAAGGCCCTGCACTCGCTGGTCATGTGGCTGGGCGTTTGCGACGGCAACATGCAGGAAGGCTCGTTCCGCTGCGACGTCAACGTTTCCGTGCGTCCCGTCGGCCAGAAGGAATTCGGCACCCGCTGCGAGATCAAGAACCTGAACTCCTTCCGCTTCATCGAGGAAGCCGTGCACGTCGAAGTGCGCCGCCAGATCGAACTGATCGAAGACGGCGGCAAGGTCGTGCAGGCGACGCGTTTGTACGATCCGGACCGCAAGGAAACGCGCGAAATGCGCAGCAAGGAAGACGCCCAGGATTACCGCTACTTCCCGGACCCTGACCTGCCGCCGCTGGTCATCTCGCAAGCGTGGATCGACACGGTCAAGGCCTCGATGCCGGAACTGCCGGCCGCCATGCGCGCCCGCTTCATCAGCGAATACGCACTGCCGGACTACGATGCGCTGGTGCTGACGCAATCGAAAGCCATGGCCACCTACTTCGTCGCCGTGGTCGAGAAGGCCGGCAAGGAAAACGCCAAGGCCGCCGCCAACTGGCTGATGGGCGACGTCTCGTCGACCCTGAACCGCGAAGGCGTGGACCTGGACGACGCGCCCGTCTCCGCCGCCCAGCTGGCCGCCATGCTCAAGCGCATCGCCGACGGCACGATCTCGAACAAGGCGGCAAAGGAAGTCTTCGCCGGCATGTGGGAAGCGAAGTCAAACGACGAGCATCTGGTCGACGCCATCATCGACGCCAAGGGCTTGAAGCAGATCTCGGATTCGGGCGCGCTGGAAGCCATCGTCGATGAAGTACTGGCGGCCAACGCCAAGTCGGTGGAGCAGTACCGCGCCGGCAAGGAAGCGGCGATCAACGCGCTGATCGGCCAGGCCATGAAGGCATCCAAGGGCAAGGCCAACCCGGCCCAGCTGACGGAACTGCTGAAGGCCAAGCTGGCTGGATAATTTTCACTCGCCCCAAAAAAAGACGCTGCGGCGTCTTTTTTTTTGCCTGCCGGGTCTCCTCATAAACAAGCTTGTCTACGTTTTATGTCACGTCTGACAGGCGTTTATACGCCACTGAAAATTAAAGTATACATTTTTGTCTACAAGGTTTAATCTAGCCATATTGAATTTCAGGCAAGAGGAAGACCGCATGACCAAGACGCACGACATCCCGAAACCGACGGCAGCCGAGCTCGATCTGCTGCAGGCGCTGTGGCCGCTGGGTGCGGCCACGGCCAAGCAGGTGCACGAGGCGATGGCGCTGGCCAAGCCGGCCATCACCTATGGCACCGTGCTGCGCCTGATGCAGATCATGCACGGCAAGGGCTTGCTGATCCGCGACGAAAGCCAGCGCTCGCACGTGTATGCGCCAGCGCAGGCGCAGGACAGCCTGCAGACGAATCTGCTGAAGGAATTGATGCAGAAGGCCTTTGCCGGTTCGGCCAAGGCGCTGGTGCTGGCGGCGCTGCGCACGGGCGTGTCGCGCGCCGAACGCGAGGAAATCGAAAAAATGCTCAAGGACGATCAGTCATGAGCGGCTTCGTGCCGGCGCTGGGCTGGACCCTGCTGCACTTCCTGTGGCAAGGGCTGCTGATCGGCTGCGCCACGGCGCTGGCGTGGGCGGCCCTGCGCAATGCGCGTCCCGAGGCGCGCTACGCCGTCGGTTGCGGCGCCCTGCTGGCCTGCCTGGCGTGGCCGGCGGCGGGCTTGTATCTGCGCCTGGCCGGGGCCGATACCACGGGCGCGCTGTACTCCAGCGCCTTGCTGCCCGCCGCACTGCTGGCGCCCGACAGCCTGCCCGACCTGGACCTGCTGCTGCGCGCCGTCGTCGGCGTGTGGGCCCTGTGCGCCGCCGTGCTGGCCGTGCGCATGGCGCTGGGCATGCTGTGGATAGAGCGCAGCGCCAGGAACACGGGCACCACGCATGGACAACTGCAGACAAGGCTGTCGCGCATGGCGCACGATGCCGGCGTGGCGCGGCCCGTGCGGCTGCGCGTGCTCGACAACATCGCCAGTCCGCTCACGGCCGGCATCTGGCGCCCCATGGTGCTGGTGCCCGCGGCACTGCTCACCGGCATGCCGCCCCACCTGCTCGATGCGCTGCTGGCGCATGAACTGGCGCACATCCGGCGCCACGATTATCTGGTCAACCTGCTGCAAAACGCCATCGAGGCGCTGCTGTTCTTCCACCCCGCCGTCTGGTGGATTTCACGCGGCGTGCGCCTCGAACGCGAACATATTGCAGATGATTTCGCAGCAAGACAACTGGGCGAACCGCGGCGTCTGGCTCTTGCACTCTCGGAACTGGAACGTCTCCAGTTCTCAACCCACCACCTGGCCCAGGCGGCCAACGGAGGAGATCTTATGTCACGTATCAAACGATTGCTGCGCCCCGCACCACAAGCCCTGAACTGGAAGGCGGCCGTGCCGCTGCTGGCATTGGCCGGCGCCTGCCTCGGCATCTACGGCCAGGCCGTCGCCGCCGACAGCGCACCCGTGCTGGAGCGCCGCCCCGTCATCGACTTTGGCGTGTGCGGCAAACCGGTCTACCCGCCCGCATCGCTGCAGGCGAAGGAAACGGGCACGGTCAACCTGTCCTTTGATGTCGACGCCACCGGCAAGGTCCAAGGGTCAAGCGTGGTCAAGAGCAGCGGCCATCCTGCCCTCGACGAGGCGGCGCGCACTGGCATTGCCAAGTGCACGTTCAAGCCGGCCCTCGCTGGCGGCAAGCCGGTCAGCGCCAGCGTCAAGGTGCAATACGTCTGGAGCCTGAACTAAGATCCTATCCCAGTAGATGAATACATCTCTTGCAAGCGCCCCTCAGAAGCGGGGAGTCGTCGCGTGGCTCGCCACGCGTCCTCCTCGCGCCTTGTCCGCGCTCCTGATGTGCTGCTTGCAAAAGACGCTCCCTACTGGGATAGGCTCTAAAGCATGCGCGGCGGCATCGTGGCAGCATTGCTGCAGCGGTGCCGCCGCCCGCTTGCGGGTATGATCATGGATTCTTCCACGCACCTGTGAATCCGCCATGAACAAGATCAAAACCGGCCTGGTCGGCTACGGCTTTGCCGGCTCCACCTTCCACGCTCCCGTCCTGTCCGCCATCGATGCCCTGGAACTGGCGGCCGTCGCCTCCAGCAAGCCCGAGCTCGTGCACAAGGATTGGCCGCACGCGACCGTGTATGCGGAACCCGCGCAGCTGTTTGCCGATCCGTCCATCGAGCTGGTCGTCATCGCCGCGCCCAACGAGGCGCACTTCAGCCTGGCGCAGGCGGCCCTGCAGGCGGGCAAACACGTGGTGGTCGACAAGCCCTTCACCATTTCCAGCGCGGAGGCGCAGAGTCTGATCGCGCTGGCGAAAGAGCGCCAGCTGGTGCTCAGCGTGTATCACAACCGGCGCTGGGATGGCGACTTCCTGACCCTGCAAGCGCTGCTGGCGCAAGGCACGCTGGGGCGCATCGCCAGCGTCGAATCGCACTTCGACCGTTTCCGCCCCGAGATCCGCCAGCGCTGGCGCGAATCCGGCGCGCCGGGCGGCGGCTTGCTGTACGACCTGGGTCCGCACATGCTGGACCAGGCCATGCAGCTGTTCGGCAAGCCGGAAAAACTGTACGCCGATATCGTCCTGCAGCGCGATGGCGCGCAAGCCGTCGACTACATGCACATCGTTTTGTATTACGACCGGCTGCGCGTGGTGCTGCAAGCGGGCTGCCTGGTGAAGGCGCCGACGGCGCGCTTCGCCGTGCATGGCGACAAGGGCAGTTTCGTGAAATTCGGCCTCGATCCGCAGGAAGATGCGCTGAAGGCGGGCGGCAGGCCGGGCCAGCCCGGCTGGGGCGTGGACCCCGTGCGCGGCGCGCTGCACCTGGGCACGCAGCCGGACGGCCATTGCGAACACCTCGAGATGCAGGCGGGCCGCTACCAGGACTTTTACCAGGGCATGGCCGACGCCATCCGCCACGGCGCACCGGCGCCGGTGGCGGCCGAGGATGCGGCAGCGACGATACGCCTGATCGAACTGGCGCTGCAAAGCGCCGCCGAAGGGCGCGTGCTCGCGGTCAGTTGATGACGAAGGCCAGCACCACGGCGCCCAGCGCCAGCAAGGCCAGGCCGCAGATGAACAACAGCTCGCCCCACGATTCGTAGCGCAAGCGCGACTGGCCGGGGCGCAGCGACATGAACGAGAGCACTGCGCTGACGAGAAAGACGATGGCATCGACGGCGAGCAGCTTGTCGATGACCACGCGCATGTCGCCGCGCGGCGCCAGATGCCCGATCGACAGCACCGTCATGCACACGCCGACCATCGTCGCCGACGTGGGCAGGATATGTGCCGACAAGCCCCGCGCCGACAAGTCCCGTTCGGGCGCCTTGCCGTCGCCAGACATCAAGGCCGGCCCTGGTTCGTTCCCGCCGGCCAGACCAGCTCCACGCGCGCGGAACTGCCCGCCTTGATCTGCACCTTGCGCTCCAGCGACTTGCCGGCCAGGGTGGCGCGCAGGCTGTAGCTGCCTGGCGGCAGTTTCGCCAGCAGGAACGGTCCGCTGGCCGTCGTATCGAGCACCGGAGCGCCCTTGGCATCGCGTATTTCCAGCTTCACATCGGAGGCAAATTCCGCCTTGCCCGCCGCCTGCACGGAAAACACGAGACTCAAGGGCCAATGTCGGCTGGCGCTCTTGATGGCCGTCGACTCATCGAGGCCGATGCCGCCGCTCAGATACTCCACCGCCCCGCTTTTCTGCACGGGCGGCAGTGCACCGTCGGTTTGCGCCTGCGCCGCACTTCCCAGCAACAGCCCGGCGGCCAGCATCGCCGCCGCCAGGCCCAGGGTACCGCGTCTGTTTGATGCCATCTCACTCTCCTCATGTCGGTTGAATCAAGATAGGAAGCGCAGCTTAAACAGGCCTTAGCCCTACATCAACGCCGGCGCATGGCGTCGGCGATCTTCTGGTCCGTCTTGTACTGGCTCAGCGCATATACGGCCCAGATCGTGGCCGGCAGCCAGCCGATCAAGGTGATTTGCAGGATCAGGCAAATGATGCCGGCGATCGGACGGCCGATCGTGAAAAAGGTCAGCCATGGGAGTAACAGGGCAATCAGCAAGCGCATCGTTCGTTCCTTGAGTATTCCCCTGTGCCGCGGGGACCGGGCCGGCATGCGCCGGCGGTAAATGCAGTCAAGCCGATTATAACGATACCCGGCCCTCAAGCCTGCACGGGTGCCAGCAGTTTCTCCATCCAGGCCAGGATGGCGGCAAAGATCGTCTCGCGGTTCACTTCATTGAAATTCTCGTGATAATTGGCCGGATAAAAATGATAGTCGAGCAAGCCATCGGGCACGCTGCGCAGCAGGCTTTCCGTGGCGCGGCTGTCGGCCAGCTTGTCGTCGCCCGCCACCGCGGCGAACAGGGGGAAGCGCCAGTCCGACAGGCCGCCCGCCAGTTCCTTTTGCGCCGACGTCAGCGCATGGGCAAACCGCACCGACGCCGCACTGGCGCGTATGCCGTCGCGCTCGTCCTGGAAATGGCGCGCGGTGATGGTCTGGTCATGCGTGAGCAGCATGGTCAGGTTACCCAGCGGCACCTTCATCGTGGGGAAGCGCCGCGCCAGCCAGCCCGACAGCATCTGCAGCACCTTCGGCACGGGAATCGCATTCACGTAATACGGCGATGAAATCACAAATCCCTTGATGGCCGGATCGCCCGCAAAGCGGCGCAGCCCCAGGTGGGTGGCGATCAGGCCGCCCATGGAGTGGCCCATGACGAAGATCGGCACGCCCGGATACGCCTGCTTGACCCAGGCGAGGAACAGCTCTTCGTCGTCAAGGAAGGCGTCGAACGAGGGGATGTCCACCTTGCGCTTGCCGTCGTGGCCCACCATGTCGAAGCTGACGGTGGCGATGCCGTGCTGGCGGAAGTATAGCGCCGGCGTGACGTAGTCGCCCGCATGCGCCATGCCGCCGTGGATCGCCAGGATCACGGCGCGAGGGGGCTGTGGCGGCTGCCAGATGTGGATGGGCCGTTCGACCCGGTCGCTGCACAGCAGGCTGGCCATCTTGTCTTCTGAAAAACGCATTGCTGCTCCTGTCATGCCCTGTCACGCCTTCAGATGATCGATCAACTGGCGCGCATACAGGGGTAATTCACTGAACTGGCGCACGCAGATCGTCAGATTGCGTACCGACCAGGGATCGGATAATTCCAGGCAGCGCAGCGCCATCGTTTGCTGGCAGCGGCTGGCCGCCGCCAGCGGCACCACGCTGATGCCCACGCCGCTGGCCACCATGCGGCACACGGCATCGAAGCTGCGCAGTCGCACGCGCACCTTCAAGGGGCGGCCCAGGCGTGCCGCATGCATGCCCAGATACTGCTGCATCGCGCTGTCGTCGGCCAGGCCGATGAAATCGTGATCCAGCAGCGTGGAGAACGCGACGACGCCATCCTGGCCCAGGGCGCGGTGATGCACGCCGTCGGCCGCGGCGATCACCACCAGCCGGTCGGGGCGGAACAAAAACGTCTGCAAGCCGCGCATGTCGACCGAGTCGGACACGATGCCCATGTCGGCCAGCCCTTCCGAGACGGCCTTGACGATATCGTAACTGAGGCGCTCTTCCAGGTCGATGGTCAGGTTCGGATGGCGGTCGAGAAAAGCGCCTAGCGCCTCGGGCAAAAATTCGCTGAGCGCGGCCGTATTGCACAGCAGGCGCAACTGCCCTTTCAAGCCGCGCGCAAACTCGCCAAGCTCGCCACGCATTTTCTCCATTTGCAGCAAGACGAGGCGCGCGTGATGCAGCAGGGTCTGGCCCACGGGCGTCGGCTCCACGCCGCGCCGGCCCCGCAGCAGCAAGGGCATGCCCAGCATCTCTTCCATGCCGCGCACGCGCGCACTGCTGGAGGCCAATGCGAGATGGCTGCGCGCGGCGCCCGCCGTCAGGCTGCCCGCTTCCACCACGTTGACGAACAGCTGCAAATCGACCAGATCAAAGCGCATGACGGCTCTCCTTTTCACCATCTTACCAGCCTTCGTATTTTACCGAGGCTGACTCAAAATAATCCACCTTGGCGAAACCGCCCAGCACGCGCAGAATTCACGCAATTTACTGTGGAACAGAAAAAATGGAGACGTCATTTCTGCTGGCCGTCGGCGCCAGCTTCCTCGTCGCTGGCTTCGTCAAGGGCGTAGTCGGATTGGGCTTGCCGACGGTGGCCATGGGCACGCTCAGCCTCGTCATGCCGCCCGTGCAGGCGGCGGCCCTGTTGATCGTGCCGTCGATGGTGACGAATATCTGGCAACTGGCGGCCGGCCCCGGCCTGCGCGCGCTGCTGCGGCGCCTGTGGCCCATGCTGGCCGCCGTCATGGCCGCTACCGTGGCGGGCGGCGCCCTGCTGCCGGCCGACAGCGGCGCCTGGGCCGTCGTCGCGCTGGGCGTGGCGCTGATGCTGTATGCGCTGGCGGGCCTGTTCTCGCTGCAGCTGCGCGTGCCGGCGCGGCACGAAGCCTGGCTGAACCCCGTGGCAGGCGCCGTGACGGGACTGGTGACGGCCGCCACGGGCGTGTTCGTGATCCCCGCCGTGCCGTATCTGCAGGGACTGGGGCTGGCGCGCGATGCGCTGGTGCAGGCGCTGGGCCTGGCCTTTACGGCATCAACGGTGGCGCTGGCGGCCAGCCTGGCCCTGCACGGCGACTTCAGCCTCGGCGCGGCCGGCGCATCCGCGTATGCGCTGCTGCCGGCGCTGGCCGGCATGCTGGCCGGTCAATGGCTGCGCGGGCGCATCGCGCAGCAGGTATTCAAGCGCTGCTTTTTTATCGGCCTGTTCGCCCTGGGCCTGCATGCGGCGGTCAAACCATGGCTGGCGTGATGCGGATAGACTGGCAAGGGGACAGCGCGCTGTGCGCGTGGATCGACGGCCAGCAGGTGGCCATGCTCGATATCAGCAGGGACGCCGATGAAGTGACGGTGAACATGCTGTTCGTGAAACCGCCGTTCCGCCGGCGCGGCATCGGCGGCGCGCTGCTGCAGCGGCTGCTGCAATGCCATCCGCAAGCTGGCGCCGCCTGCAGCGACCCGCGGCTGCGGGCGCTGCTGGAAAAGACGACTTAAATACCGTAGCGCGTGCGGTACGCGGAAACGGCATCCTTGTATTGGAGCAGTTCCGGATCGGCGCCCGCGCCGTTCAGGTAGCCGAACAAGTCGTCCAGGTTGCCGATCGAGATGACGGGAATGCCGTACTGTTTCGACACTTCCTGCACCGCCGAACTTGGCGACAGCTGGCCGTCCGGGCCGGAACGCTCCATGCGGTCCAGGGCGATCAGCACGGCGCATGGCTCGGCGCCGGCGGCGCGGATCATGTCCACCGATTCGCGCACCGAGGTGCCGGCCGAGATCACATCGTCAATGATGACAACTTTGCCATGCAGCTTGGCGCCGACGATGGTGCCGCCTTCGCCGTGATCCTTGGCTTCCTTGCGGTTGAAGGCGAACGAGGTGTTGCGGCCCTTGCCGGCCAGCGCCACGGCGGTGGCCGACGCCAGGGTGATGCCCTTGTAGGCGGGGCCGAACAGCATGTCGAATTCCACGCCCGAGTCGAGCAGGGTCTGCGCGTAGAACTGCGCCAGTTCGGCCAGGGTGGCGCCGTCATGGAACAGGCCCGCATTGAAGAAGTACGGCGATGATCGCCCGGCCTTGGTGGTGAACTCGCCAAACCGCAAGACTCCCTTGGATACTGAAAACGCGATAAACTGCTGGCGTAAATTATTCACATTAGCCTCATTTTTTAAAAGTGCCTGTATTTTAATCCGCGCGCAGCGGCGAGACAATCGCCATGCCGCGCCCGCCGGCCCCGTCCAGCGCCCTTTTCATTCTCACTCTATGCCAAAAATTATCTCCGCCAACCTGAACGGCATCCGTTCCGCCGCCAAAAAAGGCTTTTTCAACTGGATGGGCACGCAGACGGCCGATTTCATCTGCGTACAGGAATTGAAGGCGCAGCTGCCCGACATGACGCCGGAATTCCTCAACCCGCACGGCTACCATGGCCATTTCCACTATGCCGAGAAAAAGGGCTACTCCGGCACGGGCGTATACAGCAAGGTGGAACCGGACGCCGTGCATATCGGTTTCGGCAGCCCTGAATTCGATGCCGAAGGCCGCTACGTGCGCTGCGATTTTGGCAACCTGTCCGTCATTTCCGTGTACTGCCCGTCCGGCTCGTCCGGGCCGGAACGCCAGGAAGCCAAGTTTCGCTTCATGGAACTGTTCCTGCCGCACCTGCTGGAATTGAAGGCGCTGGGCCGCGAAGTGGTCATCTGCGGCGACTGGAACATCGCCCACCATGAAATCGACCTGAAGAACTGGAAGGGCAACAAAAAGAATTCCGGCTTCCTGCCGGAAGAGCGTGCGTGGCTGACGCGCGTCTTCGACGAAGTGGGCTTTGTCGACGTGCACCGCGGCCTGGACAAGCGCGAAGACCAGTACACGTGGTGGAGCAACCGCGGACAAGCCTACGCGAAGAACGTGGGCTGGCGCATCGATTACCACGTCGCCACGCCCGGCATCGCAGCCCAGGCGCATACGGTCAGCGTCTACAAGGACGAGCGGTTTTCCGATCACGCACCGTTGATCATCGATTACACGGTCAAGGGCTGATCTGATACGTCCGTGGTAGTGTCGGCTTACGCGCTGCGCGCTAACCCGACCTACGCTGAATCTGCCGTAGGTCGGATTAGGTCCGCAGGACCGTAATCCGACAGCATTGTTGGCACGTCAGTGATGGTGGCGGATTAAGCATGCCACGCCAGCACGCGCCGGCTTTCGAAATGGCGCGGCTCGCCGCTCAAAGGGTCCGTGAAATCGATGGCCCGCGCCAGCAGCTGCAAGGGCTGCGACATGTCGTCTTCCTTGCACGGCAGGGCCACCGGGTAAAACGCATCGTTGACGATGGGGATGCCCAGCGAGGCCAGGTGCACGCGCAGCTGGTGCTTGCGCCCCGTATGCGGCTGCAGCCGGTACAGATTCACGCCGCCGCGCTCTTCGATCACGTCGATGACGGTTTCCGAGTTCGGCTCGCCCGCTTCCTCGCGCATGAGGAAAAACTGCGCGCCCTCGACCATGCGGCTGTGGTAGGTAAATGGAAAATCGCGTCCCGCCAGCACGGGCGCCAGCGCCTCGTACGTCTTGCGCACCTCGCGGCGCTGGAACAGCGACTGATAGGCGCCACGGCTGGCGATCTGGCGCGAAAAAATCACCACGCCGGCCGTCTCGCGGTCGAGGCGGTGGATCGGCGTGAGGTCGGCGCTATCGAGCCGTTTCTTCAGGCGCGTCAGCAAGGTCTCCTGCACGAAGCGCCCGCCCGGCGTCATGGGCAGGAAATGCGGCTTGTCGACCACGATCAGATGCTCGTCCTGAAACAGGATATCTTCCTGGAAGGGAATCGGCGTTTCCCGCTCCAGCTCGCGGTAGTAAAAAATGCGCATGCCGCGCTTGTATCCGCTGCCGGGCGCCAGCACGGCGCCGTCGCCATCGACCACTTCACCGCGCGCCATGCGGTCCCTCCATTGCGCGGCGCTGATCTGCGGATAGCGCTCGACCAGAAAGGACAGCATGTCCGGCCACTGCCCTTCCGGCAGCCACAGGTAGCTGGCCGCCACGCCGTCGCGCATGGGCAAAGGTGCGGCGGCGTGACGCTTGGTCATCCTAGCGCTGCGCGATGGCGTTGCTGCGGTATGGCGGCAAGGCGTCCACGCTGACGCCCTTGCTGCGCGCGTACAGGGGCAGCACTTGCGCCATGTGGCTGTTCATCTGCGAGATACGGTCCTTGCCCGACGGGTGCGTCGAGAGGAATTCCGGCGGCGCGCCCTTGCTCACGGCCGCCATTTTCTGCCACAGGATGACACCGGCGCGCGGGTCGAAACCGGCGCGCGCGGCCAGGTCCATGCCGATCAAGTCCGCTTCGCGTTCATCGTCGCGCGAAAACTTCAGCATCACGCCCTGCGCCGCCATATTCGTGGCGGTACTGGTGATGCTCGGATCGACACCGAGCCAGGCCGACAGTCCGGCGCCGGCCAGCTTGGCGCCGACGGCGGCCAGGTTGCCCTTGCCCGCCTGCGCCTGCGAGTGTTCGCGCAAGGCGTGCGAAATCTCATGGCCCATGACGATGGCCACTTCGTCGTCGGTCAGATTCAGCTTGGTGATGATGCCGCTGTAAAAAGCGATCTGCCCGCCCGGCATGCAGAATGCATTGACCTGGTCGGAATTGAGCAGGTTGACCTGCCAGTTCCAGTCGGCCGCCGCCTCGTTCCAGCGCGTGGCAAACGGGATGATGCGCTGGGCGATGGCGCGCAGGCGTTTCACTTGCGGATCGCTGTCGGGCACCAGCGCATTTTTTTCCTTCGCCTCGTTGACCAGCTGCGCATATTGCTGCTTCGATTGTGCATTGAAATCGGCGCCGCCGGCAAAGATGCGCGACGTCGACAGGGGACGCACCTTGATGCCGTCCTGGACCGTCGCCTGCTGGGCATGGGCGGACAGGGGCGCCAGCGCGGTGGCCGCGCACAGGCTGGCCAGGATGGCGTAACGTTTAAGGGATATTGGTGCCATTGGCAGACCTCCATGGAGCAATTTTAGGCAGCATCATCATGGCCGGAAAGGCCAGGAAGAAGCACACGATGAAAAACGAGAACCAGCCCAATTCCGCGACCAGAAAGCCCACCGAGGCATTGATCAGGGTGCGCGGCACGGCGCTCAGGCTGGAAAACAAGGCATATTGCGTGGCCGTATAGCGCGGGTCCGTGGTGCGCGACAGGAACGCGACAAAGGCGGCCGCGCCCAGGCCCAGGCTGGCGAAGGCTTCAAAACCGATCACGGCGCTGAGCAGCATGGTATTCGGCCCCACCTGCGCCAGCCAGGCGAAACCCAGAATCGCGATCGCCTGCAGCGCGCCAAACACCCACAGGCCCCGGTTGATGCCCAGCTTGAGCATCCACACGCCACCGACCACGCCACCGGCCAGGCTGGCCCAGAAACCCGTGGTGTTGGCGGCCAGGCCGATCTGCGTCATGGAAAAACCCAGGTCCAGATAGAACTTCGTCGCCAGCGCCGTGGCCATGCTGTCGCCGATTTTGTAGAGTAATACGAAGGCAAGTATCCACATTGCGTTACGCCAACCATCGCGTGCGATGAATTCCTGGAACGGCAGGATGATCGCTTCGCGCATGGTCTTTGGCGGCGAGCCGTACACGGTGGGTTCCCTGATCAGCAAGGTGCACATGAGGCCCGGCAGCATGAAGGCGGCCGTGATCCAGAACACGGGCTGCCATGGCATGCGGTCGGCCAGGATCAGCGACAGCGCGCCCGGCACCATGCCCGCCACTTTATACGCGTTGACGATGACGGCCGCGCCCAGGCCCTGCTCGTTGTCGGCAAGGATTTCACGCCGGTAGGCGTCGATGACGATGTCCTGGCTGGCCGACAGAAAGGCCACGCCGCCGGCGGCGGCCGCGATCAGGCCGATCTGCGTGAGCGGATCGAGCATGCCCATGGCGCCGATGGAAAAGAACAGCGCCACTTGCGTGAGCGCCATCCAGCCGCGCCGGCGTCCCAGTCCCAGGATGCGGTAGCGGTCCATCAGGGGCGCCCACAGGAATTTCCAGATGTACGGGAACTGCACCAGGGCGAACAGCCCCAGCGCCTTGACGTTCAAGCCCGACTTGGCCAGCCATGCCTGCAGCAGGTACAGCAGGATGAACAGGGGCAGGCCGGAACTGAAGCCCAGCACCAGCACGGCCAGCATGCGGCCATTGGCATAGGAACGCCAGCCGGGCGCCGGGCTTGTGCTCATCAATGCACCGCTTTTTTACGCAGGCGGAAGACGGCCAGGTCGCCACGCAGGTTCGGCAGCACGGAAACCATCTTGCCTTCGGCCAGGGCCACGCATTCGATCACTTCCAGGCCGCATTCCTCGGCCAGCTCGCGGAAGTCGTTGATGGTGGCGCAGCGCACGTTGGGCGTGTCGTACCACTGGTAGGGCAGCGACTTCGACACGGGCATGCGGCCTTTCAGCAAGGCCACGCGGTGCGGCCAGTAGGCGAAGTTGGGGAACGAGACGATAGCCTCGGCGCCCACGCGCACGATGTCGCGCAGCAGCGGCTCGACCTGCTTCATCATCTGCAAGGACGACAGGCACAGCACCGTATCGAAACTGTTGTCGCCAAAGATGGCCAGGCCCTTTTCCATGTCCTGCTGGATCACGTTCACGCCGCGCAGGGTGCTGGCCAGCACCTTGTCGTCGGCGATCTCGATGCCATAGCCGCTGCACTCCTTGTCGCTTTGCAGATACTGCAGCATCACGCCTTCGCCGCAGCCCACGTCCAGCACATGCGCGTTGTTCGGCACCCAATGGGCGATGAAGGCCAGGTCGGGGCGCAGCGCGCTCAATTCGTCAAAAGTCATGCGGTCTCCTTGGCGCCCTGGCGGACGGCGGTGTGCGGTGCAGGAGCGGGCAAGCCCGCCCCGATGTCGTTCCAAACCTGGCCATAATAGGCGCGCACCATGTTCATGTAGCGCGCATCTTCCAGCAGGAAGGCGTCGTGGCCGTGCGGCGCGTCGATTTCGGCATACGTGACCTGGCGGCGGTTGCACACCAGCGCTTCGACGATCTCGCGGCTGCGTTCTGGCGAGAAGCGCCAGTCGGTGGAAAACGAGGCGAGGAAGAACCTGGCCTTGGTACCCGACAGGGCTTTGGCCAGGTCGCCGCCATGCGCGCGCGCCGGATCGAAATAGTCGAGCGCCTTGGTGATCAATAAATACGTGTTCGCGTCGAAGTACTCGGAGAACTTGTCTCCCTGGTAGCGCAGATACGATTCGATCTCGAAGTCGATGCCGAAGCCGAATTTGTAGTCGCCCGTCTGCGCCGCGTCGCGCAGCTTGCGGCCGAATTTCTCGGCCATGTCGTCATTCGACAGATACGTGATGTGGCCCACCATGCGCGCCACGCGCAAGCCGTTCTTCGGCACCACGCCGTGCGCATAGAAGTCGCCGCCATGGTAATCGGGGTCGGACAGGATGGCCTGGCGCGCCACGTCATTGAAGGCGATGTTTTGCGCCGACAGCTTGGCCGTCGAGGCGATCACCACGCAGTGGCGCAGCCGCTCGGGGAACATGATGCTCCACGCCAGCGCCTGCATGCCGCCCAGCGATCCGCCCATCACGGCGGCGAACTGGGTGATGCCCAGTTCATCGGCCAGGCGCGCCTGCGCGCTGACCCAGTCTTCCACCGTCACGACGGGGAAGCTGGCGCCATACGGCTTGCCGGTGGCGGGATTGGTGTGCATGGGGCCCGTCGAGCCGAAGCAGGAGCCGAGGTTGTTGACGCCGATGACGAAGAACTTGTCCGTGTCGAGCGGCTTGCCGGGGCCGACCATATTGTCCCACCAGCCCGTGCTTTTCGGCTCGTCCGCATAGACGCCGGCCACGTGGTGCGAGGCGTTCAGGGCGTGGCAGACCAGCACCGCGTTCGATTTGTCGGCGTTCAGGGTGCCGTAGGTTTCATACATCAACATATAGTCCCGCAGCGATGCGCCGCTTTGCAGCTGCAGGGGTTGCGCAAAATACATGGTTTGCGGCGAAACGATTCCAATGGATGACATGTGTGTCGGTTTATAAAAGGGGGGCGGCCCCACGGGCCATGGTCGATGCAGCACCGCGATGATAGGTGCTGCAACTTTAACATCAGGACACCTCTTGCCGCGCGCGAGGTGTCCTGATGCTTAAGGTGACAGTTTACATGAGCTGCAGTTGCTGGACGGCTTCCGCGATCACATTTGGTTCCATCGAACGCATAATTTTGCGCATTTGTGGCGCAATCAGGCCCAGGTCGCTGTTGAGGATCTCTTGCTTGACCGCCAACAGCTGCGCCGGATGCATGGAAAACTCGCGCAAGCCCATGCCCAGCAGCAAGCGCGTGAGCTTCACGTCGCCCGCCATCTCGCCGCACACGGCCACGTCGATGCCCGCCTTGTGGCCGGCCGCGATCGTCATCGAGATCAGCTGCAGCACGGCCGGGTGCAGCGGATTGTACAAATGCGCCACTTCGTAATCGACCCGGTCGATGGCCAGGGTGTACTGGATCAGATCGTTCGTGCCGATCGACAGGAAATCCATGCGCTTGACGAACATGGGCAGGGCCAGCGCGGCGGCCGGAATCTCGATCATGGCGCCCACTTCGACCTCGTCGTCGAACTTGACACCCTCCTCGCGCAGGCTGGCCTTCGCCTGCGCGATCATGGCCAGCGACTGGTCGATCTCGAACGCATGCGCGAGCATGGGAATCAGGATGCGCACCTTGCCGAAGGCGGAGGCGCGCAAAATCGCCCGCAGCTGCGTCAGAAACAGCTGCGGCTCGGCCAGGCAGTAACGGATGGCGCGCAGGCCCAGGGCGGGATTCAAGGCCGTATGGTCGGACTGGTCGAGCGGCTTGTCGGCGCCGATGTCGAGCGTGCGGATGGTGACGACTTTTCCCTTCATCGACTGCACCGTGTTGCGGTAAGCCTCGAACTGCTCGTCCTCGGTGGGAATCTTGTGGGCGCGGCCCATGAACAGGAATTCGGAGCGGAACAGGCCCACGCCGCTGGCCCCCGACTCCAGCGCAAACGCGCAATCCTCGGGCAACTCGATATTCGCCAGCAGGGTGACGGGCGTGCCGCATTTGGTGACGGCCGGCGTCTTTTTCAGCTTGCCCAGCTTCTTGCGCGCGCGCTGCATGGCCACCTGGCGCTCGCGGTACTGTTCCAGCACCAGCGCGCTGGGGTTGGCGATGACGACGCCGGCGTCGCCGTCGATGATCAGCCAGTCATCCTGGTCGATCAGCATCGACGCCTGCGACATCCCGACGGCGGCCGGGATATCGAGGCTGCGCGCGACGATGGCCGTGTGCGAGTTCTGCCCGCCCACGTCGGTGATGAAACCGATGAAGGAGCGGTCGCGGAACTGCAGCATGTCGGCCGGAGAAATGTCGTGCGCGACGACGATCATCTGCGCCATCAATTCGTCTTCGGCCGCGGCCTTGGGCAGCAGCTGCTCCGTGCCCAGCAAGACTTTCAATACGCGCTCGGCCACCTGCTGGATGTCGGCCTTGCGTTCGCGCAGGTACGGGTCTTCGATTTCATCGAACTGCGCCGACAACTCATCGATCTGCGTCAACAGCGCCCATTCGGCGTTGTAATGGCGCTTGCGGATGATGTCGAGCGGAGCTTCGGAAATCATCGGGTCGGAGAGGATCAGCGCATGCACGTCGATGAACGCGCCCAGCTCCGTGGGCGCATCCTTGGGCAGCTCGTTCCACAGGGTCTGCAGTTCCTTGTGGACGGTGGCGATGGCGCTTTGCAGGCGCTGGACTTCGGCTTCGATCTGTTCCTGGGCGACCAGGTAATGTTTGACGTCAAGGGCGGCCGGCGCCAGCAGATGTGCGCGGCCGATGGCGATGCCGCGGGAAACCGGGATGCCGTGGAGCGTGAAAGATGCCATGGGTTGACCTGTCGGAATGCGGCTGCGGCTGCGTTCGGCGGGCATTACTCGCCTTCGCCAAACCTGTCATTAATCAGGGCGGTGAGCGCATCGACACATGCCTGCTCATCATCGCCCTCGGCTTCCAGGGTCACTTTCGCGCCCTTGCCGGCGGCCAGCATCATCACGCCCATGATGGACTTGGCGTTGATGCGGCGCGCGTTGCGGGTCAGCCAGACGTCGCTCTTGAACTTGGCGGCGAGCTGGGTAAATTTGGCGGAGGCGCGTGCGTGCAGTCCCAGCTTGTTGATGATTTCGAGTTCTTTTTGAATCATTTTTGTATGGTCTCTATCCCTGAATGCACTACGCTGATGACAATCTTGGCCTATAAAACCCGCCGCCTTCAGGGCGGCGGCCATGTACTTCCTTACTCGCCCACGCGAATGCGGTTATCGACGCGCACGGCGCCGCTTTGCGCGCCGGCCAGCGCCATCTCCACCACCACGTCGAGCGTGTCGCGGCGATACGTGATGGCGCGCAGCAGCATCGGCAGGCTGATGCCGGCGATGACTTCCACCCTGCCCGCATCGGCCAGCTTGTTGCAGCAGTTCGACGGCGTGCCGCCCTTCACGTCGGTAATCACCAGCACGCCGGAACCGTCGTCGAGGCGGCAGATGGCGTCCGACGCCAGCTTTTGCACTTCCGCCAGGTCCTGGTCGGCGACGACGTCGATGGCTTCAAACCGCTCCGTTGGACCGCGAAACACATGCGCGCAGGCAGCGATGAAAGCCTGTCCCAGCGGTGCATGTGTCATGAGCAAAATCCCTACCATAGTCAATACCCTCTAGCGCTGCTGCGCTTGCGCAACGCCATGCTCGACGGCGTCGACAAACATGGCCGCCACGTCAAAGCCCGTCTGCTGCATTATTTCCTGGAAGCAGGTCGGGCTGGTGACATTGACTTCCGTCAGATAGTCGCCGATCACGTCCAATCCTACCAGCATCAGGCCACGCGCGGCCAGGATCGGGCCCAGCTTTTCTGCGATTTCCAGGTCGCGCGCCGTCAATGGCTGCGCCACACCCGTGCCGCCGGCGGCCAGGTTGCCCCGCACTTCGCCCGCCTGCGGGATGCGCGCCAGCGAAAACGGCACCGGCTTGCCGCCGATGACGAGGATGCGCTTGTCGCCCTTGACGATGTCGGCGATGAAACGCTGCGCCATGATGGTCTGCGCGCCGTTCTCGCTCAAGGTCTCGATGATGGCGCCCAGGTTCAGGCCATCGGCCTTGACGCGGAAGATGCCCGTGCCGCCCATGCCGTCGAGCGGCTTGAAGATGACGTCCTGGTGTTTGGCGTGGAAGGCGCGCAGGCGCGCTTCATCCGACGTCACCAGGGTCGGCGACGTGAATTCGGAAAACTGGGCAATGGCCAGCTTTTCATTGTTGTCGCGGATGGCGGACGGCTTGTTGAAGACGTGCGCGCCCTGCTTTTCCGCCAGTTCCAGCAAATACGTGCCGTACACGTATTCCATGTCGAACGGCGGGTCCTTGCGCTCGATGATGGCGTCCAGGGCCGACAGGCGCACTTCCTCGGTCGAGACGACCTTGTACCAATCGTGTTCGTCGCCCGTCAGCGCGATGTGGTTTACCCGTGCCGTGACGATGCCCTCTTCCAGCGCCATGTCCTTCTGTTCGAACGCGTACACGGCATGACCGCGTTTGGCCGCCTCGCGCATCATGGCGAAGGTGGAATCTTTGTAAGTCTTGAAGCCTGCCAGCGGGTCGGCAAGGAATGCAATTTTCATGGTGCGTCCAATCGGGGAGCCTGATAAGGAATGCTTGATTCTAGCCGAGATCGCCAGGTGCGGTAGTCACCGCGCCCGGCAAGCTGCGGGGAGCGATCAATACACCTCGGGATTCGGGTCCGTGCGCTCCATTTCCAGCGACGCCGCCAGCAAGGCCAGGCGCGCCACCACGCCATACACATAGAAGCGGTTCGGCGCGGCCGTGCCCGGCTTGGCCTTCAAGTCCGGCACGGCATGCTGCTGGGCAAACGCCAGCGGCACGTACTGCGAGCCAGGCGCGTTCAGATTCTGGTCGACACCCTTTTCCGCGTGCACGCGGTAGAAGCCGCCCACCACATAGCGGTCGATCATGTAGACGACGGGTTCGGCCACGGCATCCTTGATGCTTTCAAACGTGGGCACGCCTTCCTGGATGATGACGTCGGTGACGACCTTGCCGTCCTTGACGATGGACATCTTGTCGCGCTGCTTGCGCGACAGGTCGCGCACTTCGCTGGCGTCGCGCACCGTCATGATGCCCGTGCCATACGTGCCCGCATCGGGCTTGACGATGACGAAGGGCTTTTCCTTGATGCCGTATTCCTTGTATTTCTTGCGGATCTTGGCCAGCAGCACGTCGACGCTGGCGGCCAGCGCGTCTTCGCCCTCGCCTTCCTGGAAATTGACGTCGCTGCACTTGGCGTGGAAGGGATTGAGCATCCACGGGTCGACATCGATCATCTTGCCGAATTTTTTCACCACTTCATCGTAGGCCGTGTAGTGGTTGCTCTTGCGGCGCAAAGCCCAGCCCGCGTGCAAGGGCGGCAGCAAGCTTTGTTCATGAATATTTTGCAAGATATCGGGGATGCCGTCCGACAAGTCGTTATTCAGCAGAATCGTGCACGGGTCGAAATCCTTCAAGCCCAGGCGGCGACCGTTGTTCAGGCGCACGAGGGGCTCGATGACGAGCATGTTGCCGTCCGGCAGGGCCAGCGGTGTCGGCTGGGTGATCTCGGGCGACCACGAACCGAAGCGCACGTGCAGTCCCGTCTGGCGGAAGATTTGCATCAGGCGCGCCACGTTCTGCAGGTATTGCGGCGTGGTGTTGTGCAATTCCGGCACGATCAGCAGGTTGCGGGCGTCCGGGCAATACTTGTCGATGGCAGCCATGGCGGCCTGCACGGACAGGGGCAGCATTTCCGTGGCCAGGTTATGGAAACCGCCAGGGAACAGATTGGTATCGACGGGCGCCAGTTTGTAGCCGGCGTTACGCAAGTCTACCGAGCAATAGAAGGGCGGCGTGTGTTCTTGCCACTCCATGCGAAACCAGCGCTCAATGGCCGGCGTCGCGGCCAGAATCTTTTTTTCGAGGTCGAGCAGCGGTCCGGTCAGGGCCGTGACGAGATGGGGAACCATAGTTACATCCTTAAATTATGTGCAGTATTCAAAAAAGCACACAGAACTGCCGACTATATTACCGTGTAAGTACCCCAAATCGGGGCAAAACCCTTGTTTTAAAGACCTTTTCCATTCCCACAACGAAAAAAAGGCACCTCAATGAGGCGCCTTTCTGGCCGGACATGCCGCGCCGGGGCGCTGGCATGTCAGATCCTTGTTATTTAACCATGATACGCTTGCTCGCCATGGCTGGTGATGTCGAGGCCTTCGCGCTCTTCTTCTTCCGGTACGCGCAAGCCGATGACGATGTCGACCAGTTTATAGGCGACGACGGAGACGACGGCCGACCACAGGATGGTGGTGCCGACCGCTTGCGCCTGCACCCACACCTGATGACCGATCGAATACGGATCGGCCGACATCTTGTTGGTGACATAGTCGAAGATGCCCTGGCCGCCCAATTGTGGTGCAGCAAACACGCCCGTCAGCAAGGCACCGAGGATACCGCCCACGCCATGCACGCCGAACACGTCGAGCGAATCGTCGGCGCCGATCAGGCGTTTCAGGCCATTCACGCCCCACAGGCAGACGATACCGGCCAGCAGGCCGATGACCAGGCCGCCCATCGGGCCGACAAAGCCGGCCGCCGGGGTGATCGCCACCAGGCCGGCCACGGCGCCGGACGCGCCACCGAGCATGGATGGCTTGCCTTTGCTGATCCACTCGCCAAATACCCACGACAGGGTGGCGGCGGCAGTGGCCAGCAAGGTGTTGACGAAAGCCAGGGCCGCCACGTCGCCCGCTTCCAGCGAGGAACCGGCATTGAAACCGAACCAGCCCACCCACAGCAGCGAGGCGCCGATCATGGTCATCGTCAGCGAGTGCGGCGCCATCGATTCACGGCCGTAGCCGACGCGCTTGCCGATCATGATCGCGCCCACCAGGCCGGCGACGGCGGCATTGATGTGCACCACGGTGCCGCCGGCGAAGTCCAGCGCGCCTTTTTGCCAGATCCAGCCCGCTTTCAGGGCTTCGCTGGCCGAGGTGGCGGCATTGGTGATCAGGTCAGGACCGGTCCAGAACCACACCATGTGGGCCGCTGGCAGGTAGGCAAATGTGAACCACAGCACGACGAAGGCCAGCACGGCGGCAAACTTGGCGCGCTCGGCAAAGGCGCCGACGATCAGTGCGCAGGTGATGGCGGCAAACGTGCCCTGGAAAGCGACGAAGACGAACTCGGGAATGACGACGCCCTTGCTGAAGGTGGCGGCGGCGGCAAACGTGCCCTTGGCCGGATCCCAGATACCGTTCAGGAACAGGCGGTCGAAGCCACCGAAGAAGGCGGTTTTTTCCGTGAAGGCGACCGAGTAACCGTAAATACACCACAGCACGATGACCAGCGCGAACACCATGAACACTTGCATCAGCACCGACAGCATGTTCTTCGAGCGCACCAGGCCGCCGTAGAACAGGGCCAGGCCGGGGATGGTCATCAAAATCACCAGCAAAGTGGAAATCATCATGAAACTGGTATCGCCCTTGTTGGCGACGGGCGCGGCGGCTGGCGCTGCAGCGGCAGCGGCCGGCGCAGCAGCAGCCGGTGCTGGTGCGTCAGGCACGGGCGTGACGGCGGGGGAGGCAACGGCCGTGGTCGTGGCTGCCTCCGTCTTGGCAGGGGCATCGGCAAAGCTTGGCGCGGCGACGCCAAACGCACACAGACAGGCAAACCCAGCGAGCAATTTTGTTATATTTTTACGCATCAATATTCCCCTTAGAGCGCTTCGTTGCCGGTTTCACCGGTACGGATGCGGATGACTTGTTCCAGGTTGTAGACGAAAATCTTGCCGTCGCCGATTTTACCGGTACGCGCGGCGCCTTCGATCGCTTCGATGGCCTGGTCGACAATGGCGTCATCGACGGCTGCTTCAATCTTGGTTTTTGGCAAAAAATCAACGACATACTCGGCGCCACGGTAGAGTTCCGTATGGCCTTTCTGGCGGCCGAAACCTTTGACTTCGGTGACGGTAATGCCTTGCACATTGATAGCCGACAAGGCTTCGCGTACTTCGTCCAGTTTGAACGGCTTAATGATTGCAGTAATCATTTTCATGGCAGTCTCGCTTAAAAGGTTTTGGATACGGTCAGCACGAGACCGGATTTCGCCAGATTCTTGCCATTCGGTGCCAGCGACGTGATGTTGGCCTTGACGGCGGCCAGAGCCACGGTCACCACGCCGAAATCCTTGGTCACGCCGATCTTGTAATCGTTATAGCTGAGGGAATCGTTGTGCGCGACCTTCTGGCGTCCGGCATGCAGGTTCAGCATGTAGCCATCGTGCACATCGACGTTGGCACCCACATCGAGGTAGCCGCTGTTCTTGCTGTCAGGCACGCCGAACAGATTACTGGTCGAATGCGAGTACTTGATGTAGGCCGGGCCATAGCCGAGCTGGCCGTACAGTTCGAAGGTGTTCGCGTTGGTGCTCAGCCCATTCGAGGGATAGAAGTAGTACAGGCCGCCCACATCGTAGGTGAAATCGTTGCTGATCTCGCCACGTTTGCCGCCGTAGATATCCCATTCCAGGTTGGTATCGCCGCCGCCGTCTTTGATCCATTTGATGCTCGACAACCAGGTCCCCACGTACAAACCCGTCGGGTTGTGGGTATAGTCGGCGCCGCCGCTGATGGCAGGGTCGAGACGGCTTTGCGACACGCCACGATAGCGGTAGTCGCTGGTCAGCGCCACGTTGTAGCTCACCACGTTATCAGGTACGGCTTCGGCCGCAGCAGGCGCCGCCACTGCATCCTGGGCCATGGCGCTGCCGCACAAGGCGGTCATGGCCAGCGTCAACGCTGCAGCTAAAGTCATGTTCTTGGACAGATTCTTCATGGCGATTCCCTTTTATTGAACTTTTAAAGCGGTTGAGGTTTAAAATCTTGGCTGGAGATCACAAAGCGTTCATACCTTCTTTAGCAGAATACGTGCCAGCTCTCTTGCCACCTTGACAGGTGCCTTTCCGGCCATACATACCGTGCAAGCCGCTGGGCATGCGGAAATACGTTGCTGAAGCGTTGTGGATTTGCCTATTTTCGCACCAGATTAACACCGCTGTGCACCGCAATGGTGCGATGCACATGCCGCACCATAAAAGGACTGAACATGGACATGAATACCTTCTTTAACGACTTGCAAGGCAAGATCCACCAGGCCATCGAGAACTCGCCGGCCAAGGATATCGAGAAAAACGTGAAATCGATGATGACCCAGGGCTTCGCCCGCCTCGATCTCGTCACGCGCGAGGAATTCGATATCCAGGCGCAAGTGCTGGCCAAGACCCGCGCCAAGCTCGACGCACTGGAATTGCGCCTGATCGAACTGGAAACCCGTCTGAACGAACCCAAGGCCAAGGTGTAAGGTTGTAAGGTGACGCCAGCCAGACCACGTTATTGACGGCCTTGCTGGCATAGCTCAAGCCTGACGGCGTTTCACGCGCTAGACTGAGACTGCCCGCGCCCGCGCCACAGGGGAGTTTGATGAGTCTGGCCGTCCTGAAAAGCCGCGCCCTGGCCGGCATGGAAGCGCCCGAGGTAAGTGTCGAAGTCCACCTTGCCAACGGTTTGCCTTCGTTTACGATAGTCGGCCTGCCGGATACGGAAGTGAAGGAATCGCGCGACCGCGTCCGTGCCGCGCTGCAAAACTGCGGCTTTGAGATGCCGGCGCGGCGCATCACGGCCAACCTGGCGCCGGCGGACTTGCCCAAGGAATCGGGGCGCTTCGACCTGCCTATTGCCTTGGGTATCCTGGCCGCCTCGGGCCAGTTGCCGGGCGACCAATTACATCACTACGAATTCGCGGGCGAACTGTCGCTCTCAGGCCAGTTGCGTCCCATTCGCGGCGCGCTGGCCATGACCTTTGCCATGCAGCGCAGCCCGGCGGGCGCGCCACGCGCCTTCATCCTGCCGCAGGCGAACGCGGACGAGGCGGCGCTCGTCAGCGATGCCTGCATCTATCCCGCCCACAGCCTGCTGGAAGTCTGCGCGCATTTTGCCGCGCACGGCAGCCAGACCGCCCTGCAACGCCATCAGCCCATGCTGGCAGCGCACGTCTTTCCGTATCCCGACTTTGCCGACGTGCAAGGGCAGCAGCAGGCGCGGCGGGCGCTGGAAGTGGCGGCCGCAGGCGGCCATAACGTCCTGATGGTCGGGCCGCCGGGCGCGGGCAAGACCATGCTGGCCAGCCGTTTTCCCGGCGTGCTGCCGCCCATGAGCGACGAAGAGGCGCTGGAATCGGCTGCCGTGCATTCGCTGGGTGGCCACTTCAAGGTGGAACACTGGAAACGCCGCCCCTACCGCGCCCCGCACCAGACGGCGTCCGGTGTGGCCCTGGTGGGCGGCGGCAATGTTCCGCGCCCCGGAGAAATCTCGCTCGCGCACTGCGGCGTGCTGTTTCTCGATGAAATCGCCGAATTTCAGCGCCGGGTGCTCGATGTGTTGCGCCAGCCCATGGAATCGGGCGTGATCAACATTTCACGCGCGGCCCGCCAGGCCGAGTTTCCTGCCCGCTTCCAGCTGATCGCCGCCATGAATCCCTGCCCGTGCGGTTATCTGGGCCACGCTTCGGGACGTTGCCGCTGCACGCCGGACGCCGTGCTCCGTTATCACAGCCGCCTGTCCGGCCCGCTGCTCGACCGTATCGACCTGCAGATTGAAGTGGCCGCGATGCCGCCGGCGGCGCTGGGCCGGCACGCCGGCGCCGGAGAAAGCACGCGAGCCATCGCCACAAGGGTAGCGGCAGCCTTTGCCCTGCAGCTGGCGCGCCAGGGAAAGGCGAATCAGCGCCTGAGCAGCACGGAAATCGAACAGCATTGTCGCCTGGAAACGCATGGCGAACAGCTGCTGCACGGCGCCATGGCGCGATTGCACTGGTCGGCGCGTACCTACCACCGCGTACTGCGCGTGGCGCGCAGCATCGCGGACCTGGAGGCTAGCCCCGGCATCACACAGCCGCACGTCGCCGAAGCGATCCAGTACCGGCGCGTGCTGCGTGAAATATAAGGCGGCCCGTAAGTGCCACACGTGCACGATTGCGCGCGACTGGCGGCGCTGCTACCATCTGCTGATGAAAAAACCATCACTTGCCCTCTTTCTGGCTACGCTCGCGGCCGCCGGCGTCTTGTCCGCCTGCAGTCCGAAGTTCGACTGGCGCGACTACCGCAGCCCCGACGCCCAGTTCACGGCCTTGTTCCCAGGCAAACCGGCCGTGCTGACGCGCGAGATCGATCTTGATGGTAAGAAAATCAGCCTGACCATGACGGCCAGCGAGGTTGATGGCAATACCTTCGCCATCGGCAGCGCCGTGCTCGACAGTGCAGAACAGGCGCAAGCGGCCCTGCCCGCCATGCAGACTGCCCTGTTAAAGAATATTAACGGCACCGTGCGCAGCGAAAAATCGGCATCGACGGCCAGGAGCACGGCGGCAGGAACACACCAGCACAGTTCGCTCAGCATCGAGGCCAAAGGCACGCAGCAAGGCAAGCCTGTCTTGCTGGTCGGCCGTTTCGTGGCGCAGGATAAACGGATTTTCCAGATCATCATCCTCGGTGAAGAAAGCAAGCTGTCGCGTGACACCATCGACACTTTCATGGACTCGGTGAAACTGGATTGAGACTTAACGATCGCTTAAACGGGTATTTTCACCGTAAGCAAGCTCTTGTAAATGAGTGCGTTGTCCAACAGATGGCCCTATCCGGCTTGCAAATGTGCAATCCGGGCAATCGGACGGCCTGTGCGACATTTCAAGTCGTGATATTGTTTCGACACTAACAACAAGTTTCAGAAAGCGCTTATGTTGATCTCATTCAAATCCAAATCCTCCCCTGAAGTGCTGATGTACCAGGAACATGCCCAGCGCATCCTCGACATCCTGCACAAGAACCCCACGCGCGGCGTCATCACGCCAGCCGAAGCGGGCGATGCCCTAGCCCTGCTGGAAAAAGAAGTCGCGGAAAGCAAACTGCATCCGGAAAATGACGTCGAACACGATGCGCATACGCCGGAAACGCTGGAAGATGGCGAAACGGGCGCCCATGCGCGCGCGCAAAAAGTGCATTTCTCGCAGCGCGCCTATCCCTTGATGGAGATGCTGCGCTCGGCCAAGGCGGAAAATGAAAGCATCACCTGGGGCATCTAGTCCGATGAATGCTGCAGACGAAAAAAAACCCCGCTGATGCGGGGTTTTTTTATATAACAAGCCTGACGATAACCTACTTTCACACTGGTTGCAGCACTATCATCGGCGCAAAGTTGTTTCACGGTCCTGTTCGGGATGGGAAGGGGTGGGACCAACTTGCTATGGTCATCAGGCATAACTTTTTCAACAGCCTGCTCCCAACGGGGCAGCAAACCATCTGATCTGAGGAGGCGAATTATACCGTAGGTCAGCTTGGCGCGCAAGCGCATAAGTCTCCCCTCGGACGCCAACAGTGTTGTCGGATTACGCGCTGCGCGCTAATCCGACCTACCCGGCTTGGCCGATGTGGGCCGATGTCCGTCGGCGCAGGCCGGCGTAGGTCGGCTTAGCGCAGCGTAAGCCGACAACCACCTGCGGCACCCCGCAAAACCGCCAGACGAAAAAAAACCCCACCGGAGTCCGGCGGGGTTTTTCTCTTACTGCGAATAACAAGCCTGACGATAACCTACTTTCACACTGGTTGCAGCACTATCATCGGCGCAAAGTTGTTTCACGGTCCTGTTCGGGATGGGAAGGGGTGGGACCAACTTGCTATGGTCATCAGGCATAACTTGTACCGGCGTTTGTCTCCTGTTGGACGACAAAGCCATGAATCTGGAAGAAGCAAAGATTGGGGTAATGAATGGTAGTATCAACACACACGCAACGTTGTACCGTCTTATCCTCTGTACCTGCTAAGGTTATAGGGACAAGCCGTACGGGCAATTAGTACTGGTTAGCTTAATGCATTACTGCACTTCCACACCCAGCCTATCAACGTCCTGGTCTCGAACGACCCTTCAAAGAGCTCAAGGCTCTGGGAAATCTCATCTCAAGGCAAGTTTCCCGCTTAGATGCTTTCAGCGGTTATCTCTTCCGAACTTAGCTACCCGGCAATGCCACTGGCGTGACAACCGGTACACCAGAGGTTCGTCCACTCCGGTCCTCTCGTACTAGGAGCAGCCCCCTTCAAATTTCCAACGCCCACGGCAGATAGGGACCAAACTGTCTCACGACGTTTTAAACCCAGCTCACGTACCACTTTAAATGGCGAACAGCCATACCCTTGGGACCGGCTACAGCCCCAGGATGTGATGAGCCGACATCGAGGTGCCAAACTCCCCCGTCGATATGAACTCTTGGGAGGAATCAGCCTGTTATCCCCAGAGTACCTTTTATCCGTTGAGCGATGGCCCTTCCATACAGAACCACCGGATCACTATGTCCTACTTTCGTACCTGCTCGACTTGTCAGTCTCGCAGTTAAGCACGCTTATGCCATTGCACTATCAACACGATGTCCGACCGTATCTAGCGTACCTTCGAACTCCTCCGTTACACTTTAGGAGGAGACCGCCCCAGTCAAACTGCCTACCATGCACTGTCCCCGATCCGGATAACGGACCAAGGTTAGAACCTCAAACAAACCAGGGTGGTATTTCAAGGTTGGCTCCACGAGAACTAGCGTCCCCGCTTCAAAGCCTCCCACCTATCCTACACAGATTGGTTCAAAGTCCAATGCAAAGCTACAGTAAAGGTTCATGGGGTCTTTCCGTCTAGCCGCGGGTAGATTGCATCATCACAAACATTTCAACTTCGCTGAGTCTCGGGAGGAGACAGTGTGGCCATCGTTACGCCATTCGTGCAGGTCGGAACTTACCCGACAAGGAATTTCGCTACCTTAGGACCGTTATAGTTACGGCCGCCGTTTACTGGGACTTCAATCAAGAGCTTGCACCCCATCATTTAATCTTCCAGCACCGGGCAGGCGTCACACCCTATACGTCCACTTTCGTGTTTGCAGAGTGCTGTGTTTTTATTAAACAGTCGCAGCCACCAGTTTATTGCAACCCTTTCACCCTCATGGAGTAAACCAATCAAGCTACCGGGGCGTACCTTTTCCCGAAGTTACGGTACCAATTTGCCGAGTTCCTTCTCCCGAGTTCTCTCAAGCGCCTTAGAATACTCATCTCGCCCACCTGTGTCGGTTTGCGGTACGGTCTCGTATGACTGAAGCTTAGAGGCTTTTCTTGGAACCACTTCCGATTGCTTCGTGAACAAGTTCACTCGTCTCAACCCCTTGAATTCCGCACCCGGATTTGCCTAAGTGCCTTCTATGAGCCAAAAACCAACTATTCCAACAGTTGGACAACCTTCCGCGATCCGTCCCCCCATCGCATCATACGACGGTGCAGGAATATTAACCTGCTTCCCATCAGCTACGCATCTCTGCCTCGCCTTAGGGGCCGACTCACCCTGCTCCGATGAACGTTGAACAGGAAACCTTGGGCTTACGGCGTGGAGGCTTTTCACCCCCATTATCGCTACTCATGTCAGCATTCGCACTTCTGATACCTCCAGCATCCTTTACAAGACACCTTCGCAGGCTTACAGAACGCTCTCCTACCATATATATCTGTGATAAATCACAGAACAATATCCGCAGCTTCGGTGACTGGCTTAGCCCCGTTACATCTTCCGCGCAGGACGACTCGATCAGTGAGCTATTACGCTTTCTTTAAATGATGGCTGCTTCTAAGCCAACATCCTGACTGTTTTAGCCTTCCCACTTCGTTTTCCACTTAGCCAATCTTTGGGACCTTAGCTGGCGGTCTGGGTTGTTTCCCTCTTGACGCCGGACGTTAGCACCCGACGTCTGTCTCCCAAGCTCGCACTCATCGGTATTCGGAGTTTGCAATGGTTTGGTAAGTCGCAATGACCCCCTAGCCATAACAGTGCTCTACCCCCGATGGTGATACTTGAGGCACTACCTAAATAGTTTTCGGAGAGAACCAGCTATTTCCAAGTTTGTTTAGCCTTTCACCCCTACCCACAGCTCATCCCCTAATTTTTCAACATTAGTGGGTTCGGACCTCCAGGGCGTGTTACCGCACCTTCATCCTGGCCATGAGTAGATCACTTGGTTTCGGGTCTACACCCAGCGACTGATCGCCCTATTCGGACTCGATTTCTCTACGGCTTCCCTATCTGGTTAACCTTGCCACTGAATGTAAGTCGCTGACCCATTATACAAAAGGTACGCAGTCACGGAACAAGTCCGCTCCTACTGTTTGTATGCACACGGTTTCAGGATCTATTTCACTCCCCTTCCGGGGTTCTTTTCGCCTTTCCCTCACGGTACTGGTTCACTATCGGTCGATTACGAGTATTTAGCCTTGGAGGATGGTCCCCCCATATTCAGACAGGATGTCACGTGTCCCGCCCTACTTGTCGTACGCTTAGTACCACCGGTCCGATTTCACATACGGGGCTATCACCCACTATGGCTCCTATTTCCAGAGGATTCTGTTATCGGTCCGACTATCACGTACAGGCTCTTCCCATTTCGCTCGCCGCTACTTTGGGAATCTCGGTTGATTTCTTTTCCTGCAGCTACTTAGATGTTTCAGTTCGCCGCGTTCGCCTTGCATACCTATGTATTCAGTATGCAATACCCTAAAAGGGTGGGTTGCCCCATTCGGAAATCTGCGGATCAAAGTGTGTTTGCTCACTCCCCGCAGCTTATCGCAAGCTACTACGTCCTTCATCGCCTGTAATCGCCAAGGCATCCACCATGTGCACTTATTCGCTTGTCCCTATAACGTTAGCCTCTGATTACTAGGTAATCAAAGAGCGCTACAGGGATAAGAAAGTACAACGTTGTTGCTTGTTTGTTGATACATACAATCATTACCCATCAAGTCGCCTCATGCATTGCTGCACGCATAGACTTGATCAATAAATAATCTTTACTTCTTCCAGATTGTTAAAGAACGAAACAGCTTTGATCGCTAAAAGATCAAACCTAAACCCAAGTCTTGATGACTGGCTTACGTTTGCACTTTCAAAGTACTTGGTGGAGGATGACGGGATCGAACCGACGACCCCCTGCTTGCAAAGCAGGTGCTCTCCCAGCTGAGCTAATCCCCCTATGGGTCTTGCGTGGCTTTGATCTCTAAAAATCATCTGGCTTTGCCAGTGGTTTTTAGCTATCAACCAAACGAAAGTAGGTTTGTACTTTCGTTTGACGCTTTTACTGGTAGGGCTGGTTGGACTCGAACCAACGACCCCCGCGTTATCAACACGGTGCTCTAACCAGCTGAGCTACAGCCCCAACGCGGTGCTACTACGACTACTGTTTCTTCTTCATTTAACAGCCGATAAGTGTGAACATTTGATGCGTGAACCAGTTACCTGATTCGTGCAAACTCTAGAAAGGAGGTGATCCAGCCGCACCTTCCGATACGGCTACCTTGTTACGACTTCACCCCAGTCACGAATCCTACCGTGGTAAGCGCCCTCCTTACGGTTAAGCTACCTACTTCTGGTAAAACCCGCTCCCATGGTGTGACGGGCGGTGTGTACAAGACCCGGGAACGTATTCACCGCGACATGCTGATCCGCGATTACTAGCGATTCCAACTTCATGCAGTCGAGTTGCAGACTACAATCCGGACTACGATACACTTTCTGCGATTAGCTCCCCCTCGCGGGTTGGCGGCGCTCTGTATGTACCATTGTATGACGTGTGAAGCCCTACCCATAAGGGCCATGAGGACTTGACGTCATCCCCACCTTCCTCCGGTTTGTCACCGGCAGTCTCATTAGAGTGCCCTTTCGTAGCAACTAATGACAAGGGTTGCGCTCGTTGCGGGACTTAACCCAACATCTCACGACACGAGCTGACGACAGCCATGCAGCACCTGTGTACTGGTTCTCTTTCGAGCACTCCCCAATCTCTCGAGGATTCCAGCCATGTCAAGGGTAGGTAAGGTTTTTCGCGTTGCATCGAATTAATCCACATCATCCACCGCTTGTGCGGGTCCCCGTCAATTCCTTTGAGTTTTAATCTTGCGACCGTACTCCCCAGGCGGTCTACTTCACGCGTTAGCTGCGTTACCAAGTCAATTAAGACCCGACAACTAGTAGACATCGTTTAGGGCGTGGACTACCAGGGTATCTAATCCTGTTTGCTCCCCACGCTTTCGTGCATGAGCGTCAATCTTGACCCAGGGGGCTGCCTTCGCCATCGGTGTTCCTCCACATATCTACGCATTTCACTGCTACACGTGGAATTCTACCCCCCTCTGCCAGATTCTAGCCTTGCAGTCTCCAATGCAATTCCCAGGTTGAGCCCGGGGATTTCACATCAGACTTACAAAACCGCCTGCGCACGCTTTACGCCCAGTAATTCCGATTAACGCTTGCACCCTACGTATTACCGCGGCTGCTGGCACGTAGTTAGCCGGTGCTTATTCTTCAGGTACCGTCATTAGCAAAAGATATTAGCTCTCACCGTTTCTTCCCTGACAAAAGAGCTTTACAACCCGAAGGCCTTCTTCACTCACGCGGCATTGCTGGATCAGGCTTTCGCCCATTGTCCAAAATTCCCCACTGCTGCCTCCCGTAGGAGTCTGGACCGTGTCTCAGTTCCAGTGTGGCTGGTCGTCCTCTCAGACCAGCTACTGATCGATGCCTTGGTAGGCTTTTACCCTACCAACTAGCTAATCAGATATCGGCCGCTCCACGAGCATGAGGTCTTGCGATCCCCCACTTTCATCCGTAGATCGTATGCGGTATTAGCGTAACTTTCGCTACGTTATCCCCCACTCCAGGGTACGTTCCGATATATTACTCACCCGTTCGCCACTCGCCACCAGAGCAAGCTCCGTGCTGCCGTTCGACTTGCATGTGTAAGGCATGCCGCCAGCGTTCAATCTGAGCCAGGATCAAACTCTTCAGTTTAATCTCTGTTACTTTGCCGTTTTACCGGCACCGTCATTGCTGACGGGTCGCTCACTTCAAAAACAACTGACAGGCCACTTCTTGCGAAGCGTCCTATTTCATTTATTTCTTCGTGAACATTTGATATTTTAAGTTAGACGCCAATCCGAAGATTGACGCTGCACTTGCATCAAATGCCCACACTTATCGACTGTTAATTGTTAAAGAACTGTATTCGGTGCCACTTTCGCGCTATCGACAAAGCGTTGTGTTTGTCAGCTGCGAAGAAGGAAGAGTATGAAGCGTTTCGGCTAATTCGTCAACCTTCTTTTTTACTACCCAGCCCCGAAAGGCCGCCCCTTTTGTGCCGCAAACTAGTGCGTCTCATCGGGGAGGCGAATCATATCAAAGACCGCCGAAGTTTGGCAAGCGCTTTTCCAGGAAAGCGTGCATGCCTTCTTTTTGTGCAGGCGTGCCGAAGGCAGCCTGGAACAAGCGGCGCTCATAGGCGACGCCATCGGTCAGGGTCGTTTCGAAGGCGCGGTTGACGCAATCCTTGATCATCATGGCCACCGAGGTCGGCATGGCGGCGATGGTCTTGGCGGCAGCCAGAGTTTCTTCCAGCAATTTATCAGCCGGAACCACGCGCGACACCAGGCCGATGCGTTCTGCCTCGGCAGCGTCGATGGTGCGTGCCGTCAGCAGCAGATCCATGGCCTTGGCCTTGCCGATGGCGCGCGGCAGACGCTGCGTACCGCCCGCGCCCGGCGTGACGCCAACCTTGATTTCCGGCTGGCCGAATTTGGCGCTGTCGGCGGCGATCAGGAAATCGCACATCATGGCCAGTTCGCAGCCGCCACCGAGCGCATAGCCGGCCACCGCGCCCACCACCGGTTTGCGCACGCGCAAGATATGCTCCCAGTTGCGGCTGATGTAACCCTGGGTAAAGGTGTCGGGATAAGTGTAATCAGCCATGGCGGCGATGTCAGCGCCGGCGGCAAAGGCTTTTTCGCTGCCCGTGAGCACGATGCAGCCGATATTCTCGTCCGCGTCGAATTTCAGCAAGGCGTGGCCCAGCTCATTCATCATGTTGTCGTTCAAGGCATTCAAGGCCTTGGGACGGTTCAGGCGGATGACCGCCACTTTGTCCTGGATGTCGATGATCAGGTCTTCGTATTGCATAGTGTCTCCTCTCGATGAACGGTGCAACGATTGTAGCGGCTAACGGCAGCGGCGCGGCAGGTGCGCTGCTATTATTGTGAGTCCGATCACCTTTCATCGAGCAGCGTATTTTCTCCTCCTTCTTCCAGTACTGCACCCGCTATCTGCGCGGCGACGGCAGCGCCGCCAGCGTCAATTTCCGCCGCCTGTGGTTCAGCAACGGCCTCAATTGCTTCGGCGCCCAGATCACTTCACTGGCCCTGCCCCTTTGCGCGGTACTGCTGCTGCATGCGACGCCGGAACAGATGGGCGTACTGGTCGCGCTACAGGCGCTGCCGTTCGCCCTGTTCGGTTTGCCTGTCGGCGTGCTGCTGGACCGGCGCAGCAAGCACCCGATCATGCTGTTCAGCGAAAGCATGTCCGGCCTGGCCCTGGCCAGCGTGGCTGTGGCCTACTGGTGCGGCGTGCTGTCGATGCCATGGTTATATATAGTGGGATTCATCATCGGCACGGGCTTCGTCGTCGGCGGCGGCGCCGAACAGGTGTTCCTGACTTTCCTGGTGGGCCGCGATGGCTTGATCGATGCGCAATCGAAATTTGCCGCCACGGAATCGGCTTCGCGCCTGATCGGCCCCGGCCTGGCCGGCGTACTGGTGCAAGTGCTGTCCGCGCCCGTCGCCATCCTGTGCACGGCCTGCGGATACTTGATTTCCGTTTTCAATTTGCGCGCCATGAGCGTGCGCGACCCACGGCCGGCGCCCTCCGACAAGCACGCCCTGCGCGACATAGCCGACGGCTTGCTGTTCGTCTGGCGCGAGCCGCTGCTGCGCGCGCTGGCCTGGGGCGCCGGCATCTGGCACTTCCTGTTTTACGCCAGCATGGCCTTGACGGTGCTGTTCGCCACGCGCGACCTGGGCATGAGCCCTGGCGTGCTGGGCATGACGCAGATGCTGGGCGGCGCCGGCGTCTTGCTCAGCGCCTTCATCGTCAAGCCGCTGACGAAGCGCTACGGCGCTGGCCGCACCATCCTGATCGGCCTGGCTTCGACCTCGCTCTGCTTTGCCCTGACGCCAACGATTCCCGCCGCGCTGTTCGGCAGCGCGGCGGCCAGCGCCGTCGCCTATGCCATATTGATGTTCTTTTTCGATTGCGGCGTGATGCTGTTCTTTATTCCCTACCTGGGCTTGCGCCAGAAAGTCACGCCCGATCCCATGCTGGGCAGGATGACTTCCACCATGCGCTTCCTGACGGTGGCGACGGCGCCGCTGGGCGCGCTGGCCGCCGGCTGGGTAGCGGAACATTTTGGCGTGCGCAATGGCCTGGCCTGCATCGCGGCAGGCAGCATTGCGTTGACGGTTGCCATAGTGTGGGGCACGCCGCTGCGTAGCGTGCGCACCTGAAGCGAGGAACGGGAATACACTGCAGAAAGATTGCCTTGGCGACACTATTCATGCCAAAGCCTGTGAGGTTTGATTTACATCAAGGTTTTAATTGATGTAAATCCATAAGCTGTCTTACATCACTTGAGGAGCACGCCATGTTTAACACCATCTTATTTCCCACCGACGGCTCGCCGTTGTCCGACAAAGCTGCCGAGACTGCCCTCGCCTTTGCCCAATTGAACAAGGCCAAGCTGGTCGCCATCAGCGTGGTGCAACCGTTCCCGTTCTCGCCGATGGCCGACGGCGGCATCGTGCTCGACGCCAGCCTGTATGAACAGCAGATGCAGGAAGCTTCGCAACGCGCCATCGACAAGATCGGCGAAGCGGCGCGCGCCGCCGGCGTGCCTTTCGAAGGCGTGGTGGCAGTGTCACCGAGTCCGCACGACGAAATCGTCAATGCGGCGCAAACCTACCATTGCGACATCATCCTGATGGCCTCGCATGGCCGCAAGGGCTTGAACAAGCTGTTCGTGGGCAGCGAAACGCAAAAAGTGCTCGCGCATACGCATTTGCCGGTCATGGTTCTGCGTTAAGCCAGACCATCGCTACCCCGGCGTCGCGCGCAGCAACTCAGCGCGCCGGCGCCTGCTTCGGCAACAATACCCACACGGCGCCGCTCTGTTTCATGCGGCCCGCATTCTCGGCCGCTTCCGCGCCAAAGCCAAAGAAATAATCGACACGGATCGGCCCGCGAATGGCGCCGCCCGTATCCTGCGCCATCACCAGGCGCTGCATGGGAATCTCGCTATTGGCTTGCGTGGTGGACAAAAACACGGGCGCGCCCAGCGGCAGGAAGCGCGAATCGACGGCCACCGAGCGCTGCGGCGTCAACGGCACGCCCAGCGCACCCTTCGGCCCCACTTTCGGATCGGGCAAACGCTCTTCCTTGAAGAAGACATAGCTGGGGTTAGCGTTGAACAATTCATCCTTGCGCGTCGGGTGGCCGGCAATCCACGCCTTGATGCCTTGCGCGGACGCCTGGCTCAGGGTCAGCTCGCCCTTGTCGACCAGGTAGCGGCCAATCGACTTGTAGGGGTGGCCGTTTTGATCCGCATATGCCACGCGCACGGTTTCCTGCGTATCGGTCAGCTGCACGCGGCCGGAACCCTGCACCTGCAGGAAGAACGCCTCGACTTCGTCATCCACCCACAGCAATTCCTTGCCCGTGACGGACGTGGCGCGCTCGATGTCGGCACGGGTCGCGTACGGGATCACCTTCTTGCCGACCAGCTTGCCCCGCAGGCGCATGTTCTTCAGTTCCGGATACACGCCGGACAAGTCCACCGAGACCAGGTCGTCGGGCACCTTGTACAGCGGCGTCTGGTATGGACCGCCGCGCTTGCGCGCGCCGTGCAGCAGCGGCTCGTAGTAGCCGGTGACGAGGCCCGTGCTGGCACCATCGGCCGTAATGACTTGATTGGGCACAAAGAACGTTTCGAAGAACAGACGGATGGCCTTGTCGCTGTCGGCATTCACCTGGCGCGCGATCGTGCACGATTCCTTCCAGTCCGGACGCTTGACCAGCACGCCGCACGAAGCCATGAAGGCTGGCCAGGCGGCGCGCATGTCGTCGCGGGCCCAGCCAGGCAAGGCGGCGAACTTGGCGGGCACGAAGGTGGGCGCTGCCACATCCGCGGCATCCTTGGCGTCGGCCGGCTTGGCGGGCACGGGCCTGACGACGGTCGGCGCGATGGGCGGCGCCTTGCCGCCGGCGGCGGCCGGTGGCGCCGATGGCGTGGTACAGGCGGACAGCGCGAGCGCGACGGCGCCGATGGAAACGGGTAGACTACCGCGTGTCAACAGACGGCGGGTAAATACTAAGCTGCGGGTAAATAACATAGGGGTGCGTATGTGGATCTTGATGATAGAGGCGCTGGTGGCGTTCTTCTTGCTGGCATTTATAGTCTGGTGGACCATGTATTCGGGTAAAAAACCCGCGCCACCGGCACGCCAGCAACTCAGCGAAGAACAGGACAGCACCGAAAAACTGAAATAAGGGGCCAAGCCCCCCGGCGTTGCGTCAATGCAGGGTGCGCGGCACCGACAGCACGAACTCGGGAATCAAAGCTTCGAACTGATGGCCGTCTTCTGCCACGCAAAAGTATTCGCCGCGCATCGAGCCTTGCGGCGTGCCCAGCATGGTGCCGCTCGTGTATTCGAACTGCTCGCCCGGCTGCAGCAGCGGCTGGTGGCCGACGGCGCCCAGACCGCGCACCTCTTCCACCTTGTTGTTCGCATCCGTGATAAGCCAGTGGCGCGAAATCAATTGCGCGCCAGCCGTGCCCGTGTTGACGACGCGGATCGTGTAACTGAACACGTGCCGCCCCTGGTCCGGTGCCGATTGTTCAGGCAGATATTGCGTCTTGACCGTTACCGTAAATTCATAAGTCGCCATCGTCATTCCTATTCAGACATTGCCAGTCGTATTGTGTGTCGCGCGCGACGCATTGACCATCGCGCGATGCGTATTCTGTGTTTCACGGTCCTTCAATGAAGCATGGTACCGGCGTCAAGCGTAAAATAGCGCATCTTCGCATTTTCTACTCTCAGCCTTTAGCCACCATGACAACATTCCGTATCGCTCCCAGCATCCTGTCCGCCGACTTTGCCCGCCTCGGCGAGGAAGTGCGCAACGTCGTTACCGCCGGCGCCGACATCATCCACTTCGACGTGATGGATAACCATTATGTGCCGAACCTGACCATCGGCCCGCTGGTGTGCGAAGCGATCCGCCCGCACGTGCAAGTACCGATCGACGTCCACCTGATGGTCAAGCCTGTCGATCGCATTATCCCGGATTTCGCCAAGGCTGGCGCGAACATCATCACCTTTCACCCGGAAGCGTCGGATCACGTCGACCGTTCCTTGCAGCTGATCCGCGACAATGGCTGCAAATCGGGCCTGGTCTTTAACCCGGGCACGCCGCTGCACTACCTGGAACACGTGATGGACAAGATCGACATCATCCTGATCATGTCGGTCAACCCGGGCTTCGGCGGCCAGTCCTTCATCCCGCAAGCGCTGAAGAAAATCGCCGAAGCGCGCCGCATGATCGACGAATCGGGCCGTGACATCATGCTGGAAGTCGATGGCGGCATCAAGATCGACAACATCGCCGCCGCCGCAGCAGCAGGCGCCGACACCTTCGTCGCCGGCTCGGCCATCTTCGGCAAGCCGGACTACAAGGCCGTCATCGACGCCATGCGCGCCGAGCTGGCATCCGTCAAGGGCGCCTGATGCAAGCGGGCACGGTGAAAGACCACGTACTGGCCGGCGTGCGCGCCGCCATCATCGACCTCGATGGCACGATGCTCGACACCGTGCCCGATTTTCATGTCGCCATCAACGGCATGCGCGCCGAACTGGATCTGGCACCCATCAGCGCCGAGGCCATCAAGCTGATGGTGGGCAAAGGCTCGGAAAACCTGATCCGCACCGTGCTGGCCCTCGACTTCGATGCGGCCGGCGTGGAACAGCGTTTCGAGCAGGCGATGGAGGGCTATCAGCGCCACTACCTGGCCATCAACGGCCAGTTCAGCACCCTGTACCCGGACGTGGAAGCGGGACTGGCGGCGATGAAGGTGGCGGGCCTGCGCCTGGCCTGCGTCACCAACAAGCCGATCGCCTTTGCCCTGCCCCTGCTGAAACTGAAAAACCTCGACCAGTATTTCGAGATCGTCTACGGCGGCGATTCGCTGCCGAAGAAAAAACCGCACCCGATGCCGCTGCTGCAAGTGTGCGCGGACTTCGACCTGCCGCCCGCCAAAGTGGTGGCCATCGGCGACTCCTCGAATGACGCGCAAGCGGCCAGGGCTGCGGCTTGCCCCGTATTGACGGTACCGTATGGCTACAATCACGGACACTCTATACACGATACCGATTCCGATGGTATAGTAAAGACACTGCTCGAAGCAGCACGTTTTATTGGCATGCAAAACTAAGCGGCATACTGACCAAACCCAACACCATATCGTGAACACGTTTCTCATCAAAAAACACAATGTCACCCAAACCGGCTCGATTGAGGCCTGGCTTTGGCGACGCTGGCAATCCTGGCAGGCTTAAGGGCCGAGCCGTTACGATTGCTGCCGGCTGCACACGCGTCCTTTGCGCCTCTTGCGCAAGTTCCATGTACCGGCAAGTTTTTTGATAACCCACCGCAGGGTTTGTGCACTATGCACACTCATACCCTGACGGCATGGAGAGAAACATGACCGAACTCGAATTCAAATCGCTGGGCCAGCAAGGCTACAACCGCATCCCCCTGATCGCGGAAGCGTTCGCCGACCTGGAAACCCCGCTCACCCTGTACCTGAAACTGGCACAGGCCCAACACGGCGGCAAGAACACCTTCCTGCTCGAATCCGTCGTCGGCGGCGAACGCTTCGGCCGCTACTCCTTCATCGGCTTGCCCGCCACGACCGTGTTGCGCAGCTACGGCAAACGCACCGAAATCGTCAAGAACGGCAGCGTGATCGAAGAACACGAAGGCAATCCGCTCGACTTCATCGAACAATTCCAGTCGCGCTTCAAGGTCGCCCTGCGCCCCGGCATGCCGCGCTTCTGCGGCGGCCTGGCCGGCTACTTCGGCTACGACACCGTGCGCCACATCGAGAAAAAGCTGGCCGGCGGCGCGCCGAAAGATGACTTGAAGCTGCCCGACATCCAGCTGATGGTGACGGAAGAACTGGCCGTCATCGACAATCTGTCCGGCAAGCTGTACCTGATCGTCTACGCCGACACGGCGCAGCCCGAATCGTTTTCGAAAGCACAGCAGCGCCTGAAGGACTTGCGCATGATGCTGCGCCGCGGCGTCGATGCGCCCGTCACCAGCGCGTCCGTGCGCACGGAAACCATCCGCGATTTTTCCAAGGAAGACTACCTGAAGGCGGTCGCCAAGGCGCATGAATACGTGATGGCGGGCGACCTGATGCAGGTGCAGATCGGCCAGCGCATCCGCAAGCCGTATGTCGATTCGCCGCTGACCCTGTACCGCGCCTTGCGTTCGCTCAATCCATCGCCGTATATGTACTTCTATAATTTCGGCGACATGCAGATCATCGGCGCCTCGCCGGAAATCCTGGTGCGCAATGAGAAGACGGCGGACGGCGGCAAGAAAGTCACCTTGCGTCCGATTGCCGGCACGCGTCCGCGCGGCGCCACGCCCGAGCGCGACGCCGAGCTGTCGGCCGAGCTGCTGGCCGATCCGAAAGAGATCGCCGAGCACGTGATGCTGATCGACCTGGCGCGCAACGACATCGGCCGCATCGCGGAAACGGGCAGCGTGCAAGTCACCGACCGCATGGTCATCGAAAAGTATTCGCATGTGCAGCACATCGTCTCGAACGTGGAAGGCACCCTCAAGGAGGGCCTGTCGAACCTGGACGTGCTGCGCGCGACCTTCCCCGCCGGCACCCTGACGGGCGCGCCGAAAGTGCGCGCCATGGAAGTGATCGACGAACTGGAAATCACCAAGCGCGGCATCTACGGCGGCGCCTGCGGCTACCTGTCGTTTGGCGGCGAAATGGACGTGGCGATCGCCATCCGCACGGGCGTGGTCAAGGACGGCATGCTGTATGTGCAGGCCGCGGCCGGCATCGTGGCCGACTCCATCCCCGAAATGGAATGGCAGGAAACTGAAAACAAGGCGCGCGCCGTACTGCGTGCCGCCGAACAAGTGCAAGATGGCCTGGATGGAGGGTTTTAAGATGCTGCTAATGATCGACAACTACGACTCCTTCACCTACAACATCGTGCAGTATTTCGGCGAGCTGGGTGAAGACGTGCGGGTCTACCGCAACGATGAAATCACGATCGAACAAATCGAGACGCTGAACCCGGACCGCATCTGCATCTCACCCGGCCCGAAAGCGCCGGCACAGGCGGGCATTTCGGTGGACGTGCTCAAGCACTTCGCCGGCAAGAAGCCGATATTGGGCGTATGCCTGGGCCACCAGGCCATCGGCGAAGCGTTTGGGGGCAAGGTCATCCGCGCCAAGCAAGTCATGCATGGCAAGACTTCCCTCATCGCGCATACGGGCGTGGGCGTTTTCAAAGGCATGCCCAGCCCCTTCACAGTGATCCGCTACCACTCTTTGGCGATCGAACGCGCCTCGCTGCCTTCCTGTCTGGAAGTGACGGCGTGGACGGACGACGGCGAAATCATGGGCGTGCGCCACCGGGAATACGATATCGAGGGCGTGCAATTCCACCCTGAATCGATCCTCTCGGAGCACGGCCACGCCCTGCTGAAGAATTTCCTCGAGCGCTGATTCCATGCGCACGCCACGGCGTGCCATCAGTGTCCTCCTGCGCCATCATTGAAGAAGGAAGCATCATGCCGATCACCCCACAAGAAGCCCTGCTGCGCTGCATCGAACACCGCGAAATCTTTCACGACGAAATGCTGTACCTGTTCCGCCAGATCATGTCCGGCGAAATGTCGCCCACCATGATCGCGGCCCTCACCATGGGCTTGCGCGTGAAAAAGGAAACCATCGGCGAAATCGCCGCCGCCGCGCAAGTGATGCGCGAGTTTTCCACCAAGGTGCCCATGGCCGACACCACCAACCTGCTCGACATCGTCGGCACGGGCGGCGACGGCGCGCACACGTTCAATATTTCCACCGCCTCGATGTTCGTGGCGGCGGCGGCGGGCGCCCGCGTGGCCAAGCATGGCGGGCGCAGCGTGTCGTCCTCGTCCGGCAGCGCCGACGTACTCGATTCCTTGGGCGTCAACATCAACCTGCAGCCCGAGCAGATCGCCCAGTCGATCGCGCAAACGGGCATCGGCTTCATGTACGCGCCGAACCACCACGCGGCCATGAAGCATGCGGCGCCCGTGCGCAAGGAGCTGGGCGTGCGCACGATCTTCAATATCCTCGGTCCCCTGACCAATCCCGCCGGCGCGCCGAACATCCTGATGGGCGTGTTCCACGCCGACCTGGTCGGCATCCAGGTGCGTGTGCTGCAGCGCCTGGGCGCACAGCATGCGATCGTCGTGTATGGCCGCGACAATATGGATGAAGTGTCGCTGGGCGCGGCCACCATGGTGGGCGAATTGATCAACGGCGAGATCCGCGAATATGAAATCCATCCCGAAGACTTCGGCATGTCGATGATCGCCAGCCGCAATCTGAAGGTGGCCGATTCCATCGAATCGAAAGCGAAGATGATGGAAGCGCTGCGCGGCGAGCCTGGTGCCGCCGCCGACATCGTGGCCCTGAATGCGGGCACGGCGTTGTACGCGGCCGGCGTGGCCAGCTCGATCGAAGACGGCCTGGCGCGTGCGCGCACCGCCGTCAGTTCGGGCGCCGCGCTGGCGAAACTCGACCAGTTCGTGCGCGTGACGCAGCAGCTGGGTACCCCGCCGCAAGCGTAAGCCCTCCGCCCTCCTTGATAGAATAGCAACCATCATGTCCGACATACTCGATAAAATCCTGGCCGTAAAAGCCGATGAAGTGGCCAAGGCCAAAGCCCGCCGCAGCCTGGCCAGCCTGCGCGGCGACGTGGAAAGCGACAGCGCCCTGCGTGCCGGCCTGCGCGGCTTTGAAGCCAGCCTGCGCCAGCACATCGCCGCCGGCAAGCCCGGCATCATCGCCGAAGTCAAAAAGGCGTCACCGTCGAAAGGCGTGATCCGCGCCGACTTCCGTCCGGCAGACATCGCCGCCAGCTATGCGGCGCATGGCGCGGCCTGCCTGTCCGTGCTGACGGACGAACAGTTCTTCCAGGGATCCGTCGATTATCTGCAGCAGGCACGCGCCGCCTGCGCCATTCCCGTGCTGCGCAAGGATTTCATGGTCGACATGTACCAAATCTATGAAGCGCGCGCCATGGGCGCCGACTGCATCCTCCTGATCGTCGCGGCGCTCGACCATGGCCTGATGGCCGAGATGGAAGCGTGCGCCCACGAACTGGGCATGGGCGTGCTGATCGAAAGCCACGACGGCGAAGAACTGACGGCGGCATTGAAACTCAAGAGTGCGCTGATCGGCATCAATAACCGCAACCTGCGCACGTTCGAAACGTCGCTCGACACGACCATCAATCTCTTGCCGCGCATCCCGCAAGACAAATTGATCATCACGGAATCGGGCATCCACAGCACGGCCGACGTGCAACGCATGCGCGATGCGCACATCCACAGCTTCCTCGTGGGCGAAGCGTTCATGCGCGCGCCAGACCCCGGCGTGGAGCTGGAACGCCTGTTCAGTTAAACCATGGTAGTCTGGCAGACATGAGACACGCGATCATCATCCTTGCCACTGCTGCCCTGCTGTCGGCTTGCCAGACTGCGCCCCCGCCAACGGCGCCCACGCACACGCCCACGCCCACGCCCCCTCGCACGCCGGCCGCGATACAGCTCGCCGCCAGCATCGATGCCTACAAGGCGCTGGTGGCGCAGCAGATCATGGCGGCCAACGCAGAATACACGTTCAGCGGGCGCCTGCCGCCCATGCTGCCGGCCATCGTCGTGCTCGACCTGAGCGTGGGTCCCGATGGCGAACTGAAAAGCGTGCACGTGCACCGTTCGCGCGACAGCGAAGCATCGGCCGCCGCGCTGGCCGCCGTGCGGCGCGTGCAGGTCTTCTTTCCGCCGGCCGCACACCTGATGCGCCGCCACGCCCGCACCTTCGATTTTTCCGAAACTTTCCTCTTCAACGAGCAGTACCGGTTCCAGCTGCGGACATTGTCCGGTCCTCAATAAACGCACAAGCATCGAGTTCGATGCGGTCTCGTCCACGCTCCTTGGCCAGGTACAGGGCCGCATCGGCGCGCGACAGCAACTGTTCCAGCCCTTCCACCACCGATGCCTGGCAAGCGACGCCGATGCTGACCGTACACGGTGGCAGCCCCGCATGACTGGGCTCGCGCAGCAAGGCGCGGATGCGTTCGGCCACGCCCAGCGCGTTATGCACCGGCATATCCGGCATCAGCACGACGAACTCCTCGCCGCCGAAACGCGCCACGCAATCCGATTCGCGCAGGGCGCCTTTGATAACGGCGGCCACATGCGCCAATACCTGGTCGCCCACCGCGTGACCGTAACGGTCATTGATCAATTTGAAGTAATCGAGGTCGATGCTGAGCAATGTCAGCGGCAAACGGCGGCGCCGCAGATTGCCGATTTCGCGCGCATAGGCGTCGCCAAAGCCGCGCCGGTTCAGCACCTGCGTGAGCGGATCGTGGGTCGAGCGGCGCTCCAGTATCTGCTGCAGACGCCGCGTCGCCACCGTCATGAAGCCCACCGTCAGCAGCAGCGCCATGAAATTGGCAACCGCCAGATAGATGCCGGCCGGCGTGCCGGCCACCGTCAGGTTCACGCTGGCGCCGCCATGCAGCAAGGCCGACACGCCGCGCGCCAGCACCACGACGGCTTGCAGCAGCATCAGCGCGCCAAAGAAAAAACTCGAGAAATGGCGTTCGCCATGACGCCACACCAGTTGCACCTGCCGCGCATAAAACAGGAAGACCAGCAGGGAGAAGAGCGCCACGCGCGCCGAGAAATCGGGGTGCGCCAGCAACCACCAGCAATTGCCGGCGATGGCCAGGACAAGTATCAGCAGATAGGCGCGGCGGCTGGGCGCCAGGCCAAAGAATTTCTCCGTGCCCAGCATCGACAGGCCGATGCCGGCCACCAGCGCCGCATTGGCCGCGATTATGGACAATGCCTGCGGCAGCACCTCGCGGGTGCCGAACAGCAAGGACGCGCATACCAGCAGCAGCAAACCGGCCGCCCAATGTCCGAGGCCATGCACCTCGCGCCGGAAACTGCGGTACACCGAGAACATGACGACGCTCATCGCCCCGCACATCAGGGTCGTCATCAGCATAATCGTTCGAGGATCGAGGGTTTGCACGTTGGGCGCGGTCGAAAAGAATCAGTTCGGCAATTTTAGTTTAGTTAAAGAAAAATTAGTTCATTTGCAGTAAATATGATGGCAATACGCCAATTTCAGGGGAGGCGTCACATTGAGACATTGCTGCCTGAAATAGAAAACCGGCCAGTGAGGCCGGTTTTCTGTCTTACTGCATGACAAACAGCATCATGCCGCGCTAGGACGCTTCGGCCCCGTGGCTTTCTTTGTCGCCGGCAGCAGGGCCAAGCTGACACCGGGCACGCGGTCGCCCTGCAGAACGGCGGCAAACGTCATCAACTCGTCGCGGCGGAAGGCGTGCACCGTCACTTTGGCACCGACGGCATAGCGGCCCAGCAAGGTGTCGAGGTTCGCCGGGTTGCCCGTCACGCGCAAGCCATCGACGGCCACCAGCACGTCGCCCGCCGACAGGCCCGCCACGTGGGCGGCGCCGCCCTGGTGCACCTGCGCCAATCTGGCGTCATTGCCGTCGCGGCCCAGGTTGACGTCCAGGCTGGCTTTTTCCGCCTTGCGCGCGTCGCTGTATTTCACGCCGAACGGCGCCAGCAGGCGCGCCAGCGGCACGTCGTCCGTGCCGCGGATGTAGCGCTCGAAGAACGGTTTCATGCGCGTGCCTGAAACCTCGTCGAACAGGGCTTCGACTTCGGCCGGCGTCACGCCGCGCGCTTTACCCTTGTAGAAATCACGGCCATAGCGCTGCCACAGCGCCTGCATCACGTCGTCCAGCGATTTTGCGCCATTCGTCTTGGTGCGGATCGTCAGGTCGAAAGCCAGCGCGATCAGCGAACCCTTGGTGTAGTAGCTGACGATGGCGTTCGGCGCGTTTTCATCCTGGCGGTAGTACTTGCCCCAGGCGTCGAAGCTGGAGTCGGCCACGCTTTGCTTGGTGCGGCCGCTGCCGCGCAGGACGCTGTTGACGGTCTTGCCCAGCAATTTGAAATAGGCCGCCTCGTCGATCAGGCCAGCGCGCACCAGCATCAGGTCGTCGTAATAGCTGGTAAAGCCTTCGAACAGCCACAGCAGCGGCGAATAGCTTTCCGCCTGCAGGTTGTACGGCGCAAAGGCGGCCGGCTTGATGCGCTTGACGTTCCAGGTGTGGAAGTACTCGTGGCTGCACAGGCCCAGGAATTTCAGGTAGCCGTCGCCGATTTCCGTGCTATTGGAGGCCGTCGTCGGCAGGTCGGCGCGCGCGCAGATCAGCGCCGTCGAGGCGCGGTGTTCGAGACCGCCGTAACCGTCGCCGACGGCCATGGTCATGAACACATAGCGGTCCATCGGCGCTTTTTTTGTCTTCGGCTCGAAAAAGGCGATCTGCGTTTCGCAGATGGCTTTCAGGTCGCGGCACAAACGCGGCAAGTCCAGGTTCGGCACCTTGCCCGTGACGACGATATCGTGCGGCACGCCATATGCGGTGAAGGTGGCCAGCGCGAAGTCGCCCATTTCCACCGGGTGGTCGATCAGTTCATCGTAGTTGGCCGCCTGGTAGCTGCCGAAGCCATAGCGCTTGGCCTTCAGTTCCGGCAGGGTAGTGGCCACGCGCCAGGTCTTGCAGGCGGCATCCTTGGGCTGCACGATATGCACTTCATGGGCATCGGATTCCTGGCCCAGCACGCGCAAAAACACGCTGGTGCCGTTGAAGAAGCCGTGATTCTGGTCCAGGTGGGCGGCGCGCACGGACAGGTCCCAGGCATAGACGTCGTATTCGACCGTCAATGGGCCCTTGCACGGGGCGGCTTGCCACGAATGTTTGTCCAGTTTGGTCAGCGCCACGGCCTTGCCCTCGGACTCGGCGCGGATGCTGACGATGTTGCGCGAAAATTCGCGGATCATGTAGCTGCCCGGGATCCAGGCCGGCAAGGACAGGACCTGGCCGATGGCGGCTGGCAACTTGACGGTCAACGTCACCTTGAACATGTGGCCAGCCAGATCAGCGGCGGCGATGCTGTAGATGATGCCGGCGGTCGGCGTGGTTTTCACTGCGATTTTCACTGCGGTTTTCGCCGCGGCTTTGCTTGTGGCTTTGCCGCTTGCCTTGGCTCCCGCCTTGGCGGTGATTTTTTGAATCGGTGCTTTCTTCATGTTTTCCTCGTGTCTGGCATGGATGTTCTACAATCGCCCGGGCGCGCCAGGCACCGGCGACAAATCGTCAGGGGTATCAATATCGCGCAAGATGCCGCCGTCGTCCACTGTCACTTCGCACACGGCATGGCTGTTGACGATGCTGCGCGCGCCCTGGTCGCCATCGAGCGCCAGCAGAAGCGGCAAGTGAAAGGCGCTGAATGCGACAGGATTGCCGCGCCGTCCCTGGAACACGGGCACGGCGATGTGCGCACCATCGCCGACGGCTTGCGACAAGGCGGCGATTGTAGCCGCTTCCACGAAAGGCATGTCGCCCAGGGCGATCAGCCAGCCCGGCGCGCCCCGCACGTGATCGATGGCGCAGGTCAGCGACGCGGCCATGCCCGTATCGGCGTCATGGCAGACGCGCACCTCGCAGCCCAGCGCACCGAGCACGCGCGCCACCTGCGTATCGTCGGCGCGCACCACGGCCAGCACGCGCGGCAGGGCCGCCAGCATGTTCCTGGCCGCTGCCACTACCACGGGCAAGCCCGCATGCGGGCCTTCGGCCAGCGGCTGCAATAATTTGTTCTGTACGCCGGAAGGGTCGAACCTGCGTCCCCTTCCGGCTGCCAGCAAGATGCCGACCGTACTCAAAAAGCCGCTGCCGTCATGCGGCCGCCAGGTCGAACGGCAGCTTGCGCAGGCGCTTGCCCGTCAGGGCGAACAGCGCGTTGGCGAAGGCGGGCGCCAGCGGCGGCACGCCCGGTTCGCCCATGCCCGTCGGCGCATCGCCCGACGGCACCAGGTGCACCTCGATCACAGGCATGTCGGGCATGCGCGGCACGGGGTAGTCGCCGAAGTTCTGCTGCTCCACCGCGCCATCCTTGAGCGTGATGGCCGCGCCGGGGATGGTCATGCCCAGCGCCATCAGCGCAGCGCCCTGCACTTGCGCCTCGATCGTCAAGGGGTTGACGGCCAGGTTGCAATGCACGCCCGCCCACACCTGGTGCAGCTTGGGCGCCCCCTCCACCACGGACGCTGTCACCACGTAGGCGACGACGGAATTGAACGACTCGTGCATGGCCACACCCCAGGCCTGCCCTTTCGGCAGCTTCTTCTTGCCATAGCCGGACTTGGCCACGGCAAGGTCCAGCGCGGCGATGTGGCGTGTGTGCCTGGCGTCGATCAGCTGCTTGCGGTAGGCGACGGGGTCCATCTTCGCCGCGTGCGCCGCCTCGTCGATCAGCGTTTCCATGACGAAGGCCGTATGCGTCGAGCCGACGGAGCGCCACCACAGCACGGGCACGTTCGCCTTGGCCGTATGCACGGACAGCTTCATCGGCAAGGTGTACGGCTCGCCCATGCCTTCGACCATGGTGCCGTCGACGCCATTTTTCACCATGAACGCTTCGAACGGCGTGCCGGCCATGATGGACTGGCCCACGATGGTGTGGTCCCAGGCGAGTATCTTGCCCTTGGCGTCGAGGCCGATCTGCGCGCGGTGCACATGCGACGGCCGGTAGTAGCCGCCCTTGATGTCATCCTCGCGGCTCCACATCAGCTTTAATGGACCGCTCTTGCCCGCAGCCCGGTACGCCTTGGCGACGTTGACGGCTTCGACCACGTAGTCGGACGAGGGCACGGCGCGCCGGCCGAAGCCGCCGCCCGCCATCATCGTGTGCAGGGTCACCTGCTCGGGTTTCAGGCCGGAAGTAGCGGCAATCGCCGCCTGGTCGCCCGTCTGGAATTGCGAACCGACCCACATCGTGCATTTGTCGGCCTGCAGGTCGACCACGCAATTGAGCGGCTCCATCGGCGCGTGCGCCAGGTAGGGGAATTCGTAGACGGCTTCGATCTTCTTCGGCGCCTTGGCCAGTGCGGCGACGTCAAATGCGCGCGCCACCGTGCCCGGCGTCCTGGCCAGCGCCTTGAAGGCGGCCAGTTGCTGGTCGCTGCTGACCTTTTCCACGGCGCTGCTGTCCCACTCGATCACCAGCGCATCGCGTCCCTGCTTGGCGGGCCAGTAGCCGTCGGCGATGACGGCCACGCCGCTGCCGCCACGGTCGGTCTTCACTTCCAATACCTCCAGCACGCCCTTGATGGCTTTCGCCTTGCTGGCGTCGAATTTCGCCACCTTCGCGCCAAACACGGGCGGACGCGCCACCATGGCCACCTTCGCGCCGGGCGGTTTGAAGTCGATGCCGAATTGCTGTTTTCCCGTGGATTTGGCGGCCGCATCCAGGCGTTTCACGGGTTTGCCGATGATGGAAAATTCGCGCGGGTCCTTCAGTTTGACGGTGGCGGGCAAGGGCTGGCGCATGGCCGCGTCGGCAAACTCGCCATACGTCGCCTTTTGTCCCCCGGGGCCATACAGCACGCCCTTGGCGGCCCGTACCTGGTCGGGATTGACTTTCCACTGCGCGGCGGCGGCGCCCACCAGCATGGCGCGCGCCTTGGCGCCGATTTCGCGGTACTGCGTAAACGAATGGGCGATGCTGCCCGAGCCGCCCGTCATCTGCATGCCATAGGCGGCATCCTTGTACTGCTCGCCGGCCGGCGCCAGTGCGCCATGCACCAGGCTCCAGTCGGCGTCGAGTTCCTCGGCGATCAGCATGGGCAAGCTCGTTTGCACGCCCTGGCCGAATTCGAGCCGGTTCACCTGCACCGTGACCGTGTTATCGGGGGCGATGTGCAAAAAGGCGTTCGGCGCATACACGGGCTTGGCGGGAGCGGCATCGGCCGCCTGCGCCAGCTTGCCTGCGCCGGGCAGGAAAAATCCCAGCATCAAGCCGCCGCCGGCCACCGCGCCGGCCTTCATGAATCCACGCCGCGAGACGCCATCGGCCACCGGCGCCGATGCCAGCGCCGTGCCCAAGGTCACTGCGCCATGCTGCAATGCTTCCTGATTCAACCATTCGATACGCATGTCGCTCTCCTCAGGCCAGGGTCTTGGCCGCGTCCTTGATGGCTGCGCGGATCCGTTGATAGGTGCCGCAGCGGCAGATATTGCCGCTCATGGCGCCGTCGATGTCGGCATCGCTGGGCGACTTGTTGGTGCGCAGCAGCGCCGTCGCGCTCATCACCTGGCCGCTTTGACAGTAGCCGCATTGCGGCACGTCGTGGCGCACCCATGCCGCCTGCACGGCCTTGCCCACCTGGTCGTTTTCCATCGCTTCGATGGTGGTGATCTTTTGCGCGCCGACCGAGGAAATCGGCGTGATGCAGGAACGGATCGGCTGGCCGTCGAGGTGCACCGTGCAGGCGCCGCACAGGGCTGCGCCGCAACCGAACTTGGTGCCCGTCATGTTCAGGTTATCGCGCAGCGCCCACAGGATGGGCGTGGAAGGATCGGCGTCGACTTGCGTGTCGCGTCCGTTGATATTCAAGGTAATCATCTGCTGCTTCCCCTTTTTTGGATTGTTATGGCGTCTACGAACTACACTTGATGATACGACAGCGGAAAAAAACGCAAAAAAAAGCGCGCCTTGCGAGGGCGCGCCGTCCAGCCTTCCTGGCGACAGCCCGGATTACTTAATGGTCGAGAATTTCTGTTCCAGCGTCTTCGCATCGACCGCGCCCGGAATGCGGCTGCCGTCGGCAAAGAAGATGGCTGGCGTGCCCGAGACGCGCAATTGCTGGCCCAGGGCGAGGATTTTTTCGTGCGGGTTGGCGCAAGTGGCGGCGACCGTGGCTGGCGCCTTGCCGTTCAACATCCAGTCATCCCAGGCCTTGTTGCGGTCCGGCGCGCACCAGACATTGCGCGACTTGACGATGGAGTCCGGCGACAGGATGTTGTACATGAAGGTGTAGACGGTGACGTTGTCGATTTCCTTCAGCGCGTTCTGGCGGAAGCGCTTGCAGTAGCCGCAGTTCGGATCTTCGAACACGGCGATCACGCGCTTGCCGTTGCCCTTGACGGTTTTCATGGCCGAATCGAGCGGCAGGTCCGAGAACTTGATGCGGTTGACTTCGTCCAGGCGCACCTTGGTCAGGTCTTGCGACGTCTTGGCGTCGAAGACGTGGCCGACGAACAGGTATTGCGCGGATTTGTCCGTGTACAGGATGTCGCCGCCCGTGCGCACTTCGTACAGGCCGCCGTACGGGGTTTCCTTGACCGAGTCCACCTTGGCGCCTTCGCCCAGGCGCGGCTCGATCAGCTTTTTGATGCTCGCTTCCGTCGGCGTTTCCGCGCCGGCGCACGACATCATCAGGCCCGAGGCCATCAGCAAGGCGATTTTGCTCATGCTTCTGTTCATTGTTATCACTATCACTTCTCCACTTGAAACGCCCGGCGGGACTGGCCTCTGGACCGGCGTCGTTATCTCTTCGACAAAACGATCGCCGCAGACCAGCTGCGGCGACCTTGAATTTTCACTAGTACCATTATCCGGCGATATCTTAAGATACGCTGATATTTACGGATGTCCCAATGCGTGCGAGATCATTTTTCGCTTCAGCGCAGGTAATTTATCCAGCAAGTTTAATCCCAAATTGCGAACCACGCGCAACGGCTCCAGATCGGCGCCGAATAACCGCGCCAGGCCGTCGGTCGCCAGCTGCATCAGCAGCACGTCTTCCTTGCGCGCGCGGGCATAGCGGGCCAGCACGCGCTCGTCGCCAATGCCGCGGTGCGCTTCGCGTTCGCCGATCGTCTTGACCAGCTGCGCCACGTCGGCAAAGCCCAGGTTCATGCCGTGGCCGGCCATCGGGTGCACCACGTGGGCGGCGTCGCCCACCAGGGCCACGCGCGGCGCCACCATGGCGTGCGGGCGCATCAGGGTCAGCGGGAACGCGCGCACCAGTTCCGGCTGCAGCGGCGTGAGTTTACCCAGTTTGTCGTGGCAATACGCGGCCAGGCGCGCAGCCAGGGCGTCGGCCGATTCGGCCATCAAGGTATCGGCCAGCGCATCGGGCGCCGACCAGACCAGCGAAACGCGGTCGCCCGGCAGCGGCAGCAGCGCGACGATGCCTTCGCTGCCCGTAAACCACTGGTGGGCCGCGCCATGGTGCGGTTTTTCGCAGGCGAAGTTGCTGACCACGCCGCGCTGGCCGTAGGAGCGGTAATCGAGACCGATGTCGCACTGGCCGCGCACCCACGATTGAGCGCCGTCAGCGCCCACCACCAGCGCGCAGGTGATGGTGTCGCCGCCGTCGAGGTGCACGATGGCCGAGTCGTTCGTCCATTCCAGGCGGCTGGCGCGGCCCTGCAGCACGCTGACGTTCGGCGCGAATTTCAGGGCGGCGTCCAGCGCCTGGCCCAGGTTGCGGTCTTCGACGATCCACGCCAGGGCGCCCACATGGGCGCCGTAGGCGTCGAAACCGAGTCCGCCCGCCTGCGCGCCGTCGCCGTTGACCAGCATGGCATCGACGGGCGCCACCCTGTCGCCCTCCAGCGCGCCCCATACCTTCAGCGACGACAGCAGCTGGTGCGCAGTATGATTGAGCGCATACACGCGCACATCCCAGCTGGCTTCGACCGGCCTGGCGGTGGGTGCCGGAGGGTTCGCCGGGGATAACAGCGTGACGCTTTGTCCTGCCTGGGCAAACGCCAGCGCCGTGGTTTTCGCGATGGCGCCATTGCCGACGATGCAAACGTCGCTGTGGCTGTGCATGAAGCGCCGCATGGTGGGGGGAGTGGGACTGTTCATGCGGTCATTATAGCGTTTGCCGCCCCCGTTTCAGCTAGTCAGGAAGTACAGAACGCATGCCCCAGGTCAAGCGGCGCCATGAAACACGGGCAGCACGTATTCGCCGATCTCCTGCATCGTCTCGGCCAGCGGGCGCCGGTTCTGCCGCAGCTGCAGGCCAATATGCCGCACGCCGGCCGCGCGCATGGCGTGCAGCTCGGCGATCAGGCCATCGCGCCCCGTACGCCCGCCGAAGCGGAAGCGCTGCAGCGGCAAGGTCGGATCGTCATCCAGGTCCAGGTGGATGAAGCTGACATACGGCTTGTCGTCCCCGGCCACGGCGCGCCATTGGGCGGAACGCCGGGCATGGTCTTCCGGCGTGCCCGGATAGGCGAGCCAGCCGTCCATCTGCGCGCCTATCCAGGCCGGCGACTGCTGCGCCAGCCCCGCCACCAGCAGCGGCAACGGTGCGGCCGGCTTGGGCAGCAGGCGGATGCCGGGCGGCAGGCGTATATCTCCCCAGTCGCGCAGCATGGCCACCTGCTCGCGAAAAGCCTCACCGCGCTGCGCGAAATCGCGGCCGAAGACGGGATACTCGACGGGCCGGTCGCCGCTGGCCACGCCCAGCAGCAAACGCCCGCCGCTCAACTGGTCGACGCTGGCCGCCGCTTTTAAAGTCAGCACCGGTTCGCGCAGCGGCAGCACCACGGCGGCCGTGCCCAGCAAGATGCTCTCGGTGATGCCGGCCAGGTAGCCCAGATACGTAAATACCTCGAAGACCTGGGCCGCGTCGCCGAACGACGGATCGTACAGGGGCACGTCGCGCAGCCACAGCGCCCGGAAACCCAGGCGGTCGGCCAGCTTTGCCAGCGCCGCATGCTGTTGCAGGTCCGGCTCGCCCGGCACGCGGCCGCAGGCCGCATGCGCCTGGCGCCCCGTGGACGACCAGTCATTGTCGAGCGGCAGTTCCAGGCCGATACTGAAACCGCCCTGTCCCAGCTTTGTCATGGCGCCCATCTCAATCCCACTGCGGCGCCAGGCCGTCCGGGTTGGCCAGGCGCTCGCCCCGTTCCAGGATGGCCATCTGCGCCATCTCGTCCGGCGACAGGGTGATGCGCCGGAAATGCAGGTTCGCTTCCAGGTTGGCGCGCTTCGTCGACGACGGAATCACGGCAAAGCCCTGCTGCAGCGACCAGCTCAAGGCTACTTGCGCCGGCGTCACGCCGTGTCTGGCTGCAATCGCCATGATGACCGGATCGACGACCACCTTACCGTACGCGAGCGGCATGTAGGCCGTGATGTGGATGCCCTGGCTGCGAGCGAACTCGATGACCTTGCGGTTTTGCAGGAAGGGGTGGATCTCGACCTGCTGCGTGGCGATTTCCGCCGCGCCCACCGTATCGATGGCTTGCCGCAGCTGCGCATTCGTGAAATTCGATACGCCGATGGCCTTGGTCAGCCCTTGCGCCTTGGCCTGCGCCAGCGCCGCCATGTACTCGGCCACGGGAATCGCGTCCTGCGGCGACGGCCAGTGGATCAGCGTCAAATCCAGCTGCTCCAGCTGCAGCTTGTGCAGGCTGTCTTTTAAACTGGGAATCAGCTTGTCGCGCTGCAGATTGTCGATCCAGATCTTGGTGGTGACGAACAACTCGTCGCGCGCAACGGTGCTGGCCGCGATCGCCTGACCCACGTCGGCTTCATTGCCGTAGATTTGCGCCGTGTCGATATGGCGGTAGCCGACGTCGAGGCCCGTGGTGACGGAATCGATGACGACCTGCCCCTGCAGGCGGAAGGTGCCCAGACCGATTTCAGGGATGGCGGTGTGTTGGGTAGTGGCGTGCATGCGGTAATCCTCTCAAGTCAGTAACGATGGCCACACTATGCGCCCATCCTTTGTTGAGAAAAATACCGTTTATATCAAATCATATTTGACCCCTGCGCAAGTAACGGAGTGTAAATCCTGGAAATGCAGGAAAAGTCGCAGCTGACTCTTGCATTCCCGTTTTGGTCTGCTATAATTCGCCACCTTGGCCTGGTAGCTCAGTCGGTAGAGCAGAGGATTGAAAATCCTTGTGTCGGTGGTTCGATTCCGCCCCGGGCCACCAAGAATTCGTTTCACGTTCAAAAACGCCACCTTCGGGTGGCGTTTTTGTTTGTAGTCCACATAAAAATGGGCCGTTTCCGGCCCGCAGTTACGCCAGTCCGGCACCGTCGGCACCGGGCAATCACCCTCTTACCACATCAAATCATCGGGAATCTGGAACGCCGCGTACGGATCATCCTCGTCCACTTGCGTGCTGGCCTGCTTCACGCGCACGACGATGGCGGGGTCGCGTTCGGCGATCTTGTCGGCGATGATGCGCGGCACCAGCTCCACGGCGCCGCCCAGGCAGACGATCACCAAACGGCCCGCCACCAGGTGGGCTTGCACGGCGGCCGTCACGTAGATGCGCTCGATCTTGTTGTTGAACGTGAAGTTATACGGCACGTCGCCGTTGTTACCCTTGCTCTGGCGGTTCTTTTGCACCATTTGCGCGATCTGCGCCACGATGGCTTTCTGGTTGGCGGCCGCATCGCGCTGGGCGTTCAGTTCGCGCGCGCGTTCCGCGTTCTTGCGCTGGGTCTCAAGCGCGGCCAGGCGCACCTCGTCGACGCTTTGCGTGCCGCTCTTGCGCTCGTCCTTTTTCTGCTTGCTCTTGTCCTGGTTGGCCAATTTGACCTTCTTCTTGTCGACCAGGCCGGCCTTTAAAAACTGCTCTTGCAACGAGACCATAACTACTCCGTATTGAGGGTGCGCCGGCCAAGGCAGCGGCATCGGCCGGTGGAAAGACGCTAGCATAGCAAAAAACGGCACACCCGCCGCCGCAGAATGGCCGCCCAGGCCAGCTCCGCGCCGGTGCGGCACTGCGCTTGCAGGCGTCCGTAACAAAAAGACACACTCGAGTGGAAATTTTGTTGATAAATGTCATATAGTTAGTTACGTTCTGCATATCGGCAGTTTCCAGCCGGTTGCATGCCCCCTTCCATCGTTTGCGTCTAAAGGATTTGCCATGAAACAATTAATCGCCCTCTGCATCGCTGCCGCGTTTGCCAGCACCGCCTTTGCCGCCGCACCGGAAGCGGCACCCGTCGCCAAGACGGCGCAACAGTCGAAAATGACCACCTGCAATGCGGATGCCGCCGGCAAGAAAGGCGATGAGCGCAAAACCTTCATGAAGGAATGCCTGAGCGCCAAGCCGGCGCCGGCCATGACGCAGCAAAACAAGATGAAGGCATGCAATGTCGACGCCAAGGACATGAAGGGCGACGCGCGCAAGGCTTTCATGAAAGAATGTCTGAGCGCACCGAAGAAATAGGCGCCGCTTCGAAGCGCCCGTGTGCGCTTCACCCCACAGCGCCAGCCGACAGGCTGGCTTTTTTTTGCTCCCACCATTTGGAGTTCCCCCTTGCCCTATCGCCTGTCCCCTTTCTCTGCCAGCAGCCTGCTGGCCTCCGCCTGCCTCGCCACCCTCCTGGTCGGCTGTCACACGGTCACGTCGGCTCCCATTTCGGCACCGGCCGTGCGCGTGCCGGCCAGCATGCCGGCCGGCTGCGCGCCGCCAGCCTGGCCCGCGGGCGAGAAACGGCGCGGTGCCCAGGGCCGGGTGACCTTGCACTTCACGGTGCAGGCAGACGGCAAGGTCAGCGAAGCGGCAGTCATCCGCTCCAGTGGCTATCCCGCCCTCGACGAGGCGGCCCGCGATGCGCTGGCCAAGTGCGTCTTCCAGCCCGAAACGCTGGACGGAAAGCCCGTCGCCAGCAAGGTGATCATGCCCTACCAATGGAGCAATGAATGAGGCGGCAACGCTGAACGCCGGCAATCATGACCAATGATCAAGATGACAAGAGGATTGATAGCGCGTAATATTTACTCAGCAGTAATGCACGGCGCGGCGGCAGCTTACCCCAGGGGAAGGATGGCAGCGTGGCGATATCGAGCGATCTCGCGCACTGGCGCGGCCTGGTCTTTACCCGCCTGTTGCAGGTGGTGCTGCTGCTTGGCATCGTCACGGCCATTCCCAGCGCGCTGCTGGCCGCGAGCGAGGCGATCTGGTCCATCGTCGTCCTCGACTTGCTGGCCATCGGCTGGATCGGTCTCATCTGGCACCTGCGCGCCATGCCCTACCGCTGGCGCGTGTGGCAATTCCTCATCGTCGCCTATCTGGTGGGCGTAGGCCTGCTGCTGAAAATCGGTCCCGTCAGCCAGATTTACATGATGCTCATGCCCGTGCTGGCGGCACTGCTGCTGGGCATGCGGCCAGCCTTGTCGACCCTGGTCCTGACCACGCTGACCATCTTTTTCCTCGGCCTGCATCCCGACGTCGCCCTGCGCCTGCCGGGCACGCCCGACTCTCCCGTGCTGCGCGCGCTGATCGTGGCCCTGAACTTCCTGTTTATCGCCGCCGTGCTGACCCTGTCCTGCGCCTTTCTGCTGCGCCACCTGGAAGACAGCAGCCAGGCCTTGTCGCAGCTGAACGCCGAGCTGCGCCTGACGGCCACGGCGCTGGCCCGTCTGAACGACATGGTGATGATCGCCGAAGTGCTGGACGGCCCGCCCGACCCCGGCGCCGGGACGGTATCGGCCACGCGCATCATCTTCGTCAATGACGCCTTCGAACGCAGCAGCGGCTATGCGCGCGCCGAGGTGCTGGGCCGCAGCCTGCTGTTCCAGCAAGGCCCCGCCACCGATGCGGACGAACTGGCGCGCATCGCCGCCGCCATGGCCCGTGCCCAGCCGGCCAGGGCGGAATTGCTGAACTACAACAAGGCGGGCAAGGCGTACTGGGTCGAAGCGGAACTGGTGCCCTTCACGGATGCGGAAGGCAGGCAGACGCACTGGGTGGCCGTCGAGCGGGAAATCGACGAGCGCAAGAAATCGGAAGCGGACATCCACCGCCTGGCCTTCTACGACGTGCTGACGGGCTTGCCCAACCGGCGCCTGCTGATGGACCGCATCGGCCACCTGCTGGCCGCCGCGCCGCGCAACCAGACCATCAGCGCACTGATGTTCATCGACCTCGATCACTTCAAGCACATCAACGACGCGCGCGGCCACGCCACAGGCGACGCGCTGCTGCGCCTGGCGGGCGAACGGCTGGCGCAGCTGATGCGCAAGGCCGACACGGTGGCGCGCATCGGCGGCGACGAATTCGTCGTGCTGCTGGCGCACCTGGCCGATGACCTGGACAGCGCCGCCCGCGCGGCGGCACAGGTGGCCGAGAAAATCCGCGCCGCCATCGCGCGCGACTTCGAGATCGGCGCGCAGTCCTATCATTGCAGCGCCAGCATCGGCGTGACCCTGCTGCCGAAAGCGGGCCAGCAGGCGCACGACCTGCTGCGCGAAGCGGACATCGCCATGTACCGCGCCAAGGCGGAAGGACGCAACGGCATCGCCTTCTTTGAAGCGGCCATGCAGGCGGGCGTGGAGCGCCGCCTGACCCTGGAACGGGCGCTGGCGCGCGCCCTCGACCTGGGGCAATTGTGCATGCACGTGCAGCCGCAGGTCGACCGCCACGGCCGGGTTTCGGGCGCCGAATTGCTGATGCGCTGGTCGCAGGCGGACGGCAGCCATATCGCGCCGGATATCTTCATTCCGATTGCCGAGGAATCTGGGCTGATCGTCAAGCTCGGGCACTGGGCCCTGCGCGAAGCGTGCCGCGCCGCCAGGGTGCTGGCGCAAGCTGGTCAGCCCATCCCCCTGTCCGTCAACGTCAGTCCGGCGCAGTTTCGCCAGCCCGATTTCGCCGCCCGCGTGCAGGCGGCGCTGGCCGAACACGGCACGCTGGCCGGCGCCCTGATCCTGGAATTGACGGAAGGCTTGCTGATCGACCAGCGCGACGCCTCGCTGGCGCGCATGCGCGAACTGGCGGACCTGGGCATCCGCTTTTCCATCGACGATTTCGGCACCGGCTATTCCAGCCTTTCCTACCTGACCTCGATGCCGCTGTACGAACTGAAAATCGACAAGCGCTTCATCGACGACACGCCGCGCGATGCGCGCGACACGGCCATCGTGCAGGCGATCCTGGCCATGGCGCGCCACCTGGGCTTGCGCGTCGTGGCCGAAGGCGTGGAAACGCAGGAGCAGGCCGACTTCCTCGTCGCCCACGATTGCGACGGCTTGCAAGGCTTCCTGTATGCGCGGCCGATGCCGCTTGACGACTTTCCCGGCTGGCTGGCCCGGCATCAAGCTTAGCTTTCCGACATTTCCTGCACGAAACTCCTCCGCTAGAATACCGGCCTCATAGCCTGTACCTTCACCATCCCCCTTGATTAAAGCGATCTCCGATGCGTCTGGTTCTTCCCCTGCTGCCGCTCCTGCTGCTATCTCTGCTGCCCGCCGCCCATGCGGCCCCCTCCCCCGCCGCGCCCACGCCGATCACGCTGGACCAGGCCATGGCCGATCCCGACTGGATCGGCACACCCGTCGAAGCGGCATGGTGGGGCTGGAATGGCCAGCTTTACTACAAACAAAAACGCCTCGGCTCGCCCCTGCGCGACACGTTTCACGTATCGGGCGCGCATGCGAAACTCAATAGCGGCAAGAGGGTCGACGATGCGCAGCTGGCGAACCTCGATGGGCAGCAGATGATCGTCAACCGGGCCGGCACGCGCGCCATCCTGCTGCGCAACGGCGACTTGTTCGAGCGCGACCTGAAAAACGGCGCCTTGATCCAGATCACGCGGGGCGTCTCCGCCATCAGCGACCCGCAGTATTCCGCCGACGGCGGCGCCGTGCAGTACCGCAGCGGCACCGACTGGTTCAGCTGGAGCCGTGCCGACCGCCTGAGCGCCCCCGTCGCCCTGCTGCGCGCGGCCAAGGACCCGGACGCCAAGCCGGAAGCGGACGCCCTGCGCGAGCTGCAGCTGCGCCTGATCGTCAACCTGGCGCGCCAGAAGGACGACCGCGACGCGAGCCGCGAGCGCCGTCACGAAGAGCGCCGCCTGGACGCCACGCGTGCGCCGGAACCGATCTACCTGGGCGACAAAGTGACGATTTCCGGCAGCGCCCTGTCGCCGGACGGCCGCTGGCTGCTGTTCGTCACGCAAGACAAGGCCGCCGAAAAGGGCAAGCTGGGCAAACTGGCACGCTACGTCACGGAAACGGGCTATCCGGAAGCGGACGACGAGCGCACGCGCGTGGGCCGCAACATGCCGATCGCGCAAAGCCTGAAACTGGCGGACCTGCGCACGGGCCAGGTACGCGAGATCGCTTTCGACAGCCTGCCCGGCATCGCCACCGACCCGCTGGCCAGCCTGCGCGCCGAACAGAAGCTGCCGCCGCTGAAAGGCAACCGCCCCGTGCGCATCGACGCCCAGCGCGACGGCATCGCCTGGACCGATGACGGTTCCAAAGCGGCCGTGCGCGTGCGCGCCATCGACAACAAGGACGGCTGGCTCGCCACCGTCGACCTGGCCAACGGCGCCCTCGTGCCCGCGCACCGCATCAGCGACACGGCCTGGGTCAACCGCCGCGCCGAGGAATTCGGCTGGCTGCCCGACAACGCCACCCTGTGGTATCTGTCCGAGGAAAGCGGCTACGCCCACCTGTACACGAAAACGGGCACCGCACCCGCGCGCGCCTTGACCAGCGGGCAATGGGAAGTGAGCGCCGTCGAATGGAGCCGCGACGGCAAGACCGCCTATTTTATGTGCAACCCGCAAGCGCCAGGCACGTATGAAGTGTGTGCCAGCACGGCCAAGGATGGCGGCGCGCGCGAAGTCACCAGTTTGAAAGGCGTGGAAAACTTCGGCCTGTCGCCCGATGGCGGCAAGCTGCTGCTGCGCTATTCGACCAGCTATATGCCGGCCCAGCTGGCCACGGTTTCTGTCTCTGGCGGCAAGGCGACTATCCTGACCGATACGCGCAGCGACGCCTTCAAGGCGCGCAACTGGGTCATGCCGGAACTGGTGCAAGTGCCGTCCACGCATGGCGCGGCGCCCATCTGGGCCAAGCTGTATCGCCCGGCGCAGCTGGAAGCGGGCAAGCGCTACCCGATCGTCATGTTCGCGCACGGTGCCGGCTACCTGCAAAACGTGACGCAGCGCTACCCCGTGTACTTCCGCGAACAGATGTTCCACAACCTGCTGGTGGAGCAGGGTTACATCGTGCTCGACGTCGATTACCGCGCCTCGCTCGGCTACGGCAGCGCGTGGCGCACGGCCATCTACCGCCAGATGGGCCACCCGGAACTGGAAGATTTCATCGATGGCGCCAACTGGCTGGCAGCCCAGCACCAGGGAGACATCAAGAATGTGGGCATCTATGGCGGCAGCTATGGCGGCTTCATGAGCCTGATGGCCCTGATGCGCGCCCCGGAAATCTTCAAGTCGGGCGCCGCCCTGCGTCCCGTGACGGACTGGACCACCTACAACCACGAGTACACGGCCAACATCCTGAACACGCCGGACGTCGATCCGCTCGCGTATAAAATCTCGTCGCCGATCGAATACGCCGACAAGCTGACGGGCAACCTCCTGATCGCCCACGGCATGATCGACGACAACGTGTTCTACCAGGATTCCGTGCGCCTGTCGCAGCGCTTGATCGAGCTCAAAAAGGATAACTGGGAAATGGCCAGCTACCCGATGGAGCGCCACGGCTTCGTGCAGCCGGAAGCGTGGTATGACCAGTACCGCCGTATCTATCAGCTGTTCAATCGTACGTTGAAATAAGCGATATCAACAAAAAATGTCGGATTACGCGGCTGCGCCGCTAATCCGACCTACTCGCTGAGGTGTAGGTCGGATTAGCCCGCAAGGGCGTAATCCGACACCACACCCACCACAAGCACTCAGTCAAACGGCACCGGCCGCGGCGTCGTGTCGCTCGATGGCGGCAGGATCGGCAGCACGAGGTGCGGCTGCTTGCCCGTGAGTGTTTTCAGGAAAGCGACGAGTTGCGCGTTTTCATCGGGCGCAAACGTGCGGCCCAGCTGTAAACGGCCCATCACATCGACGGCCTGCGTCAGGGTGGCCGCTTCGCCATCGTGGAAGTAGGGATACGTCAATTCCACGTTGCGCAGGGTCGGCACCTTGAAGTTGAAGCGGTCGGCATCCTTGCCCGTCACGGCCGAGCGCCCTTGCGCCGTCATCGCCGTCTTGTACGGTTCCACCACACCCATCTTCTGGAAAGTATTGCCGCCGACGGCGGGGCCGTTATGGCAGGCGATGCAGCCGCTGGATTTGAACAGCTGGTAGCCGGCCAGCTCGTCTTTCGTCAGCGCGCTTTTCTTGCCCATCAGCCATTGGTCGAAGCGCGAACCGGGCGTCACCAGCACTTCCTCGAAGGCGGCGATGGCGCGCGTGACTTGCTCGATGGTCAATTTATCCTGGCCAAATACTTGCCGGAATTCCGCGCGGTAGGCGGGAATCGAGGCCAGCACGTCGATGGCCAGCTCGTGCGTAAAAGCCATCTCGCCCGGATTGGCGATGGGGCCGCCCGCCTGCTCCTGCAAATCCTTGGCGCGGCCATCCCAGAATTGCGCCACGTTCATGCTGGAATTGAGCACCGTTGGTGAGTTGATGGGTCCGCGCTGCCAGTTGTGGCCGATCGACGTCTTGATGTTATCCGTGCCGCCCATGCTCAGGTTATGGCAGCTATTACAGGAAATAAATCCGGAACGCGACAGCCGCGGATCGAAAAACAGTTTCTTGCCCAGTTCGACCATGGCCGGATTGGCCACCTTGGCGGCCGTGATGGGCTGGATCGGCTCCTTGCTGGCGGCGTGCAGCGTGCCGCTGAAAGCGAGGCTGGCGATGAAGACAAAGGGGGAGAGGGTACGGCGCATAGTCTAACTCCTGGAAGCATTCCCGAATCGGCGGTGCACGCCGGCGCGGGAATGCAGCGCGGCGGCCCGGTCGCCACCCGACCATCGCTGATTGGATGTTGATTTATATTAACTTTGACGGCTTGATAATGAAAATGACCGGCGTCAAGGATCGTCCAGCGCGCGAATCACGCTTGCCATTTGGGCAAGCGTGGCACATGATGAAGGCATGCATACTTCTACCTACTCCGCCCTGCGCACCGCGTGCGCCGCCATCCTGCTGCTGGCTACCAGTGCCTGCGGCAGCGCCCCCGCACAAGATGCGCCACCCGCGCCCGGCAATGCCGGCTTGCTGGCGCAAATTCAGGCGGAAGTGGGCGCCGCCGCCTGCGATTCCACCCAGCAATGCCAAACCATCGCCATCGGCGCCAAAGCCTGCGGCGGTCCCGAGCGCTACCTGGCCTGGTCCAGCAAGGACTATGACGGCAAAAAACTCAAGGCCTTGGCCCAGGCGCAAGCCGAGGCCAGCCGCAAGCAGCAGCAGGCTGACGGCATAATGTCGACCTGCTCCATCGTCACGGACCCGGGCGCCACCTGCGAGGCGGGACGCTGCGTGCTGCAAAAGAGCGCCATGGGCGGCAGCTCGGCGATGTAAAAAAGCCGCTGGATCAGCGGCTTGCGTGATGCGGCAACACGTCAGGACTGCAGCTGCAAGGTCTTGACGATCTTGCTTTCCACCTTCTCGCCCGCGCCCGAGGTGGCATTCTTGCTTTCCTTGCGCAGCAACAATAGATGGTCGCCGCTGACGCCATACTGACGCGTCTCGTCCGTCTTTTGCGTAAAGCTGACGACGACAAAGGCGCGCCCGCTCACGTCAAAGTGGAAATGGCTGGCCAGCGGCGTGCCGTCGGCGGCGATCCACACCTCGATGCCGCCTTCGAACTTCTTCACATACTTGCGGTCTTTCTCCGGCACCTTGTCGAGCGACAAGGTAAAGCTGAGCAGGCGCGCGGGCTTGCCCTTGTAGCTATCGATCTTTTCCCCGCTGAACACGGCTTCCTCGATCTCGCGCGACAGGGAATCGGCCGCCGACACCATGGAACGCAACTCCGCCGCCTTCATCTCCCCCAGCGCAAAGCCGATCGGCGTCTTGACCTTCGGGTCCTTCACCCTGGCGCGCTGCTCGGCCTCCACTTTCGCCAGCAAATCCTTGCTGTAGAGCACTTGCAAGCCCGCCGGTCCGCCCTCGACAGCCACCGTGGCCTGGCCGCTATCCTCTTCCGCCGCCTTGCCCTCGCCCTCGCGGCGCCAGGTTTTCGATTCCACTTGCGCCTTGATGGGCAGCTGGCCCTGCAAGCGCGCCAGCGCCGCATTCAGATCGGCCAGCCCGTCGGCCCGCGCCGTACCGCAAAACAAACTGAACAAGCCCGCAGCCGCCAGGCCCTGCACTCCAATACGTCGCCGCATCGCCACATCCCTTCAGCTCATACAAGGATGCCAAAACACCATGTTTTGGCCATCTGTTGCATTTGAACACAGCTAGCTCTGGTCAGGTGGAAAGTCTTTCTGCTATAATTCGCCGCCTTGGCCTGGTAGCTCAGTCGGTAGAGCAGAGGATTGAAAATCCTTGTGTCGGTGGTTCGATTCCGCCCCGGGCCACCAAGAATTCAGCAGAACATAGCAAAAAGCCAACCTTCGGGTTGGCTTTTTTGTTTACCGGCTCAAAAGTCTTTGCCCCGGTCCATCCATGGTGTCCGGTAGGCCAGCATACTTCGGACGGCTCTTCTCCTTGCTCGCGTTTATTTGCTCCGCCATACAAACGTGTCGACTTAAAGCTCATTCACGCCACGCCTTCCGTCGCCGCGGAGGACGACCGCCTCAAATCAGAGTGCAAGCTTATTCAGTACTTGGCACCCATTCAGCACTACATAGCAAAAAGCCAGCCTTCGGCTTGGCTTTTTTTCAGCGTTGCTCGCTCTCGCTACGGCCTCATCGCCAGTCACGCAGCGTTACGCACAGCGATAGCTTACCCAACGCTCTGGCGGGGCACGCCTTCGTCAAATTCATCGGCTGGATTTGAAACAAGCAATATTGCTCAAAAGATATATAATTTACATCAGCAGCCTGACTCTGGCCACACCAGGCCATTTCAGTACGACGCAAGCACAGGCATCACTTAAAAATTAGAAATGGATAGATTCAATGAAGATACTGGCAACTGTACTTAGTTCGTGCATGCTCGTTGCATGCGGTGGCGGTGGTGGCTCGTCACCTGTTCCTGTCACCCCAACAAGTCTAACAGTCAACGGCACTGCCGCAACGGGGAAGGCCATTGCTGGCGCCACTATTACTGCCAAATGCCAGACAGGCACCGGCAACGCCACGACGCTGGCTGACGGCAGCTACAGCCTTGCCGTAGCCGGCGGCAACCTACCGTGCCTGCTCCAGATCACCGATCCGGCGGATGGCTCAAAATTACACACGCTCGTGCTGGGAAACGGCAGCGCCGCCACTGCCAACATAACGCCACTAACCGAAATGCTGACGGCGCGGGTACTGGGGAGCGAACCGGCGGTCTTCTTTGCCGCGTTTGACGCCACGATTGCCAACAACAAGGTCACTCCCACTGCAGTGAAGGCAGCGCAGGCTGATGTGGGGACGGTACTCAACGGTGTCGTCGACACGAGCCCCCTCGTTGATTTCCTTGCCACGCCATTGAAAGCCGCGACACAGGGCAACCCGGCCGGCGGCGATGCGCAGGACAGGCTTCTGGATGCGCTCAGAGTAAAAATCAACGCCGCCCGGCTCACCCAGGTCGTCACCGCGCTGGCCAAGATCACCAATACAGACGCCATCAAGCAAATCATCGCCGATATTGCTGCCGTCCCCCCTGTCGCCCAGGCGGGACCGCTACAAAGCGTGGTGACGGGGACTGTCGTCACGCTCGATGGCAGCGCCAGTTCGGCCGATGCCGGCCGTACGCTCAGCTATGCATGGACCCTGCAATCCAGACCGGCAGGCAGTACGGCAAGCTTGTCGTCGCCGACCTCCGTCAGACCCACTTTTACGGCGGATGTGGCCGGCACCTATGTTGCCAGCGTCATCGTCAACGACGGCAAGGTCAGCAGCAACGCGGCAGCGGTCAGTATTACGGCCAGTGTAGCCAATGCGGCGCCGGTGGCGAACGCAGGCTACGCGCAAAATGTCTTGTCCGGCAGCGTGGTGGAACTCGATGGCAGCGCCAGTTCGGACGCCAATGGCGATGTCTTGACTTTTGCCTGGGAGCTGACGACAAAACCGGCGAACAGCAAGGCCTCCTTGTCTTCCGCCAGCTCGGCCAAGAGCACCTTTATCGCCGATACCACCGGTTTGTATGTAGCTAAACTCATCGTCAACGATGGCAAGGCGAGCAGTGCGGACGCAACTGTTACTGTCACCGCCAGCGCCGTCGACAACTCCGGCCCCAACGTGTCGGCCATCACTGTCACCCCCGCCATCATTGACGTCTCGCAGACAAGTCAACAGGTGACGGCCACCGTCAGCGTGACAGATGCCACCGGCGTCAATCTCAACGCCCTGCCCGCCCCCCATTGGTACAACGTCGCCGACATCGGCGGCACCCGCATCAACAGCCAATGGAAACTGGCGTCCGGCGACGCGAAGCATGCCACCTTCAGTTCGACGGTGACGATCCCCACAGGCGCCAAAGCAGGCGAATGGCTGGTCGGCTCGCTCGCCTTCCGTGACGTATTAGACTATACGAGTACAAATGGCGGCTACAGCCAGGGTTTCACCGTGCAAAGTAATGAACTCAGCGACACATCGGGTCCCACCGTGTCAGCCATCACCGTCAATCCCACCACCGTTGATGTCTCCCAGACAAGTCAACTGGTGACGACCACCGTCACCGTGACAGATGCCACCGGGATCAATCTCAACTCCCTGCCCAATCCCTATTGGTACAACAGCGCCGATATCGGCGGCACCCGCATCGACAGCAAATGGGTGCTGGCATCCGGCGACGCGAAGCATGCTACGTTCAGTTCAACGGTGACGATACCCGCAGGCGCCAAAGCCGGCTCCTGGACGGTTGGCTGGACAGCGTTCCGTGACACATTAGGATATACGAGTACAAATGGCGGCTATAGCCAGGGTTTCACCGTGCAAAGCAATGGGCTCAGCGACACGTCAGGGCCCGCCGTTTCTGCCATCACTGTCACCCCCGCCATCGTTGACGTCTCGCAGACAAGTCAACTGGTGACGACCACCGTCACCGTGACAGATGCCACCGGGATCAATCTCAACGCCCTGCCCAATCCCTATTGGTACAACAGCGCCGATATCGGCGGCACCCGCATCGACAGCAAATGGGTGCTGGCATCCGGCGACGCGAAGCATGCTACTTTCAGTTCAACGGTGACGATACCCGCAGGCGCCAAAGCCGGCTCCTGGACGGTTGGCTGGACAGCGTTCCGTGACACATTAGGATATACAAGTACGAATGGTGGCTACGACAAAAGTTTCACCGTTAAATAAGCGCGCCAGGCAGCACCAGACGGTCAATCAGGGAGCTGCCAGCCCGCTCTGAACATCCTCAGCCAACCTCCGGGTTGGCTTTTTTGTTTGCCTTGCACAAAACCTCCACCCCACCCCGCCGCTATGTACGCAAACGAACGGACTGCAGCCGCCCAAGAGCCCATGCTGCAGGCAGACCATCACTTTCCCTCCCGCCGCCAGCGCCCTGCGCAACACGGCAGACGGGTCGGCTGGTCAGCTCTCCCGCCACACCGCCATGCGAAACTCGCGCCCGACGCCGTCGAGCCGTTCCGTACATTACGGCTCACTGCCAAAGGATGCATCATGAAACCTACCTTGATATTGCTCGCGCTCGCCTCTACCCTCGCCCTGACCGCTTGCCAGCGCGAAGCGCCACCTGCGCCGACCGTCGTCCAAGTCGTTCCCGGCCCTGCCGGCGCGCCTGGCCCTGTCGGCGCCACGGGTGCCACGGGTGCTGAAGCGCCTCCCGGCGCGACCGGTGCCACCGGCGCCACGGGCCAGACGGGCGACAGCGGCGCCGCCGGATACGATGGCGCCAAGGGCGCTACTGGTGCACAAGGCAACGATGGCGCCAAAGGCGACGACGGCGCCAAGGGCAAGACGGGCGACACGGTGATTGTCGTTCCGCAACGCTAATACCGTTAGCGCCGGCTATCGGCGACAACCTTGTTCAGCCACAACGCCAACCCTTGCGGTTGGCGTTGCTGCGTATGCGCTGTACCGCACAGTCACATCGGCCGCATCGGCCTACCCTGTCGTCATGACACAGGGAGATATCGCATGCTGACGCTCATACTGATGGTGGCCCTGCTGGGCCTGGTTGTACTGTTCGCGCCCGGCCCCGTGCGCCGCGCACTGATTACCCCGCACCTGCTGGCCCTGTTCAAACGCATCCTGCCGACGATGTCCGACACGGAACGCGACGCGCTCGAAGCGGGCACCATGTGGTGGGATGCCGAGCTGTTTTCCGGCAAGCCCGACTGGACAAAATTGCTGGGCTATGGCCGCGCCACGCTCAGCGCCGAAGAGCGCCATTTTCTTGACCATGACGTCGAGCGCTTGTGCGAACTGGTCGACGACTGGGAAACCCAACAGGCGCAGGATTTGCCACCGCAAGCCTGGGCCTACATGAAAAGCCAGGGTTTCCTCGGCATGATCATTCCCAAGCAATACGGCGGCAAACAGTTCTCCGCCTACATGCATTCGCAAGTGGTGATGAAACTGTCGAGCCGCTGCTCGGCGCTGGCCGTGACCGTGATGGTGCCCAATTCGCTGGGACCGGCCGAGTTGCTGTTGCACTACGGCACTGAGGAACAGAAAAACCATTACTTGCCGCGATTGGCTGCCGGCACCGAGATTCCCTGCTTTGCCCTGACCAGCCCGTATGCGGGCTCCGACGCGGCCGCCATCCCCGACCTGGGCGTCGTGTGCATGGGCATGCATGAAGGTCGCCCCACCCTGGGTTTCCGCCTCACGTGGAACAAGCGCTACATCACCCTGGCGCCCGTGGCGACCTTGCTGGGGCTGGCTTTCCAGACCAGCGACCCCGACCACTTGCTATCCGACAACGATACGCCCGGCATCACCTGCGCCCTGATCCCCGCCAGCCACGACGGCGTGGTGATCGGCCGCCGCCACCATCCCTTGAACGCCGCCTTCCAGAACGGCCCCACCTCCGGCAACGATGTCTTTATCCCTATCGACTGGGTCATCGGCGGCCAGGCACAAGTGGGCAAAGGATGGCGCATGCTGATGGAATGCCTGGCGGCGGGACGCGCCATCTCGCTGCCCTCGTCCAGCGTGGGCATGGGCAAGATGGCCGTGCGCGGCACCGGCGCGTATGCGGCCGTGCGGCGCCAGTTCAACATGCCCATCGGCAAGTTCGAAGGGGTGCAGGAAGCGCTGGCCCGCATGGGCGCCAACCTGTACCTGATGGATGCGGCCCGCACTCTGGCCGCGCACGCCGTCGACCTGGGCGAGAAGCCGGCCGTCATTTCCGCCATCGTCAAATACCATGTGACGGAACGCGGACGCGCGCTCGTCAACGACGGCATGGACATTCTCGGCGGCAAGGGCATCTGCGTGGGCCCGAACAATTTCCTCGCCAGCGCCTACCAGCAAATCCCCATCGCGATCACGGTCGAAGGGGCCAACATCCTCACGCGCAGCCTGATCATCTTCGGCCAGGGCGCCATCCGCGCGCATCCGTATGTACTGAGGGAAATGGCCGCCGTCAACGAAAGCGACGGCCGCAAGGCCTTGCGCGATTTCGACGCGGCCTTCTTCGGCCATGTGGGCTTTGTGCTGGGCAACCTGGCCAGGGGCTTGTGGTACGGGCTGGGCGGCGCGCGCCTGGCGGCCGTGCCCGACGCCGGCGCCCCGGCACTGGCGCCCTACTACCGCGCCCTGACGCGGCTGTCGACGGCGTTTGCCATCATGACGGATATGTCGATGTTCGTGCTTGGTGGTGAACTCAAGCGCCGCGAGCGGCTGTCCGCCAGATTGGGCGACGTGCTGGCGCAACTGTACCTGGCTTCTTCAGTGCTGAAGCGCTACGAGGACGATGGCCGGCCTGAGGCCGACCTGCCCTACGTGCACTGGTCGCTGCAGGATGCGCTGGTCAAGGCGCAACAGGGCTTGACGGGCGTGCTCGACAATTTCCCCGCGCGCGTGCTGGCCGTGCTGCTGCGCACCTTGCTGTTCCCGTTCGGCCTGCCCCACCGCCCGCCGTCCGACGAGCTGGGCAGCGAAGTGGCGCTGGCCCTGCAAACGCCGGGCGCCGACCGCGAACGCTTGCTGGCCGACGGCCATGTCGCCAGCGACAGCAATGATCCCGTCGCCTGCGCCGAGCGGGCGCTGGCCCTGCTGCCCGAGGTTTTGCACATCGAAAAACGCCTGAAGGACACGCCCGAAGGCGCGGCCCTGCGGCACCTGCCGCAAAGCCTGTCCGCCATGCAGCCCTGGCTGGCAGCGGCCAAGGCCACAGGCAACGTCAACTGTCAGGAGCACAATAGCTTGCTGGAATATGCACGCCTGGTCGATGGTTTGATCCAGGTCGACGATTTTGCGCCCGCCGCAGCGCACGAAACGCCGGACGCCTATCCCCGCGATGACGCCGGCGTGGTCGAGGCCAACGACAAGCCCAGCACAAGCGGCACCAGCGCCGCATACACGACGATCACCGACAACCAGACGGCGCCGGGCCAGTACGCCCTGACGCCAAAATAAATGCTGGAAAATACCAGCGGGCACAGCACGGATGCCAGGCTCACGGACGAGGCCAGCACGCCCTGAAACTGGCCTTGCCGGTCCTCGGCAACTTGTCGCGTGGCCAACGACTGCAGGGCCGGCGCGCCGATGCCGCCCAGGGCGAACACGGGCATGATGGCGAAGATCATCCAGCTGCGGGTGGCGAAGGCCATGACGACCAGCGCGACGCAGGCGCAGGCCACGCCCGCCAGGATGGTGGCGCGCTCGCCCAGCAGTTTCACGGCCGGGCCGGGCAGAAAAGCCTGGGCCAGCGCCTGGCACACGCCAAACGCGCCCAGCGACAGGCCGATCCACAAGCCATTCCACTCGAACGCATCGTGGCCCCACAGCGCCCAGCACACGCCATACACCTCGCCCGCCGCGCTGAAGGTAAAGAAGATGGCGGTGATCGGCAGCAAGCTTTTCTGCGATAACACCCAGCGCAGCGGGCGCAATGGATTCAATGCCAGCAGGTCGATTTTTTCGCCCGTGGGCCGACGTGATTCCGGCAACGTCAGCAACGCCAGCAGCAGGTTGCCGGCATTCAAAATGGCCGCCGCCATGAACGGCAGGCGCAGTCCGTAATCGCCCAGCGCGCCGCCCAGCACGGGGCCGATGATGAAGCCGGCGCCGAACATGGCATTGAGCAAGCCGAAACGGCGCGCCCGCGTTTCCTCGGGAGAAATATCGGTGATGTAGGCCGTGGCCACGGACACATTGGCGCTCGTCAAGCCCGCAATGGCGCGCCCCAGCAGCAGCATCCACAGGCTGGGCGCAAACGCGAGGAACAGGTAATTGACGGCCGCGCCCGCCAGCGAAAGCAGCAGCACGGGGCGCCGCCCCAGGCGGTCGCTCAGCGCGCCCAGCACGGGCGCAAAGATGAACTGCATCAACGCATACAGGGCCGTCATGATGCCGATGTACGCCGCCACGTTATCGGCATGCGTGACGTCGCGCAGCAGCGCGGGCAAGATGGGGAAGACCAGGCCGATGCCGACGGCGTCGAGCACGACCGTGGCAAAGATGACAGGCAGCGCTGTCGCCGGAACGACTATTTTCATATACTCAATCCAAATATATACTCAGTACATAAATAGTACGCCCAGCCTGGCTGTACCATCAAGCCTTATCTGTACTCAGTACACTTCGTGTATGATCGGGGCAACATGACGATTCCTTCCGACCTCCGCTCCCGCAAACGCCTTGCCACCCGGCAAGCCATCTCGAATGCCGCCACGCGCTTGTTTTTCGTGCGCGGCTTCGAGCAGGTGACGGTGGACGAGATCGCTGCGGCTGCCAGCGTGGGACGCATGACGGTGTTCAACCACTTCCCCCGCAAGGAAGACATGTTCTTCGACCGCGAGGAAGAGGGACGCGAGCTGCTGCGCGCCGCCTTGCGCCAGCGCGATCCCATGGTGCCTCCCATCGAAACGCTGCGCCTGCTGGCGCACCGCCTGGTACGGGAAGACAGTCCCTACGTCACGTTTTCCGCCGCCGGCCAGGGTTTTATTGCCACCATCGAGTCCAGCGAGACCCTGAAAGCGCGGGCGCGGGCGATCCGCGACGAGTTGGCGCAAGTGGTGGCAACGGCGCTGACCGACAGCACGGGGCGCGACGCGCACGATCCCCAGGCCCGGCTGGCGGCCAGCCTGCTGCTGGCCACCTGGAGCACGGCCCTGATCGAAGCGCACCGCGCCTTCGCGCGGCATGGCGACGCGCAGCTGGCCAAGGCCCGCTTCCTGGCCCTGGTGGACCAGGGGCATGTCGGCCTGAAGGCAGCGTTGGCGGGCACGCCTTACGTCTGACGTTTCCGGGCATCGGATGTCAATCCCTTGACCCAAGGCAAGGCAATCTGGCGCCAGCCCGCCTACAATCGCCGGCTTTGCCCATCCCATGCGCCACGCTCCCGAACTCCTCCTGCCTGCCGGCTCCCTGGCCAAGATGCATGCCGCCTTCGACTATGGCGCCGACGCCGTCTACGCGGGCCAGCCGCGCTACAGCTTACGCGTGCGCAATAACGATTTTTCGACCTTGCAAGCCTTGCAGGAGGGCATTGATGGCGCGCATGCGCGGGGCAAGCAGTTCTTTGTCGCCAGCAATATCTTCGCCCACAACGCGAAGCTGAAGACGTATTTGCGCGACATGGAGCCGGTGATCGCCATGCGCCCCGACGCCCTGATCATGGCCGATCCCGGCCTGATCATGATGGTGCGCGACAAGTGGCCGGAGATTCCCGTGCACTTATCGGTGCAGGCGAATGCCGTCAACTGGGCCGACGTGAAATTCTGGCACCGCATGGGCCTGACGCGCGTGATCCTGTCGCGCGAACTGTCGCTCGACGAGATCGAGGAAATCCGCCAGCGCTGCCCGGAAATGGAACTCGAGGTGTTCGTCCACGGCGCCCTGTGCATCGCCTATTCGGGCCGCTGCCTGCTGTCCGGCTATTTCAACCACCGCGACCCGAACCAGGGCACGTGCACGAATTCCTGCCGCTGGGATTACAAGGTAAAAAATGCCGCCGAAGACGCCAGCGGCGACCTGGGCGGCATGCAGGTAGTGCCGCTGGAATTTCACCAGGCGCTGGCCGAAGCCGACAACAATGCGTTTTCGGCCCTGCACCAGCAGCCGCGCCACCCGCTGGCCGACCAGCCCTACTTCATCGAAGAAGCGCAGCGGCCGGGCCAGCTGATGCCGATACTCGAAGACGAGCACGGCACCTACATCATGAATTCGAAGGACTTGCGCGCCGTCGAACACATCGAGCGCTTGGTCAAGATCGGCGTCGATTCGCTGAAGGTCGAAGGCCGCACCAAGTCGCTGTACTACGCGGCGCGCACGGCGCAAGTCTACCGCCAGGCCATCGACGACGCGGTGGCGGGCCGGCCCTTCGACATCAGCCTGCTGGGACAGCTGCAAGGCCTGGCCAACCGCGGCTACACGGACGGTTTTTATCAACGCCACCACACGCAGACGCACCAGAACTACATGCGCGGCGCGTCGGAAGCGGACCGCAGCCAGTACGTGGGCGACGTGCTGGGCGTGACGAACGGCTGGGCCAGGGTGGAAGTGAAAAACCGCTTTGCCGTGGGCGACCGCATCGAAGCCCTGCACCCGGGCGGCAACCGCGACTTCACCATTACCCGCATGCTGGCCGATGACGGCAGCGAAATCCAGGTGGCGCCCGGCAGCGGCCACTTCGTGCGCATCGAACTCGACGGAGCGCTGAACAAGGCCTTGCTGGCGCGCTATTTGTAACCGCCAGTCTGGCGCGCAGGGCGGCAAACCAGTATGCAAGTATTTGATTTGGCAAGAAAAATTTCAGCTGGCACCGCCTGAATAATTTGTTTAGGCTTCAACATTGCTATACGATACGGCCACCCAGCGCCCGGGGCCGTTATCGGCATCCGGTGCGTCCCTGACACGTTCACCGGAATCCCCGATGCCACCTGCCACACCTGCCCTGATCACCAATGACGCCGTCGTCCTCGGCCTGCTCGCCATGACCCTGGGGGGCGTCTTCTGGACCGCCTCGCGCGCCAACGGCTTCTGGAAAAAGTTTTATACCTATATCCCGTCGCTGCTGATGTGCTACCTGATCCCGGCGCTGCTCAACACCTTCGGCATCATCGACGGCAACGCTTCCGGCCTGTACGCCGTGGCGCGCGACTATCTGCTGCCCAGCGCGCTGGTCCTGCTGTGCGTGGCCATCATCATGTTTTTGACCGGCACCCTCGGCGTCATGCTGGGCGCCCTCGTCTCGTTCGAGGCACTGCGTTTGATCCACCCGGAAACGGTGGCGGGCGATACCTGGCGCGGCATGACGACTGTCGCCGGCTCGTGGATAGGCGGCGGCGCCAACCAGGCCGCCATGAAGGAAGTGTTTGAAGTGGACGCCACCCTGTTCGGCCAGTTCGTCGCCGTCGACGTGCTGGTGGCCAACGTGTGGACGGCCGTGCTGCTGTTCCTGGCCGGCCGCGCAGGCGCCTTCGACCGCTGGACGGGCGCCGATTTGACCGCCATCAACGCGCTCAAGGACAGCATCGAAAGCTACCGTGCGCAGCATGCGCGCATCGCCACCCTGACCGACATCATGATCATCCTCGGCGTGGGCCTGGGCGTGACGGGCCTGTCGCATTTCTTGGCCGGCCCCATCATCAGCTGGATCACCACCCTGCCGGCAGAATGGCGCCTGCAGGATTACAGCCTGACGTCGAACTTCTTCTGGATCGTCGTGCTCGCCACCACCTTCGGCCTGCTGCTGAGTTTTACCCGGGCGCGCAGCCTGGAAGGCGCGGGCGCCTCGACCATCGGCTCGGCCATGCTGTACGTGCTGGTAGCCACCATCGGCATGCACATGGACTTGAAAGCCCTGTTCGACAAGCCTTTCCTGTTCCTGCTGGGCCTGATCTGGATCGCCGTGCACGGCGGCCTGATGCTGCTCGTCGCCAAGCTGATCCGCGCGCCCCTGTTCTTCATGGCCGTCGGATCGCAAGCGAACATCGGCGGCGCCGCCTCGGCCCCCGTCATCGCCAGCGCCTTCCACCCGGCCCTGGCCCCCGTCGGCGTCCTGCTGGCCGTGCTCGGCTATGCGCTGGGCACCTACGGCGCCTACATCACGGGCTTGATCCTGCGCAGCATGGCGGGGTGATGCCCCCCCCGGCTTGAGCAGCTAAACTTGCCACGACAACGCCAGCCTTCGGGCTGGCGTTGTCGTTTACTGCTCGCATCGGCCGCAGTGTCCTGAAAACTCCCCACAATGTAGCAGAAACCCCTCAAAACCAAATTTCTGCACCATTTTTGTGCGAAATCTGCGATGATAGTTGCCCAAATAACCGATTACCTCCATGGAATTCTGATGAAATACGCATCTGCTCACGAGTATGTCCAGCATGTCGCCGCACGCAATCCAGGTCAGCCCGAGTTTCTGCAAGCCGTCACCGAAGTCATGGAGAGCTTGTGGCCGTTCCTGGAACAGCACCCGAAATACGCGGAACAAGGCTTGCTGGAACGCTTGATCGAGCCGGAGCGCGTGGTGATGTTCCGCGTGTCGTGGGTCGATGACCATGGGCAGGTGCAAGTCAACCGCGGCTACCGCATCCAGCACAGCATGGCCATCGGGCCGTACAAGGGCGGCATCCGCTTCCACCCGTCCGTCACCCTGTCCGTGCTGAAATTCCTGGCCTTCGAACAAACCTTCAAGAATGCCCTGACCACGTTACCGATGGGCGGCGGCAAGGGCGGCGCCGATTTCGATCCGAAGGGCAAGAGCCCGGGCGAAGTGATGCGCTTCTGCCAGGCGTTTGTCAGCGAACTGTTCCGTCACGTGGGTTCGGATACGGACGTGCCGGCCGGCGACATCGGCGTGGGCGGGCGCGAAGTGGGCTATATGGCCGGCATGATGAAAAAACTCAGCAACCGCGCCGATTGCGTGTTCACGGGCAAGGGCGCCAGCTTCGGCGGCTCGCTGATGCGGCCGGAAGCGACGGGCTACGGCACCGTGTATTTTGCGCAAGAAATGCTGAAGACGCGGGGCCGCTCGTTCGAAGGCATGCGCGTGTCCGTTTCCGGCTCCGGCAACGTGGCGCAGTACGCGGTGGAAAAAGCCATGGCCATGGGCGCGAAAGTCATCACCGTCTCCGATTCCAGCGGCACCGTCATCGATGAAGACGGTTTTACGCCGGACAAACTGGCCATCCTGATGGAAATCAAGAATCATTTGTATGGCCGGGTCAGCGATTACGCCGCGCGCACGGGCGTGCGCTTCGAAGCGGGTGTGTCGCCATGGCATGTGCCGGTCGACATCGCCCTGCCCTGCGCCACGCAAAATGAACTCGATATCGCCGATGCGCGCCTGCTCATCGCCAATGGCGTGCAATGCGTGGCCGAAGGGGCCAACATGCCCACCACCATCGAAGCGGCCAAGGCCTTCGAGGCGGCCGGGGTGCTGTACGCGCCGGGCAAGGCCAGCAATGCGGGCGGCGTGGCCACTTCCGGCCTGGAAATGAGCCAGAACGCGGCCCGCATTTCCTGGCCGCGCGAAGAAGTCGACGCACGTTTGCTGCAGATCATGCAAGGCATCCATGCGGCGTGCAAGCAATACGGCACGCGCGCCGACGGCACGGTCAGCTACGTCGATGGCGCGAACATCGCCGGCTTCGTCAAAGTGGCCGATGCGATGCTGGCGCAGGGTGTCATTTAAGCGTAGGTCGGCTTAGCGCGAAGCGCGTAAGCCGACACCACCGCAAGCGTCAACAATGTCGTCGGATTACGCGCGGCGTTGCCGCGCTAATCCGACTACAACATCTCGGGCTTCATCAGGCTCTTGCGGCTGATCGTGCGGCCCGACACCATGAACTCGCCATTGCCCCGGTAATGCAGGGTTTCGGGCAGCTTGGGCGAGGTGGCCACGTGGGCTTTCACGCACTCGAAAATGAAGAAGCCGCCCTTCGGGTTGCCCGCCACCTGGGCCAGCTTGCATTCGAAGTTGGCATAGCACTCGGCGATCAGCGGCGCGCCCACCTGTTCGGCCGGCTGCGGCGTCAGGCCGAAGGCCGTGAACTTGTCCGTGTCTTCGCCGCTGCAATTGCCGATCGCGACCACCTGGTCGACCATGTCGGCCGTGGGCAAGTTGATCACGCACTCCATGCTGCGCTTGATCATTTCATAGCTGTGGTTCGCGTCGGAAATAAAGCAGCCGAGCAACGATGGCGTAAATTCCATCAGCATATGCCAGGCCATGGTCATGACGTCGCTTTCGCCCTGCCACGTTGAACTGACGAGCACCACCGGGCCCGGCTCGAGGAAGCGGCGGATATCGGCGACGGGATAATCTTCTTTGTGATAATTTTTCATCTGCTCTCCAGGACGCGGTACGCCATAGCATAGACCAACGGCGCCTTCGCGGGCGCGCGGCTGGGCGATGGCGGCGTGTCATCCGCGCCGCGATTTGTGCCGTTCATTGCAAATTTCTCCCCGTTGGAGATGTTGCAACATAGAATACACTGATCAACTACTCAAGGAAACCGCCATGCGTCCTCTGTTCCTGTTGCCAGTCCTGTCCCTCGCTTGCCTCGCCAGCCTCGCGCATGCCGACGAGCAAACCCGCACGGTCGCCGCCTTCAACGCCATCGACATTCGCGGCCCCATCAGCATGGAAGTGGAATCGGGCAAGGAACAAAGCCTGCTGCTGCGCGGCGACCAGAAATTCCTCAGCGGCGTGATCACGGAAGTGGTCGATGGCGAGCTGAAAATTTCCATGAAGGATAAAGATATCAAGAAGACCGAGGGCGACCCGCGCATCATCATCACCATGCCCACCTTGCGCAAGCTGATCGCGGAAGGCGCGGGCGAGAAGATCTTGACCAAGCTCAATGGTCCAAGAGTCGACATCAGCTACAAGGGCGCGGGCCGCCTGGCCGCCGATGGCCAGGTCGACTGGCTGCGCCTGAAGGCGCAAGGCGTGGGCGAAGTCGATACGAAAGCCTTGCTGGCGAAAAACGTCGACGTGAATTTCGAAGGCATCGGTTCCGTCAAGGTGTATTCCTCGGGCGAGCTGAACGCCGTGGTGCGCGGCATGGGCGAACTGACGTATTACGGCAAGCCGAAGATCGTGCACAAGTCGATCGCCGGCATCGGCAGCGTCAACGCCGCCAAGTAAGCTTTTCCATAAAAACAAGGCCATCAGGCCACTGGAGACCGCATGACCGCTTTACAAGATACCGAGGCACCGCTGGTGCTGCGCGAAGACGAGGATGGCCTCGTCACCCTGCGCCTGAACCGCCCCCTGCAATTCAATGCCCTGTCGGAAGCCATGCTGGCCGCGCTGCAGGAAGCGTTTGATGCCATCGCGCAGCAGCCGCACGTGCGCTGCGTGGTGCTGGCCGCCGAAGGCAAGGCGTTTTGCGCGGGCCACGATTTGCGCCAGATGCAGGCCACGCGCCAGCTTGATTACTATCAAACCCTGTTCGCGCAATGCTCGCGCGTGATGCAAGCCATTCAAACCTTGCCCGTGCCCGTGATCGCCCGCGTGCATGGCATCGCCACGGCGGCCGGCTGCCAACTGGTCGCCAGCTGCGACCTGGCCGTGGCGGGCGCGTCCGCGCGCTTTGCCGTCTCCGGCATCAACGTGGGCCTGTTCTGCGCCACGCCGTCCGTCGCCCTGTCGCGCAATGTGTCGCCCAAGCGGGCTTTTGACATGCTGGTGACCGGCCGCTTCATCGACGCCGACACGGCCGCCGACTGGGGCCTGATCAATGAAACGGTAGCCGACGCGGCGCTCGACGAGGCCGTGGCGCGCCTGGCGCAGCAGATCATGGCGAAAAGCCCGACGGCCATCCGCTACGGCAAGGCCATGTTCTACCGGCAGCGCCAGCTGCCGCTGGACGAGGCGTATGCGTATGCGGGCGACGTGATGGCGCGCAATATGATGGAAGAGGATGCGGAGGAAGGCGTTGCCGCCTTTTTGGAGAAGCGGCCGCCCGGCTGGGCGCGGCCTTGAGTACCTGACCGAACCTACTGCGCGTCGGTATAGGCAGCCTGCGATACTCACCGTACTTCAGTACGGTTGCGCTTCTCGGCTACCTCTCCCTTCCGCTCGCTACGGTTCTGTCAGGTACTCTTGGACTTCCGGGTCTTAACGACTGTCCTTCATCTGCTGCTGCACGGAAAGACTCAAGGTACCGAGGTCTTCCTTGCCCAGCAGCGGCAATTGCGCCAGCAGCTGCATCAGGGCCGAGCTGCCCGTCACGTCCAGCTCGGACGACTGCACCAGCACCGTGCCGGCGCCCGTGAAGTCGATCTGCTTTTCCTCGCCCGACAGGGTAAAACCCGTGAGCGCGCCGGCGGCCGAGGCCCAGCCCTGCACGTGGGCGTAATCGTAGTGATACGAGGGGCTGGGGCAATCGGCCCAGCCCAGCACGGCCTGCTCGTCCACGCGGCACGGCAACTCGAGGAAATGCACGGGGCCGTTCGACGAGGCGATCACTTTACCGGTGCCTATCATGGTCAGATAGCCGGGCAAGGTCGATTCCTGGCAAATCACGTCCTTGGTAAACCCCAGCAGGTTTTTCGCGCGGATGGTCATGTTGGCGTTGTCCAGGTCATAGCACGCCAGGTCGTTGCCGTTGTCGCCCAGGATCAACTGGCCCTGGCCTTGCGCCACGACAAAGTGGTGGATGTATTTCGGCGCATTGAAGGCATTGCGCACGATCAGGTCGAGCACGCTGCTGCCCATGGCTTCGAAGCGCAGCTCGCCATAGAAGGCGATCATCTTGCCCTTGCGAATGAAGATCTGTTCCTTGACGTCGATGACATAGGAAAAACGGTTCAGGTTATCGTTCTTCGGCAAGGTATCGGGGTTGTAAATCGTCATGGCTTACCTTTCGCTCGCTTGGATGTAGACCGTGCCCTGGCCCGTAAACTTCACCTGGTAGGATTCGCCGGACGCCTGGCCGACGAAGGTTTTCCAGTTCAGGTCCGTGACGATGGTCGAGCTCAGCTGGCCCGTGTGGCCGATATACGCTTGCGGGTCGACGAAGACGGGCACGTCCGGCGTGACGGGCAAGCCGATGGCATTGCCGTCGGACAAAATCGCCACTTCGCCCGTGCCTTGCAGGGTGGTGGTAAACAAGCCCTGGCCCGAGGCCATGCCGCGCACCACGCCCTGCACGCCGCCCTGGTTGCCGAGGAACATGGTGCCGGCCGTCAGGCGCGCATCGAAGGCCAGCAGGGAGTCGCTTTCTACATAGAACGTTTCGCCGCGCACGGGCACGATGCTGACGAACAGGCCGCCCTGCGCGTAAAACACGCTGCCCGTGCCGCGCGCCGACATCAGGGCATAGCCCTCGTTCGTGACGGCGCGCATGGCCAGGCTTTGCACGCCCTGGCCGGCCAGGAAGGAGCGGCTGAACGCCACGTCGCCCTGGTAGGACACCATGGCGCCCTTGCGGGCGAACACTTCTTCATTGCCGAGTTTAACCTCGAGCATCTTTTCATTGATTTGCTGATAGACAGGCATCGCGGGTCCTCGCTGACTTAACGTTCGGCGGGCTGGATAAACACCACGCCCTGGCCTGTGAATTTGTGCTGGTACGATTCGCCCGAGCTCTGGCCGATCATGGTGCGCCAGTTGACATCAAAAACGAATTCCTGGCGGATATCGCCCTTGAAGCCGACGAAGGCGTCCGGGTCCACGCGCAGCGGGTGCGCCGGCGTCACTTCCAGCATGATCAGGTTGCCGCGCGAAATGACGGCCAGGTTGCCGTGGCCTTCGACGGTGGTGGAAAACAGGCCCTGGCCGGAACTGGCGCCGCGCAGGCCCGCAAAGCTGGTGCCCGTCTTCAGGCTCGTGTCGTAGGCCAGCAGGCTGCTGCTTTCGATGGTCAGCTTTTCGCCGGCCAGCGCCATGACGGTGATTTCGGCCGCGTTCTGCGCGAAAAACACGGTACCCGTGCCGGCGGCCTGCATCACCTGCATGCCTTCGTTCGTCACCTTGCGCTTGAGCGCGCCGAAGAGGCCCTCGCCGCCCAGCAGGGATTTTTCAAATTTGATGCTGCCCGTATAGGCGACCATCGCGCCGGCAATCGCCAGCACTTTTTCATCCTGCAGGCGCACTTCCAGCAGGCGGTCGGTATTGGTGCGGAAACTGGTCACGCGCGACTCCCCAAGAATGCCAGGACACAAAGCCATGGCTATCCGACAAGATACCGGGGGCGTTACCGCCATGCAAGTGCTATTCCTCCCGAACGGGGGTGAGTGCATAAAAAAAGGCGTGCCCGAAGGCACGCCTTGTGTTCATACCATGAGCGGCTTATTCGGCCGGCACCGGCCTGGCGGCGCGCGCGTTCTGGAACAGCGGCACGGGATCGTTGGTATTGACCTCGACCACCGTGACGCCCTGCACCACGCCAGCGACCTGGTAGCCGACGGCGCCCAGGTGACGCTTGCCTTCGGCCAGGTTGGACCAGCTCAGGGAGACCGTCGCCGTGCCGCCCGTGTAGGCCGTGCCCGGCATCAGCGCCTTGAAGTTGCCGTTGTTCAAGCCCGGCGCCAGCACCCACGACGACAGGGTGTAGTCGGCCTGGCCGTTTTGCGGCGCAAAGCCGATCACGCACACCTTGTACGTGCCGGCGGCCGGCAGGCGCAGTTCCACCTGTTCATTGGAACTTTCATTGCCGCTGCTGCCGACCAGTACATTGGCGGCGTTGTAGACCTCCATGTCCATGTCGGTATTCGCGCCGCCCGTCGTTTCCGCGTCGTAGGTGGCAAAGCGCGCCGCCAGGGTGCCGGCCGGGATCACCACGTTGTGCACGTTCACGCCCGTGGCGCCGCCCGCCTTGCAGGCAGCCGATGCGGCAGCGCCCGTCGTCGCCTGGCCGATCGTGCGCGTCTGGCGCACGGCTTCGACGAGACCCGACTTGACGCCGACCAGCGCCCCCGAGAAGCCCGTGCCCAGGGTCAGCACCTTGCTGCCCGTGGCCGCTTCGCTGCTGACCAGCGGAATGGCGGCCAGCGAGGTGCCGCGCGCCGTCAGCGGGCTGCGCACCGTGTGCGTGCCATCCGTCCAGCTCAGGGCGCCGTAGGTCCAGGTATTGGCCGGCGCCGTGGTGCGCGTCAGCTTGACCTGGTACTGCGCCTTGGCGCCCGGCGCCAGGCTCAGGCTCGTTGGCGTCACCGCCACCGTGTAGCCGGGCAGGCTGGCCGAGACGTTGTAGACGGCGCTGCTGGCACCCACGTTGGTCACCGTGCGCGTCAGCACTTGCGTGCCCAGTACGTTGGCCGCCGTCAGCGACGCCAGATTCAGGTTGTAGGCGGGAATGGTCCCGACGGCCTGGCAGGTGGCGGGACTGTAGACCTTCAGGTTCAGGCCGCACAGGAAACGCGCATAGTCGATTTCCGACACGTCGTACACGAGGCCGGGATCGGCGGCGCCGTTCGGCGCGATGTGGCCGGCGCCCTGGCCCCACGGCAACTGGCCCGAGTTCTTCGCCGTGGCATCCCACGACACGGAACCGTTCAAGCCATCGGGATACGTGCTGAACGCCGTCGTCATCAGCGCCGACTTGATGGCCGCCGGCGACCAGCTCGGATGCTGCTGCTTGAGCAGCGCCGCCACGCCGGCCACGTGCGGGCTGGCCATCGAGGTGCCGGAATAGAAATCCCACTCCGCCACGGGCGCTGCGCCGCCGGCGGCCACGGCATCGCGCTGCGCCGGCGTCAGGTCGGCCGTCACGCCGGCCAGGATGTTGGTGCCGGGCGCCGACAGGTCGGGTTTCAGGATGTTCGCGTTGGCCACGTTCGGCCCGCGCGAGGAGCGGTCGCTGACGATCGGCGCCTGCACCGTGGTGTCGGCGATGGTGTGGATTTCGCCCAATGCCGCCGTGCCGTCCGGATTGGCCGCCATGAAAGCCTTCAGCGCGTCGCCCTGCGCCTGCGCCAGGTGCACCGTCGACAGCACGTGCGCCTGATTGATGATGGTATTGGCGCCGCCGGCCACGTTGGCGATGACCACGCCCGCCGCGCCCGCCGTCCTGGCATTCGCGCTCTTGTTGACCAGCACATTGCCGCCGCGGTCGCACACGAGTATCTTGCCCGCCACTTTCGCCGGGTCCAGATAAGCCGGTGCGGCATCGGCCGCGCCGAAGCAGCGCAGCAGATTGACGTCCGTCGGCGGCACGCCGGCCAGGCCCGCGTCGCGCGAGCGGATCAGCGGCAGCGCCGGCGTCTTCGCGTTGCTCGATGCGCCTTCCAGCTTGCTGCCGTTGCTGAGGATGACGTTGCCCGCGTACAGGCGGTTGTGGGTGGAATTGGCCACCGTTGCCAGCCAGGGGCTGATGTGCGAGACGGGCGCCGGCACGTCGGGCGCCGGCGTGGATGGACCGGAATTGCCGCCGGAGGTGGCGACAAACACGCCGGCCGCCGCCGCGCCAAGGAAGGCGACTTCCGTCGGTTCGTCGAAGGCGCCGCCGCCCGCGTTCGGGCCGATGGAGAAGTTAATGACGTTGACGCCATCCTTGACCGCCTGGTCGATGGCGGCCACGCTGTCGGCCGTGGCGCAGCCGTTGCGGCCCGTCGACGCGGCCGTCCAGCAGACTTTATAGGCGGCGATACGGGCACGCGGCGCCATGCCCGAGGCCTTGCCCAGCGACACGCCGTTCGAGGTGGCGATGGCGCCATTGTTGCCGCCGGCCGTGGAGGCCGTGTGCGTGCCATGGCCGCCGTGCCCCGTCAGGCCGGCGACGGAATCGCGCGGCGACAGGAATTCCGTCCAGTGCAGCGCCGCCGTGGAAGCGCGGTAGTAGCGCGCGCCGATCAGCTTGTTGTTGCAATTCTCGGCGGAGAATCCTTCGCCCGTCTGGCACGTGCCTTGCCAGCTGGCCGGCGGCGCGCCGTACACGACATTGCTGCCGCTGTGGCTGGGCACGCCGTTTTCGTCGAGGCGGTCGGCAAAGGCCGTGTTCTCGGGCCAGATGCCGCTGTCGACGATGCCGATGACGATGTCTTCGCCCGCGTGCGCCTTGCCGCCCAGCTGCTCCCACAGGCCGCCCGGCTTGTCCAGGCCCAGGAAGCTGGGCGTGTAAGTGGTGTCGAGCTGCAGGATGGAGTCGGCGCTGATGCTGGCCACGCCGCTGTTTTTCTTCAGGGCCCGCACTTCATCGTCCGTCAGCAAGGCGGAAAAGCCGTTGAAGACGACGCTGTACTGGTGCGTGATTTCAGCCGCGCTGACGGTGCCGGCCACGGCGGCCTGCTTGCTGTCGAGGTAGCTCAAATAGGCCTGCACGTCGGCGGCGCCCACATTGATGCGCGCGCCCGGGGCCGGCTTGGTGGCGGCCAGGCCGTCAACCTGGCCCGTATAGGTGGCGGCCGGCTTGTCGACCAGCTGCACGATGTAGGAACGGCGTTCCTGCGCCTGCGCCGTTTGCGCCAGGCTGGCGGCCAGCAGGAGGATGGCGAGTGAAACGGGACGTAACTTCATCTCACGCTCCTTGCACGGTGAACGCGGCGACCTTGCCGCTGCGGCGGCGCGACAGCATGCCGATGGCGCCCAGGCCGGCCAGCAGCAGCATGTAGGTCGACGGTTCCGGCACGGCGCTGACGTTGATATTGTCGAGCGCAAACTGGCCCTGGTTAAAGGCGGGGAAATCGATGGAATTGCTGCACACGCCAGTGTCATTGAAAATGCAGGCGTTGAAGGTCAGGCCCGTGAACGCATAGTTGCTGAAACCGCCCAGCAGGGAAGCGCCCTGGAAATGGTAATTGCCATCGCTGCCCTGGCCGGGAAACGCCAGCGAGGTGCTGACCACCTGGCCGTTGCTGAGTGTACCGCTCAGCTGCAGTTCGCCCCACTGCATGTTGGGCAAGCCGGAGACGGGCGCGATGAAGGAATAGTCGAATCCGGCCAGGCTGAACGCCTGGCGGTCGGCACGCGCGAAATTCACGCCGCCATCGTTGAGGATGGCCAGGTAGTTGCCGGTGGCGCCCTGCGGGCAGGCGGCGATATCGCACGACGAACCCGCGCGGCCATCGAGGATGGCGCCCACGCCGCTGACGCCGCCGCCGGCCGCCGTGGTCGGGTCGGCCAGGAACCGCAGGTTGTAGCTCGACGTATTGAGCGTCTGGCCGCTTTCATACACGTCGGGACGCAAATTATCGAAGGTCAGGACATCGGCCATGGCCGGTGCCGAGACCAGCACGGACACGGCGGCCAGCGCGGCCAGGACGGTGGTGCGGCCGCGGGTAGCGGGCGGATAGACGGTGGCGGGGGATACCCGCGCATGTGATGGACGATTCATTCTATTCCCTTGATTGTTGTGGATAGATAGGTCGGCAGGTCTGGTGCCCGCTTGCAGCTTTTTCACAAAAGTGTCAACAAATATAGCAAATCGCATAAAACAAATATCATATTTTTAATATCATTTATTTATTTTTTATCTAAGCCTGCGAAACTTTGTTTTGTTTTATCTATGAAAGTTTGAGTAAGCTCAACGTTACATTGGAACAACAATGCATCGCACTGCAGGCGTGCGTGCCAGCGTGCCGGCGCGACTTCAGATAAGCTCGAAAACCGTGCCTGCGGCCAGCGCAAGCGCCCACCGTCACATCGCGGTACACCTGTTCCATCCTGGAACAGTCATCCCCTCCCCTGCCCCGCATGACGCGCCCCCCAGAGACCCCTGCGCCGATGGCATGAAGCTTGCACAACAAAGAGATCGACCGTGCTCAGGGAGCAGCATCATGGAACACTACCAACTGGCCGGCAGCGGCCGCGCAGGCACGCGGCCGGCCCGGCGCATCCTCGTGTGCTGCGCGCTGGCACTGGCTTTTTTCCTGCTGGCCGCCAGGCTGGACCTGGCCGAACGGCTGACGCACGCGCTCTGGCGCCAGGAACGCTGGCAACTCGATGAACTGGCCCTGAGCCTGTTGCTGCTGACGCTGGCGCTGGCCGGCTTTGCCGTGCGGCGCGGACGCCAGGTGGCGCTGCTGCTGGCGCAAAACCGCGCCCTCACGCAGCGCCTGCTGCGCGCGCAGGAAGAAGAGCGCTGCGCGCTGGCGCGCGAGCTGCACGATGAAGTGGGACAGGATTGCACGGCCATCCGCGCCGCCGCCAGCTACATCCTGCGCGCGCGCGACGGCGACCAGGCGAACGTGCAGGCGTGCGCCGCCAGCATCGCCCGCTCGTCGGAAGCGCTGCACGCGATGGTGCGCACGATGCTGCGCCGGCTGCGCCCGCCCGTGCTCGACAGCCTGGGATTGGCGCCGGCCCTGCAGGCGCTGTGCGACAGCTGGGCCCAGCAGCACGGCATCGCCTGCCATTTCGCGCCGCACGCCGTCCCCGCCAGCCTCGACGACTGCACCGCCACCGCCGTCTACCGCCTGGTGCAGGAAGGCTTGACGAACGTGGCGCGCCACGCGGGCGCCGACCGTGCCACGGTGGAATTGCGCGCCGATGCGCACGGCGTGCTGCACCTGGCCATCGAAGACAATGGCCAGGGTTTTGGTCCGGATAGAACGCCAGCAGATGGCTTCGGCATGCTGGGCATGCGCGAAAGAGTGGCCGGCCTGCGCGGCCATATCCGCTGGATCAGCGCGCTGGGCAAGGGTTTGCGCATCGAAGTGGCGATGCCCCTGGCGGCCGGTGCGGCATGAACGCGGCCATGACCCCGATCCGCGTGATGCTGGTCGACGACCACCCGGTGGTGCGCACGGGCTACCGCCGGCTGCTGGAACAGGGCGGCGATATCGCCGTCGTGGCCGAGGCCGGCAATGGCGAGACGGCGTATGCCCTGTACCAGGAGCACGCGCCCGACGTGTGCGTGACGGACTTGTCCATGCCCGGCATCGGCGGCCTGGAATTGTTGCGCAAGCTGCTGGCACGCGACGCCGGCGCCCGCGTATTGGTCTTCAGCATGCACGACACGCCGCAACTGATCGCCCGCGCGTTTGAGGGCGGCGCCTGCGGCTTCGTCAGCAAGCAGGCCGACCCGGAACACCTGGTCGACGCCGTGCGTGCCGCCCACGCGGGCCGGCGCTACCTCGATCCGCACAGCGTACCTGGCGTGCTGCAAGGCACGGCCCGCATGGAAGCGGACCGTTTGAGCAGCCTGAGCCAGCGCGAATTCGAAATCTTCCGCCTGCTGGCCGAAGGCCGCAGCGCCGCCGACTGCGCCCGCCTGCTGCACCTGAGCAGCAAGACGGTGGCCAACCACCAGACCTGCATCAAGGAAAAGCTCGACGTGCCCGGCCCCGCCGCCCTCGTGCACCTGGCGCTGCGCAACGGGGTCATCGAGCATATCCTCCCTTAAAACGCGTAGCGCAGACCCGCATTCACGCTGCGCGGCGCGCCCGCCGCATAGAACGTCGCATTGACCATCGGATAGTCGCCGTTCACGACGGGCAATGGCCGGGCGGCAAAATTGCCGTTGGCGTCGAAGCCCGTGGCGCCCAGTTGCGCCGCCGTCGCGTACTGGCGGTCGAACAGATTATTCACCTGGGCGAACACGCTGAGCCGTGGCGTCAGCTGGACGTTGCCGTTCAGCTCGACCACGGCGTAGCCGCCGCTCTTGCCCGCGCCCAGGTAGGCCGGGCCGCCCGCCTGGTGCCGGTTGTTCTCGTTGCCGCGCGCGTAGGCACTCGACACGGCCGTCATGGCCAGGCCCACCGTCCAGTCGCGTCCGCCCTGATAGTCCACGTGCCCCTTGAAGATATGGCTCGGTGTCAGCGGAATGCGGTTGCCGGGCGTGATGATGATATTGCCTTCCAGGCCGGGCGCCTGCGCATCGCTGCTGCTGTTGGCGCTGCCGTTGACGAGCTCCCGGCTTTGATACGTCGCCTGCAGCCACGTGTAATTGACGCCGAAGTCCAGCGCGCCCGCCTTGCCGTCCAGTGCCAGCTCCACGCCCTGGTGGCGCGTCTTGCCGAAATTCTTGAAGTAGCCGAAACCGGCCTGGTTGTCGGCCACGAACAGGATATCGTCATGGTTTTCCGCACGGAACACGCCGGCGCTCCAGCGGGCCACGTCGGCGAGCTTGCCGCGCAGGCCCGCTTCCCACGTCTTGGTGACGACCTGTTTCAAGGGTGGATCGCCCGCCATGGCGTTGGGCAGGCGGCACGGGTTGTCCGGGTCGGCGCAGCCGAGTTCGATGGCCGTCGGCGTGCGGCTGCCTTCGTTGTAGCCGAGATAGGCGCTCACGCCATCGGCCGGCGCATAGGCCAGACCGATGGCGGGATTGAAGCGGCTGAAACGGTGGTCGCCATCGAGCGAACCGCTGCCGCCGCCGGGCGTGATGGCGTCGCGGTTGCGCACGGTGCTGCGGTTGTAGCGGCCGGAGATGGTCAGGGTCAATGCTTGATTCAGCGCAATGCTGTCGCTCGCATACACGCTCCACGTGCGCATGCGCCCGCTCAAGTCGACGCGGTTGTCGACGGGCGTGCCGTCGTCGTCGATTTCCGTACCGTCGGCAAAGAAGTCGACGGGCGTGATGCTGCGGTCCGGGTTCAGATAGCCGAACTGGCTGGTCTGGCGAAACGTGGCGTGGCTGGCATCGAAGGCGGCGCCGACCGTGACGGCGTGGCGCTGCCCGGCCAGGTCGGCCAGCGCCGTGAACTGACCCGACAAACCATAGTTTTCCTGCTGCGTATGGCTGCGGTTGAGCATGCCGTTGCATTTTTCGGCCGGTTCATCGTTCAGCAGCACGTTGCCGATGCAGCGCCACTTCGGAAACGGTGTATTCGACGCGTTCGCCCCGCTGGCGGGAAAGCCCGTGTAGCCGGCCGCCGCCAGGGCCGCCCGCTCGGCCGCGCCGGGCTGGTAGACGGACTGGTCGAGCGACTCGTCGTTCAAGTCGCCATTGAAGGTGTGCGTGTCGATCTTGCGGTAGTACACATTGCCGGACAAGAGCAGGCCGGCGCCGGCCTGGTGCTTGCCCGTCACATTCAGCAAGGTCGACCTGTTTTCCGTCAAATCGGGCTTGGTGTAGACGCTGCGGTAATCGCGCGCCAGCAGTCGCTGTTCCTGCAAGCCGTTGCCCGTCAGCGCATTGTTCGCGTGGGCCACGGTGACGGCAATGTCGGTGCGCGCATCGCTCCAGCCCAGCTTGCCGAAGACCTGGCGCACGTCCGACGGCGAATCGTCGCGCCAGCCCTCTTCCTTGAAACGGTTGCCCGTCACATACCAGTGCCAGCCCTGCACATTGCTGCCGCCATGCTCGAACTCGACGGCGCGCCGCTGGTGCGAACCCAGGCGCGCCTCGACGGCTGTGCCGGGATTGCTCTTGCCATCCTTGGTCTGCAGGGCCAGCGCGCCGCCCAGGGTGTTCAGGCCGAACAGGGGGTTCGAGCCTGGCATCAGGGTCAGCGAGGCGATGGCCATGCGCGGGATCAAATCCCAGCTGACGACATCGCCAAACGGCTGGTTCAGCCGCATGCCGTCGAGGTACACGGAAAGTCCTTGCGGCGTGCCCAGCAGGGGCGAGGCCGTGTAGCCGCGGTAGCTGACGTCGGGCTGGAAGGGGTTGTTCTGCACCTCGTTCACATAGACGCTGCCCAGGTTGCGGCGCAGGAAGGCGGAAATGTCGAGCGCGCCGCTGCCGGTGATCTGCTGCGCGCTGGCCGTCTGCACGGGCGCGGCAAAGGCATCGCGCGGCCGCTCCACGGTGGGCAGCGGCATGCTGCCCGTGATAATGACGGTGGGCAAATCGTACGCCGGCTCCAGGTTGGCAGGATGGGCAAGCTCGGCGGCTTGCGCCTGGCACAGCGCCATGGCGGCGGCCGCGAATAAGGTCAGTCTCATGCAGGTCCCCGATTTATCGTGTTTTTTATTACTGCCCAGTATCGGACAGCCACCGGGGGATGGCCTAGGGAAAAACTCCCGCCGTGCTGGGAAGGGATAACAAAAGTCAGCGCTGCAAGGGAAGATAGCTTTGCTTGAGCTGGCGCAACACGAAACTGGATTTGCTGTGGCGGATACCGGGAATTTTATACAGGCGCTCGCGCAGCAGGCGTTCGTAGTCGCGCGTGTCGCTCACCGCGATGCGCAGGTAGTAATCGTAGTCGCCGGACACAAGAAACGCTTCCAGCACTTCCGGGATCATGGCCAGCGCGTGGCCGAATTCAAACAGGGCCTGGTCGGAATGGTCGTCCAGGGTGACTTGCACGATGACGGTATCGGCCAATCCCACCTTGGCCGCGTTGACGTTCACCGTATAACCCTCGATGACGCCATCGTCTTCCATGCGCTTGATGCGCGCCCAGCATGGCGACGAGGTCAGGCCCACCTTGGCGCTCAGGTCGTGCAGGCTGATGCGGGCGTCCTGCTGCAGGGCCGTCAGGATGGCGAGGTCGAATTTGTCGAGCTTCATTCTGTTAATTCCTTATTTCACAGCAAATTTTGCTGAATACTGCATTCTATACGAGAAAACCAGCAGCCTTTTCTGCCGCATCAGGCAGAAAATAAGGCCATGAAACCCGATCCAGCTCCCCTCCTCGCCCGCGCCTCGCATAACGGCGCCAGCATCCTGATCGACACCCTGCTGGCGCTGGGCGTCGACACCGTCTTCGGCTACCCGGGCGGCGCCGTGCTGCCCCTGTACGACGCGCTGCACGCGCAGCCCCGCCTGCGCCATCTTCTCGTGCGCCACGAACAGGCGGCCGTGCACGCGGCCGAGGGCTATGCGCGCAGCACGGGCCGGCCCGGCGTCGTCTTCGTCACGTCCGGCCCCGGCATGAGCAATACCACCACGGGCTTGCTCGACGCCCTGTGCGATTCGATACCCGTCATCTGCATCAGCGGCCAGGTGGCTACCACCAGCATCGGCACGAATGCCTTCCAGGAATGCGACGCGCTGGGTATTTCGCGCCCCGTCACAAAGTGGAACCGGCAAATCCGCGCGGCAGAGGAAACGGCGGCCGTCGTGCGCGAGGCGTACGCGCAAGCCACGCAAGGCCGGCCCGGCCCCGTGCTGGTCGACTTTCCCAAGGATCTGCAGCTGGCACCGGTGCGGGAAACGACGGTGCTGGCCCCTGCCACGCCGGCCCCGATGCCGCCGTCGGCAGCCTCCGATCTTGAACGGGCCGCCAGCCTGATCGCCGCCGCGCGCCAGCCCGTGTTCTATGGCGGCGGGGGCCTCGTCAATTCCGGCCCCGCCGCCTGCGCCGCCTTCGGCCAGCTGGTGAAGCTGGCGGCCGCGCCGTGCACCCTGACCTTATTGGGCCTGGGCGCCTTTCCCGCCTCGCACCCGGCCTTCCTGGGCATGCTGGGCATGCACGGCACCCTGGAAGCGAACCTGGCGATGCACCATGCGGACCTGATCGTCTGCGTGGGTGCCCGCTTCGACGACCGGGTGACGGGCAGGCTGGACGCCTTTTGTCCCGGCGCAAAGGTCATCCACGTCGATATCGACCCGGCGTCGATCGGCAAGGTGGTGCGCGCCGACGTGGCCCTGCGCGGCGACTGCGCGCCCGTGCTGAATGCCCTGCTGGCGCAGCTGCGCGGGCGATTGCTGGCGGACCGCCAGCCGTGGTGGCAGCGCATCGACGGCTGGCGCGCGCAGGACTCGCTGGCGTTCGACGACACGCCCGACGTCATCGCGCCGCAGGCGCTGATGCGGCGGCTGCAGGCAGCGCTGGACAGCATGGATGGCGGGGACGCCATCGTCTCCACCGACGTGGGCCAGCACCAGATGTGGGCGGCGCAGCATTTGCGCTTCGAGCAGCCGCGCCGCTGGCTGACCTCGGGCGGCGCCGGCACCATGGGCTATGGCTTGCCGGCCGCCATCGGCGCGCAGATCGCCCACCCGGACAAGTGCGTCGTGTGCGTCAGCGGCGACGCCTCGATCCTGATGAATATCCAGGAACTGGCCACGGCCGTGCAGCACCGCCTGCCCGTGAAAGTGGTGCTGTCGAACAATGGCTACATGGGCATGGTGCGCCAGTGGCAGGAACTGATACACGGCGGGCGCTACAGCCACAGCTACACGGAAGCGCTGCCCGACTTCGTCGCCCTGGCGCGCGCGTTCGGCTGGCAGGCGCACACGGTCAGCCGGCGCGAGGACCTCGACGGGGCACTGGCGGCCTGCCTGGCGTCCGAAGGCCCGTACTTCCTCGACGTGCGCGTGCACGGCGCGGAAAACTGCTTCCCCATGATGGCCCCCGGCGCGGGGCACCATGAAGTAACCTTATCCAAGGGCAAAATGTACAGCGGACGGTAGGTCGGATTAGCGGGGCAACGCCTCGCGTAATCCGACACCACCACCGGCCTCGCCAACGATGTGGTCGGATTACGCTCTACGAGCTAATCCGACCTACGCCAGCTTTCCCATGATGACGCCCGGCACGAGGCGCCATGAAGCTGCCTGATCAAGGGCAAAATGTACAGCGGCCGGCAGGTCGGATTAGCGGGGCAACGCCTCGCGTAATCCGACACCACCACCGGCCGCGCCAACGAGGTTGTCGGATTACGCTCTACGAGCTCATCCGACCTACGCCAGCTTTCCCATGATGGCGCCCGGCGCGGGGCACCATGAAGTAACCTTATCCAAGAGCAAAATGTACAGCGGACGGCAGGTCGGATTAGCGGGGCAGCGCCTGCGTAATCCGACACCACCACCGGCCGCGCCAACGAGGTTGTCGGATTACGCTCTACGAGCGAATCCGACCTACGCCAGCTTTCCCATGATGGCGCCCGGCACGAGGCGCCATGAAGCTGCCTGATCAAGGGCAAAATGTACAGCGGACGGTAGGTCGGATTAGCGGGGCAACGCCTCGCGTAATCCGACACCAGCGTCTTGCAACAATGTTGTCGGATTACGCTCTACGAGCTCATCCGACCTACGCCCATATCCGGTAGATCCAGTAGCTTTCATCTTCTTTCATGGCGCGCGCCAGTTCCGTGGGACTCAAGCCCGTGATTTCGCGCGTCTCGCGGCAGAAATGCGCCTGGTCGGCGTAGCCGCCGCTGGCGGCGACGTCGGACCATGACGCCGTGCCCTGCAGGATGGCGCCGCGCTCGTCGAGGAACAGCTGTTCCGCGCGGCGCATACGGCGCAAGGTGCGCATGGGCTGGCCGGCCCAGGCCTTGATGCGGCGCTCGATGTTGCGCGCGCTGCTGGCCAGGCCCGTCGATGCGGCCTGCACGCCCAGCCGGCGCACCCAGTCTTGCACGGCGCCGGCCGGTTGGTCGCCGCTCTTGCGGGCCAGCAGCCAGCGCGGCGCGAGAAAATCCTCCACCAGCCTGACGCGGGCGGCATCGTCCGGCGCGGCCAGCACGGCGTCGGACAGGGACAGCCAGTCGGCATCGAACAGTGCGCCGAGGGGGCGGAACTGGTCCAGCAAGGCATCCATCGATATGCCCGTCAACGCATGCAGGGCGGCCGGATAAAACATCACGACAAACGAGTGCACGGGACCGGGGTTGTAGCTGACCAGCGGATACGAACGGGGGCCGCCGAACAGCGCGGGCGGCATGCGCACGTCCGGCAGCGACAGGCCCGGCGCGGCCGCTTCCACGTGGCCGGCGACGGTCCAGACGATGCTGCACATGGGCGCGGCGGGAAAGCGGTTCAGGCGCTGCGCCGGCGGCAAGGGCGCGCAGCCCGTGGTGTCGCGCACGAGGATGGCGCGCACGCAGGAAGCGAGCGCGGCGCGCGGGGCGATCAAACGGGTCAGGGGCGTAGGGGCGGCTGGCATGGCGACGATTGTACCGGCAATTTCTGGCCGCGCACGATGTCGTATTCGTTCAATACAAACGGGCCGCAATCGCGTAGAGTGTGGCCATTATTGCAAGCAATCCTCGTACTTTTACCGTATCGACAGGAGATGTTCATGCCGCCACTCGACCACGCCGCCCCCGCCGTCGCCACGCCCCTGCGCCAGATCCGCCGCCTGCCGGGGCCCTTCGCCTTGCCCATCGTCGGCAACAGCCTGCAGCTCAAACTCACGCGCATCCACCGCGACGTGGAACAATGGGTACAGCGCTACGGCCCCTTCATGCGCGCCTGGTTCGGCCGCACCCTGGTACTGGTGGTGGCCGACAGCGAGGCCGTCGGCGCCGTGCTGCGCGACCGGCCCGACGGGTTCCGCCGCCCCCTGAGCAGTTCCGTCGTCTCCGACGAAATGGGCGGCGTGCCCGGCCTGTTCCTGGCCGAGGGCACGGAGTGGCGCAATCAGCGCCGCATGGTCATGGCCGGCATGGCGCCGGGCGCCATCAAGGCCTACTTCCCCGCGCTGGTGACGGTGGCGCAGCGCCTGCAGCGGCGCTGGCATCTGGCCGCCACGCAAGGCCAGGCGATCGACCTCGATGGCGACCTGAAACGCTACACGGTCGACATCATCGCCGGCCTGGCCTTCGGCACGGAAGTCAATACGCTCGAATCGGGCGAAGACGTGATCCAGCGCCACATGGACGACATCCTGCCCGCCGTGGCGCGGCGCAGCCTGTCCATGTTCCCGTACTGGCGCTATGTCAAGCTGCCCATCGACCGCCGGCTGGACCGCGACGTGGCGGCCCTGTCCGCCGCCGTGGCGGACCTGGTGCAGCAGGCGCGCGCGCGCATGGCGCACGACCCGGCGCGCCGCGCGCATCCGCCCAACCTGCTCGAAGCCATGATCGCCGCCGCCGACCTGGAAGGCAGCGGCGTGACGGACCGCAACGTGGCCGGCAATGTGCTGACCATGCTGCTGGCGGGCGAGGATACGACGGCCAACACGGTGTCCTGGATGATTTATTTGCTGCAATGCAATCCGCAGACTCTGGCGAAGGCGCGCGACGAAGTGCGGCGCCTGGCGCCCGACGCGGCCCAATTCACGATCGAGCAGATGGATAGCCTCGATTACCTGGGCGCCTGCGCCAGCGAAGCCATGCGCTTGAAGCCCGTGGCGCCCTTCCTTCCCGTCGAGGCGCTGCGCGACACGGTTATCGGCGACATCGCCGTGCCGGCCGGCACCCTCGTCTGGTGCGTGATGCGCAACGACACCGTATCGGATGCGCACTTTCCCGACCCGCAGGCCTTCCAGCCCGAACGCTGGCTGGCCGACAGCGGCGAGGCCAACAACAAGCGCGCTTCGATGCCCTTCGGCGCCGGCTTGCGCACGTGCCCGGGCCGCTATCTGGCCTTGCTGGAAATCAAGATTGCCATGGCCATGCTGCTGGGCAGCTTCGACATCGCCGGCGTCGACACGCCCGATGGCGGCGAGGCGCAGGAACTGATGGGGTTTGTGATGTCGCCCATCGGCTTGACGATGCGCCTGGCGCGGCCGCAGTGATACCATGGGGGAATCTCAGTCAACGTGCTTTCCCCATGCAAATTCACCTGGAATCGCCGCAGCAAGCGGACGTGCAAACCCTGATCGCCGAGCTGGATGCCTATCAACAAACGCTGTATCCGGCCGAATGCGTCTACTCGCTGGACCTGGCATCGTTGCCGCCGGAAACCCTGCTGTTTGCCGTCGCCCGCGATGCGGCAGGTGCGGCGCGCGCCTGCGGCGCCATCGTCGTCACGCCCGCTTTCGGCGAGGTCAAGCGCATGTATGTGCATCCGGACAGCCGCGGCCTGGGCCTGGCCAAGCGCCTGCTGGCCGTGCTGGAAGAGCAGGCGCTGGCGTGCGGCTGCCGCCTGCTGACCCTGGAGACGGGCATCCACCAGCCCGAGGCCATCGCCCTGTACGCGCGCCACGGCTACCAGCGGCGCGGACCGTACGGCGACTATCGCGACGATCCGTTCAGTGTCTTCATGGAAAAACCGCTGCAGGCGGCCGCATGAGCGCCCCATCCGACAGCCTGCTCGACATCCGCGCGCGCCTGCGCGCCTTTGCCGACGAGCGCGACTGGGACCAGTTCCACACACCGAAAAACCTGGCCATGGCCCTGTCCGTGGAAGTGGCGGAACTGGCCGAGCACTACCAGTGGCTGCCCACGGGCGCGGATGCCGAGCTGGACGAGGCCAAACGCACGGGCATCCGCCACGAGCTGGCCGACGTACTGATGTATCTGGTGCGCCTGGCCGACAAGAGCGGCGTCGACCTGCACGCGGCCGTACTGGAAAAAATGGAACTGAACGCGCAGAAATACCCGGCGCAGCAGGTGCGTGGCGACGCGCGCAAATATAGCGAATATTGATAGGCCCACCCGTGCGTGGCTGCCGCGCAAAAAGGCGTAGCATCAAGCCATGCCTACTTACCGCCCTCTTCTGCTGCCCCTGCTGGCAATGCTGTTCCATGGCACTGTTGTGCTGGCGCAAACCGCGCCCGTGCCGCAAGTCAAGGTGGACGCCACGCGCGACCCCGTCGATAAATCGTATCGCAAGATGCTGCAGGGCGTGGACCGCTTCGAGCGCGACCATGCGCTGGCGCCGCATGCCGTGCTGCGCTTTCGTCTGCTGCCGCGCCAGCCCGGCGTGGACATGACGGGCGTGCAGCTGCGCATCGCGGGCGACACCGTCAGCATCCCCTTGCCGCTGGCCGAGGACAACAGCTTTGCCCCCGTGCGCAATGCACAGGCCGCGCGCGAGGATGCCGTGCTGATCGCCAACCGCAAGGCGACCACCATGAGCTGGCGCGCGCAGGTCATCACGCCCGGCTTGCCGCCCGGCACGCGGCGCCTGGGCGACCTGCGCCTGGAATGCCGCGCCGGCATGGATTCGGGCCTGATCTCGAACGACCCGCAAATCATCGCCTGGCTGTCCAGCATGCTCTACAGCACCGACAAGGTCTGCTCGCAGCCGGACGGCAATTATCTGTTCTTCACGGACCGGCCCCTGTTCGGCGTGACCCTCGTGCATGGGGAGCGGCGCCTGGCCCTGCCGTTCACCATGCTGTATGCGGGCGGCGAGCAGACGCCCGCCTCGCTGCCCTATTGCGATTGCCAGGTGCTGCTCGACCGCACGTATTACGCGCCCCTGTGGGATGCCAGCTGGCCCGACGATACCCTGCTGGAATTTGACTATATGGACGAGGTGGCGCCATGAAGTGGCTGGTATTTCCCGTGCTGGCATTGCTGGCTGCCTGTTCCGGCACGCGCGCCTTGCAAGCAAGCAAGAACGTACCTTACGCTACGCTGGAACAGACGGTACACCTTGGCAGCAGCACGCGCGAACAGGTGCGCGCCGCGCTGGGCGACAGCACGGCCATCCGTTTCGACAGCGGCAATGAAGTGTGGATGTACAGCTACCCGGCGGCCTCTGGCGCGCAGGGAGAATATGTCATTTTGTTTGGCGGGGATGGGGTGGTGAAGAAGGTGCGCAGCGGGGACGTGTACCGGGTGAAGAAGTAAGAGTAACCCCACAGACAAAACCCGGGGGGAATGCTCCCAATGGGAAGCATTCCGGTCACGCAGTGACTGACCCCAGCCTTTCGCCGTTGGGGTAATTATCTTGCCTTCAGCAAGGCCCGCGACGCCACGCTGGGGCTACGCCCCACGCCGGCAGCCTTGCGCTTGGGCGAGGCCTTCAATTTGAAGATACCAATCGACTGGGCCACGCTCTCGGTGCGCTGCGCCAGGCTGGTGGCGGCCGCGGCCGCCTGCTCGACCAGGGCCGCATTCTGTTGCGTGATGCCATCCATGTGGATGACGGCCTGGTTGACTTGGCCGATACCCTGGTTCTGCTCGCGCGTGGTCGAGGAAATCTCGTCCATCACTTCCGTCACGCGGGCCACCGAGGCGATCACTTCCGTCATGGTGGCGCCCGCATTGCTGGTCAGCACGCTGCCCGCATTCACGGTGGCGATCGAATGGTCGATCAGGTTTTTCACCTCTTTCGCCGCCGTGGCAGAACGCTGCGCCAGGCTCCGTACTTCGCCCGCCACGACGGCGAAGCCGCGGCCGTGCTCGCCTGCGCGCGCCGCTTCCACGGCCGCGTTCAAGGCGAGGATGTTCGTCTGGAAGGCGATGCCGTCGATCAAGCCGATGATGTCGAGAATCTTGCGCGACGACGAGCTGATCTCGTCCATCGTGGTGACCACTTCGCTGACGATGGTGCCGCCCCTGGCCGCGACGGTCGATGCCTGCACCGCCAGGTCATTGGCCGTGGCCACGTGGTCGGCGCTGTTTTGCACGGTCGATGTCAGCTCTTCCATGCTGGCCGCCGTCTGCTCCAGGCTGGACGCCTGCGACTCCGTGCGGCTGGACAAGTCCATATTGCCCGTGGCGATTTCCGCCGTGGTGATGCGGATATCCTCGAAGTTGGCGCGCACGTCGCCGATGATGCTGTGCAAGTTGATATTGGTCTGGCGCAAGGCCGCCATCAATTGACCCATGTCATCGTCGCGCACCTTGTCGATCACGCCCGTCAAGTCGCCACCGGCCATCTTGCGCGCCACCGTGATGGCGTCGCCCAGCGGCGCGACGATGGAATTGTGCAGATGGGCCCAGAAATACAGCATCAGCGCGACGGCGGCAGCGGCGGCGCCGCTGAGCCAGCTGCGCGTGGCAGTGCTCGTGTCGCCGTCGATATTCCACACGGCACAGCCGAGGATGGCCAGCACCACGCCCAAGATGATGCAATGCAGGGCGATGTCCTGCGACAGGCTCAGCTTGCGCCACTCGGCCAGCTTGGCGGCCCAGCCCTGGCGCACGACGCGGCCATTGCGGATCGCCAGGTTCGCGCTATTGCCGTCTTTAAAACTTTTATACAGAGCTGCCGCTTCGTTGATCTGCTCGCGCGTGGGCTTGGTGCGCACGGACATATAGCCGATCGGGCGGCCGTTTTCGATGACGGGCGTGATATTGGCGAAGACCCAGTAAAAGTCACCATTCTTGCAGCGGTTCTTGACCATGCCGGTCCACGGCATGCCCGTCTTGATGGTGTCCCACAGGTCGGCAAACGCTTCGGCCGGCATATCGGGATGACGCAGGATATTCTGTGGCGCACCCAGCAGTTCCATTTCTGAAAAACCGCTGACCTCAATGAAATACTGATTGGCGTAATTGATGTTTCCCTGTAAATCCGTGGTGGAAACAATCGTCATGCCTTCATTTAATACGTATTCATTTTGCGTGATAGGCGTATTGACCCGCATCGTCGCTCCTCTATTTTTATCAACTAGCATAACAAAATCATAAAAACAATATACCACATCAAGCACCCATGATATATCGCCCCAGCGGCAGTGACACTGGTCAAAAAATTTAATAAAAACCAATTCATTTATGTTTTAGAATTTACTTTGATTCAACTAGATTGATTTTATTGAATGTAAAATTCAAATTGGACGCAGACACAATAATTAATAAAAAATTATGTATCGATGCGGCAGCCAATAAATATGGTGTTTGCGCCGATAAAAAAACGCGCAAGCGCTGCAATATGCGCCGGCCCATGACGGGGCCTGCCGCCAACCATAACGTCGCAACCACGAACATTTCTTGAGGGAAAATAAAAACTGGCGCGAACGCGCCAGTGGGGGAACTGTCTCCAATCCGCGACACAGGCGCCGGGGAGGCGCCTGTGCAGGGACAGCTTACTTGAATGATTTACGCGGTGGCGATTTCGGACGCGGCGGCGCAGGCTTGCGCTCCGTCGTGCCGTCATCGAGGCTGATGCGCAGTTTCTGGCCCGACACGACGACCGATTTCAGGTGGTCGAGGATTTCCGGCGGCATGCCTTCCGGCAGGTCCAGCACGCTGTAGTTGTCAAAGATATCGATGCGGCCGATATGCTTGGCTTCCAGGTTCGCTTCGTTGGCGATGGCACCCACGATGTTGCTTGGCGTCACGGCGTGCTCGCGGCCCACTTCGATGCGGTAAGCCGTCACGCCTGGACGTGGACGTTCCTTCTTCGGCGCGCGCGGCGCAGGTGCTGCGTCGCCCGCGTCCGCTGGCGCATCCTTGAACGCTGGCGCGGACTTGGCGGCGAACGGCTTGCGCGGCGCGGCTGGCGGCGCCAGGTCCGGCGCGTCGCCGTCGCGGCTGATGCGCAGCTGCTGGCCCGCGACCCACACGGTCTTCAGCTGATCCAGCAATTCTTTCGGCATGCTGTCTGGCAAGTCCAGGACGCTGTAGTCGTCATAGATTTCGATGCGGCCGATGTTTTTCGAATCGATGCCCGCTTCGTTGGCGATGGCGCCCACGATATTGCCCGGTTTCACGCCATGCTGATGACCGACTTCAATACGGAAGGTCTGCATGCCGGCATCGGCCGGACGCTGGACGCGTTCCTTTTTCGGGAAGGCCGGGCGTTCGCTGCGCTCGTTACGGTCGAAGCGGTCGCCCCGTTCCGGACGGTCGTTGCGCTCAAAACGGTCCTGGCGCACAGGACGGTCGTCTTGCCACGTGGCTTGCTCGCGCGCCTTGTTCTTGTCCAGCAGCAGCGGCGTATTGCCACGCGCCATCTTCGCCAGGGCGGCGGCGATTTCAATGGCGGGAATGTTCTGTTCGCGCTCGAAGTCCTCGATCAGCGACTGGAACTGCTCCAGTTCGCCCAAGGCCAGGGTTTCGCTGATCTGTTCCTTGAACTTGGCGATGCGCACGTCGTTGACGGCCTGGATCGTCGGCAATTCCAGCATGCCGATCGGCTGGCGGGTCGAGCGTTCGATGGCTTTCAACAAGTTCTTTTCACGCGGGGTGATGAACAGGATCGCTTCGCCGCTGCGGCCGGCGCGGCCCGTGCGGCCGATGCGGTGGGTATAGCTTTCCGGATCGTGCGGCACATCGTAGTTGACGACGTGGCTGATGCGCTCGACGTCCAGGCCGCGGGCGGCCACGTCGGTTGCCACGAGGATGTCGATCTTGCCGTCTTTCAACTGCTGGATCGTGCGCTCGCGCTGGGCTTGCTGGATGTCGCCATTGATGGCGGCGGCCGAGAAGCCGCGCGCTTGCAGCTTGCTGGCCAGCTCTTCCGTGCCCAGCTTGGTGCGGGCGAAGATGATCATGCCGTCAAACGCTTCCGCTTCCAGGATGCGCGTCAGCGCGTCGAGCTTGTGCATGCCCGACACGAGCCAGTAGCGCTGGCGGATGTTGTCGGCCGTGCCCGTCTTGGCGGCGACCGTCACTTCGGCCGGGTTCACCAGGTAGGTGGTGGCGATGCGCTTGATGACGGAAGGCATGGTGGCCGAGAACAGGGCCGTTTGATGGCCGTCTGGCGTTTCTTTCAAGATACGTTCGACGTCGTCGATAAAGCCCATGCGCAGCATTTCATCGGCTTCATCCAGCACCAGGGTTTTCAGCTTGGACAGGTCGAGCGAACCCTTGTCCAGGTGATCGATGACGCGGCCAGGCGTGCCGACGATGACGTGCACGCCGCGGCGCAGGGCCGACAGCTGCGGGCCGTAGCTTTGGCCGCCGTAGATCGGCAGCACGTGGAAGCCGGGAATGTGGGCGGCGTACACCTGGAACGCTTCGGCGACCTGGATGGCCAGTTCGCGCGTCGGTGCCAGGACCAGGGCTTGGGGTGAGCTTTGTTTCAGATCGATGCGCGACAGGATAGGCAAGGCGAAGGCGGCGGTTTTACCCGTGCCCGTTTGCGCCTGGCCCAGCACGTCGCGGTTGGCGAGCAATAATGGAATCGTGGCCGCCTGGATAGGCGACGGTGTTTCGTAACCGACATCCTTGAGCGCGCGAATCAGCGGCTCGCTCAGGTTAAGGTCGGAAAATAAGGAAATTGGTGTATCAGACATGAAATCACTCACAAGTTCGCTCGAATCGCCCAATGCGAAAGAGTGTATCTGCTAGTTTACTCTTTACTGGACCTTACCGGGTGGAACGAGGCGGCAGAACGCCATTTTTTGCATCCTAAAACGCAGAAAAATCGGCGATCCGCACGCAATTGGTGCAAAAACCAAGCAATATTATGTGTTTTGCAATAGATTCGGCTGTTTTACAGATGCGCCTCGATATTGCTTGCCGCATCGACCGAGTGGCGCAAGAACTCCAGCAAGTCCTCGTTCAGGCGGTCCTTGTGCGTCGTCGCCAGGCCGTGCGGCGCGCCCGCATACACAAGCAATTTGCTGCCGATGATGAGCTCAGCCGTGCGCCGCGCCGAGGCGGCGATCGGCACGATCTGGTCGTCGTCGCCATGGATCACCAGGGTCGGCACGTCGAATTTGGCCAGGTCGTCCGTGAAATCCGTCTCGGAAAATTGCTTGATGCACAGGTAGGACGCCGGCATGCCCGCCTGCATGCCTTGCCGCCAGAAGCTGTCGCGCACGCCCTGCGACGGTGTCGCGCCGGGCCGGTTATAGCCATAAAAGGCCTCGCTCAAGTCGCGGAAGAATTGGCTGCGGTCGGCCTGCACGCCCGCGCGGATGGCGTCAAACGCGGACAGCGGCAAGCCCAGCGGGTTTTCCGTGGTTTGCAGCATCAGCGGCGGCACGGCGCCCACCAGCACGGCGCCGGCCAGGCGCTCGGTGCCATGGCGGCCGATGTAGCGCGCCACTTCGCCGCCGCCCGTCGAGTGACCGACGAGGGTGGCGCCCGTCAGGTCGAGCGCGGCTATCAGCGCGGCCAGGTCGTCGGCATAGGTATCCATGTCGTTGCCATCGAAGGGCTGGCTGGAGCGGCCATGGCCGCGCCGGTCGTGCGCGATGACGCGGTAGCCGCGCGCGGCAAGATAAAACATCTGGTCTTCCCAGGCGTCGGACGACAATGGCCAGCCGTGGCTGAAGACGACGGGCGGACCGCTGCCCCAGTCCTTGTAATAAATCAAAGTGCCGTCGGCGGTACGCAGAGTATTGGTTGAATGCAAGTCAGGGGTAGTCATGGAACGCTCCTTGTCGGTGGGCCAGCGGCCATTGTGGCCGCAATCGGCTTGCGCACGCCGCGCGCTACGCCAGAGCATTGCGGTAGAGTAAGATTGCCGCTGCTTTGCTTTCCCGTATTCACTTTTGGAGTTGTCATGCGCTTTCCCGTCGTCCTCGCCGCCAGCCTGTTCAGCACGGCTGCCCTCGCCCAACCGCTCGTTGCCGAAGCGCCCTTGCGCGCCCATCTGTCCTTCCTGGCCGACGATTTACTGGAAGGACGCGGCACGGGCCAGCGCGGCGGCGACCTGGCCGTGCGCTACCTGGAAACGCAGGCGGCCGTGGCCGGCTTGCAGCCATTGAAAGATGGCAGCTACCGCCAGGCGCTGACCATCGTCGGCAGCAAGGCCTTGCCATCGAGCACAGTGACCTTCAGCGCAGGCGGCAAGACCTTGTCTCCCGCCTTCGGCAAGGACATCGTCTTTGGCGCGGCGAATGGCCAGCAGACAGTGGCGTTCGACGCGCCCGTGGTGTTTGCCGGCTACGGCATCCGCGCGCCCGAGGAACGCTGGGACGATTTCAAGGGCGTCGACTTGAAGGGCAAGCTCGTCATCATGATGGTCAACGACCCGCAGCCAACCGCCGCCGAACCGAACCGTTTTGCCGGCAAGTCCCTCACGTATTACGGCCGCTGGGTCTACAAGTACGAGGAAGCGCTGCGCCAGGGCGCCGCCGGCGTCTTGCTGATCCATACGACCGAGTCCGCTTCCTACCCGTGGTCGGTGCCCGCCAACGGTTTCGGCCATGAACGCTTCAACCTGGCCGGCGCGGGCAATGCGATGGAAGGCTGGCTGCAGGAAGACATGGCGCGCGCCCTGTTCCAGGCGGGCGGACAGGACCTGGACGCCTTGCGCGCCCAGGCCGAAACGCGCGAATTCCGCCCCGTGGCCCTGAACGCGACGGTCAGGGTGGCACTGAATAGCCAGGTGCGCAGCATCGAGCAATTCAACGTGGCCGGCATCGTGCCGGGCACGGACCCGAAGCTCAAGGATGAAGCCGTCATTTATTCGGCCCACTGGGACCACCTAGGCAAGGATGAGGAAGGCAGCGCCCGCGCAGGACAGAGCGACCATATCTACAACGGCGCCATCGACAATGCCTCGGGCGCGGCGGCCCTGCTGGCCATGGCGCAAGTGGCCGTGAAACAGCCGGCACGCCGCACGCAGATCTTCCTGTGGCCGGCCGGCGAGGAAACGGGCATGTTGGGCAGCACGGCTTACACGCGCGCGCCCCTGTGGCCGCTGGCCAAGACGGCAGCCGACCTGAACCTCGACAGCATGAATTTCGTCGGCAAGACGCACGACATCGGCGTGGCTGGCGCCGAGCGCAGCAGCCTGTACGCGAGCGCCGCCAAGGTCGCCAAGCGCATGGGCTTGCGCCTGGCGCCGACCATCCCCGACCTGTCCGGCGCGTTTTACCGGGCCGACCATTTTGCCTTCGCCAAGGCCGGCGTGCCCGCCTTCAACGTGGGCTCGGCCGTGTTTTCCGGCGACGGCTCGTTCGACTTCGTCAAGGAGCCGAAGGCGTCCAGCGAGCGTCTGGTCGCGTTCAAAAAGGATTACCACCAGGTCACCGATGAGTATCACCCGTCGTGGGACTTGTCGGGCATGGTGCAGCAGGCGCAGTTCACCCTGAACCTGGGCTACGAGGTGGCGAACGACAAGAATTTGCCGGTGTGGAACAAAGGCGAGGCGTTTGGAAAAGTGAAACGCTGACGTCAAGCGTAGGTCGGATTAGCGGGGCATCGCCCCGCGTAATCCGACAACATTGTCAGCAGAGTTGGTGGTGTCGGATTACGCGGCGTAGCCGCTAATCCGACCTACCTCGTTGATTCAAATCGCCATGATGCGTTTCAGGTCGACGAATGCCGTCTCGTACAAATGCTGGAACGCGCCCACCATGACCTCTTCCACGCCTTCGGCCGCATCGAACTCGCTCGACCATTCGGCCACACAGGAAGCGGCGCCCGGTTCGCCCGTGACGCGCAGGGTGGAACGGTAGTTCTTGACGGGGATCGGGCCCGAGACGATGGTGTAGCTGTAGCTCTTGTCCGCTTCGCTGTAGCTTTGCAGGCGTTCGGCGATGATGGCGCCGTCCGTGGTTTTCAGGCGGCGCACGCGGCCGCCATGCTCGGACAAACTGGTCTTGATGGAGCTCGACCATTCAGCCAGCGACTGGAAGCCGCCGATAAAATCCCACACTCTTTCGGCGCTTGCCGCCAATGTTACAGAAACAATTACTTGGGCCATCTTTAATTCGGTTCCTCATCCAGGTTTGCCGGGCGCCGCGCCCGGCCGGCCGGAGTTGCCCGGCACAGCCGCTATTTTAGCGCCCATGCGGCTTTGCTGCTGAGTAAACCATGGCTACCAGCCAGCCTGGGATGGCTGCCTTACAGATTTTCCGCCAAGAAAATCAGCGAATTGCCATGCGCGTGGGCCGCGGCACGCTGCTGGTAGCTGTCGCGGTGGGTGCAGTTGAAACCGTGCTCGGCGCCCGGGTAGATATGGATTTCCACGTCTTGCCGGTCTTCGAAGCGTTCGGCGATCTTTTGCACGGCTTCCGGCGGAATATGGCTGTCCTGGCCGCCGAAATGCATGAGCAGCGGCACCTGGATCTTGTCGGCCAGGTCCAGCTTGTTCTGGATGCCGCCGCCGTAATAGGCGATGGCGGCGTCGACCAGACCGGCCGCGGCGGCCTGGTACGACAGGCGGCCGCCGAAGCAGTAGCCGACCGAAGCGAGCTTTCCCGTCACTTCCGGACGCGCGCGCAGGACGGCGACGGTGGCGGCGATATCGGCGTCGGCGTGCGGATTGTCGGTGGCCTGCATCAGTTCGACGGCACGCTTCCAGCCGTCCGCGTCATAGCCGAGTTCAATGTGCGCGCCGGCGCGCCAGAACAGGTCCGGCACCAGCACCACATAGCCATCGGCCGCGTACTGGTCGGCCACGGCGCGGATGTGCTCGTTGACGCCGAAAATTTCCTGCAACAGGATGATGGCGGGGCCCTTGCCCACGTGCGGCACGGCCAGGTAAGCCTGGAAGCTGCCGTCCGGGCCGGCGATATCGATCCACTGCGAAGTTGTGCTCATAGAAACTCCAGTCTGAGGTTGGGGGAGGATGCCACAAGCAGGCATGTTACTGGTTTTTCGCCGTGTCTGCGCCCGCCCTTGGTCCAGGCTCAATACATCTCGCGCAGGTAAATCACGGGACCCGATCTGAGGATGCCAAAGACGACGTGCCCCAGGGTGCTGGGCAGGTAATGCAAGCCGCTGACAGACACGTCGACGCTACCCGCCACGCCGGGTGCCAGCAAGACCAGTTGCCCATTGGGTGGAGGCAAGGCGCCTTGCTTGAATGCATAGGTGCCGCCCTGCACTTTCAGAACGCCATTGCACGCGCCAGCGCCCGAGGTAAATCCCTTGCCGCAGTTGGCTAGCGTGACCCCGGCACTCCCGAACTGCGTGACGCTATCGGACACATTGCCGAGCCAGCCGCTATTCCAGTATTGCACCTGTACGGGCAGGCGTATCGGCAGGCGCTCGGAACCGTAGCTATGGGGCACCATGATGCGGCCCGTAAGTATGGTCAGCTTCGCTTCCGTGCCGGCATCGGACGGCGCCGACGTCACGACGGTGCCGCCGGCATAGGTAGTGGTGGCGCGGAACAGCACGTCGGTCGGCGGCGCCAGCGCGACCGTACCGGCCGGTACCGCAAATGCGCCGGGAAAGCGGTAGGCGATCTGGCTGCTGGCCACGCCCGCCGTGAAGCTGGCCGGCGCGATGCCCGTCACGCTGGTTTGCGCGGCAGTCCCGTCGCTCAGCCGGCTGCCCGACGGCGCCGCCGGCGGAAAGGCCGTCAGGCCCGTGGCGGCATCGTAGGCGCGCAAGGCCACCTGGGCCGTCAAGGCCGTGTCGCGCCCGTCGAAGTTGAGCGTCGTCCCGTTCGCGGCATTCTGCGCCGTGACGCGCAGCGTGAACGGCTGCTGCGCATAGATGAAACTGCCCGCCGCGCAGGACAATGGCGCCTTGCAAGGCATGGGCTCAGTGCCAGGCACCTCCGTGACGAAGTGGTGCGGGATGAATTGCACGCTGTTGCTGGCGCCCGTGGTGAACGGCGGGATGACGCCGTTGACGGCGGGCGGCGGGGCCCCGAGGTAGGTGGCCATCGTCGCCGTAAATTGGACGGTGCCCGCTTCCGCCCAGCTCAGGTTGCTGGCGGTGCCGATGCCGTTGTTAAAAGCCAGGCTGCCCGCGACTGCGGGGTTGGCGGCGCCGGAAAAGGTGGGCGCGACGAGACTACTGCCCAGCAGCACCGTCTGCGCCGTCGTTTCCCTGCCAAAATTGGCCGTCACGGCGTCGGCGACATTCACGGCCGATACGCTGATGCGGGTGGCGGGCGCCACGGGCAACGCGGCCAGGCCCGCCCGCTGCGGCGTGGCGATGGCGCTGAACACGAAACGCAGGGGCCCCACGATGACAGTGCCGCTGCCCGTCATGGTCAGGCCGCTGTCGCTGCCGCTGGCCGAGGCATACGTGGCCGTCAGGCCCAGCGCGCCCGCATCGGCGTACAGCATGTTCGGCGTGGCCAGGCCGTTGGCATCGAAGGCCAGCTGCACGGCGGTACCGTTCGCGCTGCAGGCGCTGCCCGCGTTGGCGGCCAGGGGTTTATACGTGCCATCCTTGTCCTGTATGCGCGCGGGCAAGGTGCCCGTGCCGGGATTGGCGTAGTTGCAGCGCAGCTGCAAGGTCTTGTTCTGGTTGGAAAACAGGGGCACGCAGGCGCGCGGGTTCGATGCCGACGCCTGCAGCGCGCTGATGGCGATGGGGCCCTCGGCCTCGGCATAACGGGGGAGGCCGCTCACCTGCAGCGCGCTGCTGACAAATGCCATCTGACAATTGGTCACGCTGCCGTCGATGCTGCTCTTGCAGACCAGCGCCCCCGTCGTCGCCGGCGTGCTGCTCAGGCCCAAGGGAACGTTGCTGGCCGGCGTGGTCTGCGCCACGCTGGACGCGGCCGTGCCTGTCGCCGGTAGGGTCGCGTTGAGTTGTGCCACGGCGCCGCCCGGCGTCAGCGTGACCTGGGCCGCGCCCGTGTAGACGGTGCTGCAGGCCGCGTCGGCGCAGGCCGTCACGGTCACGGGCGCGGGCGCACAGCTGAGCGCCGAGGGCGGATGCGTGATCTGGAAGTGATCCGGCCCGGCCTGGGTGCCCGGGCCGCACTTCGGCCCCATCGGCTCATTGAAAGCCCAGCCGCTGTTGTTCGTCACGCAACTGCACGGGTTCGACGGCGTGTAGGCCTTGCAGGTGATCGTCTGCTGCACGCGGCCCTGCCAGCCCAGGGTGATGTGGTCGACCTTGGCGTTGCCCGTGATATAGGCGTTGGACGAGTCGAGCGTCACCTCGCCGGCGTCCACATTACCCTTGATGCCATTGCCGGAAGCGATCGACAAGGAATTGCTGGCGTCCACGTCGCCCGTGACGAGCAGGCCCGATGCCTTCAAGTCGATCGTCGGCGATTTCAGATTGCCCGTCACCTGGCTGCCGGAACCGATGGTCAGCGAGGTGGTCGCCGTGATATCGCCCTGGATGCGGGTACTGGAGGCCAGGATATTGACGACGGTGCCGCTGATGGGACCGTTGATGACGGAACCCGAGGCGATTTCCACCGGGCCCTTGGCGCTGATCTTGCCAGTCACCTTGACGTTGTTCGAGCCCATCTTGATGGTGGTGGCGGAAATATTTGCCGTAATGGTCTGTTCCTGCGCGCCCATGAGGAAAGTGCCGCCCTCGGCGCTCAAGCTGCCCCCCGTCACTTTCAGGTTCGACGGATTGATGTCCTTGATGTCGAGATTGCCCTTGACCGTCAGCGCGGCATTGCCGCTCATCGTCAAGCCCTGGTTGTAGCTCATCGCCAGGGAACTGTTGACCGTCACGCCATACGCGCTGCCGATGACGATGACGTCGGTGGAGCCCGGCGCCAGCGAGGCGCACGTGTATTGCAAGCCGTCCGTGCTCAGGCTGCAGCCGCTGACGGTGCCGCCATTGAAGTTGAGCGTGGCCGCGTGGGCAAGCGAGGAGCCCAGCAGCAATGTCAGGGCGGCAAAAAAGTGAAGTAAGCGCACGATATCGAGGAATCCGGTGGGTGGGGAGCCAGCGGGCACGCGGATTATTCCATGCTAATCTACGCCATCGCTGTTATTGCATTATGGCAGTATTTATCTCCTTCACGCATATCGCATGATCAAGCAAAGCCCCAAAGAATTCCCCCTGCGCACCGTCGACATCATCGTCTATCCCGGCTTCAAGGCGCTCGAAGCCATCGGCGCCATGAAAGTGTTTGACTACGCCAACACCCATTTGCGCCTGCGCAATCTGCCCGGCGGCTACGACGTGCGCATCGCCTCGACGGCCATCGGTCCCGTCGAGTCCGACACCCTGATGTCGCTGCACGCCAGCAAGGCGCTCGACGCCAGCCGCCTGCCCGACCTGGCCGTCATCGTCGGCTGCCACCACGTCGAGCAAGTCTTGCAGGACATTCCCGCCCTCGCCGCCTGGGTGGCCGAGGCGGCGCCCCGCATCGATACGCTGGCGGCGCTGTGCACGGGCTGCTTCTTCCTGGCCGAGGCCGGTGTACTCGACGGCAAGAGCGCCGCCACGCACTGGAGCGCCGTGGACAGCCTGCGCCAGCGCTACCCCCAGATACAGGTCAATGCCGATGCGATTTTCGTGCGGGAAGGGAAATTCTGGACGTCGGCCGGCGTGACGGCCGGCATCGACCTGGCGCTGGCCCTGGTGGAAGACGATTTCAGCCGCGATATCGCGCTCGAAGTGGCGCGCGACCTGGTCGTGTATCTGAAGCGGCCCGGCGGCCAGTCGCAGTTTTCCGTGCACCTGTCGAGCCAGATGACGACGCATCCCACCATCCGGCAATTGCAGGGCTGGATCATGGAGCACCTGGCCGACGAGCTCACGGTGCCGCTGCTGGCAGCCAGGCTGGCCATGAGCGAGCGCAATTTTACGCGCGTCTTCCAGCGCGAAACGGGCACCAGTCCCACGGAATTCATCGACACGGCCCGCTTCGAAGTGGCGCGCCGTTTGCTGGAAGACAATGTATCTTCCTTAAAACAGGTGGCCGTGCAGGCGGGCTTGCACAGCGAGGACAGGCTGCGGCGCCTGTTTCAAAAGAAACTCGCCATCACGCCGCGCGACTACCGCGAACGCTTTTCCAGCACGGCGCGCTAGGCGCAGCGAAGGTCAGCGCGGCTTGCCGTGCCGCACGTGGCGCGTGGCCACTTGGCGGCTTTGCCGGGCCAGCGGCGTAAACAGCAGTGCGCATAGCAGATAGGTGGCCAGCAGCGCCAGCCAGATGGCGGGCGTGGCGAGGATGGCGACATTGCTCCACCACAAGGCCAGCAGGGAAGACAGGGCCGCGCCGAGGAAGACGGGCAGCATGCGGCGCAAGGTCGCGAGATAGGCAGTGGCAAACATGGACGGCTCCCAAAGCAAGACATGATGTCTTCACACTAGCAGGGGCAGGCAGCGAAGTACAGCCTGCCGCCCAGCCCCGTCCGTCAAGTGTTGCGCAATGAGGACATCCGATAAGATTAGTACAACACGACGGAACGGATCGATTCGCCGCTCTTCATCAGGTCGAAGCCTTCGTTGATGCGTTCGAGCGGCAAGCGGTGCGTGATCAGGTCGTCAATGTTGAGCTTGCCTTCCATATACCAGTCGACGATCTTCGGCACGTCCGTGCGCCCGCGCGCGCCGCCGAAGGCCGAACCGCGCCATTCGCGTCCCGTCACCAGCTGGAACGGACGGGTGGAAATTTCCTGGCCGGCCGCCGCCACGCCGATGATGAACGATTTGCCCCAGCCTTTATGCGTGCATTCGAGCGCCTGGCGCATCAAGTTGGTGTTGCCCACGCATTCGAAACTGTAGTCGGCGCCGCCGTCCGTCAGCTGCACGATGGCGTCGACGACGTTTTCCACCTCGTTCGGGTTGATAAAATGCGTCATGCCGAACTTGCGCGCGATGGCCTGGCGCGCCGGGTTGATGTCGATGCCGATGATCTTGTCGGCGCCGACCATCTTCGCCGCCTGGATCACGTTCAGGCCGATGCCGCCCAGGCCGAACACGGCCACGTTGGCGCCCGCCTCGACCTTGGCCGAGAACAGCACGGCGCCCACGCCCGTCGTCACGCCGCAGCCGATGTAGCAGACCTTGTCGAACGGCGCGTCTTCGCGGATTTTTGCGAGAGCGATTTCCGGCACGACGATGTAATTGGAAAAGGTGGACGTGCCCATGTAATGGAACAGCGGCTGGCCATTCAGCGAAAAGCGGCTGGTGGCGTCCGGCATCAGGCCGCGGCCCTGGGTCGAACGGATGGCCTGGCACAGATTCGTCTTTTGCGACAGGCAGAATTTGCACTGGCGGCATTCCGGCGTGTACAGGGGAATGACGTGGTCGTCCTTTTTCAGGGTCGTCACGCCCGGGCCCACGTCGACGACGACGCCGGCGCCTTCATGGCCGAGAATGGCAGGGAAGATGCCTTCCGGATCGGCGCCGGACAAGGTGTAGTAATCGGTATGGCAAATGCCCGTGGCTTTCAGCTCGACCAGTACTTCGCCGGCGCGCGGGCCGGCCAGGTCGACTTCTTCGATGGTCAGCGGGGCACCCGCCTTCCAGGCAATCGCGGCTTTGGTTTTCATGGGGTGTCTTCCTGCTCGGTTTCAGATGCGCCATTATCGGACGCCGGTGAGCGGGGCGGCGCAAGGGACCCCGCGCTTGTCTGAAAACGCGGCGCATTTGTCCGATGGCGCCGCACGTTTGTGCCAGCTCAATCTTCCCGCCCTACAGACGCGCATTCTTGGCACAAGCCCAGCACCGATCGAGCAGCCATTGCCGCGTTCCCGCAGGAGACTGACATGCGCCCTTTCCTTCACCGCTCTGCCCGCCCCTGGCTGGCCCTGCTGCTGGCATGCTGCCTGGCCCTGCTGGCCGCCTGTGGCGGCGGCCATCACCACCCTGTGCCCGGCGCGACCACGGGCGATCTGACCGTCACCATCGGCGGCTTGCCGGCCGGCGTGGCGGGCGCCGTCACGGTCACGGGGCCTGCGTCGTACAGCAAGACATTGACGGCCACCACCACGCTCACCAGCCTGGCGCCCGGCGCCTACACCATCAATGCCACCAGCGTGGCGCAAGGCACGGGAAGCCTGGCGCCCACGCCCGTCACGCAACAGGTGCAAGTCAATGCGGGCACCACGGCCAGCGCCAGCGTCCTGTATGCGGCGGCCGCGCCGCTGGCCCTGCGCCTGCAGGAAGTGGCCAGCGGCTTGAGCTCCCCCCTCTTCCTCACGGCGCCGCCCGGCGACAGCCGCCTTTTCATCGTGGAGCGTCCCGGCCGCATCCGCGTGGTGCAGAACGGCAACCTGCTGGCCACGCCCTTCCTCGACATCAGCACGCTCACCACCACCAGCGGCGAACGGGGCTTGCTGTCGATGGCCTTCCATCCGCAGTACGCCAGCAATGGCTATTTTTTCATCTACTACACCAACCTGGCCGGCGATATCGTCATCGAGCGCAGGCAAGTGTCGGCCGGCAACGCCAACGTGGCCGATCCCCTGTCCGCGCTGACCATCCTCACGATTGCCCACCCCACGTTCAGCAACCACTATGGCGGCTTGCTCAGTTTTGGGCCGGAAGGCTATCTGTATGCGGGCACAGGCGACGGCGGCGGTGGCGGCGACCCGCCCCGCAATGCGCAAAACACGAATGTGCTGCTGGGCAAGCTGCTGCGCCTGGATGTCAACGCCAGCACGGTAGCCCAGCCTTACGCCATTCCGCCCGGCAACCCATTTGCCGGCACGGCGGACGGGCGCGGGGAAATCTGGGCCTACGGCTTGCGCAATCCGTGGCGCTACGCCTTCGACGTACCGGCCCAGCTGCTGTACATCGCCGACGTGGGCCAGGCCAACTGGGAGGAAGTCGATGTGCGTCCCGTGGGCCAGGCGGGCAACAACTATGGCTGGAACATCATGGAAGGCGCGCACTGTTACAACAGCGCCAGTTGCAATCAGGCGGGTCTGGTATTGCCCGTTATCGAATACGACACCGGCAGTGCGGGCAACTGCTCCATCACGGGCGGCTATGTGTACCGGGGCATGGCCTTGCCGGAACTGGCGGGACAATACCTGTATTCCGACTACTGCGGCGGCTGGCTGAAAAGTTTCAGCTACAGCAATGGCGCCGCCTCCGCTGTGACAGACTGGGGCATCACGAACGTGGGCAACATCCTGTCGTTTGGCCAGGATGCGCAAAACGAGCTGTACATGCTGAGCGGCACGGGCAAGGTGTACCGGATTGTCCGTAAATAAGCATAGGCCAGTCAGCGTGCGCAAGCAGTCATGGCAGCGCACGCCTGAGGCGGCGTTTTTCGACGGGGCACGGCGAACCGGCTAGAATTGGATTTTTTCGCCGCGCCCTGCGCACCAGCCCAAGAGAACACCATGGCCCGTTTGAAACTTGAATTCCCTGAAGACCAGTACTGCTATTCCTCGCAACTGACGGTACGCACGACGGACATCAACGCTGGCAACCATCTCGGCAACGATTCCATGATTTCCATGATTTCCGAGGCGCGCGCCCGCTTCCTGTTCGAATATGGCGTGCGCGACATCGAAGCGGACGGCACCGGCATCATCGTCACCGACCTGGCCACCACCTACCGCGCCGAAGCCCATGCGCGCGACCAGCTGCTGTTCGAAGTGGGCGTCATGGATTTCAACAAGTATGGCGGCGACATCACCTTCCGCATCACGCGTCCGCGCGACAACACCCTGATCGCGATGGCCAAGTCCGGCTTTGTCTTCTTCAACTACAAGCGCAGCCAGGTCGTGCCCATGGCGGAAGAGTTCGCAAGCAAGTTTCCACTGGTGAACTGGATCGATTGAAGGATCGATTAAACGGGCCGTCATGCCGCCATGCTGTATGCTTATCAGGAAGACATTAAATCTGGAGCGGCATGCAATCAGCAATCACGGCAAGACTGTGCCTGACCCTGGCCCTGCTGGGCATGTTGCCGCCCGCCCTGGCCGCGCCGCAAACCGTGATCCTGTACGGCGACGATGACTATGCGCCGTACAGCTATGTGGAAAACGGCGCTTTCAAGGGCATGTACATCGATATCCTGCGCCAGGCGGCCAGCCGGATGCCCGGGTACCGGCTGGAACTGCAGCCGCGCCCCTGGAAACGGGGGCTCGATGCGCTGGAAAAAGGCAAGGTTTTCGGCTTGTTCCCGCCCGGACGCAAGACGGAACGGCCATACGTGCAGCCGTACTCGGCCATGCTGCACCGCGAATCGGTGGTGCTGTTTTGCCATGACGCCGTCATGCGCACGCCGCGCACGCACTTCCCGGCCGACTTTGCGGGCCTGACCATCGGCGTCAACACAGGATTTTTACTGTCGGAAAAATTGATGGCGCCCGCCCGCCAGGGGCTGCTGCGCCTGGATGCGGCCAAGGGCAATGAGGCGAATCTGAAGAAACTGGCCCTGCGGCGCATCGATTGCTACGCCAGCGACCGCGGCGCGGCACGCCATACGGCGCGCCGGCTGCAAGGCGAACTGGCCAGCTACGGTTTTCACTTGCGCGAAGTGCTGGAACTGTCGTCCGAAGCCACCTACATCGCCTACAGCGCGCGCAACACGCCTTCCTACAAGACCGATTTCATCGAGAAAATGAATGCCGCCCTGCTTGCCATGCGGCAGAACGGCCAGCTGGCGCACATCGAAGACGCTTATTTGCGTTGATTACCTGCGCTGAACGGCGCGCGGCTGCAAGGTCAGGACGGGACTGCTGCGGCCCTGGGGCTTGACGCCGAAGGTATTCTTGAACCACTCGTCGATCATGCGCTTTTCATAGCGCAAGGCATCGTTGCTGGAATAACGGTTGATATGTTGCAAATAGGACATATCCGACAGATAAGCGTTGCCGCTGGCAATGACTTTGCCATGCTGCTCGAGCGTATAGCGCAAACGCAGGCGCGGCCAGTCAGCACGGCCCGTCATCACGCGCACATCGAAGGCGCCGCGGCGGGCCGGGTCTTCGCGTCCCGCCAGGTCGACATCGGTGATTTCGATCCTGAGGTCCTGACCGGGGGGCAAGCTCTTGCCCAACCAGCTGAAGTGATCCGCCAGGCCCGCCAGCACCTGCTCCCTGTCGCGCGAGCTGAACGGCACGTCAGAATAGTCGTCGGGTTTTTCGAACGTCACCTGGACGCCCGCCCAGGCACTGCTGCCCGCAGCCAGCGCCAAGGCGGCTATCCATGTTTTCGCCATCGTGGAAATACGCATATGCCTTCCCTCCAGAAAGTTCACGGCCCGGCGGCAGCTCCATGCCGGCCTCTGCCTACCCTGCCTGACTATAGCCTGAAGTGAACATTTCCGTAGCGCAATACGTTTCGCGTGGCGCCACGCGGCTGACCGGGCCGCTTACTTGCGCGCGTGGCGCTTTACCTTGATGCCAAAGGTATCGGCATACCAGTCATCGATCATCAACTTTTCATAGCGCAACTTTTCATTGCTGAAGTAAGGATTGAGACGGGTCAGGTACGACATGTCGGACAGGGCAGCATCGCCGCTGCTGATGACCTTGCCATCCTGTTCCAGCACATAGTGCAGGCGCATGCGCGGCCAGTCGACCCGGCCGTTCATGACGCGGATATCCTGGCCGGCACGCAGCGATGGATTTTCACGTCCCGCCAGGTCCACGTCCGTGACGTCGATTTTCAAGGTTTGCCCGGGCGGCAGCGAGGCGCCCAGTTTCTCGAAATGCCGGCTCAGTTCCTTCAATACCTCGTCACGGTCCTGCGGGTTGAACGGAACGTCCGTGTATTGATCCGGTTTGCTGAACCGCACTTCAGTTCCTGCCCAGGCCGCGCTGCTGGCCAGCAAGGCCAGGCCGGCGATCAGGGCGCGCGTCGTTTGCTTTTGCATGATGTACCCTTTCAGGAAATGTGAGTGGCATGGAGCCACTTCTTATGCCTGTCCAATATAGCGCGCTCCAGTCCCTTCTGGCGCGTAATTCATACCTTGTTACTTTTCCGGTTTTTCGCCAAGAAGGAAAGACGCCGTATTTTTTTGCAGATTCATTGGCAATATTAATTAAAACAAAGTATTGTCTTGAAAATATAGTTGCCTAAGCGATAAAGTATAGATAGTGTAGACAGCATGGATTTAAAGTGCTTTTTTAGCACGTGTGTTGCATGATTTTAGTCAATTGTTCTTGCTTATTGTTAATACTTAGCGGTCGGTCTACAATCGACAGAATGCGCCCGAAAAACGCGCAACGCCGGTCATGGCGCACAGGAATTCCTGGCGCGGGCGTCTCAGCATTGCGTCAGTTATGCCTTTTAGCGGAACTCGCCCTTATGTCATTTTTGTCATCTGCATCGCCCAAGTTACCTCCCTGGAAAGTCCTGCTCGTCGATGATGAACCCGACATCCACGACATCACCGAACTCACGCTGAGCCGTTTCCGTCTCGAGGGCCGCGCCCTGAGCTTTGTGCATGCGTACAGCGGCGCCGAGGCCAAGCAGGTGCTGGCGCGCGAAGAAGGCATCGCGCTCGTCTTCCTCGACGTGGTGATGGAACGCGAAGACAGCGGCCTGGAGGTGGCGCGCTGGATGCGCGAAGACCTGGGCAACCAGTTTACGCGCATCGTGCTGCGCACGGGGCAGCCGGGACAGGCGCCGGAAGAACGGGTGATCGTCAACTACGACATCAACGACTACAAGGAAAAAACCGAGCTCGACCGCACCAAGCTGTTTACCACCACCTTTGCCGCCCTGCGCGCCTACCGCGACATCATGAAGGTGGAAGAGGCGCGCCAGGCCCAGCTGCACTACCGCGAAGGCCTCGAGCGCGTCATCGCCGCCTCGGCGCACATTTTCAAGCAGCGCAACCTGCGCGACTTCGCCAGCGGCCTGCTGCAGCAAGTCGTCGCCCTGCTGCGCCTGGAAACGAGCATGCTGCTGCGCCTGCGCGGCGCCAGCGCCATCACGGGCGAGCAGGACTATGAAATCCTCGCGCAGATCGGCGACCATGAAGCCGATGGCGGCATCCTCAGCCCGTCCCTGCTGTCGCAGCTGGACGACGCCAAGAGCAATAAAATTTCGCGCCTGCATGGCGACACCTATGTCGGCTATTTCCCCAACAGCAGCGGCAAGGCCTCCCTGCTGGTGCTCAAGGGCGTGGAAGAGATTTCCGACCTCGACGCGCAATTGCTGGAAGTATTTTGTTCCGGCGTGGCGATCGCTTTCGACAACATCCTGCTGACGCAGGAAATCACCGACACCCAGGCCGAGCTGATCCTGCGCCTGGGCGACGTGGTCGAATCGCGCTCGCACGAAGGCGGCAACCACGTGCGCCGCATGGCCGAAGTGTGCCAGCTGCTGGCGCAGGCCTCCGGCATGTCGGAAGAGGAAACCATGGTGCTGCGCCACGCGGCGCCCATGCACGACATCGGCAAGATTTCCACGCCCGATGCCGTGCTGCTGAAACCTGGCAAGCTCGACGCGGCCGAGTGGGAAATCATGAAGCAGCATCCGACGGTGGGCATGTCCATCCTCGACGGCTCGCAGCGCCCGCTCTTGAAGGCGGCCGCCGTGATCGCCCACCAGCACCATGAAAAATTCGACGGCAGCGGCTACCCGCAAGGGCTGGTGGGCGAAAACATCCACAAATACGCGCGCATCGCCGCCGTCGCCGACGTCTTCGACGCCCTCATGCACAAGCGCTGCTACAAGGACGCCTGGCCCCTCGAGCGCGTGGTCAGCTACCTGCGCGAAGTGAGCGGCAGCCATTTGGACCCGCAGTATGTGGAGTTGCTGATTGCGAATCTCGATGAAGCGCTTGCGCTGAATCAACGTTTCCCCGATTAAAAGCTGGCGGTGGTGTCGGATTACGCGGCCTTGCCGCTAATCCGACCTACCTGGCATGCCTTGAACCAACGCTTCCCCGATTAAAAGCCGGCGGAGGTCGGATTAGGCCGCAGGCCGTAATCCGACACCACCACCGGCCACGCCAACGGTGTTGTCGGATTACCCGATACGCACACCAACAAACCACGCGTCGGCCCAAGCCCCCAACACAGGTATTCCGGGCCAAGCGGGCCTGAAAAATGTCGAGGGCAAGGCGCAGCGACGCAGACAGTACGCACGTACGGCAAGGAGCTGCAACGCCGCCATCGGCATTTTCTCAGGCCCGCATCTCCGGCCCGCCGTTTTTAACCTAGCCGCCGGCGTCGGATTACGCGGCCTTGCCGCTAATCCGACCTACGTGGCTCCGGCGGGAAGCGGATCTTGTAGTGCAACCCCATCCCCGGCGCGCTGACCACCTTCACCGTGCCGCCCAGCGGCCCCGTCACCAGGTTGTACAGGATGTGCGCACCGAGGCCGCTGCCGCCCGAGCCCCGCTTGGTCGTGAAGAAGGGATCGAACAGCTGGCCCAGGGTAGCGCTGTCCATGCCCATGCCGTCGTCGCTGTAGTCGAGTTCCAGCATGTCGCCGGCCGTCCTGGCGGACAACTTGATCCTGCCCGGCTCGCCTTCCGCAAAGCCGTGCACCAGTGAATTGACCACCATGTTCGTGACGATCTGCGAGACGGCGCCCGGATAGCTGCGTAGCTGCACCTCGGGCGCGCAGTCGATCTCCACCTTGACCGGCTTGCCCTTGAGCTTGGGTTGCAAGGACAGCAGGATTTCATCGAGGTATTTGCGCAAGTTAAAGCTGCGCAGCTCATCCGAGGACTGGTCGACGGCCACCTGCTTGAAGCTGCGCACCAGCGCCGCGGCGCGCTGCGTGTTCGTCGTCATGATGCGTAAGGTCTGGTCGATGATGTCGAAAAATTGCCGCAAGCCGTCTTCATCGAGCTGGCCGCCGTCCAGGTCTTCGCGCGTGAGCTTCAATTCCTGCACCAGGTGGCTGGTGGCCGTCACGCAAATGCCCAGCGGCGTATTGATTTCATGCGCCACCCCCGCCACCAGGCGTCCCAGGGACGCCAGCTTTTCCTGGCGCACCAGCTCCGACTGCGCTTCCTGCAAGGCGTTCAAGGCGCTGTTCAGGGCCGCATTCTGCTCTTCCAGCGCTTCCTTGGCCTGGCGCATGGCGCTGTCGGCCTGGATGCGGGCCATCGCCACGGCCACGTGGCTGGCCATGAAGGCCAGCACGTCCAGTTCCGCCTGGCCATACACGACGGATTCGTCGTAGCTTTGCACGATGATCACGCCATACTTTCTCTCGCCCAGCAGCATGGGCGCGCCCATCCAGCTGGCGATGCCCACATTGCCCAGCGGCTCGTCCATCTCGCCGCTGGCCACCAGCGCCGCATAGCTGTCCGCATCGAGCAGGCACGCCTTGCGCCGCGCCAGCACATAGGAACTCATGCCGATGCCGTAATGAAAGCGTTTTACGGGCGCCTGCGCATCTTTCTCGTCGACGAAATACGGGATCGTGATGTCCTTGTTGTCCGGGTGGTACAGGGCGATGAGGAAATTCTTTGCCGTCACCAGTTCGCTGATGATGGCGTGCAGGCGCGCATACAGGGTCGTCGCGTCGGCCGCCTGCGCCGACAGGTTGGCGATTTCATACAGCGCATGCTGCAGGTTTTCCGCGCGCCGGCGCTCGGCCACCTCGTGCGCCAGCAGGGCCGTGCGCTCCTGCACCGCCTTTTCCAGCCGGTCCATGCTTTGCATGCCTTGCAGGGCGCTCGACACGTGCGTGGCGATCAGCGCGAACAGGGCCTGGTCTTCCAGGCTGAAACGGTGCTGCGCGTCATAGCTCTGGATGACGATGGCACCGAGCACCTGGTGCTGCTGGTCCAGCAGCGGGCAGCCGATCCAGTGCTCGGCCGCCGTGCCGCCACCCCAGGCGCCGCCGCCGATGGCGCGCATGGCGTCGTCGTCGGCCGTCATCACCAGCTGCTTGCGGTTGACGATGACCCAGGCCGTGGGCGACTGCGCGGCGCTGGCCAGGCGCACGCCCTCGTCCGGATCGGGCGCGGCGTCGAATTCGTCGACAAAATACGGGAAGCGCACGAGGCCGTCGTCGCGATCGCTGAGCGCCACGTAAAAGTTCGCCGCATACATGATGCGCCCCAGCGCCGCATGCACCGCCTGCAGGAATTCGCTGATATCGCTGCAGGTGCTCGAGCGCTGCCCGATTTCCAGCAACACGGTTTGAACGGCTTCCAGGCGGCTGAGACGGCTTTCCATGGGTGACTATGTACCTTGTGCAAGTATATGTTCTGAAAATCAATATTATCAGTTCAGCCCAGCCTTGGCACGGCCTAAAACGCAGAATCTTGCCTTGAGCGATAGCAACACTCGCCACGCGCGCATTTGCCACCTGGCCGATACAGTGGCAGACTAGGCCCCTTCCTACAGACCAGACCGTCCTCATGACTGCCACGCTACGCGCCTCGCTTCGCCCCTACACCCTCGCCGGCCTGCTGGCCTTTGCCGCGCTGGGCATGCCGCCATTGTGCGCCGCGCCAGCCAAGGCGCCGGCGGCGGAAACGGCCGATGGCGGACGCTATTTCGGTCCCCTCGTCGCGGGCAAGATGCACGGCCAGGGCCGGCTCGAATACGCGAGCGGCGCGTTTTACGAAGGGGGCTTCGCGCGCGGCGTGTTTTCCGGCCAGGGCAAGCTGCGCCAGGCGTCCGGCGTCGAATACACGGGCGCCTTCCGCCAGGGCGCCTTCGACGGCATCGGCCGCTACACCTCGCCCAAGGGCGAAATCTATGCGGGCAGCTTCGTCAACGGCAGCTTCGAGGGACAAGGCCGCTTCCAGGGCGCCGACGGCGCCACCTTCGAGGGCCATTTCAAGCACTGGCGCCCGCACGGCGCCGGCAAGCTGACCGACACGGACGGCACCGTCTTCGAAGGCGAATTCGTCCAGGGACAGGTGCAGGGCAAGGCGAAGGTCACCACCAGCGACGGCATCCACTATGAAGGCGAGCTGAAAGACTGGAAATTCGAGGGCGAAGGCGTGCTGCGCACGGTCGACGGCGACGAATACCGGGGCGGCTTCAAGAATGGCCAGTTCGACGGCAAGGGCGTGCTGCGCTACGCCGTGGCGCAGGCGGACGGCCGGCGCGAAGACAGCGGCAACTGGACGGAAGGCCAGCTGGACGACCCGGCCGCAGACAAGCTCACGCGCGACAATATCGAGCTGGCCCTGTACAACCAGCGCAGCCTGCTCGACGGCGCCCTGGCCCGGATCGCGCCGCGCGATGCGGCGAAAAAGATCAATCTCTACCTGCTGGGCGTGGCCGGCGATGGCGCGCAGGAAGTGTTTCACCGCGAAACAGCCTTCGTGCAGCGCCAGTTCGACCGCGATTACGGCACCGTGGGCCGCTCCTTGATGCTCGTCAATAGCCGCAACACGGTGGCGCAGCAGCCGATGGCCACGCGCACCAGCATCGCCGCCAGCCTCGACGCCCTGGGCGCGAAGATGGACAAGGCCAACGACATCCTGTTTTTATTCCTCACCAGCCACGGCTCGCCCGAGCACGAACTGGCGCTGGCGCAAAACGGCATGGATTTGCACAGCCTGCCCGCGCAAGAGCTGGCGGGCATGCTCAAGCACAGCGGCATCCGCTGGAAAGTCATCGTGATCTCGGCCTGCTACGCGGGCGGCTTCATTGCGCCATTAAAAGATGACAACACCCTCATCATCACGGCCGCGCGCAGCGACCGCACCTCGTTCGGCTGCGACGACCAGAACGATTTTACTTACTTCAGCGAAGCGTATTTCAAGGAAGCCTTGCCCAAGAGCGCAGGCTTTGCCGAGGCCTTCGACAAGGCCAAGGTGCTGGTGCAGGCGCGCGAGGCGGCCGATTTCCTCGAAGGCGGCATGGAGGCGGAAGAGCATTCCGAGCCGCAGCTATTCCAGGGCAAGGCGATTGCCGCGCAGCTGAAGGCGTGGCGCGCCCAGCCACGCTAAGCACGGCACGGCCGCCCGCCTTTCTGTACAATAGCCGTCACCATGCGACAATTCTTCCTCATTTTGCTGCTGTTCGTGCTTCCGCTCCAGATGTCCTGGGCCGCGGCGAGCGCGTATTGCCTGCACGAGGAAGGCAAGGCGGCGCAGCACCTGGGCCACCACAGCCACCAGCACAAGGCCGATGCGGATAAACAACCCGCCGGCGATAAAGCTGAGCAGCAGAAAAAAGGCCAGCCGCACAGCGATTGCAATGTCTGCCATGGCATCGGCCACGCATGGCTGCCAGCCGGCTCCAGCCTGCCCGTCGGCGACATGGCGTCCGTCAACGCGGACACGTCCCCTTTCTTTTACGCTTCCCACATCCCGGACGCTCCCAAGCGCCCTGACTGGTCGTCGGCCATCTAGGCCGACGGGACGTTTCTTTCACTGATCGCAATATGCGGACCTGACTAAAGCAGGCGCCAGCCTGCGCGTCCCGTCGAATTCTTTTTCCATTCCCTGGAGAATTCGATGTACCGAATCATCTTGTTACTTTCCGCTGGCCTGCTGGCCAGCAACTTTGCCCATGCGCAAACACCTGCGGAACCCGCCGCTCCCCTGACCCTGCCCGCCGCGCTGCTGCTGGCCGAAGGCGGCAACGCCACCCTGTCGGCCGCCCGCCATGAACTGGCGGCCCAGGGCGGCGCCATGCAACAGGCGCGCGCCCTTCCCAACCCGGAATTGCAAACCGTGCTGGAAGACACGCGGCGCGCCACGCGCAGCACCACCGTGCAGCTGAACCAACTCATAGAACTGGGCGGCAAACGCGGTGCGCGCGCCGCCGTCGCGCAGCAGGGCCAGGAACTGGCGCAGGCCGGCCTGTCACTGCAGCAAGCCGACACGCGCGCGCTAGTGACCACCGCCTTTGTCGACGTGCTGGCGGCGCAGGAAGGCTTGCGCCTGGCCGACAGCGCGCAAGCCCTGGCCGCGCGCGCCAGCGACATCACGGCGCGCCGGGTGACGGCCGGCAAGGCCTCGCCTGTCGAGGAAACCCGCGCCAGGGTCGCCGAAGCGAGCGTGCGGCTGGAACTGAACCTGGCCCGCAGCACCCTGGCCAGCGCCCGCAAGCGCCTGGCCGCCCTGTGGGGCAATGCCGCGCCCCGCTTTACCGTGGCCGAGGGCCGGCTGGAAACCTTGCCGCAGCTGCCGCCAGGCAGCGAACTGGCGGCGCGCCTGGAGCAGGCGCCGGCCGTGCGCCAGGCGCGCAGCGCGCTGGCGCAACGGCAAGCCATGCTGGACATGGAACAGCGGCGCGCCACGCCCGACGTCACGCTCAGCATCGGCATGAAGCGCTCGGAAGAACTGGGCCGCAACCAGGCCATCATCGGTCTGGCCCTGCCGCTGCCGTTGTTCGACCGCAATGCGGGCAACAAGCTCGACGCCCTGCGCCGCAGCGACAAGGCCAGCGACGAGCTGGCCGCCGCCCGCATCGCCGTGCAGACGGACGTGGCCGCCGCCAGCGAACGCCTGGCCACGGCCCGGCTCGACGTGGAAAGCTTGCGCCTGGACATCTTGCCCGGCGCGCAAAGCGCCTACGACGCGGCCAGCAAGGGCTTTGAGTTCGGCAAGTTCGCCTTCCTCGACGTGCTCGATGCCCAGCGCACCTTGCTGCAAGCCAAAAACCAATACCTGCGCGCGCTGACGGAAGCGCAGCACGCCGCCGCCGAGATCGAGCGCCTGCTGGGCACACCAGCTCCCCTGTAAGGAATACCCTCCATGAACATCACACTGAACAAAAAACAGGCGATCGCCATCGCCTCCATCGCGGCCGCCGGCATCGTGCTGGCCATCCTCATCCTCGGCACGGGCAATTCCAGGACCGCGCCGTCCACCGCCGTCAAGGTGGAAGCCCACGCTGAAAAGAAAGACGAACACGGCCACGAGGAAGTGGAAGGCAAGCTGGAATTGACGGCGGCGCAAAGCCGCGCGGCCGGCGTCGTCATCGCCACGGCCGCGCCCGGCCGCATCAAGACGACGGTCGCCCTGCCCGGCGAAATCCGTTTCAACGAAGACCGCACGGCCCACGTCGTGCCCCGTCTGGCCGGCGTGGTGGAAGCCGTGCAGGCGGACCTGGGCCAGCTGGTGAAAAAGGGGCAGGTACTGGCCGTCATCGCCAGCACGGAACTGTCGGAACAGCGTAGCGCGCTGCTGTCGGCGCAGCGGCGGCTCTCCCTGGCCCGCTCCACCCATGAGCGCGAGGAAAAACTGTGGCGCGAGAAAATTTCGGCCGAACAGGATTACCTGCAGGCGCAGCAGGCGTGGCGCGAGGCGGAAATCGCCGTGCAGAATGCGCAGCAAAAACTCAGCGCGCTGGGCGCCAGCGGCGCCGGGACCGGGGCCAGCAAAGGGCCGCTGAACCGCTACGAGATCCGCGCGCCGTTCGACGGCATGGTGCTGGAAAAACACATCACCCTGGGCGAAGCCGTCAAGGAAGACGCGAACATCTTCGTCATTTCCGACCTGTCGACCGTGTGGGCGGAAATCGCCGTGCCGGCGAAAGACCTGGCCACCGTGCGCATGGGTGGCAAGGCGGAGGTGAAAGCCAGCGCTTTCGATGCCAGCGCGCAAGGCACGATCACCTACGTGGGCGCACTGCTGGGCGAGCAGACGCGCACGGCCAAGGCACGCATCAGCTTGCAGAACCCGGACATGGCCTGGCGCCCGGGCCTGTTCGTCACGGTGGAAGTGGTGTCCGGTGAAGCGGACGCGCCCGTTACCGTGCACAGCACGGCCATCCAGACGGTGGAAGACAAGCCCGTCGTCTTCGTGCAGGTCAAGGATGGCTACCAGGCCACGCCCGTGGTGCTGGGCCGCAGCGATGGCAATCTGACGCACATCAAGCAGGGCCTGGCCGCCGGCACGCCGTACGCGGCGCAAGGCAGTTTTGTCCTGAAGTCCGAGCTGGGCAAGGACTCCGCCGGCCACGAACATTGATCACGTCAAAGCTAAGGAAACCATCATGTTTGAACGCTTGATCCGCTTCGCCATCGACCAGCGCTGGCTGGTGATGCTGGCCGTGGCTGCCATGGCCGGCCTGGGCATCTACAGTTATCAAAAGCTGCCCATCGACGCCGTGCCCGACATCACCAACGTGCAGGTGCAAATCAATACCCAGTCCGCCGGCTATTCGCCGCTGGAAACGGAACAGCGCGTGACGTTTCCCATCGAGACGGCCATGGCCGGCTTGCCCAACCTGGAGCAGACGCGTTCGCTGTCGCGCTATGGTTTGTCGCAAGTGACCGTGATCTTCAAGGATGGCACGGACATCTATTTTGCCCGCCAGATGATCAACGAGCGCTTGCAGGAAGCGAAGGAAAGCTTGCCGGCCGGCATCACGCCGAAGATGGGGCCCGTCTCCACGGGCCTCGGTGAAATCTATTTGTGGACGGTGGAAACGCAGGAGGGCGCGAAAAAGCCCGACGGCACGCCGTACACGCCGACGGACTTGCGCGAAATCCAGGACTGGATCATCAAGCCGCAGTTGCGCAATGTCACGGGCGTCACGGAAATCAATGCCATCGGCGGCTACGCCAAGCAATACCAGGTGGCGCCGTACCCGGAAAAACTGGCCGCCTACGGCATCAGCCTGCAAGACGTGGTGACGGCGCTCGAGCGCAACAACAGCAACGTGGGCGCCGGCTACATCGAAAAGCAGGGCGAGCAGCTGCTGATACGCGCGCCGGGCCAGGTGGCGTCCAAGGACGACATCGGCAACATCGTCGTCGCCAATGTGCAGGGCGTGGCGATCCGCATCCGCGACGTGGCCGACGTGGTGCTGGGGCGCGAGCTGCGCACGGGCGCGGCCACGGAAAACGGCCGCGAAGTGGTGCTCGGTACCGTCTTCATGCTGATCGGGCAAAACAGCCGCGCCGTGTCGCAAGCCGTCGACAAGAAGATGATCGAGATCAACCGCAGCCTGCCGAAAGGCGTGCACGCCGTCACCGTGTATGACCGCACGGTGCTCGTCGACAAGGCCATCAATACGGTGAAGAAAAACCTGCTGGAAGGGGCGGTATTGGTGATCGCCATTTTGTTTTTGTTCCTCGGCAATATCCGCGCGGCCGTCATCACGGCCATGGTGATTCCGCTGGCCATGCTGTTCACGTTTACGGGCATGGTGCAATACCATGTGAGCGCCAACCTGATGAGTCTGGGGGCGCTCGACTTCGGCATCATCATCGATGGCGCCGTGGTGATCGTGGAAAACTGCGTGCGCCGCCTGGCCCATGCACAGCAAAAACTGGGGCGGCCCTTGACCTTGCAGGAACGTTTTCATGAAGTGTTTGCGGCATCGCAAGAAGCGCGCCGGCCCCTGCTGTACGGGCAGCTGATCATCATGGTCGTGTACCTGCCCATCTTCGCGCTGACGGGCGTGGAGGGCCGCATGTTTACGCCGATGGCCCTGACGGTAGTGATCGCCCTGCTGGGCGCCATGCTGCTGTCGATCACCTTCATTCCGGCCGCCGTGGCGCTGTTTATCGGCGACAAGGTGGCGGAGAAGGAAAACGCCATCATGCGCGCCGCCAAGCGCTGGTACGCGCCGCTGCTGGACAAGGTGATGCGCAACACGCCCGTCGTGTTGACGGGCGCGGCGGTAGCCGTCGTGCTGTCGGGCTTGCTGGCCACGCGCATGGGCAGCGAATTCGTGCCCAGCCTGAACGAGGGCGACATCGCCATCCAGGCCCTGCGCATCCCCGGCACCAGCTTGACGCAATCACTGGCCATGCAGCAGCAGCTGGAAAGCAAGCTGATGGCAAACCACAAGGAAATCGCGCGCGTGTTCGCCCGTACGGGAACGGCCGAGATCGCGTCCGACCCCATGCCGCCGAATATTTCCGATGGCTACATCATGCTGAAACCCCGCGACGCATGGCCGGAACCGAAGAAGTCGCGCGAGCAATTGCTGGCGGAAATCGAAGCGACGGCCACGAGCTTGCCGGGCAATAACTATGAGTTTTCGCAACCGATCCAGCTGCGCTTCAATGAACTGATTTCCGGCGTGCGCAGCGACGTGGCCGTGAAACTGTTCGGCGACGATATGAGCGTGCTCGACAGCACGGCGGCGAAGATCGCCGGCGTGCTGGGCAAGATTCCCGGCGCAACAGAGGTAAAAGTCGAGCAGACGACGGGGCTGCCCATGCTGACGGTGCAGATCGACCGCGAGCAGACGGCCCGCTATGGCCTCAATATTGCCGACGTGCAAGCGGCGATCGCCACGGCCATCGGCGGGCAAGAGGCGGGTACCCTGTTCCAGGGCGACCGCCGCTTCGACATCGTCGTGCGCCTGCCCGACAGCCTGCGCAGCGACCTGGAGCAGTTGAAACGCCTGCCGATCGCCCTGCCCCTGGGCGCGGCGGCGGAAGGCCGCGCGCGCTTCATCCCGCTCGGCGAAGTGGCCAGCCTGCAAGTGGCGCCGGGGCCGAACCAGATCAGCCGCGAAGACGGCAAGCGCCGCATCGTCATCAGCGCCAACGTGCGCGGACGCGATATCGGCTCGTTTGTTGCCGACGCCACCCAGCAGTTGCAAGCGCAGGTGGCCATTCCCGCTGGCTACTGGACCAGCTGGGGCGGCCAGTTCGAGCAATTGCAGTCGGCCACGAAACGCCTGGAACTGGTGGTGCCCGTGGCCTTGGCCCTCGTGTTTGTGTTGCTGTTCGCCATGTTCGGCAACGTGAAGGATGGACTATTGGTCTTCAGCGGCATCCCGTTCGCCTTGACGGGCGGCATCGTCGCCCTGTGGCTGCGCGACATTCCCATGTCGATTTCGGCCGCAGTCGGCTTCATCGCCCTGTCCGGCGTGGCCGTGCTGAACGGCCTGGTGATGATCGCCTACATCCGCCAGCTGCGCGAACAAGGCATGCCCTTGCAGGATGCGATACGCGAGGGGGCCATCACGCGTTTGCGGCCCGTCTTGATGACGGCGTTGGTGGCGTCGCTCGGTTTCGTGCCGATGGCCATTGCCACGGGCACGGGCGCCGAAGTGCAGCGTCCGCTGGCCACCGTGGTGATCGGCGGCATTTTATCGTCGACGGCATTGACGCTGCTGGTGCTGCCGCTGTTGTACCGGCTGGCGTATGCCGTAAGAGGCAGGTCGGATTAGCGGGGGCCGCCGAGGTCGCAAGCGCGTCATCCGACACATTGTTGACGCTGCTGGTGACGTCGGATGACGGCCTTGCAGGCCTGATCCGACCTACCTGTCCATGCGTCGGTTCCGCGGACGCAGGTCGGATTAGCTCCGAAGGAGCGTCATCCGACACATTGTTGACGCTGGCGGTAACGTCGGATGACGGCCTTGCAGGCCTGATCCGACCTACCTGTCCATGCGTCGGTTCCGCGGACGCAGGTCGGATTAGCTCCGAAGGAGCGTCATCCGACACATTGTTGACGCTGGCGGTAACGTCGGATGACGGCCTTTCAGGCCTGATCCGACCCACCTGGCCATGCGTCGATTCCGCGGACGCAGGTCGGATTAGCTCCGAAGGAGCGTCATCCGACACATTGTTGACGCTGGCGGTAACGTCGGATGACGGCCTTGCAGGCCTGATCCGACCTACCTGGCCATGCGCCGGTTCCGCGGACGCAGGTCGGATTAGCTCCGAAGGAGCGTCATCCGACACATTGTTGACGCTGGCGGTAACGTCGGATGACGGCCTTGCAGGCCTGATCCGACCCGCCTGGCCATGCTTCGGTTCCGCGGACGCAGGTCGGATTAGCTCCGAAGGAGCGTCATCCGACACCAGCATCGGCGCCAACAATATGCAGCTTAGGGCCGGCGGTAGCCGCCTTCGATCCAGTTCGCGGCGGACGTGGCGTTGAACTTGAACGCGGCCGAGGTGCGCACCTTGGCGATCTGTTCGCCGTCGGCGTCGTAGGCGCTCAGTTCCGCGTACGGGTGGTCTTCGTCGGGCACGATGTCGAACATCACCTTGATCTGCCCCTCGTCGGTGGCGACGAATACATTCTTGTGCAGTTGCGCATGCAGCTGCTGCTCGTGGCGGCGCAGCACCTCGGACGCCGTCTTGACCAGGGTGTTGAAGGCGTTGACGTCGAGCGGCTTCGGGTTTTTCTTGTCGCGGCCCATGGTCCACGGGCCCACGAGGGCCGGCTCCGGTTCGCCATCCTTGATCATGGCCACGGCCCAGCCTTCATCTTCCTCGTTCTTGATCACGCGCGCCGTCCAGCCATTGCCTACCCACAGGCGCGGCTCCTGGATCGGGGCGTCATTGTCCTGCTCGGCGGATTCGTCGGAAAAGTCGGGAAAATCGGTACTCATGGCGGTGCTCGTGATGGAAGGTCGGGGCTAGCATGATAGTCGAAAACGCCCGCCCGTGCCGCCTTGCCGGCGGCATGGGTGAACCTTCAACGCTTCCTTCCGGCACCTTCCCGGGCAACTGTCAGCACATGGACATGGCAGGCCGGTTGGGCCAGGTCAGCGGCGGACCGGGCGGTATCCAGCGCGGGTCGATGGCCGGCAGCGGCGCATGATAATTAAAAGGATTGATGATGATCGGCGGGATCGCCGATGGCGCGCCGACGGGCTCGGCGCAGGACTGCGTGGCGCTACGCTGGCGCGTGGTTCGATGGTGAAAAAGGGATAGCGATTGATCCCCGGTATCTGCAAACAAAAGCATGTTGCCCTCCTTGCGAGACTGAGGTGTTCAGTATAGGACGGCTTGCGTACATTACAAGAAAAGAAATCTTGTTCCAGATCAGTGTTTTCTGGGCGCCAGCGCCTTCCATACCGTGAAAATGACGGCCTGTCGCACGCCGCTGGCGGCAAGCGGGGCGCGCGCCTACAGTGTGACCATGCAATACCCGATCACCCACACAGCGAGGCTTACCATGAAAAAATTGCTCACCTTCGTCCTCATCGTCATGCTCGCCTGCCTGTTCCTCGACAAGATCGGCGCCACGGACATGCACATGCAGCTCAACGGCGACGAGATCGACGGACCGCTGGAGTGGCTGTTCGGCCTGGTGTTTGCCGGCGGCGGCTTGCTGATCGCCGCCATTGCGCTGGTATGCGGCGCCGTCGTCACGGGCGTGGTGCTGGCCGGCGTGGGCGTGGTGCTGATCGCCGTCGTGGCCCTGTGCGTGGCGCTGGCGCTGGCCTTGAGCACGCCCGTGCTGCTGCCGCTCTTGATTCCCGTCGCCATCGTCTGGCTGATCGTCAGCCGCAACCGCAAGCAGGCACAGACTCGTCAGCACAGCCTGTAATCACTGCGCCATGAACTTGCTGAGCACGCCGTCGCCGCCGCCGTCATTCTGTTCGATGCGGTTGCGCCCGCCCCGCTTGGCCCGGTACAGCGCCTCGTCGGCGCGCGCCAGCACGGCGTCGCAATCGGCATCGGTACCGACCATGGCGGCCATGCCGATGCTCACCGTGATGGTGAGCACAATGCCGCCATCGATGGTCAGCGAACTTTCCGCCACGCGCCGGCGCAGCCGTTCGGCAAACACGGCGGCGGCGCTCAGATCCGTGCCCGGCAGCAAGATGGCGAATTCCTCGCCGCCCACGCGGCCCGGCACGTCGACCTTGCGCAGCGCCTGGCACATCAGCGCGCCCAGGTGACGCAGCACCGCATCGCCCACGGCGTGGCCATGCTCGTCGTTGACGCGCTTGAAGTGATCGATGTCGAGCATCAGCACGCTGGCGCAGCTGGCCAGCTCGCGCTGCAAGCGGGCATGCTCGTTTTCCAGCGACGCCATGAAGTGACGGCGGTTCGGCAAGCCGGTGAGGAAATCCGTGGTGGCCAGCTGCAGCAGTTCCGCGTTCATGCGCTTGCGCTCGGTGATATCGAGCGAAGACACCATGACGAAATCGAGGCTGTCCGCATGCCCGGGCATCACCAGCAGGCTCAATTCATTTTGCCGCGCCGCGCCGTCGAGACGCACGAAGCTGCTTTCGCACTCGTACAGGTGGGCGCCGCCAGCCAGCGCCAGCAACGCATCGCCGAAACGGGGCAAGGCGCTGTCATCGAAATTCTGTGCCAGGCTCAGCGCGCCGCGGCGCTGGTCGTCCTCGTTGGCGCGCACCTGCGCCAGCGCGGCGCCGTTCGCATCGATGATGCGCACCAGGCCCGCCAGCTTCCGCAGCGCATCCGGATTGGCCTGGAAATGGGCGCCCAGGTCGCGCACGCCCGCCTGCTCGAGCGCGTCGAGCGCGGCGCGCACGGCCGACCAGTCCTGTTCCCACAGGGCCACGGGCGCATGGTCGTACAGGCTGCGGAAACGCGCTTCGCCGGCGCGCAGGGCCAGCGCCACCTGCGCCTGTTCGATGGCCATGCCGGCCAGGTGCGCCGCCTCGCTGAGCCGCGCCAGATGCGCCGCGCCCGGCAAGGTCGGCTGGCGGTGATACGCCATCAGCACCCCGAGCAGCTTGCCCGAGCCGCCACGCACGGGCTCGGCCCAGCATGATTGCAGCTGGGCCCGGTACGCCAGTTCCATCGTTTCCTGCACATTGGCATGCAGGTCGCCCACGATCACGCGCTGGCCGTCGCGCACGGCTTGCGCGGCGATGCCATGCACGCCCTGCAGGGTGTCGAGGTCGTGGCCATGGCTGGACAGGTTGAAAAACGCGGGCAAGCTCGGCGCCGCGCCCAGCACCAGGCGGTGGCGGCTTTCATCGAGCAGCAAGATGCTGCACAGCATGGCGGGATGGTCGGCTTGCACGCTGAGCACCACGCTTTCCAGCACCCGTTCCAGCGGCGCGCCCGTGGCCAGCATTTCCAGCACTTGCCGCCGCGTATGCTCGCGCCGCTCCATCTGGCTGCGCTCGCTGATATCGCGGAAGGTCCACAGGCGCGCCTGCTCATTGCCCAGCTGCATGCTGCGCACATATTGTTCGACCACCCGTCCATCGCGCAGGTGCAGCACGTCGCGCCGCTCGCGATGGCCGTGCGGCGCATGGGCGCGTGCTCCCAGGAAAGGTGCAGCCTGCTCCAGCTGGCTTTCCACATGGCGCACCAGCGCCGCGCCATCGGCTTGCCAGTCGAGCGCGTCGGGCACTTGCCACAGGTCGCGGAAACGCCGGTTCGAGGTAAAGATACGGCCATTGATGTTGTCGACCAGAATGCCGTCGATGGTCGAATCGAGGATGCTGCGCAGCATGGCCTGGCTCCGTTGCGCCGCCTCGGCCATCGCCAGCACGCTCGCCTGCCCCTGCTCGAGCTGGCCGGTCAGCTCGCTCGAGCGCGCCAGCGCCGCCTGGGCGCGGGCGCGGCCCGCCGCCAGCAGCCAGGCCGCCAGCGCCAGCACGATGCTGGCCAGCAAACCGGTCCAGGCCACCAGACGGGGCCGCGCCAGCAACTCGCCATCGAAGCCCGGCATGGCGCGCACGCGCAAGGTCCAGGCGCGCCCGGCGATGGTGATCGCCTGCAGCGACACCAGGCTGTCCGAGGCGGCAGAGGACAAGCCGCCCGGCAGGCTGTCATACATCAGGGCCGCCTCGGCCAGTTGCGCGCCGTCATAGATTTCCAGGTCCAGCTGGCGCGCCGCCTCGCCGCCCACGCCCGCCATCAGATCGCCCATGCGGAACGGCGCAAACACCCAGGCGCGCAAGGCGGCGCGCCGCTGCTCCACGCTGGCATGCGGCAAGCCGTTGTCATACACGGGCAGCACAACCAGGAAACCATGCGCCTGGTCGCTGCCGCCATCTTGCACCAGGTGGATCTTGCCCGTCATGGCGGCCTGGCCCGTGTCGCGCGCCTGCTCGAGCGCGGTGCGACGCACGGATTCGGACCAGATGTCATAGCCGAATGCCAGCAGGTTGCTGTCGCTTAAAGGTTCCAGATACGTGATGGGCGCATGCCAGACACGCTGGCCGAACGGACGCACGGCATAGCCGGGATAGCCTTCCGCGCGTACGCTGGCCTCGTGCCGCGCCAGGGCGGCGCCGGGCACCAGCGGCAGGTAGCCGATGCCGTGAATGCCGGGAAAGTTTCGGTCGACCTGCTGCACCGCCAGATAGGCATGGAATTCGCGGCGCGTGACTTCCTGCGAACTGGCATACAGTCCCTGCACCCCGTGCAGCACCTGGATATAGGTCCGCATGCGGCCGGCGATGTTGTTCACCAGTTCGCGCACGCGGAAATCGAAATCGGCCTGCACCTGCTGTTCGCTGGCGTCGTGGGCATTGCGCCAGGCGCCATACGTCAATCCCAGGCACAGCGCCAGCACCAGCGTGGCCAAGGCACGCGGCCCCACCCAGTGCGACACTGGCCGGGCAAACCACGACGAAGACGCGCGTGTAGACATGGCAGGCTGACAGGCAGGACGACATCAAACCGCGACACTGCCGGCAACATGGCTGGCAGCGGGCTGCACGATTACCATCGGTAGTCGATGAGAATGATAGTACGTTACAGCGGGCGCCCTTGCAATGCCGAATATTGTATTAAAAAGACCACATATTTCATCGATGCAATGATGTGTACTCCAGGAAAATTCAATGCCATGAAAACCATTCCCGCCGGCTGCTATGATCGCCCCGTCATCCATCATCAGGGAGCCGCGTTTGCAGCACGATAGCTGGCAGGGAACACTATGGCTGGCGCCGGATTTTGCCATCTTGCATGGCGCAGCGGGCGCCACGGACAATCACGCCCATTATGCGCACCAGCTGATGCTGAGCACGGGCGCGCCCTTCACGGTCGAGCTCGACGGCATCGTCCACACGGCGCGGCACTTGCTGGTCGAGAGCCTGCGCCCGCACGCCATCGTCGCCGCGCCCGCGCCCATGCTGACCATCTATGCGGAACCGCAGCGCCTGGGCAGTGCAGCCTTGCTGGCGGCCGCCGCCCATGCTGGCGCGCCCACGCTGGACAATGTCGCCGCCGCCCTGCAGGCCCAGCCCCGGGAAATCCTGTCCGACGCACGCGTGCAGCGCGCGCTGGAACAGGTCGACATATTGTTGTCGGGCAAGGTCAGCGCGGCGGCCGTGGCAGGGGCCGCGCATTTGTCGCTGAGCCAGCTGGAACGCCTGTTCAGCGCCCAGCTGGGCTTGCCCGTGCGACGGCTGGTGCTGTGGCGCCGCTTGCGCCTGGCCATCCGTTTTATCTTGCTCGGCAATACCTTGACGGACGCGGCCCACGGCGCCGGCTTTGCCGATGCCGCGCATTTTTCGCGCACCATGCGCAGCCTGTTCGGCGTGCGCGCCGACCGCAGCTTGCGCCAGCTCGACGTCAAGCTGCTCGATTGACCTGCCGGCTACGACCCGTGACGCAAGCCGGCCGGCAGCTCGGGCGCGCGCACGCCCTCTTCCGCGCGGAACGGCTCGAGCAACTGCGGCAGGTAGGCCACGGGATAGTCGGGACGGCTGCCGATGCCCAGGTCCTCGCCCCGCATGCGGTACTCCGGTGCATCGAAGGCCGTGCCCAGCAGGCGGTCCCAGCAGGTAAAGAACAGGCCGAAATTCACGTCGCCGGCCGTGCCGTATTTCATGTGATGAAAACGGTGCAGCGGCGCCCAGGCAAACACGTGGCGCAGCGGCCCCATGCGCATGTCGACATTCGCGTGCTGCAGCAACAGCTGGATCGCTACGGCAAACGCCAGCACGGCCATGACACGCTCAGGTATGCCCAGCAGCAATAAGGGCAGCATGCCGCCCGCCGCTTCCAGCAGCAGATGCAGCGGGTGTTTCATCCAGCCATTGAAACCATACAGGCGCTGCACGCTGTGGTGCACGGCATGCAGTTTCCACAGAAAGTAATAATGATGACTCAGGTAATGCACCAGGGTAATGCCGCAGTCGGCGATGAGGATGGCCAGCAGCAGTTGCGCCCAGAACGGCAGCTGGCCCGGCCAGAATGCGCCCAGCGCCAGGTGCCCTGCCAGCAGGGGAAAGGCAGCCAGGCCCAGCAGGTACAGCGCCTCGTTGACAAGCGCGTGCACGACATCGCGCCAGCCGTCGCCGTGCGCGTGGTTCCACGCGCCGTCATACGGCAGGTAGCGTTCGGCAAGAAAGGAAGTGAGCAGGGCCAGCAGCAGCAAGGGCGGCAAGACCCAGAGGAAGTAGTGGCACGCCGCGATCAGGCAAGCGGCGGCGCCGATGAAGCCGGCCCAGAAGACGGGGCCGTACAGCGCGGCAAAGAGGGATGTCATGGCAAGGCGCTCCTGTGGCAAAAACCACAGCATGGCTTGTCCCCCTGCCGCGCCGCTTGAAGAAACGGCGCAACTGACTTACAACGTGCTTACTTTGCAGCTTTCCTCGCCGCGTATTGCTGGTAGCCGTTCGCGCGCAGGGCGCAGGCGGGGCAAGTGCCGCAGCCATAGCCCCAGTCGTGCAATTCGCCACGCTCACCCAGGTAGCAGGTGTGTGTGCCGCTGCGGATCAGGTCGACCAGCGGCTGGCCGCCCAGGTCTTCCGCCAGGTCCCAGCTTTGCGCCTTGTCCAGCCACATCAGCGGTGTTTCCAGTTTCAAACGCGTGTTCATGCCCAGGTTCAGGGCCACTTGCAGCGCCTTCATCGTGTCGTCGCGGCAATCCGGGTAGCCGGAAAAATCCGTCTCGCACATGCCGCCCACCAGCACCGTCAAGCCGCGGCGGTAAGCCACGGTGGCGGCTACCGTCATGAACAGCAAGTTGCGGCCGGGCACGAAGGTGTTCGGCAAGCCGTTTTCCTGCATGACGATCTCGACGTTCTGCGTCATGGCCGTATCGGAAATGGCGGAAATCAGGGACAGATCGATCATGTGATCCTGACCCAGGCGGCGGTCCCACTCGGGCGACTGCCGGCGCATCTGTTCCAGCACGCCGGGACGCACGGTCAGTTCGATCGCATGGCGCTGTCCATAGTCAAAACCGATGGTTTCGACGCGGCTATAGTGCTTGAGAGCCCAGGCCAGGCAGGTGGTGGAATCTTGTCCACCGCTAAAGAGCACCAGTGCGGAGTCCGTTGCTAGCATAATTTCTTTCTTTTCAGTTTGATTCTGTTCCAATTGTGCGCGGAGAAACATGATTCCCAGCGCAAAAAATACTTATTCGTCCGCCATCAGTTTACCTATTCCGGTAACATGCAGTCAGCATTTACTCATCTGGAGCACCATGTTTTCTGCACGACCCATACGGCATACGGCTGCCGGCAAGGCGATACGACCACGAATTTTGGCACAAGTAGTGACAAAAGCAATGGGTCAACTGACACTGGCGGCCGCCGGCAGTGTCATCTCGCTGTTTCCCATCGCCCATGCCGGCGCGCAGGAGGGTACGCAGGAACGCACGCAAGATGCCGTTGCGGACAGCCCCGCCACGGAAACGGCGCCCGCCCCGCTGCAGTACGAGGTCAAGGTCAACGCGCCCGGCGACCTCGATGAGTTGCTGGAAAAAAACCTGGACCTGGAACGCTTCCGCGGCAACCCGCGCATGGACCGCGAGCAATTGCAGCGCCTCGTGCGCGATACGCCCGAGCAAGCCAAAAACCTCATCGCCACGGCCGGCTACTACACGCCTGTCGTCACGGTGCGCGTCGACACGACGGGCGCCAAACCCGTCGTCATCGTCGACGTCGATCCGGGCCAGCCGGTGACCATCGACAAGGTCGAGCTGGAATTGCGCGGCTTCGATCCCACGCCGCCGCTGGCCGCTTCCGAACCCTACGATACGGAAGCGCTGAAACGCAGCTGGGCCCTGAAGACGGGCAGCGTGTTCCGCCAGGCGGAATGGGAAGCGGCCAAGCGCGCGCTACTGCGCGAAGTGGTGCAGACGCGCTACCCGCGCGCCCAGCTGGTCGATACGCAAGCCGTGGTCGACCCGGAAACGCACAAGGTCTCGCTGCTGGTGGTGCTCGACAGCGGCCCCGAGCTGCGCTTCGGCGAGCTGCGCATCGAAGGCTTGAAACGCTACGATGCCAGCATCATCCGCAACCTCGACAAGATACGCCCGGGCGACTATTACAGCGAATCGGCGCTGCAATCGTTCCAGGCGCGCCTGCAGGACACGGGCTACTTTGCCAGCGTGGAAGTCAGTGCCGACATGAGCAGCATCCTGGGCGAACAGATCGAGGCGGGCCAGGAAAGCCAGCAAGCCGAGGCCGCCGGCGCCGCACCAGAAGCCAGGCCCGCCAACCGCGGCCCCGCGCCGCAGCTGCCGCTGGTGGTGCGCGTGACGGAAAACAAGCAGCAGAACGTCAGCGCCGGTCTCGGTTTCAGTACGAATACGGGGAACCGTGCCCAGCTCAACTATGACAACCTCAACGTGTGGGGCACGCGCTTCAAGAGCGCGATCACCATGGAAACGAAAAAACAGGCGGCGCACGCCAATTTTTACTTTCCGACGACCGAGCGCGGCTACAACGACAGCGCCGGCGCCTCGTTCGAACGCAGCGATATTTCCAATGAAATCACGGCCGTCACCACCATCTCGGCCAAGCGCAACTGGGGCGGCACCAACCTCGAACGCAGCCTGACGTTCGAGTTCCTCAGCGAAGACAAGACCGTGGTGGGCCTGGAACAGACGCGCAGCAAGAGCTTGCCGCTGACCTATGCCATCACCAAGCGCAGCCTCGACAGCCTGCTGTTCCCCACCAAGGGCTACGTCATCAACGCCCAGGTGGGCGGCGCCCTGCTGCCCCTGCTGACGGACGAGCGCTTCGTGCGCGTGGCCGGCAAGGCCGTGTATTACCGTCCGCTCGGCGAAAAGGGCGAGCTGATCGTGCGCGGCGAAATGGGCGCGCTGGGCTCGAAGGAAAAACGCGGCGTGCCGGCCGTCTACCTGTTCCGCGCGGGCGGCGACCAGTCGGTGCGCGGCTACGGCTACCAGGAACTGGGCGTGAAGGAAGGCGACGCCACCATCGGCGGGCGCTACATGCTCACCGGCAGCGCCGAATACCAGTACTGGTTCAAGCCGAAATGGGCCATTGCCGCCTTCTATGACGCCGGCAACGCGGCCGACACGGTCAAAGCGGCCATGACGCCGAAATCGGGCTACGGCCTGGGCGGGCGCTACAAGAGCCCCGTCGGCCCCATCAATGTCGACGTGGCGTATGGCCACGCCATCCACGCCTACCGTTTGCACTTTTCTCTGGGATTCACTTTCTGATGTCCGATATTTCTACCGAGTCCCCCAACGGCGCCGCGCCGCCACCGCCGGCGAAAAAACCGCGCCGCTGGGTGCGCTATGTGCTGATCGCCGTCGCCAGCCTGGCCGTGCTGCTGGGCGCCGGCTTCTGGTTCCTGGGCCGCGAATCGACCTTGCAGATGCTGGTGCAAAAAGTGGCCAGCGCCAGCGGCGGCGACATCGCAGTGTCGGGCGTGTCCGGCTCGCTGTACAACCGCATGCACCTGGGCCACGTCAGCTACCGCAGCAAGACGCAGCACATCACGGCCGACAACATCGACATCAACTGGTCGCCGTTCCAGTTCTTCTCGGAAGGCATCGCCATCAGCGAACTGCACGTGGCCAGCCTGTCCGTGGAAAGCACGGCGCCGTCCGAGGAACCGTCGACCATGCCCGCCAGCCTGGCCGCGCCTTTTAAAATCGGCATTGCCGACGCGCGCCTGGACAAGGTGACCCTCGTCAGCGCGGGCGGCAATACGGTGTTTGAAAAAATCCATTTCACCTTGTCGGGCGACAAGTCGCAATGGCAGCTGGAAGATGCCTCGGCCGTCACGCCGTTCGGCCAGGCCACGGCCAGCGCGACGATCGCCGCCACGCAGCCGTTCAAGCTCAGCGGCAAGGCGGGCTTGACGCAGATCAACCCTGCCGCCGGCGAAAAACCGGCCGCCCTGGCGCTGCAGCTGGGCGGCGACCTGAACGTGCTGAACGTCACGGCCAAGGGCAGCGCGGGCGCGGCCACGGCCGACGCCCAGCTGGCGCTGGCGCCGTTCGACCCCGTCATCATCCTGCGCTCGGCCAGCATCAAAGGCCGCAACATCAATCCGGGCAAGTTCGACGCCACCTTGCCGCAGGCGGACCTGAGCCTGGAACTCGATGCCGCCATCGACACCCGGCCGACGAAGCAAACCGTGTCGGGCAAGCTGGCCATCCTCAACCACGCCACGCCGGGCCCCATCGACCAGCAAAAGCTGCCGCTGCGCCAGTTCGAGGCGCGCCTGGGCGGCACCCTGACGGCCACGACCTTGGAGTCGGCCATCATCGATTTCGGCAACGCGGGCAAGTTCACGGGCGGCGGCAAACTCAACCGCGACGCCGTCGATGGCCCCATCGGCAATGCGCAACTGACCTTGCACACGGACAAGATCGACTTGCAGCACATCTACAGCAGCATCAACAGCACGAAGATCGTCGGCGACATCGTGCTCGACAGCGACGGCAAGACGCAAACCCTGCGCGCCAAGCTGGGCGAAGCCAAGCTGCGCCTGGACATGGAAGCCACCCTGGCCGATTCGCTCGTGCAACTGCGCAAGGCCACCTTGCAGGCAGGCAAAAGCAGCGTCAACGCGACGGGCCAGATCAGCCTGAAGGATGAGCAACCGTTCAAGGCCGTGGCCAGCACCAGCCGCCTCAATCCCGCCGACTTCGGCGCCTTCCCCGTGGCCGACCTGAACCTCGACGTGCGCGCCCATGGCCACGTGGCCCCCAAGTGGCTGGCGAACGCGGACTTCACCGTGCGCCCCAGCAAGCTGCTCGACCAGCCCCTGTCCGGCAAGGGCAAGCTGACGGCCGATGCGGCCCACTTCAGCGGCATCGACGTGCAGCTGGCGCTGGGCAAGAACAACGTGACGGCCAAGGGCAACTTTGGCGGCGCCGGCGAAAAGCTCAACTGGAATGTCGATGCACGCCAGCTCTCCGCCCTGCAGGGCGACTTGCTGGGCACGGTGCTGGCCAGCGGCGTGGTGCAGGGCACGCTGCAGCAGCCACGCACGAGCTTTGTGGCCGACGCGAAAGGACTGGGCCTCACCAGCGGCAAGCGCCCCGCACCCGACAGCGCCATCCACGCCAGTGGCGAAGTGGGCTTGACGGGTCCGAAGCAGCAGGCGGAATTGAAAATGACGGGTTCCTTGCAAAAGATCAACCCGGCCGCGTTTGGCGCATCCATGCCCAACGGCAACGTGAATGCGGATTTCAACGGCAGCGGCCGCCTCACCAGCGACTGGCAAGTGGCCCTTAACCTGGCCCTGCGCGAATCGACCCTGCAAAACGCCCCGCTGGCCGGCTATGCCAAGCTGTCGGCCAACGCGAAACGCATCGACAGCGTGGATACGGAACTGCGCCTGGGGCCGAACAGCCTGCTGGCCAAGGGCGCGCTGGGCGGCGCCACCGACCAGCTGACGTGGAAGCTCGATGCGCCGCAACTGTCGACCCTGGGTCCCAAGTTTGCCGGCGTGCTGCATGCGGCCGGTTCCGTCTCGGGCAAGATGGACGCGCCCGCCGCGCAATTGACGCTCGATGGCAAGGACCTGACCTTCTTTGGCGACCAGCAATTGAAAGCCGTCAAAGGCAGCGCCAGCGTGGGCACCGGCCAGGGCGCGCTCGACCCCATGGTCAGCAGCCTGGAGATCACGGGCTACAGCACGCCCACCTTCAAGCTGGCCAGCGCCCGCCTGGGCACGACGGGCACGCGCGGCAGCCATACGGTCAGTTTGACGGCGCGCAATGACGATTTCGATGCCACCGTGCAAATCCGCGGCAGCCAGAGCGGCGCCGCCTGGACGGGCAGCATCGACAGCCTGCAAAACAAGGGCCGCTATGCGCTCGTGCTGCAAGCGCCCGTGCCCGTGAAAGTGGCGGGACCGGCCGGCAGCGGCGTGGCGGGCCTGGGCCAGCCCGAGCAGATCAGCGTGGGCAACACCGTCATCAAATTGCCGGCAGGCAGCATCACCATGCAAAACCTCGTCAAGAACGGCCCCCGCTGGACCAGTTCCGGCCAGGCGGCCGGCGTGGCCCTGACCTATCTGGCGCAGGTCATTCCCTCGCTGCAAGCCAATGCGCGCAGCGACCTGACCCTGGGCGCGCAATGGTCGCTCGACATGCAGGTGCCGACGGCCAAGCAGAAAGACCCGTCACTGGCGGGCATGCTGCACATCTACCGCGAAAAAGGCGACGTGACGGTGGGCGTGGAACAGCCGCTGGCGCTGGGCTTGCGCACCTTCGATGCGCGCGTGGATGTCGCCAACCAGCAGCTGCGCCTGGCCGTGAAACTCGATGGCGCGCGCGCGGGCCAGAGCGATATCAATGCCACCGTGCAAATGCTGAGCGGGCGCATCAGCAACGACAGCGCCCTCTCCCTGACGGGCACCACCAGCATCGATTCACTGGCGTGGCTGGCGCCGCTGACGGGGCAGCCGGGCCTGGAACTGGGCGGCGCCTTGAAGGTGGCCCTGTCCGGCAGCGGCACCATCGGCGCGCCGCAATTGAATGGCGACATCAACGGCAGCAAGCTGCTGGTGAACTGGGCCGACCAGGGCTTGAAATTGCGCAATGGCGTGCTGCAAGCCAAGCTGGCCGGCGATCAATTGCAATTGCAGCGTTTGAGCTTTGACGGCGGCGACGGCAAGGTGCAGGCCGATGGCTGGGTACGCTTTGCCAATGGCGAAGCGAGCCTGGAACTGAAGCTGATGGCCGACCGCCTGCAGGCGCTGTCGCGCCCGGACCGCACCCTGGTCCTGTCGGGCAACAGCACCCTGGTGCGCAATGACAAGCGCTTCAGCTTCGAGGGCAAGTTCAAGGCCAACCGCGCGCTGATCGAGCTGGCGCCGCAAGATACCCCCACGCAAAGCAGCGACGTCGTGGTGCTGGGCAAGGAAGTCAAGGGCAGCAAGGAAGCGCCGTCGCTGCCGCTGAATATCGACCTGGAATTTGACCTGGGCAACGCTTTCCACCTGCGCGGCATGGGGCTCGATGCCGACCTGGCCGGCAATGTGCGCGCCAGAGTCATCAACCGCGCCGCGCCGCGCGTGACGGGCAGCATCAAGGTCACGAACGGCCAGTACGCCGCGTATGGACAGAAGCTGTCGATCGAGCGGGGCCTGATCGCCTTCACGGGCGCCTACGACAACCCGTCACTGAATATCCTGGCCGTGCGCAAGCGTCCCGAAGGCGAAGCGCTGTCGGAAACGAACGTGGAAGCGGGCGTGGAAGTGCGCGGCACGGCGCAGGCGCCGACGGCCAAGCTGGTGTCCACGCCGAGCGTGTCGGACAGCGACAAGCTGGCATGGCTGATTCTCGGCCACGGCGCGGAAACGGCGGCCGGCGATGAAATGGCGCTCTTGACGACGGCCGCAGGCGCCCTCTTCGGCGGCTCCGGCGGCGGCTTGCAGGGCAAGCTGGCCAATTCGCTGGGCCTCGACGAAGTGGGCCTGTCGCAGGCGCAAGGGCTGGAAAGCACGGTCGTCACCGTCGGCAAGCGCCTGTCGTCGCGCGCCTACCTGACGTTCGAGCAAGGCACGAGCACGGCGACGAGCCTGGTCAAGCTGCGCTACAAACTGAACCGCCGCATCACTTTGCAGTTCCAGACGGGCACGAACAATGCGCTGGACGTGTTGTATACGTGGGCGTTTGACTAGAATGGCGGCCAACAATGTTGTCGGATTACGCGGGGCGTGGCCCCGCTAATCCGACCTACGGCCCATGTGCCTCCACGTAGGTCGGATTCGCGGCGCAGCCGCGTAATCCGACACCACCGAAACAACAAAGGGCGCCTCGGCGCCCTTTGCTGTTTCTACTGCCAACCCAAGAAAATACTGGGGTCAGACCCGGCGGGTCTGACCCCGGCACTCACTTACTCGGCCACGTCGAGCCCCCGCTCAATCATGCCTTCGACATACGCGCGCAGATATTGCTCCAGCGCGGGGCCGGACAGCACATTGGCCGTCAGCGCGCCGTGCGGCGAGCCTTTCAGCACGCCGTCGTGGTACACGCGCGCAATCCAGGCCACATCCGCGCCCTGGGTGTAATCGAGTTCATAGTCGAACGATTCTCCGCTGACTTTGCGTGTGTAGACTTCCTTGACAATTGCCATCTAAAACAGCCTTTCTTGACGAGATTAACTGGGATGCGGGTGCGGCACGGGATCGTCCTGCGGCACCGGGTGCACGGGCCCCGGATGGTGCCCGGGCGCTTCTTGCGGCTCCGGCGCCGGCATGGGTTCATCGACGGGCGCCGGGTCGGGCGCGCGGTGGGCATGGATGACGGTCATGGCTGGCCTCCCTGCAGACAAAAGAAGACCATACCACGAGTTGCGCGCCGCCGCCCTTATTTGCCGGCCGGCTTGACGTCGGCGGCCGGCGGCGCCGCGTTCTTCACATATTTCTCCAGCCAGTTGTTGCTTTCATACAGCATCTGCATGATCGATTCGCGCGCGCGGTAGCCGTGGCTCTCGTTCGGCAGCATCACCAGGCGCGCCGTGCCGCCCAGTCCCTTGACGGCCTGGAACATGCGCTCGCTCTGGATGGGGAAGGTGCCCGAGTTGTTGTCCTGCTCGCCATGGATCATCAGCAGCGCATCCTTGATCTTGTCCGCATAATTAAACGGCGACATGGCCTGGTAGACGGCCGGCGCCTGCCAGAACGGGCGCTCTTCGGCCTGGAAGCCGAACGGCGTCAGGGTGCGGTTGTAGGCGCCGCTGCGGGCGATGCCGGCGCGGAACAGCCGCGTGTGCGCCAGCAGGTTGCCCGTCATAAAGGCGCCATACGAGTGGCCGCCGATGGCGATGCGGTTGCGGTCCGACACGCCCCGCTTGACCACTTCCTCGACGGCCGCCTCGGCATCGGCCACCAGCTGCGGCAGATACGTGTCGTTCGGCTCCTGCTCGCCATTGCCGACGATGGGGAACGATGGATTGTCGAGCACGGCGTAGCCCATGGACAGGAAGGCGGCCGGGCCCCAGTAGCTGACGGCATTGAATTTGTAGGGCGAGCCCTTGGTCTGGCTGGCGGCGCTGGCCGTCTTGAATTCCTGCGGATACGCCCACATCAGGGTCGGCAGCGGGCCGTCGCGCTTGACGTCGTAGTTCGGCGGCAGCATCAATGTCGCCGTCAAGTCCACGCCGTCGGCGCGCTTGTAGCGGATCAGCTCTTTCTGCACGTCCTTCAGTTGCGGCAGCGGATGGGGGAAATGCGTGAGGGCCGTCAACTGCGCGGCGCCCCGCTGTTTCAGATTGCGCACATAGTAATTCGGCTGCTCGGTCGGCGATTCGCGCGTCGACAGCAAACGGCTGCCGTCCTCGTCCAGCACGGCCACCACGTTTTCATAGTAGGGGGCGGCGCTCTGGAACAGGCGCTCCTTCTGCTTCGTCGCCAGGTTCAGGCGGTCGATGAACGGCCGGTCGCCCTCCTTCGATGCGCCCTGCCCGTCGAGCAGGATGGAACCGTCAGCGGCGATGAGCAAACGCGGCAAGCCGGCCGCGTCCGTGCGCATGACGGGCTGGCCCGGATCGTTGTAGCGGTCTTCGAACGATCCCGCGTACACGAGGTCGGCCGGCGTGGACGGTTGATCTGGCGCAATGCGCCACTGCTTGACGGCGCGCGTCTTGTACCACGCTTCGCCGAGCAGTGCCAGATCGCCGCGGCCCCAGGCCACGCCCACGTAGCGCGAACCGAGCCTGGCCAGCACGGCCGGCTTGGCGGTGAACGGCGCCGCCTGCGTGTAGACGATGTCGCGGATCTCGGCCGCCCTGGCCGGGTCGCCGCCATCCTGCGCTTCGGCCCATACCAGGGTGGCGGGCGCATCGACGCGCCAGCTGACGGAGCGCACGCCGGCGGACACGGCATCATTGCCCGGCGGCAGCCCTTCCTCCAGCGGCAGGGCCGCCACTGCGTGCTCCACCTTGCCATTCAGGTCGCGCACGTCGATCTTGTGGCCGAAATCATGCGCCGGCACGATATACGAATACGGACGCACGATGCTGGTCGTCAGCAGGTGCTTGCCATCGGGCGAGGCCGAGACGCGCGAGAACTGGCCCGGCTGGCCGACCAGGCGCTGCTTGCCCGCCACGTCCAGCAAGGCCAGCTGCACCGTGATGTAGTGTTCGAACAGCTGCGCATCCTGTTCGTTTTTCAGCAAGTCGGGATAGGTGCGCAATTGCTTGACGCCGCCGCCCGGCACGCTGTCCTGGATGGACGGGCCCGTCGGGATGCCGCTGGCCACGGGCGCCGCGCCGAGATTGGCCGGCTTCAGCTGCACCAGCAAGGTCTTGCTGTCTGGCATCCAGGAAAAGCCGCGGCCATACACGGCCGACAGGGGGGTGCTGGACAGCTTGCGCGCCGCCTTCGTCTGCACGTCGAGCAGCCACAGTTCCACGCCCGACTCCTTCACGCCCCTGGCGGGATCGGCAAAGGCGATGTGCGTAAAGGCCAGGTAGCGCTGGTCGGGCGACCAGGCCAGGTCGGCGATGCGGGGCGCTGCGGGCAAGCCGCTGACCTTGATTTCCTTCTGCGTATCGATGTCGAGCAAGCCCAGTCCCGTGTGGAAACTGAAGCGGCTGGCCGAATACGTGCGCGGATTGATGCGCAAGCCCGCCAGCTTCAGTTCCGGCTGCGCCACTTCGCCGATGCCGGGCAAGGATGGCGTGGGCAGCACGGCGGCCAGGTTGCGTTTCGGGCTCAGGCTCAGGGTCGGCGCGCGCGGCGCATCGACGATGGCTTGCAGGGGCGCGGGCGGGGCTTGATAAGCGCCATCTTGCGCCATGGCCAGGGAAGACGAGGCCATCAAGCCGACAGTGATGGGCAGCAAAGGCAAACGTGTAGACATGGAACTCCAGTGTATGAAGGTGGTGACAACAAGCGAGCGCACCGCGCCGCTCATGGCGGCGCTTTGTGACAGGGCATAGTGCGTTCAGGCCAAGTAAATGTCAACCAGCAACTTTTACCGTTTGACAAGCATCGCCGCCCATCCCCATCTGGCTTACAATCGCTGTTTTACCCGCACCCGATTGCCTACATGGAAACCACTACCCTCGCCCTGCTGTTCCTGGTCCCGCTGCTGGTCTGGCGCATTTATTCGCGCCTGAAGAAACTGGTGGCGCGCCAGAAGTCGCAGCTGTGGCGGCACTGGAGCGTGGCGGTCGCGTTTCCCGCGCTGCTGCTGTTCCTGGCGACGACGACGAAATTCGAGCTGCTGCCCCTGTCGAGCCTTGGCGCGGCCGCGCTGGCCGGCGGCTGGCTCGGTGTGCTGGGCCTGAAGCTGACGCGCTTCGAGCAAGTCGGCAAGGATTTCTTCTTTACCCAGCACCGCTACCTGGGATTAACCATCACGATGCTGTTCATCGCCCGCTTGCTGTACCGCGGCATGCAAATCTACCTGAACACGCGCCAGGACGTGCCAGTGCCGCCGCCGCCGTTCGGCCAGAGCCCGCTGACCATGGCCGCCTACGGCCTCGTCATCGGCTACTACGCCGTGTATGCGTGGGGCCTCGTGCGCTGGCGCCAGCGCAACAAGCCGCTGCAAGCCGCCGAATAACTCAGTAGTACTGGCACAGGCCAGTACACGTCGTCACCGACAGCGCCTGGCGTATCGTCGCCAGCACCGGCGCCAGGACCGGATCGATATCCTTGTCCGCATCGGCCAGGCTGGCCAGCAAACGCTCGCGCAAGGGCGGCGCCATCAGATTGGCATTCGCCGTGGCGTGCTGGGCCGCCGCTTCCAGCATCCGCTTCTTTTGCGCCACGTTCCAGAACGGCACTTGCACGAACTGCACCACGCTCGTGAAAACAATGGCCGTGTTCTTGCTGAACGCCCGCGCGCGCAGACGCTCGGGCCCGCTCACCGCATCGGCCGGCTGGGCGCTGAATTCCTGCTCCATCAGTCCGATCAAATGGCCATGGCAATGCATGCTGAAAGCAAACAAGCTGCTCATTTCATCGCCATAATTGGCCAGGTTCTGCGTCACTTGTTCCTTGCGCGCCTGCTGCAGCTCGGCGCCGGACAGCGGCAACGGCCGTTCCAGGCCAAACGCATAGTATGTTTTGCCCAGCCGCATGGCCTTTTCGCACACGGCCACGCTTTCGTTCACGTCCTGCAGCGCGGTGACGGGCGCCTTGAACAGGCGCGGACCGTCGGCGATCTGCGCAAACAGCTGCGCCACGCCAGGGTCGCCCAGGCGCGGTAAACCGCTGTGCGGCGTCGCCTTGGCCATCAGCGCTTCCAGCTGGCCGCTGGCTTGCTGGAAATCGGTATAGCTGTCGGCCCAGGCGGCGGGCGCCGCGAGGGCGGAGGAAAGACAAAGCAGGCGGCCGATGCGGCGCAGCGGTGGGGAAATCGACAGGGACATGGGATCAGGAAAGCACTATTGGATAACTAGCAATTATAGGCAATCTATATCCGTACTGCATCCAATCAGGCGATGATGGTGACGCGCGGCCAGCGCGCCGCGTAGTCCTTGCTGGCCAGGCGCTGCGCATAGCCGTCTTCGCTGATGCGCGCCGGGTTGCGCCGGATCACCATATTGAACAAGTCATCGAGGCCATGCGGCGCGACGATGCCGATCTCGCCGTCAGGCTGCAGATAGATGCCGACAGCCGTGGCGAACTCGGGCCAGGAAGCGATGGCGTCGTCGAGCGACAGCAAGGGCGGCACGGCGTAGCCAAACTCGTCTTCAAACCACAGGTGCACCCGGGCCTGGTTGCACACTTCCCATGGCACGCCGGGCAGTACAGTTTCCAGGCGCTGGCGCAGCCGCACCTCGCTTTCCGCAAGCACATCGTGCGCGTCGAAATACGCCACGTCGACGTCGTTCAATGCCGACGGTTGGGTGAAACCGTGCAAGGCGTCCCACACGAGCTTGCGCACGGCGCCGGCGCCGATGCAGCAGTGGGGCAAGCCCAGCTGCGCCACGGCCTGCAGCATCTGCATGCACCATGGCGTGGCACGGACGATGGCGCGCAGGCGCGCGGCCAGCGCTTCCTGCGTGCTCATTCCTATGGCCGGATCTGCGGCGCCACGCCGTCGTTGCTCACCGTGCCTTCGACATTGCCGAAGTACACGTCCAGATCCTGCTTCGGACGGAAGTTGCGCAACTTGACTTGCAAAGTGGTGGGATTGATTTTGGTGAACGTGCCGGGGAAGCACAGGCTGACCAGCTCGTCCGGCTTGCCCTTGATCAAATTCATGGTGAAGTCTTCAATGCCATTCTTCCAGGTGTTACCCGTCGTCAAAATGTACGACACCCAGACGGCATTGACGAAGCCGCTTTCGCCCTGCTGGGCCGCCAGCCGGTTCCACGTCTTGTAGAAGGCCTTGTCGCCGCAGTATTTCTTTTCAAAGGTATTGCCATCGCCCAGGTAGGAGGCGCCGGGGCCGGCTGCGACGAACGGCGCATATTGATGACGCACGCGCACGACTTTACCGGCAGGGAATTTCTGCTGCCACAAGTAGATGACTTTCACGGTCCAGGCCGGTACCCACTCCTCGTCGTACAGCTGGGCCAGCAGACCCTCCTTGATCATGATCTTGCTCTGCGCGGCCGTCAGCGGCACCACTTTCTTGTCGAACGGCGTGTGCGAAGGGAAATACGCGATCTGCGCGTCGGACAAGCCCAACTGGCGCAGGCGGGCCGTCACGTCGGCGCTGCCGAGCTTGGCGACAAACGTGGTTTTATACTCCTTGCGCTTGCCGTCCACGTCGACGGTAAACTGCTGCGGCTGGCCGTAATACGTGGGTGAGCCATGGTAGCCGGAAGAGTATTCGGGCAAGGGGAAGAAGATCGTCTCTTCCACATCCTTGGCCGATTCATTGAGGAATTCATACTCGACCTTGATCAAGTCCGTGCTCACGCTGAGCACTTCCTTTTTCATGGCCACGGCATCCGTCTTGCCGAACAGGATGCCGCCCGCGCTGACGGAGCCGATGCCGTCGTTGGCCATGGCTGGCGCCGAACACGCCAGCGCCAGGGCTGCGGCCAGAACAAGCTTGCGCACGGTCATCACGCCGCCTTGCCCGGTGCGGGTTCGATCCGGCGCTGCAGCACGAAAATCGGTTGTGCCCATTGGGTATCCTTCTTTTTCTTACTGGTGATCAAGGTCAGCTCCGAGGGATCATAGACATCCGTGTTGTGCGTCAACGGCGTCGTCATCAGGTATTGCGCTTCCGTATTTTTCAGGAATTCGCCGACCAATTGAATATTGCGGATATCAAGGTGGGCAAACGGTTCGTCGATGAAGACGAAGCCGCCGGAACCGTCTTCCGATTTCAGCAAGCCGATCAAGAGCACCAGCGACTTCATGACCTGCTGCCCGCCCGACGCTTCGCCATCATTCATGCCGATGACGCCCTTGCCGTCGAATTTGAAGCGCACGTGCAAGCCCGCCTGCGACAGCTGCACATCGTCGTTTTCCAGGCGCACGGGGTCGGCATGCACTTCGATGCCGGCCAGTTCGCCCAGCTCCTTGATGTTCTTGCTGTAAGTCTTGATGGTGTAGCGCAAGCGCTCCATGTAGGCGCCGCGGGCATTGCCCGTCGCTTCGATGGCGCGGTTGTTCTGGTAGCGGCGCTCGTCCGTTTCCGACTGGCGGCCATGCAGCTGCTCCGACAGGCGGTGGTGCTGGTCGATGACGGTGGCGTCCAGTTCCCAGTCGTCGCGCGCGAGGCTGTTTTGCAGGCTGGCCACGCGCAAGTCGACCTGGTGCGCATTCTGGTGTTCGGCCACAAGCGCCGCGCGGCGTGCGGGACGGCGCCAGCTTTTCGGCAGGTGGCGCCACGCATGGCGCAGCGCCAGCAAGGCGCGCGCATGCTCGGCGCGCTGTTCAATTTGTTTCTTGTAGCCAAGGCGCGAACCCGCTTCCGCTTCGGACAGGGCCAGGCGTGCGTTTTGCCACACGGTATCGGCACGCGTGCGCGCCACAGTGGCGTTCTTGGTGAGATTTTGCAACTCGCCCAGGCGGCCGCCCACTTCCAGGCGCTCTTCCTTGAGCGGCTTCGAATTGCGCAGCGCTTCGGCGAATTCTTCCTGGCGCGCACTGAGTTCCTTGGCCGCATCGACGCCGGCGATGCGCGCTTTCAAGGCGCCCACTTCCGCCGCCAGCTTCGAGATCGCCAGGGTCAAGGTGTCTTCCTGGCCTTCCAGGCCCGGCAGCGAGCGCAGCAGTGCTTCCAGGCGGCCGCTGCGGCCAGCCTGGCCGAAGCGGTAGCGCGACGCTTCCACGAACAGCGAGCGTCCGCCGCGGCGTTCGCGGTGGTACGCCTCGGGCGTGATCCACTCTTCGTGGTTGCCCAGCTTGAAGCCTGCTTCGACGGAGTCGACGCGTGCAATGCGCGACAGCTGCTCGATCAGCCAGCTGGGCACAGGTGCGGAAAATTTCACCACGGCCAGCAAGCTCTCGTCTTTGGCGACAGGCGCCGTGACCAGGTCCGGCACGATGAAGTGGCGGTAGCGCTCCTTCTCGGCCAGGCGGTAGGCGGCGGCCGCATCCTTGGCCTTGTCGAGCAGCACCACCGAGGCGTAACCGCCCAGTACGCCTTCGACGGCGCCCTGCCAGCGGCTGTCCGTCACTTCGACGATGTCCGACAGCATGGCGTGCGAGATCCCCGCGTCGCGCAGCGCGCGGCGCATGCCGCGTACATTGTCCGGCTCCGGCATGGCCGTCTTGCCTTGCAGCGCGGCAATCGTCGCCTGCTCGCCCGCGATGCGGGCCGACAAGGCGTCGCGCTGCTGGCGCTGCTGCAGCAATTGCGCTTCCTTCTGCTCCAGCTGGGCCGCCACTTCGGCGATGTCGCTGCCCGAATCCGCCGCCAGCTTGTGCAGGCGGTCCTTCTGCTCCAGCAGGCTGTCCAGCGGTTTCAGCTTGGCATTGATCAAGGACAAACGGCTCTGCAAGCCGATCGATTCCTGCTCCAGCAGGGTTTCATTCATCTGCGCGTCGGACAGGGCCTTCGCCTGCGCCGCCAGCGCATTGCGTTTATCCGTCAGTTGCTGGTCCGCCTGCGCCATCGGTTTGCGCGCATCGCGCAATTGCCGGCTGGCGATGGCCGCCTTTTCGCGCGCCTCGTGGTATTGCAGGCTGGGCAGCACTTCTTCCAGCAGGTTGCGGCGTTCCTTATGTAAACCTTCCCACTGGTGGTAATTGGCCACGCGCAGGCGCAAGCCTTCCAGGTTGGTCTTCGACGCCTCGAGTTCCGTCTCGAAACGTTTCAGCTCCACTTCCGTATCGCGCTGGTGGCGCTTGGCTTCGTCGTAGGCATCGAGCACTTCCTTGTCGCCGAACACCTGGAACACCAGGTCGAGCAGCTGGCGCGGCGCGTATTCGCACAATTTGTCCGTCTCGCCCTGCTCCAGCGCCAGCACTTTCGACATGGCCGGCGACAGGCCCGCATTGGCCAGGCGCTTGCGGTAGTTTTCCACGCCGAGCCAGTCGTTGGCGTCCGTGATGTCCTCGATCTGCACATTGCCCGGACGCATCAGATACTGGCGCTTCCAGTCGCCGCCATTCTTCTGGATCTGGCAAAACAGCGTTACTTCATCATCGCTGAAGAAGCCGGAACTGCGGAACGGGCGGTTCGACAGCTGCTTGCCCACGTTCTTGTTGTCGACCACGGCGCGCAGCCAGGCCGTCTGCTGGCCCGAATGGCGCGCATAGTGTTTATACGTGCGCCCCATCGAGCAGTCGAGGCCGAACAGGGTGCGCAAGGCATCGAGCAAGGTGGTCTTGCCCGAGCCGTTCTGCCCCGCGATGGTGATGATCTTCGCGTCGAGCGGAATATTCTTGATGCGCTGCCAGTAATCCCAGTGCACCAGTTCAAGTGATTTGATATGAAACATGGGCGCTTTCAGTGAGGGAGATCGGACACGGGCTCGTCGCCTGCGTCAGGCAGGTCGCCGATGTCGCCGGACAGGTCGGCGGACAAGTCAGCGTCCAGGTCGACGGCCACCAGGCGCGCCGGCGCCCGCTTGAACACGTCGGCCAGGGCGCCGTTGATGATGCGTTCTTTCAAGACGTCCGTATCCATCATCAGGTCCAGCAGCGGGCCTTCCAGGATGACATCGCCGCGCCGCTCGATGAAGCCCAGCTTGGCCAGGGTGCCCAGATTCATGTCCATGCGCGTCTTCTTGCCCAGCTTGTCGCCGAAGTCCGACAGCAGCGCCTTGTAGGAAATACCGATCGACGCGTCTTCCGCGCGCGGCAGCGGTTTTTCCGTGCCGAACATGTCATTTTGGTCGTCGTCCGCGTGCTGGTGCGTTTCCTGGCGTTCGCGCTTGGGCAGGATGATCTGCGCCCACAGCACCACCAGCAAGGCCACGCCATCGCGCGCCAGGCCGAAATTATTGTTTTGCCACACGTCGCGCGCGCCGAATATCTTCGGCTCGATGGTGCGCGTCAGGGCCAGGGTCACATGGTCGGCATACACGTTGTCGAGCAGCTTCAAGCCGCAGGCCAGCAGGCGCGCATCGATCTCGGCGCGGAACAGCTCGTCGGACAGCACGCGCTTGACGAGCTTGTCGTCGCGGCGCAGGGTTTGATGCGTGAGCAGGCGCGCAATCAGGATTTGGGAATCGTCATTCATCGGCGGTGCCGCTATCTAAATCAAGTGAAACATTCAGTGAAAGCGAGGCGATCGACATGGCCGCCACGTGGGGGTCGGACAGTTGGACCATCTCGTCGGTCGGTGTAAAGGTGATCGGCAAACGGGCCAGTTCGGCCGTCGAGCCTTGCAAGCTCGCTTCGGACACGTCGCCGAGCAGCGGCAGCATCGAGGCGCGGTAGGACGCCACGGCAAAGCTGGCCGGCAGCAGCGAATCCTGCACGGGAACCGATTTCGGTCCTTCTTCGCCGATGCTGGGGAAATTGCCCAGGCTGGCAAAGTTCGACAGGCGTTCGAGCAAATCATCGAGTTCAAGCTGCATGGCGGGACCGTCGCTGATGGTGGTGGGCGCGTCCTCTCCGCTGGGCAGGCCCGTGTTGATGACGCCTGCCGCCCGTTCGGACAGCAGTTCCGTTTCCGCCACGTCGATCATTTCGGCCGGCGTGGAGAACAGGGGGACGACGGGCTGGTCGATGGCGCCTTCAGCCAGGCTGGCCAGGTCGTCGTGCAGCAAGAGCCAGCGCTTGATGTCGGTGGTCGACAGGCCCGACTGGCCCAGGTGCACGCGCTGGCGCTCGATCTGGTTCAGGGCGCGCGAAAACATGCCTTGCATGTTGAGCAACTTGCTTTGCGCGCGGCCGATCGCCTGCGCCGCCTTGTGCGTGGCGCTGTCCGCGTTTTCATCGGAGGTGATGGCCACGAGAATCTCGGAACCCTTTTCCACCCAGTCGCAAGCCATGTTCCACTTCGCCTGCGCCGTGCGCAGCCGGAATTCGGAGCCGGAAGCAATCGCGTCGGAAAACTCTTCCGTCAAGTCCACCAGGCGGCCCAGCAAATGCTGGAGTTGTTCGACCGATACGCCGCCCACGGCTTGCGCGCCCGCCACCTGCGACAGCAGGAAGCCCATTTCCGCTTCGTCTTCCGTCTGGCCCAGGCCCAGCAGGCTGTCGATGGCCGACAGCACATTGCGCGCCATCGGTGTGACGCGGTACACGCCCTGCTGCGCATCCCAGGCCAGCAGCTGGTTCGAACGCAGGCGCAGCAAGACCGTTTCCAGGCTTTCCGGCAACAGATAGGCAAGCTTGGTGTTGATATCGGCGCGCGTGTAGGCGGACGTGGCGGCATCGGACGCCAGCTCGCGCAACACCAGCAGACGCACCAGCACGCCATCGAAACCGCCGTGAAACAGGGCCGTAAACACTTGCAGCAAGGGCTGCGCCCGCTTCAAGTGAAATACTTGCTCGATTTCATCGGCCGAAATATTGGGCTGGAAATGCGCCTGCAAGGAATCGTGATGCTCTTGCTCTGTCTGATTTGCATCCGTAGCCACGGCTGCACTTGCCATTATATCAATCATTCTTTTCCGGATGAGTGTTCAGCGGGCGGCGCGGCGGGCTAACGCAGCGCTGCGGGGCGGGGGCGTCAGTATATCAGTTCTGACATGCAATTTAGCGCGTGGGAGGGGGCGGTGCGGACACGGCGCAACACGACCGGCGCACGGTACCGGGCCAGCATGATGAAATGGGGGGCCAAACATGGCCTGCCTGGCCCCGGACCATTAGTGAACACTTACTTCTTGACGATCTTCTGCAAGGTTTGCTCGACGTAATCGCCGCCGTCCGCGTCGGCGAATGTCACCTTCACGGGATACCATTCCAGCGACGGCGCCAGCCACAGGTCCACTTGCTGGCCCTTCTTGTCCGGCGGCGGCGCCTTGACCAGGTGGATGGCGGCGACCTCCCCCATGCCCGTGGCGACCGTCTCTTCCTTGACCACCTTGAAGGTCCACGGCTCGGCATCATGCGCGCCGGCGACGAAGAAGGCCCATTCCGAGCCGGGGACGAATTTCTCGGGCGCGGCGCGCGCCACGCTGGCCAGTTGCCAGACGGCGCTATTGCGGTCCTGTTCGCCGCCTTTCAGCGGATAGGTTTCATCGCCTTCGCCAAAGACGATGGTCTTGCTGTCGCGCTTGAAGGTGGTCGTGACGGCATCCTTGCGGAAGCGCTTTTCCACGAATTGAACGGGCGCCAGGCCGTAATCGTCGACCGCGCCTTCGCTGCGCTGTTCGAGGATCTTGCCGAACAGGGCCGCCTTGGTTTCGGCCAGCAGCGAGTACTTGCCATCGCCCACGCGCCAGTTGCTGAGCGATTCGCCGGACAGCGCAATGCCGCGCTGCCTGGCCTTGATCGAATAGACGAGGTCAGCCGACGGCGCCAGCTTGTACGGGCGCTTGACGACAGGATGGTCCACGGGCTCGTTCGCCGCCATGGCGGGACTCAGGGTGGCGGCCAGCAGGCTGGCGATCAGAACGCGTTTCAAAGTTATTAAAGTAGTCATTTATTTTCCTGTAGCGTCATTGACGCGAATTTGGGTCACGGTTTGCGTGGTGAGCGCCCCGTTCGCTTCGGTATTGCGTATTTGTACCGGATACCATTGCATGGACGGCGCCAGCCAGATATCAAGCTGCGACGAATACGTGCCCGGCTTCGGCGGCCGGCGCAAATGCCAGGTCACCAGGCGGCCCATCTTGGTGTCCAGCTCTTCCTCGCCCACCAGCTGGAAGCGGAACACGGTCGCTTCCTTTTCCTCGCCGACAAGGATGTCGATATTGCCCGCCAGCTGGTTGACGTCGGCACGGCCGATGGCGGCCAGCTGGAACGGCACGGTCGCCTTGTCCTGCGCCCCCTCCTGCCATGGCACCGTCGCCGTCGTGGCTGAAAACGTGATGGTCTTGGCGTCGCGGTTGAAATGCGTGGCCGTTTGCGCGCGGCCCTTGCGTTTTTCCGTGGCCGTGACAGGCACGATGCCGCTGCCGTCGATCAGGCCCTCGCTGGTCAGCACCAGCAGGTTGATGCGTGTGATCAGCATGCTCAGGCCCACTTCCAGTTTCAGCTGGTACGTGTCGCCCCGGTTTTCCCACGCCATGCCGGCCACGCCTTGCCACTTGGTGCCGTCCGCATCGCGCCGGTCCACGTGCAGGTCGAACTGGGCCGAAGCGGGCGCATTCGTCTTGTAGCGCCGCGCCTGCTCGACGGGCGGTGGCGGCGGCGCGGGAGCCGGCGCGGCAGCTTCCGCCACGGCGGGCGCGGGCGCCGTGATGGCTGGCGCGCTGGCCGCCGGTGCCGCGGGCGTCACCGGCCCTTCCGGCGCGTCGCTGGCAGGCGCCGTCAACTGGGCCGACTCGCTCGACGGCAGCTCCGTCGGCGGCGGTGGCGGCGGCAAGCGAGGCTCGGGCAAGGGCCGCAGCTTGGGCGGCGGCGGCGGCGCCACCGGCACGGGTTTGGGCGCCTCGGCGATCAATGCCATGCTCACCACCTGCGCATGATCCTGCCCCAGCGGCACCATGCTGGCATGCGAGGTGAGCCATTCCAGCGCCACGTAATGCAGTGCGCCGATGACCGCGACAAAAATGACGGTGCGGCGGCGTGGTGGCGAAAAGAAGGAGTCAGGCATCATAGGCCGTAGTGTAACGCCTTCCCCCCACTTCCTGCTTCTTGCCTGTGCTCAACTCCTGCTGTTTTATGTAAGAAAATGTTGGCGGCTTTGCGTCAGTTGCAAGCTGATATCTGCTACGCTAGGCACATCCACCTACCAGGAGATTTCGCATGGCAAACCCGCAAATGCCCCAAATGCCGGGCGCAGCAGTTGTGACCGACACCCTCGACTTCGTCAAAAACCTGTGGGGCAGCATGAGCGTGCCCGGCATGGGCGTGCCCGGCATCACTGCGCCCACCATGTCGGTGGAAGAGCTGGACAAGAAAATCAATGACTTGAAAGCCGTCGAAGCCTGGTTGAACCTCAATACCAGCATGCTGCGCGGCAGTATCCAGGCATTGGAAGTACAGCGCGGCACCATCGCCACCCTGAAATCGATGGGCGCGTCCCTGGCCGCGGCCATCACCCAGCCCGGTGCCAGCGAGAAAACCGTGTTTGAATCGGTGCCCTACGCTTCCGCGTTTTTCCAGCAAGCGGCACCCGCAGCGCCAGCGCCTGAACCGAAACCGGCGCCTGCACCCGCGCCCGCGCCCGAACCGGCTGCGGCGGCGCCCAACGATGCCGGCAGCCAGGCGGCAGCCCAGCTGGCCAATCCAAGTGCCTGGTGGAATTTGTTACAAGATCAGTTCAAGCAGGCCGTGTCGACAGCGATGTCGCCCGATGCAGCCAGCGCGGCAGCGGCCAGTTTTGGCGGTGGAGCCACGGCCAGCAAGTCCGCCAAGCCGGCAGAAGCAGGCATGGCAGCCAAGGCCAAAGCCCCGCTGCGCAAGGCGCCGGCAAAGCGCGCGGCACCCAAGTCCAAGGCGCCAGGCAAATCCTGACGTCGCGGAGAGGCGATGTGATCAGGCGATACGATGAATGCGGATCGCCTCGATCTGATTGTCGGCCTGGCGTTTTACGTCACCGATGGTGATCAGGCCTTCGTCGGCCAGCGCCTTGGCGTGCTCGTACGAAGACTGGAATGTTTCCAGCGTGTCTCCCTTGGCGGCCACCGGGCGTACCCAGGCAACGGCGCCGACTTTCATTTTTTTGTATACTTCATTGACCACATCACGCATAGTTTCTTCCTTATTGTTGTAGAGCAACTCAAGCGCAGGCGAACCCACGCTGGCCCCTAGTTTATCATCCGGCACGCTCCCGCACGGCTTTTCCCCCTTTTTCCGGCGCCGGCGGCGCTTTTTCCGCCACCTCGACAGCCTCGTCCGGCCCGGGCGGGGGCGTCAGCTGCACCAGTTGCTCCATCAATTGCGCAAAGCGCTGCTGGCCTGGTGCAATTTTGTCTACATACAACAACACTTCCATCGCCTCGGCCGCCAAGTCCGCCTGGTAGCCGCGCTGCTCCAGGAACGATACGATGATTTGCGCGGAATTGAACAGGATGCGCAAGTTGTTCGGCAGTTTTTCGCGCGCCGCGCGCATCCAGGCCACCGCTTCGTTGAGCTTGTCCGTCTTCCACAGCAGCACGCCCTTGTTCATCAAGTCCGACGCTTCCTTGCGCGAGGCGATGATCAGGCTCGTGCCTTCGTCGCCCATCTTCGCCTTGTCGAAGATCTTTTGCACCTCGTCCTGCACCACCTGGTTGTCGTGGTTGTTCTTCACCACGTAGCACAGCAGGCCGGCCGGCGCATCCTTGACGCCGACGGCGAACAGCAGGGTCGCCAGTTCCATGCAGATGCTTTTCTCGGGCCGCGCCGGGTCTTCCAGCAGCATGGCTTCGAGTTCGTCGCCGCACTTGCGCGCGCGCCGGTAATCGCCCGTTTCGTGGTGCACCATGCCTTCCGTGATCTTCGCGCGCAAGCCGATCTGCTCGGGCGAGAATTCGCGCTGCGCCAGCAGCAGCCATTGCAGCGCCTCCTTGGCATCCTTCTTCAGGCCGCACACGCGCGCCAGTCCCAGATAGGCGTCCGGCGTCTTCATGACGGAAAACTCGCCGATGGAAATACACTTGCGAAAAGCCTTTTCCGCCATGCTGACATTGCCGATCTTTAGCGCGGCGAGGCCCAGGTTGCGCTGGCGCGGCACGGAATTGGGCGACAGGCGCGCCGCCTTTTCCAGCACGCCGCACGCTTCCTCGTGCTGGCCCATCAGCTGGTAGGCGACGGCCATCTGGTCGTAGGCGTCGATGTAGTACTTGTTCTCGACGATCACGCCCTGGAAGATCTGGCGCGCCGCCTCGTGCTCGCCGTTATTCATGCGGATCTTGCCCAGGCCTGCCTTGGCCCAGCTGTAATCGCGCTCGGCCAGCACTTTTTCGTACACGGCGCGGGCCTTTTCCGGCTCGCCGCTTTTCAGCAGCAACGACGCCTTCATGCGCAGCAATTCCAGCTCGTGCAGCTTGTTGACTTCGATCTGCGCATCGCACAACTTGGCCGCGCGCAGATAATCCTTTTCCATGCAGGCCTGGTCGATTTCACGGAACACCTGCTTCTTGTGCCACACGCGGTTCAAGCGCGTCAGCAGCACGCCTTCCGTGATCGGTTTGATCAGGTAGGCGTCGGGCTGGTGCTCGGCCGCGCCCATCACGGATTCCACGCTTTTCTCGGCCGACACCATCAGCCAGACGCTCGACGGCGCCGTCAGGTTGCGCACGCGCGTCTCTTCCAGCACTTGCTGGCCATTCTTGCCTTCGCCCAGGTTGTAATCGCACAGCACCACGTCGTAGCGCGTCTTGGCCAGCAGCTTCATGGCTTCGCCGCCGCTGGCCGCCTGGTCGATATGGCGCGCGCCCAGGTTGCGCAGCGATTCGCGCAGCAGGATGCGGATGCCGATGAAGTCGTCGACCAGCAGATAATGTTTGTCGGCCCAGTCGGTGCTGCCCGCTTCGGCGGCGGTGGCGTGGCTGTCTGTCGTCATGGCATCCTCGTTCAGGGCAGGCGCAGGATGAAACAGCCGCCGCCCAGGGCGCCGCCATTTTCCAGGGCGATGCTGCCGCTGCTGCCCCGGTGCTTGTGCATCTTTGCCACTTCGCTGGAAAAATACAGGCCCAGGCCCGTGCTGTTGGTGGAAAAATTCACGCCGGCGGTCATGCCATCCATGGCCGCGCTGCCCGCGTCGAGCAGCGCCTGGGTATAGCCGTCGCCATTGTCTTCCACGCGCAGCTCGAGCATATCGTCGTGCTCCCGCACCGACAGGCGTATCGTATCCTTCGTGTAGCGGATGGCGTTGTTGATGGCATGCGCGAGCACGCCGATGACCAGGTCTTCATCGAGGGTCCAGATCAGCTCGGGCGGGCAAGCCGTCTGCAGATGGATGCCTTTCGAGGCCAGCAGGATCTTTTCCTGGTCCACCACCTGGTCGATGACCTGGCTCACCAGTTGCGGCTGTACGTCGAAGGGGTAGCCGGGCTTGCCCACTTCCTTGTACAGGGCCAGCAGCTGGATCAGGTTATCGTTGAGGCGCTTGGTCTGGTACAGCATCTGCGCCATCTGCAGATAGGCGGGGTCGGCCTGGGGCGTCGGCTTGGCCTGCTCGGCCGCCAGCAGCGACTCCAAAGTGCCGCTGACGACGCTGATCGAATTTTTCATGTCGTGCACGGTCGACGCCAGGAACAGGAATAGCTCGGGCGAGCTGTGTTGATCTTCCACCGGATATCTCCTTGGGCCGCAGCTTGAATATTGCCAAGGATAAATTATACCGCCAGCCTGCGGGCGCCAGCCAGCCGCGCGCAAAGTCCGTGATTTGACGCAACAATGCCGCCCCGCTTGCGCAGGGGCGGCATCAGCTTGACAAGCGGGCAAGATCAGCGGCGCGCGCCCGCCAGGCGTTTGACCACGACGATCATGCGGTCGATTTCCTCATACGTGTTGTAGAAGGCGAACGAGGGCCGCACGGTCGCTTCCACGCCGAAGCGGCGCAAAATCGGCTGGGCGCAGTGGTGGCCCGAGCGCACGGCGATGCCCTCGTCGTTCAGGGCGCGCCCCACTTCCGCCGGCTCGTAGCCGGCCAGCACGAACGACGCCACGCTGGCCTTGTCCAGCGCCGTGCCGATCAGGCGCACGCCGGGAATCGCTTGCAGCTGGTGCGTCGCGTATTCCAGCAGCGCGTGCTCGTAGGCGGCGATGTTTTCCAGGCCGATGCGCTGCACGTAATCGATGGCCGCGCCCAGACCGACGGCATCGGCGATATTGCCCGTGCCCGCCTCGAAACGGTTCGGCACGCCCTGGTAGACGGTGCGCTCGAACGTGACGTCGGCGATCATGTTGCCGCCGCCCTGCCATGGCGGCAACTGCTCGAGCAAGTCCGCCTTGCCATACACGGCGCCGATGCCCGTCGGGCCGAACACTTTATGCCCCGAAAACACATAGAAATCCGCACCGAGCGCCTGCACGTCCACGCGCAAATGCGACACGGCTTGCGCCCCGTCGACCAGCACGCGCACGCCGGCCGCATGCGCGAGCGCGATGATCTGCGCCACGGGCGTGACGGTGCCCAGCGCATTCGACACCTGCGTCACCGATACCAGCTTGGTGCGCCCGTTGAGCAGCTTGCGGAATTCATCGAGGAGGATCTGGCCGCTGTCGTCGACGGGAATCACGCGCAGGGTCGCGCCCTTTTCCGCCGCCAGCTGCTGCCACGGCACGATGTTGGCGTGGTGCTCGAGCTGCGAGACGATGATCTCGTCGCCGCTGCCGATGTACTTGCGCCCGAACGTGTTGGCGATCAGATTGATGCCCTCCGTGGCGCCGCGCACGAAAATGATTTCATTGGCCGAGGCGGCGCCCAGAAAACTCGCCACCTTGGCGCGCGCCGCTTCATAGGCATCGCTGGCGCGCGCCGCCAGCGCGTGCGCCGCGCGGTGGATGTTCGAATTCTCGTGCGCATAGAAATACGACACGCGGTCGATCACCGACTGCGGCTTGTGCGTGGTGGCCGCATTGTCGAACCAGGCCAGCGGCTTGCCGTTGACCCGCTCGGCCAGCACGGGAAAATCGCGCCGCACGGCGTGCACGTCGAATGGCGCGGGGGTTTGGCCATGCCCTTGCGGCCGCGCAGGCAGCTCGGTCTGGAAATAGAACGCCGGCTGGCTGTCAGATGGCGATACGGGCAGCTGGCGCGCGGGCGTCCGCTGCGGCGTGGCAAACGCGTCGGGCGCGGCCTGTCCCAGTCCCTGGCCCGCCAGGCCGTCGAGATTATGGTTCGACACGGGATAGCCATGCGCGCCGCCGACAAAATAGTAGGGCGACGGTGCACCGATGGCGGACAACCGCGGCGTGGGCACCGATGCCGGCGCCGGCGCAATGGGGGACTCCAGCGGCGCCGTCACGGGCGGCACCTGCGCCGTCGCCACGCCAGGCGCGATGGCGGCGAACGACGGGCCGGGCTGGGGCGGCGGACGGTTCGCATAGCGGGGCGCCGCATCGAGCACGCTGCCCGAGCCGCCAGGGCTGGGCGACTTGTCAAGCGCAGGCGCGAGGCCAGGCAAGCGCGCGAAAAACTCGCCGGCAAGGCGGTTCAGGGTCGCTTCGTCAGGCAGAAACGGGACGGCAGGCAAGCCCGCCGCACCATCACTTGTAGGTGTCTGGGTAGTCATGGTATTTACCGATCTCCACGTCTTCCAGTACGGCCAGCGCATCGTCGGTCAGCACGGCCAGCGAGCAATACAGCGAAATCAAATAGGACGAAATCGCGTGGCGGTTGATGCCCATGAAGCGCACGGACAAGCCCGGGCTTTGCTCGCCCGCCAGGCCAGGCTGGAACAGGCCGATCACGCCTTGCCGCTGCTCGCCCGCGCGCAGCAAAATGATCTTCGTCTTGCCGTCTTCGATGGGCAGCTTATCGGACGGCACCAGCGGCACGCCGCGCCACGTCAAAAACTGGGAGCCGAACAGGCTGACGGTGGGCGGCGGCACGCCACGGCGCGTGCATTCGCGGCCAAAGGCGGCAATGGCCAGCGGGTGCGCGAGGAAGAAGCCCGGCTCCTTCCACACTTTCGTCAGCAGTTCGTCGAGGTCGTCCGGCGTGGGCGCGCCCGTCAGCGTAAAGATGCGCTGGTCGTCATGCACGCTGGCCAGCAGGCCGTAGTCGGGATTGTTGATCAATTCGCTTTCCTGGCGCTCCTTGATCGTCTCGATGGTCAGGCGCAGCTGCTCCTTGATCTGGTCGTGCGGGCTGCTGTACAGGTCCGACACGCGCGTGTGCACGTCGAGCACCGTGCTGACGGCATTGAGAAAATACTCGCGCGGCTGGTCGTCGTAGTCGACGAAGGTTTGCGGCAGTTCCGATTCGTCGCGCTGCGAGCAGGCCACGCGCACGTCCTTCGGATTTTTCACGCGGTTGAGGCGGTAGATACCCGCTTCCACGGGCAGCCATTGCAGCAGGTGCACGAGCCAGCGCGGCGTGATCGTGGATAACTGGGGGACGCTCTTGCTTGCATTGGCTAGCTGGCGCGCGGCGTTGTCGCCCAGCGCAAACTGGCTCTCTGTTGCTACTGTCATGACTACTCCTGATGAGAAAAGTGAATATGCTTATCTGAAAAACAAATAAAGTATCGGACGTCTCCCCTCTTCTCTCAACATGCTATCGCCACCAGGCCGGCATTAATCCACCAGTTCCGGTTCGCAGCGCGCCATCAATCCCGCCAGGCCGATGCCCAGCGCAATGGCCAGTTTTTCCACCGTCAGCAGCGATGGCGTGGCGGCGCCCCGTTCGATTTCGCCGATGAACGAGCGGTTCAAGTCGGCCGCTTCGGCCAGGCGCTCCTGCGACCAGCCATGCCCTTCGCGCAACTGGCGCACGGCCAGTCCAAACTGTTTGATCAACATGCTGTCCTCATGGGTGGTGGGCAAAGGCGGGGTGGGATGGCGCCGGCGACTCCGGCGCCTCCTGCTGGTTGTGCGCTTGCGTGACATGGCTGCCGGGCGCCACGCTGCGGGTCAGCCAGACATTGCCGCCGATGACGGAGCCCTGGCCGATGGTCACCCGTCCCAGGATCGTCGCGCCCGCATAAATGACCACGTCGTCCTGCACGATGGGATGGCGCGCCAGCCCCTTTTTCAGCACGCCATCAAAGCCGGCTGGAAAGCGCTTGGCGCCCAGGGTGACGGCTTGATAAATGCGTACCCGTTCGCCGATGATGGCCGTCTCGCCGATCACCACGCCCGTGCCATGATCGATGAAAAAGCTGCTGCCGATGATGGCGCCCGGGTGGATGTCGATGCCCGTCTGCGAATGGGCCACTTCGGCGATGATGCGCGCCACCAGCGGCGCGCCGAGCGCATACAAGGTATGCGCCAGGCGGTAATGGATGATGGCCAGGATGCCCGGATAGCACAGCAGCACTTCGTCGACGCTGTGCGCGGCCGGGTCGCCATGGAAGGCGGCCGCCACGTCCGTGTCGAGCCGGGCGCGGATGCGCGGCAGCGCGCGGGCGAAGCGCTGCACGATGGCCAGCGCCTGCTGTTCGATGGACACCGTCTGCTGCAAGCCGTGCTGGCGCGCGTGGTAACTGAGTTCGCGCCGCACCTGTTCGTGCAAGCCCGTGAGCGTCGTGTCGAGCGTGTGGCCGACAAAGAAATCCTCGCTCTCCTGCTGCAGGTCGAGGGGACCCAGGCGCATGGGGAACAGGGCCGCGCACAGGGCTTTGATGATGTCGTGCAAATGCTGGCGCGACGGGAATTCGCGCGCACCGCATTCCTGGCTGCCGGCCAATCCTTCGCGCCACTGCGCGCGCACGGCGCGCAATTCATCGACGATCTGGTGCAGTTCCCATTGCGGCTGCGCGGCAAGGGAGACGGGGGGAATGGCTCGCTGGTTCATGGTGGTCCCGGGAAGCGGGTTAATCTTGCAGCCACGGCAGCGCATGCCAGCGCCAGCCGCCGCTGTGGCCACGCTGCTGCTGTGCGTCGAGGTCGCCCTCGAAGCCTTGCGCGATATTGAAGACGTGCGTAAAACCCGCCTTGGCGGCCGCTTCGGCCGCCAAGGCCGAGCGCTTGCCGCTGCGGCACAGCAGCACCACGACGGCATCCTTGCCGCCCACCTTCGCTTCGAGCTCGCGGGTAAAACGGGGATTGCGGTTCATGGCCGTGCCGGTGGCCCACGCCACGTGCAGCGAGGCGGGCACGTAGCCGACAAAAGTGCGTTCTTCGTTGGTGCGCACGTCGACCAGCACGGCTTTGCCGGCCTGCACCAGTTGCCACGCATCCTGCGCGCTGACGATGCCCGCATACGGCAAGCCCTGGGCCTGCGCCTGGCTGCGCGCGAGATGGAGTACTTCATCAAACGCCGCCTCGCCGTGCGCGGCGCGGGGATCGAAAATCAGTTCTGCAGCAGCCATCTGTCCACCTCTTTATTCCGTCGTCAAAAACCAGCACGAGTCCACTGTAGCGAACTTATGTTGTTCGGAAAACAAATTAAAAAGAGTTTGGAAAGCTGAAAAACAGATATGGGACTACGCGCAGAGCGTCCGCATATGGGGTCAGACCCTCACGCGCGTTGGCGCCAGGCTTTGCGTCAGCTGTGTTGGGGGTCTGACCCCAGCCCTCGCCTGCTCTGCGCCAACGCTCAACCAGCGCGGCGGCGTTCGCGCAGCAAGAAACGGGCAGGATCCAGAGCGGCGGCCAATTGACTCTCCAGCGGCAACGGCTCCCCCTCCAGCTGGCAAGCCAGCAGCTCGGCTGCCAGCGGTGCCCAGATCAGGCCGCGCGAGGCATAACCGAGCAAGCCGAACAGGCCGGGCCAGCGAGGCACGTCGCGCAGGCGCTCGCAGCGGCCCGGTATGCCGGGGTCGGGCAAGGCGCCCGCCAGCGGCAGGCGGTCCGCTGCCATGCAGCGAAAGCCCGTGCGCCCGGCCAGCGGCGCCTCGAACGGGGCCACGTCCAGGATGTCGGCGATCTTCGCGATATTGTCTTCCTGGTTCGATGCGCGCAAGCCGGGGTCCGCGTCCGCATCGTAGCTGGCGCCCACGCACACGACGCCCTGGTGCGCCGGCGTCACGTAGGCTTCGCGGCAGACGACGAACGGCAGCGACGGCAAGCTGCCTTCGGCCAGGTGCGTGACCTGGCCGCGCACGGCGTCCAGCGGCAAGCCGGCCGCCTGTTCGAAATCCACGGCGCCCGTGCCCGCCGCCAGGATGACGGTGGGTGCCGCCGCGATCAGGGCACCGTCCGCATCGCGCACCAGCCATTCGCCGTCGCCACGTTCCAGGCGCAGGGCGCTGCTGGAAAAGCGCCGCGTGAGCAAGGCGCCGCAGGCGTCCAGCATGGCCGCGCAGACGGAAGACGGGCGCGCCCAGCCGCCCTGCTCGAACCACCAGGCGCCATCGGGCGCCGGCGCGCCCAGCATGGCGGTTGCCTCAGGCGCTTCCAGCCAGCGGGCGAATTCACGCGGATACAGGCCGCTGGCGGCGATCTGCCGCTGCACCTGCGCATGCGCCCCGTCGCGCGCCAGGTGCAGCACGCCGCTTTGCGCACCCTCGATGGCGGCGCCGATACCACCCAGGTCTTTCCAGCGCTTCAGCGAGTACAGAAAGGCGGCGCGCACCAGGCGCGTGGCGATATTGTCGTCCTTTGACATCAGCGGCATGAAGATGCCGGCCAGGTTGCCCGACGCTTCGCTCGCAGGCTGCGCGTGGCGTTCGATCAAGGTCACCTTCCAGCCGCGCGCGGCCAGCCGTTCGCAGGCGGCCGCGCCGGCCACGCCCGCGCCGATGACGACGGCGCACCGCTCGGGCGCGGCAACGGCCGCGTACTCGTCGCGCCGCGCATAAAACACGGCGCGCAAACGGCTCTCGTCAAAAACAAAGCCATGCTTTTGCAGCGCCGCGCGCTGCGTCTCGTCCAGGTGCACGGCTTGCAGGTGCGCGCCATCGGCCATCAGGCGCGCCAGCACCGGCGTGGCCGCCGGCACCCAGGCCAGGTGCACTTCATCGACACGCGCCGACAATTGCGCCAGACAGGCATCGGGCTCGCCGATCAGCACATCGAGTGTGACGAGGCCATCGTGCGACACCATGCGGTGCAGACCCGGCACGCAGGGCGGCCACTGTGCGCGCCACTCGTCGGGCAAGTGATGCGCATCGACGGGACGCGGCGCCAGCGCGATGTAATGCAGGCGGCGACCGCCATGCGCGGCGCAGGCGGCGCGCAGGCGGGCACCGTCAAAATCCGTGTCGAGCAGGACCAGGGCGCGGCGCATCAGCGCCCCGCGCGGCAAAAGCAGGCGGGCGCGTGGTCGTTGACCATGCCGATGCCCTGCATGTAGGCGTAGATGATGGTCGAGCCGACGAACTTGAAGCCACGCTTGAGCAAGTCTTTCGACAGTTTGTCGGACAGGGCCGTCTTGGCGGGAAACTCGCCCGGCTGCCAGTTGTTGACGATGGGCTGGCCGTCGACATACGCCCACAAAAAGCTGTCCAGGGTCTGCCCTTCTGCGCGCAGGCGCAAATAGGCTTGGGCATTCGTGATGGCGGCCGCCACCTTCAGGCGGTTGCGCACGATGCCAGGGTCCGCCAGCAGCTGCGCCACCTTGTCCGGGCCATATGCGGCGATCTTTTCCGCATCCCAGTTATCAAAAGCGGCGCGGTAGGTGTCGCGCTTGTTGAGGATGGTTTCCCAGCTCAGGCCAGCCTGCGCGCCTTCCAGGTTCAGCATCTCGAACAGCCGGCGCTCGTCGTGGCAAGGCACGCCCCATTCCGTGTCGTGATACGCAAGGTAGCGGGGATTGGCCGGATTGGCCCAGGAGCAGCGGATGGTGGTCATGGTCGGGTTCTTCATGTGCGGGCAACCGCCAGTATAGTTTATCGGCCGCGCAGGATGCGCCCCAGCTCCTGCAAGCCGTGCGCCATCTCGGCCGGGGGAATCGCCGCAAAGCCCAGCAGCAGCCCGGGCGGCGTGGCGCATTCGGGCCCCGCCGCCGGGTCGGCATAGTGTCCCAGCGGGCGCAGTTCGATGCCCCGCGCCAGGCCCGCGCGCGACACCGCTTCCTCATCGTGACCGCCGCGAAAATACGCGCACAGTTCCAGGCCGCTGTCGGCCGGGCCGCACGCGAGCTGGTCGCCCAGTTCGTGCGCCAGGCCCCGCACCAGCAGGTCGCGCCGTTCGGCATTGCTGTCGCGCGTGCGGCGGATATGCCGGCCAAAGTGGCCTTCGGCGATGAAGTCGGCCAGCGCCATCTGCGGCACGATGGCCGTGTGCCGGTCCATCACGGCCTTGGCCTGCACCAGCGCCTCGGCCAGCGCGGGCGGCGCCACCATGTAACCGAGGCGCAGGCCGGGAAACAGCACCTTCGACAGGGTGCCCACGTACACCACGCAGCCGGCCCGGTCCAGGCTTTGCAGCGACGCCAGCGGCGCGCCCGAGTAACGGTATTCGCTGTCGTAATCGTCTTCCACCAGCCAGGCTTTATTGTGCGCGGCCCAGGCGAGCAAGGCCAGGCGGCGGGGCAAACTCATGCTCACGCCCAGCGGCATCTGGTGCGACGGCGTCACGTAGGCCAGCTTCGCCTGCGGGCAGTGCGCCACGCCGTAGGCCACGTCCAGCCCCTGCGCGTCGACGGGAACAGGGAAGACGCACGCGCCGGCCGCGCGCAGCGGGCCGCTGGCGCCCCGGTAGCCGGGCGACTCCATCCAGGCGGCGTCGCCGGGCGCCAGCAGGATGGTCGACAACAAAAACAGCGCCTGCTGCGAGCCGGACGTGATGACGATTTGCTGCGGCGTGCACTGGACGCCGCGCGACGCCTTCAGGTACACGCACAGCAGTTCGCGCAGCTGCAGGTAGCCGGCCGGGTCGCCGTAGCCGAACTGGTGGTCGGGCCGGCGCCAGCGCCGCGCTTCCAGGCGGTTCCACACATCAAATGGAAAATGGTCGATGCGCGGCATGCCGACGCGGAAGGCGCGCAGCGGCCCCCGGTGGAAGGCCACCTGGCGCATGGCCGTCACCACGCCCTGCCCGCGCGCCGACAGGGGCCGCAGCAGGCCGGGCACAGCTGCCGGCGGCACAGGCAGCGGCACCTCGCGGCTGACAAAGGTGCCTCGCCCGACGGCACCATCGAGGTAGCCTTCGGCCGTCAGCAGCGCATACGCATTGAGCACCGTCTGGCGCGACACGGCCAGCAGGCGGCAAAAATCGCGCGTGGGCGGCAGCTGCATGCCGGGGCTCATGCGCCCGTCGAGGACGGCCGCCTTGATGGCCGCATACAGCTGGCGGAACAGCGGTTCGCTGGCGCCGCGCTGCAGCGGCAAGGCGGCGATAAGCTGGTTCAGGTGGGAAGCTGGCATAGTGTGGCTCTCGAATTGGTATCTTCAAGATAGCACTTATTGGCTGTTTTAAATAGCCAAGACTGGCGCTAAGATGGCGTATTCCTCTACTTTTGCGGAGCAACCATGCATCAGTTTTTTGCCACCGTGGCCTGGCAGCGCGACGGCCAGGATTTCGCCGGCCAGCGCTACAGCCGCGGCCATGAATGGCAGTTCGACGGCGGCCTGACGGTACCCGCCTCGTCGTCGCCCCTGTCCGTGCCGCTGCCCATGTCGGTGGCGGAAAACATCGACCCGGAAGAGGCGCTGGTGGCCGCCACGTCGAGCTGCCACATGCTGTTTTTCCTGTCGCTGGCGGCCCAGCGCGGCTACGTCATCGACGATTACCGCGACGATGCGGTCGGCGAACTGGGCAAGAATGCACAAGGCCGCCTGGCCATGACGCGCATCGTGCTGCGTCCGCGCATCGCCTTCGCGGGAACGCCGCCCTCGCCCGAGGCCTTGGCCGCCCTGCACCACGATGCGCACGAGCGCTGCTACATCGCCAATTCGCTGACGGCCGACGTCGTCGTGCAAGGAGCCTAGTAAATGTACACGCCCGCCACCTTCCGCGAAGAGCGCCTCGACGTGCTGCATGGTCTGATCGACAGTCACCCGCTGGGCGCGCTCGTGCGCCACGGTGCCGATGGCTTGTGCGCCGACCATCTGCCGTTCGAGATCGCCGCGCCCACGCTTGATGCGCCATTCGGCATCCTGCGCGCCCACGTGGCGCGCGCCAACCCGCTCTGGCGCGCCGCCGGCGGGAGCGACGACGCACTGGTGATCTTCCAGGGGCCGCACGCCTACATCACGCCCGCCTGGTATGCGGAAAAGCAGCGCAGCGGCAAGGAGGTGCCCACCTTTAACTATGCGGTGGTGCACGCGCATGGCCCCCTGCGCGCCATCGACGACGCGGCGTGGCTGCTGGGACTGGTGGAGCGGCTGACGGCGCGCCACGAGGCGGATCAAGCCGCGCCGTGGAAGGTGGGCGACGCGCCGGCCGGCTATATCGACAAGCTATTGAAAGCCATCGTCGGCATCGAGATTCCCCTCACGCGCCTGGAAGGAAAATGGAAGCTGGGCCAGAACCGCAGCATGCAGGACCAGGCCAGCATGGCGCACGGCCTGGCGCTCGATCATCACCCCGGCCCGGCGCAGGCGCTGGGCGCGCTGATCGCCGCCAACGTCACGCCAGCCAGCTGACGGCCGCCGAAAACGTCAAAAACGACAGCGCCGTCGACACTAAAATGATGCGGGCGATGCGCGTCGTCGCTGTGCTCCCGATGATGCGCAAGGCGCGGGGCGCGCCCCGTGACGTTGACTGTCCCCTCACGCCAGCCAGCTGACGGCCGCCGAAAACGTCAAAAACGACAGCGCCGTCGACACTAAAATGATGCGGGCGATGCGCGCCGTGTTCGCGCCGAAGCGTTCCGACAGCAGCGCGACGTTGCTGGCGCTGGGCAGGCAGGCCACCAGCACCATGCAGGTCAGCGCGAACGGATCGAGCGGCGCGCCGAGCGCGATGGCCGCGTGGCCGATGCCCCACACCAGCAGAGGATGCAGCAGCAGTTTTTTCAGCGCCACGGGCACATATTCTCCCAGCGGCGCCGGGTCGCTCGTGCTCATCTGCGAACGGGCCAGCACGGCGCCGATGGTAAACAGGGCAACGGGAGAGGCGGCATCGGCCAGCAGGCCCACCGTCTGCGTCAAAGGCTTGGGCAAGGCCAGTTCCAGCCACGACGACAGGGCACCGAGCACGATCGCCCACGGCATCGGGTTGCCCGCCATGCCCTTCAAGGCGTTGACGACGGCGGCGCGGCTGCCGTGCGCGCCGCCGCTGCCGATGCGCGACAGGGCGATGCACAGCGAGCTGGTAATGAGCATGTCGACGACGATGGTGACGATGACGGGGCCCGAGGAACGGGGTCCGAGCAAGGTCAATAGCAGGGGCACGCCCATGAAGCCCGTGTTCGGGAAGGCCGCCACCAGCGCGCCGAAGGCAGCATTGTTCCAGTCGATGCGGTGGCTCAGAGTCATGGCCGTGGTGACGCCCACCATGATCAGGGCGCACAGCAGATAGACGCCGAACACGCTGGCGTCGAGCAGTTGCGCGACGGGCGTGGCGGCGCCGAAGCGGTACAGCATGCACGGCAGCGCGAAGTACAGGACAAAACTGTTCAAGCCGCTGATGGCGGCCAGCGGCAGCAGCGTGCGCCGCACGGCCAGATAGCCGCACAGCACCAGGGCGAAGAAGGGAAAGGTGATGGCAAGGATGGTCAGCATGAAACGCCATTGTAGCGCGCCGCACTGGCCGGCCGCCTGGCGCAAAAAAAGGCCGCTCGCGCGGCCCAAGGAGGTTTCGGAAAAAACGCCGGGGGCAAGCTATGGCTTGAGCTGGGCGCGGATCTCGCCGGCCGGGTAGGCCGCGCTGTGCACGTTCACATACAGGTTGCCGGCCTGGTAGCTCGCATACTGGGGCGGCGTCAGCATGGTGTTCGGCGGCACGGCAAACATGCCTTCGGCGGTTTTCACCAGCGGCACGATGACGGGGCCGTTGACGCCCGCCGGCGCTTCATGGATATGCGCGACGGTGGCCACCATGCCCGAGTAGCGCACGCCCCCGCTGACGCTGCGGTCGTGCGCGACGCGGATATTGCTGCTGCCGCTGGCCATGCTGGTATTGGCCGGCACTTCCTGCGCGCCCGTCAGGGTGACGTCATGGCCGCCCGGGTGATGCGGGCCATGGGAACAGGCGCCCAGCAGGGCGGCCAGCGCCAGCACGCTGGCGGCGCGGCGTAGGTGTTGCGGCAATGTGGTCATCGCAGTACTCCTTCAACGGACATCGGATCACGGATGGCGCCATGCCCGCACAGCCGGGTCTGCGCCGCACTTGAGTTGCATGGTGCGACAGTAACGCCATGCCGTGCAGTCCGTCTTGCTTTGCGACAAACTTGGCGCGCGCCCGCCACCCGGCCTCAGACCAGATGCCCTTCCGCCACCCAGCCCCGATTGGCGGCTGGCGCCTTCGGCTTGGGCGCGATGCCGCTGCTTTTTTCAGCATCGAGGATGATGCTGCGCATGCTGTCGCTGGCGGCAGGCCCTGGCGCGAACGCGTAATACTCATCATTGATGGGCAAGCCCGTCGTGGCGTCCACCAGCACCGGATCGGCGGCCAGGCCCGTGTCGCGGCTGGCGATGACGAGGCTGGCGCCTTCGGGCGCGAAGTTTTCATTGCCCCAGGCGATAAACGCCAGCAAGACGGGCTTGAAGGCGCGGCCGGACTTGGTCAGCACATAGTCGTAGCGGGGCGGCTTGGCGCAATACAGGCGGCGCGTCATCAAGCCCCCTTCCACCAGGTCGGCCAGGCGGCGCGTCAGGATGGTGGGCGCGATCTTGAGGCTTTTTTCAAATTCGTCGAAGCGCGTCTTGCCATAAAACGCTTCGCGCAGGATGAGGATGCTCCACCATTCGCCGACCTTGCCCAGGCTGCGCGCAATCGGGCAAGGCAAATTATTAAAGTTGGTATGTTTCATGACCGTCTCCTCACGTTGATCCAACACAACAATTAAAAAAAAATCCTACGGTTGCCACACGGAAACTTAGTTACTATCGCTTTGCAAGCCGTCTCCCGCCCCGTGGAGGGCTTGAAAATACGCGAAAACTCACACTTTTCTTGCTCCAGTACAATCATGCTTAGTCCAGCTTCTCCCGTCCCGGTGTGCGAAACGGCGTCAGAGAATGTTGTTTCCCGTCCGTTTTTCACCTGATACGCTTACGATGACTTCTTTGAAATTTGCCTCCCTGCCAATGTTGCTCGCCCTCTCCCTCTGCCAGACCACCGCCGCCGCCACCGTTTCCTCCGCATCGTTCCAGGCCACCTTCGTCGTCCACGAAGCGTGCACCGTCGTCTCGCAGCGCGGTAGCACCCAGGTGCGCTGCCAGTACAACACGCCCTATCTGCTGCAACAGCAGGCGACGCCATCGGACACCGGCCTCATCACCGTCACGTTCTAAAAATAGATCGTTGCCGTCACCGTGTCCTTGTAGTCGCCGGGGCGCGGCGACACCTGCGCCGGCACGCGGCCGTAAATCGTCAGCGGCACGCTGGCGCCCGTGCCCGTGCCTGTCACCATGCTGGTGCCTGACGTGCCATCGCCCCAGAGCGGGCCATCGAGCGTCGACGACAGCAGGTAGCTGACCTTGTCCGTCGTTACAATGTTTTTCATTTGCCGGTTCGCCACGTTGGCCGCCACGCTGCCGCCGTTCAGGGCAATCTGGTAGGCATTGTTGTTCACGCAGCGCACGGACAAGGTACTGGTGCTGCGCAAGTTGCCCGTCAGGATGGAAGCGTTCGCGAACGCCATCGGACTGGCCGCGATGGTGCAGTCGTTGACGGCCGTGGCATTGACCGCGAAACCGAAGCTGCCGCTGCTGGCCGTGCAGCCAAACAGGTTGACGAGGCCATACGTGGTGTAGGTGTAGGTGCCCTGGCCGGCAAAGCTCGACGTGTACACCGTATTGGCGTTGGCGGCCGTGGGCACGGCGGCCAGGGCCGTGCCAGCGGGTATCCTGGCATACACGGTAAAGGTGGTGGAATACGTGCCGGGCGGGGCCAGCAAGCCGGCCGACAAAATGATGCCGAAGGTCGACGGCGCGCCCGCCACGCCGGCGCCGCCCCATATCTTCGCCGTGGCATACGAATTGTCCACGTACACGTTGTACTCCATGCGGTTGCTGCCATTGCCCAGCTTGCGCGGCAGGGCCGAGGTGGAATTCGTGCCCAGCCCCAGCGAGATGCACACTTGTGCGTTGGGCGTGAGCAACTGCCCCAGGTTCAGCGACGAAAACAGGCAGCTGAAGGTGCCCGTTGCCTGCGCCACGTAATCGCTGCCGGAAATCGGGCTGACGGCGCCGAAATCGATATTCGTCATGCTCACCGTGCAGGTATCGGCCGCCTGCGCCGCGCCGCCCCAGGCGCATCCCAGCAGCAGGGTCAGACATGGCAGCAGGCGGCGCATCAGCGGCCTCCCCCGGCGCCGGCGGCAGCGCAGCGCAGCGGCCCGATCACGGGCAAGCCGCCCGCGGCAGGACGCACATAGGCAAAACCTACCGTGCATGCGCTGTCGCCCTCGCCGACTTGCAGCTGATTCTGCTCGAGCAGATCGTCGACGAACACCATGCCGTCAAATCCCATGACCGTCTGCTTGCCGCTTTGCACATGCAGCACGGGCAAGCCCGTGGCCAGCGGCTTGCCGTCGGCGCCTTGCACGATGACGGTGGCGGCGCTGTAGCGTTCGACGGGAAAGACGGCCAGCACGCCCGCCAGCTGTTGCGGCACGACATTCATATTGGTCACGGGCACGCGCGCGTCAACGTCGAGCTCATCCGTGGCGATGCTGATCTGGTTATTGCCATAAGGATTCAAATTCGGTACCAGCAGATAGCCGCCCCTGTCCGTCACGCCGATCTGGCGGTTTTCATGCAACACGGGAATATTGCCCACACCGCCAGTGGACACCAGCGCAAAACCGCTGCCCACCTGGCGCGCCGCCTCGACATGACCATCCATCAGCACCAGCGCGCCGGCCGCGCCCAGCGAGGAGGCATTGCCCATGCCGCCGCTTTGCGTGCGCGCATTCACGCGGCCGTTATTGCCCAGGTATTCCACTTGCGCTTGCCGATAGGCATTGCGGCCCACCGTGCCAGCCTGCAAGTTCCAGCCGACACCGCCGCCAAAGTCCGCCGCGCGCTGCGCGCTGACGCTGCGGCCGCTCTCGCCGTTTTGCCGGCTGCCGCTCGTGCTGATGGCCAGATTGTTGTCGAAGGCCATGCTCAAGCCGACATAAAAGCCCCGCTTCTCGCGTTGCCGCAAATCCTGGAACAGGCTGGCGTTCAGGAACAGGCCGTGAAACAGGGTCGCCGAATAGCCCAAGGTGGCCAGCTTCGATGACGGTGCGCCGGGCGTGCGGTAGCCGATATAACTGCTGCTGATACTGCTTCCCGCCGGCAAAGGCAGGCTCACGGTGACGCGGTCCGCCGCGCGCACCACGGGGCTGCCATCACGCGAAGCGAGGTCGCCAAACCCGGCGCTGGCGTGCACGCTGTACGCATCGACGCTGAAGCTTGGCCCCACATATTGGTACCCGGCGCCCAGCTGCGCACCACGGCTGCGGCCGGCGCTGGCCGACAGCGAGCCGCTGAGCACGCCCGCCTGGCCCAGCCGCACCAGCGCGCCCGCCCCCGCCTGGTACAGGCCGGCAGCCAGTTCCGCATGGCCTTCGATGGTGAAGCTGTCGCTGACGCCATGGCGGCCGGAAGCGCTGGCAAGCAGTTGCCGCTCGTAGCCGAACAGGCGGCGGCCATAGTCGCGCCGCACGGCGCCCGCCTCGACCGAGTAATCGCTCAAGCCGCTGGCCAGCATGCGCGTGTCGACATACAGGGGCAGCACGGTCGTCACGCTGCGCCCCAGTGCATCGCGCGTGATGAGGGTGGCTTGTCCCGCGCCATTGATGCCGGCCACCTGGTTCAGCACAAACGGACCGCTGGGCACGCTGGCAGCATATTGCTGCACGCCATTCACATACAGGCTCAGCGACGAAGGCACGAGCGCCGTGCCATCGACGGAGGCGACGGGAAAGGTCAGCAGGTCCGGGCGCAGCTGGAAGTTCTTGCGTCACTGCACGCCGCCCACGCGCACGGCGCGGCTCCAGCTGAGCGATGAGGAGATCAGGTCGCCCACTTGCCACGTTTGCAGGGTCTCGGGGTCGGCATGGCTCCAGAAAGTGTCAAAGCGCATGTACTTGCGCTGGTCTCCCCCCAGGTTCACGGTACCCGTATGGCTGAACACGCCGCTGTCATTGAAATAGCGCAAGTCGTTGAAGATGGCCGCGCGCCGTGTCCGGCCCAGTTCCGCATAGGCTTCGTAATCGAGCACGGCGCCGGGCGTGACGCGCGACGGCGGCGTCTGCGGCGCCAGGCGCGCATCGATGCGGTACGGCGCGCGCAAGTCGTCCGTCACCTGCAGCGATACGCTCTGGCGCGCCGCATCATATTCATAGCTGAGTCCGGGAACCGCATCGAGCGCCACCTCGGTCTGACCGGGCGCGACCAGGCGCGCCGGGTCCAGCCCCAGCTGCTGCAAGTTCGCCACACTGCTGCGCAAGGTTTTGCCCACCTGGGTAAAACGCAAGATCAGCCCGGTTGAAACAGCATTCACACTTACCTCCAGATACAGTTCATTCGGCGCCGCCGGATCGGTGGGCAAGCTGGCCGGCCCCGGATCGGCGCCCGTCACGGCCGCCGCGCCATCGGCCCCGGCCAGCGGCGCCATGACCAGCAACAACAACGCTGCCAGCGCGCGTTTCATGGTTCACGCCGGTCGCGCCCGCCATGGCGGCCATGTTCAAGGTGTCGAATTCTTGGCAATGAGCGCCTTCGCATTCACATTGACCGCAATACTCAACGGCCCATCCAGTTCGGCCTCCCTGGCGACGGGCAGGCGCCATACGCGCATGCGTTCGGCCAGGACATAACCAAACAGCCCCTTGCTGACGGCAAACTCCTTGCCCGCCTGGTTCGTCAACGTCATCGCCCCGATCTGCGCATGGACATTGCCGCTGTTCTTGATACGCAACATCCACTCGCCCCGCTCGCGGAAGACTTGCCAGTCGAGCACTTCCTTGCCCGGCGCAGCGGCCGGCAGCACGAAAACGGGCACCGAATAGCGCAGGCGGATATCGACGCCGCTGCGACCCGCATCATCCTCGCGGCTGATTTCATCGATGAGCACGCGATACGTCTTTTCCTGCGCGACAGGGCCAGCCTGGGCACGCACGAGGCGGATGGTCTGCCGGCTGTTGGCGGCGATTTCGACGATCGGCGGACTGGCCACCAGCTCCTGCGTCGGCGCCAGCACTTCTTCGCCATCGCGCTGGTCCCAGGCGAACACCCGCACCTGCCCGTAGATGGCTTGGTCGCCGAGATTTTGCAAGTTGATACCCGCGGCATTCTGAGCGGCGCGCAAATTGAGCGTCACCGGCGAAATCTGCAAATTGGCGCCGTTCGCGCCGGCGGCGCAGCAGGCCAGCAGCGCCAGTACGCTTTTCAGCAGCGACATCGAACCGGCGTTCACGCAGCGCCTGGCTTAAAAGTACACGGTGGCCGTGATGGTCGACTTGTAGGTATCAGGCGCCGGCGTCGCCTGCGGCGGAATGTTGCCGTACACCGTGAGCGGCTGCGACGCGCCGTTGCCGGTGCCGCCGACGGTATTCGTGCCCTGCGTATCGCCCCACAAGGTGCTGCCGGCCGTCTGGAACAGGTTGAATTGCACCGTCCCCAGGTTGCCGCCCGTGCCGCTCAGATAGCGCGTGGTGCCGCTTGAGCCCGTGCCCGTACCCGCCGTCAAGCCCACGTTGTACGGCGTGGTATTGGTGCAGGTGACATTCACGGTCGTATTGACGTTCACGGCAGTAGCCAGTACGCCCTGACTTTGGCCAAAGTCGAGATTGGCAGCCGCAATGGTGCAGTTGGCGATGATTTTCAGGGTCACGTCAAAGGTCGTGGTATTGCTGCCGTTCAAATACACAGCGGCATCGGCGTAGCCAGGCAGGAGGGCCGTCGCGGCAAGGACGACACTGGCGGCAGCGGTCAAGCGGGGTGAAATAACTCGCAACATGATACCTCCTGATGACGGAACATCATTAATGCGCCCATCGGCATGAAGGGCTCGAGGATAGTCACGGTATTGCCGGCGTTTTCTGGGGCACGCAAACCAGGACGACAACATACTTGCGCCGAGAGTCAGAAAGCGAGGGACTCCGGCATTGTTTGCAGCATTGGCAAAACAGATTTTTTGGCAATCGACATTGCTTAAAATCAATGCATGAGTGAATTATTGGCGATATAGGAAATCCGCGCTTCTTCTCGCGGAGAAACATCTTTTGAAATACGAGAAAAGCAGAAAAAAAAGAAAAAGCGAGGCATAATAAGCCACAACTTGCTATTTGGTTAAGTCATCCATGCCATGCCATTGACCAGCGAAACCATCAGAAAAAACATCTTGATCGTGGACGATTCCGCGTTCGAGCAGCGCATGCTGATGGAGCTGCTCAGCGAGCAGCCCTACCGCTTCAGCATTGCCTTCAATGGCTATCAGGGCTACCAGCTGGCATTGGCCACGCATCCCGACCTGATCCTGCTCGACGTGCGCATGCCCGAGATGGATGGCTACACGGCGTGCCGTTTGCTCAAGGCCAATCCCGACACGGAACAGATTCCCGTGATCTTTCTCAGCGGAGCCGACGCCGCCAAGGAGCGCGTCATGGGCTTGCAGGTGGGCGGCGTCGACTACATTGCAAAGCCGTTCCTGCCGGAAGAACTGGCCGCGCGCATCCATATCCACCTGGGATTGATGCGTAAAAGCAACAGCACATTACCCGCGGCGACCCCGGTCGGCGACCGGCAGCAACATCCGGACCTCGTGTTCGTCAATGCCGTCAAACAGTTGATCCTCGACAACCTGGGCAGCCTGCCCAACCTGTCCGAAATCGCCCGCAGCGTGGGCACCTACCGCGAAAAGCTGACCCTGATGTTCCGCGAGCAGACGGGCATGACGGTCTTCGCCTTCATCCGCGAAGCGCGCATCGCGCGCGGCGTGGAACTGCTGCAGCAGACGGAAATCGACGTGCAGGATGTCGCCCTCCTGATCGGCTTTCACAACGCGGGCAACTTCGCCACGGCCTTCCGCGAACGCATGGGCGTCACGCCCAGCGCCTACCGCCAGCGCCTGCATGAACAGGCGGGGCAGCGGCAGGTGTCGAACGGGCACTGAGGGGCACGCATGCCCCCCGCACCCTAGAACTTATAGTTCAGCTTGAGCGACGCGAAACGCCCGCGCGGATCGGCTTGCGTATAGTCGAAGCCCGAGGCCGAGTAATCCCACGGCGCGCGCTTGTTGGCCAGGTTTTGCACGATGAAGGTGACGTTCGCCGCCGGCGTGACTTGCCAGCTGGTGGTCACGTCGAACGTGCTGAAGGCGGCCACCGATTCATCGAGATGCGTATTTTGCGCATAGCTGCCCACGTAATTCCAGGTCAGCGTGGACGACCATTTGCCCTGCTCCCAGGTGGCCGAGGTGACGCCGCGCCATTTCGGGATGGAGCCGAAATAATTGGTGCCGGCGCCATCGGTGAGCGGCGCGCCGTCCGACAGCGGTTCGGCAAAGCGCAGCACGCGGCTCAGCTGGCCGGCCAGGGTCAGCTTGCCCCAGTCCTTGTCGACGAAGCGCTGGCGCAGGTCCAGGTCGATGCCCGACACTTCGCGCTGGCCCTGGTTGCGGTACTGGCGGTACAGGGTCGTGATGCGGCCATCGGCGTCGCGCGTGATCTTTTGCGGCGCCGCTGCTTCGTTGGCGAGCGTGGTGGTGGCGCTTTCCGTGCCGATCACGCCATCCTGCCTGATGCGGTAGTAATCGAGGCCGATGCTCGAACTGCTGGTGGGCGAGACCACCACGCCCAGGTTCAGGTTATTCGAGCGCTCCGGACGCAGCGCCGTATTGGCGATGGTGATGGCCGTCACGCCGCGCGTCTGCGTGGGCGTGACGGGGTCCTTCGGATCGAGCACGCTGACATAGCTGACGGCCGTGCTTTGCGTAATTTCCGGCAGCGACGGCGCGCGGAAGCCGCGCGACACGGTGCCGCGCACCAGCAGCCACGGCGCCGCCTGGTAGCGCGCGCTGGCCTTCGGCGAAAACGCATTGCCGAAATCGCTGTAATGGTCGGCGCGGCCCGCCAGGTTGACGGACAGGTCTTTCACCACCGGGACGTTCAATTCGGCAAACAGGGCCGACACGCTGCGCGAGCCGTTGATGATGTTGATCGCCGGGCGCAGCTCGGTGCCGGACAAGACGGCCGTCGAGGTTTGCGAATCCATCTTTTCGCGGCGCCACTGCGCGCCGGCGGCAAAGCCCAGCGGACCGGCCGGCAACTGCCACAGGTCTTTCGCGGCCGAGAAATCGACGGTGTCGAGGGTCGACTCGGCCGGGCGCAGGGTCGACAGGCGCAGGCGGTTGCGCACCGCTTCGCTGTTTTGCGCCTGATCAAAGAAGTTATAGCTGCCGTCGGCCAGCACCTGCTGGAATGCGTAGCGGTTGACGAAATTCTGCACGGTTTCCTCCAGCTTGCTGCTCGAGTGGCCGACGGCCGCATCCCAGTCCCAGCCCGCCAAGGTGCCCTTGACGCCCGCCAGCGCGCGGTAGAACGTGACCTTGTCCTGTTTCAGGCGCGGCCCCAGGTCGAACAGGGTGGCCGTGAACGGCAGGGGCGTGGCGCCCGGATTGTTCGGATGGCCCACGGGCAGCACGACGGGAATCGTGTCGAGCGCCTGGGTAGCGTTGTTCCACACGCGCGTGGCGTTGTTCACCGTCAATGGCGCGCTGAAGGTCTGGTCGGCGCGCGAGTAACTGTGCAGCAGGTCGACATACGCTTCCGTATCCGCATTCAGCTTCAGGGTGCCGCGCGCGGCCGTGTGCACGCGCTGGATGCCGGGAATCAGGGTTTTATATGGCGACGGGTTATACGCCAGCACTTGTCCCGTCTTGCCGGGTGTGATGTCGCCATAATTAACCAGCTGCAATGGTCCGCGCACGCCGCCCAGGGTCTTCGTCGGGTCCGTGCCCGCATAGTTGGTGATGGCCCAGCCCAGGCTGCCCCGCTGCTGGTTGCGGAAGTCCGCATCACGCATCCACGCCACATCGCTTTGCTGCAGCTTGTCGCGCTGCTGCGCATCGACCGAGAAGACCAGGCTGTAGCCATCTTCCTCGAGCTTGCCGAAACCCGTCTGCAGCGCCGCGCTCTTTTCATGCTGGCCCGTGCCTTCGGTCGAGCCGCCCCACTGCGCCGTGATGTCCGTGCCTGTGAATTCCTTGTACAGGATGATATTGACCACGCCGGCCACGGCATCGGAACCGTAGACGGACGAGGCGCCATCCTTGAGCACCTCGATGCGCTGCACGGCCGCCATCGGCAGGCTGTTCAGGTCGACAAAGGTTTCCTGCAGGTTTTGCGCCGTCGCATAACTGGCCACGCGCTTGCCATTGACCAGGATCAAGGTATTTTTCTGGCCGATGCCGCGCAACGACAGGCCCGAGGTGCCGGCCGAGAAACTGCCCGTGTATTGTTCGTTGTAGCTGTTGCCGCTGTTGGCGGAGATGGCCCGCAGCACATCCGACACGCTGGTCTTGCCGCTGGCTTTCAATTCCTTGGCCGTGATGACCTGCACGGCGCTGGCACCCTCTTTTTCGCTGACGCGGATATTCGATCCGGTCACGTTGACGCGCAACATGTCGTCCTCGGCATGGGCGATGGTGGAGACGGCGGGAAAGGCGGCGGCGATGGCAAGACTGATGGCGAGTGGTTTGAACATGGTTTCCTCTTATTGGGATTGCAGCCTTTTTCCGATAAAAAGGCCGAGCAGGGGCACGCGGACCGGGTAGGCCAGCGGGCAAACGACAACGAAACGGATGGGAATGACTTAGGGGATGCGTGGCCGGGCACGCACCGGCATCCACTGCGCCATGCATTGCATGGTCAGCTGGTGCCGGACGGCATAAAAACAGGGAGAAGGACTAATGCGCAACATAAAAGACACCGGTAAGCGGGGAAAGGCCACTATATCCCGGCGTCTTTATGGCGTGAACGAATTAAAAATTGATTGTATATACGATTTGAATCTAAGGACTTGGTATTTGGCAATATCAGGCGTCGGCCATCGCCTGCGGCGCGGCCGCCGCGCGGCGCGCCTGCACGCTCCACCAGTACCAGGAAATGACGGCATTGACCCAGTAGGCCGCATACAGCACGGCCGTCAGGTGCAGGCCGCGGCTGTAGTAGAGCGGCACGGCCACAGTGTTGACCAGCAGCCAGAAGGCCCAGGTTTCGATGCGCCGGCTCATCAGCAAAAATTGCGCAATGATGCTGAACACCAGCACGGCCGAATCGATGAAGGGCGCGTAGGCATTCGTGAAGCGGTGCAGCAGCATGCCGTAGATCGCCACGGAGGCGATGCCGGCCGGCACGACCCAGGCCAGGCTGCGCCGGCCCGTGCGCGTGATCGGCAAGGACTTGCCGCCGGCGCCGCGCCGCCATTGCAGCCAGCCGATGACGCAGGTGACGATGAAAAACAGCTGCAGCATCACGTCGGCGTACAGGTTGACCTGGAAAAACAGCACGGCGAACAGCACGCAGCCGACCATGCCGATCCACCAGGAATGGATATTATTGCGTCCGGCCAGGATGATGGAGGCAGTCATCAAAACATTGGCGGCGATCTCGAGCGGGGGAGTCAAGCGGATTTCCTTTGCGGGGCAGTGGTGGCACCGCGCCACTATAGCCGATTTGCTCCCCTGCATCACGCGATGCAGTATCAGCCTGCCCGACGACGACGCACGATGCCACATAAAGCCAGGCCGGCCAGCAACATCGCGTACGTGGACGGTTCCGGTACGGCCGAGAGCGGGGCATAGGTGAGCGTCAGAACGGGATTGAGAATGCCCAGCTTGGCAGTCGATGGTGTCATCCAGGAATAGTAGCCGTCATCTCCCTCTCCCGGAAACCATTGTCCGCCACCTGGCGTCCCCGAAACCCAAGCATAGACCTCAAGCCAAATCTTAAACGTTTGCGGCAGCTGCTGCGTACTATTGTTCAGGGAAAACGGCACAGTGCCATTAAGATCTGTGAAAGTTAATACTTTTTGCGAATTATTGGCCAGGTCGGTGTCTTCGGCGTAGGTACCAAAATATGCCTGCGAATTGTTTGTCGCGGTGCCCCCCCAATACGAATAAGGCCAACTGTCGGGGTAATCAGGTGCCGGTATCAATTCGCCGCTGATCACGCCGCTATACTCAACGCTGATCACGCGATAGCCATCGCGCGCGCTGACATCGAAAAAATCGAGTGTCCCATTGCCAGCCGACCAAGGATTCGTATCCGTTAACGAATAGTTGAGTCCGGCGATATTTGTCAGGTCGAACTTGGCGACATTGTTGCTATCGGAGATCAACCTGAGGCCCTCGCCCCAAGTATCCTTAATCGTAAAACCTTGCGTTCCTATCGTGGTACCAGCAAATGCACTGGATGAGAGGGAAAAAGCCAGAACGGCAGCCAGAGCGGACAATTGATGTGCCATAGATTCCTCAAAGTGGCAGTTGCCAAAATTAGCAACTAAACAATTAAACCACTGTTTTTTAATATTATCAAATAGATATTTTAAAAGAGAAAATGCTGTCACCGGCCGATGCATCTTGCGCAGAGCCCTTGTGTCGGGTCCCTTTAAGTCCTCCGTATAGGGAAAAGTGGATGCCATGCTTGACTTCCCTGGCCATTCTGGCAAATTGAATATCAAGTTGAAACTCTATGGAAGCACCCGTATGCGCATGCGCCATCTCCTGTTTGCGGCAGTGCTCGGCGTATCGGCCCTGCCCGCCCAGGCCTGCCGCATGACAATGGCGCTCGAGCAATGGCCGCCGTACCTGTATCGCGACGCCCAAGGCAGCTATACGGGTCTGGACCTGGAATTGCTGCAGGCCATCTTCAAGGAAGCGCACTGCACCTTGGTCACCTTGCCGGAACTGCCCACGGCGCGGCGCCAGCTGCTGTTCCAGACAGGCGGACTGGACCTGATGCTGGCCGCGTCCGAAACGCCGGAACGCCAGTCCTACGCCCGCTTCTCCATCTCGTACCGCGATGAAGCCGTCGGCGTCTTCGGCAAGGCCGGCACGCACGCCGCGCAGCGCCATGTCGGCAGCTTCGGCCAGCTGGCGCGCGGCAAGGCCACCCTGCTCGCGCCCAAGGTGGGCTGGTATGGCGCGCAGTACGCTGCGGCCCGTCCGGCGCTGGAAAAAGACGGCCGCCTGAATACCTTCGGCAGCTTCCGGCAAGGCATCCTCATGCTCGACGCGGGCCGCGCCGACCTGTTGCTGGGCGACGTGCTGGCCGTGCGCCACGAAGCGCGCCTGCAGGGCGTCGCCTTGACCACCCTGCCCTTCCTCGCCCTGCGCGCGCCCGTGCACCTGATGCTCAATGCGCGCAGCACCAGCACGGCCGATCTGGCGCGCCTGAACGCCGCCATCACGCGCCTGGAGCAGCGCGGCGTGCTGGCGGCGATACGCGCCCGCTACGACGCGCCGTAAGGCGATCAGCCCTTGCTGGCCGCCTCGAGGATTTCCAGCTTGGTCTCGCGGCCATTCTTTTGCACGCCCTGCGCCTTGTCGTAGCTCTCGATCAGCGCGCGGTACGGCGGCACGATGTGGTCCGTCATGATGGCGGCGAAATCCATCGCATCGGCGCGGTTCCAGGTACTCATCACTTCAGCCAGCACGGCATACGTGTCGATCGGCACGGCGCCCGCTTGCGTGACACGCGCCATGGTGATGTCGGTGGCCATCTTCGACCAGTTGCCCGAGGCGTCGATGATGGCAAACACCTTGTAGCCGGCCGCCAGCGCGCTGATGGTGGGGAAAGCCATGCATACGCTGGTGAGCGTGCCGGCGATCAGCAGGGTCTTGCGGCCCGTCTTTTCGATGGCCTCGACCCAGGCAGGATTGTCCCAGGCGTTGATCTGGCCCGTGCGCGGGATGTAGACGGCGTCCGGGTTGAAATGGTGGATCTCCGGGATCAAGGGGCCGTTCGGGCCGTCGGGCACGGAAGCGGTGGTAAAGGTCGGCATGTTGGCCAGGCGCGACAGCTTGGCCAGCGCCGTGACGTGGCCGCGCAGCACGTGCTGCTCGATGTCGCGCACCAGCTGGAACAAGCCGCTCTGGTGGTCGATCAGCAGCATGACGGCGTCGTCTGGCTCGATCATCGGTGGCAAACCTTGGAAGTTGGCGGGGGTGCTCATGGTGGTCTCCTGAAAAACCATGCCGCGGGATGCGGCATGGGTACTGCACAAATTAATGACACAAACTACGTCGCGATGCGGGCGAAGCGGCCGCTGTTGAAATCCTCGAACGCCTGCGCGATTTCCGCTTCGGTGTTCATGACGAAGGGGCCATGGCCGACGATGGGCTCGTCGATCGGCTCGCCGCTCAGCAGCAGCACCACGGCGTCGCTGTTCGCCTCGACGGTGATGCTGTCGCCGTCGCGCCCGAACAGCGCCATCTGCGCTTCGCGCACCAAGCTCTCGCCATTGACCAGCACCGTGCCATGCAAAACGATCAGCGCCGTGCTCCAGCCGGCGTGCACCGGCAGCTCCGTCAGCTTGCCCTGGGCCAGGCGCAGGTCCCACACCTGCATCGGCGAGAACGTGCGGGCCGGGCCATGCCGGCCGTCGAAGTCGCCGGCGATCACGCGCACGGAACCGGCGCCGTCGGGCAGCGCCACCGCGGGAATCGTGTCGCTGGTGATGGCCTGGTAGCCAGGCGCCGTCATCTTGTTCTTGGCCGGCAGGTTCACCCACAGCTGCACCATTTCCAGCGTGCCGCCCGACCGCGTGAAGGCGGGCGAGTGAAACTCTTCATGCAGGATGCCGGCGCCGGCCGTCATCCACTGCACGTCGCCGGGGCCGATCACGCCGCCCTGGCCCGTCGAATCGCGGTGCGCCACTTCGCCCTTGTAGACGATGGTCACCGTCTCGAAGCCGCGGTGCGGATGCGAGCCGACGCCGGGCGGACGCGTGCCGGGCGCAAATTCGGCGGGGCCGGCATAGTCGAGCAGCAGGAAGGGGCTCAGCTGCTTGCCATGGCCGTTATACGAAAACATCGAGCGCACGGGAAAACCGTCGCCGACCCAGTGCTGGCGCGGTGCGCTGTAGATACCTGTGACTGTGTTCATCTCGATCTCCTGTTGGTTTGCATTACGATGGAAACAGAATACGCTTGCAACGATGAAGCCGGTAGACGGTAAAATAGGCCATCAGCGTTCCAAAAATAGAACGATCAAGGAGGCGGCATGCAGGATTTGAACGATTTGTATTACTTTGTGCAGGTGGTCGACCATGGCGGCTTCGCCCCGGCCGGGCGCGCGCTGGGCATGCCGAAGTCCAAATTGAGCCGGCGCATCGCACTGCTCGAAGAGCGCCTGGGCGCGCGCCTGCTGCAGCGCACGACGCGGCATTTTTCCGTCACCGATGTGGGGCAGACGTTTTACGAGCATTGCAAGGCGATGCTGGTGGAAGCGGAGGCGGCGCAGGAAGCGATCGAACTGACGCGGGCCGCGCCGCGCGGCACGGTGCGCCTGTCCTGCCCCATCGCCCTGCTGCATTCCCTGGTCGCTCCCATGCTGGCCGGTTTCATGCGCGACCATCCGCAGGTGACCCTGCTGCTCGAAGCGAGCAACCGCCGCGTCGACCTGGTGGCCGAGGGCATCGACGTGGCCATCCGCGTGCGCCCGCCGCCGCTGCCCGACAGCGACCTGGTGCTGCGCGTGCTGGCCGAACGCAGCCAGTGCATGGTGGGCAGCCCGCTGCTGTTCGGCGACGCGCCGCTGCCGACAGCCCCGGCCGACCTGGCGGACTGGCCCAGCCTGGCCCTGGGCATGCCGCAGCAGCACTACCAGTGGGATTTATATGGCCCCGATGGCGCGCGCGCCCAGCTGCGCCACGTGCCGCGCTTCGTCACGGGCGACATGCTGACCCTGCGCGACGCGGCCGTGGCCGGCGTGGGCGTGGTGCAGCTGCCGACCATGATGATCACCGAACAGGTGGCCAACGGCAGCCTGCTGCCGCTGATGGGACAATGGCGGCCGCAGCGCGAAATCATCCACGCCGTCTTCCCGTCGCGGCGCGGCCTGCTGCCGGCCGTGCGCGCGCTGATCGACTACCTGGCGCACAGCTTCGCCGCGCTGGAGGAAGAGTGACGGTTTTCAGGTACGATGGCGTACTCCCGAATCGCCTGGATACCGCATGCGTTTATTGATTCTGTCGGACCTGCACCATGAGCTATGGCGCGACGAAGCGCCGCAGGGCGACCTCGCGCTCAGCCGTCCCGACGCCGTGATCCTGGCCGGCGACATCGATACGGGCGCGCGCGCCGTCGCCTGGGCCACCACCGCGTTTGCGGGCCTGCCCGTGCTGTACGTGCATGGCAACCACGAAGGCTATGGCCACCACCTCGACAAGGTGCGCCAGGAGCTGCGCGCGGCCTGCGCCGCCACGCCGAACGTGCATTTTCTCGACGCCGATACCCACGTCTTCACCGACCCGGCAGGCAGCAAGGTGCGCTTCCTGGGCGCCACCCTGTGGACGGATTTTCGCCTGCTGGGCGACGACACGCGGCAAGCGGCCATGCGCGACGCGGAAGCCGTCATGAACGACTACAAGCGCATCCGCCTGGCCAACATGGGCTTTCGCAAGCTGCGCGCGGCCGACACGGCGATGTTCCACGCGCAGCAAAAAGCCTGGCTGGCGCGCGAACTGGCGCAGCCCTTCGACGGCCGCACGGTGGTCATCAGCCACATGGCGCCGTCGCTGCGCTCGGTCGACGACGCCTACGGCAGCGAGGGCTGCTCGCCTGCCTATGCCTCGCGCCTGGACGATCTGGCCGCGCAGGCGGACCTGTGGGTGCATGGCCATATTCACGTCTCGCGCGACTACCGCATCGGCCCGTGCCGCGTCGTAGCCAACCCCTGCGGCTACAAGACGCGCAGCGGCACGCCGCAAAATCCCCAGTTCAACCCGAACTTCATCGTCGAACTGCCGTTGCGTTAATCCAGCGCGCTAATCCTCGGGCTTCAGGCGTCCCGCCAGCAGTTGCTGCAGCCGGTGCTTGCCGGCCCGGCGCGCCGCGCGCGGCGACGCTTCCGACTGATGCACACCGGCGCCGCCGCGCAGCCTGGCGGCCGCCACCAGCGGGTTGCGCGGCTTGGGCGTGGCCTTCACTTTGATCTTCATGGTTTCTCCTTTCAGCCCTTGATGCAGACGACCTGGCGCAAGGTATGCACCACTTCCACCAGATCGCTCTGATGCGCCATGACGGCGTCGATATTTTTATAGGCGGCGGGGATCTCGTCGATCACGCCGCCATCCTTGCGGCACTCGATGCCGGCCGTCTGCTCGGCGAGGTCGAAGCGGTTGAAGCGGCGCTTCGCCTCGCTGCGGCTCATGCTGCGCCCCGCCCCGTGCGAGCAGGAACAGAACGATTCCGGCTTGCCCTTGCCGCGCACGATGAAGCTGCGCGCGCCCATGCTGCCGGGGATGATGCCCAGCTCGCCCTGCCGCGCCGAAATGGCGCCCTTGCGCGTCACATATAAATCCTCATTGCCATGCGTTTCGCGCGCGATGTAGTTGTGGTGGCAGTTGATGGCTTCCCCGTCGAGCCGGAACGGCGGAGCAAACTTCGCCAGCACGTCGAGCACGCGGCGCATCATTTCGCTGCGGTTGAGCAGCGCGTAATCCTGCGCCCAATCCACCGCTTCCACATAGTCGTCAAATACCGTGGAGCCCTCGCTCAGGTACGCCAGGTCCGCGTCCGGCAGCTGCAGCTGGTGGCGCCGCATGTCCTTCTGCGCGGCGGAGATAAAGTAACGGCCTATCACGTTGCCGATGCCGCGCGAACCCGAATGCAGCATGATCCACACCCGCTGCTCCTCGTCGAGGCAGATTTCAATGAAGTGATTGCCGCCCCCCAGGGTGCCGGCCTGGCAAATCCACGTGCGCTCGAACTGGCGCAGCATCTTGGCGATGCCCCGGTGGCGCTCGACGATGTGCGCCAGGCGGTCACCGAGCGGCCGCACGGCGCGCGCCTGGCGCGAGCCTTGCACGCGGCTCCATTCATGTTGTTCGAAGCCGACAGGCACTTCCGCTTCGATGGCGCTGCGCAGGCGCGCCAGGTTATCGGGCAGGTCGCTGGCCGTCAGGGTCGTGCGCACGGCGTTCATGCCGCAGCCGATGTCGACGCCAACGGCGGCCGGGATGATGGCAGCGCGCGTGGGAATCACGCTGCCGACGGTGGCGCCGATGCCGGCATGCACGTCTGGCATGGCCGCCACATGCGGATGGACGATGGGCAGGCTGGCGATATTGTGCAGCTGGCGCAGCGCCTGCGCGTCGATATCGTCGGTAAAGATATGCACGGGCACATGGGCGCCGTGCAGTGTCTGATGAATGGGCATAACGTCTTCCTTGGTATTGTCGTTATGCCGGGGTCGTCTAAAAGAAAAAAACCCCGGCGAGTTTCCTCACCGGGGTTTTGCAGGACACCGGCTCGGGATCGGCAATGTGCCGATGGCCCCGAGCGTCATGCACGGGGCTAGTGGTAGTACAACTTGCTGCCAGCCTGCTCGAACATGGGTTTCCTTTCTTTTGTCTGGTTAATCTGAACTGCGCTGAACTGCGGACGATGATTCTGCACCTTATGCTGCAGTGCGTCAACCGCTTTTCATGGCGAAGACGCCAACGTTGTTATTTTGTCGCAGCCGCTTTTTCCTTCGCGATGCGGGCATCGAGCTTGACTTCATTTTTGGCCGCGTAATTGCGGCACGCCTGCGCATCGATGAAAGGATTCGGCGTGACGCCTTCGAGCAATTGCGTCAGTTTCAGGTCGCCGCCCGAGTGGTCCGGGTGGGCCGAGATCAAAATGTCGCACGGCAGTTTGGCAAAGTCCTGCATGACGCGGCGGAAGGCCGGCGTCAGGTCCCCATGGCGTTCATCGCCCAGGTAGTGAAAATCATCGGCCGCCACTGGCGTGAGACTGGCGCCGAACACCACGCTCAGGCATTCCTGACGCTCGGCATCCTCGCACGACACCCATGTCCAGCTGGTGCTGCCCGGCGTATGGCCGGGCGTGTAGCGCGCCGTGATGGTCACGTCGCCCAGTTGCAGGGTTTCGCCATCGGCGATTTCGCGCACGTTTTCCACGGCCGGCATGGGGTCGATTTCGCCCGCTTGCGGATCCGTGGCGAGTACCGAACCCGCGCGCAGCGCCTGCGCACCGAGCGGGCTGGCGACCACTTGCGCGCCGCTGTCGCGGGCCAGGGCGGCGATCCCGCCCGAATGGTCGAAATGCGCTTCCGTATTCAGGATGAACTTGATGTCTTCCAGGCGAAAACCCAGCTCGAGGATATGTTCCTTGATGGCGGCCACCGACTGCGGCAACGCGCCATCGATCAGGATCAAGCCGTCGCGCGTATCGATCAGCACCACGCTCAAGCCGCCCACGCCCACGTAATACGTGTCGCCGTGGATGCGCGCCGGCTGCTGCGGGCGGTTCCACTGCGCCGCATACGGCGAGGCGATCGGCTGCGTCAAGGGATCGACGGCGGGCGTGGCGGCAGGCGCCGTCAGCGGCAGCGCCAGGGCGGCCAGCGCGATGCCGAGCAGGGACTTGGAAAGGAAGAAAGGCGGCATGCGGCTCCAGTAATGAGTGTGCGGTAATCGATGCCACAGAGTAACGTCGCTACCCTCGCGCGGTCAAGCAAGCCATCGTCCGCACTTGCGCTACGATAGAGGTCCATACACTTTCGTGCGCCTTGCCGCCCTATTGCCATGCGTTTGCTGATTCTGTCCGACCTGCATCTGGAAGTCTGGGGTGAAGACACGCCCGCCATCGACCTTGCCGCCAGCCGCCCCGACGTGGTGATCCTGGCCGGGGACATCGACACGGGCAGCAACGCCATCGCCTGGGCCGCGCGCACCTTCGGCGCCCTGCCCGTGCTGTACGTGCATGGCAATCACGAGGGGTATGGCCACCAGCTCGAACGCATGCAGGACGCCGTGCGCGACGCCTGCGCCAGCGCCAATGCGCAGGGCGCCAACATCCGCCTGCTCGACGGCAATGCCGTGACGCTCGATGGCGTGCGCTTCCTCGGCGTCACGCTGTGGACGGATTTTCTGCTGTTCGGCGCCGAGCGCCGGGATGAAGCCTTGAGCGCGGCGCAAAGCTACATGCCCGACTACAAGCGCATCAGCACGGGCGGCGACACGCCGCGCCTGCTGTGCGCCAGCGACACGGCGCAGCTGCACGCGCAGCACCGCTCGTGGCTCGAGCAGCAGCTGGCGCAACCGTTCGAGGGCAAGACGGTCGTCATCACGCACATGGCGCCGTCGATGCTGTCGGTGGAAGAGCAATACGCGACGAACCTGGGCTCGCCCGCCTTCGCCTCGCAGCTGGACGAGCTGGTAGCCCAGGCCGACCTGTGGGTGCATGGCCACATGCACGCCTCGCTCGACTACCGCGTGCAAGGCTGCCGCGTCGTCTGCAACCCCTGCGGCTACAAGCGGCCCGATGGCACGCCGGAAAACGATCGCTACGATTCCGGCTTTATCGTCGATCTCGCCGGCACGGTTTAATTTTTCCGATAGCGCAGCTGCACCACGCCGCTGGGCAGCTGGCGCGTGTGGTCCAGGCGCCAGTCGCTGCGCGGCAAGCAATCCTCGAACAGGCGCACGCCCTTGCCCAGCACCACGGGCAGCACGGACAAGGTCAGGCTGTCGACGACGCCCTCGCGCAAGCCGGCGCGGATGACGGCGCCGCCATCGAGATACACATGGCGGCAGCCGTCTTCGGCCAGCCCCTCCAGTACTTCACGCACGCTGCCCTCGCGGCGCTGCTCGCCATGGCGCGGCGCGAAGTCGCGGTGGCTCAATACCACCACGCGCTTGCCCGCATACGGCCACGGCTCGAATCCCAGCACGGCGTCATACGTGGTGCGGCCGATCAGCAAGGTATCGACCTGCTCCATCAAGGCCGTGTAGCCGGTGGCGTCGGGCGAGTCGGGCGCCAGCTCGGCCAGCCAGGACAGGTCGCCGTTTTCTCCGGCGATGCAGCCGTCGATGCTGATGCCGAGAAATACGCTGACAACAGGCTTTTTCATGGATGTTCCTTCAATTAATTCTACGGTGTAGAATTATGCCCATGAAAACCCCAAAACTTCAAGACCTGGAATCTCCTGTGCGCCGCGCCGGACGGCCGCGCCGCGTGTCGCCCGCGCTGGACAGCGCCGCCATCCTGCAGGCGGCCTTGGCCCTGCTGGAAGAGCAAGGCGAAGCGTTTTCCATGCGCGCGCTGGCGCAGCGGCTGGGCGTCGATGCAATGGCCCTGTATCACTATTACACGGGAAAAGAGGAATTATTGCTGGCCCTGATGGCGCAGCGTTTTGCCGCGCTCGATCCGCGCCAGCCGCCGTTTACGCAACGCCAGGGGCCGCAGCGCCGCCTGCTCGCGCTGTGCGCGCTGTACCTGGAACTGGTCAGCACCACACCGTATTTCGTGCGCCTGATGGCGCGCGGACTCGTGACGCAAGCCGATGTGGCAGAGCGCTTTACGGCGCTGTTCGAACTGGCCGTGGAGGCCCTCGATCTGGATAAAAAAACCCGCTTGCGCGGGCGCGATGCACTCGTCGATTTCCTGCACGGCTATGCGCTGGCGGGCAGGCCCGCCAGCGAGACGGCCTGGCATGCGTCCGTCGGCCTGATCCTGGCGGGCATGGCCGCCGGACGCACCGGTGGATGACGCCCGGCGGCCGGCCGTCCTACCGGCGCATCAAGCCAGCAGCTTGAGCAGCGCCTGGGCGGCCGCTTCCGACGAGGCCGGGTTCTGGCCCGTGACCAGCAAGCCATCGGTGACGGCGTACGGCTGCCAGTCGCCCAGCTTCGAGTAAACGCCGCCGTTTTGCTTGAGCATGTCCTCGACGAGGAAAGGCACGATGGCCGTCAAGCCGACGGCGTCTTCCTCGGTATTCGTAAAGCCCGTCACCTGCTTGCCGCGCACCAGCGGCGAGCCGTCGGCCGCCTTCACGTGGCGCAGCACGCCAGGCGCGTGGCAGACGGCGGCGACGGGCTTGCCGGCGGCGATCATCTGCTCGATCAGCGCGATCGAGTGCGGGTCTTCAGCCAGGTCCCACAGCGGGCCATGGCCGCCCGGGTAGAACACGGCGTCAAAGTCGGCCGCCTTCACGTCGGCCAGCTTGCCCGTGTTGGCCAGCACGGCTTGCGCAGCGGCGTCCTGCTTGAAGCGGCGCGTGGCGTCCGTTTGCGAATCGGGCTCGTCGCTTTTCGGGTCCAGCGGCGGCTGGCCGCCGTTGGGCGAAACCACCGTCAGCTGCGCGCCCGCTTCCTGCAAGGCATAGTAGGGCGCGGCGAATTCTTCCAGCCAGAAGCCGGTTTTCTTGCCCGTGTCGCCCAGTTGATCGTGCGAGGTCAGTACCATCAGGATGTTCATGTTGTTTCCTTTTATGTCAGGGTTACAGTGCTGCTTCGAGGATACGGCGGCTGCGCGCGAGGTCGATATCGCGGTGTTCGCCGAGGGAGGTCATGCCATGTGCTTCCAGTTGCGTCAAAACCGCTTCCACCGCTTCCTGGCCCAGCTGATAGGCCGACAAACGGGTCGGAATGCCCAGCCCTTCAAAGAAGGCGCGGGTGCGGGCGATGGCGGCGGCGATGCGCTCGTCGTCGCTGCCCTGCGTGATGTTCCAGACACGTTCGCCATATTGCAGCAATTTGCCGCGTTTCTGCTCGCGCTGCACGTCCAGCAGTGCGGGCAGCACCAGGGCCAGGGTGCGCGCATGGTCGATGTCGTACAGGGCCGTCAATTCGTGGCCGATCATGTGGGTGGCCCAGTCCTGCGGCACGCCGGCGCCGATCAGGCCATTCAGGGCCAGGGTGGCCGTCCACATCAGGTTGGCGCGCGTGGCGTAATCGTCGGGTGAGGCGACCGCCTGCGGCGCGATCTCGACCAGGGTCTGCAGCAAGCCTTCGGCAAAGCGGTCCTGCACCTTCGCCTGCACCGGATAGGTCAGATACTGTTCCGTGGTGTGGACAAAGGCGTCGACCAGGCCATTGGCTACCTGCGTGGACGGCAAGGTAAACGTTTTGCCGGGGTCGAGCACGGAAAACTGCGGGTACAGCAGCGGGTTGCGAAAACTCAGCTTGGCATGCGTGGCTTTTTTCGTCACCACGCCGCCGCTGTTCATTTCCGACCCGGTGGCCGGCAAGGTCAGCACCGTGCCGAACGGCAGGGCGCGCTGCACGTTGGCGCCGCCGCGCTCGGCGATTTCCCACGGCTCGCCGTCGTACAGGGCGGCCGCGGCGACGAACTTGGTGCCGTCGATCACGGAGCCGCCGCCGACGGCCAGCAGGAAGTCCAGCTTCTCGCTGCGCACCTGGGCCACGGCGCGCATCAGGGTTTCATAGCTGGGATTGGGTTCGATGCCGCCAAACTCCTGCACCGTGCGCTGGCCCAGCGCAAGAGCAGTGCGCACTTCGGCCAGGGTGCCCGTCTTTTCCGCGCTGGCGCCGCCGTACAAGATCAGCACGCGCGCATCGTGCGGCACCAGGGTGGACAATTTGGCGACGGTATCAAGACCGAAGACGATACGGGTCGGGTTGTGGAATTCAAAATTCTTCATGCTGCTCCTTTATTATTAGACTGGTCGTCTAGAATGCGGTTCAAAAAACGCGGACGTCTGTCATCCGCGTACCTGGCGCCCTTATTGATCCGGCGGCAGCTGCAGCATGGCCAGGGTCGCCCGCCAGGCCGTTTGCAAGGCGCTGGCGTCGCGCCGCAGCTTGGTCAGCATGGCCGCGCCCAGCCACAGCTGGTACAAGGTGGCGGCCGTCTGCGCCGGGTCGGCCACCGATGGCAGCGTATCGTCCACCCTGCCCCGCGCGATGGCCAGGGCCAGCCTGGCGATGATGCGGTCGGTGCCGCCAAGCAGCGCCACGCGCATCGGTTCCGACATGTCCGCCACTTCGCTGCTGAGCTTGACCACCAGGCAACGGCAGTCGCAGCCGCTGCCATCGAGGCTGTCGCTGGTCCAGCTGGCCCAATACGCCATCAGCGACTGCGCCGCGTTCCGGCCGGGCTGGCCCAGCACGCGCTCCATTTCGTCCAGGTAGCGCGTTACGTAGTCTTCCAGCATCGCTACACCAAACAATTCCTTGGACTTGAAGTAATGGTAGAACGAGCCCTTGGGCACGTCGGCGGCCGATAAAATCTCGTTCAGCCCCACGCCGGCAAAACCCTTGCGCGTGATGATGGCCTTGCCCTGGTCGATAATGTGCTGGCGCACGTCGGTGTATTCAGCTTTCATGCGGGGCATTGTAGCACAATTAGACCAGTCGTCTAGATCCATCTATTTCAATGCAGCGACGGCGAACTACGCGCGCTTGTCACGCATGGCGTCTTCACCAGGATTCTCGCGCAGATCGATGGCGCCATGGTCCTGGGCACGCCATTCGCGGCGCAATTGCGCCATCCTGTTGAAGGCGGCCCTCGCCAATTTCCACCAGGCGAACGGACGCGGATCGGCCAGCATGCTGAGCGCCCTGGAATAATCGAGCGTCAACCCGGGCGTCCACGCCATCGTCACGGCACGCTTGCGGATCTGGGCGGCTACCCACAACTCCGGCGTCGCCAGGATGCGGAAAAACACTCTCCAGCCTGCGCGATCCCCATACAGGCGGCCAACGGCGCCGTCGATCGCCGCCTCCAATGCCCGGGCAACAGTACTGGAACAATTACGATGCGTGAGATTGTAAGTCTCGTCGCAGCGATACTGTCGCCAGAAAGCCTGCAGCTGGCGCGGGTCGTAATTCCGGATACGGACCTGAACGGTGGACGGGCACCATGCCTTGGATTCTGTCGCATAATCCGGCTGGAATACGCCCGGCACGTCATTCTCCCGGGTGGCGCGCAGCAGGCGCCCGAAATCGTCCGGCGAACGGTCGATCTCTGTGCGCGGATACAGGCTGATATAAATACCTTCAGGCGATTCCAATGCCGCATGCCCGGTAGAGATCACGCCGTTGACATCGACTGCGGCGATATAGCGATCGACAATCGGATAATGTTGGGTCGGCGACCTGGCTGAACCGGCAGGCGTCCAGACATGCACCGTCAGCGCCTGTTCATGCTCCGCTGGAGGACCGTCCCACTCCACTTGGGTATATGCAGAAGCAAGGTGTTCATCCGGCTGGACTGCGGAATGCGCCGATTCCGACAGGGCCGGATTACCGCTCATGCGACGAACACGGGTTGCCAGCCCCATCAAATTGGCGCCGCCAAACATCAGAAACAGGCCCAGGCAATACGGTAGTGTTCCAACATAATGCGTCGGATATGGCTGATAAAAGAAGATTGCCAGCGCAATCTCGGCCAGGCCCCAGGAAAACGCCACGCGCCAGCGCCGATAGCGGACCATGTAGGCAGAGACGCACTGTATCAGTCCGTCGGCGAGAAAAAGCGTTCCAAAAATCATCGATAACAGGAAATTGCCATGGTGGTGACCGGCGAAGATCAGCATCGCCGCCAGCACCACGGCGCAGCCTTTCACGTAGCGCAAGATGCGCTGTCCGCCGACGCCAGTCCATGCCACAGCCAGCGTTGCCAGACCTTCGACCAGGAACAGGTAAGCAAAAAAATTGATCGGGAAGTACATCGCATTGTCGAGCGCGTCAATAAAGATGACCAGGCCTGCGAGCAGCCATATCAATCCGATCAGCAGGATACTGCGCCAGCGCTTGCGTAGATATTCAACGCCCAATAACAGCAACACCAATCGAATCATGAATGCTCCTCCTGTTTTACCTGCAGCAGCAATACCCGGACAATACGCGTCAACTGGTCGTCATGGCCGTGAAAATACATGACGATGAACTTTCACATCATTTGAGAATGGAAACTGTCGCAATCCATGCATTAGCATAAAACATGAAATTCATCAGGAAAGTATCATAAAAGATAAAAATGTCAGGTTTGCTTGTCGGCAGCCGTAGCCGCACCAAGCAATCGTTATTGGACCCTGTTTTCAATCAGGCTCGCCGCGACGTCAAGACCAGCCCCCGTTGCAGGGGCGCAGCTGAGAAACTTCTTTTATATTCAATGAGTTGCGGTAGCGGCTGTAAACGTGGTCGTTTTCGCGCTGACCGGCCACCGCATTCTCATCGTCGATCGTCATTTCCGCATCAGATGGTGAAGGTCCGACGCGATGTCAGACCCTGCCTTAGGCGAACTTCTTGAAATCCGGCTTCCTCTTTTCAAAGAAGGCCGTAAACGCTTCCTTCGCCTCGGCACCGCCCAGCATGGCGCTGAACAACTTGTTTTCCTCGGCGATGGCCGCCTTCATCGGTTCCATGCGGCTTTGCTTCATCAGGCGCTTGGTGGCGCGGATCGAGGCCGCCGGCAATGCCACCAGCTTGGCCGCCTGGCCTTGCGCGAAGGTCATCAAGTCGTACAGGGGCACGACTTTCGACACGAGGCCCATTTCCAGCGCTTCGCTGGCGGGGAAGGACTCGCCCAGCATCAGCTTTTCCGCCGCGCGCGGGTAGCCGGCCAGTTGCGTGAGCAGCAGGCTGGAGCCAAATTCCGGGCACAGGCCCAGCTGCGTGAACGGCATCGAGAAGCTGGCGTTGTCGGCCGCGTAGACCAGGTCGCAGTGCATCAGCAAGGTCGTGCCGATGCCGATGGCGGGGCCGGAGACGGCCGCCACCACTGGCTTGCTGCTGCCGTACAGGGCGCGCATGAACTGGAACACGGGACGGTCATGGTCGAGCGAGCCATCCTTCGGACGCGCCGTCTTCATGAAGTCATCGAGGTCGTTGCCAGCCGTGAAAATCTCGCGCTTGCCGCAGATCAGGATGGCGCGTACTGCATCGTCCGTCTCGGCCGCCACCAGCGCGTCGGCCAGGGTCTGGTACATGGCACCCGTGATCGCATTCTTGCGTTCCAGGCGGTTGAATTCCAGGGTCAGAATGCCCTCGCTCTTGCTGCACAAAATATCCATGTCGTCTCCAAAAAGATAAAGGGCGCCGGGGTAATCCCGCAGCGCCCAAGTTTTGACTAATCTTAGCTGACCACTGACGTCACGACGCCTGGCAGAAGCGTAGCGAGCGGCAGCGAGTTGTGGCCGAGACGCGCAACTGTGCGAAGGCACAGTGAGCATCGCAGGCCGCGAATCGCAACGCGCAGTAGCTTATGCCAAGTGTCATCAGACGCGTTCGAAGATGCCTGCTGCGCCCATGCCTGCGCCCACGCACATCGTCACCATGCCGTACTTCTGCTTGGTGCGCTGCAGCGCGTGAATCACGGTCGCGGCGCGGATGGCGCCGGTGGCGCCCAGAGGGTGGCCCAGGGCGATCGCGCCGCCCATCGGGTTGACCTTCGATGGATCCAGGCCCAGGTCGCCGATCACGGCCAATGCCTGTGCGGCAAACGCTTCGTTCAGCTCGATCCAGTCCAGCTGGTCTTGCGTGATACCGGCGGCGGCGCACGCTGCAGGAATGGCAAATTTCGGACCGATGCCCATGATTTCCGGCGGCACGCCGCGCACGGCGAACGAGGAGAATTTCGCCAGCGGGGTCAGGTTGTGCTCGCGCAGGATTTTTTCGCTGACGATCAACAGCGCGCCGGCGCCATCGGACATCTGCGAGCTGTTGGCGGCCGTGACGGAACCCTTGGCGGCGAACACAGGCTTCAGTTTTGCCAGCGACTCCATCGACGAATCGGCGCGCGCGCCTTCGTCCGTGTCGACGGTGCGGCGCGTTACGTCGACCTGGCCGGTGGCCAGGTTCGGCGTGCGCGTGATGATTTCCACTGGCGTCGTTTCGGCCTTGAAGAAACCGGCTTGCTGCGCGGCGATGGCGCGGCGGTGCGATTCAACGGAGAACGCGTCCTGCTGTTCACGCGACACTTTCCATTGCTGCGCCACTTTTTCGGCCGTCAGGCCCATGCCGTAGGCCATGCCGATGTTTTCGTCGCTGAACATGTCCAGATTCATCGATGGGTGGTGGCCCATCATCGGCACCATCGACATCGATTCGATGCCGCCGGCGATCATGACGTCGGCTTCGCCCACGCGGATGCGGTCAGCCGCCATGGCGATGGCCGTGATGCCCGAGGCGCAGTAGCGGTTGACGGTGACGCCGCCCACGGTTTTCGGCAAGCCGGCCAGCAGCACCGAGTTACGCGCGATGTTGAAGCCCTGCTCCGCTTCCGGGAACGAGCAGCCGATGATCGCGTCGGTGATCAGCGCCGGGTCGAGGCCAGGCGCCTGCGCCAGGGCCGATTGCAGTACGCGCACCAGCAGGTCGTCCGGGCGGGTGTTTCTGAACATGCCGCGCGGCGCTTTGCCGATCGGGGTGCGGGTTGCAGAGACGATGTAGGCGTCTTGAAGTTGTTTGCTCATTTTGTTCTTTCAAAGATGTTGAACGAGGTTCGTGTTCTGTCGAATGTCCGGGGTAGTCAGGTTGCCGCTTAGCGCTTCTGCGACAAATACCAGTCCACCGTCACCTGTGCCGCCAGCGTGCCTTCGGCATCGAAAATATCGACTGCCACGGGAAACGCCACCTTGCCGTCCTGCGCCAGCTGCGCCTTCAAGGCAGCCAGGTCGCCCGGCACGCGGCCTTCGGCGCGCGTCGCGCCCCGGGCCACCTTCTGGTAGGCGATGCGCGACTCCTTGGCCACCGGGCGCAAGCCCAGTATCAGCTCGGCGAAGCCGCCAGCCATGGCCGCGCCGGAAGCCGTTTCGGCCAGGGTAAACAAGGCGCCCGCATGCTGCGTGCCCAGGTGATTATGCAGTTTGGGATCGTCCGGCAGCGACACCTTCGAGGTGCCGGCGCCGATCTCGTCGATGCTGATCCCCAGCAGCCGCACGAAGGGCAAGGTGTCCATCATCTGTTGTTTGATACGGTCATACACCATGCTTGGCCTCACGCGCAGCAGTACTTTAAATACGAGGGACAGGATCGTCATCGACGCTGTGCTTAGTTGCGTACCGGCTTACCGGTCTGCATCATGCCCATGATCCGTTCCTGGGTTTTCGGATGGTTCAACAGCTCCAGGAATGCCTTGCGTTCCATATCCAGCAGCCACTGTTCGCTGACGAAACTGCCCTGGTCCACGTCGCCGCCCGATACGATCTCGGCGATCATCTCGCCCAGCTTGAAATCGTGCGCCGAAATGAAGCCGCCGTCGCGCATGTTGACCAGCTGCGCCTTGATGGTGCCCCAGCCGTAGCGGCCCGTCACCTGGATCAGCGAAGGAAGCGCCGGACGGAAGCCCGCGTCGAACATGGCGCGCGCTTCGACCTTGGCCACGTGCAGCAGCTCGTAGGCGTTGAACACGATTACGTCGTCTTCCTTCAGGTAGCCCATCTTCTTCGCTTCCAGCGCCGATTTCGACACGTTGGCGGTGGCCGCATTGGTAAAGCCCGTTTTCAGGAATTGCAGGATGTCGTTACCCTTGGCTTCCTTGTAGGCGCGCTGCGCCGCTTCCTTCAAGCCGCCGCCGGCAGGAATCAGGCCCACGCCCACTTCCACCAGGCCGATATACGACTCGATCGAGGCCACGCGCTTCGATGCATGCAGCGCCAGTTCGCAACCGCCGCCCAGTGCCAGGCCAGCGACCGCGGCGATCACCGGCACGTTCGCGTATTTCAGCGACATGAAGGTGTTCTGCAGTTCGGCGATGATCGGATCGACGGCTTTCACGCCGCCTTGCATGAAGGCCGGCAGGGCCGATTGCAGGTCGGCGCCGGCCGAGAAGGCGCCGCCTTCGGCTGCGTCCGCGTGCCAGATCACCAGGCCCTTGAAGTTCTTTTCCGCTTCGGCCAGGGCCAGTTTCAAGCCATTGATGACGCCTTCGCCGATCACGTGCATCTTCGTCTTGAACGAGATGATCAGGACGTCGTCGCCCGTATGCCAGACGCGCACGGATTCGTCTTCGAAGACGGTGGTGCCGGCGGTCTTGCCGTCGATGGCGCCGCTGCCCAGGACCGGCGCGCGGAACTGCTGGCGGTCGTAGACGGACAGGTTAGAGCGTGGCACGAAGCTGTTCGACACGGCGGAATACGAACCTTCCGGCGTGTGCACGCCGCCTTTTTCAGCGACCGGGCCTTCGAAGACCCAGGCAGGCAAAGGCGCGTTGCACAGCGCGTGGCCGGCGTCGATGTCTTCCTTGACCCAGTTGGCCACTTGCAGCCAGTTCGATGCCTGCCACGTTTCAAACGGGCCCACGTTCCAGCCGAAGCCCCAGCGCATGGCGAAGTCGATGTCGCGCGCGTTGTCGGCCACGGTGTCCAGATGGATGGCGATGTAGTGGAAGGCGTCGCGGAAGATCGCCCACAGGAACTGGCCTTGCGGATTCGTCGATTCGCGCAGCGCCTTCATCTTCTTGACCGGATCCTTTTCCTTCAGGATGCGGGCGATGATGTCGGCGGCCTTGGCGCCGCCGGCCACGTATTCACCGGTGGCGAAGTCGAGGCGCAAGATATCCTTGCCGACCTTCTTGTAGAAGCCCGCGCCGCTCTTCTGGCCCAGCGCGCCTTTTTCCACCAGCTGCGCCAGCACGGCCGGCGTCTTGTAGACGGCGGCGAACGGGTCGTTCGGCAGGTAGTCCTGCATGGTCTTGATCACATGGCCCATGGTGTCCAGGCCGACCACGTCCGCCGTGCGGAAAGTACCCGACTTGGCGCGGCCCAGCTTGGAGCCGGTCAGGTCATCGACAACGTCCACGGACAGGCCGAATTTCTCGGCTTCGTGCACGATGGCCAGGATGCCGAACACGCCCACGCGGTTGGCGATGAAGTTCGGCGTGTCCTTGGCGCGGACCACGCCCTTGCCCAGGGTGGTGGTCAAAAAGCCTTCCAGCTGGTCGGCGATTTCAGGCTTGGTGAACGCGGTCGGGATGATTTCGACCAGGTGCATATAGCGCGGCGGATTGAAGAAGTGCACGCCGCAGTAGCGCGACTTCAGGTCGGCGTCGAAACCTTCGGCCAGCTTGGTGATCGACAGGCCCGAGGTGTTCGAAGCGAAGATCGCGTTCGGGCCGATGTGCGGGGCCACCTTCTGGTACAGGTCGTGTTTCCAGTCCATGCGCTCGGCGATGGCTTCGATGATCAGGTCGCAACCGGCCAGCAGGTCCAGGTTGTCTTCGTAGTTGGCGACCTGGATCAGCGCGGCGTCATCCTTGTTGCCCAGCGGCGCAGGCGACAGCTTTTTCAGGTTCTCGATGGCGCGCAGCACGATGCCATTCTTCGGGCCTTCCTTGGCCGGCAGGTCGAACAGCACGACCGGCACTTTCGCGTTGATGCAGTGGGCGGCGATCTGCGCGCCCATCACGCCGGCGCCGAGGACGGCTACTTTTTTAACGATGAAATTGGTCATATTTTCCTCAAGTCTTAGAACAGGTCTGCGTCGAGTGCCATCAGGTTGGCCGAACCGGAACGCGCCTGACGGATCAGGGTTGCCGTTTCAGGCTGCAAGCGGGCGAAGTAGAAACGTGCGGTAGCCAGTTTGGCGGTGTAGAACTTGTCGCCGCTGGACTCTTTTTCGAGGGCGATCTTGGCCATCTGCGCGAACAGGTAGCTGTAGATCATGTGGCCGACGACGCGCAGGTAAGGCACGCAGGCCGCGCCCACTTCGTCAGGATTCTGGAAGGCCTTCATGCCGATTTCCATGGTCAGCTTGGTGACTTTGTCGCCCAGGTCGCCCAGTGGGGTGACGAATTCGCTCATCGCTTCATCGGTGCCGTTGTCTTCGACGAAGGCCTTGATCTTTTCGCCGAACTTGCGCAGCTTGGCGCCGTTGTCGCCGAGGATCTTGCGGCCCAGCAGGTCCAGCGACTGGATCGTGTTCGTGCCTTCATAGATCATGTTGATGCGCGCGTCGCGCACATACTGCTCCATGCCCCATTCCGAAATGTAGCCGTGGCCGCCGAACACTTGCATCGCGTCCGAGGTGGCGATCCAGGCGTTGTCGGTGATGAAGGCTTTGATGACGGGGGTCAGCAGCGCCACTTCGTCGGCCGCTTCCTTGCGCACGTCGGCGTCCGGGTGGTGCAGTTCGCGGTCGATCTGCAGCGCCACGTACGAGGTGAAGGCGCGCGCGCCTTCCGCGTAGGCTTTACCCGTCAGCAGCATGCGGCGCACGTCAGGGTGCACGATGATGCGGTCGGCCGGCAGTTCCGGGTTCTTGATGCCGGACAGCGAACGCATTTGCGTGCGGTCCTTGGCGTAGATCAGCGCGTTCTGGTAGGCGATTTCCGTCAGGCCCAGCGACTGCATGCCCACGCCCAGACGGGCCGCGTTCATGAAAACGAACATGGCGTTCAGCCCCTTGTTCGGCTGGCCGATGATCCAGCCTTTGGCGCCGTCCAGGTTCATCTGGCAGGTCGAGTTGCCGTGGATGCCCATTTTTTCTTCGATGGCGCCGCAGGTGATCGGGTTGCGCTCGCCGACCGTACCGTCCGCGTTCGGCAGGAATTTCGGCACCAGGAACAGCGAGATGCCTTTCGAGCCTTCCGGCGCGTCCGGCACGCGGGCCAGCACCAGGTGCAGGATGTTTTCCGCCATGTCGTGCTCGCCGGCCGAGATGAAGATCTTGTTGCCGGTGATGGTCCAGGAACCGTCCGCCTCAGGCAGCGCTTTCGAGCGCAGCAGGCCCAGGTCGGTGCCGCAGTGCGGTTCGGTCAGGCACATGGTGCCCGTCCACTCGCCCGACACCAGCTTCGGCAGGTAGACTTCCTTCTGGTGGTCGGTGCCGTGTTCCTTCAGGCACTCGTAGGCGCCGTGCGACAGGCCCGGGTACATGGACCAAGCCTGGTTCGACGAGTTCAGCATTTCATAGAACGAATTGTTCAGCACGACAGGCAAGCCCTGGCCGCCGTATTCCGGATCGCAAGCCAGTGCCGCCCAGCCGCCTTCGACGTACTGCTTGTAGGCTTCCTTGAAACCTTTCGGCGTGGTCACGCTTTTCGTGACGGGGTCGTGGTGGCAGCCTTCGCGGTCGCCGGAGTGGTTCAGCGGGAACAATACTTCGGAGGTGAATTTGCCGCCCTCTTCCAGCACCTGGTTGATGATGTCGGCGTCGACGTCGGCGTACGACGGCATTTGCTTCAGTTCTTCTTCCACTTGCAGGAACTCATGCAGGACGAATTGCATATCCCGGATTGGCGCGACGTATTGACCCATAATTTTCTCCTGAAGGCGATTAGCTAAAGTGTTGTACTTGTAGTGCGTGTGCGTTGTTGCGGATACTGCCTGACGGCTTATTTACTTGTGGCGCAATTCTGGTACGACGCCAGCAGGCGGATAAAGCCCGCTTGCGCCCGTTCGATGCTGCCCGGCACGCGCAGGAAGCGCGCGTCGTGATGCAGGGCCAGGATCAGGCCATACATCTCGTACACCAGCTGCTGGGCGTCCGTGTCCGCTTTCAGGTCGCCCGTGGCGATCGATTGCTCGACACAGCGCAGCAGCGCGCCCTGCCAGGCCCGCACCATGGCCACCAGGGCCTCGCGGATGGGACCGGGACGGTCGTCATACTCGACGGCGCCACTGATATAGATGCAGCCGGAAGCGATTTCCACGCTGACCCGCTTGACCCAGCGCGCAAACATCGATTGCAGGCGCTGGATGCCGCGTGGTTCTTTCATGCTGGGGAAAAAGACTTCTTGCTCGAAACGATAGTGATAAAGCTTCAGCACTTCCATCTGCAAGTCCTCGCGCGAGCCGAAGTGGGCAAACACGCCCGACTTGCTCATGTTCATTTTGTCCGCAAGCAGCCCAATCGTCAGGCCTTCCAGGCCGTCGCGGCTGGACAGGTCCAGCGCCACGTCGAGGATGGCTGCACGGGTCAGCTCGCCCTTGCGCATGAATTTGACTGAAGTATTCAAGATGTCCGTTCTAAAAGTGATGTTGCCGATTTGGCGGACTGAAGCGAGGGTAAAAAAAAGCACGCTTCGAAAAAATCCGAACGCTCGTACTATTATCCACTACCACGTAAAAGTCAAACGGGAACTTTAGAGCCGGCGTTCTATTGGTGCAGCGCAGCATTTTCTGACTGCGTGTTTGTATCGGTTTCAGGCGGCAAAAGCGCCGTGCGCCCTTGCCTTGTAGTAACAATCGCGCCTCAGTCGAGGCCGCCAGCCTTGCTCAATTGCCGGCGGTCGCGCTTGGTCGGCCGCCCCTTGATGGTGGTGCCCGGCTCGCGGAACAGCTTGCGCTCCTCGGCCAGCTGCTCGCGGCGGGCGATGCTGGCCGGCGTTTCTTCATACAGCAGGCGCGCCACGGGTGCCGCGCCGCGCTTGTCGGACAGGCCCAGCACGGCCACTTCCCACGTCTCCGCGCCATTGTCGATGGCCAGCTCGTCGCCCACGCGCACGCTGCGCGCCGGTTTCACGCGCTCGCCGCCCACTTTGACCTTGCCCGTGTCGACGGCTTCGCTGGCCAGCGAGCGCGTCTTGAAGAAGCGCGCCGCCCACAGCCATTTGTCCAGCCTGACCGTTGTCATCTCGTTCATGCGTACTTGCCTACTGAAAAAATGCGCATCACCAGCCGGTACACGAGGAAGGCGGCTTCATAGCCGATGCGCCGGAAACGGCCGATGTGCTTGAAATCATCCTGGTGAATCACGATGCCGTCGGCCACGCCTTGCTCGATATGCTGGCGCAGGCTTTGCGCGAAGGCCACGTCCTTGATCACCACGTTCGCTTCCTGGTTCAAAAACAGGCTCAGCGCGTCAATATTGCTCGAACCCACCGTCGCCCAGTCGTCGTCGACGACGGCCACCTTGGCGTGCAGCTGCGTCTTGCGGTATTCGACAATCTTCACGCCTGCAGCCAGCAGTTTCGGGTAAAACGAGTGCGCCACAGCATCTTGCATGCGGAATTCGCCCACGCCGATCAGCAGTACCACGTCGACGCCCCGCTGGGCCGCCTGGGCCAGGGCGTGGCGCAGCTTGTGACCGGGCGCGAAATACGGGTTGGCCAGCATCACGCTTTTCCTCGCCTGGCCCAGCGCCTGCAGGTAGGCACGCTGGATGGTGCGGCGGTTGCGCAGGTTGTCGCGCACGACAAAGCCGGCCACGACGGGGTTTTTCGCCAGCTCCTTGCTGACGACGCGCATCTTGCGGTACAGCTTGATACGCCGCACCAGGTTCATCTTGCCCAGGCGCGCCCACTGCGCCTGCACCTCTTCATGGATGGCGTCCACCAGCGGCCCCTTCACCTGCACGGCGAAATCCCAGCGCGGCGCTTCCAGGCTGATGCTGTGATCGTAGTCGCAAAACATGTCGTCGTTGATATTGATGCCGCCCACCAGGGCGATCTCGCCATCGGCGACGCAGATCTTGCGGTGCGTGCGCGTGATGCCGCGCCGGAACCAGGGATTGAAGATGCGGTGGTGCACGCCGGCCGCTTCCAGCTGCGCATGCATGGCCTTGACGCGGCGGTTGCCCGTGCCGAACCAGTCCGTGATCATGCACACCAGCACGCCGCGCGCGGCTGCCCGTTTCAGGGCGTCGAGCACCAGGGTGCCCGTGGCGTCATCGGCAAAGATATAGGTTTCGAAATAGACTTCCGAGCGTGCGCCGTCAATGGCCGCTATGAGCGCGGGAAAGTAATCGGTGCCGCAATACAGCAGCTTGATGTCGTTGTGGGCGATGAAATTGACTGTGCGCATGCCGGCAGTCTACGCGAGTTTCAAAGCAGCAACTATCGGCGCGTGGTCCGACAGTTTGGCCCACAGGGTGCCATGCATCACTTGTGCACCTTCCACGTGGAAACCGCGCACATAGATGCGGTCCAGACGGAACCACGGCAAGGCGGCGGGAAAGGTGCGTGCCGGTACGGGGACGGGTGTTTTCGTCTGGCGCCGCGCCAGGGTGCGCACGAGGTCACCCAGGGCCGAGTTCGATGCACGCTGGTCAAACACTTCCACCACGCCCAGCGCATTGCGCAGCTTGTCGCTGAGCGTGTTGCGCCAGTCGTTGAAGTCGCCCGCGATGATGACGGGTTCGCCATTCGGCGCCGATTCCATCACGGCATCGATCAGCGCCTGCGTCTGCCGTCCCCGCCCCGACTCGAACAGGCCCAGGTGGACCACGTAGCAGTGCACGTCGGCCTGCGGCGTCTTGAGCACGCAATGCAGGATGCCGCGCTGCTCATAGGCATGGTCGGACACATCGTGGTTGGTTTGCGAGGCGATGGGGAATTTGCTGAGCAAGGCGTTGCCATGGTGGCCATGGTCGTACACGGCATTCATGCCATAGGCGGAATGGTGTTCGGCGCCAGCAAAGAACTCGTGCTGCGACGCTTCCGGCCAATGCTTGTGGCCGTTTTTCTCGGCGCCAAAGCGGGCCGCATTGCGGTCGTGCTTGCCTTGCACCTCTTGCAGGAAGACGACATCGGCATGGAACAGGGCGATCGCCTGCTTCAATGCGTGGACTCTGGGCAAGCCCCGCACGGAAGAGACGCCCTTGTGGATATTATAAGTTGCTACGCGGATTTTCATGCATGGATTCTACTCCCAGACGGGCCCCGCGCGGCGCCAGCGTAGGTGCGCGTGCGCACCTAATGCCTCGATTGGCTCGCCTTCGGCCTCGCCTGGCTCAGGCAAACATGCGCGCCAGGCCGCTGGCGACACTGACGCCGGCCGCCGCGATGCCGGCGGACCACACCACCTTGACCAGCAACGGTGCGCCGCGCCAGGCCACCGTGCGCTTGCCCTTGCTAAACATACCGGGATGCAACAGCAGTCCCACCACCATCAGCGGCAAGCCGACGGGCGGCGTGCGTTCGGGCGGCGTGTACAGGCTGGCCGCCACAATCACGACCAGGCACAGCGCCAGGCAGAATGTGCCGGCCAGTTTTTGTTGCAAGGAGAGATTAAACCAGTTCAACATGGATAGCTTTCGAATGAGATCAACGATGGCGCGCCAGGCCCGTCATGGCCGGCAATTGCAGAATCGCTTCCGCGTTGGACGACGAGAAACAGCGGTCGGCCGCCGCCAGATAAGGCAGCCACGCGTATTGCAGGTGTTCGCGGGGGCTCAGGGTGATGGCGATGTCGCGCGGCACTTGCACGCTGAACACGTGTTCCGTGTTGCGCGTCACGCCGGGCGCATAGCGGTGGCGCCAGATCGGATAGATCTCGTACACATTCGACAAGTTCCAGTCGCGCAGCACGATATCGCATCCATCGGCAACGATGCCGGTCTCCTCGCACAGTTCGCGTGCGGCCGTCTGCAGCAGCGGTTCGTCGACGGCATCGACGGAACCCGTCACCGATTGCCAGAAGCCGGGCTGGCCCGCGCGTTCGATGAGCAAGACGTCAAGGTCAGCCGTATGAATGACGACCAGCACGGAAACAGGAATTTTATGAGTCATATCAACAATGAAAAAGGCGCCACGACAGCGCCTTTTTTTGCATAGTGGATCAAACAGCGGCCGCCGGGGCAGCCGCATGCTTCATTACACTACTTTAGGCTCGGCGCTGCGCAAACGGATGTGCAGTTCACGCAATTGCTTTTCGTCCACTTCCGACGGCGCATGGGTCAGCAAGTCTTGCGCGCGCTGGGTTTTCGGGAAGGCGATCACGTCGCGGATCGATTCGGAACCCGTCATCATGGTCACGATACGGTCCAGGCCGAATGCCAGGCCGCCATGCGGTGGCGCGCCGTATTGCAGGGCGTCGAGCAGGAAGCCGAACTTCAGCTGCGCTTCTTCCGCATCGATCTTCAATGCGCGGAACACTTTCGACTGCACTTCTTCGCGGTGGATACGGATCGAACCGCCGCCCAGTTCCCAGCCGTTCAAGACCATGTCGTAGGCCTTGGCGATGCAGGCGCCCGGATCGCTTTCCAGCATGTCTTCATGGCCGTCTTTCGGCGCCGTGAAGGGATGGTGGGTCGCCGTCCAGCGGTCCGCTTCTTCGTCGTGCTCGAACATCGGGAAGTCGACCACCCACAATGGCTTCCACACGTCTTCGAACAGGCCGGCTTTCTTGCCGAACTCGCTGTGACCGATTTTCACGCGCAGCGCGCCGATGGCGTCGTTGACTACCTTGGCCTTGTCGGCGCCGAAGAAGATCAGGTCGCCGTCTTGCGCGCCCGTCTGCTCGAGGATCGTGGCCAGCACGTCGGCAGGCAGGAACTTGACGATCGGCGACTGCAAGCCTTCAGGACCCTTGGCTTTCTCGTTGACCTTGATGTAAGCGAGGCCCTTGGCGCCGTAGATGGCGACGAATTGCGTGTAGGCGTCGATTTCCGAACGGGGCATGCTGCCGCCTTGCGGTACGCGCAGGGCCACCACGCGGCCGCCTTTCATGTTGGCGGCGCCGTTGAAGACCTTGAACTCGACCGACTTCATGACTTCGGTCAAGTCCGTGAAGGCCAGCTTGACGCGCATGTCCGGCTTGTCGGAACCGTACAGGCCCATCGCTTCGGCGAAATCCATCACCGGGAACGGGTTCGGCAGGTCGATGTTCAGGGTGTTCTTGAAGACGACGCGGATCATGTCTTCGAACAGGTCGCGGATTTCCTGTTCCGTCAGGAACGAGGTTTCGCAATCGATCTGCGTGAATTCAGGCTGGCGGTCGGCGCGCAAGTCTTCGTCGCGGAAGCACTTGGTGATCTGGTAGTAACGGTCGAAGTTGGCGACCATCAACAGTTGCTTGAACAACTGTGGCGATTGCGGCAAGGCGAAGAAGCTGCCGGCGTTCACGCGCGACGGCACCAGGTAATCGCGCGCGCCTTCTGGCGTGGACTTGGTCAGCATCGGCGTTTCGATGTCGATGAAGCCCAGCGCGTCGAGGTACTTGCGCACTTCCATCGTCACCTTGTAGCGCAGGCGCAGGTTGTTTTGCATTTGCGGGCGGCGCAGGTCCAGCACGCGGTGCGTCAGACGCGTCGTTTCCGACAGGTTGTCGTCATCGAGCTGGAACGGCACGGGCACGGACGGGTTCAGCACTTCCAGCTCCGAGCAGACCACTTCGATCTTGCCCGATTTCAAGTTGTTGTTGATCGTGCCTTCGATACGGTTGGTCACGACGCCCGTCACGCGCAGGCAGAATTCGTTGCGCACGGCTTCGGCGACCTTGAACATCTCCGCTTGTTCCGGGTTGCAGACGATTTGCACCAGGCCTTCGCGGTCGCGCAAGTCGATGAAAATCAGGCTGCCGTGGTCGCGGCGGCGATGTACCCAGCCGCACAGGCTGACGGTTTGTCCCAGCATGGCTTCGGTAACGAGGCCGCAGTATTCAGTACGCATAGACATAAAATTCTCAGTTCAGGTTAGTGAGTGTTCAATCCGGCCACGTCCCGCATGGGACGCCTGCCTTTATTCTTTGGCTGCCGGGGCCGGTACAGCAACAACTTCCGCAGGCGCCACCACGCCCATCGAGACGATATATTTGAGCGCCGCATCGACGCTCATGTCGAGTTCGACGACATCACTGCGCTTCATCATCAGGAAAAAGCCTGAGGTCGGATTCGGCGTCGTCGGCACGTACACGCTGACAAAGTCGCCCACCAGGTGGTTTGCCGCATCGCCGCCCGGCACGCCCGTCAGGAAAGCGATGGTCCAGGAGTTCTGGTGCGGATACGGCACCAGCACGGCCTTGCGGAAGGCATTGCCCGACGGGGAAAACAGGGTATCGGACACTTGCTTGACGCTCGAATACAGGGAATTGACGATGGGTATGCGTTGCAGCAATTTTTCCCACAGTTTCACCACGTAATTGCCGACCAGGTTATTCGTCAGCAAGCCCGTGAAGAACACGATCAGTACCGTCAATACCGTGCCCAGGCCGGGAATGGTGCTCAGCGCGGGAATCTTGTGGCCGAACCAGACGCTGGGCTGCGTACTGCCGGGCACCAGCAACAGCGACTGGTCCATCGTGCTGATGACCAGATTCAGCACCCAGGCCGTAATGGCCAGGGGCACCAAAATCAGTAATCCGGTAATAAAGTATTTACGCATCAGTTTCTCGGTAATGGATCGTATCGGCGCGGCGCGCTTTTCAGTCCGCTTTCGGCGCGGTGGCAGCAGGAGCGGGCGCAGGCGCAGCGGCAGGCGCGCTCTCGGCGGCCGGGGCAGGCTTGGCGTTATCGGCCGGGCCCGTCGGAATGGCCGTGGTGGGCGCCGTACCGCCGCGGAAATCGGTCGCGTACCAGCCAGTGCCCTTCAATTGGAAACCGGCGGCCGTCAATTGTTTCTTGAAACTGGGCTTGCCGCACGACAGGCACACCGTCAGTACTGGATCGGAGATCTTTTGCAAGACATCCTTGGCAAAACCACACTCGTCACAACGGTAAGCGTAAATCGGCATCTCTACTCCGAGAAAAAACTTCAAAAACCCTGAATTATAAAGCTTTTCCTTTGTCGCCAGCGGAAAATGCCCCGCCCGCTTCAGTCCGCCCGGCGGCGCCAGCTCATCCAGCGCTCCTTGCCGGCGAAGACGGCGATGGAATCGTCGACGGCCTCATCGGCCAGGCAGTCGAAATGCGGCACCAGCAATTCCTGCAGTTTCTCCCGCGAAATGCCGAACGGCGGCCCCTTGGCGTTGTCGTCAAAGAAAAAGTAACCGGCCAGCATGGCGCCCGGCGCCAGCAGCTGCGCCCAGCGGGCCGCCACTTGCGGCCACATGGCGCGCGGCATGGCGCACAAAAACGCCCGTTCATAGATCAGGTCCAGCGGTGCCTCGGGCTGCCAGGCAAAGAAATCCGCTTCCACCACCTGCCCTGCCCGCTCGCCCAGCTGGGCACGCGCGGCGGCCACGGCAGCCGGCGCAAAGTCGATGGCCGTGGCATCCCAGCCGTGATCGAGCATGAAGACCAGTTCATACGCGGAGCCGCAGCCGGGTATCAGGCAGCGCAGCGGCACCGGACTGCCGGCCACGAAGCTGCGCAGGCGGGACGGCACGCCGCCCTGGTCCCAGGGAGTGAATTGCTTTTCGAAACGCTCGTCCCAGAAGGCAGGCGAGAGCGGGTCGCGGTTGTGGAAGTCAGCCATCACTTACGTCCTCAGCGAGTTAAAACGGCAGTTGATGCCAGCGCATGAACACTTGCAAGCCCAGCGCGCCGAGGGCGAAGGCGCCGACAAAGTACACGATAAAACTCAGCAAGCGGTTCGTCTGGCGTTGCTCCGCCAGCAAGGTTTTCATCAGTTCCACGTCGTTTTCACGCGGTTCGCCATGCACGGTCAAGGCCTGGTGCAGCAAGCGCGGCAGTTGCGGGAAGATGTGCGCGTAACGGGGCGCCTCGGCGCGCAGGCGCTCCATGAAGCCTTGCGGCCCCACCTGGTTACTCATCCATTTTTCCAGGTAGGGCTTGGCCGTTTGCCACAGGTCCAGTTCCGGATCGAGCTGGCGGCCCAGGCCTTCGATATTGAGCAGGGTCTTTTGCAGCAGCACCAGTTGCGGCTGCACTTCCACGTTGAAGCGGCGCGAGGTCTGGAACAGCCGCAGCAATACTTGCCCAAAAGAAATATCCTTCAGCGGGCGGTCGAAGATCGGCTCGCAGCAGGCGCGCACGGCCGCTTCCAGCTCGTCGACGCGCGTGTCCTTCGGCGCCCAGCCCGATTCGATGTGCGCCTCGGCCACGCGCTTGTAGTCGCGGCGGAAGAAGGCGAGGAAGTTTTGCGACAGATAATCCTTGTCGTAGTCATTCAACGTTCCCACGATGCCGAAGTCGAGCGCGATGTAGCGGCCGAACGAGTCGGGCGCGATCGACACGAGAATATTGCCTGGGTGCATGTCAGCATGGAAAAAGCCGTCGCGGAACACTTGCGTGAAGAAAATCTCCACGCCATCGCTGGACAGTTTGCGCAAGTCCACGCCGGCCGCCACCAGGCGCTCGGTCTGCGACACGGGGATGCCGTACATGCGCTCCATGACGATGACGCTGCTGGAACAATAATCCCAGTGCATTTCCGGCACCAGCAGCAAATCCGAATTGGCGAAGTTGCGGCGCAGCTGGCTGGCGTTGGCCGCCTCGCGCATCAGGTCCAGCTCGTCGTGCAGGTATTTGTCGAACTCGCCCACCACCTCTTTCGGCTTCAGGCGCTTGCTGTCGGCCCACAGGCGACTGGTCCAGTCGGCGGCGATGTGCATCAGGGCCACGTCTTCGTCGATCAGCTTTTTCATGCCTGGACGCAAGACCTTCACGGCCACTTCGCGGCCGTCTTTCAAGGTGGCAAAGTGCACCTGGGCAATAGATGCGGACGCCACCGGCTCGCGCTCGAAGCGGGCAAACAGTTGATCCGGGTGCGCACCGAGCGACTTGGTGATCTGCGCGATGGCCAGGTCGGAATCGAACGGCGGCACCCGGTCTTGCAGGCGCGCCAGTTCTTCGGCGATGTCGGGCGGCATCAAATCGCGCCGGGTCGACAGCACCTGGCCGAACTTGACGAAAATCGGACCCAGCTCTTCCAGCGCCAGGCGCAGGCGCAAGCCCCGCGGCGACGACAGGTCGCGCCAGAAAATCAGGGTGTCGATCAATTTGGCGGTGCGGGGAACTTGCAGACCAGAAATCGCTATCTCATCCAGACCGTACTTGATGGAAACACGGATGATTTTAAACAGGCGCAGGAATTTCAATATCATGTAGACAAATCCGGTGAGGAGGACTGCGGCTGGACGGCGGCGGCCGCCTTTTCCAGCCGGGCAAGGCGCTTGGCCAGGCGTTCGACGTCATCGCGCACGCGCGTCACGCCAGCGGAATACTCTTGCAGGGTAGAAGGACGGATCAGCATCGGCTGTTCGTCGAGAAAGTATTCGGCCACGTTTTCTGCCAGCTTTTGCTGGCCCGTACGCACAAAGGCGGCGGCATCTTTCGCACCGGAAACGAGGCGCGTGGCCAGCATGGGGCCAACGACCTTTTCCAGGTCGTGCTCGGCTTCCCAGCGCAAACCCTTGCTCAATTGCGAAATCGCATTGGCAAACTCGGCATCGCCTTCGATCTTGACGTAGGAAAACGCCCGCTCGCGGTTTTGCAGGATCAGCGGCACATCGGACAATTTCACGCGGATGGTCACATTGGCAACTACGTCCGCCGGTGCCGCCTCCAGCATGCCGGCGCTGTCGACGCGCAGGCGCAAGGCCACGGCGCCCGTGTCGATGCAGGCCAGCTTGCCGGCGTGCACGGCCAGCTGCTGGCGCGCCCACGGCTCTTGCGCCAGCAAATGGTTGATAGTCGCGATGACGGGCGTCATCAGGGAGAGATCGGAAAGTGGTGCCATCGTGTGCCTGCGCGCCAAACGCGCCCCTAAAAATGAAAAACCGCCCGTACAACAACGCGGGCGGTTTCGATCTTACCAGTTCAGCAGGAAATATCTGTCAAGCATCATGCATTCCGCATGGACTTAAGCCATTATTCAGCAAGTTTTTACAATTAATTCAATTGCTGGATGCCTGCCAGGACCCAGCCGCTGTTGCCGCTGACGGGTTTCGACATATTCCACACTTCCGCAAACGGTTCCGCTGCCGCGCCCGGCGCCGAACGGATCAGGCCCGTAAATTTCACGCTGGCCAGGTAATCGTTGACGCTCGTCTCGATACCGAGCAGTTCGGCATCGATGGTGACGACATCCGTAAAGTCCGGCTGCGCGCCCCGTTCCTGGATTTGCATGCGCAGTTCCGCATACACTTCCGGCGACGTGAATTCGCGGATATCGTTGACGTCGGCCTTGTCCCAGGCCGCTTGCAAGCGAATGAAATTGCTTTTCGCGTGGCGCAGGAAGGCTTCCTTGTCGAAGTCGCCTGGTACGCCCCATGGCGCGGCAGCCGGTGCCGGCTTGTCCAGGCCGACGCCGGACGAGACGGGTTGCAGCGGCGGCAGCGGCGGGATGTGCGAACCGATGTCGGGCACATTGCCGGCCGGTGCCGGCTGGTTGCCGAAACCGGCGAACGGCGCATTGCCGGCGTTAGTGTCGCGTTTGCCGCGCACCATGCGGTAGATGAAGAAGGCCACGCCGGCCAGCAAAGCCACCATCAGCAGGGTGCTGATCATGCTGGCCAGGGCGCCGCCCAGGCCAAAATGCGACAGCAAGGCGCCCAGACCCAGGCCCAGCAAGGCGCCGCCCAGCAAGCCCTTCCAGCGGCTCGGTGCCTTGGCGGCAGGCGCCGGTGCGGGAGCTGGCGCAGGCTGCGCCTGGCGCGGCGCGGCGGCCGGCGCCGGGGTGGGCGCAGGTGCGGGCGCCTGGCGGCCCACGTTTTGCGACTGGCGGCCAAACGAACGGCCACCGCCCATGGGACGGGCCAGCGCCTCGCCCAGCATGGATACCGTGGCCGCGGCCAGCATCATGCCGACCATAAATTTCTTCAATTTCATTCCATCTCCTAAAATCACCAACGTTGATGCATTACATCTTGATACCGGTGTGCAAAGCGGCAATGCCTGCCGTCAAATTGTAGTACTGCACGCGCTCCAGGCCCGCCGTTTCCATCATGGTCTTCAAGGTTTCCTGGTCCGGGTGCATGCGGATCGATTCGGCCAGATAGCGATAGCTTTCCGCGTCACCGGCGATTTTCTGGCCGAACCACGGCAAGACCGAGAACGAATACATGTCGTACGGTTTTTGCAGCGGCGCCGCCACCTTGGAAAATTCCAGCACCAGCAGCTTGCCGCCCGGTTTCAGCACGCGGCGCATTTCCGCCAGCGCCACGTCCTTGTGCGTCATGTTGCGCAGGCCGAAGGCGACGCTGACGCGGTCGAAATAATTATCGGGGAATGGCAGTTTTTCCGCGTCACACAACAAGGTGGGGGTGAGCAAGCCGCGATTCAAGAGGCGATCGCGGCCCACGCGCAACATCGATTCATTGATATCGGTCAACCAGACTTCGCCCGTAGGACCCGCCTGCTTGGCAAACGCCTTCGACAGGTCGCCCGTGCCGCCGGCGATGTCGAGCACCTTGAAACCGGGGCGCACGCCCGCGTTGGCGATGGTAAACGTCTTCCACAGACGGTGCAGCCCGCCCGACATCAAGTCGTTCATCACGTCGTATTTGGCAGCGACGGAATGGAACACCTTGGCGACTTCGCGCACTTTGTCGTCTTCTGCAACTGTTTTGTATCCGAAATGGGTCGTATTGGTCATGGTAGGCAGTCTGTTTGAACTTGGGAGCATTATACAAGCGGCAGGCGCATTTCCCCGTGACGCCGGAGAAGGTATTGCCTTTCCACTGCATTCTCAGCCAGCATGGCCGCCCGCGCATACGCGGCCAGCGCCCCCGGCCGGTCGCCCTGGCGGCGCAGCAAGTCGGCCCGGGCCGCGTACAGATAATGCGAGTTGACAAGGCTGGGCACGGTTTCCAGCCGCGCCAGCCAGGCCAGCCCGTGTGCGGCGCCGTGCGCCATGGCGCAGGCGATCACGGCGTTGAGCAAGATCATGGGTTCCGGCTTGTGCCGCAGCAAGGCGCCATACAGGGCGCTGATCTGGCGCCAGTCCGTCCCGCTGGCCGTGGGCGCTTGCGCGTGCAAGGCGGCAATGGCGGCCTGCAGCTGATACGGCCCTGGCGCGCGCGCCGGCAAGGCCAGCGCCAGCACGGCCAATCCCTCGGCAATCAGGGCGTCATCCCACAGGCGCCGGTCCTGCTCTTCCAGGGTCAGCAGTTCACCGCCTGGCGAGAGGCGGGCGGGGCCGCGCGACGCCTGCAGCAGCATCAGGGCCAATAACCCCTGCACTTCCGGCTGGCCGGGCTGCAGGCTGTCAAGCAGGCGCCCCAGGCGCAGCGCTTCCGCGCACAGGTCTGCGCGCAGCAACGTGTCGCCGCCGCTGGCGCAATAGCCTTCGCTGAACACCAGGTAAATCACGTGCAGTACTTGCGCCAGCCGCGGCTGCAGCTCTTGTTCCGGCGGCAACTCGAAAGGGATACGGGCTTCGGCGATCTTGCGTTTGGCGCGCAACAAGCGCTGCGACAGGGCCGCTTCCTCCACGCCGAAGGCGCGTGCGATCTCGGCCGTGGACAGGCCACACAGGGTGCGCAAAGCCAGCGCCACCTGCGCCTCGGGCGCCAGCGCGGGATGGCAGCAGATGAACAGCAGGCGCAGGCGGTCGTCTTCGATAGGCTGCGCGTCAACAGTCTCGACCGCAGGCAGGCACGACAGCACGGCCTCGGCGTCGCTGACGCTCTTGCCCGCCCGGCGTACGTGGTCGAGAGCCGCGTTGCGCGCCACGGCACTGAGCCAGGCGGCGGGATTGCCGGGGATGCCTGTGCGCGGCCACAGCTCCAGCGCCTTGCGGCACGCTTCCTGCAGCACATCTTCCGCCAGGCCCAGGTCGCCGAAACGCCGCATCAGGCCGGCCAGCACCCTGCCCTTTTCCTGGCGAAAGACGTATTCGACGGCCGTAACGGCGTCGCCGGCCATGGTTATGCCGTGACGGGCCGCACTTCGATCGTGCCCAGGGAAGCCGCCGGACAACGCCCGGCCCAGGCCAGCGCTTCGTCCAGGTGGGCGCAGTCGAGCAGATAGTAGCCGCCCAGCTGCTCCTTGGTTTCCGCGAACGGCCCATCCGTGATGACAGGCTTGCCATTGCGCACGCGCACGCTGGTGGCGCTGCCCACCGGCGCCAGCTCGGCCCCGCCGCGCAGCACGCCGGCCGCTTCCAGCGCCTGCGTGTAGCTGGCAAAGTCGGCCATCAGGCTGGCCATCTGCCCTTCCGGCATGGATGCATAACGGGATTCATCGGCGTAGATCAGGATCATGTATTCCATAGTCTCTTCTCCAAAGAAAAATGCCCGCAAGCGCGGGCATTCATACGACGAATGGGGCGGCGGCAATCCGACAAGATTACCGCATTATTTTTAATTAATGCTTATGGCCGCAGCTGGGTCCATGCACGTGGCCGCCGGAAGATTGCTTGACGGTCATGTCGGCCTTGGCGTCGCGGCCGCTGTCGCCGGGGTAGCCGGCTGCCGCCAGCTGGTCAAGGTAGGCTTGCCACAGTTTGTCCTTTTCCGCGCCCAGCTTGTACAGATAAGCCCAGGTGTACAGGCCGGAATTGTGGCCGTCGCTGAAGGTAGGCTGCACGGCGTAGTTGCCGACGGGCTCGATGCCCGTGATGCCGACCAGGCGCTTACCTAATTGCAAGGTTTCCTGGCCCTTGCCATGGCCCTGCACTTCGGCCGAGGGCGAGTACACGCGCAGGTATTCGAACGGCAGCGCAAATGTGCTGCCGTCGTCGAAAGCCACGTCGAGCACGCGCGACTGGTTGTGCACGGTCAAGCCGGTCGGTTGGGGTGTTGCTGTTTTTTCAGTCATGACGATACTTTATGCGGATAAACGTTGAATGATGGCCTCGCGCAAGGCCGGCAACAGGGCGCGGCGCGCGGCCAGTACTTCGGGCGCCGTCTCGCGCTGCACCACGGCCCAGCTGGGGTGCGGGAAATGCGCGTCGTCACGGTAGCGGGGAATCACGTGCCAGTGCACGTGCGGCGTCATGTTGCCGAAACTGGCCACATTGACCTTTTCCGGCGCCATCACTTCGCGCACGGCCAGCTCGACTTGCCACACGACTTCCATCACATAATTGCGCTCGCCGGGCGTCAAATCCGTCATTTCCTTCACGTGCTTGTTCCAGATCACGCGGCAAAAGCCGGGGTAGCTTGGGTCGTCGACGGCCACCACGGACAGGCGCTCGCTGCGCCACAGCAAGGCCTCACAGCCCTGCTTCTTGGCAAAATCATCGAGCAACTGACACAGATCGCAAGGCGTGGACATTACACGAGCACCCGTTCGATGCCGCCGTCATTGGCGCGTTTCACGTAATCCGGCATCCAGTTCTCTCCCAGCAAGTGTTTGGCGATCTCGACGACGATGTAGTCGGCCGTCGTGCCCGAATCGTCATTGTAGCGCGACAAGCCTTGCAGGCACGACGGGCAGCTGGTGAGGATTTTGACGTCGCCGGTGAACCCATCGCCGCGCAGCTTGTCGGCGCCCTTGACCATCTCTTCTTCCTTGCGGAAACGCACTTGCGTGGAAATATCAGGGCGCGTGACGGCCAGCGAGCCCGATTCGCCGCAGCAACGGTCATTCTTCTCGATCTTCACGTTATCCACCGTGCTGATCAGGGAGTTGATCGTCTTGCCCGATTCCTGCAGCTTCATCGGATTGTGGCATGGCTCATGGTACATATAGCGCGTGCCGTTCACGCCTTCCAGCTTGACGTTTTTCTCCAGCAAATACTCATGGATATCCATGATGCGGCAGCCAGGGAAAATCTTCTCGAACTGATACGTTGCCAGCTGGTCGTAGCAAGTGCCGCAGGACACCAGCACCGTCTTGATGTCCAGGTAATTGAGCGTGTTGGCCATGCGGTGGAACAGGACGCGGTTGTCCGTCATCATCTTCTCGGCCTTGTCGAACTCGCCCGCGCCCCGCTGCGGATAACCGCAGCACAGGTAGCCAGGCGGCAAGACCGTCTGCACGCCCACTTCCCACAGCATCGCTTGCGTGGCCAGGCCCACTTGCGAGAACAGCCGTTCCGAACCGCAGCCGGGGAAATAGAACACGGCTTCCGTATCGGCCGTCGTCGTCTTCGGATTACGGATGATCGGGATGACCTTGTCGTCTTCGATGTCGAGCAGCGCGCGCGCCGATTTCTTCGGCAGGTTGCCCGGCATCTTCTTGTTGATGAAGTGGATCACCTGCGCCTTGACGGGCGGCTTGCCCGTCGATGGCGGCGGCGCCTTGGTTTGCTTTTTCGCAAATTTCTTCAACAGATCGTGGCCCAGGCGCTGCGCCTTGTAACCCCAGCCGATCATGACCTTGCGCGTGGCGTTGATGGTCACGGGATCGGTGGCGTTGAGGAACATCATCGTCGCCTTGGTGCCCGGATTAAAGCTCTTCTTGTCCATCTTGCGCAGCAAATTGCGCATGTTCATCGACACGTCGCCGAAGTCGATGTTCACGGGGCAAGGCGTCACGCATTTATGGCAGACCGTGCAGTGGTCCGCCACGTCTTCGAACTCTTCCCAATGCTTGATGGAAATGCCGCGGCGCGTCTGCTCTTCGTACAGGAAGGCTTCGATCAGGGACGAGGTCGCCAAAATCTTGTCGCGCGGCGAGTACAGCAAGTTGGCGCGCGGTACGTGGGTCGAGCACACGGGTTTGCACTTGCCGCAACGCAAGCAATCCTTGACGCTGTCGGCGATGGCGCCGATATCGCTTTGCTGCATGATCAGCGATTCATGTCCCATCAGGCCGAACGATGGCGTGTAGGCATTGCGCAAGTCGGCGCCCATGCCCGGCAGGTTCAGCAGCTTGCCCTTGTTGAAACGGCCTTCGGGATCGATGCGCTGCTTGTAGCTGCGGAAGTCGCCGATCTCTTCTTCCGTCAAAAATTCCAGCTTGGTGATGCCGATACCGTGCTCGCCGGAAATGACGCCATTGAGCGAGCGGGCCAGGATCATGATGCGGCCCACGGCTTCGTGGGCGTCCTGCAGCATTTCGTAGTTGTCCGAGTTGACGGGCAAGTTCGTGTGCACGTTGCCGTCGCCCGCATGCATGTGCAGCGCGACAAACACGCGGCTACGCAAAATGCGCGCGTGAATGGCAGTGGCCTCGTCGAGGATCAGTTTGAAAGCGGCGCCGTTGAAGATCTGGCGCAGCTGGGCGCGGATTTCCTGCTTCCACGTGATGCGCACGGTGCGGTCCTGTACCACGTCGAACAGGGTGGCGTTCGGCTGCGTTTGCAGGCGCGCATCGAACACGGGCAGCAAACGCTCCATGCCCAGTTCGGCCAGTTCGCCCTTCACATCGACCAGCGGACGGTCGAGCTGGGCCAGCAGATAGGTCCAGCGCGCCGTCACTTGCGCCAGCAACTGCTGCGCCTGCTCGGCGCGGTCGCCCAGCATTTCAGCGTCGTCGACGCGGTCGTCCGATGCATCGTCGCTCTTGCCGATTGGCAAGTTACCCTTGGCAAAGAATTCGCTGAGGGCGTCGGCCAGTTGCAGCTTGTTCTTGATCGACAGCTCGATATTGATGCGTTCGATGCCATCCGTGTATTCGCCCATGCGGTTCAGGGGAATGACGACGTCTTCATTGATTTTAAAAGCGTTCGTGTGCTTGGCGATCGCCGCCGTGCGGGCGCGATCCAGCCAGAATTTCTTGCGCGCTTCGGGGCTGACGGCCACAAAACCTTCACCCACGCGGGTGTTGGCGATGCGCACCACTTCCGACGCCGCTTGCGCGACGGCGTTTTCATCGTCGCCGACGATGTCGCCAAACAGGGCCATCTTCGGCAGCACGCCCCGCTTCGACTTGGTGGCGTAGCCGACGGCGCGCAGGTAGCGCTCGTCCAGGTGTTCGAGACCCGCCAGGCGGATGCTCGTGTATTGCTCGCCTTTCGCCGGCAAGCCGTCGAGGTAATCCTTGATTTCCACGATCGACGGAATCGCGTCGCGCGCCTGGCCGAAGAATTCCAGGCAGACGGTGCGGGCGAACTTCGGCATCTTGTGCAGAATCCAGCGCGCCGACGTAATGAGACCGTCGCAGCCTTCTTTCTGGATGCCCGGCAAGCCGGCGAGGAATTTGTCCGTCACGTCCTTGCCCAGGCCCTCTTTGCGGAACTTGCGGCCAGGAATTTCCAGGATTTCCGTCTTGAACGGCGCGTTCGGTTTCGTCGCGTCGCGCGTGCTCGGGTGACGCCATTCCAGCTGGAAACGTGCCAGCGCGATATCGTGGATCTTGCCCAGGTTATGGTCGAGGCGCGTGACGTCGAGCCAGTCGCCGTTCGGGTCAACCATGCGCCACGAGGCCAGGTTGTCGAGCGCCGTGCCCCACAGCACGGCTTTCTTGCCGCCCGCATTCATGGCGACGTTGCCGCCGATGCAAGAGGCGTGGGCCGAGGTGGGGTCGACGGCAAACACGAAACCGGCCTTCTCCGCCGCTTCCGAAACCTTGTTCGTGATCACGCCGGCGCCCGAATGGATCGTCGCGTATTCGTGCGTCAAGCCAGGCAAGACCGTCATTTCCACGGCGCCCAGGGTGATCAGTTTTTCCGTGTTGATGACGGCCGACATCGGCGTCAATGGAATCGCGCCGCCCGTGTAGCCGGTGCCGCCGCCGCGCGGGATGATGGTCAGCCCCAGCTCGATACAGCCTTTGACCAGGCCGGCCATTTCCTCTTCCGTGTCGGGCGTGAGCACGACGAACGGGTATTCCACGCGCCAGTCGGTGGCATCCGTCACGTGCGACACGCGCGTCATGCCGTCGAAGCGCACATTGTGTTTTTCCGTGTAGCGGCCCAGCACCTTGACCGTGCGCTTGCGCAAATCGTAGGTCTTGCGGAATTCGTCGCCGAAGTCGGCCACGGCCTTGCTGGCGGCCTTGAGCAGCAGCTCGACGTTATGGCTGCGCGCCTGCGCCACTTCCGGCGTCTCGCCGCTGGCAGCCACGTCGCCGCCGGCCGCATCGATGGACAGGCGGCGCTTGTCGACTTCGGCCAGGCGGTGATGCAAGGCATCGATCAAGCCCTGGCGGCGCTTCGGATTGTCGAGCAAGTCATCCTGCAGATAGGGGTTGCGGCGCACGACCCAGATATCGCCCAGCACCTCGTACAGCATGCGGGCCGAACGGCCCGTCTGGCGGGCGCCGCGCAGCTCGTCGAGCAGGCGCCAGGAGTCCTCCCCCAACAGGCGTATGACGATCTCGCGATCGGAAAACGACGTGTAGTTATACGGGATTTCGCGCAGGCGGCTTGCTGCGGGACCATTCGGCGTTTCTGCCAGTAAAGCTTGGATTTGTGCGGGAGCGTTCATGGAGTGTGGTGACGATGTGGACTGGACCCTAAAGACCCATTTTATCTTATTGCGCCGCACCATGCGGGAACAGCCTTAGGCAGCCTAAGGTTTAAGCACCGCATCCGCCACCATAGCAAATATGGAAAAGCCCTCCATTGCCGAATAAAAAACCAGATTCCACGAATTTTCAACGAAAAAATACCAAAAATCAGACCCTGCTGCGAACTATCGAACTGCACGAAATGGGGCAAACTGGCGTTGCAGGCCGTCCCATTCAAGCCAGCATCTGGCCGATCCGGTGCCAAACACCATCGGGGACGTACAGCAGCAAGCCTGTCATGGTCAGGTAGCGTGCGCACTTGCCGATGGCCATATAGGCCACGCTGGGCCAGAACGGCAACTTGAGCCAGCCCGCCAGGGTACACAGGGGATCGCCCACGAGGGGCAGCCAGGCCAGCAGCATGGTCTTGGCGCCATAGCGGGCCAGCCAGCGGAACCAGCGCGTATCGCGCTCCTTGGCGAACGCCTGCTTGGCCCGGTAGCCCATCCAGTAGTCGACGATGCCGCCCAGGGTATTGCCCAGGGTGGCGACGCCGATGGCGGCCCAGAACAGCGCGGGATTGGCCTTGATGACGGCAAACACGGCCGGCTCCGAGCCGAGCGGCAAGAGGGTAGCGGAAATAAAGCTGATCAGAAAGACCGATGTCAGCCCGACTTCCGGTGCTGCGATCAGCTGCAGCAGCCAGGCGATTGCGGATTCGATCATGGAACACTTCGCGATGCGGTAAGGCTCTCCATTATAATGAAGAGCAGCCTGGGCGCCGCACACATCGCGCCGGCTGGCAAAGGCAGACCCGCCCGCAGTTCCACAGAGCATTATTGTCGCCAGGCTATCCGCCGCCGCGCCGCCGCTATCGACAGACACGCTCCAGACCCTTTCTGGCCCAGAATCACTTGCTTGCAGACTATGAACATCGACTACCTCAAGAAAATCCTGACCGCCCGCGTCTATGACGTCGCCACCGAAACGCCGCTGGAACTGGCCCCAGCCCTGTCGCAGCGCCTGAACAACCAGATTTACTTCAAGCGCGAAGACATGCAAAGCGTGTTCAGCTTCAAGATTCGCGGCGCCTACAACAAGATGTCCAAGCTCAGCGAAGCGGAACGCAAGCGCGGCGTGATCTGCGCCTCGGCCGGCAACCATGCCCAGGGCGTGGCCCTGTCGGCCGCCCGCATGGGTTGCCGTGCCGTCATCGTCATGCCCACTACCACGCCGCTGGTGAAGGTCGAGGCGGTCAAGGGGCGCGGCGGCGTGAACGTGGAAGTGGTGCTGCACGGCGAGTCGTACACGGATGCCTACAACCATGCGCTGACTCTGGAAAAGGAACAGAAGCTGACCTTCGTGCACCCGTTCGACGACCCGGACGTGATCGCCGGCCAGGGCACGATCGGCATGGAAATCCTGCGCCAGCACGCCGGCCCCATCCACGCCATCTTCGCCCCCATCGGCGGCGGCGGCCTGATCGCCGGCATTGCTGCCTACGTAAAACAGATTCGCCCCGACATCAAGATCATCGGCGTGCAAAGCGTCGATTCGAATGCCATGGCCCGCTCGCTGAAGGCGGGCGAACGCGTGACCCTGAACGACGTGGGCCTGTTTGCCGACGGCACGGCCGTGCGCCTGGCCGGCGAGGAAACCTTCCGCCTGGTGCAGGCGTATGTCGATGAAATCATCACCGTCGACACGGACGCCATCTGCGCCGCCATCAAGGATGTGTTTACGGATACGCGCAGCATCCTTGAGCCGTCCGGCGCCTTGGCCATCGCGGGCGCCAAGGCCTATGTGGAGCGGGCCAGCCTGACCAAGCACCCCGTCAACAATGAAACCCTGGTCACCATCGCCAGCGGCGCCAACATGAATTTCGACCGGCTGCGCTTCGTGGCGGAACGGGCCGAGCTGGGCGAATTCCGCGAAGCCGTGTTCGCCGTTACCATGCGCGAACAGCGGGGCAGCTTCAAGCGTTTCTGCTCCCTCATCGGCGCGCGCAACGTGACGGAATTTAACTACCGCATCAGCGATGAAAAAGCGGCGCACGTGTTCGTCGGCATTCAAATTGCCGACAGGCATGAATCCAGCGTGCTGGCGAAGACCTTCGAGGAACACGAATTCAAGACCCTCGACCTGACGCACGACGAGCTGGCCAAGTCGCACATCCGCCACCTGGTGGGCGGCAAGAGCCGGCTGGCGCAGGACGAGCTGCTGTACCGCTTCGAATTCCCCGAACGCCCGGGCGCGCTGATGCGCTTCCTCGACAGCATGGCGCCGAACTGGAATATTTCCCTGTGCCATTACCGCAGCCAGGGCGGCGACGTGGGCCGCATCCTGATCGGCCTTCAAGTACCGCCCGATGAAATGGGAGAATTCGCCCGCTTCCTCGATACCCTCGGTTACCGTTATTGGGATGAGAGCAGCAATCCCGTCTACAAGCTGTTTTTAGGTTAGTTCTAACCCAGGCGAACAAGCTGGGGTCAGACCCGACGGGTCTGACCCCGAAATAGGCTACCATGCGTGCTTGACTGAATTCACGCCACACGACCATGACCACCACCAACGACCTCGCCGAACAATCCCCGCTGGGCAAAAGCTCCGCCTACCACACCGATTACGCGCCGGAATTGCTGTTTCCGATTCCGCGCCAGGGCAAGCGCGACGAGCTGGAACTGCACGGTACATTACCGTTTTTCGGCCTCGATATCTGGAACGCCTACGAACTGTCGTGGCTGAACCAGCGCGGCAAGCCGCAGGTGGCCATTGCCAAGGTCAGCGCGCCGGCCGATTCGCCCAACATCATCGAATCGAAATCGTTCAAGCTCTACCTGAACTCGTTCAACCAGACCAAGCTGGACAGCCCGCAAGCCCTGCTGGCATTGCTCCAGCAGGATTTGTCGAATGGTTTCGGCGCGCCCGTGCAAGTGGAACTGACTTTGCAGGAAGATTTCGGCAAGCTCAAAATGGGCGAGTTCGACGGCGTGCTGCTCGACCGTCTGGACCTGGAAATCACGCAATACACGCCCTCGCCGCTGCTGTTGAAGGCGGCGCTCGATGAGGCGCCCGTGGAAGAAAAACTGGTGTCACATTTGCTCAAATCAAATTGCCTGGTGACGGGCCAGCCCGACTGGGGCAGCGTGCAGATCGTGTATGCGGGGCCGCAGATCGACCAGGAAAGCCTGTTGCGCTACCTGATCGGTTTCCGCGAACACAATGAATTCCACGAGCAATGCGTGGAACGCATCTTTGTCGATATCTTGCGTCAGTGCAAGCCCCAAAAACTGTCCGTGTATGCGCGCTATACGCGCCGCGGCGGCCTCGACATCAATCCCTGGCGCAGCAACTTCAGCACGGGAGCGATGCCGGGCAATCTGCGCAACGCGCGCCAGTAACGCTAGGCAACACCGCGCAACACCCCAAAACCATGCCAACAGGAATGTTGGCTGTGTTTTAAAACAACGTTGCAGTAGTGCCGCAGAGCATGTCAAAGACGCTGAAAAATCGGAAAATCGGCATTCGGCGGCGGAAAAACCGGCGCGCCGCGTGTTTTTAATCAAGAAATAGCCGATACACGCCGATGTTATTTTTTTGCTAAAATGATGGTCACATTGGCTGTAGCGCCCACTGCGCCCGCAGCGGACGTATACTGTTGAGAATTGGCGTTACAGGCCGCGAAAACAGGCCTATAATTCGGCTCGCAAGCCCTCTGCGCATTGCACCATTTCATTGAGTGTCATGACTAATCTTAGCAAAATATTATCCCTCGAAAACGTCCTGCTGGATCTGGAAGTTTCCAGCAAGAAGCGCGCCTTCGAGCAAGCCGGCCTGATCTTCGAAAACAATTACGGCATCGCCCGCTCTACCGTCTCGGACAATCTGTTTGCCCGCGAACGTCTGGGCTCGACCGGTCTGGGTCATGGCGTGGCCGTGCCGCATGGCAGAGTCAAGGGCAGCAAGACCTTGAAATCGCCGCTGGGCGCCTTCGTGCGCCTGGCCGAACCGATTCCGTTCGAGTCGCCCGATGGCAAGCCCGTCAATCTGCTGTTTTTCCTGCTGATTCCCGATCATGTCACCCAGCAACATCTGGAAATCCTGTCGGAAATCGCCGAAATGTTTTCCGATGACGCCTTCCGTACGGCATTGGCCACGGATCCGGAACCGAAATCCGTGCATTCGCGCATCGTCAATTGGCAACCCAGTCTGCAAGCGGCGGGTTAAACTTCAGGTATTCCTCCACTCCTGAAGAAGACTGCCATGTTGCAAACGCCGCTGACGATACAACGCCTGTACGACGACAATCGTGAAAGTCTGCAACTGGGCTGGTTCGCCGGCTTCCCCGGCGGCGAGCGCCTGATCTCGGGCGACGTCTCGTCGGCCGCCGACCAGGTGGGCCACTTGAACCTGATCCATCCGGGCCGCATCCAGGTCTTTGGCCACCAGGAAATCAATTACTATCAGCGCCTGAAGGTCAATACGCGCACCCACGTGATCGGCGAACTGATCGCCGGCGGTCCGCCCGCGCTGATCATCGCGCAAGGGCTGGAAACGCCGCCCGACATCCTCGCCATCTGCGACGAGCAAAACATCCCCCTGTTCTCCACCCCGCTGCCGGCCGCGCAAGTGATCGACTTTCTGCGCGTCTACCTGTCGAAAAAACTGGCGCAGCGCATCATCATGCATGGCGTGTTCATGGACGTGCTGGGCGTGGGCGTGCTGATCACGGGTGATTCGGGCCTGGGCAAGAGCGAGCTGGGGCTGGAGCTGATTTCGCGCAGCCACGGCCTGGTGGCCGACGACGCCGTCGAATTCTCGCGCATCGCGCCGAACATGATCGAAGGCCGCTGCCCGCCCCTGTTGCAAAACCTGCTGGAAGTGCGGGGCCTGGGCTTGCTCGACATCAAGGCCATCTTTGGCGAAACGGCCGTGCGCCGCAAGATGCGCCTGAAACTGATCGTGCACCTGGTGCGCCGCAACGCGCTGGAAGAAGAAGTCGAGCGCCTGCCCTTCCTGTTTCCCACGGAAGACGTACTGGGCTTGCCCGTGCGCAAGGTCGTCATCCCCGTCGCCGCCGGCCGCAACATCGCCGTCCTGCTGGAAGCGGCCGTGCGCAACACGATTCTGCAGCTGCGCGGCATCGATACCTTGCAGGAGTTCATGGAACGGCAACGCCTCGCCATGAGCGGCGATTAGCAACGTAGGTCGGATTAGCGGGGCCGCCGAGGTGGGGCAAGGCCCCGCGTAATCCGACAGCATTGTTGGCGCGTGCAGCAAAGAAATATCACAGCCCAAATTGCAATAATTTGTAAAGATAATTGCATCGGGAGCGCGGTGCCGGTCTTTATTGTATGATCGGGCTATGCATATCGTCCTTATCACCGGAATATCCGGCTCCGGTAAATCCGTCGCGCTCAATGTGCTGGAAGATACCGGCTACTATTGCGTCGACAACCTGCCGCCGGCCTTGCTGCCGAGCCTGGTGCAAACCTTGCTCGACGAAGGCACGCCGCAACTGGCCGTCGCCGTCGATGCGCGCAGCGCCGAATCGCTCGTCAGCTTGCCGCACAATGTCGCGCTGTTGCGCGACCAGGGGCATGACGTCAAGGTCATGTTCCTGACAGCCACCACGCATTCGCTGGTGGCGCGCTTCTCGGAAACGCGGCGCAGCCATCCGCTGTCGCACGAGTTGCGCCCGAACCAGAATCCGGCCAGCCGCCGCACCCTGATCGAGTGCATCTCGGAAGAACGCGAACGCCTGTCGGCCATCGAACAGCTGGGCCATGTGATCGATACCTCGGAACTGAGCGCCAACAAATTGCGCGCATGGATCAAGGATATCGTCGCCTCAGAGCGCGCGCCGCTGACCCTGTTCTTCGAATCGTTCGCCTTCAAGCTGGGCGTGCCGCTCGATGCCGATTTCGTCTTCGACGTGCGGGCCTTGCCCAATCCCTATTACGACCTGGCCCTGCGCCCGCTCGACGGCCGCGACGCGCCCGTGATCGCTTTCCTCGACGCACAGCCGAGCGCGCTGGAGCTGCTGGCCGACATCCGCGCCTTCATCGAGAAATGGTTGCCGTCGTTCAAGTCCGACAACCGCAGCTATTTGACGGTGGCGCTGGGCTGCACGGGCGGCCAGCACCGCTCCGTGTACATGGCGGAACGGCTGGCGCAGTATTTCGGCCCCAAAGAAAGAGTCGTACTGCGCCACCGCGAGCGTTCTTAATCAGTCCAGGTGGCGCAGCGGATGGGCTTGCGCCGGCCAGACGGGGGCGAAGAACCGCGCCACCATGGCCGCGTCGACCCCGTCCAGGCTGGCAGGCTGCCAGCGCGGCGCATTGTCCTTGTCGACCACCAGCGCGCGCACGCCCTCGAGCACTTCGCCATGTTCGAAATTGTGGCGCACCACCGTGCGCTCCATGCGCAGGCAATCGGCCACGCCCAGGTGGGCGCCCCGCTGCAGCAACTCCAGGGTCACCGACATCATCAAGGGCGAGCGCAAGCGCATGGCCGCCAGCGCCTTCGCCGCGAATGCGCCGTCATCCTGCGCCAGCGAGGCCATGATGGCGGCCACCGAACCCGCGCTGAAGTGGCGGTCCAGCGCCGCGCGCGCCGTGGCCAGGAGGGAAGCGCCCGCCTCGGCCTGGAATGGTGCCGCCAGTGCCTTGATAGCGACCGGCAAGCCTTCGCCCGGCGTGCACTCGAACAGGGCCAGCAGCGCCCCCATCTGCGCCTCGGGCAGGTAGACATCGGCCAGGCCCGTGTAGAGGGCGTCGGCCGCGTTGATCGTCAAACCCGTCAAGCCCAGGTACAGGCCCAGCTGACCCGCCAGACGGGACAAAAAGTAACTGCCGCCCACATCGGGGAACAGGCCGATATTGACTTCCGGCATGGCCATGCGCGTGCGGCCCGTGACGATGCGCAGGCGGTTGCCGGGCCCCGCTTGCGCCACGCCCATGCCGCCGCCCATCACCACCCCATCCATGACGGCGATATACGGTTTCGGATAAAAATGGATCAAATGATTTAAAGCATATTCTTCCGTAAAGAAATCTTCCAGCAAGGCGCTGCCGCCCTGTGGCGTGGCCAGGCCAGCGTCGTAAAAGAAACGGATGTCGCCGCCCGCGCACAGGGCTTTTTCGCTGCTGGAGCGGATCACCACGGCGTCCACCTGCGGATCGTCGCGCCAGGTCAGCAAGGCCGCGCTCAGGGCGCGCACCATCGCCAGCGACAGGGAATTCAAGGCTTTCGGACGGTCGAGCACGATGTGGCCCGTGCGGTGGCGGATGGAAATCTGGACGAGGTCGCTCATGGCAGGCAGGAAAGAAGTGAAAGTGCAAACATTCTAGCGCCTGCGCGGCGAACATTGCGTTTCGCTGGACGCAAAAAAGGGCGCAATGTGCGCCCTTAGTTGATCACAGCCGGTTGAAAGTCGCGGGCCGCTTAGGCGGGGGCGAATTCTTCTTCCGAACTGTCTGGCAGATGCTTGATCGCCTCTTTACCGTGCCCTTGCACTTTGGTTTTGTATTTCATCACTTGCCTATCGAGCTTGTCGATCAGGGTATCGATCGCGGCATACAGGTCGTGCGCCAGGCTTTCCACATAGACAGTTTTGCCACTCAGACGCAGGTTGACTTCGGCCTTTTGACGTTTTTCTTTCTCTTTGAGGTTATCCACGGTCAGAATCACGGCGATATCGATAACTTGATCGAAATGACGTTTCACGCGCTCCAGCTTCGTTTGTACGTATTCACGGATGGCTGGTGTCACTTCGAGATGATGTCCGCTGATGGTGAGATTCATACACACTCCTAAAGATGATCGGGTTCGTGCGGTCCATCGTATCCGGCCCGCAGAGGAACCGAAAAAAACTTACAAACACTTACGCAGGCTCACTGGCGGAATTTTTAATGCTTCCCGGTATTTGGCAACAGTACGTCGCGCAATCACCATGCCTTGTTCCCCCAGCATGTCCGCAATCTTACTGTCGGATAAAGGATTTTTAGGGTCTTCTGCTCCTGTCAGTTGCACGATCAATGCCCGTATCGCCGTCGATGACGCTTCGCCCCCCGCTTCGGTGGCGACGTGGCTACCAAAGAAATATTTCAACTCGAACATGCCGTGCGGGGTCAGCATGTACTTTTGAGTTGTTACCCGCGAGATAGTACTCTCGTGTAAACCCAGTGTATCAGCTATTTCACGGAGCACAAGGGGGCGCATGGCAACGGCCCCATGCGAGAAAAAGTTCTTTTGTCTTTCTACTATCGCCTGCGCCACGCGCAGAATCGTGTCGAAGCGCTGGCGCATATTCTTGATCAGCCACTTGGCTTCCTGCAACTGTGCACCCATGGCGCCCTCGCCCTTGCCCTGCTTGAGCAAGTTGGCGTACATGGCATTGACGCGCAGGCGCGGCATGACGTCGTTGTTCAGGGTCACTTGCCAGCCATTGCGCGCGCGCTTGACGACGACGTCGGGCACCACGTAATCGGACACGTCCGCAGCGAACACGGCGCCCGGATGCGGGTTGCACTGGCGAATTACCGTCTGCGCTTCACGCAAGTCTTCATCGTCGCAATCGAGGGCTTTTTTCAGCTTGTTGAAATCGCGCTGGGCAAACCAGGCCAGGTGCTTTTCCACGATGACGAGGGCCATGCGCCGCGTCACCATGGCGATGTGCGGCAAGCGCTTGATTTGCAGCGCCAGGCATTCGGACGCATTGCGCGCGCCCACGCCGGGCGGATCGAAACTTTGCAGCAGCGACAAGGCCGTGCGCATCTCGTCGGCATCGATTTCCAGCTCTTCCGGCAGGCGCGCCAGGATGTCGTCGAGCGACTCTTCCAGGTAGCCATTGTCGTCGAGCGCGTCGATGATCAGCTCGACCAGCGCGCGGTCGCGCAATTCGAGCACCGTCACGCGCATCTGCTCCATCAGGTGTTCGCGCAGGGTACAGTGATGGGCCTCCAGTTGCGGGCGGGAATCTTCGTCGTCGGGCGCCTTGCCCCGACTCGCTTCGCTCCAGTCGCTGTCGCCGCCATCCGCGGCGGCCGGGCCCTCGCCCGCCTCGCCGTCAAAGGTTTCCGCTTCGGCCGGCGCCGCGGGCGCCTCCTGGCCTGGCGGCTGGGGCGGCGCTTCGGCCGGCGCGGCCGTGGAGCTCAAGGCCCCGTCGGACAGCAGGCGCAGCGAACGGTCGAGCGGATCGTCGAGGCGCTCGAGCAAGGGATTGTCCGTCAGCAGTTGCTCGAGTTCCTGGTGCAATTCCAGAGTAGACAATTGCAACAGGCGTATCGATTGCTGCAACTGCGGCGTCAGTGCCAGGTGCTGCGAAGTGCGCAGCTGCAATGATTGTTTCATTGGCTTACATGCGGAAGTGTTCGCCCAGATAGACCCGGCGTACCGACTCGTTCGCGATGATGTCGTCGGGGCGTCCCGACGCCAGTACCGAGCCCTGGTTGATGATGTAGGCACGGTCGCAGATACCCAGCGTCTCGCGCACATTATGATCGGTGATCAGCACGCCGATATTGCGCTCCTTCAAGAAGCGCACGATGCGCTGGATCTCGATCACGGCGATCGGGTCGACGCCGGCGAACGGTTCGTCGAGCAGCACGAAACGGGGATCGGTGGCCAGGGCGCGGGCGATTTCCACGCGGCGGCGCTCCCCGCCCGACAGGGACAGCGCCTGGTTCTCGCGCAACTTTTCAATCTGCAAGTCGGCCAGCAGTTTATCCAGGCGTTCCTCGATCTCGGCCTTCTTCAAAGGACGGCCTTCGACGGTCTGGATTTCCAGCACGGCGCGGATATTGTCTTCCACCGTCAACTTGCGGAACACGGACGCCTCCTGCGGCAGATACGACAGGCCCATCTGTGCGCGGCGGTGGATCGGCAGGCTGGAAATGTCCACGCCGCTGATGTCGATGCTGCCGCCGTCCGACGGCACCAGGCCGACGATCATGTAGAACGAGGTGGTCTTGCCGGCGCCGTTCGGGCCCAGCAGCCCCACCACTTCGCCGCATTCGACTTGCAGCGAGACATCATGCACGACTTGCCGCTTGCCATAGGTTTTCTGCAGTCCGCGAACGATCAGGGTGCTGCCGCAACGGGTATTGTCCATTATTTCGTTCCTGGCACAGGTGTGGCCGGCGCTTTCTCCGCCGCGGGCGCCTTGGTCTTCGGCTGGATCACCATGCGCACGCTGCCGCCGTCGGAGGTGCTGGTGCCGCTGTCGGAATTTTCCATCTTGAATACTTCCTTGCGGCTGTCATACGAGATGAAGGCGCCATTGGCCACGTCCGTCACTTTCGTGCCCTCCAGGCGCGTCAGCTTGGCCTTGGAAAACAGTTTCACCACTTCCGTCTTGTTGTCGTATTCCACGCGCTCCGCTTCGCCTTCGACCCACAGGTCGCCGGCGCCATCGCGCTTCTGGCGGAACGTGGCCAGCTTGCCGGGATCGGCCCAGAAGGTGATGAACTGGTAGCCTTGCGGGTCTTCCGTGATCAGGGCCCGGCCCGCCTTCATGGTCAGCGTGCCCTTGACCAGCACGACGTCGCCCGTCAGGGTACGAATCTGCTTGACGTCATCGACGTGGCCGCTACGCGCCGTGATGACGGCTTCCTTCTCGGAATCGGCCTTCTCGGCATGCGCCACGCCCATGAGGGCCAGAGAAAATACGCTCAACAGCAAGATGTTCTTCATAGTATGGTTTCCTTGTTTCATTCTGTCATTTTGCCGCCGCGGCCGGGCGCGGTTTCGGCGGGAGGACCATGCGCAAGGCATTCTGCACTTCCACCACGCCGGTGGCGTTATTGGCCTTCATGCCGATACCATTGATGCGCGAGGCGCCCGTCAGGATATCGACAGGCACGTCCGTTTCCATTCTTTCTTCGTCCGGAAACACCGTCAGCGCTTCCGTCCTCACGGTCAGGTTCTGCGCCTTCGGACTGGCCACGCGGTCGATCACGACCTTGCGGTGCAGTTGCAGCCGGGTATTGTCCTGGTCGATATGCGCCAGTTCCGCATTCATGTTCAGCGGCGGCATGCCCGGCGTGAGCTTGCGCACGAAGGGCTGGTCGATATCGGACGAATCGTCGGCCGGATAATGCGTGAGCTTGTTGCCCGACACGATATAGCTGGGCTTACCCGTCAAGTCCATGCGCACCAGGCTGAAATTGGTGATGAAATAGTCGGGCTCACCCAAATTCTTGCTGGCCTTGATGTCCTGGCCATTCTTGTTCATCACTTCAAGCAGCCAAAAGCTGGCCAGCGCGACGACGACCGCGCCCAGCAGGGTAAAAATCATGCGCCAGCGATGGGCGCCTCCTGGCTTACGCATAGGGTTTCACTCTTTCATAGGTCACTGGCGGCAAGGAGCACCTCACTCCAGGAACGGCGCCATGACGCGCGCATAGTTGTCCTGGGCGCGCAGCAGGAATTCGCAGATTTCGCGCACCGCGCCGCGGCCGCCGCCGGCCTGCGTCACATGGTGCGCCAGGCCCTGCGCTTCCGGACGCCCGCCCGGCACGCTGACGGCAAAGCCCACGCGACGCAGGATGGGCGCATCGATGACGTCGTCGCCGATGTAGCCGCATTGCTCTTCCGTCAAGCCCGTCAGCGCCAGCAGTTCGCGAAACGGCGTCAGCTTGTCGTGACCGCCCTGGTGCACATGGGTAATGCCCAGGTCTTGCGCGCGGCGTGCCGTGATGGCCGAGCGGCGCGCGCTGATGATGGCCGTCTGCACACCGGATTCCTGCAGCAGCTTGATGCCCAGGCCATCATACACATTAAACGTTTTCATCATTTCGCCATCGGGGCCGAAATGCAGGCTGCCGTCGGTAAGCACGCCGTCGACGTCAAAGATCATCAGTTTGACCTTGGCCGCGCGCGCCAGGTTGTCCGCTACGCTCTCCATCAGATCACCTTCGCTTGCGTCAGATCATGGATATGCAGGGCGCCCACCAGCTTGCCGTCGGCATCGACGACCAGCATCTGGTTGATGCGGAACTGTTCCATCACGGCCACGGCATCGACAGCCAGGCGTTCGGGCGCGATGCTGCGCGGCTGCGCATGCATGACGTCGCAGATCGCCACTTGCGTGAAATCCTGCACACGCTCGAACATGCGGCGCAAGTCGCCATCCGTAAACACGCCCACGGGGCGGTTGTCCGCATCGACGACGGCCGTCATGCCCATGCCCTTCTTCGTCATTTCTTCCAGCGCCTGCAGCAGCGAAGCGTCCACGGGTACTTTCGGCACCCGTTCGCCGCTGCGCATGACGTCATGCACGTGCGTCAGCAGGCGACGGCCCAGGGCGCCGCCCGGGTGCGAGCGGGCGAAATCTTCTTCCTTGAAGCCGCGCAAGTCGAGCAAGGCCACGGCGATCGCATCGCCCAGAGCCAGGGTGACGGTGGTGCTGGCCGTCGGCGCCAGATTCAGCGGACAGGCCTCTTTTTCAACAGAAATATCCAGGTGCACATCGGCCAGCTGGGCCAGGCTCGAGTTCGGCTTGCCCGTCATGGAAATCAGTACGCCGCCCATGCGCTTGACGACGGGCATGATGGCCATCAGTTCGGACGACTCGCCCGAGTACGAGATGGCAATAAAAGCATCGTCCGAGGTGACCATGCCCAAGTCGCCATGGGCCGCTTCGGCCGGATGCACGAACAGGGCCGGCGTGCCGGTGGAAGCGAGGGTGGCGGCGATCTTGCGCGCGATATGGCCGGACTTGCCGATGCCCGAGACGACGACACGCCCCTTGCACTGCAGCAGCAGCGCCACGGCGCGGCCCACGCTGTCGTCCGTGGCCAGGCGCGCGTGCAGCGCATTGATGGCGTCGGACTCGATCTGCAAGGTGGTGCGGGCCAGCGCGACGGCGCGCTCGGTCGTCGCTTGCATGTCAATTCGATCAAAAGCTTTCAGCATTGTTTTTTCATGGGTTACACTCATGCCCAAAGTATAAACGAATTAGGAAAGCAAAAAACTTGCCAGTCACAACAAACAACGATTTCCATTGACCGCACCGGGCAACCCATGTTTTCCTCGCTTGAACTGACCCTGATGTTACTCGGCAGCGCCGTGCTGGGCGTGGTCGCTTTCAGAATGTTGCATTTGCCGCCCATGCTCGGCTACCTGGCCGTCGGCATCGTCATCGGCCCCCATGCGCTGGGCCTGGCGGCGGAAAACGAAGCGAGCCATACCCTGGCCGAGTTCGGCGTCGTCTTCCTGATGTTTTCCATCGGGCTCGAGTTTTCTTTGCCCAAGTTCCTCGCCATGCGGCGCATCGTTTTCGGCCTTGGCATGGCGCAGGTGGTCACCACCATCATCGCCACCGTCGTCTTCGGCTGGTTCGTCGGGCGCTACCTGTCCGCCTACATCCACCTGAGCTGGCAAGCCGCGTTCGCCCTGGGCGGCGCGCTGGCCATGTCGTCGACGGCCATCGTCTCGAAAATGCTCACGGAGCGGCTGGAACTCGAAAGCGAACACGGCCGCAAGATCATCGGCATCCTGCTGTTCCAGGACCTGGCCGTCGTGCCCCTGCTGATCCTGATTCCCGCCCTCACGCGCGATTCGGACAACCTGGCCGAAACCCTGGCCTGGGCCGGCGGCAAGGCCCTGGTCGTGCTGATCTTGCTGCTGTTCCTCGGCCAGAAGATGGTGCGCGGCTGGCTGACCATCGTCGCCAAGCGCCGCTCGCAGGAATTGTTCATGCTCAATCTGCTGCTGATCACCCTGGGCGCGGCCTGGATCACGGAGCGGGCCGGGCTGTCGCTGGCCCTGGGGGCGTTTGTGGCCGGCATGCTCATTTCCGAAACGGAATTCAAGCACCAGGTGGAAGAGGATATCAAACCGTTCCGCGACGTGCTGCTGGGCCTGTTCTTCATCACCGTCGGCATGCTGCTCAATATCCGCGTGGTGCTTGATAACTGGTGGCTCGTCCTGCTCTTGCTGTGCGGCCCCGTGCTGCTGAAATTCACCCTGATCGCGGGCCTGGCCCGGCTGTTCGGCTCATCGACAGGCGTGTCATTGCGCACGGGCCTGGCGCTGGCGCAGGCGGGCGAGTTCGGCTTCGTGCTGCTGAATCTGGCTGGCGGCATCAAGCTGATGGACCCGTTCGTCGTACAGGTGGTGCTGGCCTCGATGGTGCTGTCGATGCTGGTGGCGCCCTTCCTCATCGCCAAGTCGGACGCCATCGTCATGAAACTGGCTGCCAACGACTGGATGATGCAATCGCTGGCGCTGACGAAGATCGCCACGCGCACCATGGCTTCGCAGAAACACGTGCTGATCGCCGGCTTCGGGCGCAGCGGGCAAAGCCTGGCCACCCTGCTGGCGGAGGAAAAGATCGAATACCACGCGCTGGACCTGGACCCGGAACGGGTGCAGGAAGCGCAGCTGGCCGGCGCCCACGTCTCGTATGGCGACGCGGGCCGGCGTGAAAGCCTGGTGGCGGCCGGCATCTACCGGGCCAGCGCCGTGGTGATCACGTATGCGAATACCCCCTCGGCACTGAAGTTATTACATTTACTCAAAGAAATGGCGCCGACCTTGCCCGTCATCGTGCGCAGCCACGACGATACCGACCTCGACCAGCTGAAAAGCGCGGGTGCGGCCGAAGTCGTGCCGGAATTGATGGAAGGCAGCCTGATGCTCGCTTCGCACGCGCTCATCATGATGGGCGTGCCCCTGCGCCGCGTGGTGCACCGGGTGCAGGCGGCGCGCGAGGAGCGCTATGCGTCCCTGCGCGGCTATTTCCACGGTTCCAGCGACGCGGGCGACGATGCCGAACTGGAGCGCCTGCATACGGTCACCGTCAGCGAAGGCGCGCACTGCGTGGACTTGCCCTTGAGTGCGATCGACGTGGCCGGCTGCGGCGCGTTTGTGACGGCCATCCGCCGCGGCCGCGGCAGCCTCGATGTCAGCCCCGAAACGCAGCTGGCCAGCGGCGACGTGGTGGTGCTGCGCGGCACGGCCGACGCCGTGGCCAAGGCGGAAACCTTGCTATTGAAATAATCAGCCGATCTTGCTCAGCTGCTCTGCGGCTGCCAGCTGACGACCTTGTTGCGGCCATCGGCCTTGGCCTGGTACAAAGCCTGGTCGGCGTGCGCCACCAGTTGCTGCGCCACCGTTTCGATCGGCAGCAGCGCCGCGTCCGCTTCAAGGCTGGCCACGCCGATCGACACGCTGACCCACGCTTGCGCGCTGCCTGGCAAGTCGAACATGGTGCCGGCGATGCTGGCGCGGATGCGTTCGGCCACGAAGGTCGCGCTGTCGAGGTCGGCGTCGATCAGCAGCACGACGAATTCTTCGCCGCCGAAGCGGCCCAGTGCATCGGAGCGGCGCAATTCCGTGCGGATGCGCGTGGCCACTTCGCGCAGCACTTCATCGCCGCCCTGGTGGCCATGCTTGTCATTGAACAGCTTGAAATGGTCGATATCGATATACATGCATGAGATGCAATAATTCTGGCGCCGCGCACGGGCGATTTCTTCCAGCAGGCGGCGGTCGATATAGCGGCGGTTGTAGACGCCCGTCAGGGAATCGGTCAAGCCGATGTATTTGAGCATTTCATTGCTGATCACGTTTTCCAGGCAAATGGCGATGATGGACGCCATGTGCTTGATGAAATCCGTGCCCAGCGCGGGCGTAAAGCGCGTCACGTCGCTGCTGGCCAGGTTCAGGCTGCCGATCAGGCGCTTGTTGCGCAACAAGGGCACCAGCGCCACGCTGCGCAGAGATGCGATCTGCGGAAAACGCGGGCCATGCACGGCCGCGTCGAAGGCACCGAGCAACGGCGATGGCGGCAAGGCCGCTTCGCCCTCGGCCGCCGGCACCGGCGACGTAAACCCCAGCTCCGCCACGGCATGCACGAACAGCAACTGCGGGAAGGCGCTGAAATCGACGCCCAGCTTTTCCATCACCAGCACGATATCGTCATCCTCGTCGAGCAGGCTCAAGGTGACGCCGTCGAGGTCGGAAATCACGGGCAAGGTGCGGAAAATGGTGCCGATCAACTCGGGAAACGTGGACGCGCTGACGATTTCCAGGTCGAACGCCTGGTGGCGGCACATGATGTCGTGGTTGCGCTCGACCTGTTCCAGCAGGAAAGCCATGCGCGCGCGCAAGGCCTGGTTTTCGGCTTCGAGGCTGGCAATGCGCGGGTCCGGCGGTATTGCTTGATTCATAGAAACCTTAAACCCTTGTGTACGGGCGCCATGCTTAAAATGCCAGTTCGAAACCGATGTCCTGCCCCACCACGATACGCTCATCGCCGCCTTCGGTGACGATGGCGTTCATGCCGAAGCAGATGGCGCCGTCGAGTTCGGGCTTGGCGCGATAGCCATGCATGACGTCGAGCGGATCCGGGCCGGGCACGCCCGTGGCCTGGTCCACCGACGGGATCGGGCAGCGCGAACACGGCTTGACGGGTTTCAAGGTCGTCGCGCCCAATTGCAGGAACGCGGCGTAGTCTTCCTCGAAGGCGCCGATATCGCCGATGACGAGGTTGGGCCGGAAGCGGTTCATCGGCAGCGGTTCACGGCCGGCGGCGCGCAGCTTGTCGTTGACATCGGCCAGCGAGGCGGCACCCGCGATCAGCACCGGGTAGCCGTCGGCAAACATGGTCGAGGCGGCAACGCCATCCGTCCATTTGGTGCTCGTGGCGCGCACCACGTCCGGGTGAAAGCGCGCGAGGCGGCACGGCACGCCGATGGCCTGGGAAAACCACGTCGCCGTCACCTCGTCGCAATCGTAGGCGCGCACGGTATCGTCCCACACCTGCACCTCCAGCATCGGTGCCAGTTGCGGATGCGGCAAGCCCAGCTCGATTTCCAGGCGCAGCATGCCCGGCGCGCGCAATTCCAGCGTGCTGGCCTTGATGGATGGCACGATCAGCGCCATGCGCGGATGCTCGCGCTGGGTCAGAAAGCGGCCCTGCGGGTCGACCACCATCCATTCGCGGTCGAACACGTGCTCGCTCATCAGCCCTGAGCGCGTCAGGACCGCCTCGCGCAAATGGATGCCGGCGCACGATTTGATCGGATACAGGATGATGTCGGACAGGATAGCCATGGACAGGGGGAGAAGGAACAGTGTTGCTGCTTCTGCCAGGAAATTATTCAGAAGCGAAGTATGGCAGCAAAGCGGGCAAGCGTAAATCAGCCAGATTCAGCCAATGAGGCTGAATCTGGCGCGGTCATGATCAATACGTGTAGAAAATACGCTGGATTTCTTGCGTGCTGTTGGTTTTGGTCAAGGCCAGCATCAGCAGGATGCGGGCTTTTTGCGGGTTCAGGGTGTCGGATACGACACTGTCGAGTTCATCGTCGTTGGCTTCGCCATTGCGCGCCACGATGCCCTGCCCGACCCGGCTCGAACGCACGATCAGCACGCCCTTCTGGCGCGCTTCCACCAGGGCCGGCTTCATTTGCGCGGCCACGCTGCCATCGCCCACGCCCGCGTGGATGATGCCCTTGGCGCCGGCGGCAATGAAGGCGTCCATGCCGACACGGTTCATGTTGGCATAGCCGTAGACGATGTCCACTTGGGGCAAAGCGTCGAGCTTGCTGATGTCAAATTCCGATTCCAGGGTGTGCTTGCGCGTCGACTGGCGATAGAAGAAAGGCTTGCTGCCCTGGATGTAGCCGAGCATGCCCAGTTCCGGCGACTTGAACGTGTCGGTGGTGGACGTATTTGTCTTGGTCACTTCACGCGCCGCGTTGATCTGGTCGTTCAAGGCCACCAGCACGCCCTTGCCCACGGCTTCCTTGCTGCCGGCCAGCATCACGGCGTTGTACAGGTTGATGGGACCGTCAGCCGAGATGGCCGTCGAGGGACGCATGGCGCCCACCACCACGACCGGCTTGTGGCTTTTCACGGTCAGGTTCAGGAAATACGCCGTTTCCTCGATGGTGTCGGTGCCGTGCGTGACGACCACGCCATCGACATCGTTCGAGGCCAGCAGCACGTTGATGCGCTTGGCCAGGGCCAGCCAGTGGCTGTTGCCCATGCTTTCGCTGGCGATCTGGAACACTTGCTCGCCTTTCACATTCGCCACTTTCTTCAATTCCGGCACGGCCGCGATCAGGCGCTCGACGCCCACGGTGGCCGAGGTGTAGCCGACGGTGGTGGTGCTGTCGGCGCCGCTGCCGGCGATGGTGCCGCCCGTGGCCAGGATCACCACATTCGGCAATTTGACGGCCGCCTGCTGCGCGCGTGCGGGGGACGCGGCAACAAAGCCCATCAGCAAGGTGGCCAGCATCAGCTGTGCACAAGAATGGAATTTGCGTGAAAACATGGTGCTCCTGTTCGGTGATGTGTCAAAGATAACAAAGTCGTGTGCAAATTATATGTCATCAGTGCTACAAAAAAGCCCCGATTGACGCGTTCAGCGCAAACGTGCGCGCCTTCCCATGCGCTACAGTGGCGCCATGTCCACACTCCCGTCCTTCCGCTCTTGCCTCGTCCTGCCGTTCGTCCTGATGGCGCTGGGCGCCTGCTCCACGCAGGTCGAACTGCGCACGGCGGCGCAGCAGGAGCAGTGGGGACGTGAAGCCGCTGGCCAGGGCGACTGGGCGCAAGCCATGCGCAGCTACGCGGCCGCGGCCGAGAATGCCGAACTGGGCCATGGCGATGCAGCTTGGCAGGCGCGGCTGCACCACGAAGCGGGACGCGCCGCCAGCGCCGCCTGCCGCTACGATGCGGCCGCATTTCATTTCCGCCAGGCTATCGCGCTGGCAAAGCAGGCCCGTACATCGAGCGCCCTCAGCGACAAGGCGCTGGCATCGCTACAGGCCGGCAAACCTTGCGCAGTTCCCCCATGAACGTCGCGCACACCTTGCTGGCAGCATCCACCCTCCTCGCCGCCATGGCGCCGGCGCGCGCCGTTGAACAACCGCTGCCTTTATGGGAAGCGGGCGTCTTCGGCGGCACAGCCGTCACGCCCGCCTATCCGGGCGCCAGCGAACGCTCGACGCGCAGCCTGGCCCTGCCCTATCTGATTTATCGCGGGAAAGTATTGCGCGCCGACCGTTCCGGCGTGGGCGCGCGCCTGCTTGATACGGATCGCCTCGACTTCGATATCGGTTTTGCCCTGTCCTTGCCGGCCCGCTCCAGCGATGTACCGGCCCGGCGCGGCATGCCCGACCTGGGCACCTTGGTGGAATTTGGCCCGCGCCTGAAAATCAAGCTGGCCGAGCCGACGCAGCACAGCCGCCTGGGCCTGGAACTGCCCTTGCGCGCCGTCATCGAAGCGCGCGGCGGCCTGCGCCGCCAGGGCGCCACGTTCGAACCGCGCCTCGTGTACGCGCTGCAAGGCGAGGGGCAGGCATGGCATGTCGATGCCAGCGTCGGCGCCGTGCTGGGCAATGCCGCCATCAACGATTACCTGTATGGCGTCAGCCCCGCGTTTGCCACCGATGGGCGCCCCGCGTATGCGGCCAAAAGCGGGCTGATGCTCACCCGTCTGGGCCTGGGCGGCTCCTACCGGCTACAGCGGGACTGGCGCGCCTTTGCCTTTTTACGCTACGACAATTACACGGGCGCCGCCAACCGCGCCAGCCCCCTGCTGCGCCAGAACAGCGGCACCTCGGCCGGCATCGGCCTGATGTGGACGTGGCAGCGCTCGGAGAGCCTGACACGGGGCCACGACGATTAGAGAACCAGCTGATGGCAGACATGCTGGCCATCCGGGCAATAAAAAACCCTGCAAATCAATGACTTGCAGGGTTCGTTGTCGCCCCGTATGGGACCGGCGTAGGGATTAGACGTTGAACAGGAAGTTCAGCACGTCGCCATCCTTGACCACGTATTCCTTGCCTTCGGCGCGCATCTTGCCCGCTTCCTTGGCGCCCGCTTCGCCCTTGTAGGCGATGAAGTCGTCATAGGCGATGGTTTGCGCGCGGATGAAGCCGCGTTCGAAGTCGGTGTGGATCACGCCGGCCGCCTGTGGCGCCGTGGCGCCCACGGGGATGGTCCAGGCGCGCACTTCCTTCACGCCCGCCGTGAAGTAGGTTTGCAGACCCAGCAGCTTGTAGCCGGCGCGGATCAGGCGGTCCAGGCCCGGCTCTTCCATGCCCATGTCGGCCAGGAAGGCGCCCTTGTCGGCGTCGTCCAGGTCGGCGATTTCCGCTTCCAGCGCCGCGCAGATGGCGACGATGGGGGCGTTTTGCGATTGCGCATACGCCGTCAGCTGGTCCAGCAGCGGATTGTTGGTAAAGCCCGTGTCGGAGACGTTGGCCACGAACATGGCCGGCTTGGCCGTGATCAGGCACAGCGGCTTGATCAGTTCCATTTCGTCGGCGTCCAGGCCCATGGCGCGCACGGGTTTCGCGTCGTTCAGGTACGGCATCATGCGTTCCATGATGGCCAGCAGCTTGGCCGCATCCTTGTCGCCCGAGCGGGCTTTCTTGTTTTCGCGGTGGATGGCTTTTTCCACGGTACCCATGTCGGCCAGCGCCAGTTCGGTCTGGATGACTTCGATATCGTCGAGCGGGTTGATCTTGCCGGCCACATGGATGACGTTGTCATCTTCGAAGCAGCGCACGACGTTCACGATGGCGTCCGTTTCGCGGATGTGCGACAGGAACTGGTTGCCCAGACCCTCGCCCTTCGATGCACCGGCCACGAGGCCGGCGATGTCGACGAATTCCACGATGGCGTTGACCATGCGTTCCGGCTTGACGATGGCGGCCAGCGCATCCATGCGCGGATCCGGCACTTCGACGACGCCGACGTTCGGCTCGATGGTGCAGAACGGATAGTTTTCAGCCGGGATACCGGCTTTCGTCAGTGCATTGAACAGGGTGGACTTGCCGACGTTCGGCAAGCCGACGATACCGCATTGGAGACTCATGGAAAACCTTTAATAATCAAAGCACATGGCGCCGTCTATCGGCGTGCTTGCCGTGCTGTTAGGGAAAACGGGCGATGGTTCGCCCTTTTCCGGGGATAGTGCGTGTGCTGCATTTCAAGGGGTCAATTGTACCCCTGACAGGCGCGCTTCAAAAGCCCGATGATGGGCAAATGACGCCAAAACAGCCGTATCGTGACGCCATCAGGCCCTGTTCTCAGGCGGTGTGCAGCTTCATCGTCGCCGCCTCGAACTTGCCCTCGACGATCTGCGGCATGACCTGCAGGGATTTGTCGATCGCCTGCTCGATCAGCTCCTGGTCTTCGCGGCGCGGGCGGTGCAGCACGAAGTCGGCCACCTGCTGCTGCAGGCTCAGGGTGCGCGGGTGGCCGATGCCCAGGCGCAAGCGCCAGTAATCCTGCGTGCCCAGCGCGGCCGTGATGTCTTTCAAGCCATTGTGGCCGCCGGCCGAGCCGCCCTTTTTCAGGCGCGCAATGCCGGGCATCAAATCGAGTTCGTCGTGCACGACCAGCACTTCATCGGCGGCGATCTTGAAAAAGCGCGCCAGCGCGCCCACGGACTGGCCCGAGCGGTTCATGAAGGTCAGCGGTTCGAGCAGCCAGACTTCGTTGCCGCCAATCGACGTTTTCGCCAGCATGGCGTTGTAGCGCGAATCGCGCTGCAGGCGCGTGCCGGGCAGGCTGTTGGCAAGATTGTCCACCAGCCAGAAGCCGGCATTGTGGCGGGTTTGTTCGTATTCGGGTCCCGGATTGCCGAGGCCGACGATCAGGCGTATGGGCATGGCTGTGTCTGCAATGTAAAAGAAAGCATTATCGGTGAAAACAGGCAGAAAAAAACCCGCGCGGCGAACCTGGCGGGTTTTTCCTTGCGACTACCGCATTGCTGCGGCGGCAAAATTACTTCTTGTCGGCTTCTGCAGCAGCGGCTTCGGCTTCAGCAGCAACGTGGCCAGCCGGTACCGAAGCGGTAGCGATGGTCAGGTTGGCGCCGTGGGTGACAGCGGTCACGCCAGCTGGCAGGACCAGGTCGCCAACGTGCAGCGAGTGACCGACGTCGATGTTCGACAGGTCAACGTTGATGAATTCTGGCAGTTGGCCTGGCAGGCACGAAACTTCGATTTCGTTGGCTACGTGGCTGATGGTCGCGCCGTGCAGTTTGACTGCTGGGGAAACGTCAGCGTTTACGAAGTGCAGCGCCACTTTTACGTGGATAGCTTGCTTAGCGTCAACGCGCTGGAAGTCAGCGTGCAGAACCAGTTGTTTGTATGCGTGGACTTGGAAGTCGCGCAACAGAACTTGCTGGGAAACGCCGTCGATTTCCAGATCCAGGATCGACGAGTGGAACACTTCTTTTTTCAACGCGTGGTACAGAGCGTTGTGATCCAGCGAGATCAGCACCGGGGCTTCAGCGCCACCGTAGACGATACCAGGGGTTTGGCCGGAAATGCGCAGGCGGCGGCTCGCTCCGGAACCTTGCAATTCGCGTTTAAATGCGATAACTTTCATGTGAAACTCCAAGAAGAACAAGGCTTGCGCCTTGTGTTATGAGGACTCCCGCGACCAGGAATCCTCGAAAATGGGTGCAAAACACCCCGAAAACTAAAACACTGCGGCGCAACAGGCAAAAGCCGGTCGCGCCGCAGGCATTACGTCTGTTGCTGCTCTTGCCGAATTAATCGATGAACAGCGAGATGACGGAGTCACCCTTGATGATGCGTTTGAACGTCTCGGCCAGCAGCGGCGCGCACGTCAATTGACGGATCTTGCCGCAGGCCAGGGCCGCTTCGGACAGGGGGATCGTGTCGGTCACGACCAGCTCATCGAGCGGCGAGGCCGAAATACGGTCGATCGCCGGGCCCGACAGCACCGCGTGCGTGCAATACGCCACGACTTTTTTCGCGCCGCGCTCTTTGAGCACTTCGGCAGCCTTGGTCAGGGTGCCTGCCGTGTCGACCATGTCATCCATGATCACGCAGTTGCGGCCTTCGACTTCACCGATGATGTTCATCACTTCGGACACGTTCGCTTTTGGACGACGCTTGTCGATGATGGCCAGGTCGCAGCCCAGGCGTTTTGCCAGGGCGCGCGCACGGACAACACCGCCGACGTCCGGCGACACCACCAGCAGATCCTGGTAGTTTTTCTTTTGCAGGTCGCCCAGCAAAATTGGCGAAGCGTAAATATTGTCGACTGGGATATCGAAGAAACCTTGAATCTGGTCAGCGTGCAAGTCCATGATCAGGACGCGCTCGACACCGGCTTCTTCCAGCATGTTCGCCACCACCTTGGCCGAAATCGCCACACGCGCGGAGCGTGGACGGCGGTCTTGGCGGGCGTAGCCGAAGTAAGGAATCGCGGCGGTGATGCGGCCAGCGGAAGCACGTTTCAAGGCATCAACCATCAGCATGATTTCCATCAGGCTGTCGTTGGTTGGAGCACAGGTGGATTGCAAAACAAAAACATCCTTGCCGCGTACGTTTTCGTTAATCTCGACCATTACTTCGCCGTCGGAGAATTTCGAAACGTTTGCTTTACCGAGAGGGATGCCGAGGTTTTTTGCGACCCCCTCTGCCAACGCTGGATTCGCGTTGCCGGTAAAAACCATCAGGTTTTCGTAAGCCATGGGAGTCCCAAGAGGTGATAAAGAAGTCTTGAAAAGCACTAACCGGGCATAGGCCCGGTCAGTCATTGTTTAGAATATGCCGCGTGGCGGCACATCTGCTTTTTCCCGTACTGGACGCCAACTTCGCATCGACAGACTACGGTGAAATGGTGGCAGGGGAAGAAGGATTCGAACCTTCGCATGCTGGAATCAAAATCCAGTGCCTTAACCAGCTTGGCGATTCCCCTACGTTACTGACTGCTTGCCGTCATGTTGGCCAGTATTATACCGACTATTTGACGCTAAGCAAAATCTTTTTTTGCTCTCTACAACATGGTGAGCATCGGGTGGCGATTCAGCGCTTTTGCCTTCCAGGCGACCCAGACTGGTGGCACATCGCTGAGCACCGCATCCGCTTCTTCCTGACTGCCAAACGCACTAAATACACAAGCACCGGAACCAGTCATCCTGGCCTCACCGTAAGCACCCAGCCATTCTACCGCATCTGCTACCGGCTTGAAAAGACTGCATGCTACTTGCTGTAAATCATTCTTTCCAAACCCGCCCGCATCGTTTCCTTCTGCGAGGTACCTGGAAAAGTCCGCTATTGTGACGGGTTCGGTATTTCTCGTCAAGCCTTCCGCGCAAAAAATTGCGGCGGTCGGCACTTGCACGCCCGGCTCGATCACCACATACCAGCATGCGGGCGTGGCGACGGGCTGCAAGGCTTCGCCCACGCCTTCGGCAAAGGCGTTTTCGCCAAAGATGAAAAACGGAATATCGGCGCCCAGCGGCAAACCCAGCGCCATCAAATCCTCGCGCGTCAAACCGGCCTGCCACAGGCGATTGAGCGCCATCAGCGCCGTGGCCGCGTCGGACGAGCCGCCACCCAAGCCGCCGCCCATGGGCAGCACCTTGTCGATGGCGATATCGACGCCGCGCGGCAAGGCGCCCGTGCGGCGCAATACTTCCGCCTGCAGCAATGTCGCGGCGCGGATGATCAAGTCCTGCTCTTGCGGCACGCCGGCCAGCTCCGTCACGCGGACAATCGCCGTGTCGTCGCGCAACGCGAAGTGCAGGGTGTCACCATGGTCGAGCAACTGGAACACCGTCTGCAGCAGATGGTAGCCATCGGCGCGGCGGCCGTTGACGTGCAAAAAGAGGTTCAGCTTGGCGGGAGCCGGGCAGTTATTCAGGGTCGTCAATGTCATGGTGCTGGTGCGGATGGGGCGGGATCGAGGACGATGCGCAGCGAGACGGCATCGGCCTGCGCGCTGGCATTGCGTTCGGCATCGATACGCCGCGGTTGGGGCAAAGCGCCCGGTGTATTGTCGGCCGCATTTTGCCCTACTTCTTGCCACGACACATAGCGCAAGCGCCAGCCGTCTTTCGTCGTCACACTGTCGTTGGCCGGCGAAGCGACGAAGCGCTTGCCATCGGCGCCCACGGCATAGCCTTGCAGCCAGTCGCGCAAGCCCGACACGGGCAAGGACCAGCCCAGCATCTGCGCGCTCAGGGTGTCGACATCGGGCGCGCTGCGCGGCGCCTTGCCGCTTTGCGTCAGCACGGCCTCGCGCGGCGTGACGGCAATCGTCGCCAGCGTGCTGCCGACGGGCGAATACAGGGTCACGTCCGTGCGCTGCGCCGTCTGCTGCCAGTTGAAATTGACGGTGGCCGATTCGGGCTTGTCATCTTTCTGGTACACGACGTTCAGGCGGCCCGTCAGCTCCACCTGTTCGCGGTAGGGCGCGACGGTGTTGGCGGATGGCGCGGCGCCTGACGAGAATGGGGAACTCAGGGTCGAGCAGGCCGAGAGTGACAGGCAGACGAGTGTGAGGGGAAGCAGTTTTTTTAACATGGGTACAAGGAAAAACCAGCGCCATGGCGCTGGTTTTTTATAGTTGAGATAATCGATTCAATCACAAACTGACATTCAGGCGCGCCAAGGTGCTTTTCAGCGCCTCGTTTTTCGGGTCCTTGCCTTGCGCCTCGCGCCACAGTTTTTGCGCTTCGGCCTTGTCGCCCTTTTGCCACAGCACTTCGCCCAGGTGGACGGCGATTTCCGGATCGCTGCGCACGGCATAGGCGCGGCGCAGCGCGTTTTCCGCGGCGGCCAGGTTACCCATGCGGAACTGCACCCAGCCCATGCTGTCCATGATGAACGGGTCGCCCGGCGCCATCTGCAAGGCTTTTTCGATCAGTGCATGGGCTTCCTCGAGGCGCAGGCCCCGTTCGGCCAGCGAATAACCGAGCGCGTTGTACGCGTGCTGGTTGTCCGGCGCCAGCGCCATCACGCGGCGCAGGCTGGCCTCCATCCGCTCGAATTTGTCCATGCGCTCGGCCAGCAAAGCGTAGTCGTACAGCAGTTCCGGATTGTCGGGAAAGCGCAGCAAGGCGTTTTCCAGCACCGTGTAGGCGCTTTGCACGTAGCCGGCGTCGCGCAGGAATTGCGCGTCGACCAGCAGCACCTGCGCCTGGCTTGCCGGATCGTCCGTTTCGATTTCCGTCAGCGCCTTGCGCGCCGCATCGAGATTGCCGCCGCGGGCGATCAGCTGGGCGCGGCGCAAGCGCGCCTCGACATAGCCGCTTGATGCGCTGTTGTCGACCTTGTCCAGCCAGGCGATGGCGCCCGCCGTGTCGCCGCGCGTCTCGGCGATCTGCGACAGTATCATCAGGGCCTTGAACGGATCGCGCGTGTCGCCGGGAGATTTTTCGAGCACGGCCAGGAAGCGCTTGAAGTACTGCTCCGCGCCCTTGGTGTCTTCCAGCTGCAGCGCCACGATGCCGAGCGCATACAGGGCGCCCACGTTATCGGGAGCGCTTTTCAACAGCAGCAGGAACTGCTCGCGCGCCGGTTCCAGCTGCTTCTGTTCGACCAGCAGGCGCGCGTATGCGCCGCGCACTTCGACGGCGTCCGGATTCTTTTGCAGGAAAGCGGCCAGCACCTTGCCCGCCGCCTCGGGTTCGCCCGTCACTTGCGCCAGGGTCAGCACGGCCAGCTCGGAGTTTGGCTTGATCGCCAGCGCCTTGTTCGCTTCGCCGATGGCACGGTCACGCTCGCCGATCGACAGGGCGCCCTGCGCCAGCACCAGGTGCGCTTCGAACATGTCCAGGTAAGGCTGCACCAGGCGCGTCACCATCGAATAGGCATACAGCTTGTCATTCGAGCGCGACAAAATCTGCTGCATCTGGAACAGGGCCACGCCCCGTGCGCCTTGCGGCGCATTGGCCAGGCGTTCGGCGAAAATCGGTTCCGCTTCTTCGATCTTGTCCGTCAACACGACAAAGCCGAGGAAGAACTGCGTCGCCTCGTCCGAGTCGGGCGCCAGCTCGCGCCACAGGCGGATGGCCGCCAGCGCCTCGCTGCCCTGCTTGGCGGCCAGCGCCATTTCGGAAGCGCGGCGCGCCAGGCGCGGATCGCGCGTCTGCTGCGCCGCCACCATCATCGTCACATACGGCCCCTGCCACTGGCCGCTCTTGAATTCCATCTCGGCCTTGGTCAGCTTGTACAGCAAGTCGCTGCTCAATTCGACCTTCGGCAGCTCATCGCCGGCGGGCCCCTCCTTGGAGGTGGCGTCCGGCTCCTGCGGCGCGGCGGGCGCAGACGCAGAGGGGCTGGCCGCGGCATCGGCGGGGGCGACAGGCGTCTGTGCCATGGCATGCGTGGCCATCAGGGCGGACAAGGTTACAATGGCGAAAGCGTTTTTCAAAGGCTGATCCTGGCTAAACGGCAAAGTTTGATTCTACGCCCAACGCGGCTATCGCGTACTTCACGTATGTAACGAAATATATGCGTCGTGGCGGCGTAGCCTGCCAGAGCCAGCCCTCGGCCGGCAAGCCGCCTGTTTTTTACCCGGTTTTCAACCATTCGAGCCCTATGCCAGAATTGCCAGAAGTCGAAGTCACACGGCGCGGTGTCGCGCCCCATCTCGAAGGGCGCGCCGTGCGCTCCGTCGTGCTGCGCCGCGACGGCCTGCGCTGGCCCTTCCCTCCTGCCCTGGGCGAACAATTGTCGGGGCAAACCATCGGCCTGACGGGGCGGCGCGGCAAATACCTGCTGATCCACTTCCGCCACGGCACCCTGATCATCCACCTGGGCATGTCCGGCCACCTGCGCGTGCTGCCGACGGGGACGCAGGCGCAAAAGCACGACCATTTCGACCTCGTCGTGGAGGACGCGGACGGCGGCAGCCAGGTGCTGCGCATGACGGACCCGCGCCGCTTCGGCGCCGTGCTGTGGCATGACGAGGCCGACGGCCCGCTGGACGGCCACGCGCTGCTGCGCGGGCTGGGCACGGAACCGCTCGAAGGCGGCTTCACGGGCCAGCTGCTGTTCGAGAAAACGCGCAACAAGGGCACCAACATCAAGCAGGTGCTGATGGCGGGCGACATCGTCGTCGGCGTGGGCAATATCTATTGTTCCGAAAGCCTGTTCCGCGCGGGGATCAACCCGAAGACGCCGGCCCGACGCATCGGCCTGGCCCGCTACGAGAAACTGGCGCAGGCGATCCGCGACGTGCTGGCCGAAGCCATCGTGCAGGGCGGCAGCACCCTGCGCGACTTCATCGGCGTGAACGGCCAGTCCGGCTACTTCCAGCAGACGTATTTCACGTACAACCGCGCGGGCAAGCCCTGCCGCGTCTGCGGCGCGCCGATCCGGCAAATTGTGCAGGGACAGCGTTCCACGTTTTACTGCGTGAATTGTCAAAAGTAAGCACACTCACAGAGGGAGCCAGATGGTCAGAGACCTGGAACAATACAGCGCATGGCGACAGGACGTGCAGGCTGCCTTGCAGGCATACCGGCAAGCCGCCAGCGCGGCGGGCCTGGTCGACGGCGCCTCCGCGCTGCGCCTGGCGCGCTGTGGCTCCCGCCTGCTCGATGACCGTTTATCCGTCGCCTTCGTGGCGGAATTCTCGCGCGGCAAATCCGAGCTGATCAACGCCATCTTCTTTGCCGGCTATGGCCAGCGCATCCTGCCCTCGGGCGCGGGCCGTACCACCATGTGCCCCACCGAGCTGCTGTACGACGCGGCCTGGCCGCCATCGATCCGGCTGCTGCCCATCGAGACGCGCGCGCAAAACCTGTCGACCAGCGACTACCGCGAGCTGCCCGCCGCCTGGACCGTCCTGCCCCTGAATATCGAAGCGGGCGACGACATGCAGGAAGCCATCCGCCAGGTCAGCCTGACGAAAAAAGTCAGCGTGGAAGAAGCGGCGCGCTACGGCCTGTATGACGCCGGCGATGCGGACGCTCCCGCCATGCTCGACGAGGACGGCCAGGTGGAAATTTCCATGTGGCGCCACGCCATCATCAACTTTCCCCATCCGCTGCTGAAACAGGGCCTGGTCATCCTCGACACGCCGGGCTTGAACGCCATCGGCACGGAACCGGAACTGACCCTGAACCTGATCCCGAATGCGCACGCGGTGCTGTTCATCCTGGCGGCCGACACGGGCGTCACGCGCAGCGACATCGAAGTGTGGCGCAACCATATCGGCGCCGGCGCGGGACGCCTGGTGGTGCTCAACAAGATCGACAGCATGTGGGATGAATTGCGCGGCGATGCCGAGGTGGCGCAGGCGATCGAACGCCAGCAGGCCAGCGTGGCGCACCTGTTGACGCTGGACGCTGGCCAGGTGTTTCCCGTCTCGGCGCAAAAGGCCCTGGTGGGCAAGATCAACCACGATGCGGCGCTGCTGGAAAAAAGCCGCCTGCAGGCGCTGGAGACGGCCCTGTTCGAGGAGCTGATTCCCGCGCGCAAGGACATCATCCGGCGCCAGCTGGCGTTCGACCTGGACGCCATCGAAGCGGCGCAGCAGGTGCAGGCGGCGGCCCGCGCGCGCGGCATCGCCGAGCAACTGCACGAACTGCACAGCCTGCGCGGCAAGAACCAGAGCGTGATCGCCCACATGATGCGGCGCATCGACATCGAGAAGAAGGAATTCGACAGCAGCCTGTTCAAGCTGCAAGCGACGCGCGCCGTGTTTACCCGGCTGTCGACGGAGCTGTACACGAGCCTGGGCATGGACATCGTGCGCGACGATATCGACGGCGTGCGCGCCGCCATGCAGCGCAGCCGCTTTTTCACGGGCCTGCGCGAAGCCGTGCGCCAGTATTTCGAGCGTATCGGCCAGAACCTCGACCGCTCGGAAGGCAAGACGGCCGAGATCACGGAAATGATGAACGTGATGTACCGCAAATTCGCCTCCGAACATGGCCTGGCGCTGGCCTTGCCGATGCCGTTTTCGCTGGCCCGCTACCGCCAGGAGATCGCCGATATCGAAGCCGTCTACCATAAACAGTTCGGCACGGCGACCCTGCTGACCACCAGCCGCGTCGTGCTGATGGAAAAATTCTTCGACACCATCGCCTCGCGCGTGCGCCGCAGTTTCACCAACGCCAACGACGACGCCAGCGCCTGGCTGAAAGTCATCATGGCGCCGCTCGAAGCGCAGATCGTCGAGTACAAGGAACAGCTGAAACTGCGCTTTGCCTCGATCCAGCGCATCCACGACGCCACGGGCAGCCTGGAACAGAAAATCGCCGGCTTCGAAGCGAGCCTGGCGGCGCTCGAACGCGACAAGACGCAGCTGGCGCAATTGCTGGCGGCCTTGCGCGCCGCCAGCGCAAACTGAACGCAACATCAGCACCATCAAACAACAGAACACTGGAATCCTGCATGAAACGTCTGCTGCATCCGCTCTCGCCCGCCACGGGCGCGGCACCTTTGGAAGATTACGTCGACCCGACTTTTTCCGCCACCGTCATCGCCTGGCAAAAGCAGCATGGCCGCCACGCGCTGCCGTGGCAAAACACGCGCGACGCCTACCTGATCTGGCTGTCCGAAATCATGCTGCAGCAAACGCAGGTCACCGCCGTACTCGCTTACTACGCGCGCTTCCTCGAACGCTTCCCCACCCTGCGCGATTTGGCCGCAGCCCCGGTGGAAGACGTGATGGCGCAGTGGAGCGGCCTCGGTTACTACACGCGGGCACGCAACCTGCACAAGTGCGCGCAGCGCGTGGTGGCCGAATATGACGGCGTGTTCCCCAGCGACCCGCTGCTACTGGCCGAGCTGCCCGGCATCGGCCGCTCGACGGCGGCCGCCATTTCCGCGTTTTCCAGCGGCACGCGGGCGGCCATCATGGACGGCAACGTCAAGCGCGTGTTTGCGCGCACCTTCGGCATCGACGCCTATCCCGGCGAAAAACGGGTCGAGGAAGCCATGTGGCGCCGCGCCGAGGCGCTGCTGCCTGAAACAGGTATCGAGGCCTACACGCAGGGCCTGATGGACTTCGGCGCCACCCTGTGCACGCGCAGCAGCCCCGATTGCGGCCGCTGCCCGCTGCAGCCGCGCTGCGTGGCCTACGCCACCGGCCGCACCAAGGATCTGCCGGTACGCAAGCCGAAGAAAACCAGCCCGGAAAAGCACGCCGTCATGCTCGTCATCATCGACGACGGCCAGGTGCTGCTGGAGCAGCGCCCCGGCTCGGGCATCTGGGGCGGCTTGCTGTCGCTGCCCGAACTCGATGGCCACGTGCTGGCCGATGAAGACTCGCCGCGAGAAATAAACCAGCAGGCACTGGCGCGCGCCGTGGCACCGTTCGGTGAAATCGAAACGCAGGAACGGCTGCTGCCCATTGTCCACGTGTTTACCCACTACAAGCTGCACATCGTCCCCTGCCGCATCACCCTGGCGCGCCGCCTGGCGCTGGCCGGAGAAGCGACGCACGTCTGGTATGACGGCGAGAAAATCGCCGACGCGCCGCTGCCCGCACCGATCAAGAAACTGCTGCTGGACCTGTTCGGCGATACGCGCGCGGCGCAGCGCAGCATGTTCTAGTGCGGCGTTTTTTACTGTTCGCGCTGACGGCGCTGTATTTGCACGGCGTCCAGGCGGCTGACGCGCTGCCGGAGGTACGCATCGGTGTGCTGGCCTACAAGGGCGGCGACGCCGTGCAGCAGGACTGGTCGTACGTGACGCGCCACCTGCAGGCCAGCATCCCCGGCATCCGTTTTACATTGGCAGACTACGACCAGGCGGGCCTGACGCGGGCCGTGCAGTCGCAAGCCATCGCCTTTGCCATCACCAGCAGCGGCCACTACGTGGCGCTCGAACACAGCGACGGCGCCAGCCGCATCGCCACGCTGGAGTCGCCTTGGACGGACTCGCCGCGCCAGGCCATCGGCTCGGCCATCGTCGTGCGCAGCGCGTCGCCGCTGCACGACCTGGCCGACCTGGCAGGCAAGAACGTGATGGCGGTGGCGCCCGACGCGTTTGGCGGCTACCAGATCGCCGCGCGCGAACTGCAGGAAGCGGGCATCGATCCCACGCACGATTTTGCCAGCCTGCGCTACAGCGGCTTTCCTTCGCAGCAGATCGTCGAGGCCGTGCGTGCTGGCCGCATGGACGCCGGCATCGTGCGCACCTGCCTGCTGGAACAGATGGTGGCGCGCGGCGAAGTGCGGGCCGAGGAACTGCGCGTCATCACCACGCGTCCGATTCCCGGTTTTCGCTGCGCCAGCTCGTCGCGGCTGTATCCGGACTGGCCCTTCGTGGCCCTGCGCCAGACGCCGCCCCCGCTGGCAAAAAAAGTGGCGCAGGCCCTGCTGGCCATGCCGCGCACCAGCGAAGGCTACAGCTGGACGGTGCCCAGCGATTACCAGATCGTCGATGAACTGTTCCGCGAACTGCGCATCGGCCCCTACGCCTATTTGAACAAGCTGACGTTCGAGACGGCCCTGCGCCGCTACTGGGGCTGGATGCTGCTGGTGCTAGCCTTGCTGGTGGCGTGGGCAGTGCACACGGTGCGCGTGGAATACCTGGTCAGCCGGCGCACGGAGCAATTGCGCGCGGCGCAGCACCAGCAGCGCGCGCTGGAAGAACAGGCGCGCCAGCGCCAGGCCACGCTCGACCACACGGCGCGCCTGGCCATCCTGGGCGAAATGGCCAGCGCCATCGCGCACGAATTGAACCAGCCGCTGGCGGCCATCGGCAATTTCGCGCGCGGCATGGCGCGCCGCATCACGGCGGGACGGCTCGACGCGGCGCCCTTGCTCGACGGCGCGCAGGAAATCGCCACGCAAAGCGAGCGCGCGGGCGCCATCATCCGGCACATCCGCGCGATGGCGCAAAAGCGTCCCGCGCACAGCACGGCCTTCGCGCTGGCCGACGCCGTGGAGCAGGCGGTATCGCTGTTCCGCGCGGCCCATCCGCAAGCCAATATCAGCTGGCGTCACGAGGCGGCCAGCGCTGCACCGCGCGTGCTGGCCGACCCGCAGCAAGTGCAGCAGGTGCTGCTCAATTTATTGAAAAATGCGCTCGACGCGCAGGTGGAAAACGACCATCCGCAGCACCCGATCGGCGTGCTGCTGCACCGCGAAAACGGCGCCTGCACAGTGGCCGTGCGCGACGCCGGCTGCGGCCTGGCCGCGGAGCAGATGGCGCGCCTGTTCGAGCCCTTCTTTACCACCAAGGCCGAAGGCCTGGGGCTGGGCATGTCCCTCAGCAAAAGCATCATCGAGTCGTTCGGCGGCAGCCTGTCGGCCCACGCCAACGCCGATGCGCCAGGCTTGACGGTCTGGTTCCGCCTGCCCGAAGATACGCATATGGAAGTAGATAAGGAAACACCATGAACGAAAGCGATGCGATCATCTTTGTCGTCGACGACGACGCCGCCATGCGCCGCTCGCTGGCCTATCTGTTCGATTCGGCCGGCTGGCAAGTGCAGACGTTCGAATCGGCGCGCGACTTCCTGCAGCGCTACGAGGGCCATGTGCCGGGCTGCCTGCTGCTCGACGTGCGCATGCCGCTGATGAGCGGACTGGAACTGCAACAGGAGCTGTCGCGCCATGCGATCTCCCTGCCCGTGATTTTCCTCAGCGGCCACGGTGACCTGGCGATGGCCGTGCAGACGATGAAGGCGGGCGCCTGCGATTTTCTGGAAAAGCCGTGCAAGGACCAGGTATTGCTGGACGCCGTCTCGCGTGCCGTGGCCCGCAGCGTGGAAGAAAGCCGCAGCGCCGCCAGCGCGAATACGGCGCAAACGGCGCTGGCGAGGCTCACCGCGCGCGAGCGCGAAGTGGCGCTGCTGATGGCCGAAGGCAAGGCCTCGAAAGTCATCGCCCGCGAGCTGGGCATCAGCGACAAGACGGTGCAGGTGCACCGCCATAACGCGATGGAGAAACTGGGCCTGCATTCAGCAGCCGAGGTAGCCCGGCTGCTGATGGCGGGTGGGCAAATCTAGGCCCGCACGATGCGGGCAGGAAGCCCCTGCCGCACCGACGTGCCCGAGACGGGATCGACGAACACGTTCTTGTCGCCGCGGCTCGGATCCGTCAGCCCCAGGTCGTTCAGGTTGATGCCCGCGCCGATGGCCGGTTCGTCGGGCTGGCGCAGCTTGCCGATGCGGTGGGCGCGCGCGCCGTGTTCCTTGTGACCGAAACCGTGTTCGACGGCGATCACGCCGCGCTGCACGCCATGGCGCAGCATCACCGTGGCCCTGGCCTTGCCACCCGGCGTCTCCAGATAAATCTGGTCGCCATTTTCCAGCTTCAGGCGCGCCGCATCGTCGGGATGCACGGCGACCGGATTGTCCGGATGGATGCCGCGCAAGCGCCGCGCGCCGATGCTGTACGAGTTTTGCAGCGCCGATTTAAAACTGATCAACTCGAACGGCCATTCGCTGGCCGGGTAGGTTTTGCGCACGGGCGTGCCGTCGGCGAAAGCCGCCACCCTCCACGCGGGCGTGCCGGGGAAACGCTTGCCGCTCAAGCTGTTCTTGCTCACGCCCAGACCCTCGTTGTACAGCATCATCGGTTTCAGGTAGCGGTGCGTGGACCAGTCCTGCGGATACGGCGTCTCGTCGGCCACGGGCGCAGCAGCAGCAGCAGCAGCAGCAGCGGGCGCCTTGGCATTCGCCGGCGGCGGCAGGCGCAGGCCGAACATCTCGCCATAGCTCTGGTAGCGCCCTCCCCGCGCCAGCATGAAGGCCACCTTGCGCCACTCTTCCGGCTTCAGGGTGCGCTCCAGTTCTGGGCGGATGCGCGCCACGCCGGACAGCGCGATATCGTCGTCGCTCGCCTCCGGCACGGCCGTCTTGCCTTGCCAGGCGATGTTGGCGCCGCCGCGCAGATACCAGTCTTCCGCGCGCTGCAATGGGAAGCGCTGGCCCTCCATGTCCTGCAGGGCTTCCGGGCCGAAGCCGGGCAAGGCCATCGTTTTGGCCAGCGCGATGAAGAACGATTCCATGCAGATGGTCTGGCCGTCCGGCGTCTTTTGCACGCGCGGTTCGACCACGGGCCAGCGCGCCGTGCTCATTTTGACGGGCATGCCGCCCCAGGCGCCGGCCCAGCCCCAGCTTTCATACAGCAAGGTATCGGGCAGCAGGTAGTCGGCAAACGCCGAGCTTTCATTGATGAAGGGATCGATGGCGACGATCAGGGGAATCTTCTTCGGATCGGCCAGCTCCTTGCCGATCTGCGCGCGCAAGCCCGTGATGCCGTAGACGGGATTGCAGCTCCACAGGATCAGCGCCTTCAAGGTGTAAGGATAGCCGTTCACGGCGCTGGTGAGCCATTCGGTGGCCAGCGCGGGCGCGTTCGGATACCACGGCGCCCTGGCCGGATACGCCTTGCCCGCTTCCTTCTTCAGCTTGAATTCCGAGGTTTTTTCATACGGCACATTGCGCCCGATCGGCATGCCCGTCGCCTTGATCTCGCCGTCGAAACTTTCGAGGTTGTAGCGCGGGCCGGGGCCCGCATCCTTGAAGCTGCCGCCGTTGACGAGGGTGCCGCCCTTGCGGTTCAAGTTGCCGATCAGGGTATTGAGCATGACCAGCGCATACGCGTTATAGAAACCTGCGCCCGACATCATGCCGCCGTGCGCATTGACGGCGGCGCGCTTGCCATGGCTGGTCAGTTCCCGCGCCAGGCCTTCGATGATGTCGCGGGGGATGCCGCAGGCGCTGGAATAGTCCTCCATGCTGTGGCGCTGCGCTTCTTCGTTGAGCATCGTCATGGCCGTCTTCAGGTGCAGCGGCGCGCCGGTCACGTCCAGCGGGCCGTCGAAGAACAGGCGCGCTTCGCCCTTGGCGGCATTGTGCGGCACGATCGCTTGCGTGGCCGCGTCGATCACGCAGAACGCGTCACCATCCTTGTAGCGCTCTTCTTCCGCCAGTTCCACCGCGCCGATGTCCGACGCGCGCAGGTAGCGGCCGTCGCGCGGATGGCCTTTTTCGCTGATGATCAGATGCGTGGCGTTGCACCAGGCGGCTTCGCCCGCCGCTTCCGCCACCTTCAGGTTGGGCTGCACGAGGAAGTTGCGGTCATAGCGTTCGTGCTCGATGATCCAGCGGATCATGGCCATGGCCAGCGCGCCATCCGTGCCCGGCTTGATCGGCACCCAGCGGCTGCGGTCGCCCGCGGCCAGGCTGTCCGCATTCGTCAGCACGGGGTCGACGACGACGTAGCTGAATTCGCGCTTGCCCGAACGGGCTTTCGCGATCAAGGTGCCCTGGCGCTTGAACGGGTTGCCCGCATTGCCGGGCGCCGTGCCGACGAAGATGCAGAACTCCGTGTTTTCCAGGTCCACTTTCGCATGCGGCATTTTCTTCATGTCGCCGAACATGGCGCCCGAGCCGCTGCGGTAGGCGCCGCCGCAATACGAGCCGTGGTTGACCAGGTTCAGACTGCCGTACGATTGCTTGAAAAAACGCGTGCCGAACGCCAGGCGGCCATCGTCGGTGCTGCACATCAGGCCCACCTGATTGACTTGCGGACCCAGTTCCGGCTGCGCCGGATCGATCGGTTTTTCCAGCTCGCGCAAGGCGCGCAAGCCCTGCACGTGGCCTTCGCCAAACAGGTCGCCGCCTTCCGTCACTTCCTTGACCAACTGGTCGAAGGCGATCGGCTCCCACTGGCCGCCGCCGCGCGGTCCCACGCGCTTCATGGGCGCCAGCACGCGGAAAGGCGACTCCATCTGTTCCAGCACGCCGTTGCCGCGGCCGCAAGCGGTGGAACGTCCCTTCAAGCCCTTTTCCTCGAAACGCGACAGGGAAATGAAGCTGTCGCGTATCGGGGTCTGGTACGGCAGCGCCGGATCGGCCGACAGGGGGCTGTACGGATTGCCCGCCACGCGCAGCACCTTGCCGCTTTTTTTATCCAGGCGCACGCGCACGCCGCAAAACGTGGTGCAGCCCATGCACATGGTGTAGCTGACCTGCTGGTCGGGATTGACCGTCAGTTTGCCCGTGGCCGTGTCGACGGAAAACTCGGGCGCCAGCGAATTGCCGTGCAAGCGCTGTACGGGTTTGTCCTTGCCCAGCGCGTGGTCGACCATGCGGCCGGCCGTGGTGGAAAAGCTGGCGGCAAAGGCGGCCAGCCCGCCGCCGATGGCGCCATAGCGCAGCAGCTTGCGGCGTTTTTCTTTTTCGTCTTCAGGGACGTCATTGCGGTCGTCGTTGTGTATTTGATCGTTCATTGTTGACTCCTCAGTGCGTGGCCATGGCGGGACGGCTGCGTGCAGCGACGACGCGTCCGGCCCATGGCAAAAATTCCAGCATCAGCAACAGCAGCGCGATCCACAGGCCGGCCGTGCCGATAATCCCCATCAAGCCGTCGTTCCCCATCGGCAGGTGGTAGTCGTACAGGCCCGCGCCCGTCTTCGGGATGTTCTGCCCGCCGATGAAAATCGTCCAGCGCATCATCCAGGCGCTGTGCAGCGCGATCAGGCCGTTGACGAGGCCACTCGTGGCGGGACGCCAGATGGCCAGGGCCATCGGCACGATTGACGACAGCACGGCCCAGACTGCCGTGAACTGCCATTGCGGCATGCCCGCCACCTGGGTAAAGGCCATGCTGTGGCTGGCGCTTACGCCGGACAGGCTGACGAACAGCCAGCCGCCGCCCAGCGCCAGCACCAGCGCCAGCGACAGCGCCAGCGCGCGGTTCAGGGACACTTCCAGCGCCATGTCGCGGCCCGGCAGGAAACGGTTGAACAGCAGCGCCAGGCCCACCGCCCCGACAAAGGCCGTGGCGGCAAATTGCGCCGGCAGGAACGGCGTGAACCACAGTGGACGGGCGCGCACCACCATTACTTCCATGCCCGTGTACAGCCCCACCACGAAGGCGGCGAGCAGGGTGAAGGCGGCGGCGGTGATGATGGCCTTGCGCGATGCGGCGCCGCCACGTCCCAGCAGCCGATAGGCAAAGGCCAGGCGGTCCCGACCCTGCCCCCGCGCGGCGAAGTCCCCGCGCAGCGCCAGCCACGCGTACAGCATCAGACAGCCCAGATACAGGGGAATGAAGAACGAACCCCACGACATCCACGACTGCGGCTGGAAGTAAATGTAGAAATGGTAGAAGCGGCCCGGCCCGTGCAAGTCGGCCAGCAGCGCCACGGGCGCCGTCATGCCGCAGACGAGGGACGCGAGCAGCGCGATGCGCCCCAGGCGTTCATACGCCTTGCGGCCGAAGACGAAGTACGGCAGGGTCAGCATGAAGCTGCCGTAACTGAGGCCGATGAGGAAAAAATACTGCACCGCCCACGGCAGCCATGCCGCTTCGCGCGTGACGTTGACAATTTCGGTGATGTGGCTGTCCATGGTTTATTTCCCGTGTTTGCTCGGTTGCCAAAGTGTCGCTTCGCCCTCGACGTGGCCGGCGAAGCGCGTGTCCAGTCCCAGGTAAAACACGTGGGGCTGGGTACCCTGTTCAGGCTTGAGCACCTTCACCTTGTTCTCGCTGAGCAGCTGATGCACCATGCTGTCCGGATCATTCAGGTCGCCGAAGATGCGCGCGCCGCCCACGCAGGTTTCCACGCAGGCCGGCAGCAGCCCTTCATCGACCCTGTGCGCGCAGAACGTGCACTTGTCGGCCTTGCCCGTCTCGTGGTTGATGAAGCGCGCATCGTAGGGGCAGGCCTGCACGCAGTAGGCGCAGCCCACGCAACGGTCGCCATCGACGACGACGACGCCATCCTTGCGCTGGAAGGTGGCGCCCACGGGACAGACGGGGATGCAGGGAGGATTGGCGCAGTGGTTGCACAGGCGCGGCAGCATGTAAGTGCCGCAGCGGTTCTCTTCCTTGACTTCATAGGTCGAGACGACGGTGCGAAAGCTGTTTTCCGGCACGGCGTTTTCCATGATGCAGGAGACCGTGCACGCCTGGCAGCCGATGCATTTCTGCACATCGACCACCATCGCCCAGCGCTGGCCGCCTTCGCCCCTGGTGGCGGCCTTGCCTGGCAGCGGCGCGATGGCCGCCCCAATGGTAACGGCGGGCAAGGCGCGCAAGAAACTGCGGCGCGATTCGATCATGACACTCTCCTTGACGATGGGCGGCAAGCCCTTGTTGACTTGCTGCCATGATAGAAAAGAAGTTGCCGTACGGATATTGGGGTGATCGTGCGGGGACCTAGATGATCATGCCAATTGACAGGATCGACAATGCGGAGTAGGTCGGATTAGCGGGGCCGCCGAGGCGCGCCAGCGCGTAATCCGACAACATTGTTGGCATGAAGTGTCGTGGTATCGCGCAGACATGTCGGATTACGCTGCGCTAATCCGACCTACGTCAGATTCCCCATGACCGCTTGCATAGGCAGGTCGGGTTAGCCGGCACGGCGTAACCCGACACGCAGCGTCGCGCGGGCAGGTCAGTGCCCGCAGTGACCGTTACAGCTCGTCGAGCGAATACAGCCGGCGATGCTCGCGGATCGCGTAGCGGTCCGTCATGCCGGCGATATAGTCGGCGATCTTGCGCGCCTGCTTTGTCACATCATCGCCGCTGATCTGATAATCGGGCGGCAGCAGGGCCGGTTCGGCCATGAAGCTGTCGTACAGTTCGCGCACGATGCGGCTCGCTTTGACGCGCATGCGGTTGACCTGGTAGTGGCGGTACAGGTTCGCGCGCAGGAAGCGTTTCAGGTCTGTCGCATCCTTGCGCATGGCGTCCGAAAAACGGATCAGCGGCGGACTGGCGCGCACTTCGCTGACGTCGCGCGGCGCGGCGTCGAGGATCAGGGCATTCGACGTGACGATCAGATCGTCGGCCAGGGCCGTGATCAGGCGTCGCAGGGTTTCGTAGATGGCGCGCCGGCCCGACAGGCCGGGAAACGCCTGCTGCACGTCGCGCCACAGGCGGCCGAAGAATTCCACCTCTTCCAGCTGCGCGATGGTGATCAGGCCCGAACGCAGGCCATCGTCGATATCGTGGCTGTTGTAGGCGATTTCATCGGCCAGGTTGGTCAGCTGCGCTTCCAGGGTCGGTTGCGTGCGGTCGATGAAGCGCTGCGCCACGGGACCGAGTTCGCGCGCATGCGCGAGCGAGCAGTGTTTTAATATGCCTTCGCGCGTCTCGAACATCAGGTTCAAGCCATCGAAGGCGCCGTAGTGCTCTTCCAGGGTATCGACCACGCGCAGGCTTTGCAGGTTGTGCTCGAAACCGCCGTGCGCCTGCATGCACTCGTTGAGCACGTCCTGGCCCACGTGGCCGAACGGCGTGTGGCCCAGGTCATGCGCGAGCGCGATGGCCTCGACCAGGTCTTCGTTCAGGCGCAGGTTGCGCGCGATGGAGCGGCCGACCTGCGCCACTTCCAGGCTGTGCGTCAGGCGCGTGCGGAACAGGTCTCCCTCGTGATTGAGGAAAACCTGGGTCTTGTATTCGAGGCGGCGGAAAGCCGAGGAATGGATGATGCGGTCGCGGTCGCGCTGGAACTGGCTGCGCGAGGCGTGCGCCGCCTCGGCAAAGCGACGTCCCTGCCCCTGTGCCGAATGGGCGGCATAGGGGGCTAGCCATCCTTGGGCGAGGACGTCTTCCGGCGTCATGGCTATTGCACTCCGGCGGCCAGGGTGGCCAGCACCAGTTCGTGCGGCGCGGACGTGATGCACGGGCTGCCCAAGGGTTTCAACAGGATGAACTTGATGGCGCCGCCCTCGTTCTTCTTGTCCACTTCCATCAATTCCAGCCAGCGCTCGACACCGAGGTCCGGCGCCTTGACGGGCAGGCCGGCGGCGGCGACGAGTTTGCGCACGCGCTCGACGGCCGCCTGGTCGATATAGCCCATGCGGCACGACAGGTCGGCCGCCATCACCATGCCGCAGCCGACGGCTTCGCCGTGCAGCCAGTGACCGTAGCCCAGGCCCGCCTCGATGGCGTGGCCGAAGGTGTGGCCGAAGTTCAGGATGGCGCGCAAGCCGCCTTCGCGCTCGTCCTGACGCACGACGTCGGCCTTGATTTCGCACGAGCGGGCGATCGCATAGGCGAGCGCGCCCTTGTCGCGCGCCATCAGCTTGGCCATGTTCGCTTCGATCCAGTCGAAAAACGCGGCGTCGATGATGGCGCCATGCTTGATCACTTCGGCCAGGCCCGCCGACAGCTCGCGCGCCGGCAGGGTTTCCAGGGTCGAGGTGTCGGCGATCACGACGCGCGGCTGGTAGAAGGCGCCGATCATGTTCTTGCCCAGCGGGTGGTTGATGCCCGTCTTGCCGCCGACGGAAGAATCGACCTGCGCCAGCAGGGTGGTCGGCACCTGCACGAAGCCGATGCCGCGCATGTAGCTGGCCGCCGCGTAGCCGGTCAGGTCGCCGATCACGCCGCCGCCCAGCGCCACCAGCGTGGTCTTGCGGTCGCATTTATTGGCCAGCAGCGCATCGAATATCTGCATCAGGCTGGCCCAGTTTTTATATTCTTCGCCGTCCGGCAGGACGATGCAGATCACTTCGCGGCCATCGCTGGCCAGCGCCGCCTGCAGGCGGCCCAGGTACAGCGGCGCGACGGTGGTATTGGTGACGATGGCCACCTTGTGGCCGCTGATATGGCGCAGCAGCGCATCGGCGTCGGCCAGCAGGCCGGGACCGATGGCGATCGGATAACTGCGTTCGTCGAGGTCTACGCTCAACAACATTTTGGATTGCTCGTTCATCGAAGGCTCTGCATGAATGACGCAGTTGGGCGAGGCCTCGCATTCGAGACTGGCCAGCTGCATCAGGATGGTCTGAACCATCGATTGTACGTTAGGACGGCCCGTGTCGATCACAATGTCGGCCACTTCCATGTAATGGGGCTCACGTTGCGCCGTCAATTCTTCCAGCTTCTTGCGCGGGTCGGCCGTCTGCAGCAGGGGGCGGTTCTTGTCGTGGCTGGTGCGCGCCAGGATGTTGCTGACGCTGGCGCGCAGGTACACGACCGTGCCCCGCTCCTTCAGGTAGGCGCGGCTGTCGGCGTTGAGGATCGCCCCGCCGCCCGTGGCCATGACGATCCCTTCCTGGGCGCTCAGGTCGCGGATGACCTCGGCCTCGCGCCGGCGAAAGCTGGCCTCGCCCTCGATCTCGAAGATCCACGGGATGGTCGCTCCCGTGCGTGCCTCGATTTCGTGGTCGGAATCGACAAAGCGCAAGCCCAGCTTGCGGGCCAGGATGCGCCCGATCGTGGTTTTGCCTGCGCCCATGAGGCCGACAAGAAAGATATTACTGTTGGAAATTTCGGACACTTTTTATATCAATCAGAAAATAAGCAGGCGCCGCCTCTACGGCGCCCGTTTCCCCTTACGTCAAGGACAGGAGAATGTCAGTCTAAACGGGTAACTGGTGGCGTTACCCAGCGGCGTCGTCACTGTTACATTAAACGTGCTGACCACATTCGCTACACAATTTGTCGGCGTCAGACTGTTAATTGTAACGGCATGCCGGCCTCCCTGGTTACCTTGAATGTTGCCTCCGGTACGGTCATCCACGCCAAGCGTGTTGTGCGGATAGATATTTTGTATGCTGTCCGGAGTAATGGATCCAACGCCATTGATCATATTCGTAATCGCGACCGTGGTCCCAGAGGGCATGGGGTTTTGATGCAAATCGCTGAATCTCAAGCTGAATTGACGCACTGCAGCGGCTGAAACGCTTCCAAGATCATAGGTGCTGCGATCCAGGCTTACCTGGGCCGACTGATCGAACAGCATGACATTCTCGGGACGGCTGCCGCTCAGGAAGATGGCGATCTTCGCGAACAACGTCTTGTTGCCGTCCGAAGTGCTGGCGCAGACGGTAGCAAGACCGGGCCACAGGCTGTCGGCCGTGCCGCCATTGCTGACATCATTGCAGGGCGTGACAGGTGGATTGGTCGCCACACGCGGGTTCTGGCTGCGGAAGTCGACCGAGCAGCCACCATTCATGGTAGTGCAGCCGCCCATGCTGGACGAGCCGATGGCGCCCAAATTGCTCTGAAATACCACCGGCGTGCCGTCAGGAACAGGGTTGCCCGCTTGGTCTGCCAGCAAGATAGTGACGGTCGTGGCAGGGGTGCCTAAGGGGCTGTCATACGACCAGCCTTCCACGCTAGACTTGACGGAGCTGAGCGAAAACGCCGTTTGCACAGGCAAACCCGTCGTTACTAGGATGGAATCGGACAAGGTGGAAATGCCAGAGGCCAGGCTGGCCTTAACACGGAAGGTGGTCGGGGTGTTGCCGGAATTCACGGTGGTGATGACGTCACCATTGGCATCCGTGGTGTCTTTCACTTTATTGAGCGTCATGCCAGGGCCGTTCAACAACGAAAACGTCACTTCCTGGCCGACCAGAGGTTTGTTGAAAGTATCGAATACGCGGAAAGTGAGCGTAGCCATTTCCGTGCGCGCTATGCCGCCCTGCCCTTGAATCACGATCGATTTTCCTACCGGACTGACGCTGGAAAATTGTACCGATGCCGGCGCGACGCGGCCGATCGGCAGCGTCGCGTGATACATGGAAGCGCTGCCCGCCACTGTGGCATTGACCATATCGTAGTCATTGCAACCCAGGTCGCGGAAAACAGCTGTGGCCTTGCCATTGACTACCGGCACGCCGCTGGTCACGCTAGCCTTGCCGGCCTGCACGCAAGTCGAACTGAAATTTACCGTCTGGCCTGATCCTGTGTACAGGCTGGTGCCAGCCATGACATCAACCGTGACGTTGGTGGTGCCATAGGCCGGGATGCTGGCGGGCGAAAACCGCATGTTCTCCGCACTCAGGTCGGTGGCTCCCAGCACATAATTGATCTGGCTGCTGGCAACGGCACCATTGGCCGTCGTGGTCGCCCGCAACGTGGCGGCGCCGCTGGCCGACAGACTGAAAGGACGCAGCGTTACGCTGGCCGTACCTGTCGCATCGGTCAGTGCCGTCCCTACCGATGGTGACATCACTGCCATGGTATTGTCAGTCGAGAATGCCACCAACACGTCGCTGATCGGTTTTCCGTTCAAATCGGTCACCAACGCCTTGGCCGTCAGCGGCATGGCGCTCGACAGCGCGTTACTGGCGCTGCCGCCATTGAGCAGCGCCAGTGTCATTTTGGCGCCCGATGCCTGGGCCGTTTTGATTTCATAACTGGCGTCGCCGGTGACCATAGCGGTGCCTGCCGCGACAGTGGCCGTCAGCTTGCCGGCACCGGTGACCGTCGCATTCAAGGCCGAGACGGTGATACTGGCATAGCCCTTGGCGTCGGTCAGCGCTGTGCCGTTGGTCGATGACAACGTTACCAGCGCGGGGTCGGCCGAAAACGTGACCACGGCATTGCTGATAGGAACGCCATTTTTATCGTTGACGAGCGCCTTGGCCGTCAGCGGCGTCGTGCTGCTCAATGCATTGCTAGGCTGGCCAGCGGCGTTCAACAGGCTCACCATGACCGTCGCGGCCACGCCGCCCGTCGTGCCGCCGCTGCTGCCGCCATCGAGGGTCGGATCACCGCCGCCGCCGCCGCAGGCGGCCAGCAAGGAGCCCAGCGCCAGCATGACCAGCCAATTCGATACCCTACTCCAAGAAGTATTGCCAAAAGAAAAATTCCGCATAGTCGCCATCAGTCCGCTTTCGTTTGCATTGTTACTTAAACGTAAAGATGTGACATTAACGTGTTGCTGGCCGATCTGCCACTATTTTCGGCGTAATAAACACCATCAGTTCCGTTTTTTCTTGACTGCGGCCCGTGCTGCGGAAAAAAACACCAAACACGGGGATGTCGCCCAGCAGCGGCACCTTGCTGTCCGTGCCCCGCTCCGATTGCTGATAAATACCGCCCAGCACCACCGTGCCGCCATCTTCCACCATCACTTGCGTGCGCACGTGCTTGGTGTCGATGGCGAAACCGGAGCGGGTTTCCTGCCCCACGCTGTCCTTGTTGACGTCCACTTCCAGCACCACGTTGCCGTCGGGCGTGATTTGCGGCGTCACTTCCAGACGCAGGTTCGCCTTGCGAAACGTGATCGACGTGGCGCCGCTGCTGGTGGCAACCTGGTACGGCAGCTCGATGCCCTGCTCGATCAACGCCAGCACCTTGTCGGCCGTCACCACGCGGGGGCTGGAAATGATCTTGCCCCTGCCGTCCGCTTCCAGCGCGGACAACTCCAGGTTCAGAAAGCGGTTGGCGGCGGCCGAAAACAGGCTCAGGGCGAAACTGGCCGGCTGCAAGCCGTTGATGCTGGCGGCCGGCAAGTTGACGAATTGCGTGTTCGGCACGAAGGCGCCGCTGCCCGCCACCGTTTGCCCCGTCGCCTCGCCCACGCCCTGATACGTGCCGCCGATGGCCGCGCGGCGTCCGCTGCCGCCCAGCGAAAAACCGGGCACCTGGCCCGCCGCCAGCCGCTGGTCCGTAAAACCGAGGCGCGCGCCCAGGTTGCGGCTGAAACTGTCGTTCGCCTCGACGATGCGCGCCTCGATCATGACTTGTCGGGTTGGAATATCCGTCTTGGCGATCAGCTGACGGATCTGTTCCAGGCGCGCCGGCACGTCGGTGACGAACAGCTGATTCGTGCGCGGCTCGATCAGCACGCTGCCACGGCGCGACAGCAGCCGGCTGCGCCCTTCCCCCGCGTCCAGGCCGAACACGGCGCGGAACGCTTCAGCCTTCTGGTAATTGAGCTGGAAGATGTTTGATTGCAAGGGTTCAAGTTCCGCGATCTGCGCGCGCGTTTCGAGCTCCAGTTTTTCGCGCGCGAGGATTTCCTCGCGCGGCGCGATCCACAGCACGTTGCCATTGCGCCGCATGTCCAGGCCCTTGGCCTGCAGCAGCACGTCGAGCGCCTGGTCCCACGGCAAGTCGCGCAGGCGCAGGGTTACATTGCCCGCCACGCTGTCGCTGGCGATGATGTTTTGTCCGGACGCATCGGCCAGGATGTGCAAGGCCGCGCGCACGCCCACGTTCTGGAAATCGACGGAGATTTTATCGCCCGCATACAGACGCGGCGCCGTCACCTGCACCACCGCCTCCTGGGCAAGGACACCGGCATGCAGACACAGCATGGCGGCCACGAGCATGCGGAGCGGCCTCATGGCGCCGCCTCGGGCAGGCTGGCCTTCGCCCCTGTCACCTGCAAGGCCAGGCTGCCGCGCCGCTCGCGCCAGGGGCCATCCGCCTCGCGCAGCAATTCACGGTACTGCACGGCCTGTTCACTGATGCCCGTCACCACACCGTGGTCTTGTCCCAGATACTGGCCAACGGCCACCCGGTACACGCGCTGGCCCGCCAGCAGCAGCGCGTTCAGGCGCCCGTCCTGTTGCACGCTGCCGACCATGGTGATGGCAGGCAAGGCCACGCTTTCCAGCGGCTCGCGCACGCGGCGCGGGTCCGGCCCCGCCACGCCCCCACGCTGTCCGGGCGCGGGCGGCAAGGCATTAAATGGATCGGCCAGGGCGGCCGCCTCGTAGGGATGCGGCGCGACAGCGGCAAGCGGGCGCCATGCCGGCGCACTGCCCTGTGAAGGCAATGCCGCTTGCGCCGCCAGCTCCCCCGCTTCGGGCAAACGATACGCCTGCAGCACGGCATCCAGGGTCAACAAGCGATCCTTGCCAAGGGTCAAGGCCAGCGCATGCACCGTGACGATGCGCGGCAGGCGCGCCAGGTCTGCCAGCAGCGCGCCCATGGCGTGGTAGCCGCCACGCAACTGTATCGTGATCGGCAAGGCGACATACGGCGCTTGCGGCCGCGCCGCGCCCGGCTTGAACAGTGAAAATTGCAGCCCGCGCGACCGGCCGGCGGCATTAATGTCCGTCAACAGCGCCGCCATCGCCTGCTGGTCAGGCAGTTGCTGTTCCAGCAGGGCCAACTCGGCGCCGGCCTGACGCTGCTCTGCACGCCACTGCGGCAACTGCTTTGCCCTGGCCTGCGCCGCCAGATAATCGGCGCGCAAGCGGGCTTCCTCACTGTGCGCCAATCGCACTGCAGCCATCAGTCCATCGAGCCATGTGGCATGCAGCAGGGCAGCCACCAGCATGCCGGCCAGCGCAGCGCAAGCAAGGCGCGCCGGCAGCGGCCACAGTGACGCGGTCTTCAAGCTCAGCATGATCAACCTCCACGACTAAGAGCCTATCCCAGTAGATGAATACATCTCTTGCAAGCGCCCCTCAGAAGCGGGGAGTCGTCGCGTGGCTCGCCACGCGTCCTCCTCGCGCCTTGTCCGCGCTCCTGATGTGCTGCCTGCAAAAGACGCTCCCTACTGGGATAGGCTCCAAGATTGTCCAGCGGGTGCCAAAGCCAGCCGTATCGTCCATTCCACGGCGCCATCGGCCGCGCCGCGCACTTCCATCACTTCCGGCCGGGACCAGGGCGCGGCCTGCTCCAGCGCCAATAATAGTGCCGCGACCTTTTCCTGCGAAACGGCCTGCCCTTGCAGGCGCACCATCGCCGTTTCCTGGCGCACACTGTGCAGGGCGACGCCAGACGGCATCGCCTGGGCCAGGGCCGCCAGCATGCGTACCCAGGCATTGCGCTGCGCTTGCAGACTAGCAATGGCTTGCTGGCGCAGCAGCAGGGCCGCCGTCTCGCCCTGCACGCGCTTGCCTGTGACAAGGACCGTATTGACTTGCTGCATGGCATGGCGCCAGCCCTCCTGGCGGTGCAACTGCACGTCGAGCTGGTGCTGCAGCCAGGCGCCCGCCGCCAAGGCCGTCAGCAATCCCAACAGCGCCCCGCCGGCCAATTGCCACAGCAGCCGCTGAATACGCCTGCGGCGTGCCGCCTGGCGATACGGCAAAAGATTGATGCATGGCACTTCCGCCACGGCCTTCATCGGGCGTACCGGTGCATGGCCAGGCCCCAGGCCAGTTGATAGTTCAGGCCGCCGCCGGGCAAGGCTTGCCAGCCGCCCTGCGCGAGCGCCGCCTGCAAGGCAAGCGCCTCGCTATCCATAATGACGGGCGTCAAGCCGGCCGCCTTGGCCGCATCGAGACGGCGCTGCACGCTGGCGCGCCGCGCCGCCACCAGCAGCACGTCGATCTCGCTGCCGGTCTGGCCGGCAAGCGGCGGCGCAGGGCCGAGAATGAAAAAATCCAGGTTGGCGTCTTCCAGCGCAAACGGCATGTATTGTCCCGCTTCCAGTTCCACGAGGATTTCCAGTTGTTCCTCCGGCAATCCGGCAGGCAGGCGGATCGCATGCGTGATCAGGGCCGTGGCCGGCATGGCCAGCGCCACGCGCGTGCAGCCGCTGCCACTGTCGCGGCATGCCAGGCGCACGGCGGCAGCCAGGCCCTGCAGATCTTCGATCATGCCCTCACGCATTACTCCTGCCGCCAGCGCGGCGCTGCCGCAATGCCGGCACGCCAGTGTTCCCCGCCGGCGTATCAACTCGACCACACGCACGGCGTCGTCCGCGATGTCGAGGCCCAGCAAGCCGGTGCCAAGAAGACTGCTGATGGACATGTTTTTCATAGAGAAACGTCAGCGTGGAAGGAAGTCCTGCCATCCGCAAGCCTAGTCCCGGCAGCGCTGGCTTGTAAACGGATTTCACGCTGGTGTCTGCGGCGCGCGGCGCCTATCTGGCGGGGCCGTGATCTGGCGCAGGATAATTGTTACCAAATCCTGGTTGCCAGCGGGCCAATACACGCTTATATAGAGTATCGGCAAGTTTCAACACTCCCCCGGCAAGCGCCACGGCGCGCTGCCACCCCGGCAAGCTCGCTTATAATTGGCCGGCATAATTAACCGAAAGACATACGACGCATGACATCTTCAAAATCCGCTGGCCCCGCTGGCTCGAAGCCGCCCACCAAGGGCAGCAAACCCAAACGTTTCCTGCTGATGGCCCTGGCATCGCTGCTGGGCCTGGGCATCGTCGGCGTGTTGCTGGTGGTCTTCGGCCTGGCCATGGCCTATCCGAACCTGCCGGCGCTCGATACCTTGACCGATTACAAGCCCAAGATGCCGCTGCGCGTGTTCACGTCCGACAGTGTGCTGATCGGCGAGTTCGGCGAGGAACGGCGCAACATGGTGCACATCAAGGATATTCCCGATGTCATGAAGAAAGCCGTGCTGGCCATCGAAGATGACCGCTTTTATGAGCATGGCGGCGTCGATTACCTGGGCATCACCCGTGCGGCCCTGCACAACCTGACGGGCGGCGCCAAGCAAGGCGCCTCGACCATCACGCAGCAGGTGGCGCGCAATTTCTTCCTGTCCAGCGAACAGACCTTGAAACGCAAGGCGTATGAAGTCTTGCTGGCATGGAAGATCGAGAAAAACCTCAGCAAGGACCAGATCCTCGAAGTGTATATGAACCAGATTTATCTGGGACAGCGTGCCTACGGCTTCGCCTCGGCCGCGCAAATCTATTTCGGCAAGAATATCCAGGATCTCACCGTGGCCGAAGCGGCCATGCTGGCCGGCTTACCGAAAGCGCCGTCCGCCTACAATCCCGTCGTCAATCCGAAACGCGCGCGCATGCGCCAGCAATACATTCTGCAGCGCATGGCGCAACTGGGCTACATCACGCCGGCGCAGTACGAAGAAGCGAAAAATGAAGAGCTGAAAGTGAAAACCGACAGCAGCGCCTTCGGCGTGCACGCGGAATATGTGTCGGAAATGGCGCGCCAGCTGGTCTACGAGCAATTCAAGGAAGACACCTATACGCGCGGCCTGAACGTCTACACCACCATCACCAAGGCCGACCAGGACGCCGCCTACATCGCCTTGCGCAAGGGCGTGATGGATTACGAAAAACGCCACGGCTACCGCGGCCCGGAAGCGTATATCGAGATTCCGAAGACCAAGGCCGAAGCCGATGACGCGATCGAGACGGAGCTGGCCGACCACCCGGACAGCGACGACATCATCGCCGCCATGGTGCTGCAGGCCTCGCCCAAGTCCATCCAGGCTGTCACCTCGGCCGGCGAGGAAATCACCATTACCGGCCCCGGCCTGACCTTCGGCGCGGCCTGGCTGTCGGAAAAAGCGGCGCCGAACCGCCGCATCAAGCGCGGCGCCGTGATCCGTGTCATGCAGGAAAACAACGCCTGGGTCCTGACGCAGATGCCGGAAGTGCAATCGGCATTCATCTCGGCCAGCACCACGGACGGCGCCATCCGCGCCATGGTGGGCGGCTTCGATTACAACCGCAACAAGTTCAACCACGTCACGCAGGCGTGGCGCCAGCCCGGTTCCGCGTTCAAGCCCTTCATCTATTCCGCTTCGCTGGAACGGGGCCTGTCGCCGGCCACCATCATCAACGATGCGCCCATCTCGTTCGACGCGGGCCAGACGGGCGGCCAGGCGTGGGAACCGAAGAACTACGACAGCAAATACGATGGCCCGATGACCATGCGCAAGGGCTTGATGAAATCGAAGAACATGATTTCCATCCGCATCCTGCACAAGATCGGCGCCAAGTATGGCCAGGAATACGCGACGCGCTTCGGCTTTGACGCGGACAAGAACCCGCCGTACCTGACCCTGGCACTGGGCGCCGGCAACGTGACGCCCCTGCAGATGGCGGGCGCCTACGCCGTGTTCGCCAACGGCGGCTACAAGATCAACCCGTACCTGATCGCCAAGGTGACCGACAGCGACGGCAATGTCCTGTCGCAAGCCAAGCCGGACCTGGCGGGCGAGGAAGCCAACCGCGTTATCGACGAGCGCAATGCCTTCATGATGAATAGCATGCTCAACGACGTCGTACGCTTCGGCACGGCAAACAAGGCCATGGCCCTGAAGCGCCCTGACCTGGCCGGCAAGACGGGCACGACCAACGATTCCATCGATGCGTGGTTCGCCGGCTACCAGGCCAAGCTGGTGGGCATCGCCTGGATCGGCTACGACCAGCCGCGCAACCTGGGCAACCGGGAAACGGGCGGCGGCCTGGCCTTGCCGATCTGGATCAGCTACATGGCGAAAGCCCTGAAAAGCATTCCCGTCGAGGAGCGCGCCGTGCCGGAAGGCCTGATCCGCGTGGGCGATGAGTACTACTATGCGGAAAATCCGCCGGGCACGGGCGTCGGCAGCCTGGAAGGCGCGGCGCGCGGTACGCCGGAAGAAGAAAAGGCGAAAGAAGCCGTGAAGAACGAGTTGTTCTGACGGCAGCGCATGGAGTAGGTCGGGTTAGGCCGCAGGCCGTCACCCGACACCACGCCGGCGCCAAATGTTGTCGGATTACGCAAGCAAAAAGGGCAGCCCATGCAGGCTGCCCTTTTTATTGCGCGCGGCTAAAACAATTACTTCAATACCACCGGTGCGCCCGCCTGCTCGCTGGCCATGCCGGACAAGGCCGTAAACAGTTCCGAGCCGTCGCGCGTGTTGATCCACTCGTCGCCCACGCGCTTGTAATGAAAACCGCCGGAACGGGCGGCCACCCACATTTCGCGCATGGGAGCCTGGCTGTTGACGATGATTTTCGTGCCGTTGTCGATGAATTCGATTTCCAGCACATTGCCGCTGCGGCTGCATTCGACGTCGAGCACGTCTTCATCGTTCAGCCGGTCCAGTGCCGCCTCGATCTGGGTCAGGGTGGCTTCGGCCAGGGCCAGGAATTCCGATTCGCTCATGCTACACTCCAAAGATCTTAATCAAACCGTGATTCTAATCGTGAAGTCATCCTCAGCGTTTTATATCGGCATCGCCATTGTGGTTTCTAGCGTCCTGGCCGGCTGCGGCCAGCCCGGCCCCCTGTATCTGCCCAAGCCGCCAGCGGCCAAGGGCGCACCGGCCAAAGGCCCCGTCGAACCGGCCCCCGTGCCGCCGCCGCCCGTCATCGTGCCGGCGACCTAAACGGAGCGCACCGGGGCGGCGGCATGCGCCGCCCTGGCAGTTTTGACACGCTTATTCCAGGCAAAAACCACGCGGATTAACAGCAGTAGCGCGACGATAGAGCCGAACAGGATCGGTTGCGCGAAATTGTGCTTGCCCGCCTTCATCCACCAGAAGTGCAGGATGCCGAGCGGCGCGATCACATAGATCAACCGGTGCAGCCACTGCCAGCGCTTGCCGCCCAGGCGCTTGACCATGCCGTTCGTGCTCGTCACGGCCAGCGGAATCAGCAACACAAAGGCAATAAAGCCCACCGTGATGAACGGCCGCTTGAGCACATCCTTCCACATTTCCTGCAGATCGAAAAAGTGATCGAACCATAAAAACGTGGTGAAGTGCAGCGCCGCGTAGAAAAACGCAAACAGGCCCAGCATGCGCCGCAGCTTGATCAGCCAATTCCATTGGGTGAGGCGCCGCAAGGGCGTCACCGCCAGGCTGATGCACAGGAAATACAGGGTCCAGTCGCCCGTGCCGCGCGTGATGAATTCCAGCGGCTCCACCAGTTGCCCCGTGTACGTCAGCCAGACCATGCGTGCGAACGGCAGCAGCGCCAGCAAAAAGATCAGGCTTTTCAGCAGCGACAACTGCCTGGTCGAGGGATTGAGGGCCATGGTCTTTCCTTAAAAGAACTTCTTCAGATCCATGCCCGCGTACAAGGAAGCAACATCGTTGTAGCCGTTGAACATCAGGGTCTTGCGCTTGCGCGCGAGAAAACCGTCTTCGCCGATGCGCCGCTCGGACGCCTGCGACCAGCGCGGATGATCGACGTTCGGGTTCACGTTCGAATAAAAACCGTATTCGGACGGCGCCGACAGGTTCCAGGACGTGCGCGGCTGTTCCTTGACGAAACGGATCTTGACGATGGATTTGGCCGATTTAAAGCCATATTTCCACGGCAAGACCATGCGCACGGGCGCGCCGTTCTGGTTCGGCAAGGTTTCGCCGTACATGCCCAGAGTCAGCAGCGCCAGCGGATGGTTCGCTTCGTCGATGCGCAAGCCTTCCGTATAGGGCCACTGCAGTACGCGGCTGCCCACGCCCGGCATCTGCTTCTTGTCGGCCAGGGTGATGAATTCCACGTACTTGGCATTGCCCGTCGGGTCGACCTTCTTGATGATTTCCGAAAAGGAATAACCGACCCACGGGATCACCATCGACCAGCCTTCCACGCAGCGCAGCCGGTAGACGCGCTCTTCCAGCGGCGCCAGCTTGAGCAACGCATCGAGGTCCAGGGTCATCGGCTTTTTCACTTCGCCTTCGATGCTGACCGTCCACGGCCGCGTGCGCAGGGTGCCCGCGTTTTGCGCAGGGTCGCTCTTGTCCGTGCCGAATTCGTAGAAATTGTTGTAGCTGGTGGCGTCTTTATAGGCCGTCTGCTTGTCCAGCGCCGAATAGGCGGGATTGAGTTTGGCTGCCAGCTTGGGATTCGTGCCTTGCGCGAAGGCTTCGCGGCTGGCCATTTCCAGCAAGGCCGCGCTGGACATCGAGCCCAGCGCCACTTGCTTGATGAAGCTGCGGCGCGATTCAAACACGGCGCGCGGCGTGATTTCGGAAGAGTACGGCAACTCAATGCCGTTGGGACTGCGCTTGATCAACATGGCGGCTCCGGAAAAAGGTGATTGGATATACCTTACACCAGTTTTTCCGGGCCGTTCATGACGCTTCTGTCATTAAAGCTTGCCGTAAGAATGTAATCCAGAAAGGAACATGTTGACGCCCAGGAAGGCAAACGTCGTCACCAGCAAGCCCACCAGCGCCCACCACGAGGCGACGCGGCCGCGCAAGCCCGTCATCAATCGCATGTGCAGCCAGGCTGCATAGTTGAGCCAGACAATCAGCGCCCACGTTTCCTTCGGGTCCCACGACCAGTAGCCGCCCCACGCTTCGGCCGCCCACAGGGCGCCCAGGATGGTCGCTACCGTGAAGAAAGCGAAGCCGACGGAAATGGCCTTGTACATGACGTCGTCGAGCACTTCCAGCGACGGCAGGCGGTCGACCAGGTAGCCGCTCGACTTGAGCAGGTAGGCCGCCGCCACCATGGCCGACAGGGCAAACGTGCCGTAGCCGATGAAGTTGGCCGGTACGTGGATCTTCATCCACCAGCTTTGCAAGGCCGGCACCAGCGGCTGGATTTCCGCCGCGTCGCGCGTGACCGTGTACCACATCAGGAACACGACGGCCGCCGAAATGACGAGCATGACGAAGGCGCCCAGCTGGCGCGTCGCATAATGCTGCTCGTAATACAGGTAGAACATGGCCGTGATCAGGGAAAACAGGATGAACACTTCATACAGGTTCGACACGGGAATGTGGCCCACGTCGGCGCCGATCAGGTAAGACTCGTACCAGCGCACCAGCATGCCCGTCAGGCCCAGCACCACGCCGGCCCAGCACAGCAGGGAGCCGACGGACGAACCGAATTCCGAACGCGCCACCAGGCCGATCCAGTAGAACAGGGTCGACAGCACGAACAGGGTGCCCATCCACAGGATGGCCGATTGGCTCGACAAGATGTATTTCAGGAAGAATTTCTGGTTCGCCATCTCCAGGTGGCCGCTATACAGTTCGATGGCGAACAGCGACAGCACGGCCGCCAGCGGGATCAGCCAGCGCACGGGCTTCCAGTACCAGCCCAGCCACGCGAACGTGGGTGCCGCGGCCAGCAGGATGGCCTTTTCATAGATATCCATGAAGGCGCCAAAGCGCATCAGGCCGAACAGTGAGGCCGCCAGCAAGCCGGCGCCGTACAGCCAATCGATCAGGCTCAGGCGCTTGAAAAATCCTGCTTCCTGCGTATATATTTGCTTGTTTGCCAATTCCATCATTTTCTCCATTCCCGGCGACGCGCAAGCGTCCCGAAACTCAGCCAATCCAACTCAGCGCAGCTTACGCCGATTGCGGCAGCTTTGCCTTCAAGTTCTCAAATTCTTTTTCAAAATCCAGCGTCTTGCGTTGCGTGCTCATGGCCATCAGGGCCTCGCTGCCGCCCTCGCCATCCTTGATCCACACCCACAGGCGGCGCTCGCGGATATAAAACATGGAAAATACGCCGATCACGAGGAACAGGCAACCGAGGTAGACCACGCTCTTGCCCGGCGAACGCGTCACCTGCAGCACGGAGGCCTTGATTTCCGTAAAGTCGTCAAGCTGCAGGTACACGGGCGCGCCATAGAAGAAGCTGTCGGACAGCGCATTCGTGGCCAGCTGCAGGAAGCGGCCGTGCTTGTCATCGGCCTCGACGGCTTTCAAGCCATCCTGGGCGCGTGCCGCCTGCCACAAGTCCCACAGGCTGCCATTGAGGATTTTCATGAAGATATCGGCCGCTTTTTCTTGCTCGGCGGCAGGGATTTTCTCCAGGAAACGAGAAATGGCGAGGAAACCGCCCTCTTGCCCGTTGCCGGCAAAGATGCCCAGGCTTTTCGCCGCCGATTCCTGCAACTGGCCGCGCAAGGCTTCCGCGTTCGCCTGCGGCATGGCGCGCGCCGCATAGCGGGCGGCGGCCTGCTGACGCAGCGCTGGATCTTGCAGCGCGGCACGCAAACGCATCCACTCATTCACGCTGACATTGTCGTCGGCGGGAATGCGCAGATAGCTGAACGGGTCGCTGGGGTTGACGCGCATGCCGGCCAGAAACACCGTCGTGCCATCGACCGTGACCGGCTGCATATAGTTCTGGTACTCGCGCGCCTGTCCCGTCTTGTCGCGCAATTTGTATTGCACCGACGGCCCCACGTTCTTGAGATCCTTGTTGTTGGCGTTCTTCGCGGCCGACCCGAGGCGCTTATCGAGGCCGACGGCAAATTTATCATTGAAACTTTCCGCCTTGTTGACGGCGCGCACGTCCTGGCCCGCGCTGAGGTTTTCCACGTTAAACGGACGGAAACCCGACCATTCCACCGTGTAGGAATTGCCGTCGCTGCGCTCGAGCGGCGTGCTGCCGCCCACTTCGCCGCCGATATCGAAGCGTTTCGTCGTCTTGCCCGTCATGGGAAAACCCGTCAACTTGAGCTTGCTGCCGCCATCCTCAAAGCTGGACTGGTACAGGGCCAGGCCTTTGTACAGCAGCGGCTGGTTGACCTTGATGGTTGCAGGAAAACTTTCTCCCGTTGCATGGTCGGTGATGACGACATCGCTGGCGAACAGCTTGGGCATGCCCGTGCTGTAGAAATCGATGTGGAATTTCTTCAGCAGGATGGTGATGGGCAGATCCTGAATCAGCACGCCATCGGCCTGCGGAATGATGGCCGTGTTGCTCGACGAGCCTTCCGGAATCATGGTATTGCCGCGGAAAGTAGGGTTCGACAGGCTCAAGCGGTGCTGGGCGGGAATGTCGGCGATCACGCCGCTGCCGGAAAACGGCGTCTTGCCAAAGAACCATTGCTGTACGCGGATCGGCATTTCCGAATCGAGCAAGCCGCCCACGCAAATGATGACGATGGCGCCATGGGCAAAGATATAGCCCCATTTATTCGCCGCGCCCCGCTTGGCCGCCACCAGGGTGGCGTTGTCCTTCTCGACCACCTTGGCCCCGTAGCCGGCGTCTTTCAGGCGCATCACCATCTGCTGCGCCAGCACGGCGCGCGGCAGCGGCGCCTGCCATTCCAGCTTGTGGTGGAAATTGCGCAGCGATTGCTCGCGCACGGTTTCGCGCCAGCTGCGCATGTCCTTGAGCATCTTCGGCGCATTGCGCACGATGCACAGCGAGGTCGAGGCGACCAGAAAACCCATGATGACGAGGAACCACCAGGCCGAATACACGGAATACAGGCTCAGCTTGTCGAAGACGGCAAACCAGAACGGACCAAACTGGTTGACATAATTGGGCATGGGCTCGTTTTGCTTGAGCACGGTGCCGATGATGGAGGCGACGGCGATCAAGGTCAGCAAGCTGATGGCAAAGCGCATCGACGAGACCAGCTCGACGAATTCAGCCAGGCTGCGGCGTTGGGTCTTTAACTCGATTCCGGTCGTGCCAGTGCTCATACGTGGATACTCATACGGGATATGCAATCTTCAAGGAAATGTAGGCATGGAGCAGAGTGTTTCTCCGCGCAAGGCGGCAGCATACTCCTGTTTGGCCCCTGCCATGAAAAAGGGCAGCCTGTGGAAACGGCCGCCCTTGTTCACGCGCGCTGCTGCGCCTGGCAATCTCTTGCCACTATGAAAACTTACTTCAGGCCGGCGATATAGTCGGCCACGGCGGCGATTTCGTCATCCGACATGCGGGCGGCGATGGTGTGCATTTGCGCGCTGTTCTTGCGGGCATCGGCCTTGGTGCTGCGGAACATCGTCAGCTGGGCCACCGTGTAATCCTGGTGCTGGCCGGCGATGCGCGGATACTGGACGGGAATGCCATTGCCCGTCGCACCATGACAGCTGGCGCAGGCGGCAACTTGCTTGGAAGCAATGCCACCACGGTAGATTTTCTTGCCCAGGTCGATAGTATCCTTGTTTTTCGCGGCACCCGGCTTGGACAGCTGCGCGCCCAGGTAGGCGGCGATATTCTTCTTGTCGGCGTCGCTGAGCATCTTCGCGTACGTCGTCATGACGGGCTGGTTGCGTTCCGGCGTGGTGAAGTCGACCAGTTGCTTGTAGATATAGCTTTCGTGCTGGCCGGCCAGCTTCGGATTGACCGTGATGGTCGAATTGCCGGCCGCGCCATGGCAGGAGACGCAGGCAGGCAAGCCGCGCGCCGCATCGCCATCGGCGTACAGGGTAGCGCCCTTGGCAGCGTCGGCCTTGACGGCCGGTTTTGGTGCTTCGACCGCAGAGGCAGTTGCCGATACAGCCAGCAAAGCGAGCAGCATGGATTTGAACAACGGTGAAAACGCACGATTCATTCAGGCACCCTGAGACAGTGAGAAATTAGTGGTGGACATTGCCGCGCCCTGTGGATTTTTGCTTTATTTTCAGGGCCGCAAGCCGCATCGCTGCTACGCCGGCAACAATAAACAACCCCTTATTGTACAATAGCTTCTTGGCGTTATCGCTCCCTTATCGCTCCCTTTTGTTGCTTTACTACTCCCATGTCAAAACTCTGGCAAGCCCGCTTCTTTACGACCGTCAACCAATTGCGTGACCTGCCCGATACCACGGTGCCGGAAATCGCCTTTGCCGGCCGCTCCAATGCCGGTAAATCGACCGCCATCAACATCTTGTGTAATCAGAAAGGCTTGGCGTTCGCCTCCAAGACACCTGGCCGTACCCAGCACATCAACTACTTCTCCATCGGCGGCGCCCACGTGGCGCAGCACCGCAAGGATGCCACCATCGTCGAAGAGATCGAATGCCTGCTGGTCGACTTGCCGGGCTACGGCTACGCGGAAGTATCGGGCTCGGCGAAATTGCACTGGCAGCGCCTGCTGGGCGACTACGTGCAGCGCCGCGAACAATTGGCCGGTTTGATCCTGATCATGGATTCGCGCCGCCCGTTCACCGACCTGGACATCCAGATGCTGGAATGGTTCGCCCCGACGGGTAAACCGATTCACTGCATCCTGACGAAAGTCGATAAGCTGAACCGCAATGAATCCGTGAATGCCTTGCGCCAGGCGAAAGCCAAGCTCGACAGCTATGTGGACGAAGACGGCGTCGGCTTCCCGTTCACCGTGCAACTGTTCTCGGCCCTGAAAAGAGTCGGCATCGACGAAGCCAACGACAAGATCATGGAACTGGCCGGCATCAGCGAAGACGGCGCGGCCCAGATGGTCGACCTGATCGACATGGAAGACGACGTCGAGCCGGAATCCGACAAGCCGGCTTGATCGACATCAACGCTGCGTAAAAAAAGGCTGCCCGTTCACACGGTGCAGCCTTTTTTATTGCGCGGGCGCCGGGCGCCTAGCGCCGTCCCGGCCCCGGCCGCTTCTCGGAAAAGAATTCCTGGCGCAGGAAGGCAGTCAACTCGGCCGTGTCTTCCACGCGGGCGCTGAGGTTGACGTTACGCCCCAGGCGCCTCGATTCCCAGACGAAATCGCCGGGCTTTTCGGCACGGATCAGCTGGATCATCTTCTTGATGATGGCCGTTTCGATATCGGGCTCATTGCCCAATTCCACTTTTTCCTGCTTCAGCCAGTTGCGCTTGAAGTTGCCGTTCCAGCCCTTGAACTTGACTTCGGCACTGAACGAGGTCTGGTTGACGATGGAAAACACGCCGCCCGAATCCTCACGGTCGCTGCCGGAATTGCGTCCCTGCGCGCCGGCGATATTCGCCTTGGCAACACGCATGGCACGGTCGTTTTCGCTTTCTTCGGCCGGCGGCGCGGGGTTCTGCGCCTCGCGCTGCTTGCGGCGCTGCTCGATCATCGAACTCATGTCTTCAGCGGGCGGCGGCGGCAACGGCACTTTCGACACCAGCGGCGGCGTGTAGGTTTCCAGTTTCGGTTTATCGCGCGGCACGTCTTTTGTGACCACGCGCTTGCTCGGGGCCGGCGGCGGTTTCACCTTGGCCACTTTCGTGTCCTTCGGCTTGGGTGTGGGCTTGGGCTGCGGCTTCGGTTGCGGCTTGTCCTTCAGCGGCGCGATGTAGACCATCGCGCTTTCCTTCTTCGGCGGCGGAATCTTTTCGATGGTGTCGCTGCGCAACAGAACATAGGCCGCCAGCAGCACGTGCAGCAAGACCGACACGCCGAGCGCAACCTTGCGCGTGGTGCTGGTCTTGGACCCGTAGGCCGGAGGTGGCTGGATCACTTGCCCGCAGGTGGGGCAAACATCGGAATCGGCAGCCAACAAATGGGTCGTGTCATGCAAAATGAATCGTGCTTTCTGTGTAGCGAAGAAATAACATTACAGGGCAGCCATAGTGCCAGAGTCCCTTGCTTTTGGGAACACTTCCTCGGCCTTTCCAACCCGAAGCGTACAGGATAGCGACATTCCTTGCAGCGCTGACCAGAGTACCCGAGCCATCCCTTGACGGTTGTTACCGTATGTATCACTGCCCATACAAAACCGGCGCCCCATTCACGCAGAAATGGGGCGCCGGTCACGGGTCATCAGTCACGCATGCGCTCAAGCCTTGTTGTCGAGCGCCACCAGTTGCTCGTCCGTCATCGGCCCCGTGCCGCTGTACTTGTCCAGGAATAAATAGATGACGGGGGTGATGAACAGGGTAATCACTTGTGAAAACAACAAGCCACCGACCACGGCCAGCCCAAGCGGCTGGCGCAGCTCGGCGCCGGCGCCCAGGCCCAGAGCGATCGGCAAGGCGCCCATCAGGGCCGCCGCCGTCGTCATCATGATGGGACGAAAACGCAGGATGCAGGCCTGGCGGATGGCCTCTGCCGGCGCCAGCCCTTCGTTGCGCTGCGCATGCAGGGCGAAGTCGATCATCATGATGGCGTTTTTCTTGACGATACCGATCAGCATCAAAATGCCGATGATGGCGATCATGGTCAGGTCCATGCCGAACAGGCGCAAGGTCAACAGCGCGCCCACGGCCGCCGACGGCAAGCCGGCCAGGATGGTGAGCGGGTGGATATAGCTTTCATACAGCACGCCGAGCAGCACATAGATCACGCCCAGCGCGGCAATGATGAGGATGATCTGACTCGATTGCGAGCTCTGGAACACGGCCGCGTCGCCGCCGTAGCGCGTGATGATGGAGGCCGGCAAGCTCATGTCCTTGGCCATTGCGTCGATCTTGCCCGTGGCGATCCCCAGCGGCACGTCCGGCGCCAGGTTGAAGGCGATGGTGACGGCTTGCAGCTGCCCCTGGTGGTTGACGGAGGTGGGGCCGATCGTGCGTTCCACGTAGGCAATGCTCGACAATTTCACCAGTTCGCCCGACTTGCTGCGCACGGACACGCGCGTGAGCGCATCGTCATACTGGCGGTCCGCCGTGGCCGCTTCCAGGATCACGTAATAGCTGGCCGCCGACGAATAGATGGTCGACACTTGCCGCTCGCCAAAGGCGCTGTACAGTGCCGTGCGGATATCGGACATCTGCACGCCCAGCAGGTTGGCCTTGTCGCGGTCGATCCGGAGCGATGCCTGCAAGCCCTTGATCTGCGAATCGCTGGTGACGTCGCGGAAGGCGGGATCGGTGCGCATGCCTGCAATGAACTTTTCCGCCCAGTCATTCAGGGCGTCGGGACTGACGCTTTGCAAGGTGTACTGGTAGCGGCTCTTGCTCTGGCGCCCGCCCAGCTGCAAGTTTTGCACGGGCCGGAAATACACGGCCATGCCGGGCACGGTGCCCGCCGCGCGGCGCAGGTTTTCCAGCACCACGGGCATTTTCGGGCGCTCGCTGCGCGGTTTCAAGACCATGAACATGCGGCCCGTGTTGCCGCCGCCGACGAACGACGTCACGTCCTGCACGCTTGGGTCCGCCTTGAGCACGGCCGCCACGCGGGCTTGCAAGTCCTGCAATGCCGCGGACGAAATATCTTCCGACGCTTCCGTATTCACCTGGATCTGGCCCAGGTCTTCTTCGGGGAAGAAACCTTTGGGAATGGTCGCGTACAGCAGCACCGTCAGCGCAAAGGTGCACACGGCAACGAACAGCACCACATTGCGGTGCGCCAGAGCCTTGTCGAGCAGATGCACATAGCCGTTGCGCAATTTCGTGAAACCGGCTTCGAAATGGCGGCCGATAAAGGTTTTCTCGCCATGACTGGGGTCGCTGTCATTGTGCTCGCGCGAGTCGGCCGGCAGGAAGCGGCTGGCCAGCATCGGCACCAGGGTCAGCGACACGACGGCGGACACCAGCACGGCCAGCGAGACGACGACGGCGAACTCGTGGAACAGCAAGCCGATCACGCCCGGCATGAAGAAAATGGGGATGAACACGGCCACCAGCGAGACGGAAATCGAGATGATGGTAAAGCCCATCTCTTTCGCCCCTTCCAGGGCCGCGCGTATCGGTTTCTTGCCCATCTCGATATGGCGCACGATGTTTTCCAGCACCACGATGGCATCGTCGACGACGAGACCCACGGCCAGGGTAATGCCCAGCAGGGACACGTTGTCGAGGCTGTAGCCGAGCCAGTACAGCAGGGCCAGCGCACCGAGCAGCGAGATCGGCATGGTGACGGCCGGAATGAAGGTCGCGGCCGCGCGGTGCAGGAACAAAAAGATCACCAGCACCACCAGCACCACCGTCAGCGCCAGGGTCAGATTGACGTCGTGGATGGCTTCGCGGATCGACAGCGAACGGTCGTTGACCAGGCTGATTTGTATCGACTGCGGCAATTGCTCCTTGAAGCCCGGCAGCAAACGGCGCACGCCGTCGACCACTTGCACGGTGTTGGCGTCCGGCTGGCGCTGCACCATCAGGCTGATCGAGCGCTCGCCGTTGAAACTGCCGACGGACTTGATCGATTGAAAGCTGTCTTCCACCTCGGCCACGTCTTTCAGGCGCACGGGCTGGCCGTTGCGGCTGGCGATGATCAGTTCGGCAAAATCAGCCGCCTTCATCATTTGTGGATTACCCTGGATAGTCAGGGTCTGGCTCGGACCGTCAAGGATGCCCAGCGGGGAATTCGTGTTCGAGGTGCGCAAAGCAACAGCCAGCTCGTCCATCGTCAGGTTGCGCGCATTCATCAGGTCGGCACGGGCGCGCACGCGCACGGCGAAGCGTTTCTGGCCATTGACGATGACCTGGGCGACGCCAGGCAGGGTCGACAGGCTGGGCGCGATCAGGTTTTCCGCATAATCATTGAGATCCGACAAGTTCAGCGAGGGCGACGTCATCTGGATGAACAGCACCGGCGCATCGGCCGGATTGACCTTGCGGTAAGACGGCAAATCCGTCATTTCCGTCGGCAACTGTCGCTGTGCGCGCAGCAGGGCCGCCTGCACGTCGACGGCCGCCTCGTTGACATTGATGCTGGCGTCAAATTCCAGGGTCAGCGAGGTATTGCCCAGCGTGCTCGTGGACGTGATCAGACTGAGGCCGGAAATGGTGGAAAACTGTTTTTCCAGCGGCAAAGCCACCGACGAGGCCATGGTTTCCGGGCTGGCGCCGGCCAGGTCGGCGCTGACGTTGATGACGGGCGTGTTGTAGCTCGGCAAGGCCGCCACGGGAATTTGCAGATAGGCCAGCACGCCGGCCAGGATGATGGAGAGGGACAGCAACACCACCATTACGGGGCGGCGGATGCTCAGTTCGGACAGGTTCATGCTGGCTTGCCCTGCGCTGCGGCGGCGCCGTCGGCAGCCTTGTGTTTTTCCGCCAGGCGCACCTTGCTACCCGGGCGCAAGTTCTGCTTGCCGTCGACGATGACTTTTTCATCGCCCGCCAGGCCGGTGACGACGGCGCTCGGTCCGAATGCATACACGCGGGTAATCTTGCGCATCTTGGCCGTGTTGTCCGCCTCCATCGAGTACACGAAGGTGCCGGCGGTACTCGTGATGATGGCGTTTTGCGGGATCACCAGCGCATCCTTGAGCGTGCGCACGGTCAGCTGCGTATTCACGTACTGGCCAGGCCACAGGTCGGTGCCGCCATTGTTGAAGCGCGCCTTGACCTTGATGACGCCCGTAGCGGGGTCGACGGCATTGTCGATAAAGTTCAGTTTGCCATCGAGCTGCTTGCCGCCCGCGTCCGACAACAGGGCCGTGACGGGTACCTCGCCCGCCTTTTGCGCCGCCAGCAAGCCCGACAGGCTGCTTTCCGGCAAGGTGAAGACCACGTCGATCGGGTCGAGCTGGGTGATGCTGGTGAGCGACGTGGTCGGCTGCACCAGGCTGCCCGCGTAGACATTGATGGCGCCCACGCGGCCCGCCTGCGGCGCGCGCAGGACGGTGTAGCTGGAGTCGACCTGGGCGGCGCGCAAGGCGGCCTGGTCGGCGGCCAGCAAGGCGCGTGCCGCGTCGAGCTGGCTTTGCAGCGTGTCCACGGCGCCCTGGGCGATGAAATTCTTGCTCAACAAATCCTGGTTGCGCTTGAGCTGGCGTTCGAGATCGGCTACCGAGGCGCGGTCGCGCAAGACCTGCGCCTGCGCCTTGTCGACGTTCGCATGCTCGCTGCGCGCGTCCAGCGTAAACATCAGCTCGCCCTGCTTGACGAACTGGCCTTCGCGGATGTGCACCTTGGTAATCGTGCTGGTCGTCTGCGGATGCAAATCGACGCTGCTGATCGGCGTCACGCTGCCATTGGCTTGCAGCAGCATCGGCACATCCTGGCGCACGGGCGCGACCACGCTCACCGTCGTCGGCGCCTGCCCGCCCTTGCCCCCTTTGCCATCCTGCCCACCGGCCGCTTTGCCTGGCTGATGATTGAAATACCAGATGCCGCCACCGATACACAGGGCCGCACCCACGAGGATTGCCAGACTAGTCTTTTTCATTGTTCTGTCATGCTGTCGCAGCGCGGGGCTGCAGGTTGAATGTAGGTGCCAGGGAGCCTAAAGCACAATATTGTCGCACGGAAATGATCACTTTCCTGCGTAATACTCTGGCACGATGAGGGTGACTTCCAGTCCACCGTCGACGTGATTGGCCAGCAAAACCGTGGCGCCGTGCTGCTCGGCGATATTGCGCGCGATGGTCAGGCCCAAGCCCGTACCGCCCGATTCGCGCGAACGCGAGGTCTCGATGCGGTAAAACGGTTCGAACACCTTGGCCAGCTGATCTGGCGCAATCCCCGGCCCGCCATCGCGGATGCGGATGCGTGCCGCACCGGCGATGCGCTCGACGGTCACCTGCGCGTACTGGCCATATTTGACGGCATTGTCGATCAGGTTCACCAGGCAGCGCCGCATGGCGATCGGGCGCGCCATCAAGGCCATGCCGGCCTGCCCGGCCAGGGTCACATTCTGGCCCGCATCGGCCGCGTCGGAGCAGACGCTATCCAACAGCGAATCGAGATCGAGCGCCTGCATCGCTTCCGTGCTATCCATCGAACGGGCCAGGTCCAGCCCCTCCTTGACCATGCTCTGCATGGCCGACAGGTCGCCCACCAGGCGGTCATACAATTCCGTATCGGCCACTTTTTCCAGGCGCAGGCGCAAGCGAGTCAGCGGCGTCTGCAAGTCGTGCGTGATGGCAGCGAGCATCTGTGTACGCTGGGAAATATGCTGACGGATACGCGCCTGCATGGCATTGAAGGCGGCGCTGGCCTGGCGGATCTCGCTGGCGCCCGACAGGGTCAGCGGCGGATGGTTGATGTCGTTACCGAGGTCTTTTGCCGCCTGCGCCAGTTGCTTGAGCGGGCGCATGGTCATGCGCGTGACCAGGTAGGCGAGGATGGCGATGCTGATCAGGAAAGGCAGCAGAGTCATCCAGTCGTTATGTTCATTGAACGGCGGCTGCTGGCGCGGCGGCAAGACCATCAGGCGCAACACGTGGCCATCCTGCATGCGCACGTCGAGGTTTTCGCAGGTACCGCCCCATGGCTTGGCGGAAAACATGCCCGGCGACTGGCGCGGCTTGACACAGGCTTCCGGGCGTTCGGCCAGCGCGCTGACCTTGAAGCCTTCGCCCAATTTGGCTTGCAGGGCGGAGGAAAATTCCGTCGGCTTGCCCGGCACATGCTCGACGTCGGGACGCAATTCCAGGCGTACGCTGCCCTTGTTGGCCACCTTCAGGTACGCGGCGCGCGAGGCCAGCGGCACCACGTCGGCCGCCATCACCAGCTGCTCGGCCCGCTCGACGGCGTGGTAGTCGCGGTATTGCTCGATGGCGCGCTGGCGTTCGCCCACGGCCAGCCACTGCGTCAGCGCGGCCGAAGCGACGATGCCGATCAGCAAAAACATAAAGACACGGCCCGTCATCGATCCCAGGAAGGCCTTCACGCGTGCGGCTCCACATTGACCTGGCCGGCCAGCACGTAGCCGCCGTTGCGCACGGTCTTGATGATTTGCGGCAAGCGGGCATCTTCACCGAGCTTTTGCCGCAGGCGGCTGATCTGGATATCGATCGAGCGGTCGAACGGGTCCGCGTCGCGGCCCTGCGTCAGGTTCAGCAGCTGGTCGCGGTTGAGCACGCGGTTCGGGTGCTCGAGGAACACGCGCAGCAAGCGAAATTCCGCGCCCGACAGCATGATTACCAGGCCGCTGGGATTGAGCAGGTGGCGCGCCGTCAAGTCGAGGGTCCAGCCGGAAAAGCGGATTTGCTGCGCCTTGTCCGACGGTACGTTCGACGGCATGGCATGGCTGCGGCGCAAGACACTGCGTATGCGCGCCAGCAATTCGCGCGGCTCGAACGGTTTCGGCAAGTAATCGTCGGCGCCCATCTCCAGGCCCAGGATACGGTCCAGCGGCTCATTGCGCGCCGTCAACATGATCACCGGCACCGTCGATTGGGCGCGCAGCTTGCGGCACAGGGTCAGGCCGTCGTCGCCGGGCAGGTTCAAGTCGAGCACGATCAGATCGGGCCGCGTTTCATCGAGGATTTTCCACATGGCCGTGCCATCCGCCGCGCCCAGGGTGCGGTAGGCGTTCGTTTCCAGGTAGTCCGCCAGCAAGCTGCGGATATCGCGGTCGTCGTCGACGATGAGAATTGTAGAAGTGGGTTCCATGGTACGAATTATCCCCACTTCCCCCACCCTTGCACAACGCATTTGTATCGTCTTGTATATAGAAGACCCGAAGAAACATATAGATACAAACTGTCTGGCAGCGGACACTTCGGGGAAACATGGGGCGTCCAACATGGATTCATGTGCAGCAACATGTACATCCCTCACTTTTACAAAGGAATCCAGATGAACGCCTCAATGACAACCTTGCGCAAGAATTTGATCATCGCCATGAGCGTACTCGGCATGGGTGCGGCATCGCTGACCGTCCACGCCCAGGAAGCGGCCGCCAGCGCGCCTGCGGCCAGCACCAAGATGCAACATGAAGGCCAGCGCGGCCAGCACCGCGATGGCAACCCGGCCGAGCGCATGGCCAAGTACCAGGGCCGCCTGCATGACAAGCTGAAGCTGACGGCCGCCCAGGAACCGGCCTGGGCCACGTTCACGGCCGCCAATGCGCCGAAAAAACCGATGGGCGACTGGAAAGCCAGGCACGAAGCGATGGCCAAGCTGTCGGCGCCGGAACGCATGGAACAATGGATCGCCATGTCGAAGGAACGCATTGCAGACCAGGAAAGCCGCCTGGCTGCACTGAAGACTTTCTACGCCGTGCTGACGCCGGAGCAAAAGAAAGTGTTTGATGACAGCGTGCCGGCCGGCCGGCACGGCGGCCATCGCGGTGGCCACCATGGCATGCAGCAGCATCCGAAAGCAGGGTAAATCGTAGGTCGGATTAGCGGCAACGCCGCGTCATCCGACAACATGGTTGACGTATGCGGTGGCGTCGGGTTACGCCCTGACGGGCTAACCCGAGCTACCCGACCTGCCCCTCCTACTGCTCGAGCTTGCGCAACGAAGTCAGGAAGGTGGCAGCGTTCTGGAAGCCGATCACGCGCGACTGGGCGATTTCCTGCCCCTGCGGGTTGAACATGATGATGCCCGGCGGGCCGAACAGCTGAAAACGTTTCAGCATGGCCTTGTCGTCCGCGTCATTGGCCGTCACGTCCACCTGCAGCAGCACGGCTTGCCCCATCTTCGCGCGCACGGCGGGGTCGACGAAGGTCAGCTTTTCCATCTCGATGCACGACACGCACCAGTCCGCATAAAAGTCCAGCAAGGCCGGCTTGCCACCCAGCTGCGCCAGCGCCGCATCGAGCTGCGCCACGGTCTTTACCCGTGTAAACGGTTGTGCGTGCACCTGGCCACCGCCGAGGTGTGCCAGCGGCGCCAGCGGATCGCGGCCACCGCTGGCCACGCCGACCAGCTGCATCGCGCCCAGCACGGCAAATACGAGGCCGAAGGCCTTGGCCACCCAGGCGTGTTGCGCGCCGCTCTTGCCCACCAGCAGATACATGCCGTAGCCGACGAACAAGACCGTCCAGCCCAGCATTTGCACGGCACCCGGCAGCACGGGCGAGACCAGCCACCAGGCCACGCCCAGCTGCAGCACGCCAAAGAAGCGTTTGACGGCATCCATCCACGCGCCAGCGCGCGGCAGCAAGGTGCCGGCCGACACACCCACCAGCAGCAGCGGCACGCTCATGCCCACGGCCATGGCAAACAGGGCGCTGCCGCCGATGACGACGTCGCGCGTCTGGCTGATGTACAGCAAGGCGCCGGCCAGCGGCGCGGCCACGCAGGGCCCCACGATCAGCGCGGAAATGGCGCCCATGACGAACACGCCCGCCAGGCGGCCCGACGATTGCTGGTTCGATACGCTCGTCAGCTTGCCTTGCAGGAAAGCCGGCACTTGCAGCTCATAAAAACCGAACATCGACAAGGCCAGGCCCGCCATCAGCAAGGCAAAGAAGCCCAGCACCCACGGGTTTTGCAGTTGCGCCGCCAGGCCTTCGCCCGCCAGGCCAGCCGCCACGCCCAGCGCCGTGTAGACGATGGCCATGCCCAGCGCGTAGGTCAGCGACAGCAGCAAGCCGCGTGAGCGGCTGACCTTGGCGCCATCGCCGATGATGATCGACGACAAAATCGGCACCATCGGCAGCACGCACGGCGTAAACGCCAGCCCCAGGCCCAGCAGCATGAACAGGGGCACGATGACGAGCAGCTTGCCGCCCTTCAGGGCCGCCTCGATCTTGCCCATCTCGCTTTGCGCGGGTGCGGCGCTTGCCGCCACGGGCGCCGCCGCTACCGGCTCGGACGTGCTGGTGATATCGGCCTGGGGAATGCTCAGCACGGACACACCGGGCGACGCCTGCGCCTGCGGACCGTTGATGGCAGCCGTATCGACTGCGGGCGCGGCGGGCAAGGCGAATTTCGACGGCAGGCCCGCGCCGGGCGCCACACTCTGGCCGCCGCCCCCGCCCACCAGCTGGGCTGTCGCATCCTGCGGCGCATAGCACAGGCCCTTGTCGGAGCAGCCCTGGCCCGTCGCCTTCAGGGTGAACGCCCCGGCCGCCTCAACGGGAATGGTGATGGTCAGGGTCTTGCGGAAGGTTTCCACATTCTTCTGGAAGGTATCGTCAAACTTGACCTTGCCAGCCGGATACACGGGCGTGCCCAGCTTGGCGCCCACGGCCTCGAACTTGAATCGCTCGTGGTACATATAGTAGCCGTCGGCGATCACGTAGGTGACGGCGATGGTGGACGGATCCTGCATGCGGGCGGAAAACTTGAACGCCAGTTCCGGATCGAGGAACTCATCGTCGGCGCGGGCATGACTGGCGCCGAAGACGGCCATGGCCAGCAGCAAACAGGCGGCAAGCCAGATCAGCAATTGATGTAATGGAGCGGCGCGCGCGGAGGCGCTGGAGGGGAAACGGGACATGAACTACCTTTTCGACCATTCGACAGAGGACGCGCGGAGCAGGCAGCGCTTGTGCCGGGCCGGCGCGAAAGAAGAATAGTACACCGCTGAAAGGATAGCTGCAGCAGAAAACAAAAAAGCCAGGCTAGGCCTGGCTTTCTCAGATGCAATTACTGGGATTACTCGCCAGCAACTTCAACTGCTTCGGTCGTATCTGGACGATCCATCAGTTCAACGAACGCCATAGGAGCGTTATCGCCGACGCGGAAACCCATTTTCAGGATACGCACATAACCACCGTTACGGTTGGCGAAACGTGGGCCCAGTTCAGCGAACAGTTTGACGACCATTTCACGGTCGCGCAGGCGGTTGAAGGCCAGACGCTTGTTTGCCAGGGAGTCGGTTTTGCCCAGGGTCAGAATTGGCTCGACAACGCGGCGCAGTTCTTTTGCTTTTGGCAGGGTGGTTTTGATCGCTTCGTGACGCAGCAGCGATACTGTCATGTTGCGCAGCATTGCCAGACGGTGGGACGAGGTACGATTCAGTTTACGGAGGCCGTGACCGTGACGCATGATAAATCCTTTCGGTGAGTGTTTAAATTCCAGCTCTTCGATCAATGAGGCAGAAGCTTCATCGCGGGCCGGTTTGGTACTACAAAATAAAAGCCTGGGACACCTGTCCCAGGCAGTTTGCTACAACTACGAATTACTTTTCCAGGCCGGCAGGCGGCCAGTTTTCCAGCTTCATGCCCAAGGTCAAGCCGCGCGATGCCAGCACTTCCTTGATTTCGTTCAGGGACTTGCGGCCCAGATTTGGCGTTTTCAGCAGTTCGTTTTCCGAACGTTGGATCAGGTCGCCGATGTAGTAGATGTTTTCCGCTTTCAGGCAGTTCGCCGAACGCACGGTCAACTCCAGGTCGTCGACTGGACGCAACAGGATAGGATCGACCAGCGGAGCGCGCGATGGCGCTTCGGCGGCAGCTTCCGTGCCTTCCAGGGCAGCGAACACATTCAACTGGTCCACCAGGACGCGGGCCGACTGGCGGATCGCTTCTTCCGGCGAGATCACGCCGTTGGTTTCGATGTTGATGATCAGCTTGTCCAGGTCGGTACGCTGTTCAACGCGGGCCGATTCAACGAAGTACGATACGCGGCGCACTGGCGAGAACGATGCATCGAGAATGATGCGGCCGATGGTCTTGTTCGTGTCTTCCGACAGGCGACGCACGTTACCAGGAACGTAGCCGCGGCCTTTTTCAACCTTGATCTGCATGTCCAGCTTGCCACCAGCGGTCAGGTGGGCGATCACGTGGTCAGGGTTGATCAGTTCGACGTCATGCGGCAGGTCGATGTCGGAGGCCAGGATCGCGCCTTCGCCTTCTTTTTTCAGGGTCAGGGTTACCGAATCGCGGTTGTGGACTTTGAAAACCACACCCTTCAAGTTCAGCAACAGATCGACGACGTCTTCCTGCACGCCATCGAGGGAGGAATATTCGTGGACGACGCCAGCGATCGTCACTTCGGTCGGCGCGTAGCCTACCATCGACGACAGCAGAACGCGGCGCAACGCGTTACCCAATGTGTGGCCATAGCCGCGCTCGAACGGTTCCATCACGACCTTGGCGTGACCTGCACCGAGAGCTTCAACATCGATAATACGTGGCTTCAACAAACTGTTTTGCATGAAATGTCCTTTTCAATACCCTCGGCTCATTACACCGATAAGGCTGATGGCATTAGTGAAACGCCCACTTTACAAAAGCAAAGTGGGCGGAGATCTTGCTACTGACTACTATTAACGCGAGTACAGCTCGACGATCAGCGATTCGTTGACGTCGTTAGCGATTTCGTTACGCTCTGGCAGGGACTTGAAGGTACCTTCCATTTTCTTGGCATCAACCGAAACCCAGCTAGGCATACCAACTTGTTCAGCCAGCGACAGTGCTTCAACGATACGCACTTGCTTTTTCGATTTTTCACGAACAGCAACGATGTCGCCAACTTTGACTGCGTACGAAGCGATGTTCACAACGATACCGTTCACGGTGAACGCCTTGTGGCTGACCAATTGACGCGCTTCAGCGCGGGTCGAGCCAAAGCCCATGCGGTAGCAAACGTTGTCCAGACGCGTTTCCAGCAACTTCAACAGCGTTTCGCCGGTGTTGCCTTTACGACGGTCTGCTTCAGCGAAGTAGCGGCGGAATTGACGTTCCAGCACGCCGTACATGCGCTTGACTTTTTGCTTTTCGCGCAGTTGGTTACCGTAGTCCGAGGTGCGGGCGCCGGATTTGACACCGTGCTGGCCTGGCTTGACGTCCAGTTTGCACTTGCTGTCCAGCGAGCGGCGGGCGCTCTTGAGGAACAGGTCTGTACCTTCACGGCGGGAAAGTTTTGCTTTAGGTCCGATATAACGTGCCACGATACTTCCTTTTTTTTAAATGATAACGCCCCAGCCACATGCATGATCAAACACACTGATGCGGTTAGGCGCTAGTCTGATTTGGTTTCAATCAGACGGTGGCTGAAAACGAAAAACCCGTCAAACAGAATTTGACAGGCAAGAACAGCCGGGCAGTATAACCGTTTCCGGCTCCCTGCTCCAGCGTTTTCACACAACTGTACTGAGTTACAACAGACAGCAAAGCAGCTGGCGCCGAAGCGCCCTCTGCAACACTATCTTAGATACGACGACGTTTCGGTGGACGGCAACCGTTGTGCGGTACCGGCGTCACGTCCTGGATCTCGGTGATCTTGATGCCCAGGTTGTTCAGCGCGCGAACGGCGGATTCACGACCAGGACCTGGGCCCTTGATACGTACTTCCAGGTTCTTGACGCCACACTCAACAGCCACTTTACCAGCGGCTTCCGCGGCGACCTGCGCTGCGAACGGGGTCGATTTACGCGAACCCTTGAAGCCTGCACCGCCGGAGGTAGCCCACGACAAGGCATTGCCTTGACGATCGGTGATGGTAATGATGGTGTTATTGAACGATGCGTGGACATGTGCGATGCCTTCAGCGACGTTCTTTTTAACTTTTTTACGCACGCGTGCTGATGCGGCGTTATTTTGCGACTTAGCCATAATTATTCCCTAGCGGATTATTTTTTCAGCGATTGAGCGGCTTTACGCGGTCCCTTGCGGGTACGTGCGTTCGTACGCGTACGCTGGCCACGGCAAGGCAGACCCTTACGATGACGCATGCCGCGGTAGCAACCCAGATCCATCAAACGCTTGATGTTCATGGACAGTTCACGACGCAGATCGCCTTCGACGATGAATTTACCTACTTCATCGCGCAGCTTTTCCAGTTCGCTGTCATCCAGATCTTTGATCTTTTTGTTGGTTGCTACACCGGTCGATGCACAGATTTTCTCTGCGCGTGGACGGCCCACACCGTAGATGGCCGTCAGGCCGATAACGGTATGCTGATGATTTGGGATATTAACCCCTGCAATACGTGCCATTTGTTATTCCTCGATTAACCTTGACGCTGCTTGTGACGTGGTTCCACGCAGATTACGCGGACTACGCCTTTGCGCTTGATGATCTTGCAGTTGCGGCAGATCCGCTTGACTGATGCGAGAACTTTCATTTTGGGGCTCTTTCTTTCGCTTCTTTGGTTTGATTCAGTGTGTTACTTGGTACGGAACACAATGCGGGCTCGGCTCAGGTCGTACGGCGTTAACTCCACCGTCACCTTGTCTCCAGGGAGAATGCGAATATAGTTCATCCGCATTTTACCTGAAATATGCCCGAGCACCACGTGTCCGTTCTCCAGCTTCACTCGAAATGTTGCATTTGGGAGATTCTCAAGAATCTCGCCCTGCATCTGTATGACGTCGTCTTTTGCCATTCGGTATGTTTACCGCGCTTAACGCGTCGGAATTCCGCCCTTGAAATTTGCTTTGCGCAGCAGTGAATCATATTGCTGCGACATCACGTAGTTCTGTACTTGCGCCATGAAATCCATGGTGACAACTACAATAATCAATAAAGAAGTACCGCCGAAATAGAATGGTACTTTCCACTGGGCTTGCATAAATTCCGGCAATAAACACACCAGGGTGATGTAGACTGCGCCGGCAAGTGTCAAGCGTGTCAGGATCTTGTCGATGTAACGGGCTGTCTGCTCGCCTGGACGGATCCCGGGAATGAACGCACCGCTTTTCTTCAAGTTATCCGCTGTTTCCTTGCTGTTAAATACCAGCGCTGTATAGAAGAAACAGAAAAACACGATCGCCACTGCGTACAACAGCGCATGGATAGGCTCACCAGGCCCCATCGATGCTGCCAAATCTTTCAAGAACCGCACCGCAGGGTTAGCGTTGTCGGCGCCCTTTGAAAACCAGTCCACGATAGTGGCCGGGAACAAGATGATCGAAGAAGCAAAGATCGGCGGGATCACGCCGGCCATGTTCAGCTTCAACGGCAAATGGCTGGTTTGACCGCCATAAATCTTGTTGCCTACCTGGCGCTTCGCGTAATTGACCAATATTTTGCGCTGACCACGTTCAACGAATACAACGAAGTACGTTACCAGTGCTACCAGAATCACGATGAAAATCGCGCTGAAGCTGCCGATCGAACCATTCGACACCTGAGTGAACAAGCCACCCAACGCCGACGGCAGACCTGCTGCAATCCCGGCAAAAATGATGATCGAGATGCCATTCCCCAAGCCACGCTCGGTAATTTGCTCACCCAACCACATCAAAAACATTGTTCCGGTCAACAAAGTGACGACCGTCACGAAGCGGAATGCAAGACCAGGTTCCAACACCAGACCAGCTTGCGACTCCAGTGCGACTGCAATGCCTAACGCTTGGAACAGTGCCAGGGCAACCGTGAAATACCGGGTGTACTGGGTGATCTTGCGACGACCTGCTTCGCCTTCTTTTTTCAACGCTTCCATCTGCGGTGACACGATCGACAGCAATTGCATGATGATCGAGGCCGAGATATAAGGCATGATACCCAGCGCAAACACTGTAAAACGAGACAAGGCACCGCCCGAGAACATGTTGAACATGCCCAGGACGCCGCCTTCGTGCTCCTTGAACAGCGAGGCTAATTGTGTCGGGTCAATCCCGGGAACCGGGACGTGAGCACCGATACGATAAACCACCAATGCGCCAAGCAAAAACCAGAGCCGTCCCCAAGGGAAACCGGCCGCTGCACTTTTAGCAAGTTGTGGATTAGTCGCCAATTTTCGCTCCGATCAAGCTGTTAGCGGTCAACTCAGGCTACCGAGCCGCCGGCTGCTTCGATGGCGGCTTTCGCGCCAGCGGACACTTTCAAGCCCTTCAAATTCACCGCTTTGGTGATTTCGCCGGACAAGATCACGCGCACGTCACGGGCCAACACGCCCAGAACGCCAGCTTGCTTCAAGACCAGAATGTCGACATCGCCAACAGCCAGGTTGTTCAGATCGGACAGGCGCACTTCAGCTTTGAAGGTTGCGTGCATCGATTTGAAACCGCGCTTAGGCAGACGGCGTTGCAGAGGCATCTGACCGCCTTCGAAACCGACTTTATGAAAGCCGCCCGAACGCGATTTCTGACCTTTGTGACCACGACCCGAGGTTTTACCCAGGCCGGAGCCGATACCGCGACCGACGCGACGCTTGTAGTGCTTAGCGCCTTCGGCTGGTGCAATAGTATTCAATTCCATGATTTGCTCCGTTCGTGTAAGCCCGAAGGCTTACCCGACAACTTTAACGAGATACGATACTTTATTGATCATGCCGCGTACGGATGGGGTGTCTTGCAATTCGGAAACCGAATTTACACGACGCAGACCCAGACCGCGCACGGTAGCGCGATGCGATTCGCGCGTACCGATCAAGCCCTTGACCAATTGCACTTTGACTGTGTTTGTCATTTTGTCCACCTTAAGCCAGAATGTCTTCGACCGACTTGCCGCGTTTGGCAGCGATATCGGAAGCAGTGCTCATTTTCGACAGGCCGTCCAGCGTAGCGCGTACCAGGTTGTATGGGTTGTTCGAACCGGTGGATTTCGCCACCACGTCCGTCACGCCCATCACTTCGAAGATAGCGCGCATTGCGCCACCAGCGATAACGCCAGTACCAGGCTTAGCTGGGTTCATCAGGACCTTGGAGGCGCCGTGACGACCAACAACCGTGTGATGCAAGGTGCCGTTTTTGAGCGGTACTTTGATCAGGTTGCGACGGGCTTCTTCCATTGCCTTCTGCACGCCAACTGGCACTTCTTTCGATTTGCCCTTGCCCATGCCGACGCGGCCATCGCCATCACCAACTACGGTCAGCGCGGCGAAACCCATGATACGACCACCCTTGACCACTTTGGTCACGCGGTTGATCGCGATCATTTTTTCGCGCATGCCATCATCCGGCTTGTCGCTTTGCATTTTTGCTTGCATTTTTGCCATGATTGATCCTTAGAACTTCAGACCGGCTTCGCGTGCGGCTTCTGCCAACGCTTTCACACGGCCGTGGTAACGGAAACCGGAGCGGTCAAACGCAACTTCGGTAATCCCTGCTTTCAACGCTTTTTCAGCGACGCGCTTGCCGATCAAGGCTGCAGCAGCGGCATTGCCGCCTTTGCCGGATTGGCCTGCCAGTTCAGCGCGAACTTCCGCTTCAGCCGTCGAGGCCGAAACCAGGACTTTAGCGTCCGGGCTGATCAGGTTGGCGTAAATGTGCAGGTTGGTGCGGTGCACCGACAAGCGATTTACTTTCAATTCCGCAATCTTGATGCGGGTTTGGCGTCCGCGGCGAAGCCGTGATTCTTTCTTATCCATCGTCAGCCCCTAATTACTTCTTCTTGGTTTCTTTAAGCTTAACCACTTCGTCCGCATAGCGAACGCCCTTGCCCTTGTAAGGCTCAGGGGAGCGGTAAGCACGAACTTCAGCGGCTACCTGGCCAACCTGTTGACGGTCGATACCTTTAATCAGGATCTCGGTCGGGGTTGGTGTTGCGCAGGTAACGCCGGCTGGCATGTCATGCACTACAGGGTGCGAGAAACCCAGGGACAGATTCAACTTGTCGCCTTGAGCTTGCGCCTTGTAACCCACGCCTACCAGGTTCAGCTTTTTCTCGAAACCCTTGGTGACGCCAACAACCATGTTGTTGACCAGTGCGCGCAGCGTGCCGGACATGGCATTGGCTTCGCGGCTGTCGTTCGCCACGTCGAAACTCAGGGTTCCTGCATTGTTTTCCACTTTGACCTGGCCGGTGAGGGCCTGGGAAAGTACGCCCAGCGGGCCTTTTACGGTGATCGCTTGTGCGGAGATGGCGACTTCGGCGCCAGCTGGCACTACGATAGGCATTTTAGCTACTCGAGACATGTGTAACTCCTTAAGCCACGTAGCAAATAACTTCGCCGCCGACACCGGTAGCGCGTGCTTTGCGGTCAGTCATGACGCCTTGCGGAGTCGACACGATCGCCACACCCAAGCCATTCATCACAACAGGGATCTCGTCTTTACCCTTGTAGACGCGCAGACCCGGACGGGACACGCGCTCCAAGCGCTCAATGACGGGACGGCCAACATAATACTTCAAACCGATTTTCAGTTCCGCTTTGCCACCAGCTTCGGCAACAGCGAAATCTTCAATGTAACCCTCGTCCTTCAGGACGCTGGCAATCGCAATTTTGACTTTCGACGATGGCATGGCCACGGTCGTCTTTTGCACGCCTTGTGCATTGCGAATGCGGGTCAGCATATCGGCGATAGGATCGCTCATACTCATTGCATATTCTCCTATTACCAGCTTGCTTTTGTCATACCCGGAATTTCACCACGCATGGCGAATTCACGGAGCTTGATACGACCCAGACCGAATTTACGGAATGTGCCGCGCGGACGACCAGTGATGGCGCAACGGTTACGTTGACGCGTCGGGTTCGAGTTACGTGGCAGCGCCTGCAATTTCAGGCGAGCTTCGTAGCGCTCTTCTTCCGATTTCGATTGGTCATCGACGATGGCCTTGAGAGCTTCGCGCTTAGGGGCGAATTTCGCCACCAGGTCAGCACGCTTGATCTCACGATTAATCAGTGACAGTTTGGCCATGATCAGTTCCTGAAAGGGAATTTAAAGGCGGCGAGCAAAGCTTTGGCTTCGTCATCGGTCTTAGCGGTTGTCGTGATGCTGATATTCATACCGCGCAACGCGTCAATCTTGTCGTATTCGATTTCAGGGAAAATGATCTGTTCCTTGACACCGATGTTGTAGTTGCCACGACCATCAAATGCACGGCCGTTCACACCACGGAAATCGCGTACGCGCGGCAGGGCCACGGTAATGAAGCGATCCAGGAACTCGTACATGCGAGCGCCGCGCAGGGTGACCATCGTACCGATCGGGTAACCTTCACGGATTTTGAAGCCTGCGATCGCTTTGCGGGACTTGGTGGTCACTGGCTTCTGGCCGGCGATCTTGGTCAAGTCAGCAACTGCGTGCTCGAGAACTTTTTTATCCGCGATAGCCTCACCAACACCCATGTTCAGGGTGATCTTGGTCAGGCGTGGAACTTCCATTACCGACTTGTAACCAAACTTGCTGGTCAGGTCGGCAACGACTTTTTCTTTATAGAATTCTTGGAGACGTGCCATGATTTCTTAAGCCTTCACTACTTCGCCGGAGGATTTAAAGATGCGAACTTTCTTGCCGTCCACTTCTTTGAAACCCACGCGATCTGCCTTGCCAGTCGCTGCATTAAACAATGCAACGTTGGACACGTGAATTGGCATGGTCTTATCGACGATACCACCAGTTACGCCAGTCATCGGGTTTGGCTTAGTCGCTTTTTTAGCGATGTTAATGCCGTCAACCACGATATGTTCAGCATCGATACGCTGCTGTACCACACCACGTTTGCCCTTGTCTTTCCCGGTCAGAACGATGACTTCGTCGTTTTTACGAATCTTATCCATTACGACTCCTTACAGGACTTCCGGTGCCAGGGACACGATTTTCATGAACTTCTCAGTGCGCAGTTCGCGCGTGACAGGTCCAAAAATACGGGTACCGATCGGTTCCAGCTTGGCGTTCAACAGAACGGCGGCGTTGCCGTCGAACTTCACCAGGGAACCGTCTTGGCGGCGAACACCTTTAGCGGTGCGCACAACCACGGCGTTATAAATTTCACCTTTTTTGACACGGCCACGTGGCGCAGCAACCTTAACGGTTACCTTGATCACATCGCCAATGCCAGCATAACGGCGCTTGGAGCCGCCCAATACCTTGATGCACATTACTTCTTTGGCACCGGTATTGTCAGCCACTTCGAGCCGGCTTTCAGTTTGAATCATAGTATTCTCTTTCCCAACTTAAGCCGAAGAATCCACACAATGTAGACCCACGGTCAGTCTTGGTCCCGCCAGAGCCGCCCTGCTGGGCTTCACTGTTTGGGTGCATGACCTTCATACATCAACTGACCGCGAATGCTACTGTCTGTGGCCAGACACTTTGCGGCGTTACATGAACGAAGCCCGCAAGTATTACATACAATTTGCGGGCCTGCAAGTACTAATTAAAAGCCACCGCCGAAACGGTGGTTTTTATTTAAACGGTTGGTGCGGCTTGAACCACACGTGTCACCGTCCATGCCTTCGTTTTGGAGATCGGGCGACCTTCCTGGATCTCGACCGTGTCACCGGCCTTGACTTGGTTGGTCTCGTCATGCGCGTGATACTTGTTCGAGCGCATGATGATCTTGCCATACAAAGGATGTTTTACGTGGCGCTCGATCAGAACGGTAACGGTCTTGTCCATCTTGTCCGAAACCACTTTACCGATCAGCGTGCGCTTGAGCGACTGTTTCACTGGTTCGTTCATTTGGCTTCCTTCAGATTCATTACCGTCTTCACACGCGCGATATCGCGGCGTACCTTCTTGAGCTGCGAAGTGTTGCTCAGCTGCTGCGTAGCGATTTGCATGCGCAGGCCGAACTGTGCCTTCAACAGGTCATTCAGCTCTTTTTGCAGAGCTGGCTGGTCCTTGCCGCGGAGTTCAGATGCTTTCATATACAACTCCAATTATTGGCCGACTTGGCGGATGACAAACGTCGTCGCCAGTGGCAGTTTAGCGGCGGCAAGACGGAATGCTTCCCGTGCCAGCGCTTCATCAACGCCATCCATTTCGTACAGTACTTTGCCTGGCTGAATTTCAGCGACGTAGTACTCAGGATTACCTTTACCGTTACCCATACGGACTTCAGCCGGTTTGTTCGAAATCGGTTTGTCCGGGAAAATACGGATCCAGATACGGCCACCGCGCTTGATGTGACGCGTCATTGCACGACGCGCCGCTTCAATTTGACGCGCAGTGATACGACCGCGCGCAACTGCCTTCAGACCGAATTCGCCAAACGACACGGCGGTGCCGCGGCTGTGCGAAATACCGGTGTTACGGCCTTTCTGCTCTTTACGATACTTTCTGCGTGCTGGTTGCAGCATGATTATTCTCCTGCTTTCTCAGCTGGTGCTGCTGCGGCGGCCGGTTTAGCGGCGGTACGCACACGTGCACCTGGTGCTGTGGATGGTTTCGCACCGGCACCGGCTGGACGTGGACGGCCAGCTGGCTTGCCATCGTCACGGCGTGGGCCGCGGCTTTTCTTCTCGTCAGCTGGGGTATCGATGACTGGTGCATCGCCGTTAGGCGCGCGGTCACCTTTGTATACCCACACCTTGACACCGATGATGCCGTAGGTGGTCGACGCTTCGCTGGTACCGTAGTCGATATCGGCGCGCAGGGTATGCAGAGGCACGCGGCCTTCGCGGTACCACTCTTTACGCGCGATTTCGATACCGTTCAGACGGCCGGACGACATGATCTTGATACCGAGAGCACCCAGGCGCATTGCATTTTGCATTGCACGCTTCATGGCGCGGCGGAACATGATCCGTTTTTCCAGCTGCTGAGCGATCGAATCGGCGATCAGTTGCGAGTCGATTTCTGGCTTGCGAATTTCTTCGATGTTCACGTGAACAGGCACGCCCATGATCTTGGTCAGCGCGGACTTCAGTACTTCGATGTCTTCGCCTTTTTTACCAATGACCACGCCTGGACGCGAGCTGTAGATCGTGAAGCGCGCGTTCTTGGCTGGGCGCTCGATAACGATGCGGCCAACGGAAGCGTTCTTCAGTTTCTTTTTCAGGTAAGCACGTGCTTTCAAGTCTTCGTTCAGCATGGCAGCGAAATTACCGTTGCCTGCATACCAGCGCGAAGCCCAGTTACGGGTGACCGCCAGACGGAAACCGGTTGGATGAATTTTCTGACCCATCGTGGCTCCTTAGTTACCGACAGTCACGTAAACGTGACAGGATTGTTTCGAAATACGGTCGCCACGGCCTTTTGCACGCGCGGTGAAGCGCTTCAGGACCGGGCCCTTTTCGACGTAGATCGTTTTCACGAACAATTCGTCGATGTCCGCGCCATCATTGTGCTCGGCATTCGCAATAGCGGATTCCAGAACGCGTTTGATGATCGCAGCACCTTTTTTCGGGCTGAATTGCAAGATGTTGAGTGCAGCGTCAACTTTCTTGCCACGGATCAGGTCAGCAACCAGGCGGCCCTTTTGGTCCGACAGGCGCACACCTTTGAGGATAGCTTTAGTTTCCATTATTTCTTAGCCTTTTTGTCAGCTGCATGGCCCTTGAACGTACGGGTCAGTGCGAATTCGCCGAGCTTGTGACCAACCATGTTTTCGGAAACATAAACCGGCACGTGCAGCTTGCCGTTATGCACCGCGATCGTCAGGCCGATGAAGTCAGGCATGATTGTCGAACGACGCGACCAGGTTTTGATTGGCTTTTTGTCTTTGGCTGCTTGTGCGGCTTCAACTTTTTTCACCAGGTGGGCGTCACAGAACGGCCCTTTTTTCAATGAACGTGTCATGTGCTACCCCTTATTTCTTGCCGCGGCGCGAGACGATCATGGAAGTAGTACGCTTGTTGCTGCGTGTCTTCTTACCCTTGGTCTGTTGGCCCCATGGCGAAACTGGATGACGACCAGCTGCTGTTTTACCTTCACCACCACCGTGCGGGTGATCGACCGGGTTCATGACCACACCGCGAACGGTAGGACGAACACCGCGCCAGCGCATCGCACCAGCTTTACCGATTTTACGCAGGCTATGCTCGGCATTGCCGACTTCACCAACCGTTGCACGGCACTCGATGTGCACGCGACGTACTTCACCCGAGCGCAGACGCACTTGAGCGTAGGTACCTTCACGTGCCATCAGCACAACGCCAGCGCCGGCGGTACGTGCCATTTGGGCACCTTTACCTGGCAGCATTTCGACGCAATGCATCACGGTACCGACTGGGATGTTACGGATTGGCAAGCAGTTACCCGATTTGATCGGTGCTTCCGAACCGTTCATCACGCTGTCGCCAACGGCCATGCCTTTGGTTGCGATGATGTAGTGACGTTCGCCGTCGGCGTAGCACAACAGAGCGATATTCGCGGTGCGGTTTGGATCGTATTCGATACGTTCCACTTTCGCTGGAATACCATCTTTGGTGCGCTTGAAGTCGATCAAGCGGTAGTGTTGCTTATGACCACCACCGATATGACGGGTGGTGATGTGACCGTTGTTGTTACGACCAGCGGTCTTGGATTTCTTTTCAACCAGGGCAGCGAACGGACGACCTTTGTACAGGTCGGCATTCACCACCTTCACCATGCCGCGACGGCCTGGCGAGGTTGGTTTCATCTTAACGAGTGCCATTATGCAGCCTCCTCGGAGAAGTTGATTTCCTGGCCAGGCTTCAGGCACACGAAAGCACGCTTGGTATGGTTACGACGACCGTTGAACTTGCCGGTGCGCTTTTGCTTACCTTCGCGGTTTGCAGTTTGCACGGACAGAACTTCAACCTTGAACAGCAGTTCGACCGCTGCCTTGATTTCAGGCTTGGTTGCATCCGGCAGTACGCGGAATACAATTTGCTCGTTCTTTTCCGCGACCATGGTGGCCTTTTCGGAAATCACGGGCGCCAACAGCACCTTCATCAAGCGTTCTTCGCTATGTTTCAAAATCGCGCTCATGCCAGCATCTCCTCAATCTTGGCCAATGCAGCTTTGGTGACCAGGATCTTCTTGTAGAACACCAGGGACATCGGGTCTGCGTGACGTGGCTCAACGACGAGTACGTTAGGCAGGTTGCGCGATGCCAGTTCCAGGTTTTCGTTCAGAACGTCGGTGATGATCAGAACCGAATCAAAGCCCAGGCCGTTCAATTTTTGCGACAGCAGCTTGGTTTTTGGCGCGTCGATCGTCAGATCGTCGATGACGATCAGGCGCTCTTCGCGAGCCAGCTGCGACAGGATCGAGCAGATACCTGCGCGATACATCTTTTTGTTCACTTTGTGGGTGAAGTTTTCGTCAGGCGAGTTCGGGAAAATCCGACCACCGCCGCGCCACAGTGGCGACGACGACATACCAGCACGAGCGCGGCCGGTACCTTTTTGGCGCCATGGCTTTTTCGTCGTGTGGTGAACTTCTTCACGGTCTTTTTGCTTGCGGTTACCACTACGTGCATTCGCTTGATAAGCGATGACGACTTGGTGGATCAGCGCTTCATTGTAGTCACGGCCGAAAATCGTATCGGCTGCAGCAACGTTCGAGGCGGCTTGACCTTGCGCATTCAGAAGCTTGAGTTCCATCGTTTAAGCTCCCTTCTTGGCTTTGGTTTTGATGGCTGGCGAGACAACTACCTGGCCATTTTTCGCACCTGGAATCGCGCCTTTGACCAGCAGCAGCTGACGGTCGGCATCGATACGGGCGATCACGAGGTTCTGGATCGTACGGTTAACGTCACCCAGATGACCGGTCATGCGCTTACCAGGGAAAACGCGACCTGGATCTTGTGCCATACCGATGGAACCTGGAACGTTGTGCGAACGCGAGTTACCGTGCGTTGCACGGCCAGAAGCGAAGTGGTAACGTTTGATAACGCCTGCATAGCCTTTACCGATGGTAACGCCTTGCACGTCGATCTTTTGACCGACTTCGAACAGGGAAGCAGCGACAACATCGCCAGCTTTCAGTTCAGCGGCTTTGGCAGCGTCGACACGGAACTCTTTCAACAGAGTACCGGCTTCAACGCCAGCTTTAGCGTGATGACCAGCAACAGCTTTGGTCACGCGGGAAGCGCGACGTTGACCGAATGCGACCTGAACAGCGGAGTAGCCATCTGTTTCAGGGGTTTTGATTTGCGCAACACGGTTGTTCGATACGTCCAACACGGTGACCGGGATCGAATCCCCTTCATCCGTGAAAATGCGCATCATACCAACCTTGCGACCGAGAAGGCCTAGGCTCATTTTTTCTCCATTCCCACCTGCGATTGGGCGGGGCTTGTTTAACTACAAAGTAACGTAGGACTCAAAAAAGACGAATCCATACCGAAGCCGGCTAGTATATAGCACAAAAACCCTTGACGCAACAAGTTAACACGAGGTATGTCAAAGTGTTGCGCGACGCCCCTGCGGGAGTTGTCGGCGCCCCTGAAAAACGCTGCCGCAAGGCAATTTAACAGGCGCAAAGCACGGCGGCATGCGCCCTTGCGGGCGATGGCAGAAAGACACAGGGCGCGCCATGGCATGCGCGCCCTGCTCCACTCATCCTGGGCGTGGCACCCGGAAAAGCTTATTGCTGGCAGTTGATCAGGCAATGTTCGTACAGGTCCTCGCAGATCGGGCTGCCGCCGAGGTGCGCCCGGCAATTCGCCACTTTTTGCCCGCACTCGCTATAGCACTGCGTGACGTCGCCGGCGGCAAACGCGTACGAGGCGCTCAGGCCCAACGCAAACAGAAAAACCATCGTCTTCTTGATCATATTGCATCTCCGTTTTATCGGATGGACAAACAACCAGGACGCCACGCCATCCTCGCACCGCCCCGGGCAGACGCCACGGCGCCCGCCATTCCCTAAAAAGCAATGCCAATAGCATACCGCAAACAATACCAACCAACTACCAATTAATGCTGCAGTTCTTTCCCCGCGCAAAATGCAAAAGCCAGCCCGGGCATATCACTGTCCGAGCTGGCTGCAAGGTGGCGCATGGCGCCCAGGTAAGTCTTACTCTTGCGGCGCTCCTTTGCCAATCTGATACCAGTCCACCTTGCGCGTCGCCACCATGATGGCGGCCAGCACGGCAAACAGCAGGATGCTGCCCATCACCAGCGCATTGTTTTCCGAGCTCAGCAAGCCATACAGGGCGCCATATAGCATGGTCAGCCCCACGCCGAAGCCGATCCCGCGCCAGGCGTTGTGCAGCACGTGCACCAGATAAAAGCTGGTCAGCACGATACAGGCGGCGCTGGCGATCAGGTAGGCGGCCAGGAAGGCGATGTGTTCCGCCAGGCCCACCAGCAGCAGGAAGAAGATCACCAGCGACAGGCCCACCAGCAGGTACTGCACCGGGTGGATCGGCAGGCTTTTCAGGATTTCAAAGATGAAGAAGGCGGCAAAGGTCAGCGCCACGAACAGCAAGCCATATTTGGTGGCCCGGTCCGATTGCGAATACACGTTCACCGGCTCGATGAAGCCCACGCTGAAGCGGTCGATCTGGCCCAGCGGCGCACTGTCGGGCACCTTGAACTCGCCCTCGATCGTGCTCAGCTGCGTTTGCGCATTGGTGGCCAGCGAGGAGATGCTCCACTCGACCTGAAAGCCATCGGCGTTGATCTGGCGGAATTTCGGCGACGGCAGGAAGCGCCCGCCAAACTGCGGATGCGGCCAGTTCGACTTGATGCTGATCTGACTGTTTTTCGCCACCGGCACGAAGTGCTGGCGTTCGATGCCGTCGAGGCCCAGATCAAAACTGAAGTGCACCTGCTGCGGTGCCGTCAAAGGCATGGCGCCCAGCGGCGCATGCAGGCCGCTGCGGAAGGCAAACAGGTCGGTGCCCTGCTCGAACTCGATCTTCTGGCCGCCCCAGTCGATTTTCGGAATATTACGGATACCGCGCACGTCCTCGATGGACAGGGCCACGAACGGCGCACCCAGGGTCACGCGCGAATCCGGCGACTTGCGCGGCAGCTGGCTGCCGGCAGGCACCGTGAAGTCGCCCTTGAACGCGTGCTGGCCGCTGTAGACCAGCACCTGGTGGATGCCGCGGTAGCGGCGGTCCGTGTCGATGTTACCGTTGAGCAGTAAATTGTTCGGGTAGACAAGCAGACGGCGCTGCACCGTGCGGCGCAACAACTCCGTGCGCACCGCCGATTTCGCTTCCTTGTCATCGCCCTTGGCCACCTCCACGCGCTCTTCATACTGCTCCGTGTAGGGAATCACCAGGATGGGGCCGATGATGGTTTGTTCGCGCACCGAATCGGCGGCGATGCTGTTGACGGCTTCCTGGCGGAATTCCATCCGCTCCTTGATCGTTTCCTGAATCATCAGCAAAGGCAGGCCGATTATCAGCATCAGGCCGAACACGATCAACGCTTTGACTAACAGAGTTTTTTGCATGGCGCATCCTTGAAGTAAGGCGGCCAGTGTAAAAAAGCTGTATGCGCTGACGATGCAGTCCGTGTGAAGCGGGCAAATAAAATGCGCTAAGAGTGTGCTAGGCCAGCGGCAGGCACAGGCGCGCGCAGGCGCCACCGTCCGCATGATTGAGCACCTCGACCGTGCCGCCGTGCAAGGAAGCGACCTCGCGCACGAAGGGCAGGCCCAGGCCCGTGCTCTTGCCAGTGCTCGGGCGCGGCAGAGAGTAGAAACGCTCGAAGACGCGCTCCAGCGCATACGCGGGGATGCCTGCGCCGCGGTCGCGCACGGCGATTTCCACGTGCGTGCCCTGGCGATGCGCCGTCACATCGATGCAGCTGCCCGGCGGCGCAAAGCCGGCCGCGTTGTCGAGCAGATTGCCCAGCGCCTGGCGCAGCAGCAAGGCATCGCCGTCCACACTCGCCTCGTCCGCCTGAAGCTGCAGGCGCACGCCGCGCGCCGCCAGCGTGGCGGCCGCATCCTGCGCCACTTGCGCGAGCAGGGGCCCCAGCGCGATGCGCTCGGGGTGGTCGAGGCGCTGCTGCTTCTCCACGCGCACGAGGGCCAGCAGCTTGTCGATCAATTGCCGCTGGCGCGCGTTCTGCTCGAGGATACTGGCAAGGAACTGGCGCCGCTCGGCCGGCGGCATGTCTTCCTGCAGCAACTCGGCCGAGGCCTGGATGGCGGCGATCGGGCTTTTCAATTCATGCGTCAGCGTATGCATCAGCTGCTCCACGTATTCCTTGCCTTCCAGGCGCGTGCGCATCGCTTCCAGCGCCCGTCCCAGGGTGCCGATCTCGTTCGTGCCCAGCGCCGGCAGCGCCACCTTGCGCCCCGCTTCCACATCGCCGATATAGGTCATCAGCTTGCCCAGCGCATGGTGCAGCCACCACGCGAACGCCAGGCCGATCAGCAGCGACAGCAGCAACAGCACGGCACCGCGCTGCAGGATCTTGCGCTGGCTGCGCTCGACAAACGCTTGCACGCTGGCGTTCGGCTTGGCCACCGTCAGCACGCCGATGACCTCATTGCCGTCGCGAATCGGCGCGGCCACGTGCATCACGGTCGACATCTCGTCGTCGGGCCGGCTGCGCGTGCTGCGCGCGCCATACTTGCCCTGCAAGGTCAGATACACGTCATTCCAGCGCGAATAGTCGCGCCCCACGTCGCGCCCGCTGGAATCGAACAGCACAATGCCGTGCCGGTCCGTGATGGTGATGCGGTAATCGAGCGTGCGCTTGCGCACGCCATTGATATTGACGTCCACGCCATGGCGCGCGTAATCCTGCATGCGCGCGGCCACGGGCGACTGCGCCAGCGTGCCCGCCTTCACGTCGGGCGCCACCAGGCTGGCCAGAAGCTGCGAGGTGTCGACCAGGGTGTCTTCCAGGGTCGAGCGCACGCCCGGCTTGACCTGCTCCATGAAGACATTCAGCAGGAACCACGCGGCCAGTCCGACGATCAGGAAGTAGCCGAGCAGAATGCGCAGGCCGATCTTCATGCGCCGGCCAGGCTGTAGCCGAGGCCACGGTGGGTGTGGATGGGATCGGCCTGCGCATCGACGGCGCGCAGCTTGGCGCGCAGCGATTTGACATGCGCATCGACCGTGCGCTCGAGCGTGTCGGGCGCCCCGCTCCACACGCGCTCCATCAGCTGCGCGCGCGACAGCACGTGGCCCGGATGCGCGAGCAGGGTTTTCAGCAACAGGTATTCATAGCGGGTCAGGTCCAGCGGCTGGCCGTGAAACAGTACCCGCGCCTCGAGCGCGCGCAACTCGAAGCGCGCCGGCGCGGTCGCGACGACAGGCGCAGCTATCGTCATGCCCGCCTCGCGCGGCGCCTGGGCGACGCCTGCGCGGCGCAGGATGACGCGGATGCGCGCCACCAGTTCGCGCGGCGAAAACGGTTTGGTGACGTAATCGTCGGCGCCGATTTCCAGGCCGACGATACGGTCGATCTCGTCGCTGCGGGCCGTCAGGAAGATCACGGGCACCTCGGAAAACTGGCGCAGCCGGCGGCATACTTCCAGCCCGCTCATGTCAGGCAAGCCCACGTCGAGCACCACGAGAACAGGCGTCTGAGCGTCTTCGCCGGACATGGGGCGCAGCGCGGCCAGGGCGTGCTCGCCCAACATCACATGGCGCGGCGTAAAGCCGTCCGTGCGCAGGGCATAGGCGATGCTGTCGGCAATCGCCTGTTCATCTTCCACGATCAGGACAGTCTTGGACATGGCGGCGGCACGCATTAGTGGACAAGCCCGGAGTATCCCTGAAGCATGCAAGCGGCGTCAATCCGGCGTCCATCGCGTGCGCCGGCGAAAAGCCACCCGCCCCAAAAAACTTGGAGTATATTTATTACGGCATGACTCCGCCGATACACCGTGTTTGACACCCGTCCGAGGAGACTATGAAGACCCATACCATCAGCCTGCTATGCGCTGTCAGCCTGCTGGCCGCCTGCGCGGCGCCAGCGACACTCGCCACCTCCAACGCACAACAAGATGCCTGTAACGCGGCCGAACGCAAGGGCCAGTTTGGCGAAGCGGAACTGGCTTGCGTACAGGCGCTGCGCAGCGCCGAGCAGGCCGGGGCCGGCGCGGACATCGTCTCGCAGCGCCAGTCCAACCTGGGCCGCATCAAGCGCTTGCAGGGCAAGAATGCCGAAGCGGAGCAACTGTACCGGCAAGCCCTGGCCACGGAGGAGGCGGCGCAGCCGCGCAGCGATGCGCGCGTCGGCCGCCGCATGGTGGAACTGGCGTCGGCCCTGGCCGCGCAAGGCAAATGGCAGGAAGGCACGGGCTATCTGGAACGCGTGCTGCCGCTGCTGCCGAAGCTGTCGCCCGGCTCGCGCACGTATTCGGCGGAAGTGCTGCGCCAGTACGCCAAACAGCTGCAGGGCGGCCCGCAAGCAGCGCTGGGCGCGCGCTTCGAGGCGGTGGCGGCCAGCCTGTAATAAGCGACTGCCTGCGCCTAAGGCTGGGCCACGTGGATGCTGGCCTTGATGTGCTTGAGGTGGGCCACGATGGTGAACGTCATCACCACCAGCAGCGACCATGAGCTCCATTTGCTGACGTGCACCACCGACCACGCGCCAAGCTGGTTCGGATAGCGCCACACGCCCCAGAAGGTGCTGATGTTTTCGGCCAGCCAGATGAAGAAGCCGACCAGCACGAAACCGAGCAGCAGGGGCATGCTGCGGTCGCGGTCGAGCGGGCGGAACACCACGGTGGTGCGCGCATACAAGCCCAGCGCACAGGCGGCCAGGTACCAGCGATAGTCGCCGATGTAGTGGTGGGTAAAGAAGTTAGCGTAGATCAGCAGCGCGATCAGCACCGCCATCCAGTACGGCGGATGGTGGCGGATCCGCATGTCGAGCAGGCGCCAGGTCTGGATGATGTAGCTGCCCACGGCCGCATACATGAAGCCGGAAAACAGGGGAACGCCAAACACCTTGGTGTAGGCAAAGTCGGGATAGCTCCACGACTGTATCGTCCCCGACACCTTGAACACCTCCAGCGCGAAGCCGACCGCATGAAACAGGCAGATGGCTTTCAATTCATCCCACGTTTCCAGCCCGCTCCAGACCATCGCGCCCTGGATCGCCAGCGCTACCAGCAGCAGCACGTCATAGCGCGGCAGGCCGAACAGGCCGGCGCGCGGCACCAGGAACACGGCAGCAAAAAACAGTCCCACAAACAGGCATGACCTCGCCTCCTTGATGCCGAAATACAAAAATTCGGTCAGGAAGCGCGGCCAGCCGCGCAGGCGCTGACGGGGAGTTGCATTGAGCAGGTGGGTATCGAGGGCGTTGAGCATGCGGCAACTTTATCGGGCGGGCGCGGCACTGTAAAGTGGTTTTGCACGGCACAAAAGCAATGGGGCCGGGCGCACTCACGATCGTGAGCAGGCCCGGCCCCATCTCAGGCGGCGGGATACCCCGCCAGCCTTCTTAAAAACGATTATTGCAGTTTGATTTCGACATCAACACCAGCTGGCAGGTCCAGCTTCATCAGCGCGTCAACGGTTTTGTCCGTTGGGTCAACGATGTCCATCAGGCGTTGGTGCGTACGGATCTCGAACTGATCGCGCGAAGTTTTGTTGACGTGCGGGGAACGCAGCACATCGAAACGCTGAATACGGGTAGGCAGTGGTACTGGGCCTTTGACGACAGCGCCGGTGCGCTTCGCGGTCTCAACGATTTCCAGAGCGGACTGGTCGATCAGCTTGTAATCGAAAGCCTTCAGGCGGATACGGATTTTTTGGTTTGGTGCCGACATGATATTTCCTTAAAAGAACGAACCGCGCGATTTGCACGGCAATGAGGTCATACGGGAATTTCTGACGCAACAACCGTCAGGGTCGACATGATAGCACCAAAATGCTTGCCAACCCCGGCAGTTGAATAAAAAGAAGGGCGCCGGGCGACGACGCGTCTTCTTTTATATTCGCTTAATAATTAAGCGATGATTTTTGCAACAACACCAGCGCCGACGGTACGGCCGCCTTCACGGATAGCGAAGCGCAGGCCTTCTTCCATCGCGATCGGGTTGATCAGCTTGACGGTGATCGACACGTTATCGCCTGGCATGACCATTTCTTTGTCTGCTGGCAACTCGATCGAACCGGTTACGTCCGTCGTGCGGAAGTAGAACTGTGGACGATAGTTGTTGAAGAATGGCGTATGACGGCCGCCTTCGTCTTTCGACAGAACATAGATCTCGCCGGTGAAGTGCGCGTGCGGCTTGATCGAGCCTGGCTTGGCCAGCACTTGACCACGTTGCACGTCTTCACGCTTGGTGCCGCGCAGCAGCAGACCAACGTTGTCGCCAGCTTGACCTTGGTCCAGCAGCTTGCGGAACATTTCCACGCCGGTGCAAGTCGTTTTGACGGTATCGGTGATACCGACGATTTCGATCTCTTCGCCGACTTTGACAATGCCGCGCTCGATACGACCGGTCACAACGGTACCACGACCCGAGATCGAGAACACGTCTTCCACTGGCATCAGGAACGCACCGTCAACAGCGCGCTCTGGCGTTGGGATGTAAGCATCCAGCGCATCGGCCAGACGCAGCACTGCGTCAACGCCCATTTCGCCTTCTTTGCCTTCCAGCGCCATACGTGCCGAACCTTTGATGATAGGCAGGTCGTCGCCTGGGAATTCGTACTTCGACAACAGCTCGCGCACTTCCATTTCAACCAGTTCCAGCAGCTCTGCGTCGTCGACCAGGTCGCACTTGTTCAGGAACACGATGATGTATGGAACGCCAACTTGGCGGGCCAGCAGGATGTGTTCGCGGGTCTGTGGCATTGGGCCGTCAGCTGCGGAGCACACCAGGATCGCGCCGTCCATCTGGGCTGCACCGGTAATCATGTTTTTGATGTAATCGGCGTGGCCTGGGCAGTCAACGTGCGCGTAGTGACGCGTTTCCGTTTCGTACTCGACGTGGGCGGTGTTAATCGTGATACCGCGCGCTTTTTCTTCTGGAGCCGCATCGATCTGGTCGTATGCTTTGGCTTCGCCGCCGAATTTCTTCGACAGAACCGTTGCGATTGCAGCGGTCAGCGTGGTTTTACCGTGGTCGACGTGGCCGATGGTGCCGACGTTGACGTGCGGCTTGGTCCGTTCGAATTTACCTTTTGCCATTTTATTCTTCCTTAGAACAATGATTTAAATGTAGGGACCGGCATTCTCGTGAAAGCCGGCCCGGAACTTCTATTACTTAGCTTTCGAGCTTACGATTGCTTCAGTCACATGCTTAGGTGCTTCAGCATAGTGCTTGAATTCCATCGTGTAAGTCGCACGACCTTGGGTCGACGAACGCAACGATGTAGCGTAACCGAACATTTCCGACAGAGGTACTTCGGCCTTGATGATCTTGCCGCCACCGCCAGCAATTTCATCCATACCTTGCACCATGCCGCGACGCGACGACAGATCGCCCATCACGGTACCGGCGTAGTCTTCCGGCGTTTCCACTTCCACGGCCATCATCGGCTCCAGGATGACTGGCGATGCTTTGCGGCAGCCATCTTTGAATGCCATCGAAGCGGCCATGCGGAATGCATTTTCGTTCGAGTCAACATCATGGTACGAACCGAAGAACAGCGTGACTTTCACGTCAACGACTGGGTAGCCAGCCATCACGCCCGAAGTCAGCGTGTCGCGCACACCTTTTTCAACTGCAGGGATGTATTCGCGAGGAACGGTACCGCCCTTGATCGCGTCAACGAATTCGAAGCCCTTGCCCGGTTCTTGCGGTTCGATCTTCAGAACCACGTGACCGTATTGACCACGACCACCCGATTGCTTGACGAATTTGCCTTCCGACTCTTCGCACACTTTACGGATCGTTTCGCGGTAAGCGACTTGTGGCTTGCCGACGGTCGCTTCAACGTTGAATTCGCGCTTCATGCGGTCAACGATGATGTCCAGGTGCAACTCGCCCATACCGGCGATGATGGTCTGGCCCGATTCTTCATCGGTACGCACGCGGAACGATGGATCTTCTGCAGCCAGGCGGTTCAGCGCCAGGCCCATTTTTTCCTGGTCGGCCTTGGTTTTTGGCTCGACTGCCTGCGAAATCACCGGCTCAGGGAAGACCATGCGCTCCAGAACCACGCTGGCTTTTTCGTCGCAAAGCGTATCGCCCGTGGTGGTGTCTTTCAGACCCACAACGGCGGCGATGTCGCCAGCGCGCATTTCCTTGATTTCTTCGCGTTCGTTCGCTTGCATCTGCACGATACGGCCGATACGCTCTTTCTTCTGCTTCACGGAGTTCAACACCGAGTCGCCCGAATTCAGGGTACCCGAGTAGCAACGGATGAAGCACAACTGACCGACGAACGGATCGGTTGCGATCTTGAACGCCAATGCCGAGAATTTCTCATTGTCGTCAGCTGCGCGCTCGACTGGCTGCTCGTCGTCATCCAGACCTGGGACAGGCGGAATGTCGATAGGCGATGGCAGGTACTCGATGACCGCGTCCAACATGGCTTGCACGCCCTTGTTTTTAAAGGCGGTACCGCACAACATTGGAACGATTTCGCTGGCGATGGTACGCTGACGCAGAGCAGCCTTGATCTCGGCTTCCGACAGGTCGCCTTCTTCCAGGTACTTGTTCATCAGGTCTTCCGACGCTTCAGCAGCGGCTTCAACCATGTTCTCGCGCCACTTGGCAGCATCAGCGGCCAGGTGTGCAGGAATGTCGCCGTATTCAAACTTCATGCCTTGCGACGCGTCGTCCCAGATAACCGCTTTCATCTTGACCAGATCGATCACACCGGTGAAGACGTCTTCAGCGCCGATAGGCATCTGAATAGGTACCGGGTTCGCTTTCAGACGCGAACGCATCTGATCGTAGACCTTGAAGAAGTTGGCGCCGGTACGGTCCATCTTGTTCACGAAGGCCAGACGTGGCACTTTGTACTTGTTAGCCTGACGCCATACCGTTTCCGATTGTGGCTGCACGCCGCCGACTGCACAGTAAACCATGCAGGCGCCATCCAACACGCGCATCGAACGTTCCACTTCAATGGTGAAGTCAACGTGGCCTGGGGTGTCGATGATGTTGATGTGGTGCGCTGGGAAGTTGTTTGCCATGCCTTTCCAGAAGCACGTAACAGCAGCCGAGGTAATCGTGATACCGCGCTCTTGCTCCTGTGCCATCCAGTCGGTGGTGGCAGCGCCATCATGGACTTCGCCCAGCTTGTGGTTCACGCCTGTGTAGAACAGGACGCGCTCGGTCGTGGTCGTCTTACCTGCATCGATGTGAGCGGAAATACCGATATTGCGGTAGCGCTCAATGGGGGTCTTGCGGGCCATAATTAATCCTAAATGAATGGACAAAACCGAGCAGCATTTTTTTGCAAAAATGAGCCCGGCCTCGAACAACAGATGCTTGACAGCCGCCTTGCGGTAGCTGGCTTTATATTAGAAGCGGAAATGCGAGAACGCTTTGTTCGCTTCAGCCATACGATGGACTTCGTCGCGTTTTTTCATCGCGCCGCCGCGGCTTTCAGCCGCTTCCATCAGCTCACCGCCGAGGCGTTGTGGCATCGATTTTTCGCTGCGCTTGTTAGCAGCTTCACGCAACCAACGCATGGACAGAGCCATACGACGGACTGGGCGAACTTCGACCGGCACCTGGTAGTTTGCACCACCGACGCGACGGGATTTCACCTCAACCAGCGGCTTGGCGTTGTTGATTGCGGTAGCAAAAACTTCGAGCGGATCTTTGCCCGATTTTGCTGCGATGTGCTCGAAAGCACCGTAGATGATGTTTTCTGCAACCGATTTCTTACCGGACAGCATCAGCACGTTTACAAATTTAGCGACATCAGTGTTGCCGAATTTTGGATCTGGCAAAATTTCGCGCTTGGGTACTTCACGACGACGTGGCATATCAATTCCTTTCAATCTTCAGTTGAGCGCGCGTTCTTCGCACACTCGCGGACGACCATCATAGTCTTCCACTTACTCGACCAGATGCGGTCGACTACATTCACTTAGCTAGTTGCCACTGAGCGAAACTTGGGTTTGCTGCGTACAACTTATTACTTCTTGCCAGCTTTAGCGCGCTTGGTACCGTACTTCGAACGCGATTGCTTACGGTCTTTGACGCCTTGGGTATCGAGGGCACCGCGAACCATGTGGTAACGCACACCCGGCAAATCCTTGACGCGGCCGCCGCGCAACAGCACAACACTATGCTCTTGCAGGTTATGGCCTTCACCGCCAATGTACGAAATGACTTCGAAACCATTGGTCAGGCGAACTTTAGCGACTTTACGCAGAGCCGAGTTAGGCTTCTTTGGAGTCGTGGTGTAAACACGTGTGCAGACGCCACGTTTTTGCGGGCTGTTTTCCAGCGCCGGCGATTTGCTCTTCACGGTCAAAGCGACGCGTGGATTGCGAATCAATTGATTGATGGTTGGCATCGTTATAAATCCAACAAAAAACTACGATTAATAACCCGGGCAAGATGCCCGGCGACTAAAACCTCGTCCCGCTTTCATCTACTGCGCACCGGAGGCGCCCGCAGCCACTCGATAAGGAGCGGCCATGAAATGCCAAGTAATGCGTAAACGATGAGCAGAATAAAATCGAGAACTCGCTAGTTTAGACCTTGTGTTACAGGGGGTCAATCAGTTTACCGCTTTTTGCTATAAAAAAAGGCAAAGAACGGGGGCATTTGTGGTGTTTTGACTAATTTTCGGCAGCGAGGCGTGGACGCCGCCACGCGCAAACGCTTGATGATTTGGCACTCTTTCCCTGCGACCAAGCATCTGACACGCACATTCTTGTATGACCGCAAGACAACAAAAGGATTGATAATAGCGGACATTTTTCGCTGCCCTCCCGCCCTCCTTTATGCGCTCCTTGCTTCGCCCCGCCAATCTGTTCCTGCTCCTGACGTATGCCTTGCTGACGGCCGTGCCTTTCATCCCCACGCTGCTGGGGCGCGCGCTCGATCATCCGTGGCAGATGCTCACGTTCGAGCTGCTGGCCTGGCTGGCCGTCTGGAGCGTGTTCCAGCGCCCCGCCTACTTCCACTGGCTGCTGGTGCCCGCCTTCCTGGCCCTGCCGACGGAAATCTACCTGTTCATCTTCTATGGCCAGGGCATTTCCACGCACCACCTGGGGATCATCTTCGAAACCAGTCCCAAGGAAGCGATGGAATTTCTCGGGCAAAAAGTATGGCTGATGGGCGCCGTCATGCTGGGCGTGATCGCCTGGTGCGCCCTGAGTTGGTATGCGGCCACGCGCACGCGCGACCTGGACTGGCGCGGCAAGACGCGCCCGGCCGCCTTCGTGCTGCTGATCCTGCTGGGCGGCTTCTGGTGGTATGGCTACGAATTCGGTTTCGAGGCCAAGGCCGTGCACAGCACCGCCGCATCCGCCAAGGCCAGCCATCCGGCGGCCAGCGGCAAGGCGGGCGCCTCCGGCTTCGGCGACGCCAGTTCGGCCGACGACGAAACGGCCGAGGAAGACGAAGAGAGCAGCAAGCCCGAGAACGCCAGCATCGCCGGCGCCGACGAGACGGGCCTGGGCTGGCCCAGCCTGCCCCACTGGGCGCGCCTGCCCTACGCCTTCGACACCGTCAGCAATTCCTGGCCCTTCGGCCTGGCCGCGCGCGGCTTCGATTTCTACAAGGAACGCAGATACCTGGCCGAGCTGGGACAGAAGAGCAGCAGCTTCCGTTTCGGCGCGCACCAGCAACAGCCAGATCCCCATCCGGAAGTGGTGGTCATGGTGATCGGCGAATCGTCGCGTTACGACCGCTGGAGCCTGAACGGCTACGAACGCGACACCAATCCCCTGCTGAAACAGGAAAATAACCTGGTGCCGCTGGCCGACGTCATCACAGCCGTTTCCGCCACGCGCCTGTCCGTGCCCGTCATCATCTCGCGCAAGCCGGCCACGCAAAGCCTCAAGGATGGCTTCTCGGAAAAATCCTTCCTCACCGCCTACAAGGAAGCGGGCTTCAAGACCTACTGGCTGTCGAACCAGATCTCGTTCGGCCAGTTCGACACGCCCGTCTCCGTATTCGCCAAGGAAGCGGACGTGGTGCAATTCCTGAACCTGGGCGGCTTTACCAACAGTTCGAATTTCGACCAGATCCTGTTCGACCCGTTCAAAAATGCGCTGGCCGACCCGGCGCCGAAGAAACTCATCGTGCTGCACACCCTGGGCAGCCACTGGAACTACAGCCAGCGCTATCCGAAATCGTTCGACAAGTGGCAGCCGTCGCTGTTCGGCGTCGACAAGCCCGTCTACACGGACACGGCCATCAAGCCGCAGCTGAACAACAGCTACGACAGCTCCATCCTGTACACGGACTGGTTCCTGTCGAACGTGATCGGCATGCTGAAGGACGACGGCCAGCGTACCGCCCTGCGCAGCTCGCTCGTCTATGTGGCCGATCACGGCCAGACCCTGTACGACGGCACCTGCCGCCTGGCCTTCCATGGGCACAACACGCAGTTCGAATTCCACGTGCCCGCCTTCGTCTGGTATTCGCCGCAATTCCAGCAGCATTATCCGGACAAGGTGACGCAGCTGCGGCGCCATCAGAAGGCGCGCCTGTCGACGGAAAACATGTTCCACACCCTGCTCGACCTGGGCGACATCCGCTTCGCGGGCGAACAGCCCGAATGGAGCATCGCCAGCCCCCGCTTCAAGCAGCACAAGCGCTACGTCGACAGCTATGGCTGGACCAACTACGACAACGCCATCATCCGTGGCGATTGCCGCGAAGTGATCGACAAGAGCACGCCGGAAAAGCAGGACAAATAAGGGCGGCCATCACGCCCGTTCCAGCACGCCGCCGCAATCGGCCGGTTGCGCCATGTGCATGCTGAGCCAGTCGAAGACGCGTTCCGCCTTGTCTTCGATGGCGCTGTCAAAGCCCCGCTGTGCCAGCAGGGCGATGCCGTTCGTGGCCTGCAGCACGCCGGGCGCCAGCAGCAGCGCGCCCGCATCGTCGCGGCGCACGCACCACGGCGCCAGGCAGTCTTCCAGCAAGGGGCCCAGCACCAGGTTGTGCGACGAGACGATCACCAGGTGGCGCGCGGCCAGCGTATGCAGCACGGCGGCAGCCGCCGCCACGGATTCGAGGTGGTTCGTGCCGCGAAAAATCTCGTCGATCAGGAACAGCGCCGGCGCCCCCTCCTCGGCCAACGCCAGCAATTCGCGCGCGCGGCGCAATTCGGCGATGTACAGACTTTCGCCGCCATCGAGCGAGTCCTCGTTCTGCATGCTCGCATACACGGCCAGGCGCGGCACATCGGCGCTGTGCGCATGGCAAAAGCCAAAGGCCCGCGCGCAGACCAGGTTCAAGCCTATGCAACGCAGCAAGGTGCTCTTGCCGATACCGTTCTGTCCGGAGATGAAGCCCCCCTTGCCCTGCACGCCGAACGACAGCGGCGCGGCGTTCGCCAGCAGTGGATGCCGCATGCCCTGCAAAGCCAGGGAGCGCGGCGGCGCGGTGCCCGCCCAGCAAAACACGGGAAGCGCGCGCAGGTGCCGCGCCAGCGCCAGGTCCGCTTCCAGCTGCGCCACCTGGGTGAAGCAGTCGCGCAGAAAGGGCAGCTGCTGCGCCACCAACTGGCGCGTGCGGAAATAGCGCTTGATGTTTTTCAGCAGGAGCCAGTCGCCATATTCGACCAGTACCGTATCGATGAAGGGCACGTAGTGCAGCAGCGAGCGCTCGATGGCGCGCGTCAGCCTGGCCGCCTGCGCGCCGCCGGCGGCCCATGGCAAGGCTGCCGGTCCATCAAGCCGCGCCAGCGCGGCACGGGTTTTCAGCAGGAGGCGCAAGGTATCGAGCGTGCGCTCCCATTGCTTGGCGCTTTCGTAAAAACGCACCTGTACGGCCATCAGCGCGACACAGGCGGCCAGCACGCCAAACAGCGCCGGCCAGCCCACCAGCCAGGCGGCGGCGATGGCCAGCAACAGGGCCAGCGGCACCAGCCATAGCCAGGCGCTCCACCATGGCGCCGGTGCCAGCGCCGCGCCGAACAGGGTCTCGCTCACCTCTGTATCGGCCTGGCGCAAGGGCAGGCAGGCGCGCTCCAGGCTGGCCACTTGTGCCTGGTCGTCCAGCAATCGCCGGACGCGCGCGACAGAGGCCGGATCGGCCTGGCCGCCGCTCAGACGCCGGTGCAGCTCCTGCTGGCCGAAGATGCCGGTCTCGCGCGCCAGCTGCGCCGCATACTGGTCAAGCAGCAGCTCGTCCCAGGTCTGACCATCGAGCGATGGCGCCTCGCCCGTCAGCCGCTGCAGCATCGCCACGTCGCTGCGCGCGAAAGGATAATCGAGCGCCGGCGCGAAGGCGCTGGCAGGGAAAAGTTGCTGGAGGAACGGATGCATGGCGCCTGCGGAGGAGTCGATGAAGGGAATGCCACAGCAGATGCAGGCGATTGCCAATTTATCAAGTGCCGCATGCACGGACGGACACGCCGGACGGCGCGGACACGGCGGACAGCCGGACGCCCGATATTTTTCCCATTCAAATCAACGGCTTAATCATTGGCATGGATCGTGCATTGGAAAAGTCATCCTTCACAAGACATAACCATGATCCGCGACACCTCCTCTCAAGACGCCGTACTGTCCGCCCCGCCGGGCCAGCGCCACCAGCAACGCGCCCTGCTGCTGGCCGGCGCCGTCATCGTCATCGGCGCCGCCGTCGCGGTCGTTGCCGGCTGGCGCAACAGCGAGCATTCCGTCAACGCCAGCCGCCTGCGCATCGCCGACGTCACGCGCGGCACCCTGATCCGCGACGCGGCCGTCACGGGCCGCGTGGTCGCCTCGATCAGCCCCACCCTGTATTCGACCACGGTGGCCACCGTCACGCTGAAAGCGAAGGCGGGCGATACGGTGAAAAAGGGCGACATCCTGGCCGTGCTGGAGTCGCCTGACCTGTCCGACGCCCTCAAGCGCGAGCAGTCGAGCGTGCAGCAGCTGGAGGCGGAAGTGGCGCGCCAGCAGATCCTGGCCAAGAAGCAGAAACTGCTGGCGCGCCGTGAAGCCGACACGGCCGAGATCGAGCGCCTGTCCGCGCAGCGCACCCTGGAGCGCTATGAGAGCGTGGCGCAGGTGGGCATCATCGCCAAGATCGATTACCAGAAGGCGAAGGATGCCTTGAATTCCGCCGATATCCGCAGCAAGCACGCGTCGCAGGCGGCGGGCCTGGAAAGCGAAGACGTGACCCTGGCGCTCAAGACCAAGGTCAACGAACTGGAACGCCAGCGCCTCGTCCGCGACAACGCCCAGCGCAGGGTCGACGAGCTGACCGTGCGCGCGCCCGTCAACGGCTTCATCGGCACCCTGTCGGTGGCCAACCGCAGCGTGGTGCAAGCCAATACCGCGCTGATGACCCTGGTCGACCTGTCGCAGCTGGAAGTCGAGCTTGAAGTGCCGGAAACCTATGTGGCCGACATGGGCCTGGGCATGCGCGCCGAGATCGAAACGGGCGCAGTCAAGGCAACCGGCAAGCTGTCGGCGCTGTCGCCCGAAGTGGTGAAAAACCAGGTGCTGGCGCGCGTGCGTTTCGACGGCGCGCAGCCGGCCGGCCTGCGCCAGAACCAGCGCGTGGCGGCGCGCCTGCTGATCGATGAAAAACCGGATGTGCTGATGCTGGCGCGCGGCTCCTTCGTCGAAGCCGAAGGCGGCCGTTTCGCCTACGTCGTGCGCGACGGCGTGGCGATGCGCACGCCGATCAAACTGGGCTCGACCAGCGTGGCGGCCGTGGAAATCCTCGACGGCTTGAAGCTGGGCGACAAGGTGGTCGTCGCCGGCACGGAAAACTTCGAGAACGCGGCCCGCGTCTCGCTCAACTGAATCTCACTCATCTCACTCCCACAAGAGGCCCCGCCATGCTGCGCATGCACAACCTGAGCAAAGTCTACCGCACCCACATGATCGAAACCCACGCGCTGCGCGGCTTCGACATCCATGTGCAACAAGGTGAATTCGTCACCGTCACGGGGCCGTCGGGCTCGGGCAAGACGAGCTTTCTGAACATCGCCGGTCTGCTCGAGGAATTCACCGACGGCGAATACATCCTTGACGGCGTCAACGTCAGGGGCATGGACGACAATGCCCGCTCGCGCCTGCGCAATGAAAAACTCGGTTTCATCTTCCAGGGTTTTAATCTGATCCCCGATCTGTCGCTGTTCGACAATGTCGACGTGCCGCTGCGCTACCGGGGCTTCAACCGCGCCGAGCGCAAGGAGCGCATCGAGGACGCGCTGGCCAAGGTGGGACTGGCGTCGCGCATGAAACACTATCCGGCCGAATTGTCGGGCGGCCAGCAGCAGCGCGTGGCGATCGCGCGCGCGCTGGCCGGGTCGCCCAAGCTGCTGCTGGCCGATGAACCGACGGGCAACCTGGACACGCAGATGGCGCGCGGCGTGATGGAACTGCTGGAAGACATCAATGCGCAAGGCACCACCATCCTGATGGTCACGCACGATCCGGAACTGGCGCTGCGCAGCCAGCGCAATGTGCACATCATCGACGGCCAGGTGTCGGACCTGGTGCAGCACGGCGCCTCGCTGTCGGCCAGGCCGCAGCACGCCGCGACCGCGTAAGGAGAGACCATGTTCCGCTACTATTTCACGCTGGGCCTGCGCAGCCTGCGCCGCAACCGCGCCCTGACCGCGCTGATGGTGCTGACCCTGGCCGTCGGCGTGGCCGCCAGCGTGTCGACCGTCACCATCCTGCACGCCATGTCGGGCGACCCGCTGCCGCACAAGAGCGACCGCCTGTTCGTGCCGATGATCGACGTCGTCCCCTTGAAAAGTTATGTGCCGGGCGCCAAGCCCAGCTTCGGCCAGTCGCAGCTGGCTTACACCGACGCGAAGAATTTCATGGCCAGCAACATGGGCGTGCGCCGCACCGTCATGTACGGCGTGGCCGGCCCGGTCGAGCCAGCACGCACGGATATCGGCGCCTTCCAGGCCCAGGGCCTGGCGCCCACGCGCGATTTCTTCGCCATGTTCGAAGTCCCCTTCCTGTATGGCCAGCCATGGAGCGAAACCGATGACGCCAGCGGCGCCGACATCATCGTGCTGAGCCGCTCGCTGGCGGAAAGACTGCTGGGTACGGTCAATCCCGTGGGCCGGCGCGTGACGGTACTGGGACAGTCCTATCTGGTCAGCGGCGTGCTCGATCACTGGGATCCCGTGCCGCGCATACACCGCATCATCGGCAGCAAGGGCGCCTTTGGCACGGAAGATGAATTCTTCATTCCGTTTGCCAGCGCCATCCGCCATGAAACGCGGCATGACGGCGGCATGGCCTGCAGCGGCGTCGAACGCGGCCCCGGCTTCCAAGGCACCCTGGCGTCGGACTGTACCTGGCTGCAGTTCTGGTTCGAGATGGAAAACGCGGGCCAGCGTGGCGAGCTGCAGGCATATCTCGACAGCTATGCTGCCGAGCAGCGCAAGCTGGGCCGCATGCCGCGCCACGCGCCCAACGCGCTGTACAACGTCAAGGAATGGATGGTGTTCCTGAACGTGGTCGACAACGACAACAAGCTGGCGGCCTGGCTGGCCTTCGGCTTCCTGCTGCTATGCCTGGTCAATACCATCGGCCTGCTGCTGGCGAAGTTTTCCGTGCGCGCCAGTGAAGTGGGGATCCGCCGTGCGCTGGGCGCCACGCGGCGCGACATCTTTCGCCAGTTCCTGATCGAGACGGGCGTCATCGGCCTGGCCGGCGGCGTGCTGGGCCTGCTGTTGGCGTATGCAGCGCTGGCCGTCGTGCGTTCGCAATCGAAGGAACTGGGCACCGTGGCGCACATGGATATCCCGATGCTGCTGCTGACGTTTGCCGTCTCCGTGCTGGCCGCCCTGCTGGCGGGGTTGCTGCCCACCTGGCGCGCCTGCCAGGTGACGCCGGCGATACAGCTCAAATCCCAATGACATTCACCGTACCGCAATGAGGTTCAACATGGAAATCCGCCCCATCCTGTCGGCACTGATGCGCAGCAAAACCGGTGCCGTACTCGTCGCCGTGCAGGTCGCCATCAGCCTGGCCATCCTGGCCAACGCCCTGCATATCGTTAACCTGCGCCAGGCGATCGCCGCCCGCCCCACCGGCGTGGCCGCTGAAAACGACATCTTTTATGTCAATATCCAAAGCATGGACAAAGGCAGCCACCAGCGCCAGCTGGCCGACCAGAAACGCCAGGCCGCCTTGCTGCGCAGCCTGCCCGGCGTGCTCTCCGTGGCGCAGACCTCGCAGGCCGTGCTGTCGCGTTCCGGCAGCAGCACCAATGTCTCCATCAAGCGTGGACAGCCCACGGCCAGCGCCACCACGTCGATGTATTTCACGCCTGACTCGCTGGTCAAGACATACGGCCTCAAGCTGGTGGAAGGCCGTGATTTCCATCCCGACGAGGTGCTGGAAATCGATGAAAAAGTCGATGAGACCTTTCCCAAGGTGGTCATCGTGACGCTCGCCGCAGCGCAAAAGATCTGGCCTGGCGAAAGCAGCTTTGTCGGCAAGACCCTGTTCAACGGCACCGGCGACGATGACGACGAAATGCGCGTGATCGGCGTGGTGGAGCGGTTGCAGACACAGGTCGGCCAGGTCAGCGCGCATGGCGAGCATTCGCTGATCCTGCCGGCGCGCCTGACGGGTTCGCGCGACTCGCTGCTGTACGCCGTGCGGGCCGAGCCTGGCCAGCGCGACCGCCTGATGAAGGAGGCCGAGCAAGCCATCCGCAGCGCCACCAGCGAGCGCCTGCTGGTACGCACCGATACACTGGAAAAGCACCGCACGTCACGCTACCGGGCCGACCAGGGTTTGTCCTGGATGCTGATCGCCGTGTCGACCTTGCTGCTGCTCGTGACGGCCAGCGGCATCGTCGGCATCGCCAGCCTGTGGGTGACGCAGCGCAGAAAGCAGATCGGCGTGCGGCGCGCACTGGGCGCCCGCCGCGTCGACATCCTGCGCTACTTCCTGACCGAGAATTTCATGATCACCAGCGCCGGCGTGGCGTGCGGCGTGCTGCTGGCCCTGGGCTTGAACCAGCTGCTGGTAAGCCAGCTGGAAATGGCGCGCCTGCCGCCCGGCTACCTGCTGGCCGGCGCGCTCGTGTTCTGGCTGCTGGGCCTGGGCGCCGTGTACGGCCCGGCATGGCGCGCGGCCAGCATTTCGCCGGCCACTGCCACCCGCAGTACCTGAGCCGGCACCTGAGTGATATGCTGCGCGCATGCCTACCGTACTGATTATTGACGACAATGCCGCCGTGGCCATCGCGCTCGACGTGCTGTTTTCCCTGCACGAGATCGACGCCGTGCGCGCCGCCTCGCCCGAGGAAGGCTTGCGCCTGCTCGAGCGCCACGCCATCGACCTGGTGGTGCAGGACATGAACTTCACGGCCGACACCACGTCGGGCGAGGAAGGCAGCGCGCTGTTCCACGCCATCCGCGCGCGCTACCCCGACCTGCCCGTGATCCTGCTGACGGCATGGACCCAGCTCGACGCGGCCGTCGACCTGATCAAGTCCGGCGCGGCCGACTACCTGGCCAAGCCCTGGGATGACCGGCGCCTGATCGCCAGCGTGCAGAACCTGCTGGAACTGGGACAGGCCAACCGCGCGCTGCGCCAGCGCGTGCTGTCCGAACAGCGCCAGCGCCACGCCCTGGAACACGACTTCGACTTGCGCGGCATGGTATGGCAAGACCCGGCCACCGAAAGAGTGGTGCACTTGGCGTGCCAGGTGGCGCGCGCCGACGTGCCCGTGCTCATTTCGGGGCCGAACGGCAGCGGCAAGGAACGCATCGCCGCCATCGTGCAAGCCAATTCCCAGGTCGCCGGCGGCCCCTTCGTCGTGCTCAATTGCGGCGCCGTTCCCGTGGAGCTGATCGAGGCGGAACTGTTCGGCGCCGAGGCCGGCGCCTATACCGGCATCACACGGGCGCGCGACGGCAAGTTCGACGCGGCCGACGGCGGCACCTTGTTCCTCGACGAGATCGGCAACCTGCCGCTGGCCGGACAAATGAAACTGCTGCGCGTGCTCGAAACGGGGCGCTTCGAACGCCTCGGCTCGAACCGCGAGCGGCAAGTGAAAGTGCGTGTCATCAGCGCCAGCAATGCCGACCTGCCGGCGATGATCAAGGCCGGCACGTTTCGCGAAGACCTGTTCTACCGCCTGAACGTGATCGAACTGCGCCTGCCGCCGCTGGCCCAGCGCCCGCTGGACATCCTGGTACTGGCGCGGCATTTTCTGGGCGGCGAAAAAACGCTGGATGCGCAGGCGCAGGCTAGTTTGCTGGCCCACGGCTGGCCGGGCAATGTGCGCGAACTGAAAAACGTCATGCAGCGCGCCAGCCTGCTGACGGCCGGCCCGGTGATCGGCGCGATGGAAACGGGCTTGCCGCTGGCCGGTGCCACATCGCCGCGCGCGCCGCAGGATGCCGGCGCGGCGGAACCGGACCGCGACAGCGTCACCGCGGCGCTCGCGCGCGCGCACGGCGTGGTGGCGCAGGCGGCGCAGGAACTGGGACTGTCGCGCCAGGCCCTGTACCGGCGCATGGAGCGCCTGGGCATCGCGCGCGGCTGATGGCAGACCGCCCCATGCGTCTTTCCCTGCTCACGCGCTGGACGGCGCTGATCGTCACATTGCTGGTGCTGGGCATCGTCATCGCCCTGCTGCTCGCGCATTTTTTGCCAGGCCAGCCGCTGCTGGTGCTGGCCGGTACCCTGCTGTGCGTGCTGCCGGTGGCCGTCATTACCATCCGCGCGCAGCTGCAGGCGATGCTGTCGCTGTTTCGCGCCTTGAGCGGCACGGTCGCCAGCTACCAGGACGGCGACTTCGGCTTCAGCCTGCGCTGGCCGCAGAACGATGAACTGGCCGACCTGGTGGCGGCCCACAATGCGCTGGGCGACGTGCTGCGCAAGCAGCGCCTGGACCTGGTGCAGCGCGAACTGCTGCTCGACACCATGGTGCAAAACACGCCGGTGGCCATGCTGCTGGTGGCCGAGGGCAGCGCCATCGTCTACGCCAACCTGGCCGCGCGCCAGCTGCTGCACCACGGGCGCCGGCTCGAAGGGCATCATCTGGCCGACATCGTGCGGCAGGCGGCGCCGGCCCTGGCCGAAGCGCTGGCGCGCCGCAACGACGGCTTGTTTACCAGCGGCGAAGGGGAACAGGAAGAGGTGTACCACCTGGCGCGGCGCAGTTTCAGCCTGAACGGGCGCAAGCACGAACTGCTGCTGCTGCGCCAGCTGACGCTGGAGCTACGGCGCCAGGAAGTGCAAACCTGGAAAAAGGTCATCCGCGTCATCAGCCATGAGCTCAACAACTCGCTGGCGCCGCTGGCCTCGCTGGCCCATTCCGGCGCCGAGCTGGTGCGCCGCGGCCAGACGGAACGCCTGCCGCAAATCCTCGCCACCATCGAAGAGCGCACGCGCCACCTGGAAACCTTCATCCTCGGCTATGCGCGTTTTGCCAAGCTGCCCGCGCCGCGCCTGGCGCCATGCGAATGGCAACCCTTTCTCGACAGCCTGGCCTCGCAAGCGGCCTTCACGCTGGACGGTCCGCCTCCCGCGCAGGCTGCCGTGTTCGATGCGGCGCAAATGCAGCAGGCGCTGCTGAACCTGCTCAAGAATGCGCTGGAGTCCGGCTCCAAGCTCCAGCATATCGGCCTGCACGTCAGCCAGGCGCAAGGGCAGCTGCGCATCGAAGTGAGCGACCGCGGGCCGGGCATGAGCGGCGCCGTGCTGGAAAACGCGCTGGTGCCGTTTTATTCCACCAAGCGCAGCGGCACGGGACTGGGCCTGGCCCTGGCGCGCGAAATCGCCGAAGCCCATGGCGGGCGCATCACCCTGGCCAACCGCGAGGACGGCGGCCTGGCGGTGACCTTGATTCTTCCCTTACTCGACAGAAATTAGTTCCTTGTGTAACGATCTTTAAATCACATCACCCGCAATTATTTTTCAGTGCAATATTGATAATTATCATGTCAAATATTGCAACCACACGGGCGCCATGCCCGTGTGTTAGAAATAAGCTATTTGAGTTTGCATAATGATATCAAAATAACTAATTGACAATGACTAGTCTCGGCGATAATTTATCAACGCGGTACGGTTTTTTTGAAACATTAATCGTTTTTTCGCGGGGATCAATATGAAATTAAAATCACTCATCGCAGCGGCAGTCCTGAGCGCTGCTTCCATTGGCAGCGCCAGCGCCACCGCCTACACAGTCAACCTCGTCAATACCACGGGCAATCTGTGGACCAGCGGCTTCAGCGCCGTTCCCAGCCCGCTCGGCGACTTCACCGATACGTTCACGTTCACGCCCAACGCGACCTTCGGTTCAACCGCGCAAGCCTTCCTGGCCAACCTGTCCGTCACGGGTTCGGACAGCTCTTCCATCAGCTTCAGCAGCGCCAACCTGAATGGCATCGGCCTGACGGGGTTTGGCAGCCCCACCCCCTTTGGCTATGCCCAGGGCGAAGTCCTGGCGCCTACAAGCCTCCTGTTCAACGGCCCGCTGGTCCTCACCGTCATCGGCAATACCAAGGGCGGCAGCTATGGCGGCGTCTTCAATCTGAACCTGGCGCCCGTTCCCGAACCGGAAACCTATGGCATGCTGCTGGCCGGCCTGGGCATACTCGGCTTCCTGGCGCGACGCCGCAAGCAATCTTGAGCGCTCTAACCAAAAGACGCCACGGCGTCTTTTTCTTTGGCGGCTGCTAAACTGGCGCCATGACGACCGACTTTATCTCCACCAGCAACACCGCTTTCAGCCACCCGGGCCACCCGCCCGCCACCACCACCGAACACCGCGGCATCCGCTACCTGCACCTGGGCACCAAGTGGGTGCAGGGCGCCATGCGCCTGGACAAACCTGACGCCATCGAGCTCGAATACGTGCAGATGATGATGATGTGGATGCTGTTCAAGACGCAGCCCAAACGCATCGTGCAGCTGGGCCTGGGCAGCGCCGCGCTGACCAAGTTCAGCTACCGCCGCTTTCCCGACGCCACGGTCACGGCCATCGAACTCAATCCGAACGTGATCGCCATCTGCGGCGCCCAGTTTGCGCTGCCGCCGAACGACGCTCGCCTCGACGTGCGCGAAATGAATGCGCTCGACTTCGTGCTCGCCCCGGCCAACCACGGCACGGTCGACGCGTTGCAAGTGGACCTGTACGACGAAGACGCTCGCGGCCCCGTGCTCGACACGCCCGAGTTCTACCAGGCCTGCTTTGACTGCCTGACGGACGACGGCATCATGTGCACGAATGTCTTCGGCGACTTCCCCAACTACGACAAGAACTTGCAGGCGATGGAACTGGTCTTCGACGCCGTCGTCTGGGTGCCGGAAATGGAAGATGAAAACATCGTCGTGCTGGCCTTCAAAAAATCGCCATCGCTCGACTTCAGTGAGCTATATGAACGCGCCGCCACCATCAAGAAACAGTTCAACCTGCCCGCCAAGAACTGGGTCAACGGCTTGAAGCAGTGGATGCAGGATCAGCAGTAAGCCCCATCGGGCGCGATGCCCGTGCAATATCATTCAAGAGCCTCTTCCCATCGCCCTTCGGCGCGATAAAACCCCAGCTTCTTGTCGCCCTTGAAGCGCCCGGCCTTCATCAGGCCAGCAAGCTCGCTGGAGAGCAACAGGTCGCCCGATTGCGCATCCCTGGCGATCTGCCTGGGCGCCATGGCATCGTCGCGGAAAAACCTGCTCGTGAAATAGATGATGTTGCCCTTGTCATCTCTTTCCGCGATTGAACGCTCGAGGTCCACCGTCTGTACTTGTTGCGCCGCATTGACGATGTAAAACGGCTGCTCCACCGGTTCACCGCCCGCCATGATGCAGGCGGGGGCGAGCAATTCCACGTCCTGGCCGGCGGCGCCGGCGAGGAACTCGGCCAGGCGGGCCGAGACCAGCGGCACCTCACCGAGCAGCCACAGGCAGTCATATTTCAGCAGCCGTTCCCTGGGACAGACAAAATGCACGGGTGGCTTGTCCATACCGCTCGGAAAAGGCGCACCCTGCAGCAGATCGAGGTAGTCGAAGTTCGATCCGGCCGTCTCATACGACCCACGTTCCTTGTCGTAGGAACCGGTGAGTTTGTCATTGTAATAAATCGGGGCTTTCCAGCTCAGTATCATGGGCAGTCTTCTTCCGCAGCCTGGCAAAAGCCTATTGTGCCAGCCTCGCCTGTCCAGCCGCGCCAGCTTGCGCAAGCACTGCGCCCAGGCGGCGCGCCAGGCCATCCATGTTCTCGGCCGGCACCTGCGCATAACCGAGCAGGAAACCGTTCCAGCCCGGTCCCTCGCCGGTGCCATGCGCGGACAGCGCCAGCGCCACGATGCCGTCCTGCGCGGCGCGGCGGCTCAGCGCCAGGTCATCCCATGCCGTGTCGTGAAAACGCAGCGCCAGGTGCATGCCGGCCGTACCGCCATGGATGGCCGCGCCCGCGCACGCATGGCGCCGCAAGGCCTCGCCCAAGGCGTCGCGGCGCTGGCGGTACAGCCTGCGCATGCGGCGCACGTGGCGCGCAAACAGGCCGCTGCGCAGGAACTCGGCCAGCGCCAGCTGCTCGGCGACGCGGCCGCGTGCGGCGCCCTGCGCCTGCATCTGCGCGAAGGCGCCGGCCAGCGCGGCCGGCACGACGATAAAGGCGATGCGCAAGGCGGGGAACATGGTCTTGCTGAAAGTGCCCAGATACACGACGGGCGCGTCGGCCACCAGTCCCTGCATGGCCGCCAGGGGCGGTCCGCCATGGCGAAACTCGCTGTCGTAATCGTCTTCGATGATCAGCGCTCCGGCCGCGCGCGCGCGTTCGAGCAGCGCCATGCGGCGCGCGGGACTGAGCACGCTGCCCGTCGGATACTGGTGCGACGGCGTCGTGTAGATCAGACGCGGCGGCGTATCGCGCCAGTCGGCGTCCGTCGGCGCGATGCCATCGATGTCGACGGCGACGCCGGTCACCTGCAAGCCGGCGCCACGGCCCGCCGCCAGCGCGCCGCCATAGCCGGGATGCTCGATCCACAAGGTGTCGCCCTGGTCGGCAAACGCGCGCAGGCAGACATCGAGACTGCTCTGCGTGCCGTCCGTGATGAACACCTGGCCCGCATCGCAGACGACGCCGCGCGCGGCGCGCAAATGGTCGGCGATGGCCATGCGCAGCTGGGGCTCGCCGGAAGGGTCGCCGTAATTGAGCTGGCGCGGCGTCAGCGCGCGCCACGCGCGGTCCAGCATGCGCCGCCACTGCGCCAGCGGAAATGCGTCGAGCGCCGGCACGCCAGGCGCGAACGCGCCCATGGCGTCGGCGGGAAACACCAACGCCGCGCTGGCATCCTGTCCTGACACGCCGCGCAAATGCCGGGCGCGGCGCGACAAGCCATCCTGGCCGCCGCTCACCGGCGACGTCACCGGCATGCCGGCGCCGCCGGCGACGACGGTGCCGCGCCGGTCCGGCAAGACAAACCCTTCGCTGGCCAGCTGCTCGTAGGCATACAGCACGGTATTGCGCGCCACTCCCAGTTCGGCCGCCAGCACGCGCGTGGCGGCCAGGCGCGTGCCCGGTGCCAGCTGGCCGCCGCGGATGGCCGCGCGCAGGCATTCATGCAGCAGGCGCTGGCGCGGCCAGCCCCGCTCGCGGTGCGTGCGCTCGAACGCGCCCAGCAGCAAAGCGAAATCCATGCGCCCCTTTCATCGTGGCTCTATATTATTTGGCAGTTCTGGATCTTTTTTCAGGGCCAGATGCCGATTATAGTGCGGCCTGCTTCTTCAACCAACCGGATTCCCGCCATGACCGCTACCGCCCTGCCTCCCAGCCCCCGTACCCGCGTGCGCCGCGTCGCCGAACTGGCCAGCTACGAGCAAGCCGCCCTGTACGCCATCGTCGATGCCGCCTACCTGTGCCATATCGCCTTCCACGACGGCAAGGGCAGCCATTGCATCCCGACCGCCTGCTGGCGCATCGATGGCCACCTGTACATCCATGGCTCGAACGGCAGCCGCATGCTCAAGCGTTTGCAAGAGAGCGACGTATGCGTGACCATCACCCATCTCGACGGCCTGGTGCTGGCGCGCTCCGCCTTCAACCACACGATGAACTACCGCTCGGCGATGGTGTACGGGCAGTTTGAAAAAGTAAGCGATATCGGCCGGCAGCATGCGGCGATGGATGCGCTGATGGAAAAGCTGGTGCCGGGACGCCTGGCGCACGTGCGCGGCGGCAGCGCCAAGGAATACGCGGCCACCACCGTGCTGCGCATCGCGCTCGACGAATATGCCGTCAAGCAGCGCCAGGGCGGCCCGCTCGACGACGCGGACGACATGGCGCATGCCGTCTGGACGGGCGAACTGCCGTTTACCCACGGCCGTGGCGCGGCCATCGCCGATGCGCTCAACACCAGCGACATGCCCGCGTATGCCGCCGCATGGGGTACGGAATCCGCTTGACCGGCCGGCGTGCTTGACCGATGATCGGCGTTGATGGCGATCGCCACCAAGTTACCAACCGATCCAATCACGCATGGAGCATATGATGATGAAGCGAGTATCCCTGGCAGCGGCCCTCACGGTCATGCTGGCCTGTGGCGGCAGCGGCGCGGCACTGGCCGCCGATACGGGCGACGCGGCCCTGAAGGCGGCCATCGCCGGCAGTGCGCGCACGCCGGCCAATGCGCTGCGCGACAGTGCCCGCCACCCGTATGAAACACTGACGTTCTTCGGCATCAAGCCGACCATGACGGTGGTGGAACTGGCACCCGGCGGCGGCTGGTACACGGAGATCCTGGCGCCCTACCTGCGCGACAACGGCAAGCTGATCGCGGCCGGCAACGACCCGCAATCGGCCAGCGAAGGCGCCCGCCGTGGTGCGGCGCGCTTCCAGCAAAAACTCGACGCCAACCAGGCCGCCTTCGGCAAGGTGGAAATCGGCGCCTTCGCACCGCCCACCACCTACCGCATCGCGCCCAAGGGCACGGCCGACATGGTGCTCACCTTCCGCAATATCCACAACTGGATACCGATCGGCGAAGCGGGCATGCAGACCCTGTTCAAGGAGGTGTATGACAGCCTGAAACCGGGTGGCGTCTTCGGCGTCGTCGAGCATCGCCTGCCGGCGCACAAGGCGCAGGACGCCACGGCCAGCAGCGGCTACATGCACGAAGCGTATGTGATCAAGCTGGCCGAAGGCGCGGGCTTCAAGCTGGCCGAAGGCGCGGGCTTCAAGCTGGCGGGCAAGTCGGACATCAACGCCAATCCGAAAGACACGGCGGACCACCAGGGCGGCGTCTGGGCGCTGCCACCCACCTACGCCAACAAGGACGTGGAGCGCGACAAGTACACGGCCATCGGCGAGAGCGACCGCATGACCTTGAAGTTCGTCAAGCCCTGAGTCACTAGAAAAGCCAATGGTGGCGGGCCGATACGGCGCGCCCCATTGCCTTGTGCGCGCAGCGCGCCTTAAAGGTAAATACCGTACACGCCGCAAGAGCGCGAGACAAGCATGCACTGGCTCGCCGTGCCATTTTCGGTGCAGTCAATCAGGGCCTGCATGCACTCCCGGCGTGTCGGCTGCGCATACGCGGTGCTCACGGCACCGGCCAAACCAACGGCGGCGCAGAAGACAAATATCGCCTTTTTCACATCGATCATTTTTATTTCACTCCCAAAGAGTTGAGCCGATTTAGAAACTAGTGAACTGGAAGATCACAACAGCGCGTGCACGCAGGCAGCAACACGCTCAGACGTGAATGCCGTACACGCCGCACAGGCGACGCACCAGCGCGCAGTCGTTTTCATTGCCATCGGCGAGACAGGAATCGCGGGCTTCCTCACACGTTTCACGCGACGGCAAGGCATATGCACTCGAACTGACGGCACCGGCGAAACCGACAGCGGCACAGAAGACAAATACGGCTTTCTTGAAATTGATCATTTTTATCCCGTTAGCAAAAAAAGTTCATCGTTATAAAAAACCAGGGCAGAACGCCAGCCGCCAACTTCCATCTATCGATAGACGTATAGCGCATAAAAATAGTAGCACCAAAGAAAGTTACTAAATACTCAAACAAGAAAACAAGATAACGTTTTCATTTCATGCCCTTTCATGGAATAAAAACCGGCCCGCCGCCCTTGCGCCGCGCATTTGCATGGCAACGGGCGAAAAAAAACCGCAGCACAGGCTGCGGTTTTGGTATCGACCCTTTATTTCTTCGCTTCCTTCGGCTTCACCGGCACCAGGCTCAGGTCCTGGAAGTCGTAGCTGAAATCCGTCTCGGCCGACACAGGCGCCATCTTTACCCGGTCGATGCTGCCATCGGGGTTGAGCGAGAACGTCACGTAGGCGTCCGCATTGAAATTGCGCTCTTTCCAGCGCACGATGAAGGTGTCGTGCTGCCAGTGTTCCAGCTCGCCCGTCAAGTCCGGCGTGCGCGTAAAACTGAGGATATGTTTTTTCCCTTCCGGCTTGATCACGACCTTGCCGTACCAGGCGTCTTCATACTCGCCGTCATACGCCGCCAGCGGCAGCGAAGGCCGCGATTTCGCCGCGCGCGCGCTCGACGCCTTGCCCTGCTTTTTCACTTCTTCCGCATGCTGGTCCTGCTCCACCTTGGCCACCAGCGCCAGCCAGTCCGACGGCGCCGCCTGCAGGTAATGGTCGAGGATGCGCCATTGCAGCGCCGTCATCGAACCGCCATTTTCCGCATTGGTGAGGATGGCCACGCCCAATTTCGCTTCCGGCACCATCACCACGCGCGAATAGAATCCCTGCAGCGCGCCGCCGTGCATGGCGACCTTCATGCCCTTGTAGTCGCGCAGCTGGAAGCCCAGGCCATACGCGCTGAAGTTCGGTTTCGTCGCGGCCAATGCCGGTTTCGGCTCGGGGATCTTGATCGGCGTTTGCGCCGTCCACATTTCGCGGCCCTGCTTTTCACTGAACAGGCGCGCTTCCTTGCCGTCCTTGCCCTGCACGCCGGCGATCTTGCCGCCGTCGAGCAGCACCATCATCCACTTGGCGATGTCTTCCGCATTTGTGTTGATGCCGACGGCGCCCACCGCGTTCGGCACGGGCATCGACTTGACGGCGGCGATCTTGCCGTCGATCTTGCTGTGCGCACTGGCGACATCGGGATTGCCCGCATTCTCGGCCAGGCTGGTGGTGGTGCCCGTCATGCCCAGCGGCGCCAGGATACGCTCATGCATGGCCTCGCCCCAGCTTTTTCCCGCCTTGTCGGCGATGATCTTGCCGGCCACGATATACAGCAGGTTATCGTAGGCATAGCTGTTGCGAAAACTCGTGGCGGGACGGATGTAGCGCAGCTTCTCGATAATCTCGTCGGTGCTGAACGTGGTGGTGGGCCACCACAGCAAGTCGCCGGCACCCAAGCCCAGGCCGCTGCGGTGCGTCAGCAGATCGCGGATGGTCATGGCGCCCGTGACGTAGGAATCGTGCATCTGGAAGCCGGGCAGATGCTTGGTGACGGGATCGTCCCAGGCCAGCTTGCCCTCGTCGACCAGCATGGCCAGCGCGGCTGCCGTAAAACCCTTCGAGTTCGATGCCACCTCGAACACGGTCTGCGCATCGACGGCGGCCGCTTCGCCCAGCTTGCGCACGCCAAAACCCCTGGCGGTGACGACTTTGCCATCCTTGACGATAGCGATCGCCATGCCGGGCACGTCGAACACTTTCAGGGCGGTGGCGACGTCGCGCTCAAGATCAAAGGCCGGCGCGGGCGCGGGCGCAGCGGCAACGACGGGGGCGGCGTCAAATGCCAGCGCCGGCACGGCGATACCGGAAAACGCCAGCACGATGGCGGCGGCGAGACGGTTCATGGTATGCATGGTCAAGGTGTCCAAAGAAAGGTTCAATGCGCTTGCGCGGCCATCAATTTATCGACGCTTTCCTGCGTCACCGGGTGGTAGCGTTCGCGCGCCTGCGCATACACGTCCTGGGCCCAGGCATGGCCCTGCGGCGTCTTCATCAAGGCGCTGTACAGGGGCACGACGAACTTCTGGCGGCCCACGCTCAGCAGGAATGCCTGCAAGGGCTGACGCACGTCGTAGCCGGCGTTCACGGAGGCCAGGTAGAAGCGGTAGGCCACTTCATTATTGCCGCTCTTGCCCACGCCGTAGACCTGGTCCAGCTCACGCAATTGCGCCGCGCTGGCCTTGTTGTTGATGTCGTTCAGGAAGTGCATCGATTCGATGGCGATCCACTTGTCCATGCCCAGATCCTTGGTGGCAAGTTCGCCTTTCAGCCAGGCGTCGCGGTGCTGGTCGAGCAGCGCCAGGCGCGGCGAGACGACGCGCTGCGCGCTGGCCGGCACGCCCGTGCCATACAGCCATTCCTCGAGTTCCGCTTCCGGCATCACGTCCGGATGCTGCGCCAGCAGGTTCTTGCGCAAGTAGGCGATGAACTGCTCCGTCGTCACGCTCTGGAACGCATGCTGGTCGAACCAGCCGCGCAGGAAGGGGTCGAACACGGCGCGGCCGGCGCGGCGCTCCATGGTGGCCAGGAACCAGGCGCCTTTCGGGTAGATGATGCCGTCGTCCGTGTACGTTTCCGCCGGGTTGGCGTCCGCATCGCGCGTGATCAGCGCCGTTTTCGCAGCCGGCAACTCCTTGATCGACGCGGCCAGTTCTTCCTGATCGACCTGCACGCCCATCTGCGCCACGTCGCTGCCATACAGCTGCTCGACGATGCGCGTCGTGACGTAGGTGGTGAAGCCTTCGTTGAGCCACATGTGCTTCCACGAGGCGTTGGTGACCAGGTTGCCCGACCACGAGTGGGCCAGTTCATGCGCGATCAGGTCGACCAGGCTGCGGTCGCCCGCGATCATGGTCGGCGTGAGGAAGGTCAGGCGCGGGTTTTCCATGCCGCCGTAGGGGAACGATGGCGGCAGCACGATCATGTCGTAGCGCCCCCAGCCATACGGGCCATACAGCGCCTCGGCCGCCTGGATCATCTTTTCCGTATCGGCCAGTTCGTATTCGGCCGCCTTGATGCGCGGCGGTTCCGCATACACGGCGGAGCGTGGGCCGAGTTTGCGCACTTCCAGTTCGCCGATGGCAATGGCCAGCAGGTACGAGGGAATCGGCTGCGGCATCCTGAATTTCCAGCCACCCTTGCCGGTCGCCTTTTCGTCGTTCTCGGCGCTCATCACGACGCGCATGCCGCTTGGCGCCTCGATGCGCGCGCTATACGTAAAGCGCACGGCCGGCGTATCCTGCGACGGCACCCACGAGCGGGCGTTGATGCTTTGCGACTGGCTGAACATGAAAGGCAGCTTGCCCGACATCGTCTGCTGCGGCGTGAGCCACTGCAGCGCGATGGCGTTCGGCGCCGTGTGATAGTAGACGCGCACCTTGCCCGGCTGGCCCGTGGTGGTGATGCGCAGCGCCTGGCCCTTTTCCGGGTCGGCCTTGTCCAGCTGGTACGGCGCCATCTGCCAGGCGCCGCGCTTGTCCTGTACCTGCACCTTGGCGATCGACAGATCGCGCGTGTCGAGCACCAGCGTGCGCGCCGCCGGATCGATCCAGTTCAAGGACAGCTCGGCATAGCCGGAGAGCGTCTTTTGCTTGAAGTCGGCTTTCAGGTCCAGCTGCAGGTCGCGCGTGCGCACCTGGTCGTAGCGCGCATAGCTGAGGGGATCGGCGTGCGCAGCCAGCGTTAGCTGGCAAAATAGCGCACAGCCCAGCGCGCGCAGGAAGGTCAAAGTTTGCATGGTCGTCTTTTGAATGATTTGCGAAAGCCCCGGTCCGTGTGCGCCGGGGCGTCGCGCAGAATAGCACTTCCGGCGCGGGCCGGCAGAAAAAAGCGCCGGACCGGCCGGCACTGTTTTCCTATTTTGCTTCTGCCCTGGCTTGCGGCTTGGCCTCGGGCGCCTTCAGCGGCGTATTCAAATCCTTCATCAGGTTATGCTTGTCGCGGTCCTGCTTGAACAGCTCCAGGCGCGACGGCGTGATTTTTCGCGGCCAGCTATTGTTGCTCGTGTCGATGTCGGCCGTCTCCCAGTACGGGTCCTGCACCAGGCCCACCATCGGCTCGTCCGTGATGATCACCTTGCTGATCTTGTGCGGCGCGTAGCGCCACACTTCGGCCGGCACGCGCTCGATGATTTTCTTGCCGCTTTTCAGTTCGATTTCCAGGATCAGCGGCATCACCAGGCCGCCGAGATTCGAAAAGTCGACCAGGTACAGATGCTTGCCCATGTTGCGCTGTTCCAGCAGCTTTTTCTCCCACGGCTCCAGCGTTTCCTGCTCTTCCGCATAGCTGTTGCGGTCCTTGTTGGTGACCGTGAATTCATCGTGCCGGTTATAGAAATCCTTCAGCGCTGGATCGGTATCCACCTTCTTCGGCAGCGCCTTGTTGCGCTGGTCCGAGATCGAGATGGGCTGCGCGTCCTTCTGCGCCTTCTTCCACGCTTTCTCGACCTCCGGATTCTTCGTGCTCACGCCGTATTCGCTGATGCCGTCGATGCTGATGTCGACCGCATCGGTGGTATAGAACCAGCCGCGCCAGAACCAGTCCAGGTCCGTGCCGGACGCATCTTCCATGGTGCGGAAAAAGTCGGCCGGCGTCGGGCGCTTGAACTTCCAGCGCAAGGCGTACTGCTTGAAGGCGAAGTCGAACAGCTCGCGCCCGAGGATGGTTTCGCGCAGGATGTTGAGCGCCGTGGCCGGCTTGTCGTAGGCGTTCGCCGTGAACTGCAGCAGGGACTCGGAATTGGTCATGATGGGCACCTGGTTCTGGCTGCGCATGTAGTCGACGATCTTGCGCGGCTCGCCATTCCAGGAGGGGAAATGCTCTTCCCACGCCTGCTCGGCCAGGTACTGCAGGAAGGAATTGAGGCCCTCGTCCATCCACGTCCACTGGCGCTCGTCCGAGTTGACGATCATGGGAAAATAATTGTGGCCCACTTCATGGATGATCACGCCGATCAGGTCATATTTGGTCGTCTTCGAATACGTGAGTTCCCCCGTCTTCTTGTCCTTCACGGGGCGCCCGCCATTGAACGCAATCATCGGATACTCCATGCCGCCCACGGCGCCATTGACGGAAATCGCGTTCGGATAGGGATAGTCGAAACTGTACTTGTTGTACTGCTCGATCGCGTGCACGACGGCGCGCGTGCTGTACTGCTGCCACAGCGGATTGCCCTCGTTCGGATAGTAGGACATGGCCATCACGCGCTTGCCGCCGCTGTTCAGCCCCTGCGCATCCCAGATGAACTTGCGGCTCGACGCCCACGCCACGTCGCGCACATTGGCCGCCTTGAAGTGCCAGGTCTTCATGCCTGTGGCTTTACCCTTTTCCGCCGCCAGCGCCTCTTCCGGCGTGATCACCAGCAGCGGCGCAGCGCTGTTTTTCGCCCGCGCCAGCCGCTCGCGCTGCGCCGCGCTCAATACAGCGCCAGGGTTTTGCAGCTCTCCCGTGGCGGCCACCACGTGGTCGGCCGGCACCGTCAGGTACAGCTCGTAGTCGCCAAACTCCAGCGTGAATTCACCGGAGCCGAGGAATTGCTTGTGCTGCCAGCCGACGGCGTCGTAATACGCGGCCATGCGCGGGAACCACTGCGCGATCTGGAAAATCGCGTTCTTGTCGTCCTCAAAATACTCATAGCCGGAGCGCTCGACCAGCACCTTCTGGTCATTGATCCGGTACGACCAGTCGATGTTGAACGTGATGCTCTGGCCGGGCGCCAGCGCCACCGGCAGATCGATGCGCAGCATGGTCTGGTTGACCACATACGGCAGCGGCTTGCCGCTGGCCGCTTTCACGGCGGTGAGCTTGAAGCCGCCGTCGAATTCGCGGCCCGCGTGGATGGCGCGCAAGTCCTCGAATTTCAGCGCCTCCTCTTCGCTGCCGCTCAACCAGGCCTGGCGCGACGGCGCGCTCAATACGCGGCGCTGGTCGGCATCCTGTCGCAAGCCGTTCTGATCCAGTTGCAGCCACAGATACGCAAGGCTGTCGGGCGAACGGTTGTGGTAGGTGATCTGCTCGCTGGCCGTGATGGCGCGGCGCGCTTCATCGAGCGTGGCGCGGATCACGTAATCGGCGCGCTGCTGCCAGTAGGCGTGACCGGGCGCGCCGGACGCCGTGCGGTAGCTGTTCGGCGTGGGCAGCAGTTCTTCGAGCTGGCGGAACTTGTCGTCGAAGGGCGCAGCGGCGCACAGGCCAGGCAAGGGAGCAAACAAGGTCAAACACAGGGCAAGCAAGCGGACAAGGACCGGCATGGCGCATTCCATCTGGGAGTCGTGGACAGAACTGCATTCTAAGTCGAGTCTGTTTGCAATCGATCATTGTTGTGGAAGTCCCACACGCAGCACGGCGCCCGGGGCCGGCGGCACTGGCGCAGAAACACGCATAGGCGTATGATGCGCCTCGAACATTGGGGAGTAGTCGTCCTGCGGTCCTGCCGCGGGAACCTGTATCAACATGATTGGCCCGCAGGCCATGGTGCAGGTGGTTGCAAAACTTGACGAGACCATTGATCCAGGGCGGCCGCATGGGCCGGAGTCGCCCGTGGATCATTGGTTAATTCGTCCGGCCCGCGTACCTCTTGCAATCTCATGGAAGCATTCCTCATCTCCACCGGCATCGTCGGTCTCGCTGAAATCGGCGACAAAACCCAACTGCTGGCCTTTCTGCTGGCCGCCAAATTCCGCAAGCCTTTGCCCATCGTGCTGGCCATTTTCGTCGCCACCGTCGCCAACCACGCGTTCGCCGCCGCCGTCGGCGCCTGGATCACCAGCATGCTGGGCCCGGACGTGCTGCGCTGGGTGCTGGGCGTCTCCTTTTTGGCCATGGCCGCCTGGACCCTGATCCCCGACAAGCTCGATGAAGACGAGACCAAGCTGGCCAAATACGGCGTCTTCCTGACCACCCTGATCGCCTTCTTCATGGCGGAAATGGGAGACAAGACGCAGGTGGCGACGGTGGCGCTGGCGGCGCGCTACCACGATATCGTTTCCGTCGTGCTGGGCACCACCTTCGGCATGATGCTGGCCAACGTGCCGGCCGTCTACCTGGGCGACAGGATCGCCAACCGCGTCCCGCTGCGCCTCGTGCATGGTATCGCGGCCCTGGTCTTTGCCGTGCTGGGCGTGGCCACCCTGCTGGGCGCGGGCGCCGCCCTGGGATTTTGAGACAACCCTGCATAATTTCCAATTTACAATATTCATGCTCATAATTACAATATCGTCGGCATGAATACCGGCGCGCCGATCCGGAACGGTCAGCGCGCTTTCTTGAGGAATGTATGCAGTTGAATAGAAACGTGGCGGCGCTGTGCCTGGCCGCTTGCGCCAGCCAGCCTGCCGCCGCCATGGCGGCCCCCTTGCGTCACCACCAGACGGCGACACCATCCGCGCCCGAAGTGCGCACGCGCGATTTGCTGCTATTTGGCGCCGGCCTGATCCTGCTGGCTGGCCGGCGCCGTCCCGAACACGAGAAGTGGCAAAACTAGAGCAGCAGTAGCACCGCATACTCGCGGCCCTCGTCGCGCAGGGCGATGCTGTTGCCGCCCTGTGCCACGCCATCGAGCGACAACCCCGCGGGCCGCCCCTGCGCCTGCTCCACCGTGATGGCATAGATGCTGGCGCCGAAACGGTAGTGCAGCTTGAAGCTGCCCCATTCGGCCGGCATGGCCGGCGCCAGACGCAGCACGTTCGCTTCGCGCGTCAAGCCGAGCAGGGATTCGACGATCAGGCGGTACAGCCAGCCCGACGATCCCGTGTACCAGCTCCAGCCGCCGCGCCCCACGTGCGGCGCCACGGCATACACGTCGGCCGTCACCACGTACGGTTCCACCTTGTAGCGCGCCACCGCCTGCGCGTCGACGCCATGGCGCACGGGATTGATCATGCGCAGCAATTCCCACGCCTTTTCGCCGTCGCCCATGCGGGCAAACGCCATCGCCGTCCAGATGGCAGCATGCGTGTACTGGCCGCCGTTCTCGCGCACGCCCGGCACATAGCCGCGGATGTAGCCGGGATTGAGGTCGGCCTTGTCGAACGGCGGATCGAGCAGCTGGATCACGCCGGAATCCCGGCGCACGAGGCGCGCATCGACCTGGCGCATGGCGCCGGCGACCCGCTCCTTGTTGGCGGCGCCCGACAGCACGCCCCAGCTTTGCGAAATCGAATCGATCTGGCATTCCTCGTTCGTGTGCGAACCCAATGGCGTGCCGTCGTCGAAATACGCGCGCCGGTACCACTCGCCATCCCAAGCATGTTCCTCGACGTTGGCCGCCAGTTTCACGGCTTCGTCGCGGCAGAACTGGGCGAACGCGGCGTCGCCGCGCAGCATGGCCACCTCGGCGAAACGCTGCAGCACTTCGTACAGGAAGAAGGCCAGCCAGACGCTCTCGCCCTTGCCGTGTTCGCCCACCTTGTCCATGCCGTCGTTCCAGTCGCAGGAACCGATCAGCGGCAAGCCGTGCACGCCCATGCGCAAGCCGTGGCGGATGGCGCGCACGCAGTGCTCGTACAGGTCGGCCGACTCGCCCGAACGCATGGGCAAGTCATAGTAGGAATCCTCTTCCGGCTTGACGGCCCGCCCCTCGATGAAGGGCGCCACTTCCGACAGCACGTTGACGTCGCCCGTGGCGATCACATAGCGGCAGGCGGCCAGCGGCAACCACAGGTAATCGTCGGAGCAGTGCGTGCGCACGCCCCGGTCCGACGGCGGATGCCACCAATGCTGCACATCGCCTTCGACAAACTGGTGCGCCGCACACAGCAGCAAGTGCTTGCGCAGCAATTGCGGCGCCGTGTGGATCATCGCCATCGCGTCCTGCAGCTGGTCGCGGAAACCGTAGGCGCCGCCCGACTGGTAATAGCCGCTGCGCGCCCACAAACGGCAGGCGATGGTCTGGTACATCAGCCAGCCATTGGCAATCACGTCGAGCGACGGCTCGGGCGTTTCGATGCGCACCGCGCCCAGAGTGGTGTCCCAGTGCGCGCGTACCGCGTCGAGCGCCATGCGGGCCGCTTCCTTGCCCGCATGGCGCTGCACCATGGTGCTGGCGTCGGCATTGCGGCGCCCGCCCACGCCGAGCAGGAAGACGATTTCGCGCTCCTGTCCCGGCTGCAGTTCGAACGGCACCTGGATGGCGGCACACTGGTCCAGCCCCGTGCCCGCCTTGCCGGACAGGCGCACGCGGCGCAGCGCCGCCGGCTGCGCCAGGCTGCCGTTGCGGCCGATGAATTCATTACGGTCGCAGGTGATGGAGCGGATGCTGGCGTCCGTATTGAAAAAGCCGACGCGGCCGGAAAACTCCGTGTTGTAGTTATTGCGCGCAAACAGCGCGCCGCTGATCGTATCGACTTCGGTGGCCACATGCATGCCGGACTTGGCGCGCAGGTCGGCCATCACCCATTCCACGTAGCCGGTGACGGACAAACGGCGCGGCACGCCGCTGTCGTTGCGCACCTTGATCACCGAGTATTTGACGGCCGCATCAAGCGCCACATAGGTGCACAACTCGGTGGCGATGCCGCCCTCGCTGTGCTCAAAAATGCTGTAGCCGAAACCGTGGCGCGTCACGTAGTCGCCGCTGCCGCGCGCGGGCAGGGACGAGGGCGACCAGAACTGGCCGGTCTGCTCGTCGCGCACATAAAACGCTTCGCCCGACAGGTCCGACACGGGGTCGTTCTGCCATGGCGTAAGGCGGAATTCATGCGCGTTCTCGCTCCACGTGTACGCCTGGCCGGCTTCCGACACCACCGTGCCGAACTGCGCATTGGCCAGCACGTTCGACCACGGCGCCGGCGTCTGCTTGCCTTCTGCCGTGGTGATCACGTATTCGCGCCCATCGGGCGTGAAACCGCCGAGGCCATTTTCCAGGATCAGCTCGCGCTGCGGCGCCCGGTGCGGCACGCCGCCATGCTCGCGTGCCGGGTCCTGCAGCAGCGGCGGCATGCGCAGCACGGGGCTCGGCGGACGCTTGACCTGCTCGGCCAGGGTGCCGCGCAAATCGCTGATGATGGCGCGCGCCACCGATTGCAGCAAGATGCGGTCTTCGTTGGCGATCTGCTCGGCCAGGCGCACGAAGATGCCGCCCGGGCGGTCGATCGCCTGCGCATCGATGCCCGAGGCGATCAAGCCCATGATCTGGTCGTGCAGCAGCTGGCGGTAGCCCGACTGCTCTTCGTACCAGATCACCAGGTCGACGATCAATCCTTTCAGGCGCCAATAGGCATGCGCCTGCACCATCTGGCGCGCCAGTTCGATATTGGCCGCGTCGCGTATCTGCAGCAGCACGATGGGCAGGTCGCCGGAAATCGCATACGCCCACAGGCCGGACTGGCCGCGCTGGTTCTTGATCAGGATGCTCGCTTCCGCGCGCAAGGCCGCATTCGGATAGATCACGGCGTTGGCCAGGCGCGCATACAGCTGCGCGTCCGCTTCGCTGGCGTTCAACTGGCGCAGCACCACCTGGCTGTGCGTCCAGGCCAGTTCGAAGACGCGGTCGGCCAGATGGCGGTCCTGGTATTTGTCGATCAGGTGCAGCGCCGCCTCGCGCTGCTCCACCATGCCGGTGACGCTGTCGACGGTGACGGCCTGGTCGGGTTCGAGCGTGATGACGTAGCGGATGGCCACGATGGGGTCGAGCACGGAGCCGTGGCCGCCGCTGAGCGGCCCGTCGTCCTGCAGCGCCTGCGGCAGCTGCGCCGTGTTGCCGCGGCCGATGAAGCGCGCGCGGTCCGTCTCGAACGACACTTCGTAGCGCTCGATATCGTGCACCGTCATCACATGCAGCAGCCACGGCATCTGCTCGTCTTTCGAGCGGGGCCGGCGCGTGCATAAAATCGCCTTTTCATGCGCGAGGATTTCCGTCTGCACGAACAGTTTGCTGAACGCGGGGTGGGCCGCATCGGCCGCCGCCGGCGCCATCACCACTTCGGCAAAACTGGTGATCTCGATGCGCCGCTGGCGGTTCGAATTATTGCTGATCCGCGTGCGGCGGATTTCGATGTCGTCCTCGGGCGAGACGACGATTTCCGTGTACAGGTCGAGGCCATGGTCGGCGCGGCGGAACTCGGCCCGCCCTTCCGAAAAAATCACTTCGTATTTCTTCGGTTCGGCCAGGGTCGGCTGGTACATGGTGGACCAGACTTCACCGTCGTCGAGGTCGCGCAGGTAGCAGAAATTGCCCCAGTTGTCGCGCGTGCTGTCTTCGCGCCAGCGCGTCACGGACAGGTCTTTCCAGCGGCTGTAGCTGCCGCCCGCATTGCTCACCATGACGTGGTAGCGGCCGTTTGACAGCAGCTGCGTTTCGGGCACGGCGCTGTTGGCCTGCGTGAGGATGCGCATCGGCATGGCCTGCTCGGGCGCGCCGCTGCGCAGCACCGCCAGTTCGGCCGTGTTCGAGTAAAACGCGCCGGCCTGCGGCGTGCGTTCCTGCAGCACCAGCAAGGCCGATTGCAGCAGCGGATCGGACTCGAAACGGCGCTGCATCGGCCGGTCGTGCAGCAGGTAGCTGAGGGCCAGAAAGCCCATGCCCTGGTGGTGCACCATGAAGGAGCGGATGACGGCGCTGCCCTGCCCGCGCGGCAGGCGCGCGGTGGTGAAATCGATCGCTTCAAAAAAGCCGTAGCGGCCCATGTAGCCAGCCGCCTGCATGCGCTGCAGGTTCTGGCACGACGCTTCCGGCTGCACCATCAGGCCCATCATGCTGGCGTACGGCGCCACCACCAGGTCGTCGGCCAGGCCACGCTTGAGGCCCAGGCCGGGCACGCCAAAGGCGCGGTACTGGTAATTCAGGCTGGCGTCGACCGTGTTGTAGCCGGATTCGGAAATCCCCCACGGCACGTCGCGCTGGCGCCCGTAATCGATCTGCGCCTCGATGACGGAATGGTAGGTCTGGTCGAGCAGGGTATTCGGGTAGTTCGGCATCACCAGCAGCGGCATCAGGTACTCGAACATCGAACCGCTCCACGACAGCAGCACGGGCTGGCCGGCCACCATGCACAGCTGGCGGCCCAGGGCGAACCAGTGCTCCTGCGGCAGCTGCCCCTGGGCGATGGCGATGAAGCTGGCCAGACGCACTTCGGAAGCCAATAAATCGTAGTAGCTGGGGTCCAGGCGCCGTTCGCTGACGTTGTAGCCGATGGCCAGCAGCTTGGTGGACGGGTTGTACAGGAAGCCGTATTCGATCTGCGCAAAGTCGCGCGCCTGGCCCGCCGCGTGGGCGATGTCGCGCATATGGCGGCCCGCCTGTTCGCGGCCCAGCGCCAGCAGGGCGGCCAGCTCGGATGGCGTGCCTTCAGGCACCTCCAGGTTGGCCAGTTCGCGCAGGGTCGGCATGCGCAGCCATGCCGCATTGATGCCGGCCTGCGCCGCCCACGGCGCCAGTTGCAGCAATTCGGCCAGCGCCGCGCGGCACTGGCGCGCCAGCGCGCCCGTCCACATGGACAGCTCGCCATCCTCGCTGTGCAGGGTCAGCGACAGCAGCGCATCGGCCGCGCCGTTCGCGGCGGCGAGATAAGCATGCCATTCGTCCAGGGTGGCGGGCGCGGCGGACGCCTGCAACAGGCTCATGCTCTCGCGCATGGCCTTGCCCTCGCCTTCGGCGGCGATGAATTCCTGCAGCACCTGCGCCGTCGTGCGGATGCCCTGCACCACTTGCGCGCCGATGATGGGAGCGTCGTACAGTTCCACCAGTCCCGGCTGCAAGGTCAGCAGATGGCCGGCCAGGTTGCCGCTGTCGACCGTCGAGATGTACATCGGCTGCAGCGCCTTGAGCGTTTGCGTGTCGTACCAGTTATAGAAATGGCCCTGGAAGCGTTCCAGCTCGCCCATGCTGTGCAGGGTGGCGCGGCTGCGCTCGATCAACTGACCCAGGGTCACATAGCCGAAATCGTAGGCCGTCAGGTTGGCCAGCAGCGCCAGGCCGATATTCGTCGGCGAGGTGCGGTGCGCTACCACGAGGTTCGGGTGTTCCTGCATGTTATCGGGCGGCAGCCAGTGGTCGTCCGGCCCGACGAAGGTGTCGAAATACGCCCAGGTCTTGCGCGCCACGCCATGCAGGAAACGTCCCTGCTCGGCCGACAGGCGCGCCACGGCCCGCTCGATGGGGCGGCTGATCCACCAGGCGATGGCGGGCGCGGCCAGCCACAACAGCAGTACCACGGCGGCGGCCGGCAAGGCGGCCGGGCGCCAGTAGAGCAAGGCGCCGAAGGTGGCCAGCGCCAGCGCGGGCGAGCACCACATGGCGCGCCAGCTGTCGGCTTGACTGCCGGAAGAGCTGTGCAGGTTCGAGGCGCGCCAGTCGAGCAAATGCTTGTGCGACACACCGAGGCGCCACAGCGTGCGCGCGATGGCGTCCAGGCTGATCCACGCTTCATACGGCAGGAAGACGAGGGTCAGCATGGCGTGCGAAAACTGCACGCCGCAGCGCCGTTCGAACGCGGCCAGATGCTGGCGCCACAGGGTGTCGCGCGGTTTGCGCAGCAGATCGTACAGGGCCGAAAACACGGGCGGCAGGAAGATGATGGCCAGCACGGCCGCGCTCCAGAAGGCCACGTGCGGCAGGAAGCCCCACACCAGCAACAGGGACACGGTGGTGGCCGGCGCCACGACGCTGCGACGCAGGTTGTCGAACAGCTTCCAGCGCGACAGCATCGACAAAGGATTGCGTTCGCGCTTGCCGGCGCGGCCCGGCACCCGCCCCAGCAGCCAGCCGATCAGCTGCCAGTCGCCGCGGATCCAGCGCTGGCGGCGGCTGACGTCGGCGTCGTAGCGGGCCGGATATTCTTCATACAGCTGCGAGTCGCTGAGCAGGCCGGCGCGCAAATAACAGCCTTCCAGCAAATCGTGGCTGAGGATTTTATTGTCGGGCAGGCGCTGGCCCAGCACGCGCTCGAACATGTCGAGGTCATAGATGCCCTTGCCGATGAACGAGCCTTCATAAAAGACGTCCTGGTACAGGTCGGACACGGTGCGCGTGTACGGGTCGATGCCCGGTTCGCCGCCGCACAGCAGCTCGTAGCGCGAGGCATTCGCGCTGGGCAGCGCCACGGCCACGCGCGGCTGCAGGATGCCGTAGCCGGCCACCACGCGCGTGCCGGCCGCGTCGAGCACGGGACGGTTCAGCGGGTGCATCATGGTGGCGATGAATTCGCGCGCCGCGTCGCGCGGCAGCTGCGTATCGGTGTCGAGCGTGATCACGTATTTGATCGTGCGCAGGCCGCGCAACTCGCCTTCCACCAGCGAGAATTTGTCGCGCGCGCCGCCGCGCAAAAACGCGTGCAGGTCGGACAATTTGCCGCGCTTGCGCTCTTGCCCCATCCACGCATTCTGCTGCGAATTCCACAGGCGCGGACGATGCAGCAGCAGGAACGGCCCCGCATGGCCCAGCTCTTCCGGATCGGCCGGGTCGCCGTTGTCCTTGAACTCGGCTCCCTCCACGCGGTATTTCTCGTTCAGGCCACGGATGGTCTCCTGCGCCTGGTTCAGCAAGGCTTCGTCGCCGGGCAGGGTTTGCGCCTGCGCGTCGACAAAATCCGTCAGCAGGCAGAAACGCAGGTTCGGGTCGCGGTTGGCGAGATAACGCACTTCCAGCGCCTCGCACAGGGCCGCCACGTTTTCCGCGCTGTAGATCAAGGTCGGCACCACGACGATGCCGCGCGCATCGGACGGAATGCCGGACCGGTAATCCATGCGCGGCAGCGGATGCGGCGACGTCATCAGGGTTGCCAGCCAGTTCACCACGGCCACGGCCAGCTGGCTGCTGCCCAGCAGCGCCAGCGCGCCCAGCGCCGCCAGGGGCCAGCCCTGCACGCCATGGCGCACGGCGCGCTCGAGCAGCAGGGCGCTCGTCGCCAGGGTCAGGAACGCAATGGCGCCCAGATAGCTGGCCAGCGGCGCGGCGCGCGCCGTATGCTGCAGCGCCTCGATGAACGGCAGCCTGGCGCCAGCCTGCTTTTCCAGTACCAGCACGCCGCGCCCGACCAGGTAAAAGCCGATGTGGCCGCGGCGCGCGTCATTGCCATTGCCGTGCGTGTGCGCCAGCTGCACCGCCATCTCGGCCACTTCCACTTCGCTGCGCGCGCTGCGCTTGGCGATGCGTTCGATGGCGTGGCGGTAGCTGTCGCGCGTGGCGAAATCCATCAAGCCATATGTGCCGGCCGGGTCCAGGCGCAGGGTTTGCTCGACCACGCTCATGGTCTCGACGAACTCCTGCCAATCCATGGTGCCGAGAAAACGCAGGCTGCCGATGCTGTTGGCGATCGATACCTGGTCGGCCGCCTGCTGCCCGATCTCGGACTGGATCTGCTGCTCGATGGTGAGGCCCGACTCGGCCAGCTTGTGCGTCAGCCACGACAGCGCCAGGGTCAGCGAGGAACTCTGTCCCTGCAGGCGGCGCGACAATTCGGCCACGAAGGCGCTGGTCATCGGCGGATTCGAACGGGCCATGTCCGCCACGAGCAGGATCAAGCCGCTGGGATTGCGCTCGGCGATCTCCGTCATCTGGTCGGCCCAGGTGTTGGCCAGGTCGCGCTGCATGCGGTCGTCGGCCACGCGCGCGGCAACGCGGCGCAGGTTTTCGATCAGCGCCAGACGCAGCATGATGGGCACGGCCCACAGTTCGCCCAGGGTCAAGGTGGCCACGTCCTGATATGCCTCGACGAAGTGGCAGAGGTTTTCCAGGTCGACCCTGCCATCGCCGTGCGAGATGATTTCCAGCGCGATTTTATACACGCGCGGGCAGCCCGCATCCACGCCGGAACTCAGCCGTGGCAACTCCTTGCTGTAATTCTTCGGCAAGTGGCGCCGCGTGGTGCGGATCTGCTCTTCGATCAGATAAAAATTATCGAGCAGCCACTCCGAGGCGGGCGTGACCTGGCGCCCGCTTTTGACAGTCGCCGTCAGCTCATTGACGGTGGCCGTGATGAGGGCCGCATTGTCGGCCAGGCGCGCCAACAGGCGGTCGCGGCCATGATGCCTGCCCACCGCATGGCCGGCGGCCACGTGCTTGCCGTGGGCGGCCATCTGCATGGCGCTGAATAACTCGGAACGCAGGGGCAAGGCATCGTCGCGCGCGGCGTCGAAGGTGTCCGGTGCAAGGGAATGGTCGCGGAAGATTTCTTTGACTTTGGAAACCTGTTCCTTGATCTGCTGCGTGACAACTGCTGTGTACTCTTTCAACTTTAGCCTCGCTAGGTGCGCGCAGGCAGCCAGCGGCCACCGTCATGCGGGCCCAGTCTGGAAGAACACGATCGGACACTGGCGAAGACGGAAAGCGAAGCGCCGGAGCGTTGCGACGAATCTCAGGGTATAGGGAGATTTTCTGAACTTCATCGTAGGAGGGCGACGCAGGCAAGACCGTGCGCTAGCGTACATACTCCGTGTTTTAGGGACGTTTCAGCAAAGAAATCAGCGTGTTGAATGGCAGAAAAATGCCGGTGGGAAATGAACGGGAAAAAAGGCGCGACGCGCACCGTGCCGATGATGGCACGGTGCAATATTTCATGAAAGAAAGTTCAAGCAGTTCAGGCCGCAATCGCCAGCGGATGGCGCGTCGCCTCCGCCATTGCCATGCCGCCGTTGAGTTGCCATGCCGCGCCGTGACCGACGCGGCGCAGGCAGGCGGCGGCCCGTGCGCTGCGGTTGCCGCTGCGGCAGAAAAACACCAGCGGGCGCTGCGGCTGCTGCAGCCAGGCCGCCACCTGCCCCGCCAAGCGGCTCAGCGGTACGCTGCGCACTTCGCAGCCCTCGAACACGGTGCCGGCGCACGCCGCGTGTTCATACGCTTCGCGCACGTCGATCAGGATGGCGTCGGGATGCTGGCGCAGGAAGGCGGGCAAGGCGGCCGCGTCGAGCTGCAGTTCGGCGGCCGGCACGCTACCGTTCTGCACCGTGCGCACGGTGCCGCAGATGCTGCCGTCGTCGCCGGACGCGCACAGCACGGTGTCCTGCGTCAGCAGCGCCGCGTCCAGCAAGGGGGTCAGCGCCTCGGGCGCCAGGGAGCCGATGAAGGCGAAGCGCTGCTCCAGCAGGTACACATGGGTTTCGCCGCACTCGATGCGGCGCAGCCGCTGCCGGCCCAGCGCCAGCTCGCCATCGATATCGACGCGGCCCACCTGCTCGATAGCGAGTTCCTGCAGCAGCGCCAGACGCGCGGCGCCATGGTCCGCTGGCGCCGTCGTATGCACGATAGCGCGCAAGGCCAGGTGCTGGCAGCGGATGAAAGCGGCCAGACGCGGCACGAGCGCGGCGGCGGGATCGATGACGACGCAACTGGCGCTGGCGGCGTCGCTGAGCAGCCAGGTGCACTGGCCGTCGACGCTCAGCTGGATTATGCCGTCCTGCGGCGATGGCGCCAGCGCCGACGGCAGCAGACAGCTGCTGCGCAGCGCTTCGCCGCAGCGCTCGATGCGCGCGCAGGCGGAAGCGACCGTCGCCGCATCGATCAGGGGACCGAACGACAGCCGGATGGCGGAACTGGCGCGCCATTGCGGCACGTGCATCGCTTCCAGCACATAACTGGGCAGCGCCTTGGCGGCGGAACAGGCGCTGCCAGAGCTGACGCGCACGCGCGCCGCGTCGAACAGGTCCAGCAGCTCTTTCGAGGACAGGCCCGGCACTGAAAAATTGAGCGTCGTCGGCAAGGACAGATCGAACGGCATATTGAACACGATGCCAGGGAAAGCGTGTTCCAGGCTGGCCACCAGCTGCTCGCGGAACGCGGCCAGGTCGGCGTGGCTGCGGAAGGTCTTGCCATCGTCCAGCGCGGCGAGCACGGCGCCCAGCGCGGCGATACCGGCCATGTTTTCCGTGCCAGAACGCAGGCCCGCTTCCTGGCCGCCGCCCATCATCAAGGGCGTAAACGGGGCACCGGCGCGCACATACAGCATGCCGATGCCCTTGGGCGCATACAGCTTGTGGCCGGAAAACGGCGCGTAGTCGATGCGCGTGGCGGCCAGGTTCAGTTTCAGCTTGCCCAGCGCCTGCACGCAATCGACCATCCAGTAGGCGTCGGCACCGCGTTCCTGCAGCAGCTGGGCGATGGCGGACAAATCGCTGACGACACCGGTTTCATTATTCGCCGCCATCGTGCACAGCATGGCCGCCTCGCCGATCAGCGCATCGAGCGCCTGCAGGTCGTGGCGCCCCTGCGCATCGACGGGCAGCTTGCGCACTTCCAGCTTCAGGCCCAGTAAACGGTTCCAGTGCGCCAGGCTCTCCGGCACGGCTTTGTGCTCGGTCGCGCCATACAGCAGCAGGCTGCCGATGCGCTTGCCCGCGTCGCGCCGTTCGCGCAGCGCACACAGGGCCGACAGCACGGCCGTCTGGATGCCCTCGGTGGCGCCGCTGTTGAACATCAATCGGCCGTCGCCCACGCCCAGCAAGCCGCTGGCACGCTGGCGCACGCCATCCATCATGGCCTTGGCCTGCAAACCCGTCGCATGTGTGCTGCTGGGGTTGCCATAGCCCTGCTCCATCGCTTGCCGGGCGGCGGCAACGGCGGCGGGCAGCACGCAAGTGGTGGCATTGCTGTCGAGGTAGATGTCTTTCATGATGGCAGTCCGAATATTCTATAAAAAGGGCGCAGTTAAAAAGGCGCAGCGCAGGCGGCTGGGCCATCTCGATAGTCTACCGGCCGGCCCCCGTGAAGATATGCCAAAAGACACTGCAACTACGCTACTATGCAGCATGTTCATGCCATAAAAACCGGAATATTAAAATGAATTCACCAAACGCCTCGCTCGACAAATTCGACTGCGCCATCCTCGCCGCCCTGCAGCAGGACGGCACCCTGTCGATCGCCGCCCTCAGCGAAAAGATCGGCCTGTCCAGCACGCCGTGCTGGAAGCGGGTCAAGCGCCTCGAGGAAGACGGCTATATCGAGAGCCGCGTGGCCATCGTCAACCGGCAAAAAGTGGGTTTGCCCGTGACCGTCTTCGTCAGCGTGCGCACGGGACAGCACGATGAAAAATGGCTGCGCCGCTTCGCCGCCGCCGTCATCGTCTTGCCCGAGGTACAGGAATTTCACCGCATGAGCGGCGACATCGACTACCTGCTGAAAGTCGTCACCACCGACATCAAGGGCTACGACACGTTTTATAAAAAACTCATCAAGGCAGCACAACTGACGGGCGTGTCGTCCGCCTTTTCCATGGAACAAATCAAGTACAGCACGGAATTGCCGCTGGAATTGATCGCCCACGGCTTGCCTGCCTGAGGCGTTTTCCGGCCATGCGGGGCAGATGGGGAAAGTACGTTGCCGCAACGCAACATAAGTAAACGAAAAGCAGCATTCGTGCGGCGGGACGCGCAGCGCGGCCGGTATACTGTCCGCTCGCCTGCCCGCTTTCTGTCTATTGTGCAGGCCATCCTCCAAGGTCTTCCATGTCTCTGCTCCGCCGCCTCTCCATCCAGAAAAAACTCCTGTTCAGCATGGGCTTGTGCCTGCTGCTCTTCATGGCGATCTCGTCTTTCCTCAGCGTGCGCATGAGCAGCGATTACGTGCGCGAGCGCGTCGTCAGCCAGGAATTGCCGGCGCAGGTGGGCGAGATCCGCAACGACGTGCTGCGCCAGATCAGCCAACCCCTGTCGGTGGTGCAAACCATGGCCAACGATGTCTATCTGCAAGACTGGGAAGACGCCGGCTTGCCCGACAGCGGCATCGCCACCTTCCAGCGCTACGCCACCGTGGTCAAGGACAAGAACAAGGCCGCCTCGATCAACTGGGCTTCCGCCAGCACGGGCAAATACTTCACCACGGAAGGCTTGCTGCGCACCCTGGACAAGAACCAGGCCGCCGACCAGTGGTTTTATGGCTTGCTGGCCGGCGACAAGGCCTACACGCTCGATATCGACAAGGCGGACAATTCCAGCGACCTGATGCTCTATCTGAATGCGCGCGGCCAGACGGCGGGCGGAAAGCAGATCGCGGCCGGCCTGGGCTTGTCCATCAATGCGCTGGCCGACACCATCCGCAGCTACAAGATCGGCCAGACGGGCCATGTCTACCTGGCGCGCGCCAATGGCGTGCTGCTGGTGCACCGCGACACGGCCCTGTCCGACGGCAAGCACCTGCTCAAGGATTTGCCCGGATTTCGCGATAGCCTGAGCAAGAGCCTGCTGACCGGCAACAAATACGCGTACGCCGTCTACGACGCGCCTGCGGGACGCCGGTTCGTCGCCGCTTCCTTCGTGCCGGAACTCAATCTATATGTGATGGCCGAAGTGCCGGAAGCGGAAGCGCTGGGCAATGTCACGCGCTCGGCCCTGATCGCCGCCCTGATTGCCGGCCTGGTCGGTGGCGGTATCGCCCTGTGCATCATTTATGTCATCAGCCGCGCCATCGCCGCGCCCGTCGCGCGGGCAGCGGACATGCTCAGTGAAATCGCCAGCGGGAATGGCGACTTGAGCCGCCGCATGCCCGTGGAATCGGAAGACGAGGTCGGCGCGCTGGCCGCTGCCTTCAACCGCTTCGTCGCGTCGCTGAACGTGACGATACGCGAAGTTCGCGACAGTACCGGGGCCATTGCCAGTGCATCGAGCCAGATCGCGTCGGGCAACCTGGACCTGTCTGCCCGCACGGAAGCCCAGGCATCGAGCCTGGAAGAAACAGCGGCGGCCATGGAAGAGCTGACGTCGACGGTGAAACAGAATGCGGACAACGCGCGCCAGGCGAATCAGCTGGTGGTGTCGGCCTCGGGCCACGCCGTCAAGGGCGGCGAAGTGGTCGGCCAAGTCGTGCAGACGATGGGCGCGATTACGGAAAGTTCGCGCAAGATCGCGGATATTATCGGCGTGATCGACGGCATTGCCTTTCAAACCAATATCCTCGCCCTGAACGCTGCCGTCGAGGCGGCCCGCGCGGGCGAACAGGGCCGCGGCTTTGCCGTGGTGGCAACCGAAGTGCGCAACCTGGCGCAACGCTCAGCGGCAGCAGCCCGGGAAATCAAGGACTTGATCGTCGACTCGGGCAGCAAGGTGGAAGCGGGCAGCAAGCTGGTCGACTCGGCCGGCACCACCATGCAGGACATCGTCGTCTCCGTCCAGAGGGTGGCCGACCTGATGGGAGAGATCGCGTCGGCCAGCCAGGAACAAAGCCAGGGCATCGCGCAAGTCAATGCCACGGTCACGCAGATGGATGATGCGACCCAGCAAAATGCAGCGCTGGTGGAAGAAGCGGCGGCGGCGGCCCAATCCCTGCAGGACCAGGCGGGACGCCTGGCGCAGGTGGTCAGCGTTTTCAAGCTGGAAGAAACGGGGCATGCAGCGCAGCAGCAGCAGCAGCAGCAGCAGCCTCGGCAGCCAGCGCACAAGCCCATGCTGCCCACGCCAGCGCGCCCGAAAGCGCCGGCCAGCGATGCGTGGGAAGAGTTTTAAGGAAGTTTGAAAAACGCTTAAATCGCCGGCGCTTTCACGCTGGCGGCTTGTTTAAAGAAATCATAGATGCCGCTCTCGCTCATGCGGCGGGCATTCGCCAGTTCGCCGCCCTTGGTGGCGTACAGCACCTGGTTGTTGTCGCTCGAGACCAGCACGGCGGCGGGGATGCCTTTCTTGAGCGGATTGCCATAGGCTTGCGCCACGTCCAGGTTATGGTCGAAGTTACCCACGTCGACCTTGACGACCTTGAACTGCTGTTGCATCAGCTCGGCGTTCTTGCCTTCCTTCAAGGCCTTGTCGAGCGCGCGGCAATCTTCGCACCAGTTGGCGCCAAAGATCAGCAAGACAGGCACGTGCGCCGCCTTGGCTTCGGCCAGCGCGCGGGTCACGTCGGCCTTGGCGTCGGCCGCCGCGTTGTACGGCAGATGCGGCGTGGCGACCGGGTTGGCCGGTGTGGGGGCGGCGGCAATGGCGGTACCGGCAAGCAGCAGGCTGGCAAAGAATGGGGCGACGAAACGGGAAAGGCGCATGCGGGGCTCCTGAGAGAAATCGTGAAGCCAGCTGAACAGCTGCCAGCGGGCGTGATTATCTAGAATATGCCTGCTTGTAAGAAATATCCACCATTTAATTGCACTGTGCTTATGCGGAAAACATATAAGCACGTATCAGAGCACCACCCAGGAGAAGCCGCTTGAGCATGCCAGATACATTACCCCCAACGCTGTCCGGCGCCGCGCGCATGTTGCGCGACGCCTATCCCGGCGGCATGCCCGATACGGCATATTTCGCCGTGCTGGCCCTGCTGTATGAACACTTTTCCGACCGCAACCTGACCGAGCTGATGGCCGCCGTCACGGGCAAAGATGCGGCGACGATCCTCAATGACATCTATGCCTGCGCCAGCAGCGAGCCGGCGCCGTCCGCCATCGCGGCCGCCAGGAAACTGCTGGCACGGCACGGCTTGCAGGCCGTCTGCGCCGACGATTAGTACCCGCAGGCAGCGAAATGGAACGCATGGGATAATATCGGGCTCACACTGAGCAACGCGGCCCGAACGCGCCCTCCCCATGACGACTTCTTTCCTGGCACGCTGGCTGCCGCAACCGAACAACGGCAGCCGCCGCGAACAATTGCGCGCTTGCGCGGGCGCCATCTGCGGCTTGCTGCTGACGGGCCTGATCTGCCATTTCCTGCTGGCCCCGGACAGCGCCAGCGTCTACCTGATCGCGCCCATGGGCGCCTCGGCGGTGCTGCTGTTCTGCCTGCCGGCCAGCCCGCTGGCGCAACCGTGGTCCGTGGTGGGCGGCAACGTCGTCTCCGGCCTGGTCGGCATGGCCTGCGTCAAATGGCTGGGATCCAGCGTGGGCGTGGCGGCGCTGGCCGCCTGCCTGGCCATCGGCGCCATGTTTGCCCTGCGCTGTTTGCATCCGCCGGGCGGGGCCGTCGCGCTCACCACCGTCGTCGGCGGCGCCAGCGTGCATGCGGCCGGCTTTGAATTCGTCTTCATCACGGTGCTGTTCAATTCCGCCGTGCTGGTCGCGTGCGCCGTGCTGTACAACAACCTGACGGGACGCCGCTACCCGCACGTCCAGCAACTGGTCACGCCGCATCCGCACGATACAAAGGATGACGTGCCCAGCAACCGCCTGGGGTTTTCACCGGATGACCTCGATGCCGTCTTGCGCCAGCACAGTGAAGTGCTCGACATCAGCCGCGACGATTTGCAGGCAATCTTCCTGCAAACGGAAATGCGCGCCTACCAGCGCCGCTTCGGCGTCGTCACCTGCGCCGATATCATGTCGAAGGATGTGCTCAGCGTGGAATTCGGCACGCCGCTCGATGTTGCATGGCGCACCATGCGCGAGCACGATATAGGCGCCCTGCCCGTTGTCAACCGGGCGCGCCGCGTCATCGGCATCATCACGCAGACGGATTTCCTGCGCCATGGCGGCCTCGACGATTACCAGGGCATGCGCCAGCGCCTGCGCGGCTTGCTGCAGCGCAGCGGCCTGTCCCACAGCGACAAGCCGGAAGCGGTGGGACAGCTGATGACGCCGTCGCCGCACACGGCCCGCCTCGGCACGCCCATCATCGACCTCGTGCCCCTGATGGCCGACGCTGGCTACCACCATATCCCCATCCTCGACGAGGAAGAACGCCTGGCCGGCATCATCAGCCAGTCCGACCTGATGGCCGCCCTGTACGAAAGCCGCTTTGCCGAGGCCGCCGCATGACGCCATTCCGGGCACTGCTGAGCGGCCCCGACGGCGGCCCGGCGGGCACGCCCGTTAGTGCGCATTTTTTCGGCACGCAACTGACCATCGATGCGCCCGGCCATGATGTCGACGTGGCGCAGCTGGTCGTCAGCGTGGGCGGTGTCGACGGACCGGAACTGTTCCTGAACTGGCTCGACGAACAAGGACGGCAAGCCTCGCTCAAGCCGCTGACAGCGGACGACATCGCCATCGTGTTAAAAGAAGCGCCGGCCGCGCTGCAGCCGCAACTGCAGCACCTGTGGAGCGAGCGCCAGCGCAACCGGCGGCAAGTGTCGGGCTGGCTGGCCGGCTTGACGGGCGCGGCCGTCGTCGCTGCAGCCCTGCTGTGGTGGCAAGGCGGCCATGCCGTCGGCGCGCTGGCGGGATGGATTCCCCTGTCGACGGAAAAGCAGCTGGGCGAACTGGCCCTGGCGCAAGTGCGCGCGCAGGGCGGCATCGTCGAGAACGGCGTGGCGCAGCAGACGGTGCAGGACATCGGCCGCACGCTGACGGCCGGTTCGCGCTACCAGTACCGCTGGCTGGTCAAGCAGGATGACACGGTCAACGCGTTTGCCATGCCCGGCGGCATCATCGTCGTGCATACGGGCTTGCTGCGCCAGGCGGGGGACCCGGGCGAACTGGCCGGCGTGCTCGCGCATGAAGTGCAGCACGTGGAACAGCGCCATTCGTTGCGGCAGATGATCAGCAGCCTGGGCTGGGGCGCCCTGGTGGGCCTGACCATCGGCGACATCAGCGCCGTGGCCGCCATGCTGGCACACCAGGCCGGCACCCTGTATTTCAGCCGCGACATGGAGGAAGAAGCGGACCGGCTCGGTTTGCTGGCCTTGCAGCGCGCGCAGATCCGTCCCGACGGCATGCTGCGTTTTTTCCAGAGGCTCGATGGCAAGGACCAGGCCAAGGTGCCGGACTGGATTTCCTCGCACCCGCAAACGGCGGCGCGCGCGCAGCAGATCGAAAGCCTGATCGCCGCCATGCCCTGCCCTGCCTGCCGTCCCTTGACCAGCAGCCACTGGCCAGCCATGAAAGCGGCCCTGCCGCCTACGGCAAAATAGCAACATTCCTTTCCGCACAATTTATCCAAACGCACTGGGCAATGGCGTATGCTTACGCCCCGGCTGTTCCTTCTTGAACGGCCACCCCCGACCTCGCTACGCCTCCGTTCATTCCCTCCTTACAAAGGATCTCGCGCATGAAGCATCGTTTTGCCGCCGGCACCCTCGGCACCCTGGCCATCTCCCTGTTGTTCGCCTACGCGCCCATGGCGCAAGCGGCCCAGCCCGCGGCCAAAGCGGCCGTCGCGCCGGCCGTCAGCGCGCCAAAAGCCAAGCAGCAGCTGCAAGTGCTGGCCGACCAGTACTACGATGCGTTGGCCCGTTTCGAGCCGATCAATGCCACCGAGAGCGGCGACAACCGTTTTGACGACCAGCTTGGTTCAGCCATCGTGCCCGCCGCGCGCGCAAAGCAGTTCGCCCTGTACCGCCAGTACCAGAAGACCCTGCGCGGTATTGCCCGCGCGCAGCTGTCGCACCAGGACCAGATCAACTACGATATCCTCGACTATGAACTGGCCACGGCACTGAGCTTCGAGCGCTTCCCCGAATATCTGCTGCCTTTGAACCAGATGGACAGCATGCCCGTCACCCTGGCCAATTATGCGGGCGGCGAGGCATCGCAACCTTTGACCACGGTCAAGGAGTATGACGCTTACCTGAGCCGTATCGGCCAGTTGCCGGGCTGGATAGACCAGGCCATCGCCAACATGAAAGTCGGCATGCAAAAGGGCATCGTGCTGCCGAAGGCGCTGACGGAATCGGCCCTGCCGCAATTCAAGAAGCTCGTCAGCGCCACGCCGCAGGACAGCGTGTATTACACGCCCATCAAGAACTTGCCGGCCAGCTTTTCCGCCGCCGACAGGGAACGCCTGACGCAAACCTACACCGTCATCATCAAGGCCAAGCTGATGCCTGCGCTGCAGCGCCTGGCCACCTTCATGGAACGCGATTACCTGCCGGCCGGCCGCACGAGCAGCGGCTGGAGCGCCCTGCCCGATGGCGCGGCCTGGTACCAGGCGCGCGTGGCCAGCAGCACCACGACGGATTTGAAACCGGAGCAGATCCACGCCATCGGCTTGAAGGAAGTGGCGCGCATCCAGGAACAATACGCGATCGTCGGTCCGAAGATGGGCTACAACGGCCCGGCCGCCGGCTTGCCCGTGTGGGTATCGGAACAGGCGAAATACCGCCCGTTCAAGACGGAGCAGGAAGTGCTCGACGTCTACCGCAAGCTGAACGTGCTGCTGGACAGCAAATTGCCCGCCCTGTTCACCCTGGTGCCTAAGGCACCGCTGGACTTGCGCCTGGAACCTGAACTGAGCCGCGATACGGCCGCCGATCACTACACGGCCCCGGCCGCCGACGGTTCGCGCCCGGGCGTGTTCTGGTCCGTCGTCACGGATCCGAAACTGTATGGCGACACGGGCATGACCACCCTGTTCCTGCACGAAGGCAAACCGGGCCACCATTTCCACCTGGCGCTGGTGCAAGAGATGGACTTGCCGAACTTCCGCCGCTTCGGCGGCAACAATGCCTTCACGGAAGGCTGGGCCCTGTATGCGGAAACCCTGGGCAAGGAAATGGGCCTGTTCGACGATCCTGCCCAGTACTTCGGCCATTTGAACGACGAGATGCTGCGCGCCGTGCGCCTGGTGGTCGACACGGGCTTGCACACCAAGGACTGGACGCGCGAGCAGACGATCAAGTACATGCGCGACACCCTCGGCTATGACGCGGTGGCGAGGAGCGAAACGGAACGCTACATGGCCTGGCCTGGCCAGGCGCTGGGCTACAAGATCGGTTCGCTGAAAATCGTCGAACTGCGCCAGCGTGCCCAGCAGGCGTTGGGTGACAAGTTCAGCCTGCCGAAGTTCCACGAAGTGGTGCTCGGCGACGGCACCCTGCCCCTGAAACTGCTGGAAGCCAAGGTCGACCGGTGGATCGCGCAGCAGAAGTAAAACACAGCGCCTGAAGGTAAAACGGCAACGCCTCGATGGCGCTGCCGTTTTTTTTCGCCGGTGGCGTTTTCAGCTACACCAGCAAAGCCGCACTCATCGAGCGTACTTCCTCGTCCGATTCGGCCAGGATGCTTTGCAGGGTCTCGTTGTCGATGATGAAATCGATGACGGAATCGGAGGGCGTGAGCATTTCCACGTACGTCACCTGCAAGGGCGAGGGCACGGGCGACAGTTGCTTGGCCAACAACAAGGTGTCGAGCAGGGAGTCGGGCGGAATGGACAGCAAGCCATCGCGCAAGCCTTCGATGGCTTCGCTCACGGCCCGCGGAATCAGCAGCTTCTTCATGACTTCGCGGGAAATAATTTCTTCGGCGGACTCCATCCAGTGATCGGCATCGTCGTCGAGCAGGCCGGGAAATTCATCGGCACGCGACAACAGGTAAAAACCGCCCACCTCATGCACGATGCCGGCGAACAGCGCCGTATCGGCATCGACGTTCGTCACGCGGCGGGCCAGCACGTGCGCCAGCGCCGCCACGTGGGCAGTGTGCTCCCACAGCTGGGTCGCCTTCTGGCGCAGCACGGGGTCGATGATCTTGCTGCCGAACTGGCGCACCACCATGGCCGCCACCAGCGCGTACAGATTGCGGTAGCCCATGCGCATGACGGCGGCGCGCACGCTGGTCACGGGCGCCGCATCGCCGCGGCTGTACACGGCCGAATTGGCCAGCGCGACCGTGCGCGCCGCCAGCAAGGGCTCGGCCAGTACCAGCTTGATCGCATGGTCGATATGGCAGTCCGGTTCAGCCAGGGCCAATTGCAATTGCAGTGCTGAATTAACGCTCGTGGGAAACGTTAATTCTCCGCGCACCGCTTGGGAAACAATTAAACCGAAAGCCTGTAGTTTATTCATCATACGATCAATCCGCCTCAGATATTATTCTGGCCAACAATTTCATGTACCTGAAATTGAATGCCAGGCCCGGCCTTTAGAATACAGATGGCATGTCATTCACTTGTAATGAAGAATCCGGTAATGCCAGCGCCTGCAATAGCGATTCATCGCCGATGACAAACAACTTCGGCTGCTGTAATACCTGCAGCAGAAATGGCTGGCCTTCACGCAGCCGCCGGCGATAATCCGCCAGCGTATATAGGTTGGGATTGATTTTACGCCGTAAGGTTCGCTCGGCCGGGGCCAATCCCGTCAACAGATCGCCATAATTGGCTTCTTCGCCCACCAGCAGCAAATCGATGGCGCTGCCGGGCAGGTCCTGCCCCTTCGCCGCGGCGCCCGACACAAATGCCAGGTGCAGCTGGGCACGCAAGGGCGCCAGGGTCATGCTGAGCACACCGACGATGCCGAAGGTTTTTTGCACCAGTCCGCTCAACTCCGGATACACGAGACTTTCCTTGTTAGGCCAGAAGCGCCGCACGTTGCCGATCCGCTCCGATATGATCAGGCCGGACTCATGCAGACGGCGCAGCTCCCGCTGTGCCGACGCGCTCCCCATGCCCGTCAAGCGCATGATCTCGTTCAAGTGAAAGCCTTCATTCACGCGGACAAAGAGCAAACCCAGCAGTTTTTGCTGGGCGGGAGTAAACAGGGCTTGGGCAATCATGCGCCAAATCTTAGCATGAATGAACTGAAAACTGGCGTGGCGCAGGCAACGGGGCGTGACGCCACAACAACGCCGTGATGCGTCATCACCAGCAGTTGGGCGAGCCCATGGGCAGCAAAGCGGGATGACGCAACAGCAGTAGCCAAGAGCCGTCAACGGCAAGCAGCCATTCTTGTAAGCGCTCACTTCAAATTCGTCGGCGCCACGTCTACCATCGTGCCTCGCACCTGCACGAGTCTGGCGTCAACCGCGTTACACGGTTTTAGTCCATCAATTCAAACATGCTCGACGTAATTTAGCTCGGCCGCATTAAGCTATCAGCGTATCAGAATGCATGCCTGCATAAGAATCTTGTTCGTCATCTTGGCCGGTAATAAAGAGCATGACTTTTAATGCGTGCGTTGACCTTCCATTTTACGCTTGCCATTTATATAGGCTGCGAAATACAAATGAATGGGTGCGAACAAGCGACAACCGAAAATCGTGTTCCTCAGTGAGCGATATAAATGATGTGCTGCCGTGGCGATATGCATGCCAATCGAATAGACAAATGGAATGGGCTGCCATCATTTACCGCCTGCCACGCTATCTTTTCGCGCATGGCAATGCGGACAGGCATAAAAAACGGCACCCGAAGGTGCCGTTCTTGTCAGCTAGCAGCGGTCAGCTAGCAACGCAGATTACGCTTCGTCGCCGTGGTGTTACTGGGTCTCGATTTTCTAGCAGATCTTCGGTGGCGGCACCGGCCAGCGTGGTTTTATCGGCCAGCAGCAGCGCTTGACGCTCTTCCACTTCCCACGCTTCTTTCTCTTTGCGTGCATCGTGGAAGGCTGTGCAACGGGCATAAAAAAACGGCACCCGAAGGTGCCGTTCTTGTCAGCTAGCAGCGCAGATTACACTTCGTCGCCGTGGTGTTGCTGGGTCTCGATTTTCTAGCAGATCTTCGGTGGCTGCACCGGCCAGCGTGGTTTTATCGGCCAGCAGCAGCGCTTGACGCTCTTCCACTTCCCACGCTTCTTTCTCTTTGCGTGCATCGTGGAAGGCTGTGCAACGGGCATAAAAAAACGGCACCCGAAGGTGCCGTTCTTGTCAGCTAGCAGCGCAGATTACGCTTCGTCGCCGTGGTGTTGCTGGGTCTCGATTTTCTAGCAGATCTTCGGTGGCTGCACCGGCCAGCGTGGTTTTATCGGCCAGCAGCAGCGCTTGACGCTCTTCCACTTCCCACGCTTCTTTCTCTTTGCGTGCATCGTGGAAGGCCGCGCAACGGGCATAAAAAACGGCACCCGAAGGTGCCGTTCTTGTCAGCTAGCAGCGCAGATTACGCTTCGTCGCCGTGGTGTTGCTGGGTCTCGATTTTCTAGCAGATCTTCGGTGGCTGCACCGGCCAGCGTGGTTTTATCGGCCAGCAGCAGCGCTTGACGCTCTTCCACTTCCCACGCTTCTTTCTCTTTGCATGCATCGTGGAAGGCCTCGCAACGGGCATAAAAAAACGGCACCCGAAGGTGCCGTTCTTGTCAGCTAGCAGCGCAGATTACGCTTCGTCGCCGTGGTGTTGCTGGGTCTCGATGTCCTGCAGCGCTTCGGCAGCTTCGCCAGCCATCGAGGCTTTCTCGGCCAGCAGCAGTGCTTGACGCTCTTCCACTTCCCACGCTTCTTTCTCTTTGCGTGCGCGGTGGAAGGCCAGGCCCGTACCGCCAGGAATCAGACGGCCGACGATGACGTTCTCTTTCAGGCCGCGCAGACCATCGCGCTTGCCCATGATCGCCGCTTCGGTCAGCACGCGGGTGGTTTCCTGGAACGATGCGGCCGAGATGAACGAATCGGTCGACAGCGATGCCTTGGTAATACCCAACAAGACGTTTTCGTAGGTCGCTGGAATCTTGTTCTCAACGGCCATGCGATCGTTCTCGTCCAGCAGTTCCGAACGCTCTACCTGCTCGCCAACGATGTAGTTGGTGTCGCCGGCATTGACGATCTGTACGCGGCGCAGCATCTGACGCACGATCACTTCGATGTGCTTGTCATTGATCTTCACGCCTTGCAGACGGTACACGTCCTGCACTTCGTCAACGATGTAACGTGCCAGCGCTTCGATACCCAGCAGACGCAGGATGTCTTGCGGATCGGCCGGGCCGTCCACGATCATCTCGCCCTTGTTCACGACTTGGCCGTCATGCACCAGCACTTGTTTGTCCTTGGTGATCAAGAACTCATGCTTGTTGCCGTCCATGTCCGTGATTTCCAGACGCTGCTTGCCCTTGGTTTCTTTACCGAACGCAACCGTACCCGTGACTTCCGCCAGCATACCGGCATCTTTCGGCGAGCGCGCTTCGAACAGTTCCGCAACGCGTGGCAGACCACCGGTAATATCGCGCGTTTTTTGCGATTCGGTAGGAATACGTGCCAGCACTTCACCCACCGATACCTGTTGACCGTCCTTGACCATGATCAGCGCGCCGACCTGGAAGCCGATCGCCACCGAGTGTTCGGTGCCGGCGATCTTGACTTCTTCGTTCGCATCGTTGATCAGCTTGACTTGCGGACGCAGGGTCTTGGTCAGCGAACCGCGACGTTTCGCATCGATCGCCACCAGGGTGGACAGACCGGTCACTTCGTCGACCTGACGGGCGACGGTGACGCCTTCTTCGACGTTCTCGAAACGCACTTGACCGGCGTATTCGGTAATGATCGGACGGGTCAGCGGATCCCACGTTGCCAGGGCCGTACCGGCCTTGATGACCATGCCGTCCTTGACGATCAGGGTCGCACCGTACGGTACTTTATGACGCTCACGCTCACGGCCATGGTCGTCGGTGATCAGCACTTCGCCGGAACGGGAAATGACGATTTGCGCGCCCTTGCCGTTCGTCACGTAACGCATGGTTGCCGTGAAGCGGATGGTACCGTTCGACTTGGCTTCCACCGACGATGCCACTGCCGCACGCGATGCCGCACCACCAATGTGGAACGTACGCATGGTCAGCTGGGTACCAGGTTCACCAATCGACTGCGCTGCCACCACACCGACGGCTTCGCCGGCGTTGACCAGCATGCCGCGGCCCAGGTCGCGGCCATAGCACTTGGCGCACAGGCCGAAGCGCGTGTCGCAAGTCAGTGGCGTGCGGACCTTGACTTCATCGATGGACAGACGCTCGATCTCTTCGACCATGTCTTCGTCCATCAGGGTGCCGGCTTCGTACAGCGTTTCCTGGGTTTCAGGATTGACGACGTCATGCACCACCACGCGGCCGAGGATACGGTCACGCAACGGCTCGATGACTTCACCACCTTCGACCAGTGCCTTCATGACGGCGCCGTTCATGGTGCCGCAATCGTCCTCGATCACCACCAAGTCTTGCGTCACGTCCACCAGACGACGCGTCAGGTAACCGGAGTTCGCCGTTTTCAGCGCCGTATCGGCCAGACCTTTACGTGCACCGTGGGTCGAAATGAAGTACTGCAAAACGTTCAGACCTTCGCGGAAGTTCGCGGTAATCGGCGTTTCGATAATCGAGCCATCCGGTTTGGCCATCAGACCACGCATACCGGCCAACTGGCGAATCTGGGCTGCGGAACCGCGCGCGCCGGAGTCGGCCATCATGTAAATGGCGTTGAACGATTCTTGCGTCGACTTGGTGCCGTCGCGGCGGATCACGTCTTCGACTTTGAGCTGGTCCATCATGGCCTTGCCGACTTCATCCGAGGTCTTGCCCCAGATATCGACGACCTTGTTGTAACGCTCGCCGGCGGTCACGAGACCCGAGGCGTATTGCTGTTCGATCTGCTTGACTTCCGATTCGGCCGTCGCGATCAAAGTGACTTTTTGCGGCGGTACCAGCATGTCGTCGACGCAGATCGAGATACCGGCGCGTGTCGCCAGGCGGAAACCCGATTGCATCAGTTTGTCTGCGAACACCACGGTGGCGCGCAGGCCGCACTTGCGGAACGACGTGTTGATCAGCTTGGAAATTTCTTTCTTTTTCAGCGCGCGGTTCAGGACGGAGAACGGCAGGCCTTTCGGCAGAATTTCCGACAGGATCGCACGGCCGATCGTCGTTTCGTAGCGGGTAACCGTTTTCTCGAATTCGCCCGTTTCGGCGTTTTTCGGGTATTCGGTAATACGCACGGTGACGCGGGTCGTCAGTTCGACTTCCTTGTTGTCGTAGGCGCGGATCACTTCCGACACGTCAGGGAACATCATCCCTTCGTTCTTCGCATTGATCGCTTCGCGGGTCGCGTAGTACAGACCCAGCACGATATCCTGCGACGGCACGATCGATGGTTCGCCGTTCGATGGGAACAGGATGTTGTTCGATGCCAGCATCAGGGTGCGTGCTTCCATCTGCGCTTCGATCGACAGAGGAACGTGGACCGCCATTTGGTCACCGTCAAAGTCGGCGTTGAATGCGGCGCAGACGAGCGGGTGCAGCTGGATGGCCTTGCCTTCAATCAGGACTGGCTCGAACGCCTGGATACCCAGACGGTGCAAGGTCGGTGCGCGGTTCAACATGATCGGATGTTCGCGGATCACGTCTTCCAGGATGTCCCATACGACCGGTTCCTGGATCTCGACCAGCTTTTTCGCTGCCTTGATCGTGGTCGCCAGACCCATCAGTTCCAGTTTATTGAAAATGAATGGCTTGAACAGTTCCAGCGCCATCAGTTTCGGCAAGCCGCACTGATGCAGTTTCAATTGCGGGCCCACGACGATGACCGAACGACCGGAGTAATCGACGCGTTTGCCCAGCAAGTTTTGACGGAAACGGCCGCCCTTGCCCTTGATCATCTCGGCCAAGGACTTCAACGGACGCTTGTTGGCGCCGGTCATCGCTTTGCCGCGACGGCCGTTGTCCAGCAGCGAATCGACCGCTTCTTGCAGCATGCGCTTTTCGTTGCGCGTGATGATCTCTGGAGCGCGCAGCTCCATCAGGCGTTTCAGGCGGTTGTTACGGTTGATGACGCGGCGATACAGATCGTTCAGATCCGAGGTCGCGAAACGGCCACCGTCCAGCGGTACCAGCGGACGCAATTCCGGCGGCAGCACTGGCAGCACTTCCATGATCATCCAGTCAGGCTTGATGCCCGAACGTTGGAACGCTTCCAGCACTTTCAGGCGCTTCGCGTATTTCTTGATCTTGGCTTCGGATTTCGATTCCTTCAGTTCCACGCGCAGGGTTTCGGCATCGCGGTGGATGTCGATCGAGCGCAGCAGTTCACGGATACCTTCGGCGCCCATGAAGGCGGTGAAGTCGTCGCCGTACTCTTCGTACTTGGCGGCGTAGTCGTCTTCCGACATGATCTGGCACTTCTTCAGCGGGGTCATGCCTGGATCGGTCACGACGTATGCTTCAAAGTACAGCACGCGTTCGATGTCCCGCAGGGTCATGTCCAGGACCATGCCCAGACGCGACGGCAGCGACTTCAGGAACCAGATGTGCGCGGTCGGCGAAGCCAGCTCGATGTGGCCCATGCGCTCGCGGCGCACTTTGGCCAAGGTGACTTCGACGCCGCACTTTTCGCAGATCACGCCGCGGTGTTTCAGGCGCTTGTACTTGCCGCACAGGCATTCGTAATCCTTGATCGGGCCAAAGATCTTGGCGCAGAACAGGCCGTCGCGCTCAGGCTTGAAGGTACGGTAGTTGATGGTTTCCGGCTTCTTGACTTCGCCGTAGGACCACGAACGGATTTTCTCAGGCGAAGCGAGACCGATCTTGATTGCATCGAAGGTCTCGTTGGTCTGTACTTGCTTGAATAGATCGAGCAGTGCTTTCATGTATCACTCCAGAGGTGATTAAATTTCTATATTCCTGAGACTACATTGCCCGGCGTGGTTTCCCAGCCGGGCTTTGTGTTTCCCAAACCAAATGACAGGGTGCTGTCGTTTAGTTGCGTTCGAGGTCGATATCGATACCCAGCGAACGGATTTCCTTGACCAGCACGTTGAACGATTCCGGCATGCCGGCGTCGATCACGTGGTCGCCCTTGACGAGGTTCTCGTACACTTTGGTACGGCCATTCACGTCATCGGACTTGACCGTCAACATCTCTTGCAAGACATACGACGCGCCATACGCTTCCAGTGCCCAGACTTCCATCTCACCGAAACGCTGACCACCGAACTGGGCTTTACCACCCAGCGGCTGTTGCGTGACCAGCGAGTAAGGACCGGTCGAACGCGCATGCATCTTGTCATCGACCAAGTGATGCAGTTTCAGCATGTGCATGACGCCGACAGTGACCTTGCGCTCGAACGCTTCACCGGTGCGACCGTCATACATGGTCACCTGGTTTTTCGAAGCGGTCATGCCCAGGTTCTTGGCGATGTCGTCCGGATACGCCAGGTCCAGCATGCGGCGGATCTCTTCTTCATTGGCGCCGTCGAACACTGGCGTGGCGAATGGAACACCTTTTTTCAGGTTTTCCGCCAGCTTCATGATCTCTTCATCGTCGAAGTCGTTCAGATCTTCCGCGCGGCCGTTGTCGTTGTAGATCGTCGTCAGGTACTTGCGCACTTGCTCGACCTTGGTTTGCGCCTTCAGCATTTCGCCGATGCGGATACCCAGACCCTTGGCAGCCCAGCCCAAGTGCGTCTCGAGAATCTGACCAACGTTCATCCGCGAAGGAACGCCCAGCGGGTTCAGCACAACGTCGGCTGGCGTGCCGTCGGCCATGTATGGCATGTCTTCCACAGGAACAATACGGGAAACCACACCCTTGTTACCGTGGCGACCTGCCATCTTGTCGCCCGACTGCAGGCGGCGTTTCACGGCCAGGTAGACCTTGACCATTTTTTGCACGCCTGGTTGCAGCTCATCGCCTTGCGTCAGTTTCTTGCGCTTCTCTTCGAAGGCCAGATCGAACTGGTGACGCTTCTCGTTGATCGACTCCTTGATCGCTTCCAGCGCTACCGCGGCATCGTCGTCCGCAGGGCGGATGTCGAACCAGTGGTATTTGTCCAGATCGGCCAGGTATTCCTTGGTGATCTTGGCGCCTTTGGCCAGCTTTTTCGGGCCGCCGTTGACAACTTTGCCGATCAGCATTTTTTCCAGACGCTGGAAGGCATCGCCTTCAACGATACGCATCTGGTCGTTCAAGTCCAGACGGAAGCGTTTCAGTTCGTCATCGATAATTTGCTGGGCACGCTTGTCGCGCACAATGCCTTCACGGGTGAAGACTTGCACGTCGATCACGGTACCGATCATGCCCGAAGGCACGCGCAGCGACGTATCTTTTACGTCCGAGGCTTTTTCGCCGAAGATCGCGCGCAGCAGCTTCTCTTCCGGAGTCAGCTGGGTTTCGCCTTTTGGCGTCACTTTACCAACCAGGGTGTCGCCCGCTTGGACTTCTGCGCCGATGTAGACGATACCGGACTCATCCAGACGTGCCAGCTGATTTTCAGCCAGGTTCGAGATGTCGCGCGTAATTTCTTCCGCGCCCAGTTTCGTGTCACGGGCCACCACCGACAACTCTTCGATGTGAATCGAGGTGTAGCGGTCGTCCTTGACGACGTTTTCCGAGATCAGGATCGAATCTTCGAAGTTCAGACCATTCCATGGCATGAAGGCCACGGTCATGTTCTGGCCCAGCGCCAATTCACCCAGGTCGGTCGATGCGCCGTCGGCGATCACGTCGCGCTTGGCAACACGGTCGCCCACTTGCACGATAGGACGCTGGTTGATGTTGGTGTTCTGGTTCGAACGGGTGTACTTGATCAGGTTGTAGATGTCGACGCCCACTTCACCAGCTTGCGCTTCGTCATCATTGACGCGAATCACGACACGGCCCGCATCGATGTAATCGACGATACCGCCACGCAGCGCTTGCACGGTGGTGCCCGAGTCGACCGCAACGGTGCGTTCGATACCGGTACCGACCAGCGCTTTTTCCGGACGCAAGCAAGGCACGGCCTGGCGTTGCATGTTGGCGCCCATCAATGCACGGTTTGCATCATCGTGTTCGAGGAACGGAATCAGCGAGGCAGCGACGGAAACGATCTGGCCTGGCGCCACGTCCATGTACTGGATGCGCTCCGGGGAGACCAGGATGGTTTCGCCGGCTTCACGGGCCGAGACCAGTTCATCGGACAACATGCCGGCGTCGTTGATGGTCGCATTCGCCTGAGCGATGATGTAGCGGCCTTCTTCGATGGCGGACAGGTAGTCGATCTGATCGGTAATCTTGGAGCCTTCGACCTTGCGGTACGGGGTTTCCAGGAAGCCGTATTCATTCAGGCGGGCGTACAGAGCCAGCGAGTTGATCAGACCAATGTTCGGACCTTCCGGTGTCTCGATCGGGCAGACGCGGCCGTAGTGGGTCGGATGCACGTCGCGCACTTCAAAGCCGGCGCGTTCGCGTGTCAGACCGCCGGGTCCCAGAGCCGATACGCGGCGCTTGTGGGTAATTTCCGACAGAGGATTGGTTTGGTCCATAAACTGCGACAGCTGGGACGAACCGAAGAACTCGCGAATCGCAGCCGAAATCGGCTTCGAGTTGATCAGGTCGTGCGGCATCAGGTTGTCCGCTTCGGCTTGGCCGAGGCGTTCCTTGACGGCGCGCTCAACACGCACCAGGCCGGCGCGGAATTGATTCTCGGCCAGTTCGCCCACGCAACGTACGCGACGGTTACCCAGGTGATCGATATCGTCGACTTCGCCGCGGCCATTGCGCAGTTCCACCAGGATCTTGATCACGGCCAGCACGTCTTCGTTCGACAGGGTCATGGCGCCGGTCAGTTCATCGCGGCCAATGCGGCGGTTGAACTTCATGCGGCCCACGGCCGACAGGTCGTAGCGGTCCGAGTTGTAGAACAGGCCATTGAACAGCGCTTCAACGGAGTCTTCCGTTGGCGGTTCGCCTGGACGCATCATGCGGTAGATCGCCACTTTCGCAGCCATCTGGTCGGCGGTGTCGTCGATACGCAGGGTTTGCGAGATGTAGGCGCCCTGGTCCAGGTCGTTCGTGTACAAGGTCTGGATTTCGGAAATGTTGGCGTCGCGCAGGCGGCCCAACAGATCTTCGGTCAGCTCATCGTTCGCGGAAGCGACGACTTCACCGGTGTCGCCATCGACGATGTTCTTCGCCAATACGCGGCCCAGCAGGTAGTCTTCCGGTACGGAAATGTGCTTGATGCCGGCAGCTTCGATATCACGCACGTGTTTCGCGTTGATACGCTTGTCTTTCAGCACCAGGGTCTTGCCCGACTTGTCGACGATGTCGAAACGCGCCACTTCGCCGCGCAGACGCTCGGAGACGAATTCCATTTCCGCGCCTTCGGAGCGCAGGTTGAAATTGTCGAAGACGAAGAAGTTCGCCAGGATTTGCTCGTGCGACATGCCGATGGCTTTGAGCAGAATCGTCACTGGCATCTTGCGGCGGCGGTCGACGCGGAAGAACAGGATGTCTTTCGGGTCGAACTCGAAGTCCAGCCACGAACCGCGGTAAGGAATGATACGCGCGGAGAACAGCAGCTTACCGGACGAGTGAGTCTTGCCGCGGTCGTGCTCGAAGAACACGCCAGGCGAACGGTGCAGCTGGGAAACGATCACCCGCTCCGTGCCGTTGATCACGAACGAACCGGTGGTCGTCATGAGCGGCAATTCGCCCATGTAGACTTCCTGTTCCTTCATCTCTTTGACGACGGGCTTGGTTGGCGATTCCTTGTCCAGGATCACCAGGCGCACTTTCGCGCGCAGCGGCGACGCGAACGTCAGGCCACGTTGTTGACATTCTTTGACGTCAAAGGCAGGATCGCCCAGAACGTACGACAAGAATTCGAGTCGCGCAAAACCATTGTGCGACACGATAGGGAAAATCGAGGTGAAAGCCGACTGCAGGCCATCATTCTTGCGGCCGGACGGTGCTATGTCCTCTTGCAAGAAGCTATGATAAGACTCGAGCTGGGTCGCCAGCAGGAACGGAACGTGGTGAACGTTGGCGCGCTTCGCGAATGATTTGCGAATGCGTTTCTTCTCAGTAAATGAGTAGTGCATGGACACTCCGTGAGTGACAGAAAGGATAGAAAATTCAGGTTTTGCAAGTGTTCGTTTGCACCGCTGCGTGTGACACAGACGAAACCTCAAGGCTCTGCTTTCCGGCTTGAATCGAATAAAAACTGCTGCTACAACTACATGACAAATACGATGCAGACGACAAAGGAGCCAAAGTCGGATTTCCCCCCTTGCGAGGGGAAACCTCAGACTTTGACTCGGGCGCTAACTGCCGCCGGTACAGATATTACTTCATCGAAGCGGTTGCGCCGGCTTCAACCAGTTTCTTCACTGCAGCTTCAGCGTCAGCTTTCGACACTGCTTCTTTCACAGTTTTTGGTGCGCCATCGACCAGGTCTTTAGCTTCTTTCAAGCCCAGGCCGGTGATTTCGCGAACTGCTTTAATGACGCCAACTTTGTTTGCGCCGAAGGTGTCCAGTACAACGTTGAACTCGGTTTGCTCTTCAGCAGCTGCTGCTGGGCCTGCTGCAGGACCGGCCGAAGCCATCGCTGCTGCGGACACGCCGAATTTTTCTTCGAATGCTTTAACCAGGTCGTTCAGGTCCATTACGGACATGGCGCTAACTGCTTCCAGGATATCGTCTTTGCTAATTGCCATTTTGAAACTCCTAAATTTATTACGTTAGTTACATCAGATTGGTACTGAGAGAAAAAAGCGCGCGCAATTAAGCGGCTGCTGGGGCTTCTTCTGCTGCTGCTTCTGCAGGAGCTTCGGCGCCTTCGCCTTTTTTCGCTGCCAGGGCAGCCAGACCACGTGCAAAGCCCGAAACCGGAGCCAGCATAACGCCCAACAACTGCGAAATGAGGACTTCACGGCTAGGAATGCTCGCCAACGCGGTGACAGCAGCTGTATCCAGCGGCTTGCCTGCGTAGTTACCTGCTTTGATGACCAGTTTGTCGTTGGTTTTAGCGAAGTCAGCGATGACTTTAGCTGCTGCAACGGCATCGGCCGAGATCGAGTAGATCAACGGGCCGGTCATGGCATCTGCCAGGCTGGCGAATGCGGTACCTTCAACGGAGCGACGAGCCAGAGTGTTTTTCAACACACGCAGGTACACGCCTTGGGCACGCGCTTTAGCACGCAGTTGCGTCAAGTGACCAACCTGGATGCCACGATATTCGGCCACGACGATCGTTTGCGCATTTGCTACTTGTGCGGAAACTTCGGCGACGACGGCCTTTTTGTCATTCAGATTGAGACTCACGGTCAACCTCCTTAAATGATGTTCAGCGATCACAACCGAGTGGTTGAGCGCCTTGCATCGGTTCGAACACGGCGTCCGAAGTCAAGAAGTACTAAACTGAGCGGATGGATTCACGCAGCATGAGGACTACAAAACTTGTTCGGGTACACCATCTGCGTTGGGCACTTGCCGTTGCCGGCAAGCCTATTAACCTTCTGCATGTGCAATCGCAGTCGGCCCAACGGTCTTTGATTGTCTGCCTGCCTGATGCGGACACCAGGCAGACAGCCCAAAGATGCGCCCGCAGCGCCCGAAGGCGCTACAGGACTTGATTCTGTTACTTAAGCTGCCAGGCTAGCCTGGTCAACACGGACGCCAGCGCCCATGGTCGACGACAGCGAAACTTTGCGCAGGTACACGCCTTTGCTCGATGCTGGCTTGGCTTTGTTCAGTGCGTCGATCAGTGCGACCAGATTCGACTTCAGATCTGCGTCAGCGAACGATTTACGGCCGATGGTAGCGTGGATGATACCGGATTTGTCGGTACGGTACTGAACTTGACCGGCTTTCGCGTTTTTCACGGCGGTAGCGACGTCAGGAGTAACAGTGCCGACTTTCGGGTTAGGCATCATGCCGCGCGGGCCCAGGATCTGACCCAGGGTACCAACGATACGCATGGTATCTGGCGAAGCGATAACGATGTCGAAAGGCATGTCGCCGGCTTTGATCTGCTCGGCCAGGTCTTCCATACCAACGATGTCGGCGCCAGCTGCTTTGGCAGCTTCCGCTTTTTCGCCCGACGCGAAGACTGCCACGCGTACGGTTTTGCCGGTACCAGCTGGCAGCACGACGGAGCCGCGCACCACTTGGTCGGATTTCTTAGGATCAACACCCAGTTGTACCGATACGTCGATCGATTCATTGAACTTGGCCGTTGCGCACTCTTTGATCAGAGCGACAGCGTTGTCGAAAGCGTACACTTTGGTACGGTCGACTTTGGCTTTCAAAGCCTTGATACGTTTGGATAACTTAGCCATTATACAACACCTTCCACCGTGATACCAATCGAACGAGCGGAACCAGCGATGGTGCGTACAGCAGCATCCATGTCGGCAGCGGTCAGATCAGGGGTTTTCAATTTAGCGATTTCTTCAGCTTGTGCGCGGGTCAGCGTACCGACTTTGTCGGTATGTGGCTTCGGCGAACCTTTGGTGATCGCAGCAGCTTTTTTGATCAGGTAGGTTGCTGGAGGCGTCTTCATCACGAACGTGAAGGACTTGTCAGCGAACGCGGTGATCACGACTGGGATCGGCATGCCTGGTTCCATACCTTGGGTCTGCGCGTTGAACGCTTTGCAGAATTCCATGATGTTCAGACCGCGTTGACCCAGAGCTGGACCGATTGGTGGGGATGGGTTTGCTTTACCAGCTGGCACTTGCAGCTTGATAAAACCAATGATTTTCTTTGCCATGATGGCTCCTATCTTGGATTGAGTAGTAGCGCCCCGCCGATCCTACCCTGGCGGGGCTCCTCTGACCGGATTTTGCTGTTACTACCGCAACGCTCCTGGTGGCGTTTGAGACAGACTTAAACTTTTTCGACCTGGCCGAATTCGAGCTCTACCGGGGTAGCGCGGCCGAAGATGGTGACCGAGACGCGCACTTTGGATTTCTCGTAATTGACTTCTTCGACATTGCCGTTGAAATCGGTGAACGGACCATCCTTGATGCGTACCTGCTCGCCCACCTCGTACAAGGTTTTCGGACGGGGCTTTTCAACGCCTTCCTGCATCTGCTTCATGATGCCGTCGATTTCGCGCGCGGAGATCGGCGTCGGCTTGTTCGACTTGCCACCAATGAAGCCGGTAACCTTGCTGGTGTTCTTGACCAAGTGCCAGCTCTCGTCCGTCATTTCCATTTCAACCAGCACATAGCCAGGATAGAAACGACGTTCGGTGACGGACTTCACGCCATTCTTGACTTCGACAACTTCTTCGATCGGCACCAGGATCTGGCCGAACTGGTCTTGCATGCCCGCGCGCTCGATGCGCTCGGTCAGTGCGCGCATGACGCTTTTTTCCATGCCGGAATAAGCATGCACGACATACCAGCGCTTGCTGCTCACTGGCACGCTCAGCGCTGCACCAGTATCCGCTGCCGGAGCGTCGCCCGGAACGGACTCTTCCGCCGCTTCATCATGCACATTTTCGCTCATTATTTTTTCCAACCCAGAATTACGTCATACAACAAAAACTCGAGCAATTTATCCGTGCCCCACAGGAAAATCGCCATGACCAGCACAAAGGCAAACACGATCGCGGTAATCTGCGTGGCTTCTTTGCGGGTAGGCCAAACGACTTTCTTGGTTTCGCGCACAGCTTCTTTGGCGAAATTGAGAAATTCACGGCCGGTCGTCGAGACATACAAGAGCGCAACAGCAATAACCAAACCAGCCACAAGCGCGCTTGCACGCACCAGAGCTGGTTGGCCTGCCAGGTAATAAAACCCGACTACTCCTGCAATCGCAGCTACTATTGCCAGCGCGACTTTTATCTTGTCACTCGACGTGCTAACGGTTTGCACGGATTGATTTGACATTTTTCTACTTTCGGTGCCCTGCACCTTGACGGTGGCAGGGACGGAGGGCATCGAACCCCCAACCTTCGGTTTTGGAGACCGACGCTCTGCCAATTGAGCTACGTCCCTACGTAAAACTTTCGAGGAGTGCTATTCTACCACCCAGGACGCCCCGGGTGGAAGCATAACATTTCCTTATGCGATGATTTTTGCAACCACGCCGGCGCCGACGGTACGGCCGCCTTCGCGGATAGCGAAGCGCAGGCCTTCTTCCATCGCGATCGGGTTGATCAGCTTGACGGTGATCGACACGTTATCGCCTGGCATGACCATTTCTTTGTCTGCTGGCAACTCGATCGAACCGGTTACGTCCGTCGTGCGGAAGTAGAACTGTGGACGATAGTTGTTGAAGAATGGCGTATGACGGCCGCCTTCGTCTTTCGACAGAACATAGATCTCGCCGGTGAAGTGCGCGTGCGGCTTGATCGAGCCTGGCTTGGCCAGCACTTGACCACGTTGCACGTCTTCACGCTTGGTGCCGCGCAGCAGCAGACCAACGTTGTCGCCAGCTTGACCTTGGTCCAGCAGCTTGCGGAACATTTCCACGCCGGTGCAAGTCGTTTTGACGGTATCGGTGATACCGACGATTTCGATCTCTTCGCCGACTTTGACAATGCCGCGCTCGATACGACCGGTCACAACGGTACCGCGACCCGAGATCGAGAACACGTCTTCCACTGGCATCAGGAACGCACCATCAACAGCGCGCTCTGGCGTTGGGATGTAAGCATCCAGCGCATCGGCCAGACGCAGCACTGCGTCAACGCCCATTTCGCCTTCTTTGCCTTCCAGCGCCATACGTGCCGAACCTTTGATGATAGGCAGGTCGTCGCCTGGGAATTCGTACTTCGACAACAGCTCGCGCACTTCCATTTCAACCAGTTCCAGCAGCTCTGCGTCATCGACCAGGTCGCACTTGTTCAGGAACACGATGATGTATGGAACGCCAACTTGGCGGGCCAGCAGGATGTGTTCGCGGGTCTGTGGCATTGGGCCGTCAGCTGCGGAGCACACCAGGATCGCGCCGTCCATCTGGGCTGCACCGGTAATCATGTTTTTGATGTAATCGGCGTGGCCTGGGCAGTCAACGTGCGCGTAGTGACGCGTTTCCGTTTCGTACTCGACGTGGGCGGTGTTAATCGTGATACCGCGCGCTTTTTCTTCTGGTGCTGCATCGATCTGGTCGTATGCTTTAGCTTCGCCGCCGAATTTCTTCGACAGAACCGTTGCGATTGCAGCGGTCAGCGTGGTTTTACCGTGGTCGACGTGGCCGATGGTGCCGACGTTGACGTGCGGCTTGGTCCGTTCGAATTTACCTTTTGCCATTTTGAACTCCTAATGATTTGATTAGATTGCTCAGGCACACGCCCGACGGTCTGGTTTGAATTGCTTCTGTGCTGCCTGCTGCGAATTCTGGTGCCCTTGACGTGGATCGAACACGTGGCCTCTCCCTTACCAAGGGAGTGCTCTACCACTGAGCTACAAGGGCTGTAATTTGTTGCATGCGATGCATCAAGCATCTGAACGGAAACTGGAGCGGGTGAAGGGAATCGAACCCTCGTCGTAAGCTTGGAAGGCTTCTGCTCTACCATTGAGCTACACCCGCGAGGTATCGTTCACTTTATCTTCACTTGCTTTTTGCTACTACCCAGTTTTCCTTGCAAAAACTTGGTGGAGGGGGCTGGATTCGAACCAGCGTACTCATAGAGAACAGATTTACAGTCTGTCGCCTTTAACCACTCGGCCACCCCTCCGCGGGAACCGCAGAGTATGAAGCATCTACTCACAACTGTCAACCTTATTTACTGATGCCTGACTGCTGCATTTGCGTATAAAGAAGAAGTTGGCTGCTTCGGGGCGTGATTATAAGCTCCCGATTTGAGAATGTGCAAGGGTTGGCGCGAAAAAGTCAGCTTTTTTCGTATTTTTTTTATCGCCCCTGCCGGCAAGCCGCATTTTTTCGTCATTTGCCCCGCATTTCCCCGCTTACCTTGCGTCAGGCGGATGCATCCAGGCATTGCCCAAGGGCTTGTATTTACGCAATAACTGCTGATGCAGGCCCGACAGCACGGGCAATTTGGGATTGCGCGGGTCCAGGCGGCGCACGCCGGCGATAAAAGTCAGCGCCTGCTGCCCCATGCGCTCATCCCAGCCCTCGTGCTCCAGGCATTTCAGCACGGCCACGGCCGCATTGAAGACCACCTGCGGATTGTCGGGCAGGCGCGTGACGGCCTCGCCCATCAGATCGACGGCGCCGCGGAAATCGCCCTCGCCCGCCCGGGCTGCCCCGGCCGCCACCATGTCGGCCACTTCCTGGCGGCTTTGCCGCGCCAATGCCTTGGCCAGTTCCTCGCGCCCCGCCTGTTCGAACACTGCCATGGCGCGCGTCATGGCGGCGCTGTCGGGCGCATTGCGCATGACTTCGCGCATCACCTCGGCCGCGCCGTCTTCGCGCCCGTGCGCCAGGCAGTGGCGCGCCAGCTCCGTTTTCAGCGTATTCGAGCTGCCCACGCTGTGCCGGTTGGCGGCCAGGGCCGCGTCGAGCGATTGCTGCAGGCGCTCCTCGTTGCCCGTATGCGCATGCAGCATGGCGCTGCACAGGGCGCTGCACAGTTCCGCATTCTTTTGCCCACCCATCGATTTGTCGAGGTCGCGGATCACGGCGCCCGCCTGCAAGGGATCTCCCTTGCGCACCAGGGTCTGCACCAGGCGCACATGGTCTTCCGGATCGCGGAATTCCGAATATTTGGCCTTGCTGACCACCAGTTTGAGGGATTTTTCCGCCATGTCGATATCGTCGGCCGCCAGGGCCGCCTCGCCCAGGCGGCGCAAGCGGCGCACGGCATGCGGCGACAGGGCCACCGCTTCGCTCAAGGCCGCCTGCGCCAGTTCCGGCTTGCCTTGCGCCATATGCGTGCGCGCCAGCCAGTCATAGGCGTCGAGAAAACGCTTGTTGTTTTCCAGCAGCCCTTCCAGGGTGCCCTGCGCCGCTTCGTACTCGCCCAGCAGGAACTGCGTCTTGGCCTGCCCCAGGCGCGCCCAGCCGATGGACTTGCTTTCGTATAAGGCTGTGTAGATCGGACCGGCATCGGCCGCCTCGCCCAGCAGCAAATGCAGCTCCGCGCGCAGGCGCAGGAAATCCGTGGCGTAACGGGGGTACAGGCTGGCGCCTTCGGTGCAGGCGGCGATCGCCGCGCGCTCATTGCCCACGTCGATCAGTTCGTACACGGGCACGAAGGCATTGCGCTTGTCGAGCGCGCGGGCTATGCGCTCGAGCATGTTGTCAGCGGTAAATGGCTTGAGGATGTAATCGGTGGGCAACAGCTCGACGGCGCTGACCACCTTGGCGAAGCTGCCTTCGCCCGTGACCATGAAGAACATGGTCGACGCGTGCATCAATTTATGGTGGCGCAAGTCTTCCAGCATCTGCTGGCCATCCTGCCCGCCGCCGAGGTCGTATTCGCACAGGATCAGATCATACGATTTGCTGCCCAGCATGCGGATCGCCTGGCCCGAGCTGGCCGCGTCGTCGATCTTCGCCAGGCCGCACAGGTTGAGCATATTGTGCAGGCTGGCGCGCATGCCTGGATGCGGCTCGATGATCAGTGCGCTAAGGCCCTTGAGTTCTTTCATGTCGTGATGTCCGAAAACTCCGCGGCGCGCCACACCGGTGCGTGGCGCCGGCCAGCATGAGGCTGCCGAGTATATGACGGCGCCGCGCGCAAGGGAATGGGGCCGTGCCGAAAAGCGCCAACGAAGTTGCTGCTCAAGCGGTGGCGCGCTCCGGATGCCACAGTTGCGGCTCGTTGTCGATCAGATCCAGCAGCGCCGCCACCACTTCCGGATCGAACTGGCTGCCGCTGCGCTGTTCGATGTATTCGCGCACCTGCGGATACGGCCACGGCTCCTTGTACGGCCGCTCATGCAGCAAGGCATCGAAGACGTCGACCACGGCAACGATGCGCGCGGCCAAGGGAATGTCGCGTCCCTTCAGGCCGTTCGGATAGCCGGCGCCGTCGAAATGTTCATGGTGGCCGCCCGCAATCTGCGCGCCATACGTGAGGTAGCTGACGCCGTCGACCATGTTGGCGGCACGCTCGAGGATGGTGCGCCCGACGCTGGCGTGCAGCTGCATCTGCACCCGCTCCTCGTCCGTATGCCGGCCCGGCTTGAGCAGCACGGCGTCCGGCGTGGCCACCTTGCCCACGTCGTGCAGGATGCTGGCCAGGCCGATCATGTCGAGCAGCTGCGGCGTGAGCTCGTCGGCATACACCCCGCGCTGCTGGATGCGCAGGGCGATGGCGTCGGACAGCTGCTGCACGCGCCGCACGTGGCCGCCCGTGTCGCTGTCGCGGAACTCGGCCAGGTCGGCCAGCGCCACGACGGTCGCTTCCTGCGCCTTGCGCAGCTGGCCGAACATGTACAGGTTGTCGAAGGCGGCCGCGATACGCTGGCAAAACACTTCCAGCAGATCGCGCTGGATCTGCGCCAGCGGCCACGGCGGCGTGACGGAAATGGCCAGCTCGCGGTTGCCTTCCGTGTGGATGAACAGCACATTGGCCGGATGCTCGAACTGGCTGCGCTTTTCCGCGAACGCCTTGTCGATGGTGGGCGTGAGCGCGTGGTCGGCCGGCATGGCTTCCGCCTCGGCCAGCACGGCATAGGTGCCGGTGGCGGCGACCACCTCGGGCCGCCCCGCGCCGCCCTGCATCAGGCACAGCACGCCGTCGGCGCCCACGTCGAGGATGGCGCTAACCTGGTTGAGCACGCCGGAAGCGAATTCGCGCAAGGAATGGATCTGGTACAGATTGGTGGCGCCGGCGAGGATCTTGCCCAGGCCGATGCGACTGCGCTCGAGCATCATCAGGCTCTCGTAGGCGCGCAGGGCCGAGATAACGGTCGTAAACAGCTTTTGCGTCGTCAGCTCCGTCTTGGCCTTGTAATCGTTGATGTCGTATTCGATGATGACGCGTTGCTCGGGCGCCTGGCCCGGCTGCCCCGTGCGCAGCACGACGCGCACGATGGAGTTGTTCAGGTCGGCGCGGATGCGCTTGGCGAGGATCAGGCCGGCGTCATCCGTTTCCATCACCACGTCGAGCAGCACCAGCGCGATATCGGGCGTGTCGCGCAGGATCTCGTACCCCTCGCGGCCGCTGTAGGCGGAAAACAGTTCCAGTTCGCGGCCCTTGAAGCTGACATTGCGCAGCGCCAGCCGCGTGACCGCATGCACATCGACGTCGTCATCGACGATCAGCACACGCCACAGGCGCTGGTCGGGCGCGGCCAACCCGGCTGGACTGGCCACCGGCTCATCTTCGTCGAGCAGCCAGTTATCATCTGCATCGGCTTTGAGGTCGGTCATGAATACTCCTAAGGGATAAGTTCGATGTGGACGCTGCGTTGACGCATATCAAGCATAATCAGATTAGATGCTGCTTACAACAGGATTCTGCGTACCACCCTCTCCCGCGGCAGGCGCCGGTATCGAGGCGCCGCTGCGCGTAGTACCGCCGCAATTGTCCTGGCCTGGCCCGACGGCCTGGTAGCGCACTTCGTATTTGCCCGCGCTGAGCTGCTCCACGGTCAGCTTGTCATTGGCCAGGATATACAGGTAGCGCACATTCGAGCGCCGCTCCTGGTCATACAGCTTGACGAAGACGGGCGCCGTATTGCTGCTGTTATCGATGGTTAAACTCAGTTCATCGCCCTTGTTGCCGATCGGGAAGCCATCGACATAGCCGGACCGCGCCGGCCAAGGCTCGCCATTCGGCGCCACCAGCCCCGCCGACTCGGCCTGGCTGGCGCCATCGCAGGCGGGCCGGCTGGCTTTCAGGCTCAGCTGCGCCACGGCCAGCACGCGGATCTCGGGCGCCTTCGCTTGCGCGGGCTCGGCCGCATACGGCTTGCCCACGGCCCAGCTATCGATAGCCACCGCCTCGTTTTTTGCCGGCGGCGTGGCTGCGCTCTCCGCCGTTGCCGTGTCCGGGTGCACCCTGGCGCCATCGCGGGCCAGCCCGCTCCATGCCGACGCCAGCGCGGCAGGCACGGGCGGCGAGGTATCGAGCATCAGCAAGGCGCCCAGCCAGCCCAGCAGCAGGCAGACAAGCAAACTCAGCCACCAGCGCCAGTTGCGCCAGATGGGCAGCGCCCCACTCCGCGGCTTGCCCTTCGGCGGCGGCACATCCTGCGCCCAGGTGTGCTCATGCGATTGGGCATGGCCTTTCGCACGGCCATCGCGGCTCTTGCCTTCTTCGTGGTGGGTGCTTTCCAGCCATTCGATTTCCCACTCCTCGGCGGCGATCCACTCGTCGTGTTCCTTGCGTCGTTGCGGATCGGACAAGGTGCCATAGGCGCTGTTGAGGATGGCCATGATGCGGGCGGCCTTTTCGTCGCCGGGATTCTTGTCGGGGTGGTATTTCTGGCTGAGGGCTTTATACGCGGCACGTATGACTTCCTGCGGCGCCAGGCGCGCCACTTTCAGGTTGTCATAGTGTGTATGTATCTTTCCCATCGTTCTATCTTGAAATCGGTGCGCGGCGACGGGTTCTTGCAGGATGGAACCGTGCTGTGTCGGTCATCATATACGATATGACAAGATAATAACCACCGGCGGACAGGAAATTACAGGGCGGTACGGCCCTGCCTTGATATTGACCGCGCTTACAGGCGGTGACTGCGGTCACTGGACAACAGCGCTTCCGGCAACGCCACGTGGTGCCCCACCGCCAGCACCTTGAACAATTCGCCCATCTCGGCCGGCGACACCAGCTTTTGCACGGCGCTGGCCTGCGGCAGGTAGGTCTTGACCTGCTCGGGGTCGGTGCGCAGCAGCAAGTCGCCGATACCGGAGCCAAGCAGGAAGGACGCCTGGTTCATGTATGCGAGCACATCGAGGCCAGCATCCTGCGCCGCCACCGCCATGGCCGTAAAATCCACGTGAGCCGTGATGTCCTGCAAACCGGGCAGATAAAACGGTTCCGCGTGGGCATGGTGGCGGTAATGGCACATCAGGGTGCCCGTGGCGCGCAAGTCCAGATAATACTCGTGCGCAGGAAAACCGTAATCGAACAGCACAGCCGCGCCGCCCTTGCCATTGGTCAGCATGCGCGCCAGCGAGCGCATGAAGCCGCAGGCCACGCCATGAATTTCTGTGACATAGCCGACCGGCAAGTCATCGGCGTCCGGCACCTGGGCGGCGATCTGCGCGGCCACGTCGGCGCCGGCAGGGCGTTCGACAAACACGAACTGGCCGTCGGCAATGCTGACGTCGAGTTCGCACCAGCCGGCGGGCGTCTTGCTGATCAGGTTGACGGGCATGGCGTCGAGCACTTCATTGCCGAACACGGCGCCTTCAAAACTGTCGGGGAAGCCGTCGAGCCACACCACTTGCGGAAAGGCGGCCAGCGCCAGCTCCTGGCGCGCGCGCAATTCGCCGGACAATTCGACGATCGCATACTGTTCGATAGCGATGCCGGCATTCGCCGCTTCCGTCAGGATATCGAAAGCCAGCTTGCCCGTGCCGGCGCCGAATTCGAGGATGCGCGGGGCCGTTTGCGCCATAATAGCGGCTGCCACATGGGCCAGCGTGGCGCCGAACAGGGGCGAAATCTCCGGCGCGGTTGTAAAATCGCCATCTTTGCCCAGCTTGGCGGCGCCGCCGCTGTAATAGCCGAGGTCAGGCGCGTACAGCGCCAGCTCCATGAAGCGGACAAAAGGAATGGCGCCGTCATTGCGCGCGATTTCGGCGGCAATCTGGTGCTGCAAGGCATGGGACGCGGCCAGCGCGTCGCTATCGGGTGCGGGAAGAGACATTCCCGCATTGTAGCGAATCGGCGGCGCATGCCGCCAGTGTGGCGTCCACCGAATATCTCAACCATAGCAAAGACATGACAGAAGCAACGACAACGCCCTTCGACAGCATTCCCCGCGTCGCCCTTGTCACGGGCGCGGCGCGCCGCCTCGGCCGCGCCATCGCGCTGGGCCTGGCGCGCGACGGCTGGGATATCGCCGTCCACTACCGCGACTCGCGCGATGAAGCGCTCAGCCTGGTGGCGGACATCACGGCGCTGGGCCGCCGCGCGCAAGCATTCCCTTGCGACCTGGCGCAGGAAGACGCCGTGCGCCAGCTGCTGCCGCAGGCACAGGCGGCGCTGGGACCCGTCACTTGCGTAGTCAACAACGCATCGTTGTTTGAATACGACAATGCGGGCGATTTTTCCTTCGCCGCCCTGGACGCCCACATGCACGCCAACCTGGCCGCCCCCATCCTGCTGGCGCAAGCGCTGTACCATGCCACCCCGGCAGGCGGGCAAGCCGTGGTCATCAACTTGCTGGACCAAAAACTGTACAATCTCAATCCTGATTTTTTGTCGTACACCCTGTCCAAGGCGGCGCTGCTGTCGGCGACCACCATGCTGGCCCAGGCGCTGGCGCCGAAAGTGCGCGTGGTGGGTATTGCCCCCGGCATCACCATGGTCTCCGGCGAGCAGACGGCAGCGAACTTTGCCAAGGCGCATGAAAACACGCCGCTAGGACGCTCCAGCACGCCCGAAGATGTGGCCGACAGCGTCTGTTACGTGGCCGGCGCGCGCGCGCTGACGGGCACGACCCTGCTGGTCGATGGCGGCCAGCATTTGATCGGCTTGCCGCGCGACGTCATGTTTTTGACCAAATAATCAGCAGCCCTGCCAAACAACCCGCATTCAGCATTCCCGAAAAGGTAAAACTATGTCGTCCGCCCTGTCCCACCCTCGCCTGCTTGATTGCCGCCGGCTGTTCCTGCGCAATTACGAAGTCCTCATCAACATCGGCGTCTACGACTTCGAAAAAAAGGGCGAGCAGCGCGTCCTCATCAACGTCGACCTGTACATTCCCCTGGCCCTGTCGACGCCCAAGGATGACCAGCTGGAAGAGGTGGTCGATTACGACTTCATGCGCGAAACCATCGCCAGGCGCATGGCGCAAGGCCACGTGCAGCTGCAGGAAAGCCTGGTCGACGACGTGCTCGCCGCCATGCTGGCCCACCCGCGCGTGCGCGCCGCGCGCGTGTCGAGCATGAAACCGGACGTGTATCCCGACTGCGAAGGCGTGGGCGTGGAAGTATTCAAGATCAAGGATGAAGCATGAACAACATGAGCAACACCGCCGTGCTGGAAACGACGACGACGGCCGTGGAATTCCCGGCCAATGTGGAAGCGCAGAAACTGGCGCGCAAGAAGGCGGAAAAGATCGCCCTGGAAAACAACAAGCTGCACAAGCGCCTGTGCCGCCTGGTCGGCCAGGCCATCGGCGACTTCAACATGATCGAAGACGGCGACAAGGTAATGGTGTGCCTGTCGGGCGGCAAGGATAGCTATGCCCTGCTGGACATCCTGATGACCTTGCGCGAGCGTGCGCCGATTCACTTCGATATCGTCGCCGTCAACCTGGATCAGAAGCAGCCGAACTTCCCGCCGGAAATCCTGCCCGCCTACCTGACGGAACTGGGCGTGGCCTTCCATATCGAAAACCAGGATACCTACAGCATCGTCAAACGCCTGATCCCGGAAGGCAAGACGACCTGCTCGCTGTGCTCGCGCCTGCGCCGCGGTATCCTGTACCGCGTGGCCGACGAGCTGGGCGCCAACAAGATCGCCCTGGGCCACCACCGCGATGATATTTTGGAAACGTTCTTCCTGAATATGTTCTTCGGCGGCAAACTGAAAGGCATGCCGGCCAAGCTGCAATCGGACGACGGCAAGCACATCGTCATCCGCCCGATGGCGTATGTGAAGGAAGAAGACACGCAGCGCTATGCGGAAGTCAAGGGCTTCCCCATCATTCCATGCGATTTGTGCGGTTCGCAGGAAAACCTGCAGCGCAAACAGATCAAGGGCTTGATGCGCGAATGGGACAAGAAATTCCCGGGCCGCGTGGAAAGCATCTTCTCGGCCCTGTCGAACGTGGCGCCATCGCACCTGATGGATCCGAAGCTGTTCGGCTTCAAGGACTTGAAGGCGGACGGCGTGGCCAACCCAATGGGCGACATCGCCTTCGACGAAGAGCCGTGCTCGACGCCGACCACGTTCGGCACGATTCCGCTGCAAGCGCTGTAATCGGCTGTTCTCAGCCCGTGTTGTTTCGCCGCCACCGCCCAGGTGGTGGCGCCCCGCCTCTTTCCCCCTCCCCTCATTTGCTGTACCGTAGGTAACTCTGCCGGTACGCGGTGTGTCACGCGCACGTCCCTGCCCGGCGGTCAGCACGCATTCTTCCGACAACCTCACTGGAATGAACCATGACGCCATCCGCACTCAAGCGCCCCCTGCTGTTCTCCCTGCTGGCCCTCGGGCTCGCCACCGCCTCTGCCGCTCCTGCGCCAGCCCCCGCTCAGACCGACAAACAGGCCGACCGCTGGGATTTGACGGCGCTGTATCAAAACGACGCCGCATTCGACGCCGACGCGAAAAAACTGTCGGCCCAGCTGCAGCAACTGGGCGGCTGCAAGGGGCAGCTGGGAGGCTCGCCGGCCCGCCTGAAAAGCTGCCTGGACCTGTACGCCGATGCGCGCAAGCGCGTCAACACGCTGTATACCTATGCGGCGCAGTATTACGACCAGGATACGGGCGATAGCAAAGGCAACCAGCTGAACCAGCGCGCCGCCCTGCTGGGCAACGAGTTCACCCAGGCGGTGACCTTTTTACAGCCGGAAATCCTCGCCCTGGGCAGCAAGCGCATCGATGCCATGCTGGCGAAAGACAAGGGCTTGCAGCTGTACCGCTTTCAATTGAGTAACATGCTGCGCAGCGCGCCGCACACGCTCGACGCGGCCGGCGAACAGCTGGTGGCGCAGTTCGGCCTGGCAACAAGCTCGGCCGCCAGCGTCTACCGCACCCTGGCCAACGCGGAAATCCCGTGGCCGACCGTCACACTGTCGGACGGCAAGCAAGTGCGCCTCGACCAGGCGGCGTACACGAAATACCGGGGCGATGACAACCGCGCCGACCGCAAGCGGGTGTTCGACGCCTTCTTCGGCAAGTGGAAAGAGTACGAACGCACGTTCGGCGAAACCCTGTACGGCCAGCTGAAAACGGATGCCGCGTATGCCAAGGTGCGCCGTTACGCCGATTCGCAAAGCGCCGCGCTCGATGCCGACAACTTGCCGCCGGCCGTCTACCAGACCCTGATCGCGCAAACCAACGCCAACCTGCCCACCCTGCACCGCTACTTCAAGCTGCGCGCGCGCATGCTGGGCATCAAGGACCTGGCGTACTACGACGTGTATGCGCCGCTGCTGAAAAGCGAGCGCACCTTCCCTCTGGCCGAAGGCAAGCAGATGATGCTCGCTTCCGCCGCGCCGCTGGGCCCCGACTACGTCAAGGCGCTCACTGCCGCCGTGGACGCGCGCTGGATGGATGTGTATCCGCGTCCGCGCAAGGTGGCGGGCGCCTACATGAATGGCGACGCGTATGACGTGCATCCGTTCGTGCTGCTTAATTACACGGACAATTACGAAGCCGTCAGCACCCTGACGCACGAATGGGGCCACGCCATGCACTCGGTGCTGGCCAACAAGGCGCAGCCGTCGATCTATGCGCCGTACAGCATCTTTGTCGCGGAAATCGCCTCGACCACGAACGAGGCGCTGCTGCTCGACGCGCGCCTGAAGCAGGCCAAGGATGACGACGAGCGCCTGCTGTACCTGGGCGCGGCGCTGGAAAACCTGCGCGGCACCTTCTTCCGCCAATCCATGTTCGCCGAATTCGAGGCGGCCATCCACGGCAAGGTGGACAAGGGAGCGTCGCTGACGGGCGAAGAAATCACGGCCATCTATGCCGATATCCTCAAGCGCTACCACGGCGAAGCGCAGGGCGTCATGACCATCGACCCCGCCTACGCGCTGGAATGGGCGTATGTGCCGCATTTCTATCACGGCTTCTATGTGTTCCAGTACGCCACCTCGATCGCGGCGGCGCAGGATTTCGCACAGCGCATCCTCGACAAGGAACCGGGCGCGCTGGCCGCCTACCTGAAGATGCTCAGTGCGGGCGGCTCGGCCTACCCCTACGATCTGGTGAAGGCGGCCGGCGTCGACCTGGCCTCGCCGAAACCGTACCAGGCGCTGGCGGCGCGCATGAACGGCATCATGGACCAGATCGAGGCGATTGAGAGCAAACGGGGAAAATAAGCCGCTTGCCAGGAGGCGTAGGTCGGCTTAGCGCAAAGCGCGTAAGCCGACACCGCCAACACGATGTCGGATTACGCGGTTCCCGCTAATCCGACCTACCGTTCTCCGCTTCCGCCGCCGCAAACGCCGCCGCATCGCTCTCGAACATGTCTTCCAGCTCCTCGCGCGCCTGGCGCGTGAGGGACATGACTTTTTGCTGGTCCTGGAAGTGCGGCGCCACTTCCAGCAAAGTTTTCAGGTTATGCCGGCCGAAGATGCCGGCCGCGCGCTGCGCCCGCTCGGCGCTGAAGCCCACCTGCTGCAAGGTCTGCTCGCCCAGCAACAGGGCCGCGGCAAACGTCTCGCGCTCGATCAGGGTCACGCCGCGCTTCATCAATTCATAGTAATGCGTGACGTTGCGCGCGCGCGCCAGGATCGTCAGCTCGGGCAGGCGCAGGCGCACGGCGTCGACCAGGGCCAGGCTGTCGTCCACATTGTCGATGGCGATCACCAGCGCCTTCGCCTTCTCGATGCCGGCCGCCACCAGCAGGTCCACGCGCGTGGCGTCGCCATAAAACACCTTGAAGCCAAACTTGCGCAGCAGTTCGATCTGGTCCGGGTCGTGGTCGAGCACCGTCACGCCGATCTTGTTGGCCGCCAGCAGGCGGCCGATGATCTGGCCGAAGCGGCCGAAGCCGGCGATGACGATGGGGTTGTCCTGCGCCTCGATATGGTCGTCGGGACGGCGCTTCTTCTCGCCCTGCAGACGCGGCGCGACGAACTTGTCGTGCGCCAGCAGCAGCAGGGGCGTGGCCACCATCGACAGGGTCACCACCACGACCAGCAGCGCGGCCGTCTGCGGCGCAAACACATGCGCGGCCTCGGCGGCGGCAAACACGACGAAAGCAAATTCGCCACCCTGCGACAGCAGCAGCGCAAAAAACAGCTGCTGGCCGCGGGGAATGTCGAAAAACTTCGACAACACATACAGCAAGCCGATCTTGACCACCAGCAGCCCCGCCACCAGGGCCAGGATCAGCAGCGGCTGGGCGCGCAGCACGCCGAAATCGACGGACATGCCCACGGCGATGAAGAACAGGCCCAGCAGCAAACCCTTGAACGGTTCCAGGTCGGAAATGAGTTCATGCCGGTATTCGGAATCGGCCAGCAGCACGCCCGCCATGAAGGTGCCCAGCGCCATCGACAAGCCCACCGATTCCATCAGCACGCAAATGGCGATCACCAGCAGCAGGGCAAAGGCCGTGAAGATTTCGCGCAAGTCCGTCTTGGCGATGAAGCGCAGGATGGGGTTCACCAGGAAGCGCCCGCCGATCACCAGGGCGGCCAGCACGGCGGCCAGCTTGGCCACGCGCAGCCAGCCCGGTTCGCCGCTATGCGTGACCAGGCCGCCCAAGAGCGGCACCAGCGCGATCATGGGAATGGCGGCGATATCCTGGAACAGCAAGATGGAAAAGCCGGCGGAACCGGCCGGCGTACTCATCAGTTTACGTTCGCCCAAGGTGGCCAGCACGATGGCCGTCGACGACAGCGACAGCCCCAGCGCACCGACCAGCGCCGTGCGCCAGTCCACGCCGAACGCCATGGCCACGGCGCACAGTCCCGCGCTGACGACGCCCACCTGCGCCCCGCCCCAGCCGAAGATGGGCCGGCGCAGCAGCCACAATCGCCTGGGCTCGAGCTCCAGTCCGATCAAAAACAGCAGCAGCACCACACCGAACTCGGAAAAGCTGAGAATCACCTCGACATTCTTGATCAGGCCCAGGCCCCACGGTCCGATGACGACGCCGGCCACCAGATAACCGAGCACGGCGCCCATGCCCAGACGCTTGGCCAGCGGCACCATGATGATGGCGGCGACCAGGTAAAACAGTATGTTGATGAGAAAGCTGTGGTGTTCCATGCGGATTCCGGGCGGATGTGTGGATGAAACGACATCATGCCTGAAGTGGCGCGCCCGCGTGAAGTGGCTGCTCCGCCACGCCGGCTATTTGCGCGCAGCCACCCGCGCCCGCAGCGCGTCGAACATTTTCGGGATGCTGTCGCGGCTCATGCTGTCGACGATCCAGCCCAGGCCCATCGGCACGGGGCCCGGATCCGTGTACACCTGGTACCTGACGGCGGCAGCGCCCGCGTCAAACGGATCCGGCGACAGCTGCCAATAGCCGCTGGTGTCGGCGATGGTGTCCTCCACCTTCAGTCCCTCCATCGGCACCAGCTTCCAGGCCAGGCTGCAACTGGCGTCGAGCACCTTGGGCGTCATTCTCAGGCGGTATTGCTTGATTTTCCCCATCGGCAGCTTGAGCGTGACGTCGACCAGCGAGGCGCCACCGCCGGCGGCCGTCACCTTGATCTTGTCCACGTTCGGCATGAACTGCGGATAGCCGGCGAAATCCTGGATGGCCGCGCAGACGGTGTCCACGCTGGCCGGCATGCTGGTCGTGGCGGCAAAGGTCTTGCCGGGCATGCCGGCTTTGCTGACATCGCGCACATCGAGCGCAGGCGTGGCCGCCAGGGCGGCCGGCGGATAACAGGCGGAACAGGCGGAACAGGCGGCCAGTGCGAACAGCAGGGTCTTCATGGTTTTTCCTGTTCAATCTGCGCGCGCAGCGCCGCCACGTCGACGCGCTTGAGGTAGCTTTCGATATTCTTCCACACGGCGTGATAGCCGTAACCGCCATTCTTCAACTCGTCGATCGCCTTCGCGCGCGGCCAGCCCTGGTACAGCATGCGGTACATAGCGGCCATCAGGCCCGTGCGGTCGGCGCCGTGCAGGCAGTGCAGCAGCACGGGTCCCTGCTGTTCGGCGGCGCGGATGCTGCGCATGGTCTCGATCACATGCTTGTCGCGGATGGCCCAGGTATTGATGGGAATGCGGACGGCACGGATGCCGCTGCCATCGAGCACCTGCGTGTCGGAGTGGAAGGAACGCAGGCTGATCACCGTCTTCACGCCCAGCGTCTGCAGCTGGGCCACGTCGGCGCTGTCGAGCTTTGCGCTGCGGTACAGGACGGGGGTGACCTGGTGCAGGTTCGACACGTGCGGCAGCGGCGTCGCCCACTCGGCATTGCGCTCGGGCGCCCCGGGCGCTTGCGCGCCGGCGGAACCGGCCGCCAGGGCCAGGAATAGCAGCAAAAGATGCGGCAAGGGCGATAAGGTCATGACTTCCTCTTGTATGAAAACCACAGCAGCACGCCAGCCAGCAGCAGCGATACCCAGTAATCGGTCGGCGCCCACCACAGCCAGTGCTTGTGCCAGGCGATGTGGGCCGGATTGAAGTGCGCCACGCCATAGGCGGGATTGAGCACGAACCACAGATAATCCTCGATGATCCAGAACAGCATGATGCAGCCGATGGCGCGGCACTCGAGGCGCGGCGACCATTGCGCCAGAAAGAGCATGGGGAAATGGAAGAACAGGGCAATGAAGGGAAACACCCAGGCATGGTAGCCCGTCATCGGCCGCCCGCCCCAGAAGATATCGAGCAGCCAATGGCTTTCGATGCGCCAGGTGGGCAGGTTCGCGGCCCACCCGGCCGGCCCCTCGATCTGGATTTCCACCTGGGCGAAGAATAGTCCCAGCAGGGCCACCCAGGCCAGCGTCAGGGCGATCTGCCAGGGTTTTACTACGCCCCCTGTCAAGCCAGCACCTGCGCCAGCACGTCGATGGCGGCGCGCGGACGGCCCAGGGCCAGCGCTTTTGCGCGCATCGCTTGCAACTGCTCCGGATGATCGAGCAACAGGCGCACGCGGTATTCGAGGGTGACGGCATCGAATGCCTTCAGGGCCACGCCCTGCTCCAGCAGATAGTCGGCATTGCGCTCTTCCTGCCCGGGAATCGGCGAGTTGACGATCATGGGCAAGCCCAGGGCCAGGCATTCGGACGTGGTCAACCCGCCCGGCTTGGTGATCACCAGATCGGCGCACGCCATCAGGCGCTCGACTTCGCTGGTAAAGCCTTGCGCCAGCAGACGGCCCGGATACTGGCCGGCCAGCGCCTGCAGCGCCGCCAGTGCGGCCGCGTTTTTCCCTGCCAGCACGATCAGCTGGAAGTCGCCCGGCAGCGCCAGCAGGCGCGCGGCGACCGTTTCAAGGCTGCCCAGTCCCGCTCCGCCGCCCATCAGCAGAATCGTCGTGCGCCGCGGGTCGAGGCCAAACGCCTGCGCGCACTGCGCACGACCGGGCGCCTGCGCAAAGGCGGGCATGATGGGGATGCCCGTCACGTGGATGCGCTCGGCGGGGATGCCTTCGTGGCGCATGCGGAACGCCACTTCGTCGGTGGCGGCAAAATAGCCCTGCATTTGCTCATGCACCCACATGCGGTGCAAGTCGAAATCGGTGACCTGTACCCACACCGGGCAGGCCAGTTGCTGCTGGCGCAGCGCGCGCGACAGCAGTTCGGCCGGCAGGAAATGCGTGCAGATGATCGCATCGGGCTGGAAGGCGGCGATCTGCGCCATCAGCGCGCGCGTGTTGAGGCGCTCGACGGCGCGACGCAATCGCTGCATCGAGCTGTCGCGCGGCGCGTCGTGGGTGGCATGGTACAGATAGCCCCACAGCGCGGGCGCCTTGTTGACCAGCTTGATATAAAAATCCGTGTACAGCTTGCGGAATGCGGGCGTGACGAAATCCATCACGTCGAGATGGCTGGCCAGCGCCGCAGGGCCGGCGCCGTCATCGCGCGCCGCGTATGCCTCGATGGCTTGCGCTGCGCGCATATGGCCGGCGCCGGCCGAGACGCTCAGGATAAGAATTTTTTTCGGTGTTTGCTGCGGCATGCGCTGGTGCTCCACTGGAAGCCCTGATCGGGAAAACAGGCACAATACCATTTTCCGCGCCGCGCACATTGCAAATTAGCAAGGCGCGCGGCTTCCCTTACTTCAGCGCCGGCGCGACATCCGTGCGCAGCACCGGGTACAGATTCAGCCGCTCATCCCACGAGGCGTGGCGGCGGGCGAAGAATTCCAGGCGCGCGGCCGGGCTTTTTGCAAACGCAGGGTCGCTGGCCAGCTTTTCGTGGAACTGCGCCGCCAGCGCCGGATCGGCCGCCAGCTGGGCGCGCGCCACGTCTTCGGCCACGTATTCTTCCATGTATTCCTTGCGCTCGAAGGCCGTATTGAAGCTGCCCCAAGCCAGCAGGGAATCGGGCGCGCGCGGCTCGAGCAGGGCCACGACCAGGCGCGCCTTGGCCTGATTGACGGGCACGTACAGCGCACCTGCACCGACTGGACGCTCCTCTTTCTGCCACTCGCCCTGCACGGCCGCCGTCTGGCGCCCCTCGAACGACTGCGCGCCGAATTTCACCAGCGTGGCGCGGAAGGTTTCGACGGGCAGCGTGCCGGGCGCGGTGGCCAGCACCTGGTACGACACGCCATGCTGGCGCAGCTTGGCCGCCACCATCTGCGCCTGCGCGGCGGGCACGAGGTAGCCGGCCTTGGGCGCAGCCTGCTGCAGGTCGGGCACGATCTCGTCGCGCAGGGGCACGTTCCAGATCTGCGGCGTGGTTTCATCGTAGCGCGTCATCAGCGCGCCCGACACCTCGGATGGCGTGCGCGTGTAGGCGTAGCCGCGAAACGCGATCATGCGGCTCTTGTCCGTCGTTTTATACGTGAGCGGCAAGGTGGCGCCGGCCAGCTGCGCGGCGCGCGCGTCCGCCTCGAGCGCCGTTTGCCGCCACTGCGCGCCATGCTGCGCCACTTGCGACAGCAGCGAGACGATGGTGTTGCGCGTGATGCGCACGCGGGTCGGATAGTCCTTCCACGAATGGGTTTCCACCAGCATGCCGAAGCGGTTGCGCAGCTGGAAATAGCCATGCGAGAAGCGCGGATTCGGCGCCGAATCGACAAAGCCCGACTGCGGATTGTCGTTCTCGGCAAACGAAATATAGAACGGTTTCGGGTCCGAGCCCTGCTTTGCCAGGTCGGCCAGGACCTGATCGCGCAAGGCCGTGCCGGCCACGCGCAGGGCCGCGTCGCCCGCATGCACGGGTTCGACCTGGATCGAGATATCGGGTTCGAACTGTGCGCCATCGGTGACGTGCAAGTCGACATAGGCCAGCGGATCCCAGGCGTTCACCAGCGCCAGCATGTGCTGCATCTCGGGCGTATCGGCCTTCATGTATTCGCGGTTCAGATTGTAGTTTTGCGCCGTGCTGCGCCAGCCCATTTCGACGGGGCCGCGCTGGTTCGGACGGTTCCACGCACCGAAGCGCTCGTGGCCGTCGACATTGAAGACGGGCACGAACAGCAGCACTTGTTTATCCAGCGCGCCGGGCGCCGCCTTGCCCCCCAAGACTTCGCGCAAGGCCAGGAAACCGGCATCCTTGCCATCGATTTCGCCCGCATGGATGCCGCCCTGCACCAGCAGCACGGGCAGCTTGCGGCGCGCCGCCTCGGCCGGCGTCAGCGCGCCCGTGTTGGAGACGGCCAGTGCCAGCATGGGGCGGTTTTCCGGCGTGCGGCCAAATTCCACGCAGCGCACCTGCTTCGGATAGCGCGCCTGGAACTGGCGGCACAGGGCTTCCACTTCCGCATAGCGGCCGGTGCTGACAAAGCCCGAGCGTTCGGCCACCGTGGTCAACGGCGCGCCGGCTTGGGCGGGAGAGGCAAAGACGGACAATATGGCGGCGGACAGCAGTGCGAGGCGTAGCATGGGGGAGGCTCCAGCGGGCAGATGGGAAGCGGGGGATTATATGGCTAAATAAGCGAAAAAAATAAAAGCCAGGATAGCAATATGCGCTCCCGGCTTTTCTATTTACCTCCAACACCGCAAAGGCTGGGGTCAGACCCTCAATGCCGCTGACTCAGAGACTTGCGCCAACGTTCGCGGGGGTCTGACCCCGGGTTTCAGCTACCGAAGTGGTAATTGAATTCGACCCATCCCTGGCGTCCCTGCGGGCTGTAGCTGCCCACCGGATAGTACGGCCAGCCGCCGCTGTCGTCGCGCTTGATCTTGTCGAATACGTTGTTGACGATCAGCGACAACGTGGCGCGGTCGTTGATGCGGTACACGGTGCTGATATTGGCCAGCGCCGTCGGCGTCAGATAGGCCTTGCCGGCGGCGTTCGGGATCTTGCTGTAGCGGCTGACCAGCAAGGTGTTCGACCAGTCGCCAGCGCTCCAGTTCACGCTCAGGTTGAGCTTGTCGCGCCAGTCCGAATTGTTCAGCGATTTGAGCTCGTCGATCTCTTCGTCGCCGACGAATTGCTGCGATTTATTGCTCAGCACCTTGGCGTAGTTGGCCTTGAAGGCAAAGCGGCCATAGTCCGTCGTGCGCAGCAAATACTTGACGCTGATGTCGATGCCGCTGCTGCTCTGCTTGGCCGCGTTGATCGGATTGACGGTGATGGTCTTGATCTCGCCGGCACGGTTCAGCGCATTGGCGGCAAAGCGCTCGACGCGGCCCAGGGTATCGACGCAGGTCGGCGAGTTGATGTCGGTCTTGCCCAGGCGGCAATCGGCTTCATCGCGCAGTATCTTGTCGGAGCTCAGGTTGGTTACCAGGTCGTCGATCTTGATATTCCAGTAGTCGACCGAGACGTCGAAATTGGATGTCGGCGACCAGACGGCGCCCACGCCGAACGACTTGCCCTTCTCCGACTGCAGATCCTTGCTGCCGTTCTGCACATAGTCGGCGCCCGGCGATTTGTTCGCGTAGTCGCAATCATCGATGGCCTGCCCAGCGACGCCGCAGCGGTAATAGTCGGTGGTGCTCGAGTAGTAACCGGTGCCGCGCGCCTTGTAGATGTAGTTCATGTCCGGCGCGCGGAAGCTGGTGGCGTAGTTGGCGCGGAACAGCAGCTCCGGCGCGGGACGCAGTTCCAGGCCGCCGTTATAGGTGAACTTGCCGTCATGGCGGCCGGCAAAGCTGTAGCGGTCGTAGCGGCCGGCCAGGGTGCCGGTCAGCTTTTCATGCAGCGGCAGGTTCACTTCCGCCCCCAGCGCATAGCGGGTGCGCGTGCCGGCCGTGATGTCGGACTTGGTGGCGACGTTGAAGTAACCTTCGTTCAGGCGCGCGTCGGGCACGTTGCTGAAGCCCTGCTTGCCCACTTCGGCGATGGTGGCGATCTTCGCCACGCCAGCGGGAAGCTGGAACAGGTCGCCGTTGGTAGCCAGACTCAGGGTATTCGTCCAGGCCTTGTCGTCGCTGTCGGAATTGCCCGTGATGCTGTCGAACTCGGCCGCCGTCACGCGGCGCGACAGGCGTGCCGGATCCGGCGCGTAGACCGGCACGCCGGCGGCATCGGTGCCCAGTTTCGGACCCAGGAAGAAGCTGTCGATATTGGCCAGCGCGCGCGGCGTGTGGCTTTCGCTCTTGTACACCGAGGCATTGTAATTGGCTTCGTATTGCCAGCTGCTGGTGCCCGGCACGCGGCCCTTGGCGCCCAGCGAGATGGCTGTGGCCAGGTCCTCCCACTTGCGGTTGTAGCGCTCCACGCCGCCCATTTCCTCGGGCGAGATGTAACGCGTCCACGCTTCGTAGCGATCGGTATTCTGGTTGCGGAAATAGCTGCTGCCCGTCGACGACGACGTCCACGTCGGGCCGCGCGTGTTGTTCTCGGTCGAGTTCTTGCCGATCAGGAAGTCGGCGAACAAGGTCGTTTCCGGCGACAGCTCATAGTTGGCGCTGCCGAACACGTTCTGGCTGCGGTTCTTGGTTTGCGTGGTCCAGTAAGTGGGGCCCACTTTCGGGCTGGCGCAATAGCTGCCGTTCTTCGCCTGATACTTGACGGTGCTGCCGCCGAACAGGTCGCCGAACTGCGTGCAGGTGTCGCCCAGGTCCACATAGGTGCCGGAAGTCCCCGCCTTTACCACGCGACGCGACGCGATATTCGTCGGCGTGCCCGAGCGGGTGGCCATGAAGTCGCGCTGCAGGCTCGACAGCGGATCGCGCTGGCTCAGCTCCACGCTGAACAAGGTATGCAGCTTGTCGAAATTGCCGCCGCCCGTCAGCTGCACGCGCTGGTTGCCGGCGCCGCCGCGCGTGGTGCCGCCCGCCTTGACGTTGATATCGAAACCTTCCGTCTGCTTTTTCAGGATGACGTTGACCACGCCGGCGATCGCGTCGGAACCATAGATGGCCGAGGCGCCGCCGTTGAGGATCTCGATGCGGTCGACAATGCTCGACGGGATATTCGCCAGGTTGGTGAAGTTGACCGTGCCTTCGTAGGCGACGGGGAAGTCGGCCAGGCGGCGGCCATTGAGCAGGATCAGGGTATGGTTCGGACCGAGGCCGCGCAAGCTGATGGTATTGGCCGACGGCGTAAACGTGTTGCCGAAGTCCTCGCCTTGCGTAAAGCCGCTGTTCTGTACCTGGTTGGTCAGCGCATCGAAGACGTTCTTGTACCCTTGCTTGGTGATTTCATCACCCGTCAGGATGGTGACGGACGATGGTCCCTCCAGGCTGGCGCGGGGAATCCGCGAACCGGTGACCACGACGGCTGGCGGGGTGGCCGCCGGCTGCTGATCCGCTGCGGGCGCTTGCGTCTGCGCGTGCGCCTGCCATGCGGAACCGCCAAGGATGGCCAGTACGGCTACGGTGAGCGGTGGTAACTTGAATTGTATAGGCATCTTTGCGCTTCTCAAGGTTAGGGAGAAGGCGAAAGATATCAAGATGCCAGCAATTACAGAACGAATGGATTCGTCTTTCTATATATCATAATTGTTATATAGAAATATTTATGAGAAGAAAGATGCCCCACCCTCATCCAGGAAGGGGGGCAACATGGGGTTTTATCATTTCAATACAGCAATTTCCTTGTAGGCCGGGCGCAGCAGCCGCGCGGCCGTTTCGGCCGGACTCGCCATCGAACCCGGCAGCCTGAGCGCGCCCGTGGCCGGGGTACAGCTGCCGCTGCTGCGGTAGCGCAACGCCGCCGCCAGCATGGCTTCGGCAGGATCGCCCAGCGCGTGCTGGTAATCGTCCGTCACGTCGCACGTTGGCGCCATGCCATCGGCAAAGTCGCCAAAGCCCTTGGCGTTGACACCCTGGAACTGCACGGCGAAATACGTGGTGCCGCAATTCGGCGTGGGATAGAAACCATAGGGCTTGCCGCACGTCGTGCCGCCGATCAGGTTGACTTGCACGTCGACGCCGCGCAAGCCGTTGATGATGGCTTCGCTGGCCGAACAGGTATTGCCCGTCGTCAGCAAGGTCACGCGCTTGAGGCCCAGCGAAGGCAAAGGCGTGCCCTTGGGCAAGGGATTCGGCCCGGCAAAGCCCTGGCTTTGCGTGTGGAATGGCACGGGCGCTTCCGGCCGCGTCTTGTCATTGGCCAGCACCTGCTCGAAGGTCTTGCCGGTGGTGACTTGTGGACCGGCAATCATGTAGGCGAGCTCGCTGGCGACATCGAGATAGCCGCCGCCGTTGTAGCGCACGTCAAGCACCAGGTCGCTGATGCCGGCCGCCTGGAAGCGGCGCATGGTCTCGACCAGCTGGCGTTCGGCCACGTTGTTGTGGGTGTTGAAGGTCAGGTAGCCCACCTTGCCCGTGGGCGTGTCGATGATGCGCTCGTTTTGCACGGCGCTCGTGCTCACTTCCACCGCCTGCAGGTTCGCCGAGAGGGGCGAGCCATTGCGGCTGAACGCCAGCGTGTGCGTGCCTTGCGCTGCAGGGAACAGGCCGGCGTTAATGATCTTCACGCTGGCAGCGTCGGGGGCATTGACGAAATCGGTGCCATCGACGGTTTGCAGCTCATCGCCGCGGCGCAAGCCCGCCAGGTCGGCCGGCGAGCCTGGCTCGACGATCGAGATCACGGCCTTGCGCGGCGGCGTGGTGCGCGTCAGCGCCAGCAACATGCCGTAACCGAGCTCCACGCCGTTGAGCGAGGCTTCCCATTCGGCCGTCGTATACGTGAAATGGAACTGGTCCTTCGGCTTGCCGGACGCCGTCGTGGCCGTTGTTTTGAGCACATCGAAATACGCCTTGGCCGTGGAAAAGCTTTGCGGCAGGTAGGTGGTCGGCACTTCGCGGTACCACAGATACGTTTCATCGATCCAGCTGCGCACCCACGTCTGCTCATCGAGCAAGCTGCCCGGCTTGTCGATGCTGCTGCCGCTGCGCGGCGCCTCGCAACGGTTCGCCACCGTGGAGGAGGCAACCAGCGCCGTCGGCCCTGTCGGAGTCACGGGCGGGACGACGGGCGCGCTGTCGCTGCTGCCGCCTCCGCCGCCGCAGGCACTCAACACACATACGAGGGAAACAGCGAGGGAGCCAAGTCGCAGGGAATGCATGAGAAACTTTCCATAAAGAAATTATCGAAAAATTATAATGCGTTTCGCCAGCAAGCGTTGCTTTCTTTGATACAAAAAAAATGGCGCCCGCAGGCGCCATTGCTACAGCGAGGAACTCACCCCATCACGCCACGGTGGCCGCCACGGGTGCTGCCACGACGGGCGGCAGCGGCGTCGGCGCATTGAAGGCGATCAAGAGACTCGCTTCCTTCTCTTTCGCCGCCTTCAAATGACGCTCCTTCACGTGGCCATAGCCGCGGATGTCTTCCGGAATGCTGGCGATCGCCACGGCTTGCGCCAGCTTGGCCGTCGTCAGCTTCGGCAGCAAGCCGCCCACCGTCGCGCGGTATTCCGCGATCAGCGCACGCTCCATCTTGCGCTCGGCCGTATGGCCGAACACGTCGAAGGCCGTGCCGCGCAAGCCCTTGAACTTGGCCAGCACGCCGAAAGCCTTCAGCATCCACGGGCCATATTCCTTCTTGATCAGATGACCCTGGGCATCCGTTTTCGCCATGATCGGCGGCGCCAGGTGGAACTTGAGCTTGATGTCGCCTTCGAACATGGACGCGATCTTCGCCTGGAAGGCGCCGTCCGTGTACAGACGCGCCACTTCGTACTCGTCCTTGTAAGCCATCAGCTTGTAGAAGTAACGGGCCACGGCTTCCGTCAGGCGCAAGTGCGGACCGTTCAGTGCGCTTTCGGCGGCGCGCACCTGGCCGACGAAGTCCAGATACTGCTGCGCATACGCGCGGTCCTGGTAAGCCGTCAGCAGGGCCACGCGCTTTTCGATGATGTCGTCGAGCGTGTCGATGCGCTTGAATTCCACCACCTTCGCTGGCGTGGTCATGCGCACCAGGCTGGCCGCATCGTGGGCGCCCGCGCGGCCCCAGTTGAAGGCCGCCTTGTTGAATGCCACCGAGACGTTGTTCAAGTCGATGGCCTTCATGATGGCCGCTTCGCTCAAGGGCACCTTGCCTTTTTGCCAGGCGTAACCGAGCATGAACATATTCGTCGCGATGGAGTCGCCCATCAGCGCCGTGGCGATCTGGCCCGCGTCGATGAAGTCGACGTGGTCGCTGCCGCAGGCCTTTTCGATTTCCATGCGCGCCGAAGCGCCGGGGAATTGCCAGTCCGGATTCTTCACGAAGGCGGCCGTCGACGAGCTGGTCGAGTTGATCATGGCCCAGCTGCGCCCCTCTCCCATGCGCGACAGGGCGTCGCGGCTGGCCGTGACGATCAAATCGCAGCCGATCACCAGGTCGGCCGCACCCGTGCCGACGCGCGTCGAGTGGATGTCTTCCTGGCGGTCCGCCAGGCGCACGTGCGACATCACGGGGCCGCCCTTTTGCGCCAGGCCGCTCATGTCCAGCACGGAACAGCCCTTGCCTTCCACGTGGGCCGCCATGGCCAGGATCTGGCCGACGGTGACGACACCCGTGCCGCCGATGCCGGTCACCAGAATACCGAACGGCTCGGCCGTCGAAGGAATGCTTGGCGTCGGCAAGGCCGGCACGGCTGGCGCATCCTTGTCGGCGGCAGCCGCCTTCTTCGGCTTTTTCAGGCCGCCGCCTTCCACCGTGACGAAACTGGGGCAGAAACCCGTCGTGCACGAGAAATCCTTGTTGCAGGACGACTGGTTGATCTGGCGCTTGCGCCCCAGTTCCGTTTCCAGCGGTTCCACCGACAGGCAGTTCGATTGCACGGAGCAGTCGCCGCAGCCTTCGCAGACGGCTTCGTTGATGACGGCGCGCTTGGCCGGGTCCGGGTATTCATTGCGTTTCCGGCGGCGGCGTTTTTCCGAGGCGCAGGTCTGGTCGTAGATCATGGCCGACACGCCCGGCATGTCGCGCAGTTCGCGCTGCACGTCCATCAGTTCCGAACGGTGGCGCACGGTGACGCCTTCGGCCCAGGCATAATCGTCCGGGTATTTTTCCGGTTCGTCCGTGACGACGATGATGGGGCCCACGCCTTCGGCGGCGATCTGGCGCGAAATGATGGCCGGAGACAGGGGGCCGTCGAATTCCTGGCCGCCCGTCATCGCCACCGCATCGTTGAACAGAATCTTGTAGGTGATGTTGACCTTGGCCGAGACGGCCGCGCGGATGGCCAGGATGCCCGAGTGGAAATACGTGCCGTCGCCGAGGTTGGTAAACACGTGCTTTTCATTCGTGAACGGCGCCTGCCCCACCCAGGTGACGCCTTCGGCGCCCATGTGGGTAAAGGTCGACGTTTCGCGGTCCATCCACAGCACCATGTAATGGCAGCCGATGCCGGCCAGCGCGCGCGAGCCTTCCGGCACCTTGGTCGAGGTATTGTGCGGGCAGCCGGAGCAGAAGAACGGCGTGCGGTCCTTTTGCGGATCGGGTTTTACGCTGATGGCCTTGAGGACGTTTTCCTTCGCTTCCAGGTAGGCGATGCGTTCCTTCACGCGCTGCTCGACGGGGTGGCCCGCGTAGTAGCGCGAAATGCGGCTGGCGATCGCGCGGGCGATCATGGCCGGGTTCAGTTCATACGTGGCCGGCAGCAGCCAGTCGCCGTGCCCCGTGCCCTTCTGGTTGCTCCACTCGCCCGTGTCGTCGAACTTGCCGACCACGCGCGGACGCTCGCCATCCTTCAGGTTATACAGCTCTTCCTTCAGCGCGTATTCGAGGATTTGCCGCTTTTCTTCCACCACGAGGATTTCGTCGAGGCCCTTGGCGAATTCATGCACGCCGTCCGCTTCCAGCGGCCAGGTCATGCCGATCTTGTACAGGCGGATGCCGATGTCGGACGCCGTCTGCTCGTCGATGCCGAGATCCGCCAGCGCCTGGCGCGTATCGAGGTAGGATTTGCCGGCCGTGATGATGCCGATGCGCGCCTTCGGGCTGTCCCAGATGATTTTATTGAGCTTGTTGGCACGCGCATACGCCAGCGCCGCATACCATTTGTAGCTGTTCATCCGTACTTCTTGTTCCAGCACCGTGTCGGGCCAGCGGATGTTCAGGCCGCCGGCCGGCATCTCGAAGTCGGTCGGCAAAGTGATCTGCACGCGGTCCGGGTCGAAATCGACGGCGGCGCCCGACTCGATGATGTCGGTCACGCATTTCATCGACACCCACAAGCCCGTGTAGCGGCTCATGGCCCACGCATGCAAGCCGTAATCGATGTATTCCTGCACCGACGACGGATACAGCACGGGAATACCGCAAGCGTTCAGGATATGGTCGGACTGGTGCGCCGTGGACGAGGATTTGGCCGCATGGTCGTCGCCGGCCAGCACCAGCACGCCGCCGTGTTTGGCGGAACCGGCGTTGTTTGCGTGCTTGAAGACGTCGCCGCAGCGGTCAACGCCGGGGCCCTTGCCGTACCACATGCCGAACACGCCATCGTACTTCGCGTCTTCGAACAGATTCGTCTGCTGCGTGCCCCAGACGGCCGTGGCGGCCAGGTCTTCGTTCAGGCCCGGGTGGAACTTGACGTGGTGTTCATCGAGGTACTTTTTTGCCTTGATCGCCGTCATGTCGACGGACGTCACAGGCGAACCGCGGTAACCGGTGATGTAGCCGGCCGTATTCAGGCCAGCTTTTACATCGCGCTCGCGCTGCAGCATGGGCAGGCGGATCAGCGCTTGCGTGCCCGTCATGAAGGCGCGGCCACGCTCGAGCGTGTATTTGTCGTTCAGGGAAATTTCGGACGCGTGCGCGCCCGGCTCAAGACTCGAGCCCTTGATTGGTGCATTCATTACTTGTCTCCATTATTCTCTGTGCTACGCGTGCAGGTCGGTTGAACTCACACGTACCGGCCGCGCTTTATGAGCAATGCCGGTGCGGAAAAATGACTTGTTTGTCGTAGACTACCACAGGAAGGCGCGCAGTTCTTTGCTGCGCTGCACTCCCGTGTTTTACCTTTTTGCTGCTTCTTTTTCTGGCAAAGTCGGCAATGTCGGATGACGCTGCGCTAATCCCACCTACAGATATTGGCCGCTTGCTGGCAATGTCGGATGACGCTGCGCCTCGGCGGCCCCGCTCATCCGACATACAGCCAGGATCAACCCTGTAGGTCGGCTTAGCCGGAACGGCGTAAGCCGACAAACAGCAGCCCCCGGCTTAGGCCGCGTTCGTATCTTTCAGCACGCCACGCTTGATCTGGTCCAGCTCGATCGACTCGAACAGCGCGCGGAAGTTGCCTTCGCCGAAGCCCTGGTCGCCCTTGCGCTGGATGATCTCGAAGAAGATCGGGCCGATCACCGTCTGCGTGAAGATCTGCAGCAGCAGTTCGCGTTCGTTTTCCGTGCTGTGGCCATCGATCAGGATGCGCAGCCGGCGCAGTTCTTCCAGCTGCTCGCCGTGGTTCGGCAGGCGGCGGTTGACCAGCTCATAGTACGTTTCAATCGTGTCCTGGAAATCGATACCCGTATCGCGCATGCCTTGCACGGACGCATAGATATTGTCCGTGCCCAGGGCGATGTGCTGGATGCCTTCGCCATGGTACTGGTCCAGGTATTCGGCGATCTGCGACTTGTCGTCCGACGATTCGTTGATCGGGATGCGGATCTTGCCGCACGGCGAGGTCATGGCCTTCGATTTGAGGCCCGTCAGCTTGCCTTCGATGTCGAAGTAGCGCACTTCGCGGAAGTTGAACAGGTTTTCATAGAAGCTTGCCCATTCCTTCATGCGGCCACGGTGCACATTGTGCGTCAGGTGGTCGATGTAGGTCAGGCCATGGCCGACGGGGTTGGCGACGGCGCCGGGAATGGCGACGAAATCGACGTCATAGATACTGATGTCGCCGATGCCGCCCGGTGCGGCCGCGTCCGGCTTGTCGGCGCCCTTGCCGCGCCAGCGGTCGACGAAGTACAGCAGCGAATCGCCCACGCCCTTGATGGCGGGGATATTCAGCTCCATCGGACCCGTTTTGTTATCGAAACCCCAGGCGCCCAGTTCCAGCGCGCGGCGGTACACGAAGGCCGCGTCGTCGACACGGATGGCGATGGCGCACACGGACGGGCCGTGATGGCGGGCAAAACGCTGCGCGAACGAATCTTGTTCGGCATTGATGATGAAATTGATGTCGCCCTGACGGTACAGGGTGACATCCTTGTGACGGTGGCGCGCGATGGCCGTGAATCCCATGTTCTCGAACAGCTTGCCCAATGCTTTTGGGTCTGGTGCTGCATACTCGACGAACTCGAAACCATCGGTACCCATCGGGTTATCCCAAGGCTGAAATTGCATGATGTCTCCTCCAAGAAGTAGCGCACAGTATAGGCGTGGGTCACGGGCATTAAATGCCAAAGATCTCCCGAACAATCATGATTTGCGCAATAATATTGCGTGAAATACGAACCACCGGAGGAAGCATGAGCAAAATTACGCTGGATAAAACGGATCGCAAGATCCTCGCCGTCCTGCAGGCCGATGGCCGCCTGTCGAATCAGGACGTGGCCGAGCAGGTCAGCCTGTCGCCGTCGCCATGCTTGCGCCGCGTCAAACGACTGGAAGAAGCGGGCGTGATCCGCCAGTACGTGGCCCTGCTGGACCCGGAAAAGATCGGCCTGGGCTTGCTGGCCTACGTGAACGTGCGGCTGGAAAAGCACAGCGACGCCACGGCCCACAGCACGGCCCGCGTGCTGGCGCCGAATCTGGTGACGAATACCTCGCCGCGCGCCGACTTCGCCGTGGCCGTGGCGCATTGGCCGGAAGTGGTGGCCTGCTATGCGATGACGGGCGAAATGGATTATCTGTTGCGCGTGCACGTGGAAGATATGGAGCACTTTTCGCGCTTCATGATGGCCACCTTGCTGCGCCACCCGGCCGTGCTGGACGTGAAATCGAGCTTTGCCTTGCAACGCATCAAGGATACGACGGCCCTGCCCTTATTGTGATGGAGGCCCGGGCTGCTTCTTGCGCCCCGGCAAGCGTTCGAACAGTTTGCTGGCGGCGCGCGCATTCGCCTTGAAGGTGTAGTCGAACATGGCGAACTGCTCCTGCACGGCTTCCTGCAGCATGCTCGTCGGGTTCGGCGGCAACAGTTTCAAATAAGCATCAGCTTCGCCATAGTCGCGCTGGATTTCCATGCCCGCCTTCTTGGCGATATGCATCATCGTCTTGTTCGACGACAAACAATGCATGTACAGGGTATCGACATCGTTGTTGCGGCAGTGAATTGCCGCCCGCTCGAACAGTTTCGAACCGACGCCCATGCCGCGCATCGATTTCGACACGGATACGCCAAACTCGGCCACCTGCTCCTTGTCCGTCACCACGCTTTTCGCCGGCGACTGGTCCTTCGGCGCGAACGCCAGATGGCCCACGCCCACCAGCTTGAACAGGCTGTTGTAGACGCCGTAGATCATGTCGCGCGAGAAATCCATCTTTTGCACGTACTGCGCGACGAGTTCATCGGGCAAGGCGCTGCCGAAGCGCAGCAAACGGTCGCTTTTCTCGAGCGACAGAAAATGCTTCATCATGCGGCGCCGGTCGCGCTCATGCAACTGCTTGACGAGCACGGTCGGACGCCCGCCGCCGCTACGGCTGAGCCAGCGGCGAAACGGGTTTTGAAACAGCTTGGGTAAGGTCACGTCGACTCCTGGAAGCGGTGCTGCGGCACGTCAGGCCGTTATTGTGCAGTGCAGCATCTGCCGTATTGTAGCCTATTCCCGCCGTTCAAGCCTGGGCCAGGAAGGCCGCCACGGCCGCCACCCGCGCCGCATGGATGACTTCGGGAATGCGTTTCGGCTCCGTACAGCCTTGCGCCAGCGCACCCGCATTCACGCCGCGCGCCGCGTCCAGCCCGCCCTGCAGCCGCGCCGCCTGGGGAAAGTCGCCGGTGACCAGTCCGTCGCAAGCCACGGCCTGCAGCAGTTGCACGAAGCGCTGCGGCTTGCGCAAGCCGTCGCAGCGTTCGCACAGACTGACGATGGCCTCGGCGCCCAAGTCCAGCGCGCCGTTGATATTGTCCAGCTCGCGCGCTGCCATGACGGCCAGTTCGCGGCACTCGTTGGGCACGCGCAGGCGCTCGCTCAGCTGCTCGATGGCATCCTTGCTCAAATGCAGCATCAAGGCGGCAAAGCGCACGGGCAAGTCATGACCTTGCGCGGCCGCGTGGTCGACGACCTGCAGCAAGCGCTCGCTGATGGTAATTTCCCCCATGATGCGCGCCAGTGCGCCGCACTCGTGCAGCACCGTCAGCATGCGCGCAGGATGGCTTTCCATCAGTCCCTTGGCCACTTCCTGCCACACGCGCTCGGCCACCAGGGCATCGACTTCGCCATCAGCCACCATCTGGCGCATCAGCGCCATGGTGGCCGGTGCGACAGTGAAAGTATGAAAACGGGCAGCAAAGCGGGCCAGACGCAGGATGCGCACGGGGTCTTCGCCGAACGCGTCGGAGACGTGACGGAAGATCTTGTTCCCGATATCCGCGATGCCGCCGAACGGGTCGGTCAACGTCCCATCCTCGGCCCGGGCGATGGCGTTGATGGTCAGATCGCGCCGCACCAGATCGTCTTCCAAGGTGACGTCGGGCGCCGTGTGGAAGACAAAACCGCGGTAGCCGGGGGCCGTCTTGCGTTCCGTGCGGGCCAAGGCGTATTCTTCCTGCGTCTTCGGGTGCAGGAAGACGGGAAAATCCTTGCCGACGGGCCGGAAACCCTGGCGCAGCATGTCTTCCGGCGTGGCGCCGACCACCACGTAATCGCGGTCTTTCACGGGCAAGCCCAGCAGTTGGTCGCGCACCGCGCCACCGACCGTGTATATCTTCATAACACTCTTTTCTTAATCAGGCAGTTCCGCGTCGTGTTTGGGCGCCGTTTCCGTTTCCGCCAGCGCTTCCGCGATCCAGCGGGCCACGGCCGGGTGCGCCTGCACGCGCTCGCAGTAGGCGTTCAGGGCTGGCGCCAGCGACACGCCATACGTGCGGAAACGCATGACGACGGGTGCGAAATACGCATCGGCGATGGAAAACTCGCCAAACAGGAACTGGTGGTGGCCAAAGCGCGACAGGCACTCTTCCCAGATTTCGCTGATGCGGCCGATGTCCGCCTGTGCGGCGGCCGTGCGGCCCCGCCCCGGCAACTTCGCCTTGATATTCATCGACATGTCCGTGCGCAAGCCCATGAAACCGGAATGCATTTCCGCGCAGACACAACGCGCCATGGCGCGCGCGGCCACGTCTTGCGGCCACATGTGTTTGTCAGGAAACTGCTCGGCCAGGTATTCGCAGATGGCCAGGCTGTCCCAGATCGTGATCTCGCCCGCCAGTAGCACGGGCACCCGGCCGCAGGCCGAATATTCGGCAATTTTGGTGGCCGTATCGCTCTGGTCGAGCAGCACGCGCACTTCATGGAACGGAATGCCGAAGGCCGTCATGGCCACCCACGGGCGCATCGACCATGACGAGTAATTCTTGTTGCCGATGATGAGGGTCAGGCCCGGCTCGCGGGCGGCGGCCAGGGTTTGCGTCAGGCTGGGATCAAGGATGGTCGTTTGCATGGTCGGCTAGCTTTAGTTGGATGATGGCAAATCGGCAGAAACGGCGCTATTCTTCGGCCCCACGGTGCCCAGGCGCGCTTTCAGCGATTGCGGGCTTTTTTCGAACAGGGCCGCGTAATACGTGGCGTTGGCCATCACGTTTTTCACGTAGCCGCGCGTTTCCGTGTAGGGAATGATCTCGGCAAAGATGGCGCCTTCCAGCGGACGCGTCATGGTGGCGCGCCAGATGCGCAAGCGCCCCGGCCCCGCGTTGTAGGCGGCGCTGGCCAGCACTTGCGAACCGTCCAGGCCACCGAGCACCATGTTCAGGTAGTTCGTGCCCAGCAAGACGTTGGTGCGCACATCGCTCAAGGTTTCCGTGACGAAATCGGTCAGGCCGATCTTCTTGGCGACATAACGGGCCGTCGACGGCATGACCTGCATCAAACCGGACGCGCCCACGTGCGACTGCGCATCCATGATGAAGCGCGATTCCTGGCGGATCAAGCCGTACACCCAGGCCTTATCCAGGCCCAGGGTTTGCGTGGCCGGATGCATGACGTCGTCGTGCGGCGTCGGATAGCGTTGCGTATAGTCCACTTCCAGGCGCGTGCGGTCCGAGGTGTTGACCATGCGGTCGAGCACATTGTTCTGGCGCGCAAATTCCGCGGCGGCCAGATGTTGCCGGTCCGTCATCGAACGCAACTCCCAGTTCCACTCGCGCGTGCCCTCGAAGCGCAAGCGCATATTGAAAAACTTCAAGGCACGCTGCAAGCCCGGATTGGCGGCCATGGCGGCGATTTCCGCCGGCGTGACGGGCTGGCCCGGCGGCGGCAAGACCAGATGGTTGCCCAGCTCTTCGTTGGCCAGCAAGCCGTAGAAATTCGATTGATCGCTGATCGTGCGGTACAGGGCGTCAGCCTGCGCATTCGGGCGGCCCGGCGTTTCCGCCTGCTGCGCGCGCGCCAGCCAGTAGACCCAAGTCGGGTCCGTGCGCAGCGAGGCCGGCATGGCCTGAATCGCCGCCTTCACCTGGGGCCAGTTGCCTTCACGCAAAGCGATACGCGCCTTCCATTGCATCTGCTCCTGGGTCAACGGTGCGCCATTGGTTTTTTGCCAATATTCAAATGCTTCCGGCGCCAGCGAATACGACGCCTGCAAGGCCAGGCTGGCCCAGCCGATGGCCTGTTCCTGCGCCGTCAGCTGCGCACTCGCCTTTTGCAGCGCCACCACGCCCAGTTTTAATGTGCTTTTCGCCATGCGGCCGACGGCCACGAGGTACATCTCGTGGTCGGCGCGACTGGCGCCCGGGCCTTTGGCCAGCACCAGCGCGGGCAGGTCGATCGCTTGCGCCATCTTCGCGTCGGAGGCACCCAGCAGCAGCGCGATGCGGCGCGCCGGGCCCGTGGCGTTGGTCTGGCCCGCCAGGCGGATCTGCGCCCACAGGTCGTTCGCGTCGAACTGGCCGTTTTGCGCCAATGCCGCGATCAGGCTGCCGCACGCTTCGCCATAGCCCGGTGGCGAGACGAGCAGCTTGCGCGCCTCGGACGCCACGTTCTGGCCCTTGGCGGCGCGCGACATCAGCGCATAGCACTTGAGCTGGGTATCGTCGTCGAGGGCGAATTGCGGATATTGTTCATCGAACACGACCCAGTCACGCTTGCGGCCGAGTTCCAGCAGCCAGTCGTTGCGGAAACGGTCGGCGATGGCGCTGCCCTTGTAGCGGTTCAGGTAATCGCGAAATTGCGCCTCGGTCAGCAGTTTGATGCGCGGTTTCAGCCGATAATAGTCAACATACGATGGAATCTGGTAATTCGTCAGGCGCCCCGCATAAAAGTCGGCTTTTTCGGCGTCATCCTTGCGCGCGGCGTCGCGCAGCAGCAGGAAGGCATCGTCCTCGCTGCGCGTGTCGGGGGCGGCTGGGGAGACGGTGGTCGATACCTGGGCCAGGGCGGCCAGGGGAGACAAGGCCGATGCAACACACAGCATCGTGCCGGCAATCCATTTCAGTGGGGAAATCAATGTACGACTCTCAATCTTAACTTGATGGTGATATGAATAGCGACCCTAGAATAACATGCGATCCGGCTACACGGCCACCCATTGCGCCACAGGAAAAAGCCGGCTTGCGCAAAGCCTTGCTGGCGGCCAGGCGCGCCCTGCCCGAGACCACGCGAGCAAGGTGGGATGCGGCCATCGCGCAGCGGCTGCTCGACTGGTGCGCGCAAGAAAACGTCAAGGAACTGGGCGTGTACTGGCCCCTGCACGGCGAGCCGGACTTGCACGAGGCATATGCGCAGCTGGCCGCGCGCGGCGTGCAATTAAGCTTGCCGGTGGTGCTGGAAAAACATGCGCCGCTGGCATTTTCCGACTGGACGCCGGGCGAGCCCATGGTCAAGGATGGCATGGGCGTGGCCGTGCCCGAGCAATTGCGCCTGCGCCCGGCGCCCGCCACCCTGCTTGTGCCCTGCCTGGGTTTTAACCAGGAACGCTTTCGCCTCGGCTATGGCGGCGGCTATTACGACCGCACCCTGGCGGCCACGCCCCGTCCGCGCACCCTCGGCGTCGCCTATGCCTGCCTGGCGGCAAATTTTCCCAACGGCGAATACGACATCGCCCTCGATCACATCGTGACCGAGGGCGATCTGCTCTAACGCATCAGAACGGTTTATTTCACCAGGCGCTGCCACAAGGCCGTCGTGGGCGCCGCCTGGTTCATGCTATAGAAATGCAAGCCTGGCGCGCCGCCTTCCAGCAAACGCTCGCACAGGCCCGTCACCACGTCCAGGCCAAAAGCCTTGATGGACGCGCTGTCGTCGCCGAAGCTGGCCAGTTTCAGACGCACCCAGCGTGGAATTTCCGCGCCGCACATGTCCGAAAAGCGCATCAGCTGCGTGTAGTTCGTGATCGGCATGATACCGGCCACGATAGGCACGTTGATGCCCATCTTCTGCGTCTGCTCGACAAACTGGAAATACGCGTCGGCATTGTAGAAGTACTGGGTGATGGCGGCATTGGCGCCGGCCTGCACCTTGCGCGCGAACGCGTTCAGGTCATCCTGCGGCGAACGGGCTTGCGGGTGCACTTCCGGATAGGCGGCCACTTCGATATGAAAATGGTCGCCCGTCTCGGCGCGGATGAATTCCACCAGCTCGTTGGCGTAGCGGAACTCGCCCGAGGCGCCGTAGCCGCTCGGCAAGTCGCCGCGCAAGGCCACGATACGCTTCACGCCGGCCGCCTTGAAGTCGGCCAGCACGGCGCGGATCGATTCGCGCGAGCCGCCGACGCAAGACAGGTGCGGCGCGGCCTGTTCGCCGGCCGCCAGGATCTCGCGCACGGTGTCCAGCGTGCCCTGCTGCGTGGTGCCGCCCGCGCCGAACGTCACCGAGAAATACTTCGGATGCAATTCAGACAACTTGACACGCGTGGCGCGCAGCTTTTCCGCCCCTTCCAGGGTTTTCGGCGGGAAAAACTCAATACTGAAATTATGCTTTTCCATCGTCATTACTCAAAAGTAAGGTCGACAAGGCCCAGGAAATGATGCTGTACAGAATGGCGCCGCCCACGGCAGACCAGAAACTGGCGACATGGAAACCATCGATCACCTGCGCCACCAGCCAGAACAGGAATCCATTGATGATCAAAATGAACAGGCCCAGCGACAAGAACGTCACGGGCAGGGTCAGCAGGATCAGCAAAGGGCGGATCAGCGCATTGACCAGCCCCAGCACGGCAGCGGCCAGCAGCGCGGTCCAGCCGCTGCTCATCGTCACCGAGTGCATCAAATACGGGACGGCAAACAGGGCTGCCGCATTGATAAACCAAATCAGTAGCAAGCGCATTTCTCTAGCCTGTCAAAAAAGAGGGGCAAGCCGGCCGCAGCCGGCTTTCAATGTAGTCCGCGAAGTATCGTTGCTTCGGGAGCCGTAGCGAGCAGACGTGCGGCGTGGCCGAGAAGCGCAGCTGTACTTTATGTACAGCGAGCATCGCCGGCCGCGCCCCGCGTCGCGCAGTAGGCTCGCGGAGCAACCAGCCAAATTAATAGCGGTAGTGCTCTGGCTTGTATGGGCCTTCCGTGCGCACGCCAATGTAGTCGGCTTGCTCTTGCGTCAGTTCCGTCAGCTGCGCATTCAACTTTTTGAGTTGCAAACGGGCGACTTTTTCATCCAGGTGTTTTGGCAGGGTGTACACGCCGACCGGGTAGTTGGCCGTGTTCGCGTACAGCTCGATCTGGGCGATCGTCTGGTTGGCAAACGACGAGCTCATCACGTACGACGGGTGGCCCGTGCCGCAACCGAGGTTGACCAGACGGCCTTCGGCCAGCAGGATGATGCGGCGGCCCGACGGGAAGATGATGTGGTCGACTTGCGGCTTGATGTTTTCCCACTCGTATTGTTTCAACGAAGCGACGTCGATTTCATTGTCGAAGTGACCAATGTTGCAGACGATGGCCTGGTCTTTCATGCGCGTCAGATGATCGTGCGTCAGGATGTGATAGTTGCCGGTGCAGGTGACGAAGATGTCGCCGTGTTCGCACGCGTAATCCATCGTGACCACGCGGTAGCCTTCCATTGCCGCCTGCAATGCGCAGATCGGGTCGACTTCCGTCACCCATACTTGCGCCGACAGGGCGCGCATGGCTTGCGCCGAACCTTTACCTACGTCACCGTAACCGGCGATGACGGCCACTTTACCGGCGATCATCACGTCGGTGGCGCGCTTGATGCCGTCGACCAGGGACTCGCGGCAGCCGTACAGGTTGTCGAATTTCGATTTCGTGACGGAATCGTTGACGTTGATCGCAGGGAAAGCCAGCTTGCCTTCCTTGTGCATCTGGTACAAACGGTGCACGCCGGTCGTCGTTTCTTCCGTCACGCCCAAGATTTCCGGCAGGCGCTTCGAGTACCAGGTCGGATCGGCCAGCAAGTGCTTCTTGATCGAGTTGAACAGGCAGATTTCTTCGTCCGAACCGGGGTTGGCCAGCACCGACAGGTCGGTTTCCGCGCGCACGCCCAGGTGCAGCAGCAGGGTCGCATCGCCGCCATCGTCGAGGATCATGTTCGAGTAGACAGCCTTGCCGTCCGCATCCGGCCATTCGAAGATGCGGTGCGTGTATTCCCAGTAGTCGTCCAGCGACTCGCCCTTGACGGCGAACACCGGCGTGCCGGCGGCAGCGATGGCGGCGGCAGCGTGATCTTGCGTGGAGTAAATGTTGCACGATGCCCAACGCACTTGCGCGCCCAGTGCTTCCAGGGTCTGGATCAGCACGGCGGTCTGGATGGTCATGTGGATGGAACCGGTGATGCGCGCGCCTTTCAGAGGCTGCGCCGCCGCGAATTCTTCGCGGATGGCCATCAGGCCAGGCATTTCCGTTTCAGCAATCTTGATTTCTTTGTCGCCCCATGCGGCCAAGGTGATATCGGCGATGGTGTAGTCGTGTTGCGATTTGAGTACGGCGTTCATCACGCCCTCCTTTCAGTTGAAAAAGGTACGTGAGCGCAGTTGCAGGATATTCCGAGCCTGGCGAATTTCTTCGTCGCAACGCTCCTCGGACGGTGGATTTTAACATCGTCAATGCCGGCGCGCCAGCTTGTTCGCCATGCATTGCCAACTAACAACATATAAAAAAAGCGCCCGCGGCCAGCTGGCCGGGGCGCTTCTTTTGCAAGCGGGCTAGATTACTTCAGGCCGGCAGCGTCGCGCAGCAGGGCGACCTTGTCCGTGCGCTCCCACGTGAATTCCGGCTCTTCGCGGCCGAAGTGGCCGTAGGCGGCGCTCTTCTGGTAGATCGGGCGCAGCAGGTCGAGCATTTGCACGATGCCTTTTGGACGCAGATCAAAGTGCGCCAGCACCAGCTTGGCGATTTCCGCGTCGGGAATTACGCCCGTGCCTTCCGTGTAGACGGTGATGTTGATCGGCTTGGCCACGCCGATGGCGTAGCTGACCTGCACCTGGCATTGACGCGCCAGGCCGGCCGCGACGATGTTTTTCGCCACATAGCGGGCCGCATACGCTGCCGAACGGTCGACTTTCGATGGGTCCTTGCCCGAGAACGCGCCGCCGCCGTGCGGGGCCGCGCCACCGTAGGTGTCGACGATGATCTTGCGCCCGGTCAAGCCGCAATCGCCTTGCGGACCGCCGATGACGAAACGGCCCGTCGGGTTGACGAGGAATTTGGTCTCCGTCAGCCATTCGCGCGGCAGGATGGGCTTGATGATTTCTTCGATGACGGCTTCTTCGATCTGCTTGTGCGAGATTTCCGGCGCATGCTGGGTCGACAGCACCACCGTGTGCACGCCGACGGGGCGGCCATCGACGTAGCGCAGGGTTACTTGCGATTTCGCATCCGGACGCAGCCATGGCAGACGGCCATCCTTGCGCAGTTGTGACTGGCGCTCGACCAGGCGGTGCGCGTAGTGGATGGCGGCGGGCATCAGCTCGGCCGTTTCATCGCAGGCGTAGCCGAACATCAGGCCCTGATCGCCGGCGCCTTGATCCAGGTCAATGCCAGCACCTTCATCGACGCCTTGCGCGATGTCCGGCGACTGCTTGTCGTAGGCCACCAGCACGGCGCAACCCTTGTAGTCGATACCGTATTCCGTGTTGTCGTAGCCGATGCGTTTGATGGTTTCGCGCGCAACTTGAATATAATCAACATTGGCGTGCGTGGTAATCTCGCCAGCCAGTACCACCAGACCCGTGTTGCACAGGGTTTCGGCGGCCACGCGGGCGCTCGGATCCTGGGCCAGGATGGCGTCAAGGATGGCGTCGGAAATTTGATCGGCAACCTTGTCGGGATGGCCTTCCGAAACGGATTCGGAAGTGAAGAGATAGTCGTTTGACATTGCAAGCTCCTGATTACTATGTGAATGTTCTGTCGCAGTAAAGAGGATTTTGCCTGCGACGCTTTAGCGATATTTATATTCCGCTTCGCAAGTTGTCTATTAACTCAGCGGTTACTGCATACGTGGTATTTTACGCTTCTTAAAAAATTTTGGCACGGCAACACGCCATTCCTGGAAACAGCTTATACATGTTAGTCCCAATTTTCCGCTTCTTGTCCGTCTTTCCCCTGCCCGTCCTGCATGGCCTTGGCGCTGTGCTGGGATGGGTGATTTACGCCATTTCCCCGTCCTACCGCCGCCGCATGCGCGAGAACATGCAAGGTGCGGGGTTTTCGCAACACTTGCACACGGCCGTGGCCGAAGCGGGCAAGAGCGTGCTGGAACTGCCCTTCATCTGGTGCGCCCCCGCCGAGCGCGTGGCGCGCCATGCGACGGTGGAAAACTGGGAACTGGTGGAAAAAGCGCTGCAGCATGGCCGCGGCATTGTCTTCCTGACACCACACCTGGGCTGCTTTGAAATCGTCGCCCAGCAGATCGCGCTGCGCACGCCGCTCACCGTGATGTACCGCCCGCCCAAGCGCGCCGCCCTGAAACCGCTGATCGAAGGGGCGCGCGCGCGCGAAAACCTGATGCTGGCGCCGGCGAACATGTCGGGTGTGCGCATCTTCGCCAAATGCCTGAAAAAGGGACAACCGATCGGCCTGCTGCCCGACCAGGTGCCGCAGGAAGGCGAAGGCGTATGGGCCGATTTCTTCGGCCGCCCCGCCTACACCATGACCCTGCCCGCCAAGCTGGCGCAGATGGGCGGCGCCGAAGTCATCATCACCTACGCGGAACGCCTGCCGGGCGGACGCGGCTATGTCGTGCATTTCGTGCCGTTTACCGAGTCGCTCGACAGCAGCTCGGCCGAACAGGCGCGCACCATCAATGCGGCCATGGAGCAATTGATCGCCCGCAGCCCGGCGCAATACCTGTGGAGCTACAACCGCTATAAAGTGCCGCGCGGCGCGCCGCCGCCCACGCCTGCCACGACCGCTGCCACCGGGGAGCAGGCATGAGACTGCTGATCGCCTTCATGTGGCTGCTGCACTGGCTGCCTCTGCCCATCCTCGGCCGCTTCGGCGTGGCCGTCGGCAGCGTGCTGTTCATCGCCATGCCCACGCGGCGCAGGATCGCCCTGACGAATCTGCGCCTGTGCATGCCGGAACTGACGGAAGCCCAGCGCGTGGCGCTGGCGCGCCAGCATTTCCAGGCCTATTCGCGCAGCGTGTGGGAACGCAGCATCCTGTGGTGGTCATCGGAAGCGCGATTGAACCGCCTGATCAAAAAGGTACCCGCCTTCCCGGGCCAGCAGATCGCCGCCAAGCCCACCATCTTGCTGTGCCCGCACTTCGTCTGCCTCGACGTGGCCGGCGCCGCCACGGCCATGGAAATTTCCGCCTCGTCGATGTACGTGCAGCAAAAAAACGCCGCCTTCGACCAGGCCTTGCGCAACGGCCGTTCGCGCTTCAAGCCGCCCAAGCTGTTTACGCGCCAGGACGGCATCAAGACGATTTTGCGCGCGCTGCGCGACGGCTTGCCCTACTTTATGTTGCCGGATATGGATTTCGGCGAAAAGGATGCGGAATTCGTGCCCTTCTTCGGCGTGCCAGCCGCCACCCTGACGGCCACGGCGCGCCTGGCGCTGGCCGCCAAGGCGCAGGTGATTCCCGTCATCGCCACTTTTTTACCCAATTACCAGGGCTGGCAAGTGACCTATTACCCGGCCTGGGACGATTATCCGGGCGACGACATCACGGCCGCCACGCGCCGCATGAACGAATTCATCGAAGAGCGCGTGCGCGAAGCGCCGGCCGAGTATTTCTGGACGCATAAACGCTTCAAGACGCGTCCGGAAGGCGAAGCCTCGTTCTATAACCAGCACAAGTGATACGGCAGAACATGAAACTCCACTTTACCAAGATGCATGGTGCGGGCAATGACTTCATCGTCATCGACGCCATCAATCAGGACATCGACTTCACGCCGGCCCAATGGCAGCGCCTGGCCGACCGCCGTTTCGGCATCGGCGCCGACCAGATCCTCGTGGTGGAGAAACCGCGCCTGCCCGGCTGCGATTTCCGCTACCGCATCTATAACAACGATGGCGGCGAAGTGGAACAATGCGGCAACGGCGCGCGCGCCTTCGTCAAGTTCGTCAGCGAAAAAGGCTTGTCCAGCAAGGCCAGCATCCGCGTGGAAACCATGGCCGGCGTCATCGCGCCGCGCCTGGAACTCGACGGCAGCATCACGGTCGACATGGGCGCGCCCGTGCTCGAGCCACAGCTGGTACCGTTCGATGCGGCCGGCCTCGCCGGTGTAGCGCAAGGCAACGACACCTTATGGCCGCTGGACCTGGCCTTGCCGGGCCACGCAGCTTCCGTGCTGGTATCCGTCGTCTCGATGGGCAATCCGCATGCCGTGCAGGTGGTCGACGATGTTGATGCGCAAGACCTGGAAGTGACGGGCCCGCTGATCGAGCACCACCCGCGCTTTCCCCGCCGGGTCAACGCCGGCTACATGCAGATCGTCGACCGCCAGCACGTGAAACTGCGCGTGTTCGAGCGGGGCGCGGGCGAAACCCTCGCGTGCGGCACGGGCGCCTGCGCCGCTGCCGTGGCCGGCATCCGTCGCGGCCTGCTCGATTCCCCCGTGCGCATCAGCGCGCGCGGCGGCGAACTGTCGATCGCCTGGCAAGGCCCCGGCCAGCCCGTCCTGATGACGGGCCCGGCAGTGACCGTGTTCGAGGGCACGATCGAGCTGTAGACGGGTGAAGGTCAGAAGTAAAAGTCAGGCGGCCAGGAACTGCTGTTCCTGTACCACATCGAGTTCCGCCAGATAGCACTTCAGGCGATACAGGCGCTGCCGGTAATTGCCTTCCGGCCCCGCCACGCCGCAATCGACGCGCTCGAACAGGCGCACTACCTGATCGAGCAGCTGGCGCTCCTGCGCCGTGCGGATCAGCACGAGGCGCCGCTTGCCACGGCCATGCGTGGCGCTGATATCGATCAACAGACAATGGCCCTGGTCGGCCGCGTGGATGTCGAGCAGCAAGGCCTCGGCACGCGACAGATGAAAGCAGCGCGCCAGTTCCAGGCGCGCCGCCAGCAGGGGGTGGTTCTGGCCCAGCTGGCGCCCATGCCCGTCGGCGTGCATGGCGGCGCACTGGCCCCAGTCGCCGGGCTCGCCTCGAGGCGCGATTTTCGCCAGCGCCGCCTCCGCTTCACGGCTGCCTTGCGCCTGCGCCTGCAGCAGCCAATACGCGGCGCGCACATCGTTGTTGACGCCATCGCGGCGGTTACGCCAGGCATGCATGCCGCACTCGAGCTGCGCCGGCCCATGCCCCAGGTCGGCCGCGCGCTCCAGGCAGAAATGCGCTTCGACGACATTGCGCTGGGAAAATTCCGGTTTCGTATAGATGCGCGACAGCACGAACCAGGCTTCGGCCAGTCCCTGCTCGCCCGCCTGCGTCAGCCAGCGCACGGCACGCTTGAAATTGGCGGCGCCGTTGCGCGTGGCCAGGCGCTGGCCGTGCGCATCCATGCGCGCATAGCCGAGTCCCAGCTCCAGCTGCGCCGTGCGGTCGCCGCCATGCGCGGCCAGCTCGCAGCACTGCCAGCCCTCGGCATCGCCGCCTGGCGCCAATGCCTGGGCGCAACGCGACAGCAACAGCACCTGCTGAGCGTCGAGGGCGATCGTGCGCGCCCCGGCGACGGCCTGGCGCTGCAACAGCTCGCGCGCCAGCGGCAAGCCTTGCGACAGAAAACCCGCATGGTTGCCCTGGCGCCAAGCCTGCTCCAGCCAGGCGTGCAGCGGCGCGTCGCCATCGAAGGCCTGCTCGCCAGCCACGCTGGTGGCCGGCCCCGGTGTTGCCGATGATTTTTCTTGTAGCGACAACAACCATTGCGCATCGGGCAAGCCGGCGCGTACGGCAGCGTCCAGCGCCACGCGCGCCTTGGCGCGCAAGGCTTCACAGTGACTGGCGGCGTTGCCCAGCACCAGTTGCGCCAGTACCAGGCCCGCCTGCACCAGGCCCGCATCGAACGCTTGCGCGTAATACGGAATCAGCGCCTTGGCTGCCGGTTGCGCGACTTCAAAAGGCACGTGGGTGCCAATCAGCCGGCACGCTTCCTCGCTATCCTCCTGGGCCGCCCGCGCCAGCCAGTGCAAGGCCGTCGGCAAGCTTTGCGGCACACCCTGTCCAAACAGATACACGCGTCCCAACGCCAGTTGGCAAGCCACGTCGCCAGCACGTGCCCCCTTGATCAATCCTAATGTTTCGCGATTTGCCATCGATTCTCGATATTGAGTCAATGATTCTAATAATAGTGAGTCGTCTCCAGGCCCATCAGTGCAGGCCGTCCCTTAGTGTAACGTCCTTGTGTCGTAAATCCGCCAAAGCGACCGCAAGAACTTGATTCAACGCAACAATCCCTCGGCCTGGACATGCCAAGATTGCAAGGCGCCGCTACGGTGGCGATGGGAGAACCTTGTCCATCGGCGCAGGACGGGCAGAAATCGCGCGTTACAAAAATACAACAGGGGCATGCAGTTATGCCGCTTTTCACCAATCTTTTTACGCATATTTGACCAATCCCGCGCGTCTTGCGCGCCGACGAATTAAGGTTCATTCATCGAAACGCGACAGTCAGCGCATTTCAATCTGCTCGGATCTCGGACGGAACTCACTTTTAAATAGGGAAGAAGACATGAAAAAATCACTCGTTGCCCTCGCACTCTTCGGCGCCTTTGCCGCAACCGCACAAGCGCAGTCGTCCGTCCAAATCTACGGCACGATCGATGCAGGTCTGGGCAAAGCGACTGGTTCGACCACCGCTGTCACGAAGCGCGACAACAACAAACTGGGCTTCAAGGGTACGGAAGATCTGGGCAATGGCTTGAAAGCTATTTTCCAACTGGAAATTCGCTATGAATCCGACACCGGCACCGTAGAAAACACGTCGGGCGTCAATTCGCGTCCGCTGTTCCAGGGTCAAAGCCGCGTCGGCCTGCAAGGCGACTTCGGTACCGTACGCCTGGGCCGTGGCCTGACCGCATACCAGGAAGTGAGCACCTCGTTCGAACCATGGTCGGGCATGCCTACGCCAGCCGGTTTTCAGACCGACCTGACCGTCGCCGGCTACACCAGCGATCCGCTGAGCGCACCAGGCAACTCGCGTAACCGCTTCTCGAACGCCGTGTTCTACAACACGCCAGTGTTCAATGGCTTCCAGCTCAACGCCACCGTTGCTGCCAAGGAAGCTAATAACAACAGCGCAGTGCCAGCGCGCGCGCCGGGCAACTCGGTAACATTTGCTTCGGGCAACCGTGCCGTGGCAGCCAACGTGGCGCCGACGTCGACCCCGTACTCGATCTCCGCAACGTACACCTCGACTGGATTTGCTGCCATGGCTGCCTACGAGCGCAATGGCTTGCAAGCCAAGCTGTGGTCGGTTGCTGCCTCGGTCAATCCTATTCCTGAGCTGAAAGTCATGCTGTCGATCCAGCACCAGAAAGATGATGACTTCAAAATCATCAATACCGGCACCAAATCGTGGGTACTGGGCGCCAACTACGACGTAGGCCCAGGCAAGATCCGCGCCGGCTATGGCCAGAAAACGCCCGATGGCGTCGTCAAAACCAAGCAAGCATCGCTGGGCTATGACTACAATCTGTCGAAGCGCACCTACGTCTATGCAGATATCTCGAACAAAAAAGCCGCTGTTGCTGACAGCATCAACTACAACGTTGCGAAAAGCGTCAACTACGTCGGCATCGGCGTACATCACAACTTCTAATGGCATCGCGCGTCTCCCGCGACGGGTGACGTGACTCGCCAGACGGAGCAAGGCGGCATGGGCAACCATGCCGCTTTTTTCATGGGCGCGCGCTTTTGCTCCATATTGCGGCGCACTCTCGGTTAGAATCAAGTGTTCATCCTTCTCTCTTCTGACACTATCAATGACCGCCACACTCGATTCCAGCACCGTCGCCCAGTACCTGAGCGAGCATCCGACGTTCTTCGAAGAGCATACCGCGCTGCTCGGCGAGGTCAAGCTGAGCAGCCCGCTGACGGGACGCACCATCTCGCTGCAGGAGCGGCAGATGGAAGTGATGCGCGACAAGTACAAGGCGCTCGAACTGCGCATGTCCAAGCTGAGCCGCCTGGCCGAGGAAAATGGCGATATCGCCAGCAAGTTCCACGGCTGGAACCAGGCCATGCTGCAAGTGCGCAACGATGCAGACATGCCGCGCGTGCTGGTCGATGCCTTGCAAAGCAATTTCGACGTGCCCTACGTCAGCCTGCGCCTGTGGCAAGTGCTGCCGGAACACGCCGACGGCTGGTTCACGGAAGATGTGACGGCCGATGTGCGCATGTTCGCCAACAGCCTGCAAACGCCGTACTGCGGCAGCAACCGCGATTTCGAAGCCGTGCACTGGCTGCAGGCGGACAAGATCGAATCGACCGTCATGATCGCCCTGCGCGCCCCGAACACCACGGGTACCTTCGGCTTGCTGGTGCTGGGCTCGCCCGACAGCGAACGCTTTACCTCCAGCATGGGCACGGACTTCCTCGTGCACATCGGCGCCACAGCCGGCGCCGCCCTGGCCGCGCTGCGCGCCGGCTCGCCGGCCTGAATCAGCCATGCATGCGGCGCGCGGCAAGGCCGAGTGGCTCGATGCCTACCTGGCGCAGCTGGCCACGCAGCGCAAGCTGTCGCCGCATACGCTGGACGCTTACGGGCGCGACTTGCGCGCCTTGCTGGAACTGAGCGGCAATACGCCGTGGACGGCGCTGGCGCACAACGACGTGCGCCGCTACACGGCCAAGCTGCACAGTGGCGGCCTCGATCCGCGCTCGATCGCGCGCAAGCTGTCGTCGTGGCGGGGCTTTTACAACTGGCTCAGCGGTGAAACGGCGCTCGACGCCAATCCCGTCGACGGCATCCGCGCGCCCAAGCGGGCCAAAACCTTGCCCAAAGCCCTGTCGGTGGACGACGCCGTGCGCCTCGTGGCGCCCGCGCAACACCAGCAAGGCGCTGCCGAGCCGGAGCAACTGTGCAACCGCGCCATGTTCGAGCTGCTGTATTCAAGCGGCTTGCGCGTGTCCGAACTGACCAGCCTGGACACCCATTACTGCAAGGCCGAGAACGGCCGGGAGGCCTCGCTGGGCTGGCTCGACATGGCCAGCTTCGAAGTCATCGTCACAGGCAAGGGCAACAAGATGCGCAAGGTGCCCGTCGGCAAGGCGGCCCTCGTGGCGCTGACGGCCTGGCTGGCCGTGCGCCCGCCAGCGGCCGATGGCAGCGCTGCCTTGTTTCTCAGCACGCGCGGCACGCGCATCTCGCCGCGTGTACTGCAGCTGCGCCTGAAGGCGCACGCGCTGGCGACCGACATTCCCGCCAACGTGCACCCGCATGTGCTGCGCCACTCGTTTGCCTCGCACGTGCTGCAATCGTCGGGCGACTTGCGCGCCGTGCAGGAAATGCTGGGCCATTCCAGCATCACCTCGACCCAGGTCTACACGGCCCTCGATTTCCAGCACCTGGCGCACGTATACGACCAGGCGCACCCGCGCGCCAAGGTCAAGTAGGCCGCGCTCGTTGGCCAGCCTGATCCATATCAAGCGGATCGGCGCGCATTTGCAAGCTTTTGCAAAATTCCGGCATAATCGTCCGCATTCTTCCGCTTGCGCGGCGGCACCATCGATTACAGCATAGGCATCTCTCATGGCACTGATTCCAACCACCATCCTCACCGGTTTCCTCGGTGCCGGCAAAACCACCTTGCTCAACCGCATACTGCAGGAAGACCATGGCATGCGCATCGCCGTGATCGAAAACGAGTTTGGCCAGGAAAACATCGACAATGACATCCTGGTGCAGGATAGCAACGAGCACATCATCGAGATGAACAACGGCTGCATCTGCTGCACCGTGCGCGGCGACCTCATCGTGGGCTTGACGGAACTGGCGCGCAAGCGCGACGCCGGCCTGCTGGCGTTCGACCGCGTCGTCATCGAAACGACGGGCCTGGCCAATCCCGGCCCCGTGGCGCAGACCTTCTTTGTCGACGAAGAAGTGGGCAGCCACTACATGCTCGACGCCATCATCACGGTGGTCGATGCGCGTCATGCGATGAAGCAACTCGATGAATACGAGGAAGCCCAGCGGCAAGTGGGCTTTGCCGACAAGCTGCTGCTGTCGAAAACCGACCTCGTCAGTGAAGACGACGTGGCCGCCCTGACGCGCCGTTTGAAACGCATCAATCCCCGCGCCCCCATCGCCAGGGTCGATTTCGGCCGCGCGCCGCTGGCCGAAGTACTCGACATTCGCGGTTTCAACCTGAATGAAAAGCTGGAACTGGACCCGGATTTCCTGGAGACAGAGACGGCGCACGTCCACGATCACGACCACGCGCACGGCCATGAGCACGCGCATGAGCACAGCGACGCCTGTGCCGCCAATTGCGGCCATGCCGACCATCACCATGCGCAGCACAGCGACGACATCGCCGCCTTTGTTTTCAAGAGCACGCAACCGTTCGACAGCGCCAAGCTCGACGAGTTCCTCGGCGGCCTGGTGCAAGTGTATGGACCGCGCATGCTGCGCTACAAGGGCGTGCTGCTGATGCAGGGCGCCGAACGCAAGGTGGTCTTCCAGGGCGTGCACCAGCTGATGGGCAGCGACCTGGGCGCCAAATGGGGCGAACACGAAGTGCGTGGCAGCAAAATGGTCTTTATTGGCAAAAATCTACCAAAAGACATTTTTATTCGCGGACTCGAACAATGTTTGGTATAAACTAGCCGGGTTTTGCAAAGTATCCTTTGCAAAGCAGAAACAAAAGGGAAAGTTAAGCACGCTTTCCCGCTGCCCGACACCGATCTTGCTGGCATAAACCAACAAGTAGCCGTCCCTGATCGGCTAGTCAACAAATCGGGATGGCAATATAAGGCAAAGCGTGCCAAAATCAGCGACGAAAACGGCCCATGTCGTTAGCCTGTCATGAAATGCTGGCAAACTGCCGCTGGCCGCATGCCAGGCATGCAAGCGATCCACCCAACACGCCCGTTGTCGCGCACAGAGCGCGATTGGCATAGAGCGGTAAAAAGTTATCAACATGGCACCATGGCCGGCCGGTAGTCCTGGCTTTCGCCGGCAAGCCAAGGTCGCACGCAGTACAGCGGGACAGCAATGCCAAGCGGAACCTGTACAGTTGCTCGGTATCGCCGCATCAACTGATCAATTTGAAAACTCTGTCGTATCGAAGGTAAGCGAAGTTATGACCAAAACTAATAAATCGACCCCGGCCGCCAACCAAGACATCCCTCTCATCAGCGAAGACCAAATTCGCGCCATGAGCGAAGATGACTACATGAATCCGGCACAACTGGCATTCTTCAAGGCGCGCCTGCAGCAGCTCGAGAAAGACCTGCTGAAAAACGCCGGCGAAACCACGGAACACTTGCGTGAAACCGTGCTCGTACCGGACCCTGCCGACCGCGCCACCATCGAGGAAGAGCATGCGCTGGAACTGCGCACGCGCGACCGCGAACGCAAATTGCTGAAGAAAGTACAGCAATCGATCGCCAGCATCGATGCCGGCGACTATGGCTGGTGCGAAGAAACGGGCGAGCCTATCGGCATCCCGCGCCTGATCGCCCGTCCGACCGCCACCCTGTCGCTGGAAGCCCAGCAACGGCGCGAACTGAAGCAAAAGCTGTACGGCGACTGATCACCCCTCCCCTGGCGCGGCCGCCCAAGCGGCCCCGCGCTGGCGATAAAAAGCACACGACTCCGGTTGCGTGCTTTTTTTTCGTCCCGCGCCGACTACACTGAAGCAAGCACGACAGCGGCACATGCCGCTTGCAATTGCCTTTTCCATCCCCACGTTTGAACCATGGGCGCGCAATCGCATGGCCTTGCACGCATCGGCACGAATCTTTTGAGGTCACTATGGAACAATTTCACGGCACCACCATCCTCTGCGTCCGGCGCGGCAAGCAAGTCGCCCTGGGTGGCGACGGCCAGGTAACGCTCGGCAACATCGTCATGAAGGGCACGGCCCGCAAAGTGCGTAAGTTGTATCAGGGCAAGGTCCTGGTCGGCTTTGCCGGCGGCACCGCCGACGCTTTTACCCTGCTCGACCGATTTGAAGGCAAGCTGGAAAAACACCAGGGCAATCTGCTGCGCGCCTCCGTCGAACTGGCCAAGGACTGGCGCACCGACCGCGTGCTGCGCCGCCTGGAAGCGATGCTGCTGGTGGCCGACAGCGAGTCGACCCTGGTCATCACGGGCAATGGCGACGTGCTGGAACCGGAAGACGGCATCGGCGCCATCGGCTCGGGCGGCACCTATGCCCAGTCCGCCGCCAAGGCGCTGCAGGAAAACACGGATTTGTCGCCGGCCGAGGTGGTCAAGAAATCGCTGACCATCGCCGCCGAGCTGTGCATTTATACGAATATGTCGCACATCATCGAGACGCTCGACTAAGCGTCCGCGAGCAAAGAATAGAAAGCCAACTATGATCATGAACATGACCCCGTCGGAAATCGTCACGGAACTCGACAAGCACGTGGTGGGCCAGGCCAAGGCCAAGCGCGCCGTCGCCATCGCCCTGCGCAACCGCTGGCGCCGCCAGCAGGTGGCCGAGCCTCTGCGCCATGAAATCACGCCCAAGAACATCCTCATGATCGGCCCCACGGGCGTCGGCAAGACGGAAATCGCGCGCCGCCTGGCCAAGCTGGCCGAGGCGCCCTTCATCAAGATCGAAGCGACCAAATTTACGGAAGTCGGTTATGTGGGCCGCGACGTCGACACCATCATCCGCGACCTGATCGACATCGGCATCAAGCAGACGCGCGCGCTGGAAATGAAAAAAGTGCGCGCGCGCGCCGAAGATGCGGCCGAAGACCGCGTGATCGACATTCTCGTGCCGCCGGCGCGCGACTTCGGCTTCACGCCGAATACGGCAGCGGCCGTGGACACGGGCAGCGGCGACAGCACGCGCCAGACCTTCCGCAAGCGCTTGCGCCAGGGCGAGCTCGATGACAAGGAAATCGAGATCGAGCTGGCCGAGGCGGGGCCGCAGATGGAAATCATGGCGCCGCCGGGCATGGAGGAAATGACGGAGCAGATCAAGTCCATGTTCTCGGGCGTGGGCGGGCAGCGCAAGAAGGCGCGCAAGGTCAAGATCAAGGAAGCCTTGAAACTGCTGGTCGAGGAAGAAGCGGCCAAGCTGCTCAACGAAGATGAGCTGAAACAGAAGGCCATCCAGAACGTCGAGCAGAACGGCATCGTGTTTTTGGACGAAATCGACAAGATCGCCTCGCGTTCGGAATCGGGCGGCGCCGACGTCTCGCGCGCCGGCGTGCAGCGCGACCTGCTGCCGCTGGTCGAGGGCACGACCGTCAACACGAAATATGGCATGATCCGCACGGACCACATCCTGTTCATCGCCTCGGGCGCCTTCCATTTGTCGAAGCCGTCGGACCTGATTCCCGAGCTGCAGGGGCGCTTCCCCATCCGCGTGGAGCTGGAATCGCTGTCGATTGCGGACTTCGAGCGCATTTTGACGAGCACCGACGCCTGCCTGACGATGCAGTACGAAGCCTTGCTGGCGACGGAAAACCTGAAACTGCAATTCGCGCCGGAAGGCATCACGCGCCTGGCGGAAATCGCCTATTCGGTCAACGAGCGCACGGAAAACATCGGCGCGCGCCGGCTGCACACGGTGATGGAAAAACTGCTGGAAGAAGTGTCGTTTACGGCCAGCGAAGGCAGCAGCAGCACGGAAAACCTGCTGGTGATCGATGCCGCGTACGTCAACGAACGCCTGGAAGCGCTGTCGGTCAACGAGGACCTGTCGCGCTACGTGCTGTAATCAAGGAGGGACCGATGGCAAACAAGGCATTGGCGACGCGGCAGAAAATGCAGTTCCGCGTCGAACCCTCGCAAAAACCGCGCAACCCCGTCGCCACGGCCGCCCTGCAGCGCACGGCCGGGGCGCACGTAAAGACCGTGTCCGGCCAGCGCCAGCAGGAAAAACGCCTGCTGGCGAAATTGCTGTTGAAAGTCGAGACGGACAAATAGGCCGCCCGCGGACACCCCCGTTGGGGCGTCCGCCATCAGGCCACTCTCTGCCGCAGCATCATCCCCTTAGAAACGGTAGGACGCGCCCAGCGAAAACATGTCGACCTTGGTCGTTTGCTTGCTGCTGTATTTGACCGGCACGCGGTCCCAGTCGAGGTGCAGCGACCAGTTCTGGTTCAGCGCATACGCCGCGCCGATGCCGTAAGTCAGGCCGATCTTGTCCTTCTTGTCCGAACCGCCGCCCAGATAATCGACCTTGCCCTGCGTGTACGCCGCGCCGGCGCGTCCGCTCAGGGTAAAGGCGTCGAACTGGTAGCCGAGCACGCCCTGGATGCCGAGGCCCGTGAACTTGCCGCGGCCAGCGCGCTTGCCGGCGTCCGTATCGAAGCCGGACTTGACCTCGCCGCCCATGTACCCCACCAGCTCAACCGAAGGCAGGGCCACGCCGCCCTGAAACGGCAACGCGTCGAAACTGTAACCCAGGTAGGCCTTGCCATTGCGCTTGCTGCTTTTGTCGCAATCGCTTTGTCCGGCGATGCAATCGAGGCCTGTGCTGGCGCGAAAGCCGTAGCTGGCGCCCGCATAGAAGGGACCCGGCGCCGGTTCGGCGGCGGCGGCGTGCAAGGGAGCGATGGCGGCCAGCGCCAGCAGCGCTGCGGGGAAACGGAAAGATGGGAACATGGATAACCTCTACAAGTGGATGGATTGCCTGGTTGTAGCGCGCTGCGCGAGCCACAAGCGGGAGTGTCATCGCTTTTGCCGAAAAGTACTATCACCTTGTGCAAAGTTCCATTAAGGGCTACATTCGGTACCGCCATCCGCTACCAAACTTACCAAAAAGGATATTCCGTGAGTTCACCTGAACTGGTTTTGCGCGTGCTGCGCACCCAACTGCGTGCCGCCGGCATCACGTACAAGGTATTGGCCGAACGCATCGGCATGAGCGAGTCGAGCGTCAAGCGCATGTTTGGCCAGCACGACATGTCGCTGTCGCGCCTGGCCCTGATCTGCAAGGCATCGGGCATCGCCATGGAAGACGTGCTGCGCGGCGCGGCCGACATCACGCCGCATGCCGACACGCTCACCCTGGTGCAGGAAAAGTCGCTGGTGGCGCATCCGCGTCTGCTGCTGGTGGCGATCTGCTGCCTCGGCCACTGGAGCCTGGAGCAGGTGGTGGAAACGTATGCGCTGACGCAGGCCGAATGCATCGGTTGCCTGGCCGAACTGGACCGGTTGGGCTTGATCGAACTCAAGCCGCTGAACCGTTACAGCCTGCGCGTCTCGAACGCTTTCCACTGGCTGGCCGACGGCCCGGTGCAACAGTACTTCCGCGAATATGTGGTGGCCGATTATTTCAGCGGGCATTTTGACGGCGCCGGTGAAACCCTGATGTGCATCCCGGCGCGCCTGTCGCTGTCGAGCGCACAGGAGCTGGTACAGAAGATCCGCCAGCTGGCCGAGGAACTGGCGCGCCTGCACCAGAACGACCGCCGCCTGCCGCCGCAGGAACGCGACGGCTTTACCCTGCTGCTGGGCTTTCGCTCATGGGAATTTGCCGCCTTCACGGCCCTGCGCCGCAGCTCGGCGTCCGCCGCCCCGGCGGCGCCTTACCAGACCGGTCCCAGGAACAGGTAAAGCGTGCTCTCGCCGCCCTTCGATGCGCCCGAGGCCACATACACGGGACCGAAGCGCGTATCGACCGAGATGAAGGCGCTGCTGGCCTGCGTGAACTTGGTGGCTTTCCAGCGCTCGCTCTGATCGAAGCCGCCGCCCATTTCCAGCGAAAAGCCGGCCCGCACGGCGCCACCCAGGGTGCTGGGCAGGGAACCGATGCGGCGCGCCATCACGAAGCGCGCCAGGGCCACGCTGCGCCCCGTCACCGACTCGAACTGCGTGCCGGACAGGCGCAGGAAGCCGCCCAGGCTGAGCGGCGCCTCGCCCCGTTGCGCGCGCGCCCATTCGCCATACACATGGCCGGCCCAATTGCCGCTGCCAAACGCCTTCAGGCCCGTGATGGCGGAGCGCCCCAGGCCCGACTCGCCCGTACCGGTGGTCGCGGAGCGCGTCCAGGTGGCGTCGAACAGCACGCCGCGCGTGGGGAAACCGGGCGAATCGAGCGTATCGACGCGGAACTGGACGAACTGGTTGGTGCCCAGCGCCCGCTCCTTGGGGTAGGACGGGTCGGCGGGGATGCTGACGTCCGCCTTGACTTCGCTGCGCGTGACGCCGAACTGCAGATCGCCCCAGAAACCGAACTGGCGCCCCAGCACCAGGCTGGCGCCCTGGCCGCTGTAGGCGACGCGCGCATTGCGCCGTCCCTTGTCGAACAGGTCGACCGCCTGGGAGGTGTACTGGAACGATGGCGCGATATACCACGGGTTGCCGGCGCCCAGCGGCTGCCAGTACTGCACCCCGAAATTGCGCGCCGTGCCGATCTGCACCATGCTGCGCAATTCGCCGCCCCAACTGTTCAAGTTCGAGCGCACATGCAGCAGCTTCAGGGCAAAGGTATTGCTGTCCCTGAAATCGCTGGCCATTTCCAGACCCACGCGCAAGCGGCTGCTGGCCCACGGCGCTTCGACCGCCTTGATGGTGACGGCGCGCTGCTCGCCTGCGTCGACCACTTCCGTCTCCACGCGCGCCACGTCGCCGCGGCCATACAACCTGGCCGCCGCCTTGAGCACATCTTCCTGGCTGACGGCCTGCCCTTCCACCAGGCCCGATTGCGCCTGCAGGATGCGCGGATTGATATCGCCTTCGCTTTCCACGGCCAGGCGCGTGAGCGGCAAGGCCACGTCCAGCAGGGCCGGCGCCGCCAGGCGCAGCTGCTCGCGCGCCGCATACTGTTCCGGCGACAGCGCCAGCGGCGCCAGGCGGGCGGCCAGTGCCTGCGCCGCCTGTTCGCCGGCGCGCATGGCGCGCGCATAGTTTTCAAAGTCGAGGAAACTGACGCCCGTCAGGTCGGGCGCCACCAGGATGTCCTGCGGCTGCAGCTCCTTGAGCGAGCGCTGCACGTTCTGCTCCGTGAGGATCTGCAGCATCTGCTGCGCCACGCCGATGGCGCTGCCCAGCTCTTTTTCCGGCGCCAGCGGCGTGCCCACGTTGACGGCAATGATGATGTCGGCGCCCATGGCGCGCGCCATGTCGACGGGCAGGTTGCGCACCAGGCCTCCGTCGACCACCAGGCGGTTGTTCACGCGCACGGGAGCAAACACGCCCGGCACGGCCAGCGAGGCGCGCATCGACAGGAACAGGGGCGTATCGACCAGCTCCACCAGCTCGCCATTGACCAGGTCCGACGCCACCGAGCGGAAAGGCAGCGGCAGCTGGCTGGCGGGACGGTCGCGCATGCCGGCCGGCAGCAGCCGGTTCAAGGCCATTTCCAGGGCCGCATTGCTGGCCGCTGCCGGCGGCGTGGAAATGCCGTTGCGGCTGGTGCCAAATTCGATGCGCGACGGCAGCAATAAATCTTCCTCCCGGCGGCGGAACGCCAGTTCGTCGCGCGGCGGCCGGTCGGCCACCACGCGCGCCCAGTTGGTCTCGCGCGCCATCTTTTCCAGGTCCGCCACGGAAGCGCCGGCCGCATACGCCCCGCCCACCACGCCGCCCATGCTGGTGCCCACCACCATGTCGATCGGCACGTGCAGCTCCTGCAGCACTTTCAATACGCCGATATGCGCGAGACCGCGCGCGCCGCCGCCCGACAGCACGAGGGCGATGCGCGGACGCGCCGGTGCCGGCGCAGAAACGGCCAGTGCGGGAGCGGAGGAAGCGGCGGCGGGAACGTCAGCGGCGGCGCCGGCTTGCGGCAAGACGCACAGCGCCGCCACGCAGCCCGCCAGGACGGCACGGATCGAGAACATGAAGACTCCTGTCGCGACGGCGGCATGGCGCCATCGGCAAAATACGATAAGAACAGCGTTAATTGGCGTTAATTCGACGGCGGCGGCGTACTGGTCGTCACCTGCGGCGGCGCCGGCATCACGGTCGCCGGACGCTGCTGTTCCATCGGCAGCGGCGGCGGCACCAGGTTCGTTGCCGGCGCGGGGGCTGGTGCCGGCGCGGGGGTGGCGGACACTGGCCCCGGCAAGGCCAGTGCCTTGTCGTCGGCCACCAGGTCGATGCGCTTGCTTACGCCGCCATCGCGCAGCAGCACGTGGCGCGCATGCACTTCCAGCACCGTCACGCCAGGCACCACCTCGGCGCCTTCCGGCAAGGCCACGGACGGCTTGCCATCGGTCGAGATGATGGCCACGCTGCCGCGGCCATTGCCGGCGGCGACCACGCCCTTGAGCTGGTAATTGCTGGCCGTGGCCACGCTGACCTGGCCGCCGAACAGCGAGGCGCCCGCCTCCACGCTGGCATCCTGCACCACCGGTACGGCCGGTGGATTGATGGGGCGCTGCGGCGCCTTGAACAGCTGCATGGCCCAGTAGGCCAGCGACACGGACAGCGCCACGACGGCGAGCAAACTTGTAAATTGAGGCAAACGCTTCATGGCTTCCTTGGTTTTCTTATCTGACGAGCTGATTGATTTCGATAATCGGCATCAGCACGGCCAGCACGATCAGCAGCACCACCACGCCCATGGCCAGGATCAGGGCCGGCTCCAGCAGGCCGGCAATGGTGAGCGTGCGGCGCTCCAGGTCCTGCTCCTGCGCGCTGGCCGCGCGTTCCAGCATGGCCGGCAGCTCGCCCGTGATTTCGCCCGCGCGTATCATGTGGATCAGCATGGGCGGAAAATGCTTTTGCGCCGACAGCGCGCGCGCCAGGCTCACGCCTTCGCGCACGGCGCCGCTGGCATCGCTCACCAGTTCCTGCATCGCCACGTTGGTCAAGGTGTCGCGGCTGGTGTCGAGCGCGCGCAGGATAGGCACGCCGGAACCCGTGGTAATGGCCAGGGTGCTGGCAAAGCGCGCCGTATTCAGGCTGCGTTCGAACTTGCCGTACAAAGGCGCCGTCAGCAGCCAGGTATGCCAGCGCCGTTTCAATGCCGGCTGCTGCAGCGCGCGGCGCCAGGCGAACCAGGCGCCGGCAAGGGCGATCGCCACGACGATGCCGTAGTTGCGCACGAAGTCCGACAGCGCCAGCATGATCACGGTCAGCATGGGCAGCTTTTGCTTGGTATTGGCGAACACGGAGACGATCTGCGGCACCACGTAGGTGAGCAGGAAAATGACGATGGAAAACGCCACCACCGTGACGATGGCCGGATAGGTAAACGCCAGCTTGACCTTCTGCACCAGCGCATTGCGCCGTTCGATATAGTCGGCCAGGCGCGAGAGCACGCGCGACAAATGGCCGATCTGCTCGCCCGACGCCACCAGCGCCCGGTAAATCTCGGCGAAATCGCGCGGATGGCGCGCCAGCACGTCGGAGAACGCGGCGCCGCCGATCACTTCCGAACGGATCGAGGCGATCAGGTCGCGCAGATACGGCCGCTCGGCCTGTTCCAGCAGCGCGGAAAAGGCCTGCTCCAGCGGCAGGCCCGCTTCGAGCAAACTGGCCAGCTGGCGCGTAAACAGGGCCAGCTCGGTGCTGGACAGGCGCTCGCCGAAGCCGCGCCGTCTGGTGACGCCGGCGGCGTCGACCTGCGCGGCGATCGGTTCGACGGCCAGCGGCACCAGGCCTTGCACGCGCAACTCGGCGCGCGCGGAACGGGGACTGTCGGCATTGAGCACGCCCTTGCGGGTGGCGCCCTGGGCGTCGACGGCTTCATAGCGGAATGCGGGCATGGTGGCGGGCCTAGTCTTTGGTCACGCGCAGCAATTCAGCCTGCGTGGTGGTGCCGTCGCGCAGCCAGCGTTCGCCATCCTCGCGCATGCTCGTCATGCCGTCCTGCAGGGCGACGGCGCGCACTTCCGCTTCCGACGCACGGTTGTGGATCTGCGCGCGGATCTGCTCCGTCGTGCGCAGCAATTCATACACGCCCACGCGGCCCTGGTAGCCCGTCTGGCCGCAATGTTCGCAGCCGACCGCCTGCCAGTACTGGCCATCGAAGGTCTTGCACGCGCCGCACAGTTTGCGCACCAGCCGCTGCGCCAGCACGCCCAAGAGAGACGACGACAGCAGGAACGGTTCGATGCCCATGTCGAGCAAGCGCGTGACCGCCGCCGACGCGTCGTTCGTGTGCAGGGTCGCCAGCACCAGGTGGCCCGTCAGCGACGCCTGCACGGCGATCTGCGCCGTTTCCAGGTCGCGGATCTCGCCGATCATGATCACGTCGGGATCCTGCCGCAAAATCGCCCGCAGCGCCTTGGCAAAGGTCATGTCGATGCGCGGATTGACTTGCGTCTGGCCCACGCCGGCCAGGTCGTACTCGATCGGGTCTTCCACCGTCAGGATATTCGTCGTCGTGGCGTTGAGCATCGACAGCGCCGCATACAAGGTCGTCGTCTTGCCCGAGCCGGTGGGACCGGTGACGAGCACGATGCCGTGCGGCTGCGTGATCAGGCCATCGAACTGCGCCAGCATGGGCGCGCTCATGCCCAGGTGCTGCAGGTCGAGGCGGCCCGCTTCCTTGTCCAGCAAGCGCAATACGGCCCGTTCGCCATGCCCCGTGGGCAGGGTCGAGACGCGCACGTCGACGGGTTTGCCGCCCACGCGCAGGGTGATGCGGCCGTCCTGCGGCAGGCGTTTTTCCGCGATGTCGAGCTGCGCCATGATCTTGATGCGCGAGATCAGCGAGCCGTGGATGGCTTTGCGGGGACGCACCACGTCGCGCAGGCTGCCGTCGATGCGGAAGCGCACGACGGACGTTTGCTCGAACGGCTCGATATGGATGTCGGACGCGCCTTCGCGCAGCGCCTGCGTGAGCAGCGCGTTGATCATGCGGATGACGGGCGCGTCGTCTGACGATTCGAGCAAGTCCTCGATGGCCGGCACGTCCTGCAGCAGCTTGGTGAGATCGAGGTCGGCGTCGAATTCATCGGCCATCTGCGACGCATCGCCGCCGCCGCCCGCGTAGGCGCCGGCAATGGCCGCATCGAGCTCGCCGCGCGGCAGCACCGTCAATTGAATCTGGCCGAAACGGCGCGACACTTCGGCAATCGCCGCCGGCGCCGTCGATGCGGCCACCAGTACCTCGACGGGGGCGCCGTCGACGGCGCCGGGCCGGGCCAGCAGGCCGAAATCGCGCGCGTAGGCGTAGGGAAGCAGATTGCTCATGACTGCCCCATCACTTCTGCGGCTGTTGCTGATACTGCTGCAGCAGCGGCTGCGGCGGCGTAGCGGCATTGGCCGGCGCGCCTGGCGGCGGCGTCGGTGCCGGCGGCACGGGACGCGTCACCATGTTGCCGCCCACGGGCTGGCCATCCTGCAGGGCCGGCAGCACGGGCGTACCGAGGTCTTTCAGCATCAGGTTGCCCGTGGCCGGCACGGCGGCCGTCTCGGCCGAGCGCATGTAGTCGTAGCGGTCGGCCGCCAGGCTGCCGCTCTGCTCCTTGTTGCGCACGATGACGGGGCGCAGGAAGATCATCAGATTGGTTTTCTTGCGCTCGCGCGTCTGGTACTTGAACAGGTTGCCCAGCACGGGAATATCGCCCAGGCCGCGCACCTTCTCGGCATTGTCGCCCGTGCTGTCCTCGATCAGGCCGCCGAGCACGATGATCTGGCCATCGTCGGCCAGCACATTGTTTTCGATCACGCGGTTGTTGATGGTGATGCCGCTGACGGCCGACGCCGTGGATTTGTCCACGCTCGACGTCTCGTGATAGATGCCCAGCTTGATCGTGCCGCCTTCGGAAATCTGCGGACGCACCTTCAGGGTCAGGCCCACTTCCTTGCGGTCGATGGTCTGGAACGGATTCGTGTTGGTGCCGGCCGTGCTCGTGTACTGGCCCGTCAGGATAGGCACGTTCTGGCCCACCTTGATGGTCGCCAGCTCGTTGTCCAGGGTGATCAGGTTCGGCGTCGACAGGATGTTGGCGTTGCCGTCCGATTCCAGCGCATGCGCCACGGCGCCCAGGCCCAGCGCGCCGTTGATCTGCTTGAAGATGCCCAAGGTCAGGCCGCCCGTCGGCAAGACCTTGCCGCCGCCCGTGGCGATGGCGCCGATGTTGTTGGTGGTGCCGCTGGCGAACGACTGCAGCGCGCCCACGCGGTAGTTGCTGGTGCTGTCGCCGGAAAGCCCCAGCCACTGCACGCCGAATTCGGACGCCTTGGCCGACGTCACTTCGACGATCAGCGCCTCGATGTAGACCTGGGCGCGGCGCACGTCGAGCTGGTCGATCACGGCGCGCAGGTTGCGGTAGACGGCTTCGTTGCAGGTCAGGATCAGGGTGTTGGTAGAAGCATCGGCCTGGATGAAACCGGCCGCCCCGCCCGACGACAGCTGCTGCGGCCCGTTGCTCAGCGATGCGCCGCCCGTGGTGCCGCTTTGCGTATTGCCGCCCAGGCCAGTGCTGTTCATGCCGCTGTTGTTCTGGCTGATCTGGTTATTCGTATTCTGGTTGCCGACGCCCTGCTGCGCCGTGGCGGCCGTGCCGTCCGACGTCACCACCGAGCGCAGGGTCTGCGCCAGCTTGGTGGCGTCCGCATTTTTCAGGTACACCACGTGCACGTTGCCCAGCTGCGTGGTGGGCTGGTCCAGCTTCGAGATCAGCGACTTGGCCAGGTTGGCGCGCGCCGCCGACGGCGCGCGCAGCACCAGCGAATTGGTGCGCGGGTCGGCCAGCACGGAGACCTTGCCCGCGTCTGCTCCTGCGGCGGCGCCCGCATTTCCGCCTTCCATCAGTTTGTTCACCATCGAGGCCAGGTCGGATGCGATGGCATAGCGCACGGGGATCACGTCCAGGTCCGTCGAGGCGGGCACGTCGAGCGCGGCGATGATCTTCGCCAGGCGCTTGAGGTTATCGGCGTAATCGGTGATCACCAGCGAGTTGTTGCCCGGGTTGGCGTTGATCGTGTTGTTCGGCGAAATCAGGGGGCGCAGCACGGCCAGCAGGTTGGCCGACGATTCGTAGTTCAGGTAAAACACCTGGGTGGCGATCTGGTCGCCCTTCACCTGGCTGGCGCCATTGCCCACCTGGGTCGGCACGGATTGCAGCTTGGCGTCCGCTTCGGGCACTACCTTCGCATAGCCGTCGCCGGAGACCACCGCGTAGCCCTGCAGGCGCAGCGCGGAAGCGAGCAGCCCGAAGGCTTGCGACTTGCTGATCGATTTTTCCGACACCAGGGTGATCGTGCCCTTGACGCGCGGGTCGATGACGAAATTGATGTTGGTGTAATGGCCCACCGCCTTGATCACCGATTCGATGTCGGCGCCGACGAAATTGAGCGCCGCCTCATCGCCGGGCGCGGCCCAGACGGGCGCCGGCATGCCGGCCACGGAACAGCACAGCAAGGCGGCGGCCGACAGGCGGCGCAGCGAGAAGGAGGAGGTAATTGGGCTCACGGATGGTTTTTTCATTGTCTGAACTCTAAGGCGATGATGTTTTTTTCGCTATTGCTACGGCGCTGTCCCAGCAAATTCAACAAACTCGCCAAGGTCTCTTCATATCCTGCTGCGGCCTGGGCCTGGCCGGAAAACTGCATGCGCCCCTGTTGCAGGCTGCCGCTGCCGTCAAGCAGCAGCGGTCCCTTGATGGAGCGCAAGGTCAACGTCGCCTGCTGCCCCTGCCAATCGAAATCGAGCTCGTAGCTGCCCAGCGGACGCAGGGACGACAGGCGCGACGCCATGTCCGTCATCTGCAGGGTGGTGCGGCCGACGGCGGAAAACTGCCGCTGCTCCAGGGCCAGCTGCAAGGTGCTCCACGACAGGCGCATGCTGCCCGTCGGCGCCACGGTATTTAACGGCGCACCGAGACCGCCGAGGCCATCGGCCGGCAGCAGCAGGGCTGCCGGGCTGACTTGCCAGTGCGACCACGAGCCGCGCAGGTTCACCGGCTGCGACAGCGCCTGCGGGTTCTGCAGTTCCACGTCCGCCGATCCCCACAGCACCGAGGGAGAAATGCGCCAGCTGAAACGCCCCGGCAGCAGGGGCGTCACGGCGCCATTCGCACTGGCCGCCCCGCCGATAAAGGCCGAGCCGCGCCACAGGGTACCTTGCGCGTCGCCCAAGGTCAAACGTCCGCCCGTCTGCTTTTCCACGATGCCAGCGACCCAGCTGGCCGGGAAAAACACCAGCAGGGTGACGCAGACGCTGACGATGATGGCCAGCAGCCAGCCAAGCAGGCGCATCATCGTGCCGCGCCCGGGCTCTGGTGCAGGGTCAGGCTGGCGTCGACCAGGCCCGCCACCGCCTTGTCCTGCACCGTCTGCGCCGTGATCTTCGCTTCCTGCACGGCGATGCGGCCTTCGCGGCGCAAGCCGTCCAGCCACAGCATGACGCTGGCGAACGGCACGCCGTTCAACTGCACGCGCGCATACTCTCCCGTCAGCGACAGCGATTGCGGCGCCAGGCCGCGCGCCTTGAGCGAGGCGTCGAGGCTGTCGCGGCTCATGGGCGCCACCTGCACGGGCGCCTGGCGCGCCAGCTCGCCCGCTTCACGCGCCAGCGCCTGCAGCTGGGCCGCGTTCTGGCGCAGCTCGGGCAAGCTCTTTTGCAAGGCGATGCGGCCCGTCCAGGCCGGCTCGAAAAACACGGCGTAGACGAGGGCCAGGCCCGCCACTACGCCGCCGATGCTCAAGAGCTTGCGCTCCTGCTGCGTGCGCTCGGCCCAGAAGGCCTGCACGGCCTGCTGCCGCCCCATCCACGCGGCGCGCGCCTTGTTCACTGCTGCACTCATGCTTTTGCTCCCGTGGCCGGCGTGATCTTCCACACGCCAGGCGCCGTTTCATTCAAGGCCAGCTTGCGCGCGGCCAGGCCGTCGCGCACCTGCGCCTGGGCGCTGGCGTCGACCATGTCCGGCTTCAGCTTGACGATCAGGCTGCGCTCGCGGTATTCCAGCGAGGCCACCACGCCGCGCCCGGCCAGGCCGCCCAGCGCCTCGCCCAGGGCCGCGCTCATGCTGGTGAAGTCATCCATGCTTGCCTGCCCGCTTTGCAGGCGGGCGGCGGCGATATTACGCCGCATCTGCTCCGCTTCCAGCCCATACACGGGCGCTTCGTTCGGATACGCGGCCTTGAAGGTTTGCTGCATCGAGGTGCGCACGGTGGCGGCCTCGCGCTTCAAACGCATCCATTCGATATTCATGCCGGCCAGGTTGACGACCACGGCCAGCAGCGCCAGACGGATGGGCCAGCGCCAGCGGCGCCACTCGGTGGCCGATCCCGTCGCCGTGCCCAAGGCAGGAGCCAGGTCCAGCCCCACGCCCTTTGCGCCGGCGATCCAGTGCGCCCAGTGGTCGGATTCCACCGTCACACCATGCATGCCGGCGGCCAGCTGTTGATACTGCGCCAGCTCGGCCTGCGCCACATAAACCGTCAGGGGCACGTCGCCGGCAAACGCGCGCGTCGTCAGCAGCGCCTGCTGCGGCTGGGCCGGCAAGACCAGGCCCAGGCCCTCTTGCGGCGCCTGGCGCAAGGCCAGTTCCAGGCCGTCGCCGGCCGCGTGCAAGGATGCCGTCACGCTGCCCGGCTGCAAGGGCAGGCACAGCTGCGAAGGCAGCAGCGCCACCTTGCGCGCGCCCTGCGCCAGCAAGGCTTTCACGAGTACCTCGGCCCAGGCGCGCTGCGCGACGGCCACCGTGCGCATGCCGGACGCGTCGGGCGCGCCGGCGGCCAGCAGGCAATCCTGGGCGTCGCCGAGGATGTGTTCTTCCACCAGTCCCGGCAAGGCCGCGCGCAAACGGGCGCCGGCCAGCGGCGGGGCTTTCAGGCGCAGCAGGGTCACGTCGGCCGCCGCCAGCAGCAGCACCACCTGCTTCGCGCCGGCGATCAGCTGGCCCAGGCTGCCCAGCGGCGCGCTGCCCTGCTGCAGCAAGGCGCCGCCGTCGCCGGCCAGCACGAAGGAGCAGGCGGGCGCGCTGTCAGTGGACGCCTTGGCCGGGTGACGGATATACAATATTGTCAAAGTGACTCGCTTTCAGCTGTTAATTTTCCCGCAGCCAGACCAGGCTGGTGGTGCGTTGCGGATCCGTTTTTCGATTGACGAGCGCCACGGCATCGAGGGCGGCACGGTCCAGCCGCACGCGGATGACGGTAAGGAAGTAGCGGCTCTTCACGTCAAGCTCGACGCCCTCAATCAGTGCAGCATTAATATTATTCTGGAAATTTAACTTATCGACAAACTTTTTACGCGGATTGCTCAAGGTCAGGGCACTGGCCTCGGACAAGGACATCATCGTCACGGCCGCCAGCACCTCGGCCGGCGCCGTATTCACGTTCACGGGCGTGAGCTCCGGCAGGACGATGACGAAGTCGCGCAGCTTCTCGATGGCCTGCGGCGTATAGCCGGGCACGGCCAGCAAATCCTCGACCTGGGTGAACGCCACCGGCTCGCTGCCGCCGCCCGTGGCGGGCTTGGCGGCGGGCGTCTTGCCGTCGGCGCCGCTGTCGGCGGTGCGTGGTTTCGGCCGCGCGCGCAGCACGGCATCTGCCGTCGCCTGCGCCAGGGAACTATCGAGCTGCAAGTTAGCCAGCAAGCGCTGGTACGCCTGCACGTTGGGCTGGCTGACGATGCCCGTCGCGGTGGCCAGGTTGGTGATATTGAAACGCGCCTGCGCATCGAGCGCGCGTCCCGAGACGGTGGCATCGAATTTTTCCGTGTCGACCTTTTCGCGGTCCACGTAATCGTCGAGCCGCGCTTCCTCGATGGGCGTGGCCCAGACGCCATCGAGCGCCGTCAGCATGGGATTGTCCTGGCGCAGCCAGAAGCGGGCGAAGTCGACCATGCCGCGCATGGCCCACTGCGTCTGCAGGCGCAGGCGCTGGTTTTCCATCGAACGCACCTGCACCTGCTGCTGCCAGAACAGGCTGGCGACGACGGTAATGGCCAGCGCCGTCAGCAGCAAGGCCGTGATGACGGCCACGCCGCGCTGGCGCACGGGGCGAATAAACGGCTTCATCCCGGTCCCAATAAAAAGACTTTGGACAGGCCCGCATCCTGGCCCGGCATCTGCAAGGTCACTTCCAGACCCGGCACTTGCGTGGAAATGGTGGCGCCCGCCGTCAGCACGTTCCAGGCGCCATTGTTCCAGCCGCGCATGACCATGCTGTCGACGCCGCGCATCAGGGTCACGTCGGCGCTGGAGGTATCGGTATCGTCGCGCGCCGCCTGCCACAGGGTGTCGAGCACGGCCAGGTCGCGCGTGCCGTTCGACTCGCGCCGCGTCAGCACGCCGCCGCGCAGGCGGTAAGTGACCACTTGCAACTGCTGCGGCTCCTGCTCCGACGCGGCCAGGCGCACCAGGGTCAGGCGGTCGGTCTCGGCCGTCAGGTTGGTGCGGCCATTCAGCAGATTGTTGTTCTGGCCGGCGCCGGCCAGGTGGTCGCAATCGCTCTGCATCTGGGCAAACGCCAGCTGCATGCCGCGCGCCTGCTCGAGCTGGCTGGTCAGCACTTCGCGCGAACGCATGATGCTGTCCAGGCCGCGCCAGCCCAGCACGGCGACCATGGCCAGGATGCCGATCGCCACGAGCAGCTCGATCAGCGTGAAACCGTCAGCAGGAACAGGGCGGCGCGCCATCAGTCGTTAAAGGAAAGCAAGACCAGGCGCACGATGCGCCGGGCCGGGTATTGCACGTCATATACGTTCACGCGCACCTGGCGGATGCGGGGATTCGGCGTGGCCACCACTTCTTCCTCGCAGATGAGTTTTAAGTCGCCCTGCGGGCAATCGACCGTGCGCTTGCCCGTCTGCGGGAACGTCTTCGCCAGGCGCAGGCGCACCAGGTGGTTTTCCGCCGACCAGGTGGCCATCATGGCGCTGCGCAAGCCGTCGCTGTTCTGCGTCAGGCTGCCGACGGCGCGCAGCGAGGCGCCCAGGGCCGTGCCGACGATGACGAGGGCGACCAGTACTTCCAGCAAGGTGAAGCCGCGCTGGCGGCGAAACGAGCGCCGCATCATTGCTCGACCGTGAAGTGGCCGATGCCGTCGGCGCGGATGGCCACGCTGCGCTCGCCGCTGGCCAGGGTCAGCACAAAAGGCTTGTCGACCGGTTCACGGCCGAAGATGATGCGCAGCGGCTGGGCCACGCTGCTCGACGGCTGCACGCTGAGCAGCATGGGGGTATTCGCAAACGCGCGCTCGCGCAGCAAATCGTCCTGCGTCACGGGTTGCCACAGCTTTTCATTGAGGACCAGGAAACGGTATTGATTTTCGTCCGCCTCGAACGCCACTTGCCGGCTGCGCACGATGGCTTCATCGCGCGCCAGCTGCAGCAGCAGGGCGATGCGCTCGGCTTCCTTTTGCAGCGCCTGCTGGCCGTTCGGCATGGCATTCAGCGACACCAGGCCCAGGGTGACGCCGATGATGACCATCACCACCAGCAACTCGATCAGCGTGAAGCCGCTGGCGCGTGGCCGGGGCAGTGCGCGACCGGTGGTCATGGCAGGCATGCAATGGAAAACTTACAGTTCCCAGGAACCGATATCGGCATCGTCCCCGCTACCGCCAGGCTGGCCGTCGGCGCCCAGCGAGATCAGGTCAACTTCGCCCTTCACGCCAGGCGACAGGTACTGGTAAGGATTGCCCCATGGATCTTTCGGCATCTTTTCCAGATAGCCGCCCGCTTTCCAGCCATTCGCGGCCGGTCCCGTGGTCGGTTTTTCGATCAGCGCCTGCAAGCCCTGCTCGGTGGTCGGGTAGCGCTGGTTATCCAGACGGTACAGTTTCAGGGCTTGCATCACGGTGGCGATGTCGACTTTCGCCGCCGCCACTTTCGACTCGCCCGTGCGGGCGATCAGCTTGGGCACCACCAGCGAGGCGAGAATGCCCATGATCACCACCACGACCATGATTTCGATCAAAGTGAAGCCGCGCGCGCGGCGCTGGCGTATCGGATGGTTTGCTGCGTTTTGCATATGAAAGAGAGAAGAAGGTGAGTAATGAGAGCAGAGTATAAAGCGGAAATATGACAAAGCCTGTCATATGGGGAAAAATTTGTGCGGCGGCCGTCAGGCGGGCAAGACCACTTCGCCGCAAACGGCGCAGCCGGGGTCGCGCGCGACGCGCATGCTGCTCCATTCCATGTGCAAGCCGTCGAGCAGCAGCAGCCGCCCGGCCAAGGATTCGCCCACGCCCATGATGAGTTTCAAGGCCTCGGCCGCCTGCATGGCGCCCACCACGCCCACCAGCGGCGCGAACACGCCCATGGTCGAGCACGCCTCGTCCGTGAACTGCTGCTCCTGCGGAAACAGGCAGGAATAACAGGGTTGCGTGCCCGTGCGCGGGTCGAACACGCTCACTTGCCCGTCGAAACGGATCACGGCGCCCGACACCAGCGGCACCTTGTGCGCCACGCAGGCGCGGTTGACGGCGTGGCGCGTGGCGAAGTTGTCGGTACAGTCGAGCACCACCGTGCTGGAGCAGACCAGTTCGGCCAGGCGCGCGCCGTCCAGACGCTCCTGCAAGGCGATGATGGCTATCTCGGGGTTGATGCCGGTCAAGGTTTCGCGCGCCGACAGCACTTTCGGCTGGCCCACGCGGGCCGTCGTGTGGGCGATCTGGCGCTGCAGATTGGTCAGGTCGACCGTATCGTCATCGACCAGGGTCAACTTGCCGACGCCGCTGGCGGCCAGGTACATGGCCGCCGGCGAGCCGAGCCCGCCCGCGCCGATCACCAGCACATGCGCGTCGAGCAAGGCTTGCTGGCCTTCGATGCCGATCTCGTCTAACAGGATGTGGCGCGAATAGCGCAGCAGTTGGGCGTCGTTCATGGCGGCGACTACGGTTTGCGCACGGGAATCTTCTTGTCGTCCGCCTTGATGTCGGAAGCGATTTCCGGCTTGGCGCCGATCTTCTCCACCTTCGGGTCCACCTTGGCCAGCTGCACCGGCAAGCCCTGGAAGTGGTTCAGGGCTTGTTGCAGCTGGAAATCATCCTTGGCGCCGTATTCGAGCGGCTTGCGCTTTTTCGCCGTGGCGATCAGGCGCTGCTCTTCTTCCAATTGATCCTGCATGCCTTCCATGGTCGGCTTGGCCGCTTCCGGCTTGCCATCGTCGCTGCTCAGATGCTTGTCCAGGTCCGCCTCGCGCACGCGCAGGCTGTTCCAGCCGTCGCCTTCGGCCGTTTCATCGACCAGCAAGTCGGGCACGATGCCGCGCGCCTGGATGGCCCGGCCTTTCGGCGTGTAGTAGCGGGCCGTCGTCAGCTTGACGGCCGTGTCGGCCGTGATCTGGCGCAAGGTTTGCACGGAACCCTTGCCGAAGGTCTGCGTGCCGATGACGGTGGCGCGCTGGTAATCCTGCAAGGCGCCGGCGACGATTTCCGAGGCGGACGCGGAGCCGGCATTGACCAGCACCACCAGTGGCACGGTTTTCAGCGCGGCCGGCAGCTTGGCCAGCGGGTCGGCCTTGGTACCCGGCGGCGCATAGAATTCGCGGCGACCATAAAACACCTGTTTCGATTCCGGCAACTGGCCCTTGGTGGACACGATCACGGAATTCCCCGGAAGAAATGCCGTCGCCACGCCGATCGCCCCCGGCACGACGCCGCCGGGATCATTGCGCAAGTCCAGCACCAGGCCCTTGAGCTTGGGGTCTTGCGCATACAGCGCGTTGATCTTTTTGACCATGTCATCGACGGTCGGTTCCTGGAACTGGGCGATGCGCAGCCAGGCATAGCCGGGTGCGACCATCTTGGCCTTCACGCTTTGCACGCGGATTTCCTCGCGCACGATGGGGAAGACCAGCGGCTTGCTTTCGCCCTTGCGCGACATGGTCAGCACCAGCTTGCTGCCCGGCTGGCCGCGCATCTTCTTGATGACTTCTTCCAGCTGCATGCCCTTCAGCGGCAGATTGTCGAGACGGGTGATGAAATCGCCCGCCTGGATGCCGGCCTTGGCGGCGGGGCTGTCTTCGATGGGCGAGACGACTTTCACGTAGCCGTCTTCCATGCTCACTTCGATGCCGATGCCGACAAACTTGCCCTGCACGCTTTCGCGCATTTCCTTGAAGGCATTTTTATCGAGGTAGACGGAATGCGGGTCCAGCGAGGACACCATACCGGAAATGGCTTCCGTCAAGAGTTTCTTGTCTTCCACCTTCTCGACGTAATCGGTCTTGATCAGGCCGAAGACGTCGGACAGCTGGCGCAGCTCGTCGAGCGGCAGCGGGGCATTCGTGATTTTCTGCGCCACGGCCGGGAACTGCAGCGACATGCCGATGCCGGCCAGTACGCCCAGACCGATCAGGCCGATACTTTTGACTTTGATACCCATGTATTCTTCGCAATCTACAATTTTGCTGCCGCAGCAATGGTGGGAACTTAAAACTTCACCCAGGTGGCGGGGTCGAAGGCGCGGCCCTGATGACGCAATTCAAAGTATAGCCCTGATTCCTCGTTGCCGCCGCTGTTGCCCGCGCTGGCAATGGCGTCGCCGCCCTTGACGGCATCGCCCACGCGTTTCAGCAAGGATTGGTTATTGCCATAAATACTCATGTACTGGCCGCCATGGTCGACGATGATCAAATTGCCGAAACCGCGCAGCCAGTCGGAAAACACGACGCGGCCGCCGGCGATGGCGTGGATTTCGCTGCCTTCGCCCGTGCGGATGAACACGCCCTTCCAGCTGGGGCCGTCACCGCGCTTGCTACCGAAGCGGGCGGCGATCTTGCCCGCCACAGGCGCGCGCAGCTGCCCCTTCATGCTGGCAAAGGCACCGGCCGGCGCGGCCGGGCCCAGGCTTGGGCGTTCCGGCTCCGGTTCCGGCTTCGGTTCGGGCTTGGGTGCCACCTTGGCCACTTGCGGCGGCTCGTCGTCCTCGATCGGTTCGAGCTTCACGGGCGGCGCTGGCGGCGTCTGCGGCTTGATCTTGCCCGATTTGTTTTGTTGCTCTTTCGCAAGGCGTTCGCGCTCGGCCTGCGCCTGGGCGGCCTTGGCGCGCGCGGCCAGCAGGCGTTCGCGTTTTTCCGCGGCAATCCTGGCATCAGCGGCGGCCTTGGCGGCGGCGCGCTGCTCGGCCAGCAATTGCTGGCGTTTCTTTTCGGCCGCGGCGGCGGCGGCCTGCTCTTCGATCAGTTTGGCCAGCTTGTCGACCAGGTTGCCCATGCGCTGTTCGTCGCGCTCGACATTGCCCACTTCCTTGCGCTGCGCCACCAGGCGCTGCGACAAGCTCGTCAGCAAGGCGGCACGGCGCGCCTTCTCCTGCACCAGCAAAGCCTTCTGGTCGCGCTCTTCCTGCGCGATTTCTTCCAGCTCATCCTTGGCGTTTTGCACGTCCGCCTGGTTTTTCTCCACGGCCAGCAAGTTGGCGCGCAAGGCATCGAGCAGGCGCGCCTGCGCCTGCGACACATACGCCATCAATTGCAAGTCGCGGTTGATGCGGTTCGGGTTATCGCCCGACAAGAGCAGCTTGATGCGGTCTTCGTTGCCGGCGACATATTGTTCACGCAGCAACTTTGACAGCTGCGTCTTTTGTTTCTCGACGGTGGCCGTCAGCTGCTGGTGCTCCTGCCCCAGCGCCGTCAGCTTCACGCCCGTCTCGCTTTGTTCCTGCGCCAGGTCGCGCAAGGCGCGGTTGGCGTTGGAAATGGCCTCTTCCGACTCGGCCAGGGTATCGGCCGCGTCATCCTTGGCGCTTTCCGTGCGGCTGATGTCGCGCTTGAGCGCCGTCAGCTTTTGTTGCAATCCAGCACGTTGTGCTTCCGCGGCCGCTTTCTGCTTGCTGCGTTCGGTGGGCTTGGCACCCTGTGCGGCACCGCTCGAGAAGAGCAGCGCTGCGCACAGCATGGCGCCGGCGCGCCACGCCGGCAGGGGTCGTTCAGCAGAGGGGGCGATCGCTGTGCCGCGGAAGAAAGACAACAAGTTACTTGGCCTTCCCTTGGTTCGCCACGGCAGCTTGCGCTGCCGCAATCGCTGCCGGGTCGCCCAGGTAGTAATGACGGATCGGTTTCAGGTCGGCATCCAGTTCATACACGAGCGGCTGGCCGTTCGGGATGTTCAGGCCGACGATGTCGCTGTCGCTGATGCCATCGAGCATCTTGATCAGCGCGCGCAGGCTGTTGCCGTGGGCCGAAATGATGATTTTCTTGCCGGCGCGGATGGCCGGGGCGATTTCCTCATCCCAGGCCGGCATCACGCGCGCCACGGTGTCTTTCAGGCATTCGGTCAGCGGGATAGCCGCTTTCGGCAAGCCGGCATAGCGCGGGTCGTTGTACGAGGCACGGTCGTCGTTCGCTTCCAGCGGCGGCGGCGGCGTGTCGTAGCTGCGGCGCCACACCAGTACTTGCTCGTCGCCATACTTGGCGGCTGTCTCGCCCTTGTCCAGGCCTTGCAGGGCGCCGTAGTGACGCTCGTTCAAGCGCCAGTCGTTCTTGATCGGCAAATACATCATGTCCATCTCGTCGAGCGCCAGCCACAGGGTGCGGATGGCGCGCTTCAGGACGGAAGTGTAGGCCACGTCGAACGTAAAACCTTCCTGCTTGAGGATCTGGCCGGCGGCCTTGGCTTCGTTGACGCCCTTTTCCGTCAGATCGACGTCGGTCCAGCCGGTAAAGCGGTTATCGAGGTTCCAGGTGGACTCGCCGTGACGCATGAAAACGATTTTGTACATAGTTCTATCTTCTCAAGGGGTTCAAATCAAAAAAGCAAAACGTAAAAAGACCTCGTCCAGCTTCTATTTTATAATGCGCGGATTGACTTAAACCATTGGACCCTACGTGAAATTCATTATCGACCACATTTTTCTGTTTGCCATCGTCATTATTTCCGGCGGCGCCCTCCTCTGGCCACTGCTGTCGATGCGCGGCAAGCGCGCGACCGTGCTGGAAGTCACGCAACTGATCAACCGTGGCAAGACCATCATCGTCGACGTGCGCAGCGCGGAAGAATTCGCCACAGGCCACTTGCCTGACGCAAAAAATATTCCGCTGCCGGAACTGGCAAAACGCCTAAGCGAGCTGGAAAAATTCAAAACGCGCCCCATTGTAGTGGTTTGCCAGAAAGGTTCGCGTTCGGCAACCGCCGTCGGCCTGCTGGGCAAAGCCGGTTTCGCTGAGGCAACAAGCCTGGAAGGCGGCCTCGACGAATGGAAAAAGCAGGGTTTGCCATTGAAAACCCTGTCGCTGGCGAAGTAAGCCGGCATTTAACTAGAAGGAATCATCATGACCGTCCCCGTAATTGTGTATAGCACCGCCGTGTGCCCGTATTGCGTGCGCGCCGAGCGCCTGTTGGAAGCCAAGGGCGTCGCCGTGCAAAAGATCCGCGTCGACCTCGACCCGGAAGAACGCATCAAGATGATGGAACGCACGGGCCGCCGCACGGTGCCGCAAATCTATGTGGGCGACACCCACGTGGGCGGATTCGACGATTTGTATGCGCTCGATCAAGCTGGCAAGCTCGACCCCTTGTTAAATGGCACGGCAGCCTGATATAAAGCGGGTTCGAGAAATTGCTTGGTTTTTTGTCGTATTGTTTTGATACAATTGCCCTCGCACCTGATCTGGCCGCGCCTATCCGGCGCGGTTTGAATACCGCAAGCACCATATTTGAACGGTGTGCCGTTCTTGTCCTTTACAACGAAAGCGTTCCATGTCTGACGAAAACCTGCAACCAGTCTTCCAAATCCAACGCGTCTACCTGAAAGACATGTCGCTGGAACAACCAAATTCCCCAGCTATTTTCCTGGAACAAGAAGCGCCAGCGATCGAAGTAGCTCTGGACGTGGGCGCTGCACCTCTGGCCGACGGCATCTTCGAAGCCACCGTGACCATCACCGTCACCGCCAAAGTCGGCGATAAAGTCGCTTTCCTGGTCGAAGGCAAGCAAGCCGGTATCTTCGAAGCACGCAATATTCCTGCCGATCAACTCGATCCGCTGCTGGGAATCGGCTGCCCGAACATCATCTACCCTTACCTGCGCGCCAACATCGCCGACGTGATCACCCGTGCCGGCTTCCCGCCAGTGCACCTGGCCGAGATCAACTTCGAAGTGTTCTACCAACAACGTCTGCAAGCTATTGCTGACGCCGCTGCAGCAGCACCAGCAGCCAGCGAAACGCACTAAGCTCTTGCAAGACCCCGCCGGCCGTCAAGGCTGGCCTGACACGGCGGCCTGGCCGCCGTGTTTCGTTAAGGTTCAAAATATCATGTTGAAAAGTGCGCTCTTGAGCAAGTTCCGCTGGATGGCCGGCGCCGTACTGTTGCTGGCGACCGCCGCCAGCCACGCCGTCGATTTCAAAACGGTGGGAGCCAACCCCGTGATCCTGTATGACGCGCCGTCCTCAAAGGGCGGCAAGCTGTACGTGGCGCCGCGCGGCATGCCGCTGGAAGTCGTGCTCAGCTACGGCGACTGGGTCAAGGTGCGCGACGCCAGCGGCGAAATGGCCTGGACGGAAGCCAAGGGCTTGTCCGCCAAGCGCAACGTCGTGGCGCGCGCCGCGAACCTCAAGGTGCGCGCCAGCCCCGACGACACCGCCTCCGCCATCATCCTCGTCGACAAGGGCGTGCTGCTGGAAATGAGCGAGCAACCGAGCTCCGGCTGGGTCAAGGTGCGCCACAAGGATGGCCAGAGCGGCTACGTCAAGACCAGCGAAGTGTGGGGCCTGTAAGCCCCGCCCTGCGCACCGGGCGACCGGCCCGGGCGCCGCACCCGTTTCTTCCGCCCCACTGAGGTTGCATGCAAGTTTCTCCAGATACATCTCCCGCCGCCAAGGCCCTGCCCCGCACGATCACCATCCTCGGCGCCGGCGCCTGGGGCACGGCCGTGGCCATGGCCCTGGCCGGCCGCCACGACGTGCTGCTGTGGGGCCGCAACGGCGAGGCCATGGCCGCCATGGCCGCCAGCGGCGAAAACAGTTATTTACCGGGCTTCCCTTTGCCGCCGCAGCTGCGCATCAGCGCCGATTTCGACGCCGCCGTCGCGCATGCCGGCGGCGAACATGACCTCCTGATCGCCGCCTGCCCCGTGGCGGGCCTGCGGCCCATGCTGCATCAGCTGAAAGACAAGGCCATCGGCAGCCTGGTGTGGCTATGCAAGGGGTTTGAAGGCGGCACGGGCTTGCTGCCGCACCAGATCGTGCAGGAAGTTCTGGGCGACAATATCCCCGGTGGCGCCCTGTCCGGTCCCTCGTTCGCGCAGGAAGTGGCGCGCGGCTTGCCATGCGCGCTGACCATTGCCTCGCACAGCGCCACCTTGCGCGGCGCCGTCGTCTCGGCCTTGCATGGCGGCACCATCCGCGTGTATGCGAGCGAAGACCTGGTAGGCGTGGAAGTGGGCGGCGCCGTGAAGAACGTGCTGGCCATTGCCACGGGCGTGGCCGACGGCCTGGGCCTGGGTTTGAATGCGCGCGCCGCGCTGATCACGCGTGGGCTGGCGGAAATCACGCGCCTGGGCACGGCCCTGGGTGGTCAGGCGGAAACGTTCATGGGCTTGACGGGCATGGGCGATCTGATTCTCACCTGCACGGGCGACCTGTCGCGCAACCGCCGGGTCGGCCTGGGCCTGGCGCAAGGCAAAGCCCTCGATACCATCGTGGCCGAACTCGGTCACGTGGCCGAAGGCGTGCCGTGCGCCAAGGCCGTGCGCGAACTGGCGCGCCGCATGGGCGTCGACATGCCGATCACGAATGCCGTGGCCGGCGTGCTGTTCGATGGCGATTTGCCGCACGTGATGGTGCAGCAGTTGCTGTCGCGCGATCCGCGCGCCGAGGCGGCCTGAGAATAAACCGGGCGGCGCCTAGCGGCCCGCCTTGTGCATGAGTATGGTGAGCAGCAATAAACTGTCTTCGCGCGCTTCCAGCGCGTGCGCCTGGCCGCCGAGCAGGTACAGCATCTGCCCCGGCCCCAGCAGGTGCTCGCCGCCATGCGCCGTCACCGCCACCTGCCCTTGCAGGCACAGCAAGGTGATTTCACCGAGCACATGATGCTCGGGCATGGTCTTGCCCTTGGGCATGCACATGCGGATCAATTCCAGTTCATCCGTCCTGGCCAGCGCGATGGCGGAAAACTGCGACAGGTCGTCGCCATCCCGGCGCAGCACCTCGATCACCTGTCCTGAACTTGCGTGCTCCAGTGCCATCATGTGCTCCTTCGGCAATTACTCGGTGACTTCCTCCGGCTCTTTCGCGCCGCGCATCCACTCGACCAGCGGCCACGCATCCTTCAAGCCTTCCGCCAGGGTCGGCAGCAGTTTCTCGGGTGCGTTCACGGGCAGCGGCACTTCAGTCCAGACAAAAAAGCTTTTCAGCTTGATGAATTCGATATGTTCGGCGTCCGCCTCGAAGCCCTTGGGCGGGCGCTGCAGCTTGCCCTCGTTCTGGATGGTGCCGAAACGGGCCTTCAAGCGCTTATTTTTCAGCACTTTGGAAAAACCTGGCGCGTCGTTGACCATGTGTTCGCGCAGCGCCTTCAGGCGGCCCGGCGGCGGCATGTATTCGCCGGCGCCGAACAGCAGGTTGCCCTGGCCATCGATCTGCAGATAATACGTGGGACCGCCCGCCTTGCTGGGACGGCGCATGTCGTTCGGCGCGATGGCGGCCGAAAAACGCGTTTTATAGGGACTCTTGTCGTGCGCGAAACGTACGTCGCGGTTGATGCGGAACAAGGCCTTCTTCGGATTGCAGTATTTCACGGCCGGATCGAACTTGCCCAGCTCGCCGATCAGCGACGTCACCAGCGCAAGGAATTCCTCGCGCAGGATGTCGTAGCGGGGCTTGTTCATGACAAACCAGGGACGGTTGTTGTTGTCGCTCAGTTCACGTAAAAATTGGGTCAAATCACGCACATGCATGTGTCAAATTCCGATCAGCAACTATTTGGAAAGCTCTTTCGGGATGGGGCGCTTGCCCACCATCACGTCGAGTGCCGCTTCGCGATTCTTGCGCAGCACCGTCATTTTAGCTTTTTCGCCGGGCGGCAGTTGGGCGATCAGGTTGAGCATTTCCGTCGTGTCGCCGACGGGCTTGCCTTGCACCGTCAGCAGGATATCGCCGGGCACGATGCCCGCCTTGTCGGCCGGGCCGTTGCGCACCACGCCGGCGATGATGGCGCCGCTGGTGCGCTGCAGGTTGAAGCTTTGCGCCAGCTCGGGCGTGATGTCCTGCGTTTCCACGCCGATCCAGCCGCGCACCACGTGACCATCCTTGATGATGGCTTCCATCACCGTCTTGGCCGTCGAGACGGGAATGGCGAAGCCGATGCCGACGGAGCCGCCGCTTTGCGAGTAAATCGCCGTATTGATGCCGATCAAGTTGCCGCGCGTATCGACCAGGGCCCCGCCCGAGTTGCCGAAGTTAATCGCCGCATCCGTCTGGATGAAGTTTTCAAAGCTGTTGATGTGCAGGTTGTTGCGGCCCAGGGCGGAGATGATGCCCATGGTCACCGTCTGGCCCACGCCGAACGGGTTGCCGATGGCCAGCACCACGTCGCCCACGCGCGCCAGTTCCGACTGGCCCAGCACGATGACGGGCAGCTTGTCGAGGTTGATCTTGATCACGGCCAGGTCCGTTTCCGGGTCCAGGCCCACCACCTTGGCGGGCGCCTTGCGGCCATCCGTGAGCACCACTTCGATTTCGTCGGCGCCTTCGACCACGTGGTTGTTGGTCAGCACATAGCCCTCATGGCTGACGATGACGCCCGAGCCGAGGCTGTTTTTCAAGTCCTCGTCATCCTCGCCGTCCGGGTCGCGGTCGCCGAAGAAACGTTTAAAGAAGGGATCGCGCGCCAGCGGATGGGCGCCGCGCTTGGGCACTTGCAGGGTGAGGATGTTGACGACGGCGGGCATGGCGCGCGCCGCCGCGTCGCGGTAGGAACCGGGCGCCAGGCTGCTCGACGCCGTTTCCACCACGGGCACCGGCTTGGCGGGAGAGCCCAGCTGCTGTACCCGGCTGGCCGGGCGCAGCGCGCCGTACACAAAGTACAGCGCCAACGCGATCGTCACGGTTTGCGCAAACAATAACCAGAATCGTCGCATACAGTTCTCTGCCCAGGTCAGCCGGCCGGTGCCGGAACGACTTATTTTGCCAGATTGTTGCTGTTGCGTGCGTTCTGCTGCAGGGAGTCGCGGATTTCACGCAGCAGCACGATGTCTTCCGGCGTGGCCGGTGCCGGGGCTGGCGCGACCGGTTCGCTGCGGCGGGCCTTGTTCATCAGGCGCACCATCTGGAAGATGATAAAAGCCAGAATGATGAAGTTGAGCAAAATGGTGAGGAAGTTACCGTAGGCCAGCACGGCGCCCGCTTTTTTCGCTTCCACCAGGGTCATCGTCGTCGCCTGTCCATTCAGGGGCAGATAGTAATTGGCGAAATCGAGGCCGCCGAAAATGCGGCCGATGGGCGGCATGATCACATCTTGCACCAAGGAATCGACAATCTTGCCGAAGGCGCCGCCGATAATGACACCAACCGCCAGATCGACGACGTTGCCTTTCATTGCAAATTCTTTAAATTCCTTCATCATTGCCATGAATTTCTCCTTCGGATATGTATAAAAAACATGCCGATCATACTATTGATTCCCAGTGCCACCAACTTGTGGTTGCCGGCAGGACCAATTCGTGCACAGCCGAGCGCATCTAGTTCGAAAGAACTAGCCACCTCCTGCAAAAGTATATAAATTATGGTACAAGCAACGTTTTTGTTTTATTCGTTGTTTGCTTCACTTATAATTTGCGGTTGCCAGAAGTGGCTTTTTCACTTCCGGATAATCAACAAGAAACTGGCACGGGCTGCGCCATAGTCCGAAGTTCCGCAGGGATGTTGCCACTTTACCGTACAAAGATGCGGGTTGCGGCAATCAGTGGGATAGAGCTTCGGCGACGGGTTTTTCGCGGCTGCCACTCATAATAAAGATTCGCATTTTGACTGATTGGGGTTTGCATGAGTAACGAAAAGCAGGTCGATTCAGGCCGTCGCGGCTTGCTCGTCGCCACGTGCGCGGCGGGCAGTGTAGTTGGATTGGCAACCGCGGGAGCCTTGGTAAGCACCTTCCAGCCGTCGGAGCGCGCGAAAGCGGCTGGCGCGCCGGTCGAAGTAGACATCACCACCTTGCAACCCGGCGAAATGCGCACCGTCGAATGGCGCGGCAAGCCGGTCTGGATCCTCAAGCGCACGCCGGAAATGGTCGCGTCGCTGAAAAAGACCGACGGCAAAGTCGCCGACGCCAATTCCCAGCGCAACCCCGCCGAATTCACGCCGTCGTATTGCATGAACGAATGGCGCTCGATCAAGCCTGAAATTCTCGTCGCCGTCGGCATCTGCACCCATCTGGGCTGCTCCCCTTCCTCGAAATTTGCCCCCGGCCCGCAACCATCGCTGCCCGATGACTGGGAAGGCGGCTTCCTGTGCCCTTGCCACGGCTCCACCTTCGACATGGCAGGCCGCGTGTTCAAGAACAAGCCGGCGCCGGACAACCTGCAAGTGCCGCGCCATATGTACCTGAGCGACACCAAATTGCTGATAGGTAAAGACGAGAAAGGCGAGGCTTGATCATGGCTGCTTTCAAAGAAACGAAATTTCCGGCAGACGCTCCCGCCGCCGAAAAAGCGCTGGGCTGGGTCGATGACCGCTTTCCCCTGACCAAGCTGTGGAATGACCAATGGGGCAAGTACTACGCCCCGAAAAACTTCAATTTCTGGTACATCTTCGGCTCGCTGGCCATGCTGGTGCTGGTCTTGCAGATCGTCACCGGCATCTTCCTGACCATGCACTACAAACCGGATGCGGCCCTGGCCTTCAATTCCGTCGAGTACATCATGCGCGAAGTGCCGTGGGGCTGGCTGGTGCGCTACATGCACTCGACGGGCGCCTCGGCCTTCTTCATCATCGTCTACCTGCACATGACGCGCGGCCTGCTGTACGGTTCGTACCGCAAGCCACGTGAACTGATCTGGCTGTTCGGTTTCGCCATCTTCCTGTGCCTGATGGCCGAAGCGTTCTTCGGCTACCTGCTGCCATGGGGACAGATGTCGTACTGGGGCGCACAAGTGATCGTCAACCTGTTCGGCGCCATCCCGTTCATCGGCCCTGACCTGTCGTTGTGGATCCGCGGCGACTACGTGGTGTCCGACGCCACCCTGAACCGCTTCTTCGCCTTCCACGTGATCGCCATCCCGCTGGTACTGCTGGGCTTGGTTGCAGCGCACTTGATCGCCCTGCATGAAGTCGGCTCGAGCAATCCGGACGGCATCGAAGTGAAGGAAAACCTGGGCGCCGATGGCCACCCCGTCGATTCGATCCCTTCGCATCCTTACTACACCGTGCACGACCTGTTCGGCGTCTCGATCTTCCTCGTCATTTTCAGCGCCGTCGTCTTCTTCGCGCCGGAAATGGGCGGTTACTTCCTGGAATACAACAACTTCCTGCCGGGCGACTCGCTGAAAACCCCGCTGCACATCGCGCCAACCTGGTACTTCACGCCGTTCTACTCGGTGCTGCGCGCCACCACGGCCGACTTCATGTACGTGCTGATGGGTGCCGTGGCCGCCTACGTGGTGTTCATCTGGCTCAAGTCGCGCCTGTCGACGACGGTCAAGTCCATCATCGCCGGCATCGCCATCGTCGCCATCATCGGCATGCTGCCGCAGGTGCTCGATGCGAAATTCTGGGGCGTGGTGTTCTTCGGCGGTTCCGTCGTGATCCTGGCGTTCCTGCCATGGCTCGACCATTCGCCCGTGAAATCGATCCGCTACCGTCCGACCTGGCACAAATATGTGTACGCCATCTTCGGCCTGTCGTTCCTGATCCTCGGCTACCTCGGTACCCAGCCGCCAACGGACTTCAGAACCATCGTGTCGCAAGTGTGCACCCTGATTTACTTCAGCTTCTTCCTGCTGATGCCATGGTGGAGTGCCATGGGCAAGTTCAAGACCGTGCCGTCGCGTGTGACGTTTCACCCGCACTAAGCCGCTCTCACGCCACGCTCAAAGGACATACATCATATGAAGATTGCAAAAAAACTGCTCGCCATCCTGGCACTCGTGCCCGCCATGGCTCTCGCCAGCGAAGGCGGCTTTCCGCTGGACAAGGCGCCTGACCGCCAGACCAACATGGCAGCGCTGCAACATGGCGCCAAATTGTTCGTCAATTATTGCTTGAATTGCCACGCCGCCGTGTCGATGCGCTACAACCGCCTGCGCGACCTGGGCTTGACGGAAGACCAGATCAAGCAGAATCTGTTGTTCTCCGGCGATAAAGTCGGCGACTTGATGACGACCAGCCTGGCACCGCAGGACGCCAAGGCCTTCTTTGGCGTCGTACCGCCGGATTTGTCGGTAATTTCGCGCGCGAAATCATCTTCCGCTGGCACAGGCGGCGACTACCTGTATACTTACCTGCGTACGTTCTATAAAGACGACACTCGTCCGACCGGCTGGAACAATATGGTCGTGCCGAATGTTGCCATGCCGCATGTATTATGGGAATTGCAAGGTGTCCAGACTGCCAAGTTCGTGGAAGAGAACGATCCGCACGAAGCTGGCAAGAAGATCCACAAATTTACCGGCTTCGAGCAGGTCAAGCCAGGTACGTTGAACAAGATCGAGTACGACAATGCGGTAGCCGACCTGGTCGGCTACATGGAGTGGATGGCCGAACCGGCACAGCAGACACGCAAGCGCCTGGGCGTTTGGGTACTGCTGTTCCTGTCGGTCTTTGCTCTGCTGGCATGGCGCCTTAACGCGTCGTTCTGGAAGGAAGTCAAATAAGTGAGGCGCCGGCCATAGGCCGGTTTATGCCTGTTTCTGCGTTGTCCGCATGAGTGGACAAGCGACCTGGGGTGAGCCGTTCGCGGCTTCACCCCCTTTGTTTCTAAGGAACTATAAAAAATGATGGTTCTCTATTCGGGTACAACCTGCCCATTTTCGCAACGCTGCCGCCTGGTCCTGTTTGAAAAAGGCATGGACTTCGAAGTGCGCGACGTCGACCTGTTCAACAAACCGGAAGACATTTCGACCATGAACCCGTATGGCCAGGTGCCCATCCTGGTCGAGCGCGAACTGATCCTGTATGAATCGAACATCATCAACGAGTACATCGATGAGCGCTTCCCGCATCCGCAACTGATGCCGGCCGATCCGCTGATGCGTGCCCGCGCGCGCCTGATGCTGTTCAATTTCGAGAAAGAACTGTTCGTGCACGTGCACGTGCTGGAAAGCGAACGCGCCAAGAGCAACGACAAGGCCCACGACAAGGCACGCGCGGAAATCCGCGACCGCCTGACGACCCTGGCGCCGCTGTTCCTGAAAAACAAGTACATGCTGGGCGACGAATTCTCGATGCTCGACGTGGCTGTCGCGCCGCTGCTGTGGCGCCTGGACCACTACGGCATCGAACTGTCGAAGACGGCTGCACCGCTGATGAAATACGCCGAACGCATCTTCTCGCGTCCTGCCTACATCGAAGCGCTGACGCCATCCGAAAAAGTCATGCGCCGCTAAAAGATATCCCCATAAAGCTGCTGCGCAGCCCGCTCTCGACTCGGCGTTACCCGCCGTACTGAAGTACGGCTGCGTTACTCAAGCCGATATCGGGCTTGCTCGCGACGCTTTCTGGGGCATCTTGGGCCACGTGTTAAAGTTGTTTTTTGCGCTGTCCCAGTCTTTTGAACTACCGGTGCGCCCGCCTCATGCTGACGGGGGCGCTCCCGCCTCACAGTGCCTATCATGTCTGAAATCTCAACCAAACCTTATATGCTGCGCGCCATCTACGAATGGTGCACCGACAGCGGCTACACGCCTTATCTCGCGGTCAAAGTCGATTCGCGCACCACGGTACCGATGGAATACGTGAAAAAGGGCGAAATCGTGCTCAACATCAGCTTCGGCGCCACCAGCGGCCTGAAGATGGACAACGACGCCATCCGCTTCCACGCCCGCTTTGGCGGCGTCTCGCGCGAAATCTACGTGCCGGTCGACAACGTGATGGCCATCTACGCCAACGAAAACGGCCAGGGCATGGCCTTCGAGCCCGTGCTGGGCAACGATGACCCCGACGCGCAACCGACGGACAGCCCCGCTTCCGCCGACGTCCCGCCGCCCGTGCTCGCCCCCGCCGCCAGCGGCCCGACCCTGTCGTCCGTGCCGGCCAGCTCCCCCGAACAACGCGACAACGCCACGCCCGGCGACGACGAGCCGCCAAAAAAAGGCGGCCGCCCGACCCTGACACGCATTAAATAGCGTATAATTCGCAACGCGCAGTTTTTGCCGACTTAGCTCATTTGGTAGAGCAGTTGATTTGTAATCATCAGGTGGCCAGTTCGAAACCGGCAGTCGGCACCAAGAATATCAAGGGCTTACAGAAATGTAAGCCCTTTTCTTTTGGATCAGTAGCAAGCAAGTGACAACGCCAACTTATAGTTGCGCCTCTCTTGATTACAAGCAATCACACCTCACGTACTACTTTCCAGCGTGGCTTCTTGTCGACGTTCCCGGCAAAGACAGGCATCAATCAGTGTGGTTTCCAGGCTGGTGCACGGTGGAACCCTTTTTGCCGCATGACGACATGCAGAAGCACGTTGACCGACCTCCCCGTCTAGCGGCAAAGCCATCCAGCCGATGCGCTGGCGCTTATCGATTTCGTTTGACAATTATCAAAACTACTGTACATTTATACAGCTAAACTGATCTCATCCACTTTCCGCACATGTTGCATGAGCCAGAGCATCATGCACGGCAATATGTTGACAGCGATGTACTTTGTGCGTAGATTGATCTCGAATAGCTATCCAAATTGCTCAAAATTGATGCGATGGAGGCTCAAAATTATGCAAAACTTATATTCCGAAAAGAAAGCCGCGCAGGTTGCCGCTTACTTCCTATTTCAAGCCCAAGGCCGCCTTCCTGTACTTAAGCTGATGAAGTTGCTTTATCTAGCAGAGCGGCGCTCATATGAGATGTACGGCGATCCGATCATTGGCGACAAGCTTGTTTCTATGGATCACGGACCTGTTCTGTCTCAAACACTGAATCGCATTAACGGAATGTCCTCATCTGAAGATAATGGGTGGGATGCGTGGATCGCGGATCGTGAGGATCATGCTGTGGCTTTGCGTGACGGAAGTCGGATTCGCTCGCCAGAGCAAGACCTTCTGGAATTATCTGAAGCCGAGTTTGAAGTTCTCGCAGAAACTTGGAAAGATTTTGGTCACTTGAGCAAATATCAGATTCGCGACCTCACTCACAAAATTTGCCCTGAGTGGGAAGATCCTGAAGGCTCATCAGTACCCATCACGTTAGAAAAATTGTTCGAAGTACTTAAATTTAATAATGAACAGACACGGTTACTGAAAAAACAATTACGCGAGCAGCAGGCGATCAACGCCGCTTTTACATCGGCGGCATGATGCCCGGCTGGTTACCGCGAGCCAAGGAAACACTCCTCATACCATCTGGTCCTGGTGGTATGTTTCATTTATTTATAGTACTAAATGACCCAGCGCCCATCGATGGCTATCCTGACAATATGTGCGCGCTGGTATGCGTTTGTTCGACCTATCCGAACGTCCCGTTCGATGCAACTTGTGAGCTTCAGGTCGGAAGCCATCCTTTCGTAGAGCATCACAGTCACATCGCCTACAAGCATACTCGACTGGAGCCTGCGGCAACATTGTCGCAATTGGTGGAGAGCGGGGTGTTTCGTGTGCACCGTCCTTGCGGAGACCCGCCTTTTTCAGAGATCAAAGCCGGGCTGAATGCATCGAAGTTCACGAAGGGTGCCTTCAAACGACTACCCATTTAGTTGTGTAGCTAACCTTTTTCTTCCCAGGCGCCTGCAGGATGCTCCTGGTGCCATTGACGCTCATCGCGACCCGAAGTGAGCGCATAGCGTGGGACGCAACGCGGACTATCTCCACCCACACGCCGACAAGACCAACTGAAGTCCCGGTTTTAACCGACAGCAATGTTGCCAACATGATGGCAGCCTTCGCCAGATTCGCAATCGCCTTGCTGCACCGCGCAATGACTATCAGCACATTTAGGCGCAAGATGAGCACGTGCCTGCGCAATGCAGGCTCCCGATGTCTGGCTTGCCTACCTGGGGAAATATCATGTCCGCACACACTTACAAGCTGATCGAACTGGTCGGCACGTCGACCGAGAGCAGCGATCAGGCGATACGCGATGCCATTGCCAAGGCGGCGCTGACGGTCAAGCACATGGACTGGTATGAAGTGACGGAATCGCGCGGGCATATCGTCGATGGCAAGGTGGCGCACTTCCAGGTCACGCTGAAGGTCGGCTTCCGGCTCGAATAGCGTACTGCGGCGCATTCACCGCCGCCCGGCTACTGCCCGGCTCTCCAGCCACTCCCGGCCGCCGGCCTCCAGCGCGGCCTCGATAACCTTTTCCGGCAAGCTGTAGACGGTCGCCCAGCTGGCGCGGCCGTCCTGCGTATTCGCGGGGAAGCTGTGCGTTTCAATCGGCCAGTGGTATTTGCGTTTCAGCGCTTTCACGATGGCGGCCAGCGAGACGCGGCCTTGCAGCGGTTCGGCGCCGGACTGGTCGCGGTTCGACAGCAGCACGGCCAGGACCTGGCCGCGGCCCGTGCGTGCGCCGGGGAAAGTGGGGGTTTTGTTTGCCATGGCCTATTTTACCGGGCAAGCCATGATGTGCCGCACCTTTGATCTGGCGCAAGCGCCGCAACGGCGTTGCGGCCACGATGAGCATTTCGCCAGGCGTGCCGGCGCCCCTCCGGCAGCCTGGGCTAGCGACAAGGGGCACAGGAGAACATCATGCACAGCCTGAACATCCACGCCATGCAATGGCAGCCCGTCGCCGATATTTCCGCCGTCGATCCGCTGCTGCCCGACGACCTGGCGTGTTTTCGCGAACTGCGCGACGTGCTGCAGCGCTATGGCGCGCTCGACCGCTTCGGCATTTCCCTGATCCACCGCCATTTCGACATCGCCGACGACGAGGAGCTGATGGAGTACACGGATGCGGCCGCCCGCACGTTGACGGTGAAGCCTGTCAAGAAAAGCGACATCGACTGGCAGCACACGACGATTACCAACTGGAAATTGACGGAAGGCGAGGAAGTGGCGCGCATCGGCTGCGGCTGCGCGCGCAATTCGGGTGGCCACCTGGGTTATCACCGGGGCACCTGAAAGCGGCGTCGGCCTTTCTTACACTTTGCTTCCACCGGCTCAGTCTGCTTTACGCAAGCACTTGATTCCATGTGCTTTTTTTGTGTGGCATACAAGCTGCTTATCACTGTCTACGAGATGAATTCAGACAAGTCATTCTGGACATTCTGGATTCTTTCTCCCCCGGATTTCCCGAGACTGACTACGATAAGAGGCTGCGATGAACGTCGATCACACACGAAACAAGACCCTGGGTTGGCTGGGCGCACTGGCGGCGGCAAGTCTGCTGGCCAGTGGTCAGGCGCAGGCAGGTGCGTACGGCCTGGCCGTCAACGAGTTGAACAATTTCCGTATCACCACCAGCGCTGGCGCGCTGTCGCTGGCTGGCGCCAACCGCAATGCCAGCGACAGCGCCTTTTTCCAGGGCGGCGTGGCCGTCAATCCGCGCGCCGTCAATACGGGTCCGGCTGCCAACGCCGACGTGCTGCAAGTGTGCTCCGGCACCGGCTGCAGCGCCTCGCCGCAAAACCACTACGCGCCCACCGCTGCACTGGAGTTCGCGCGCGGCGATGCGCATTCCTTCGGCAATATGCTCACTGCCGCCGGCTCCACCGTCAGCGCCGTGTCAGAAGCGCAGCGCAACACGGTGGGGGCGGCGTCCTCCACGGCCGGCGACACGCTGACCGGCTCCGTCAACCTGACCCTGTCGAGCGCCGGCTTCATCACCTTCAGCTTCATGGGCCGACGCGACCTGCGCACCAGCGTGACGACCATGGGCGACAAGTCGAACGTGTCGATCATGGATATCTTCAATATCTCGTGCAATGCCGCCAGTCCCGTCGGCTGCCTGTCGCATGCGAATGCCGACGGCGTGATCTTCCAGTTCGCGCCTGATGGCGATGCCAGCAATGGCAGCGACATCAACGGCAACCATACGGTCGGCAGCCTGGACCCGTTCAGCCTGAACATGACGGCCGGCACCAACGACCCGGCCACCGGGCGCGCCTTCACGAATGGCTTCGCGATGTTTTCCCTGACCTCGAATTTCGCCCTGCCCGCCGGCAGCTACACCTTGAATTTTTCCAAGTCCACGCGCACCGACATCGTCGTCATCGATCCCTTGCAAGTGCCGGAGCCAGGCACCCTGTTCCTGCTGGGGACGGGATTGGCCGCCCTCGCCTTTACGCGCCGCCGCCAGGCTAAATAAGCACTGGCACGCTCAAAAGCACGCGGCGCCCGCAAAAGGCGCCGCGTTTTTTTATGCCAGCCGATGCGTGTTAACCGAGCCGTGCCAGCGCCTGGCGCGCCAGCTGCAATTGCTGCAGATAATAGCGGTGCAGCATGGCGGGGTCGCTCAAGTCGCGCCCCAGTACCAGACGCAGCTCGCTGGCGGGGCAATCGGCGGCCTGGGTCTGCACCTGGGTCTGCACCTGCGTACCCAACTGGCGGGCCAGCTGGCGCGCCGCCTGTTCCTGCGCGGGCCGGTACTCGACGCGCGTGCGCGCCACCTGGAAGCTGGCTTCATTGGCCAGGCGCACCACCTGCACGGGCGCACCGGCCAGACTGCGCGCCAGCGCGGCGGCCAGGCCCGGCACGCCGTTGCCGTTGACAATTTCCAGGCGCGGACGCGGCGTGCCAGCCACAGGCGCAGCCGGCACCAATGGGCTAACGGTCAGGCTGCGCACCGCCGCCGGCACGCGTCTCAGGCGGGCCATGCCATCGCTCTGCGTGATCTCCACGCGCGCCATGGCGGGCGCATCGGGCACCGGCGCGGGCACGCCCTGCGGCGGCGCCTCGCCGCGCAACAAGGCCAGATCGCGCCGCACATCGTGTTCCTGCAAGCTGGCCGCCTGGCGCCGCATGACGGCGGCGCGCTCGTGCTGTCCCAGCCGTTCCAGTACCTGCGCCAGGTGCTGCCAGGCCAGCGCATTGAGCGGATCGAGCAGGCATGCCTGTTCCAGCACGGGCAAGGCTTGCGCGTCGCGTCCGCTTAAATAATAGGCGTGGCCGAGATTGCTGAACAGATAGGCCTGCTGCGGCTGCCGTGTACCCGCCTCCTGCGTCAAGGCCAGCCAATGGGCGATCGCCGCGTCATGCTCGCCCCGCTGCGCGTGCAGCACGGCCAGTCCGTTGCGCGCGTTCACGTGGCGCGGCGCATGGCGCAGGGCTTGCTCATAAGCCGCTTGCGCCGCGGGCAGGTCGCCCCGCTCGACATGCTGGCGCCCCGCCGCATAGGCGGCATCGGCGTCAGGCCACTGCGGCGCCGGTGCATGGGCCAGCTGCGTGGTACAGGCGGCCAGGCCCAGACAGGCGCAGGCGGCGGCCAGGCGGGATATCGTCAAGCGCATGGTGAGACTCCTTTCAGCGGCTGGCCATGGCCGGCACGAGCACGCGATAGACTTCGATCACGGCCGGCCCCATCAGCACCAGCATCAGGGTGGGAAAGACGCAAAAAATCAGCGGGAACAGCAGCTTTAACGCGATCTTCGCCGCCGCCTCCTCGGCCAGCAGGCTGCGCTTGCCGCGCAGGTTTTCCGAATGCACGCGCAGCGAATCGCCCATGCTGGTGCCGAAGCGTTCCGACTGGATCAGCATGGCGACCAGGGTATCGACGTCTTCCACGCCGCTGCGCAAGGCCAGGTTGCGCAGCGCCTTTTCCTTGGAAAAACCGGCGCGCATTTCCATCAGCACCAGTTGCAATTCCTGCGCCAGTACCACGCTTTTGATGTGGATCTCGCCCGACACCTTTACCAGCGCGCGCTCCAGGCTCAGGCCTGCTTCCACGCACACGGTCAGCAAGTCGAGCGCATCGGGGATGTTTTCGAAAATGTCGCGCTGGCGCCGCTTGGCCGTACTGGCCAGCACCAGGTTGGGCAGGTAATAGCCGATGGTGGCGCTGACGCACAGCAGCAACAGCAGCACGCTGCGCAGCTGCGCCGCCATGGCGCTGGCCGCATACAGGCCCAGCACGGTGGGAAACAGCAGGGCCAGCACGCTTTTCGCCGCAAAGTACAGGGCCGGCGCGCTCGCCTGGCGCCAGCCCGCGTTCATGAAACGCGTGCGCAGCGGCGAGCGCTCCCAGCCCTCTTCCGGCAGCGACAGCTTGCTGAACGGCTGCGCCACACGCACCACCCGCTCGACCCAGCCAGTATCGGCCACCGCCTCGCTGGCGGCCGACGCCGTGGCGCCGAACAGACGCTGGCGCAAGGTGCCGGGAAAGAAGATCAGCCACGCCAGCAGGGCCAGCGCCACCACCACGGCAAAGACGATCAACAAAAACAGCAGTTGTGCACCGGTCATGAAGTATTCCTCCTCTGATCGACTGAAAAAACGTTCAGGGCTAGGCGCGTCGCCGAAGACAGTACAGACGTACGGCGAGGCGACGCAACAACGCCATGGACTTTTTTTCAGGCGCGCCCTTCAAATACGGATGCGGATGACGTTGCGCATCCAGACGACGCCCAGCGCCACCATGCCAGCCGCGTACCACAACAGTTTGATGCCGCTGGGATCGGTCCACAGCAGGCGGATGTATTGCGGGTTGACCAGGGCCATGACACCGATCATCACCACCGGCATCAGGCCCAGCACCCAGGCCGACATGCGCCCCTCGGCCGACAGCACGCGCACCTGTCCCAGCAACTTCAAGCGGGCGCGGATGATGCGCGCGATGCTGACCAGCACCTCGGCCAGGTTGCCGCCCGATTCGCGCTGCACCAGCACGGCGATGACGAGGTAGCGCAAGTCCGTCAGCGGGATGCGCGCGGCCAGGTTTTGCAGCGCCTCGTTCATCGGCACGCCGTAATTGATCTCTTCGTGCGCCGTCTTGAATTCGCCGCTGATCGGCTCATTGAGTTCGTCTCCCACCATCTGCAGCACGTTCGAAAACGAGTGCCCGGCGCGCAGCGCGCGGGCCAGGAAATCGGCCGCTTCCGGCAGTTGCGCCTCGATCTTTTTCAGCCGCGCCGCGCGCGCGCGCAGCACGAACAAACACGGTGCGCTCACGGCGCAGGACAGCAGCAGCAAGGCGCCGGGCAAGGGCATGGACCAGGCCGCCAACAGCAGCAAGGCCGCCAGCAGCAAGGCGCCCGTGCCGCCCAGGAATTGCGCCACCGACCAGGACAAGCCCGATTGCAGCAGCAAATGGTCCAGCCGCGCCGCCTGCGGCATGCGCCGCAGCAGCCGCTCCAGGCCGGGCGAACGCGCATAGCGGCGCTGCTTGAGGATGGAGACGCGCTCGCCGCCCGCCTCGCCGCGCGCCGCCATCAGCCGCAGGCGCCGGTTGATGCGCCGCGCCGCGCTGCCATGCGTGCCCGACCACCACAGCCAGGCCCCTTCCACCATCAGAATGCAGGCGGCGAACAGCAGCACGGCAAAGCCGTAGAACACCAGGTCCATGATCCCTCCCCCTTACTCATAAATTCGGTCCGGGTCGAACACCGTGTCCGGCACCGGCGCGCCGAACATGCGCAAGCGCTCCGTAAAGCGGGGCCGCACGCCCGTGGCGCAAAAGTGGCCCTGCACCTTGCCGTCGGCATCGACGCCCGTCTGCTCGAAGCGGAAGATTTCATGCATGGCGATGATGTCGCCTTCCATCCCAGTCACTTCCTGCAGGCTGACCAGCTTGCGCGCGCCATCCGTAAGGCGCGACACTTGCATCACCACCGTCACGGCGGAACATATCTGCTGGCGCGTGGCGCGCGGCGTCAGGTTCACGTTGGCCATGCCGACCATGTTTTCCAGCCGCGCCAGCGCGTCGCGCGCCGTGTTCGAATGGATGGTCGCCAGCGACCCTTCATGGCCCGTGTTCATCGCCTGCAGCATGTCGAGCGCCTCGGCGCCGCGCACCTCGCCCAGGATAATGCGGTCGGGCCGCATGCGCAGCGCATTGCGCACCAGCGCGCGCTGGCTTACTTCCCCCTTGCCTTCGATATTCGGCGGGCGTGTTTCCAGCCGTACCACGTGCGGCTGGCGCAGCGCCAGTTCGGCCGCATCCTCGATGGTGACGATGCGCTCGCTGCCGGGAATGAAACCGGACAGCACGTTGAGCAGGGTCGTCTTGCCGCTGCCCGTGCCGCCCGAGATCAGGATATTGATCTTCGCCTGGCCCAGCGCCTGCAGCACCTGCACCATGGGCGGCGTCAGGCTTTTGTAGTCGAGCAGGTTGGCGATGCTCAAAGGCTGCACGGCAAAGCGCCGGATGGACAGGATCGGGCCATCGACGGCCAGCGGCGGAATGATGGCATTCACGCGCGAGCCGTCCGGCAGGCGCGCGTCGACCATCGGGCTCGATTCATCGACGCGCCGTCCCACGCGCGAGACGATCTTTTCGATGATCTTCATCAGGTGCGCATTGTCGTGGAAGGTCACGTCCGTCAGCTGCAGCCGCCCGCCCCGCTCCACATACACCTTGTCGCAGGTATTGACGAGGATGTCGGACACGCTGGCATCGGCCAGCAGGGGTTCGAGCGGACCAAAGCCCAGCATCTCGTGCTGGATGTCGAGCACCAGGCTGTGGCGCTCGTGCTGGTTGAGGGCGATGCGCTCTTCCTCGATCACGCGCTGCACCAGCAGCGCCAGCTCATGCTTGAACTGCTCGGCCGTCAGGCGTTTCAGCCGTTCCAAGTCGATACGGTCGAGTATCGTCTGGTGCATGGTTTTTTTCAGTTCCTGGTAGGCGTGCAGCGCCAGCGCGCCTTGTCCATTGCTGGCGGGGCGCACCGTTTCATTTGCCGCCAGACGTTCGCGTAAAGTCATCTCGGCTCCCATGATGGCTCCCGGCGGGAGCCTTGACATATGTTTCTGTCCTAAACCTCGCTGCGGCTGAACAGGCGGTCGAACAGGCCGCGGCTTTCCGTCACGCGGCGCGCCGTCACCAGCTCCACCAGCTCGGCCAGGCTGCGCGCCACGGCGCTGGTGCGCGACAGCTGCAGCAGCGGGATGCCCTGGTTGACGGAATCGGTGGCGGCGATGTAATCGTTGGGCACCGTGTGCACCACTTCCGCGCCCAGCGCCTGCTCCAGGTCCGCCAGGCGCAGGCGCCCGCCCTTCTCATAACGGTTGACGATCAGGCGCAGGCGCTCGCCCGGATAGCCGAGCGAACGGAAAATGTCGAGCAGGCGCCGCCCGTCGCGGATGTCGGGCAAGGCCAGCTGCAGCACCGGATAGATGGCGTCGGCGTTGTCGAGCGCACGCAACGACAGCGCATCGATCTGGCGTCCCACGTCGAGCACGATGTAGTCGTAGTGCTGGCGCGCCACGGCCAGGATGCGGTCCATGTGCTCGGGCTGCATGTCGACCTTGTGCGCGGGGTCGTCGGCCGCCGCCAGCACGCCGAAGTTCGGCGTCACGTGCACCAGGCACGAGGCGAGGAAGGCGCCGTCCATGCGCGCGATCTGGGCACAGATGTCGGACAGTGTCATCGCCGGCTTCTGGTCCGAGACATACAGGGTGGCGTCGCCGAACTGGCCATGCAGGTCGATCAGCAGCACCTTGCAGCCGGCCAGGCTGGCCAGCGCGTAGGAAAAATTCGTCGATAGAAAGGTGGCGCCGCTGCCGCCCTTGCACGAGATGAAGGCGAGGACTTTACCGTCGCGCATCTGCGTCACGCCGGCCTGGATATCGACCCGGTCCATCGCCTCGTGGAAGGCCTTGTGCACCAGCGGCAGCTGCAGCACTTCGCGCATGCCGGCGCGCATGGCGCGGATCAGCACATCCTGCTGCTGTCCGCGCGTGAGCAGCATCAGCACGGCCAGCGGATACTGGCGCGCCAGGCGCTCGAGCAGGTCGGCTTCATCGGCATCGATACCGCTGGCGTCGACGATCACCAGTTCCGGTGCTTCCGGCAGCATGCGCTCGACGGCGTCGCGCAGGCCGCTGCGCCGTTCCAGCAGCCGCAGCACGGGCATGCGGGCCGCCCCCTGCGCGGCAATTTCATCGTGCAAGCTGGCGTCGCGGCTAATCATCAGGGCTTTCATCGCACTTCCTCGCTTCTTTCAGGTCTACACAGTCGGCTGCGCCGCCAAGTGGCGCTCAAGGACAAAAACCGGGATTGTCCGGATAACCCAGCGACTCGGCCACCGCCATGGTGGCGCCGTTGGGCAAGCGCACGGCGCCTGCGCCGGAAGGAAACATCGCTGCCAGCAGCGGCAGGATGGGCCGGTACGGCACGCTCTCGCAGCGTCCGCCATCGCCGGGCACGCACAGGCGCGCGCGCACGAAACGGATGCAGCTGGCGCCATGCGGATCGTCCAGGCAATTGATGCGGTTACGCTGCGGACAACCGGGCATCACCGTCACCGGCAATGCCGCCAGCGCGGCGCCGCCGCTGGACTGCGACAGATAATCGATGCGCACATACGCGTCGCTGATGCCGCCGCCCAGCGGCAGCACGCCAGGCGCGGCGCGCAGCACCGCTTGCGCGCGCACGGCCTGCAGCGCACTTGCATTGCTGAAATCGGTAACGGCGGCGCCGCGCGCGGCACGCCGGGTAATCTCGTGCACCATATTCCATAGATACACGGCGCGCGCCACTTCCAGCATGGCGAACAGGAACAGGAAGAACAGCAGCGCCAGCATGGCGAACTCGACGGCGAAGACGCCGCCCTGGCGCTGCCGGCGGGGGCGCAGGTTAATTAACATAGCGTACTGTCGCATTGGCGCGCAGCGGGATCGGCGCCAGCTGCGGCAGCCACTTGCGGGTCAGTTCGGGCAGGAAATCCACAGGCATGTCGACGGACAACTTGATGCGCACCTGCAGCGGCGCCGCCGCATAAGTGCCGCAGCTGTAGGAATCGTCGGCATACACGCATTCCACGCTGATCAGGTATGGCTGCATGGCCGGCCAGCTTTCCGCCATGGCATCGACCACCATCTGCCGGGCAAACACGGCACCCTGGTTCGCCGTGTCGCCCCTGGCCATCTGCGACAGCGGCATGGTGGCCAGGTAGCGCGCCGCATCGTGCGTACTTTTTTGCAGGGCCGTGTACACCAGCAGCGCGCGGCCGAACAGCAGCACGAAAGGCAGCAGCGCCATGAAAAACAGCAGGATCAGCGCCAGCTCGATGGCGGCGACACCCTCCTGGCGGCGTCGCGCGCGGCAGGGCGGCCTCATTGCAGCAGCTCCGCAGGGCCCGCCAGCGCGCCCTCGGCCACGAGGCCGTCAAATTCGGCGCTCAACACGCCGTTGCTGGCCGGCGCCGTCATGAAGAAGCGGCCGATGCCGCGCACCTGCGCCAGCACGTCGCTGCCGGCCGGCACCGGGCAGGCCAGCAGGGCAATATGCAGCAGGCGCCGCTGCGCCACGCCCGTATTGCCGGTCGGCGCCGTCTGGTAAGCCAGCGTCTGGTATGGCGGCGTGGCAGGGTAGCCGGGCTTGGCGGCCGGCGCGGCAGGGCTAGCCGGATACAGCCTGGCCCAGTCGCTGGTGGCGAACGGCACGTAGCCGCCGGCCGGCTTCACACTGCTGTACTTGACCGCCTTGCCAAACGACCACAGCGGGCCGTAACTGCCAACGGCAGGCGGCGTCGCGTTCGATTCCGGATCGGCCACGGACAGCAGCGGATTGCCGGTGCTCAGGGCGCTCGGCGCGTCGGGCGAGTTCGTCATCCACCAGTTCGTGGCCGTATTCGGATAGGCGCGGATATTCGTGTCGGGCGGCGCCGTGACGGGATGACAGCCGCTGCCCGCATGCAGGTTGAAGCGCGCGTTGAAGGCCGGCCACAAGGCGGCGGGAAACGGCCGGTGCACATGCACTTGCGCGCTGCCGATGCGCGGGTACAGCACCGTGCCGTTGCACACAAACGGCAGCACGCTGGACTCGCCGACCTGCAGCGACGAGCCCACCACGCCCGGCTGGCCCAGGGGATTGAGCACGAAGTGTTCGGCCGCCGGACCGTGCGGATTGAGTTTCAACAGGTTATACGCCACGCCGCGGCGAAAACCATATTCCAGCAGCTCGACGGCCGGCAGCAGCGCCGCATTCGTGCGCGGGCTGGCCGCGCTGGCCGACAGCGCGCACACGGCCAGCGGCGTCAGGTTCAGGCTGGTACGTCCTGCCACGGCGCGCCCCCCCGTGTCCAGGGTGCGCAGCGCCGGCGACAAGGCGCCCAGGAACGCCGTCGCCACCCGCCCCAGCGACGGTGCATTGGCCTGCGTATCGACGCGCACGAACAGCGCCGTGGCGGCGTCGGGCACGGCGCCCGCCGCATGCCATTCGCTGGCGGGCGCGCCGGGCGCGCTGGCGAAGCGGATGCTGGCGTCCGACAGGATCGCGCCCTGCATGCGGCGCCGCCACGCGCTCTTGTCGGCCGCACTCTGCTTGGCCTTGTCCACGGCAGCGAGCAAGCCTTCGGGCGTGCCCACCAGTTCGGCGGCCGCCGCCAGCGCCGCGTTGTCGGCCAGGTTCTGCAATTCCGTCTTGCGGCCGATGACCTGTCCCACGTCGAGCGCCAGGCCGATAAAGCCCAGCACCAGGATAAGCAGGATGGAAAAGGCGATCAGCATCGCCCCGCGCTCGCGCCGGCGTCTATTTGCCATTGGCGCCTCCCAGCATGAACTGCACCGGCTGCGGCGTCTGGCCGTTCGGTTCGGCGAACGAGGCGCGGTAGCGCTGCATGACGGCGTGCGCGCTGGGGCCGTCAAGCCCGTCGGCAGGCTGGCGATTGTCCGCGCTGGCCGGATCGCGCACCTGCTGCGCCATGGCCAGACGCACGGCGTCGCCGAAGCGCGGGTCCAGCTGCGGCGTGCTGCTACTGCTGTGCGCGCAGGCTGCCAGCTGCAGCGCCAGGGTCAGCGCGGCCAGGCGCCGCAGCCCTATCAGGAGCGAATTCGGCATGGCGTGTCTCCCCGTCTCATTTCAACTCGAAGCCGTTGGCCGCGCGCGGCGGCGGCACGGACGGCGGCGCTGGCGGCACGGTGGCTTCCATCTTGCCGCGCAACATCAAGTCCGTGCGCGAAGGCGGCGCCAGCTGCGCCGTCGGCAGCACCACATCGGCCGGCAAGGGTTTCACCAGGTGCGCGGTAATGACGAACAACAATTCCGTGCGGTCATGCTGGAAGTCCGTGCTGCGAAACAGCGCGCCGAGGATGGGCAGTTCGCTCAGCCACGGCACGCCCGCGATGTTGCTCACCTGGTTGTTCTTGATCAAGCCGCCGATGGCGTAGCTCTGGCCGTCATACAGCTGCACCGTGGTCGAAGCGCGCCGCGTGGTGATGACGGGCAAAATAGAACGTCCGCTGACGCCGGCGGCGGAAATGCCCACCCCTTCGCGCGACAGTTCCGACACTTCCGGCGCCACCTTCAGATTGATGCGCCCGCCCGACAGCACGGTGGGGGTAAATCGCAGGCCGACGCCATACTCGCGCTCTTCCAGCGTGATCTTGTTGTTGTCCTGGCCGACGGGAATGAATATCTTGCCGCCGGCCAGAAAACTGCCCTCCTGTCCGCTGATCGCCATCACCGTCGGCTCGGCCAGGATGCGCACCAGGCCATCCTGTTTCTGCGCCTCGATGGTCAGCTGCTGGCCATTCGACTTGCGCACGTCGAGCAAGCCGTTGGCCGTGCCGCTCAAGAAATTCGACAGCAAGGTGGTGGCCCAGCTGCCGGAGGCGAAGCGCAGGGTGGCGCCCACTTCCAGCCGTTCCAGCAGCGACTTCGACACTTCGGCGATCTGCACGGCCAGCATCACCTGCTGCGGCGCGCTGACGTCGAGCATATTGATGACGCGGCTGTTCGCGCTGCCCGCGCCGCCGGGTGCAGCGGCCGCGAGCGGCAAGGCGGCGCCATCGGCTGGCTTGGGCAGCGCCAGCGGTGCGGTGGCGCGGCGCACATACGCATGCGCCAGCTCGACGGCGCGCAGCACGGCGCCCGCATCCTGCACCGTGCCCGACAGCACCAGGGTATCGGCCACGGCCGTCACGCGGATGGCTTTTTCTTCCGGCATCAGGGCCGCCAGGGTCGTTTGCAGGCCGGACGGGTCCATGCTGACACTGACGTTCACCACGCTGCACACGCCGCTCCTGCCCTGGATGATCATATTCGTGCTGCCCACGTCGACACCGACTACATACAAGGTGTCGGGTGCGACCAGCATGGCTTGCAGCATGGCCGGATTGCCGACGCTGCGGGCCAGCACCGCCTCGGGCAGGTGCAACATGCTCGACTTGCCCACCTGCAGCTGCAAGTTGCCGGGCGTCGCCGCTTCGCCGCCGCAGCGGGGGCCAGGATCGGCTGCCGCGCCGGCAAGCGGCAACAGCAGGCAGCACAGTGTCAGCAGGGCGCGGTTCATGAGCGTGTCCATGGTTGATCAAGGCAACAAGGCTAAAAACATTCGCGCGACTGGCGCGTCCCATCGATGACGCCGCTGCACTGGCGCTTGGGCTCCGGCGGCGCCTTGGCCACGCGCACGGGACGCGGCGCCACGGCCGGCACGGGCGCGGCGGCGGGAGCAGGCTCGGCTTCATGCGGTCCGCCCAGCAGGGTCAGCTTGGTGGCACCCGCCGTCACGCCCGGCTGCGGGTCGACCTGGTTGCGCAGCACCAGCGACAGGCTGCCCACGCTGCGCGCCAGATCCAGGTTTTCCGCCTGTTCCGGCGTCACTTCCAGGGTCACGGCATTGACCACGCGCGGCTTGGTCTCGTCGCGTCCCACTTCCTGCGCCACGGCCAGCACGAGGATGCGTTCGAGCACGATCTTGGAAATGTTGCGGCTTTGCGGAAACGCGCGGTCGCCGGCATCCTGCTGGGTACTGACGATGATGTCGACATAATTGCCCGGCAAGGCGAAGCCGGCCACGCCGATCACGTCGTTGACGCGCACGGTGATGGCGCGCCGCCCTTCCGTTATCAGGGCCGACAGGCCGCCCAACGTCCCCACGGGCGCCAGCTTGGCTTCGCTCAGCGGCTCGCCGCGCAGCACGCTCGTTTTCAGTACCCGTCCCGCCAGTTTCGCCGGGTCTTGCAGCGCCCCTTGCGGCAAGCTTTCCGCCGGCCATTCGGCCAGGCGCAGCATCTCGGGCGTCAGGCGCTGGCCCAGGTTGACATCGCTGGCGGCGACGACGATCTTGCCCTTGCCGGCCGGCGTCTGGCGCAGCAGCCAGTGCGAGGCCAGCAGCACGGCCAGCAGACCCAGCACCACGGCCAGGCCCATCATCAGCAGGGCGCGCCGGTTTTTCATGCGATGCGCTCGCACAGGCTGGCGGCCGGCATGTCGCAACTGGCAAACAGACTGCTCCAGGCCTGCTCCAGGGCGCCCACCGTCAGGCGCGCCTCGCTGCCGGCAAAGCCGGCGAAGTCGCCTATGCGCGCCAGCAATTCCTGCGGATAGCTGGCCAGCAGGGGCCGTCCCTGCGCGCCATGCAGCTGCAGCAGATGGTTCAGGGCCAGCTCGTCGATGGTCATGCCGGCCAGGCGGCATTGCTGGCGGAACAGGGCGCGATAGGCGTTCTCGGCCAGCGGCCCCACCTGCACCTTGTAGCCGATGCGGCGCAGCAAGGCAGGATCGAACAGCTCGCCTGGCGGCACATTCGTGGCCAGCACGAGGGCGTTATCGAAGGGCACGCTGATCTGCACGCCGCCGGGCAGGCCCAGCTGATCGCTGCCCCGTGCCAGCGGCTGCATCAGCCGCGTCAGCAGTTCTTGCGCGCCCAGGCGCTGGCGGCCCAGGTCGTCGATGATCAGCATGCCGTTGTTGGCCCGCACATGGGGCGGCGCCTGGTAGCAGCCGCCGCTGGCGTCGAGGCGCAGCTCCAGCGTGCCGGCGTCGAGCTCGGCGCCCACGTGGATCACGGGACGCTGGCACAGCACCCAGCGGATATCCGTGCTGCGCCGCTCCAGCGCCTGGCGCGCATGGCTGACGTGCTGCGGCGCGGGCGGCAGGTGCTGGGCCGGATCGTACAACTGGATGATGTCGTGGCCGACGACGATGGCGTAGGGCACGGCGACCAGCCCGTGCAGCAATTGCCCCAGTTGCAGCGCCAAGGTCGACTTGCCGCTGCCGGGCGGACCGTACAGCAGCAGCGAGCGCCCCGAATGCAGGGCCGCGCCCACCACGTCGAGCATGCCCGGGCCCGCATGGGCGCCGCCGAGCACGGCGGCCAGGTCATCGCTGCCGACGCGCTGTTCCTGCGCCAGCCACGACTGGCGCGCCACCATGGCGCGGTACGCTTCCAGGGTGACGGGCGCGGCGCCGATATACGCGCAGCGTTCAAGAAAAGCGCTGGCGCGCTGCTTGCCGGCGCCCGTCAGCTGGTACTGCACGTCGATGTCGGACTCGCCGCGCCAGGCCACTTCGGCCATCTGCTCCGTCACCATGAAATCGAGCACTTCGCGCAAGACATTGATCGACAGGCGCAAGCGCGTCGTCAGCGCGGACAGATGCGTCTTGCCGCCCACAAACATCAACTTGGCAATCAGTTCGACGACCAGCGGCCGTTCCAGCCCCGTTTCACGCAAGCTCTTCGGCTGCGGCGGCAAGGGCGGCATCAGGTTCGCGTCGGCGGGGCGCGGAACGCTGTCGGTGCTCATGGAATAGTCGACCTCGGTCATGCTGCGTCTCCTAGCCGGTTAAGACTGCATTGAACAGAATTCATTCTAGCGAGCGGGCACTGGCGCCCATTGATTCAGAGCAATGAATGCCAATCAGAAATAATGCTGCCCTTGCACCACCAGGCAGCCCAGGGCAATGGCCAGTCCGTACGGCATGTTGCCCACGCTGGCATGGCTGCCCAGTGCGGTCGGCGCCAGGGGAATGCCGGCCATGCGCGCGATCATCGGCCACAGCAGCTGGCGCAGATTGCCGAGGCAGGCGCGCCACTTGCCCTGGTACGTGATCATCAGCACGGCCATCAGGCCGCCCAGGACAAACGTGGCGAAACAGATCTGCAGCACGGGCCAGGGACCGGCAAAGGTGCCCACCATGGCGATCAGCTTGACGTCGCCGGCGGCCATGCCGCGCAGCACATACAGAGGCAGGAACAGAAAGAAGCCCGTCGCCATGCCGCCCAGCACCAGCTGCGGCACGCGGTGCGGCCACAACCACAAATGCAGCGCCAGCGCGGCGAGCATGCCGGCCAGCACCAGCCAATTCGGAATCTTGCGTTGGATCAGATCACTGACGGCGGCCCCCGTCACGAAGCACAGCAACAGCAGGTCGCACAAGGCAGTTGCAGGCATGGCACACCTCCCGAAAAAAACCCGCTGCCGGCCGGCCAGCAGCGGGCACCCGCTTAGGGCGTCAACACCAGGTTCGACGAGATGTCGGTGAGGACGGCCAGCAAGTTGGTCTTGATCAGCAAGAATCCGGCCGTGATGGCGGTGGCCATCAAGGCCGCAATCAGGCCGTATTCGATTGCCGTAATGCCATCCTCATCCTTGACAAACTGCTGTACTGCCGACAGGAAGGTATGCATGACAAGCTCCCAAAAGTGAATCACAAGTCCCTGGCGCAATCGGGTGTGAAACATTGCCCTTTCCTGCTAATATGTTTCCTGCCGTAAATTTCTGCGCCATTGCATTGACTATAAAGCGTCCACGTTTTGGCAAATTGACGCGCCACAAGTTTCCATATGGAAATTATCAAACCTTGTCGACATGGCGGCTGGCGCAAACAAATGTTGCGATCCGGATTGAAAGCCTTCGTCAGGGCAAGTTTTTTGCAATGTAGTGCATGAATCTCATGTATTTACATGAAATATTGCATACGTTAATTGCCTATTAGGCAAAAAGACATTATCCTGCTTAGCTCTTCTTTGGAAAGGCCTCTCGCCCGGCGGTACAGAGCGTCATGCCACCAAATAAATCTTGGCTTCTTGTAGACGGACGCGAACATGCTCTTGCTTGATGCAATGCTGGTATGACGACACTTGTGTGACTACTTTCCAGAGAACGACAATGGATTCCCTACTGAAACACATGGTGGACATGACCGGGCACCGCGACCACACGATGCTCGACATTTCCGTGATCTCGGCAGTGCAGGAACTCGCTGCCGCGTCGCAGACCCGTGTGCTGGCCCTGACCACCGTGCGTGGCCAGGTGTTCGTGCGGTCGCGGGCCATCATCGTGGCGGGCAGCGTGGCCCGCATGGAAGAGCATACCGACCCAACCCTGCCAGGAGAACCGCTGTCCGACTACCCGGCCCTGGCCGCCTGCATCAAGCGCCATGAAGCGAGCGCCGACACCTTGTGCGCCGACGGCCGCCACCTGCTGTGGCTGCCCATCTGGATCGGCGACCAGGTCACCACCTGCCTGGAAATCACCAACCCCACGCCCTACACGGGCGCCACCATCCAGGTGATCGGCGGCATCGTCAGCGTGTACCGCAATTTCCAGAACCTGCTCGACTACAGCGAACGCGATTCGCTCACCGGCCTGTTGAACCGCAAGACCTTCGACGACCAGCTGGCGAAAATCCTGCACAGCCGCGGCGAACCGGAAGCGGACAAGCCGCGTCCCGTCGATGAAGAGCGGCGCCACCATACGGACACGGAACGGCAATGGCTGGCCGTGATCGACGTCGATCATTTTAAACTGGTCAACGATAAGTTTGGCCACCTGTATGGCGATGAAGTGCTGATCCTGATCGCCAACCAGCTGCAATCGTCGTTCCGCTCGCAAGACCGCATCTTCCGCTTCGGCGGCGAGGAATTCGTCGTGCTGCTGCGCTCGATCACCCTGGAAAATGCGCAGAAAATCATCGACCGCTTCCGCACCAATGTCGAGGCGCACGACTTCCCGCAAGTGGGCAAAGTCACCGTCAGCGTGGGCTTCGTCAGCATCAACGCCTACGAGGCGCCCGTCATCATCCTCGGCCGCGCCGACCAGGCCTTGTATTACGCCAAGAGCCATGGCCGCAACCTGGCTTGCCATTACGACGAGCTGGTAGCGAAAGGTTTGTTAACGACCATTGCCTCGAACGATACGGCGGAATTTTTCTAGGCATCCGCCAGCGATAAAAAGCGCATGGGATCGACCTGCCACTTGGCCGCCGACTCATGGCCGACGATCTTGTCGGCGCCGCCAAAACCGAAGCCGCGCGACAGGTCCACCGTCTCGGGCTTGATGTAGGTCTTGCTCTTCGTACTGAAAAACACATTCACTTTCGGCGCCAGCAGATTGCTTTCGTGCGCCTCGACGACGACGGCCAGGCGGCCCGATTCCAGCATCACCATGGTGCCCACCGGATAGATGCCCACGCAGCGCATGAAATCCTGCGCAAACACGGGGTTGAAATGGAATTTGCTCCATTCATAAATCTTGCGCAGGGCTTCGGCGGCGGGAATGCCCTTGTGATAGCTGCGGTCCGACGTCAGCGCGTCGTACACGTCGACGATGGCGGCCATCTGCGCCAGCTCGCTGATGGCGTCGCCGGCCAGCTGGTCAGGATAGCCGCTGCCGTCGCGCCGCTCGTGGTGATGCAAGGCTATGTCGAGCGGAATGGCGCCCAGGTCGGGCGACTGCAGCAGGATCTCGTAGCCATCGCGCGGATGGCGCTTGATCAGGGCAAATTCCTCGGACGTGAGGGGACCCGGCTTGTTCAGCACGCTATCGGGCACCAGCGCCTTGCCCGTGTCGTGCAGCAAGCCACCGAGGCCCGCCTGGTGCGTGGTGGCCGCATCGATGCCGCGCGAGCGGCAAAACGCCACCAGCAGCGCGCACACGCTGACGGAATGCAAAAAGGTGTAGTCATCCTTGGTCTTGATGCGCAACAAGCCGACGAGGGCGCCGGGATTGCGCAGGATCGATTCGGTAATATCTTGCACCGTGTGCTGCACGCGGTCGAGCTCGACCGCCTTGCCCAGGCGCACGTCGGCCATCACCGTACGTACCAGGCTCGCGGCCTGGCGCCGCACCTGCGCGGCGCGCGCCAGTTCCATGCCCAACGACACGCGCGTGACCACCTGCGGCGCTGCGGCGATCTGCACCAGTTCGCGCTCGGTCTCGGCGCGCGCCTGCGCCACGGTGGGCGCATCCTGCACGTCGAGGCCCTTGCCGCTGTCGATCACCACGTCATGGATGCCGGCCTGCACGATCTTGCGGATTTCATCGTCGCTGCGCAACAGAAAACGGTTGCGCACGAACGGATGCGTCATCCAGTCACAGCTGAGGTCATGAATGTACATGCCCACTTTTAATTGAGACGAATCAACTTTCTTGAGCATGCTGTCATCCCACAAATACGCGGCTGGAGCACCGAAGGCGCTAGAATGAGTATAACAAAATTGTTATTCTGCTGGCCGCGTTCGGCGCTGCGGCGCAACACCCTGTTTTTCCGCTCACCGCACCGCTATTGGGACCCATGGAACTGCGCCAATTACGCTACTTTGTCGCCATCGTCGACCACGGCTCGCTGTCGCGCGCGGCCCTGATCCTGCACGTGGCGCAGCCGGCCCTGACGCAGCAGCTGCGCCAGCTGGAAGAGGAACTGGGCGTGCAGCTGCTGCACCGCTCGGCCCAGGGCGTGCTCAGCACGGATGCGGGCAAGGTGTTTTACGAACATGCGCAGGCGATCCTGAAACAGGTGGCGGACGCCCGCTCGGCCGTTACGCAAAGCGCCACGCGGCCGTCCGGCAATGTCACCCTGGGCTTGCCGCACAGTATCTCCGGCGCCCTGGCCCTGCCCCTGCTGCTGGCCGCGCGCGAACGCTATCCCGAGATCACCCTGCAACTGACGGAAGAAATCACGGGCAACCTCAATGCACAGCTCAAATCAGGCCGCATCAATCTGGCCGTGCTGTTCGACGATGGCCAGCTGACGCCGTTTTCCTGCTGCCCCCTGGTGGAGGAAGAAATGCGTTTTATCTGCCGCAGCGATTCGCCGTTCGCGCCCCCGGGCACGGCGCTGTCATTCGCGCAGGCATTGAGCGCCACCCTGATCCTGCCGGGCCTGCAGCATGGCGTGCGCCCCCGCATCGACAGCCGCGCCCGCGAACTGGCACTGGAGACGGCGAACGTGATCGAGATCAACTCGATCGCCATCCTGAAATCGGCTATCCTGGCCGGCATGGGCGCCACCATCCTGCCCGCCGCGCCCCTGCTGGCCGAACTGGACAGCGGCGCCATGCGCAGCTACGCCATCCACAGCCCCGTGCTGTCGCGCACGGTGGCCCTGTGCGCCTCGAAAAACATTCCCCTCACCAATGCAGGCAACGCCGTGAAAAACCTCGTGCTGCAAGTGGCCGCCGAACTGTGCGGCAGCGGACGCTGGGTGGGGGCGCACGTGCTGTAGCGTGAATTATTTTTCCAACAATAATTTCTCAAAAGAAATAAAATGATGGTCTTGTTCATTTCACCATCGTCATCATGTTCTTGCTTACCACTTCCTTGCGCCGTCTGGCGGCAAGCGCCGTCCTGCTGCTACTGATGCAGGGCGCTCAAGCCGCGCGCCCTCAATCCGAATTTCCCTTGCGCGAGGTGCTGCTCAGCGATGTTGCGCAGCCTATCGAAAGAAAAGAAATCGAGGTGGTGGTATTTATTGCGCCGGAAAGTTGTACGCCCAAGACCCATGAAAGTACCTGGGGTACCATCGTCTCGTCGGACAACACCTCCCTGTTCAAAAGCTGGGCTTGCCGTGCCTATGTCGACGCTGCCAAGGATCCGAAAGAAGAATTCGCCTTCGTCCCCATGCCACCCGCGTTCAAGCGACCATCCATCCTCCACACCGTGCAGGGACTGCCTGCCAGCACGACGGGGCGGCGCTACGTGGCGTTGATCGACTGGAAATATGCCGATACCACGCTAGGAAAATGCAATAGCTTTGGCTGCTACTCCAGCCTCGTCATGCTCATTGAAACGGTGGTATACGACCGGGTTGCAGCCAAAACGATCTGGCATTCCATCGAAACGACACGCGCCGCGATGAAGGGACTCAGCTACGATGTCAAAGAGGCAAATCGTATAGGGCCACTGCACGTTGCCATTACGCTGAACGCGATCATTGAGCGCAAAACCGTGCAACAAGCCGAGGAACAAGGCATGCGCCGTACGACCGCCCTCGAGCCGTCGAATGTGCCAGGACAGGCGGGCACGGCACTCAACAAAAAAGCCAATCTGATCTTCTTTAACCGCATGCCGCAAGAAACAGTGGATAGCGAGAAATTCGACAGTGGCAGGAAATTCTATGATATCCAGTCCAGCCATCTGCAGGGCCGCGCGAAAAAAACCTCTTACTATAATGACTCCAAGACCCATGTGGCGCTGGAACTGCCGCCGGGCACGTACGAAATCGCCTTCTACAAAGACCGCAAGACCTTCGATATCAAGGAAAATGGGCCTCCCGTCTACCTGAGCTTTGATAACGGTATCTTCAGCACCATCAGTATCAATGAACTCAGTCCGCAAAAAGCCCTGGAACTGACGCAAGACTCGCTCAATGCCCTGCTGCCCGAGTTGACGCCCGTCGCCTATCCCTTGCGCGCGCGCAAGCAGCAATGGACGCAGCCCTAAGCGGGCACGGCAGACAGGGCCTGTCTTGCGGCGCAAGGCAGGCCATCATTTTTTCTTATACCCCCATCGTCAAAGCGTATTTGCCCCTTCCTCACGGTCGTTCTACACTGACCACATTAACTATTTTAAATTTAAACTAGTTATGTGCCGCCCACACGCGGCCATCCCGTCTGCACAGTACGCGCCTTACCGGGCGCGTCCTTGGTACAGCCGATATCTGAAACACCCTTTTGGAGACAGCCATGTCCGTGACCACGGAAAACGGCTCCGCAGCGTTCGCTAGAAACGCCGGTGCCGCGCCATCTACGCCCCCCGACACATCCCGTTTGACCACCGTCAGCCTCGACGACAAATACACGGCCACATCCGGCGCCATCTTTCTGTCCGGCATCCAGGCCCTCGTGCGCCTGCCCATGATGCAGCGCTTGCGCGACCAGGCCGCGGGCCTGAACACGGCCGGTTTCATTTCCGGCTACCGCGGCTCACCGCTGGGTGGCCTCGACGAAAACCTGTGGAAAGCGAAAAAGCAGCTGGAAGCGCACCACGTGCAGTTCGTGCCCGGCGTCAACGAAGACTTGGCCGCCACGGCCGTCTGGGGTTCGCAGCAGGTCGACCTGATCGGCCCGGCCAAGTACGACGGCGTGTTCGCCATGTGGTACGGCAAGGGCCCGGGCGTGGACCGCTGCGGCGATGTCTTCAAGCACATGAACCATGCGGGCACGTCCAAACTGGGCGGCGTGCTGCTGGTGGCCGGCGACGACCATGGCGCATACTCATCGACTCTGCCGCACCAGTCCGACCATTTGTTCTCCGCCTCGATGATCCCCGTCTTGTATCCATGCAATGTGCAGGAATACCTGGACCTGGGCATCCACGGCTGGGCCATGTCGCGCTTTTCCGGCTGCACGGTGGCCTTCAAGGCCCTGGCCGACACGGTCGAATCGTCGGCCTCCATCGATGCCGACCCGTTCCGCGTGGAAGTCAAGGTTCCGCAGGACTTCGTCATGCCCGAAGGCGGCCTGAACGCGCGCCTGTCGAGCATCCCGCTGGGCCAGCAGGCGCGCAACCAGGAAGCGCTGATGCAGGACTACAAGATCTATGCGGCCCTGGCCTACGCGCGCGAAAACAAGCTCAACCATACGACCATAGACAGTCCGAACGCCAAGCTGGGCATCATCGCCTCCGGCAAATCCTACCTGGACGTGCTCGAAGCGCTGGAAGAGCTGGGCATCGACGAGCAGATGGCGGCCAATGTCGGCATGCGCCTGTTCAAGGTGGCCATGCCGTGGCCGCTGGAACCGGACAGCGTGCGCGAATTTGCGCAAGGTCTCGATGAAATTCTCGTGGTCGAAGAGAAGCGGCAAATCGTCGAATACCAGCTCAAGGAACAGCTGTACAACTGGCGCGACGACGTGCGCCCTAGAGTCATCGGCAAGTTCGACGAAAAAGGCGAATGGGTGGCGCCGCGCGGCGAATGGCTGCTGACCTCGAAGGCGGATTTTTCCGTCTCGCAAGTGGCGCGTGTCATCGCCAGCCGCATCGCGCGCCTGATTTCCGATCCCGTCACCTGCGACCTGATCAAGGCGAGACTCAGCTTCCTCGACGCCAAGGATGCGGTATTGAAAAAGGCCGTGAATACGCCGTTCCGCCCCGCGTTCTACTGCTCCGGCTGCCCGCACAATACCTCGACCAAGGTGCCGGACGGCAGCCTGGCGCTGGCCGGCATCGGCTGCCACGTGATGGCGACCTCGATCTATCCGGAAATGAACAAGCTGACCACGCACATGGGCGGCGAAGGCGCGCCGTGGATCGGCCAGGCCGCGTTCTCGGAATTGCCGCATGTGTTCCAGAACCTCGGCGACGGCACCTACTTTCATTCGGGCTACCTGGCCATCCGCGCCGCGCAGGCGGCCAAGGTCAACATCACCTACAAGATTCTGTACAACGACGCCGTCGCCATGACGGGCGGCCAGCCCGTGGACGGTCTGATCACCGTACCCATGATGGCGCAGCAGGTGGCCGCCGAAGGCATCGCCCGCATCGCACTGGTCACGGAAGATCTGTCACGCTACAGCGACCGCAGCAACCTGCCCGCCCACCTGACCTTGCACGACCGCAAGGATATGGATGCCGTGCAGCGCGAATTGCGCGAAGTACCCGGCGTGTCCGTGCTGATCTACGACCAGACCTGCGCGGCCGAGAAACGCCGTCGCCGTAAAAAAGGAGAGTATCCCGATTTGCCCAAGCGCATGGTCATCAACGACGCCGTCTGCGAAGGCTGCGGTGACTGCGGCGTGCAGTCGAACTGCGTGTCGATCTTGCCGAAGGAAACGGAATTTGGCCGCAAGCGCACCATCGACCAATCCTCGTGCAACAAGGATTACTCGTGCGCCAAGGGTTTCTGCCCCAGCTTCGTCACCGTCGAAGGCGGCAGCCTGAAGAAAACCAAGACGGGCGCCGGTAAAGCGGGCGAGACGGACAACTTCGGTCCGCTGCCGGAACCTGTATTACCCGATTGCGACGCGCCTTACAACATCCTGATCAACGGCATCGGCGGCACGGGCGTCATCACCGTGGGCGCGCTGATGGGCATGGCCGCCCACCTGGAAGGCAAGGGCGCGTCCGTGCTGGACATGACGGGCATGTCGCAAAAGAACGGATCCGTCACCTCGCACGTGAAGATCGCCAAGTCCCCGGCGCACATCCGCGCCCAGCGCATCGCCACGGGCGAAGCGGACCTGATCCTGGGCTGCGACATGCTGACGGCCGGCGCGCAGGATGCCGTGTCGAAAATGCGTCCTGGCCGCAGCCTGGCCGTCGTCAACCTGCACGAGCAACCGCCGGGCACGTTTGCGCAAAATGCGGACTGGCAATATCCAGCGGCGGAAGTGCGCCAGCTGATCGAGGAATCCGTGGGCGGCGCGGACGCGGCCGACTTCATCGACGCGACGAAATTGGCCACCGCGCTGATGGGCGACTCGATCGCCGCCAACCTGTTCATGCTCGGCTACGCCTGGCAAAAGGGCCGCATTCCGTTGACGGAGGCGGCCCTGCTGCGCGCCATCGAATTGAACGGCGTGGGGATCGAATCGAACAAGAAAAGCTTTTTGTGGGGCCGCCGCGCCGCCGTCGACGTGCGCCGTGTCACGCAAATCGCCACGCCGGCGCAAGCGATCATCGTGCAAATGCCGCAAAGCCTCGATAGCGTCATCAAAAAGCGCGTGGAATTCCTCACCGCGTATCAAAACGCCGCGTATGCGGATGGTTATGCCACCCTGGTGAAGCAGGTGCGCGACCGCGAAAACACCCTCGGGCTGGGCCAGAAGCTGTCGACGGCCGTCGCCAGGAGCTATTTCAAGTTGCTGGCCTACAAGGACGAGTATGAAGTGGCGCGTTTGTACACGGATGGCCGTTTCGTGGAGCAGTTGCAGCAGCAGTTCGAGGGTAATTTCTCCGTGAAATTCAACCTGGCGCCGCCGCTGTTTGCCAAGAAAGATACGAAGGGGCACCTGGTGAAAGCGGAGTTCGGTTCCTGGATGTGGCGCGCCTTCAAGTTGCTGGCCAAAGCAAAAGGCTTGCGCGGCGGCACCTTCGACGTCTTCGGTTATACGGCCGAGCGCAAGATGGAACGCGCCCTGATCGTCGAATACCGCGAACTGCTGGCGGGACTGCTGGTGAACCTGACGGCGGACAACCTGGCCACCTGCGTGGAACTGGCATCCCAGCCCGAGAAAATCCGCGGCTTCGGCCACGTCAAGGAAGCGGCCGTCGATACTTACCGCAAGGACAAGGCGAGGTTGCTGGCCGTGCTGGCGGATGGAAGCAAGCACGCGGCATAAAAGACAACGCAGAGCCTCGGCTCTGCGTTTTTTTATTCGGGGCAGCGCCCCACCGTCGCCCCCGGCAACAGCACCGGTTGCCAGATTTCCTGCAAGCGTTCCGGCGGCGTGCCGGCCAGCAGGGATTGCAGCATCTCCACCATCTTGGCGCCGGCGCGGCGCAGGTCGGGCTGGTCGATGGTGGTGACGTTGATGCCGATCAAGGTATCTTCCACATTGCCCCAGACGATGACGGAGATCTCCTTGCCGATCTCGATGCCCGCATCCATCAGCGCGCGCACCACGCCCACGCCGGACAGGTGGTTGTCGACGATGACGGCCGTGGGACGGGGCGAGCAAGCCAGCAATTGCTGCATGGCCTGGTAACCGCTGCGGCGATCAAAAGTATTGTCGAGCAGATAGTTGGGGTCCAGCGGCAGGCCCGCTTGTGCCATGCAGCGGATAAAGCTTTCCTTGCGCTCGTAAGCAAAGTGCAAGTCCAGCGGCGCGCTCAGCAGGGCGATGCGCTGGTGGCCATGGGCCGCCAGGAAAGACACGGCCAGGTCGATGCCCGTATCGTTGTCGTAATCAAAATACGCGTACGGCGCGTCGATGCGCGTGCGGCCGTTCGCGACAAAGGGAAAGCCGACTTTCGTCAAATACGCGATGCGTTCGTCGACCACCTTGGTGCGGCCCACCACGAGGCCATCGACCTGGCGCCCGCGCACCATGTTTTCATATGACGGCTGTTCGTTCTGCGGCGACACGGGGGCGATGATCAGGCTCATCTTCGACGCTTCGACGGCGTCGGACATGCCATTGACCACGGAAAGAAAAACGCTGTCGCCCAGGTCGCTGGGCAGCAGGGGATAGATCATGCCGAGCACATTCGTGCGGCCGACGGCCAGGCTGCGCGCCAGGGGGTTGGGCCGGTAGCCGACTTTCTTGGCGGCGGCCAGGACGATTTCACGGGTGCGGGAATTGACTTCCGGATAGCCGTTCAACGCCCTGCTGACTGTCGTTTTCGACATGCCGAGGGCAATTGCGAGGCTCTTGAGATTCATGTTAACTACCTGTCTGTATGGCAAAAGAAACCAACTCTGACCGTCCATTATAGCCCAGAGCGCCAAACAGGCGGCACATGAGCGTGCACCAACATGGTAGAAAAACAACAACTTATTAGATTTTTAAAAATTGTCTTTTGAAAAACGAACGTGTTTGCCGCGTCAGCAGCATGGCATGATGAATGGCACGAAAACAAATGCTGTTATCGATAGCGTGTACTTACTTTACTCTCTATCGCGCCACGTGCGGCATGCCGCTTCGGCACGGCATAGCGCGCACGATAAGATTATCAAGAAAACATAATTCACTGGAACTGTGCGAGAATTTATCCTACTCTTGACTAAGGTAAAGATTGCCTGCAGACATGCCGCAGCGCCTGGCCTGCATTCTTCCTCTTGTGTACACGCCTGGGCATACTTTCAAAGGTGAACAATGTGGTATCGCTAACGTCCGTCAACAATCTGCAAGCCTCGCTGGCCACGGCGCAGCGCCGGGTCGAACAAGGCCAGAACCAGGTCCAGCGCGACAGCGAACAGCTGGCGCAAAGCCGCCAGTTGCTGGCGCGGGAACAGGAATCGCTGAGCCAGACCCAACGCAGCAGCCAGCAAGCGCAGGCCGATGCCCCGGCCGCCATCAAGACGCCGCAGCTGGACCAGGCGATCAAGGTAGCCGTGCCGCAACAAGCAGCCCCCGCCGCACCGAAAAGCACGCCCCAGCTGAACGGCTATGGCCAGACCCTGGGACGTCTGATCGATGTGACGGCTTAAGCCAGCTTACTTCGCCATCTCCTCTTCCAGCATCGCCAGCCACCACTTTTCCCCCTTCTTCGGCTGCGCCAGGTCGACCGCCTCGCCCATCTGCGGCGTGGCCAGGTTGACGCCCTGCCTGGCCGCCAGTCCCGTGATGCGGTCGAACGGTTCGTGCCAGGCGTGCAGGCCCAGGTCGAAGGTGCCGTTATGCACGGGCATGAGCCACTTGCCGCGCAAGTCCAGGTGCGCTTGCAGGGTTTCCTCCGGCTGCATGTGCACGTCCGGCCACAGCTTGTCGTAGGCGCCCGTCTCGATCATGGTCACGTCGAACGGGCCGTACTTGTCGCCGATCTGCTTGAAACCGTCGAAATAGCCGGAGTCGCCGCTGAAAAACACGCGCACCTCGGGCGCGTCGATGACCCACGACGCCCACAGGGTTTGATTGCTGTCAAACAAGCCCCGCCCCGAGAAATGCTGCGATGGCGTGGCGACGAGTTTCACGCCCCCAATCGTCGTCCCCTGCCACCAGTCGAACTGCTGCACCTTGTCCTTCGGCACGCCCCATTCGACGAGGGTGTCGCCCACGCCCAGCGGCGCGACGAAGTGTTCGGTCTTGGCGGCCAGTTGCAGCACGGCGGCATGGTCGAGGTGGTCGTAATGGTTATGCGACAGGATGATGGCCTTGATCGGCGGCAAGTCGGCGATGCTGATGGGCGGCTGGTGGAAACGTTTGGGTCCCGCCCACTGCACCGGTGAGGCGCGCTCGGAAAACACGGGGTCGGTGAGGAAGAATTCGTTATTCAGTTTCAGCAGCAGGGTCGAATGGCCGAGGCGAAACAGGCTGTTGTCCGGCGCGGCCAGCAGTTGCGCCCGGGTCAGCGCTTGCACGGGCACGGCCGCAGCCGGTACCGTGCTGTCGGGCTTATCAAAGAGAAATGTCCACATCAGCTTGAGCGTTGCCGCCGTGCCCAGCTTGTGCATTTGCACGGGATTGCGGAACTTGCCTTCGAGGCGTTGCGGTGATTCGGTCGGCGCGACGGGCGCGGCGCGCAAGGTGCAAGAACTCATGATGATCAGAACTCCCAAGAATAAGATGCGGTACATATGCAGCCCGGTCAATAAAATACAAGGATTAAATTACACTACACAGTGTAGTTCCTATTTCTGGCAAAGTAAACCAGGAGGTGTAAAATATTGTTTTCAAAGGAGATTTTCAGCCATGGCCGCACCGCAACGCCTCACCGACCGCAAGCGCGTCGCCATCGTCGATGCCGCCATCGCCGAGTTCCGCGAGCACGGTTTCGATGCGACCAGCATGGACAAGATCGCCGCCACGGCCGCCGTGTCCAAGCGCACCGTGTACAACCATTTCCCCAGCAAGGACGAGCTGTTCGCGGAAATCCTGCAGCGCATGTGGGAAAGCAGCATGGCCCAGCCCGCCGTGCCCTATGTGGCCGACCAGCCGCTGCGCCCGCAAGTGCTGGCCCTGGTCGAGCAGAAGATGGCCCTGCTGTGCGATCCGGCCTTCATCGACCTGGCGCGCGTGATCTTTGGCGAAACCATCCACTCGCCCGAGCGCGCGCAAGCGATGGTGGCGCGCCTGAATGAAAAGGAAACGGGCCTGAATATCTGGATCCGCGCGGCGCAGCAAGACGGACGCATCAAGGCGGGCGAGACGCTGGAAGTGGGACACCTGCTGATGGCTCCATTGAAGACCTTTGCCTTCTGGCCACAGATCACCCTCGGTGAACCGCTGCTGAGCCCGGCACGCCAGCGCGAAGTGACGGCACTGGCCGTCGATATCTTCCTGTGCTATTACGGCGTGGCAAAACAGACGGCATAAACGGGCGGCAAGTGGGCAGACAGCGTCTGCCAATGTTCGCCCTCGTCGCCCGAATACCAGGCGCCGCCCGTCGTCGACGCCATCAATAAACTGCGCCCGTCGTCGGCCAGCGCCAGCCCGTGGCGGTAGATGAGGTCGTAGCAATGCTGCTGCGGCAATCCCGCGCGCAACACTTCAAACGTTTTCCCGCCGTCGCGCGTGCGCGTCACGGCCAGCGCGCCGTCGATGGGTATGCGCAGCACGTCCGCCTGCGCCGGCACGAACCAGGCCGTGTCGCCATCGCGCGGATGCACGGCCACGGCAAAGCCGAAATGCGACAGCGGCGCCGTCGTCACTTCCTGCCAGTGCCAGCCCGCGTCAAGCGAGCGCCAGATGCCGTTATGGTGCTGGCACCACAACGCGTCCGGCGTGCCGGCGCTGCGCACGATGCGGTGCGGGTCTTGCACGGCCTCGTTTTCATCGAGTTCGGGCGGCATGTAGTCGGCGCGCATGCCCGTCGCGCTCAAGGCCCAGCTGGCGCCGCCATCAGCCGTTTGCCACACGCCGCCGCAAGATACGCCGACCAGCACGGTATTGCTGTCGCGCGGGTCGACGCAGATGCTGTGGATGCCGGGCACGTCGTAGCCGCCGCCAAACCACTGCGCCCGCTGCGGCACGTTCCACAACGCTTCCACCAGTTGCCAGCTGTCGCCGCGGTCGCTGGAACGGAACAGGCCGCCAGGTAAAGTCCCTGCCCACAGCACGCCGGGCTGGTCCGCGCCGCCGGCCGCCAGCGACCAGATCTGCCGCAAGGTCCAGTCCACGCTATCGCTGCTGCCCTCGGGCTTGGCGGGATAGGCGGGCACGGCGACTTCCTGCCACGCGCCGGCGCCCGCGTCGAGGCGGTGCAGCTTGGCGCCGAAGTGGCCCAGGTTCAGGGCTGCGTACACGGTGCCGTCGCGGCCATCGTGCAACAGCATGGAAACGGGATCGCCGGCAAACTGCACCAGCGCCAGCTGCCAGGCGCCGGCCGCATCGACATCGAACCGGAACAGCCCCTTGCGGGTGCCGAGATACGCGCGCTGCGCCCTGCCTGGTCCCATGATTAACCTCCGGAAAGTGCCTGCAAGATATAAACTTGGCTGTCGGGCCGCAAGGCGTCGTCCAGCACGCTGCGCTCGCGGCAGCGCACGCCGTCGATGAAGATCACCACATTGGGACGCAACGCGCCCTGTTCGTCGAGCACGTAGCCGCGCAGGCGCGGCTGCTGGGCAAAGACGCTGTCCAAGGCGGCACGCAGGCGTGGCGCGGACACGTCCACCGAGGGGACTTTCAGGAAGCGTGCCAGTTGTTGGGTAAAATGCAAGTGCGCCATGCTGCCTTCGACGTCATCGACCTGGACTCATTCTAGTCCGATTCGCCGACGATGCAACGGCGATACCGCTAAAATAGCGGCAAGCACACAAGGAGGCCAGGCATGACGATTACCCCGGAAGAACTAGCGGTGCTGATGCAGGAAGTGGAAGTGGCCGATCCCATCGATTTTGCCGACCTGCCCTTCAACGAGCAGGAATTGCGCGGACTGATCGCCAACCACCTGTGCGAGATGGCCGACGCCATGGAAAGTTTCAGCCCGGAAGACCGCAACCTGGCCCTGCTGGCCGTGGCGGCCAAGCTGGTGCTGGAAAACCTCGTATTGCACGTGCAGTTGCTGCGCCGCCACGGCTTGCCCGTCAGCGACGGCGTGGAAGCGCTGCTGCAGCGTTTGAAGAACCCGGGCAAGCCCTGACTACGGCGCGGCAAGCCGCTATTGCAGGTTGATGGCGGTCAACACCATGCTGCTGCCAGGTAAATCCGTGCCTTGGCGGATGTACAGCACGCCATGCCGCGACAGCGCCAGGCTGCCGCCCATGCGGTAGGTCCAGACGGTCTTGCGGCTGGCCAGGTCGATCGCATAGGTATTGTTGCGCCCGCCAACAAACAGCAGATTGCCGGTGACGATCAGATCGCCGCCAAAATACCCATCAAGGGCCGTATCCAGGGGCCAGCGCCATAGGAGCGCACCGTCAGCGAGCTGGCGTGCTTCGAGCGCCTGACCGGCCTGGTTTCCCACGTACACGACGCCCCGCGCCACCACTGGCTGCGTGCTGAACTGCCCCTGCACCGTCCAGCGCACGGCGCGGCTATCCACGTCAACCAGGCTCAAGCTGTTATCCGCCGCCTCGCCGGCCAGCGGTCGCTGATTGAGCACCAGCACGCTGCCCGCCTCGGCCAGCACGGGCGCCTGGCGCAGGCTGCTCTTGTTCAAGCCGCCCAGCACCTGGCCCGGCACCGCCACGCTGAAGCGCGTCGTGCCATCGGCGATATTGAACGCCGTCAATGCCCCTGCCGCATGGCTGTACACCGTGCTCGCATTGACGGCGGGTGTCCACTCATCAACATTGCCCAGCTTGGACAAGCCCAGGCTGGCAGACCAGCGTGTCTGGCCCGTCGCCGCACCGATGGCACTCACGTCGTTATTCCCGCCCAGGTAGACATTGCCGTCCAAAAAGGTGGGCGCCGTCGCCAGGGAAACACCCAGCAGTGCGCCATTCGTATTCGGCGGACGCACGCCGAGCGGCACGCCACCAGCAAGCGCGTCAAAGACATACACGGTATCGCTGCCCGCCATGGCCAGCTTGCCGCCCGACACGGCCGGCGCGCCCAGGTAACCGTCCGACGTGAGCGACTGGGTCCAGCGCGCCTGGCTGTCGCTCTCGCTGAGCGCCGTCACCGTCGACGTGGTCACATATTTGCTGCTGCCTTCCGCCGGCGCGGCGGACTGCTGGCTGACATACACGAGGCCGTTGGCCGTCACCACGGGACTGCCGACGACCGCGCGCGGGGAGCTCGCGCCCAGCCAGGTCCAGCGGCGCGTGAAGCGGCGGCTGTCGAAGGTGGCCGGCACCAGGCCCGTATGCGCGGCATTGCCATTCACGCCTTCCCAGTCGTCCACGCCGGGCAGGGCTTGCAAGGCGCCCATGCTGCCGGCGAGCGGCGCGACAATGACCTTGTAATCCATGCTTTCCGTCCTGTACAGGCCTACCGTGGCGGGCAAGGACAGCTCGATCTTGCCCGTGTACTCGCCGGGAAGCAGACCAGGCACCGTTTTGAACGTCAGCCGCCAGCTGCCATCGGCCTGCTTCTGGCGGTCGGCCGCCTGCAGCACGAGCGCCGTGCCGCTGGCGGGTTTTTCCTGCGGCTGGGGACGCGCATCGCTCACGCCATCGGCCAGGCGCACTGTCACGCGAATATCATCGCAGGTGGCGCCAGGCTGGGCCGTGCAGCTGCCGCTCACCTCCGCCAGCGTCATGCCGGGTTTTTCCTGCAAGCCAGGCGGCACGCCAACGGCGCTGCCGGAACCGCCGCCACAGGCGGACAAGGTAGTCATGATGGCCAACGCCAATGCGGCGGCCTGCCACAACGAAGGGAATAATGTGCGCATGCAATGTCCATGTTGAGGTTTCATTTCCTCCCCAATGGAGGTGTGCTGGAAACCTGGACTGAATGTTATAGCATGAGAAACATTGTTAAAATCTAACAGATACTCACAACAACGCTTTACTTGCGCACGGCGCGCGCCTGGATGGTGATATCGCTTTCGGCCACGGCCACGCAGGGCAGGATGTAGCCGTCGAGCCGTTCATCGGGGCTGATGCCGGGCCAGTCCACCGTGTAGCGGATCTTTCCTTCGGGCATGTGACAAATGCACGTGCGGCACGTGCCGTTGCGGCAGGAACTGAGCAGGCGGATGCCGGCCAGCTCGGCGGCGGCCAGCACGGTGGTGCCCGCCTCGGCCCGGAATTGCCAGCCTTGCGGGACGATGGTGACGGTAAAGGTGGGGATGGTGAGGGGCGCGCTCATGCGCCCAGTGTAACAGTCAGCTTGCCAGGGTCGTCCAGCGCCCCCCTCCCGCATGGCTGCGCAGCACGGCCTCGGCAAAGGCCAGGCCCGCCACGCCATCGGCCACCGTCGGCAGCCAGCGCGCCGCTTCCGGTATCGGCGTCCCCGCCTGCAGGGCGCGAATGGCCAGGGCCGCATCCAAGTACAACTGGGCGAACGCTTCCAGGTAACCCTCCGGATGGCCGGCCGGCACGCGCGTGGCGTGGCGCGCGGCGGCGCTGTCGACCCGGCCCGGGCGCAGCAGCTGGCGGTTGCCGCCCTGCGGCGTACACCATAACGCATTCGGTTGTTCCTGGTCGAAATCCAGCTGCGCCTTGCTGCCGAACAGGCGCAAGCGCACCGTGTTTTCACACCCGGTCGCCACCTGGCTGGCCCACAACGTGCCTTTCGCCCCATTGGCATAGCGCAGCATCACCTGCACGTGGTCGTCCAGGGTGCGGTGCGGAACAAAGGTCGACAGTTCCGCCAGCACGGCATGCGGCGTCAGGCCGCTGACGAACTGCGCCAGGTGATACGCGTGCAAGCCCACGTCGAGCAGGGTGCCGCCCGGCCCCGCTTTCAGCGGGTCGTTATGCCAGTTGCCTTCGCTCATGCCGCCGGCAGCAATCGAATCGGCCAGCCAGTCCTGCGAGTACTCCACTTGCACGAGGCGCAATTCGCCGATCTCGCCCGCCTCGACCATGGCTTTCGCATGGCGCAGCAGCGGGTAGCCGCTGTAGGTATGCGTGAGCGCAAACAGCAGATTTTTCTGCCTGGCCAGCGCCGCCAGCGCCTGGCCTTCCGCCAGCGAGATGCCCAGCGGCTTGTCGCAGATCACGTGGATGCCCGCTTCCAGGAATGCCGTGGCGACGGGCGCGTGCAGGTGGTTCGGCGTGACGATGGCCACGGCCTCGATGCCGTCCGCCCTGGCGGCCTCCGCCTGCGCCATGGCGCGGTAATCGCTGTAGCAACGGTCGGGCGCCAGGTGCAGCGCCGCGCCGCTGTCGCGCGCGCGCTGCGGGTCGGACGACAGGGCGCCCGCCACCAGTTCGTACTGGTCGTCGATGCGCGCCGCGATACGGTGCACGGCGCCGATGAATGCGCCCTGCCCGCCCCCTACCATGCCCAGCCGTAAGCGTCGCTGCATGTCGTCTCCCTATTTCAATCCCAACAAATGGTTGATCTGGCCCTGGTCTACGGCGCTGCCCGCGAAATCGTCGAACGCATGTTCGGCCACGTGGATGATGTGGTCACGGATGAAACGTGCGCCCTCTGCCGCGCCATCTTCCGGGTGTTTCAGACAGCATTCCCATTCCAGCACGGCCCAGCCGGGGAAGTCATACTGCGCCATCTTCGAGAAAATCGCCTTGAAATCGATCTGCCCGTCACCGAGCGAGCGGAAGCGTCCGGCCCGGTCCTGCCAGTCGCCATAGCCGCCATACACGCCCTGGCGCCCGTTGGGCCGGAATTCCGCGTCCTTGACGTGGAAGGCCTTGATGCGCGCATGATAAATATCAATGAACGCCAGATAATCGAGCTGCTGCAGCACGAAGTGGCTGGGGTCGTACAAAATCGACGCGCGCCGGTGATCGTGGACGGCGGCCAGGAAACGCTCGAACGTCACGCCATCGTGCAAGTCCTCGCCCGGATGCAATTCATAGCAAAGGTCCACGCCGGCCGCATCGAACGCGTCGAGGATGGGCAGCCAGCGCCTGGCCAGTTCCGCGAATGCCGTTTCCACCAGTCCGGCCGGGCGCTGCGGCCACGGATACAGATACGGCCAGGCCAGCGCGCCGGAAAACGTCACGTGCGCCGTCAGGCCCAGGCGTTGCGAGGCGGTGGCAGCCCACAGCAGTTGCTGCGCGGCCCAGGCCGTGCGCGCGGCAGGATCACCGCGGACTTGTTCTGGCGCAAAGCCGTCGAACAGCGCGTCGTAGGCCGGATGCACGGCGATCAGCTGGCCCTGCAAGTGCGTCGACAATTCCGTCACCTGCAAGCCATGGCGCGCCAGCAGGGCGACCACGTCGTCGCAGTACTGCTGGCTGGTAGCCGCCTGCTCCAGGTCGAACAAACGCGGCGCCGTCGGCAGCTGCAAGCCCTTGTAGCCCAGGCCGGCCGCCCATTGCGCCAGGTGCTCGAGCGAGTCGAACGGCGGCTCGTCGCCGAGAAACTGGGCCAGGAAGATGGCCGGGCCCTGGATGGTTTTCATGTCAATGTCCTGTTGGAGAAAGCCGGGGTCAGACCCTCAATGCCGCTAACGCAAAAGTCATTGCTGGCGGGCGAGGGGGTCTGACCCCATAATTTAAAAAGGCGAGTTCGGAAAGTAAAACTGCTTGGCGTTCTCGCGCGTGATCAGCACCGAGGGAATTATCGTATTGGCCGGCAATTTATCACCTTTCAGACGCGCTTCCGTCGTCAGCTTGATGGCGTCGTACATGAACTTCGGCGAGTACGACACGTCGGCCACGATCAGCGGGTCGGAACCGTCCATGATCTTTTTCACGGCGCCCTTCGCGCCGGCGCCGCCGAACACCTGCTTGATGTCCGTGCGCTTGGCTTGCGCGATGGCTTTCTGCACGCCGATGGCCATGTCGTCATCGGCGGCCCAGACGGCGTCGATCTGCTTGAAACGGGTCAGATAATCCTGCATGACCTTGAAGGCATCGTCGCGGTTCCAGTTGCCGTACTTGGCGTCGAGCACCTTGATATCGGGATGGCCCTTCATCACGGCGGAAAACGCGTCAAAGCGCTCGTTGTCCAAGGTGGTCGGCATGCCGCGCAGCACGACGACATTGCCCTTGCCATTTAAACTTTTCGCCAGGTATTCGGCCGGCAGCTTGCCGAAGGCCGTGTTGTCGCCCGCTATATAGGCATCCTGCGACTGCGTGTTCGTCAAGCCGCGGTCCACCACCGTCACATACACGCCCTTGTTTTTCACTTGCGCCACGGGCTGCGTCAGCGAGGCCGATTCGATGGGAAAGATCACCAGGGTGTTGATCTTATTCACCGTCAACATATCCTGCAACTGGTTCGCCTGTTCGGGCGCCGTGGCGGCCGTCTTGACGATGATTTTCAGCCCCGGATGGGCCTTTTCCAGCTCCGCCTTGGCCTGGTTGGCCCACCAGACGATGCCCGAGGTAAAACTGTGCGTGGCCGTGGGAATGGCCACGCCGACGACCAGCTTGTCAGCGGCTTGCGCCGGCCCCATCGGCAGCGCCCACGCCTGCATCACCAGCACCGCCATCCCTGCTACCCGTATAAAGCTCTTCATGCTGCTCTCCTCCAAGGTTGTGGGCGCCCGTTGGCCGCCCTTTCAGAACGCCGCTCTTGTTTTATTTGCGGCCTCGCTGCAGGAAGGCGACGGCGATGATCACCACGCCTTGCACTGCGGCATTCAGGTAGACACTGATGATGCTGGTCAAATTCAGGATATTGCTGATCACGGAGAGCAGGATGGCGCCGATCACGGTGCCGACGATGCGCCCTTCTCCCCCTTTCAGGGCCGTGCCGCCCACGACCACGGCGGCGATCGCTTCGAGTTCCCACAGCAAGCCCGTGGTCGGCGTGGCCGAACCCAGGCGCGGCACGTACAGCACCGTGGCGATGCCCACGCAGATGCCCAGCAGCATGTAGGTGGCGATTTTCACTCTGTCGACATTGATGGCCGCATAGCGCGCCACTTGCTCGTTGGAACCAATCGCCTGCACGTGCCGGCCAAACGTGGTGCGGTTGAGGATGACGGCGCCAGCCGCGGCGACGAACAGAAAGATCCAGATCGGGATCGGTGCGCCCAGCACGCTCGTGTAGTAGACGGGGCTGTACAGCTCGGACAGCGTGACGTCCAGGGTCAGTGCGCCGCCATCGGCCAGATATGTGAGCACGGCGCGGAAGATGCCCAGAGTGCCCAGAGTGACGATGAACGGTTCGATATTGCCCTTGCTGATCAACAAGCCGTGCATCAGGCCGAAGCCGGCACCGAGGATCAAGGCCATGGCGATGCCCAGCACCAGCATGGTGATCGGTGCCAGGTCGCCGCCCGCGCCTTGCGCCAGCGCATTCATGAAATAAATCATGCAGCCGGCGATCAGCGCCGCCATGGAACCGACCGACAGATCGATGCCGCCCGAGATGATGACGAAGGTCATGCCGACGGCGATGATGCCGATGAAGGCCGTGCGCGTAAGCACGTTCATCAGGTTGTCCACGGTGGCGAAGTCGCCATTGAGCAAGGTGCCCGCGATGCACAGAGATAACAAGCCCAGCACGGGGCCGAAGCCCTTGATGCGCGCGCCGAATCGGGAGATTGGGGATACGGTGGTGTCAGTGCGTGCCGGTTGCATGGGCAATCAACTCCTCTTCGGTCAGGTGGTCAGCAGACAGGGTGGCTTGCAAGGTGCCGGCGCGCATCACGGCGACGCGGTGGCACAGGCCGATCAATTCGATCAATTCCGATGAAATCACGATCACGGCGCGCCCTTCGGCGGCCAGGCGGTGGATCAAAAAGTAAATGTCGCGCTTGGCGCCCACGTCCACGCCACGGCTCGGTTCATCGAGCACGACGACGCGGGGGTCCGAATGCAGGTATTTCGCCAGCGCCAGCTTTTGCTGGTTGCCGCCGGACAGCATGCGCGCGCGGCTGTCCAGGTCGCCCGTGCGGATATTGAAATCCTCGACAGCCCTGGCCAGCGCCTGCTTCTCTCCGGCAACATCGAGCCACGGCCGCGCATAGCGCTCCATCGTCATCATGGTGAGGTTTTCGCGCAAGCCCAGGTTCACGTGCAGTCCTTTTCCCTTGCGGTCTTCGCTCAGATAGGTCATGCCGTGCTGCATCGCTTGCCTGGGCGTGCGGATATCCACGGGCTGGCCATTCAGATGGATCGTGCCCGCGCTGCGCGGACGCAAGCCCAGCAGCGCCTCGAACGATTCCGTGCGCCCCGCGCCCACCAGGCCCGCAAAGCCCAGCACTTCGCCCCCGCGCACCTCGAACGACAGCGCTTTCGCCCAGCCGGGCACGCTCAAGCCATCGACCTTCAGCAGGATCGGGGCATCCGGCGCCAGCGGCACTTTCGCGGGGAACATGTCGGACAATTCGCGCCCCACCATCAGGTTCGCCATCTGCTGGCGCGTGAGGCTGGCCGTCGGCTCGCGCGTGACGAAACGCCCGTCGCGCATGACGATGACCTCGTCCGTATTGCGCTCCACTTCGTCGAGCTTGTGGGAAATGTAGAGGATAGTCACGCCATCGCTTTTCAGCTGCGCCATGACGGCGAACAGGCGCTGGGTTTCCGACGACGTCAGGGTGGCGGTCGGTTCGTCCATGATCAAAAAGCGGGCGCGGCGCGACAGGGCCTTGGCGATTTCCACCAGCTGTTTCTCGGCGACGATCAGGTCGCGTATTTTGGTGTCGGGCGAGACGTCCAGCCCCACCTGTTTCAGATAGCGCGACGCTTCTTCGCGCATGGCCGCCTCGTCCAGCAGCCAGCCGCGCGTCTTTTCGTGGCCTAAAAACATGTTTTGCGCCACCGTCAGGTGCTCGGCCAGGTTGAATTCCTGGTGGATCAGCACGATGCCGGCGCTCTCCGCCGCGCGCGAACTGGCGAAGCGCCGGGGCTGGCCATCGATCAGCAGCTGGCCTTCGCTCACGCTCTCGTAGCCGGCGAGGATTTTCATCAGGGTCGACTTGCCGGCGCCATTTTCACCCAGCAAGCCATACACGCGTCCCGGCGCCAGGGTAAAACTGACGCCATGCAAGACGCGCACGGGGCCGAAATCCTTGCACACCCCCTCGAAACCGACGGCAACGCTCACTATGCACTCCCTCGCAAGACCAAGTTATGTTCCAGCAACACGCCCGGCACGCTGGCTGCCGGGTCCGCCAAGCGCTGCAGCAGCAGGCGCGCCGCCGTCTCGCCCAGTTCGCGCATCGGCTGCGCGATGGTGGTCAAACCCGGGTCGATCTGCGCGGCGATGGCGATATCATCGAAGCCGATGACGGCCACGTCTTCGGGCACGCGTTTTTTCAGCTGGCGCAGCGCGCTCAGCACGCCAATGGCCAGGGTGTCGGAGACGGCAAAGATGGCCGTCGGCGCATCGGGCCCCGCCATCATGCGCAACGTGGCGGCCGTGCCAGCTTCATAGTCGAGGCTTTGCACCGTGTGCACCCATTGCGGCTGCACGGGCAAGCCGGCCGCCGCCAGCGTGTCCAGATAGCCTTGCTGACGTTGCCGCGCGTACAGATAGCGTTCATCGGAGTTGATCAGGCCGATACGCGTATGGCCGCGCGACAGCAGGTGCGCGACGGCGTCGGAGGCGGCCCGGTGGTTGTCGATGCCGACATAGGGCACGGCCACGGCGGGGTCGAATTCGCAACACGCCACCCACGGCAGGCTGACGGATTCATGCGACAGCGCATGCTGCACCGTGTCCGGGTCCAGGCAGATGGCGCCGTCGGCGCGGTGCATGCGCAGCAAGTCGAAATACGAGCGCTCGCGGCCTGCGTCGGCGCCCGTGTCGCACAGCAATACAAAATAGCCGTGTTCGCGCGCCACCGTGTCGATGCCGCGCACGATCTGCGCATAGAAAGGGTTGCCCACGTCGGGCACCATGGTCAGCAGCATGCGGCTCTCGGCCGTGCGCAGGCTGCGCGCCAGGTGGTTCATGCGGTAGCCGAGCGCCGCCACGGACGCGAGCACCTTGTCGCGCGTGGGCGCCCGCACGCCTGCCTGCTCGTTCATCACGCGCGAGACGGTGGCCACCGACACGCCCGCATGCGCGGCGACGGCGCTGATGGAGACGGTTTCGGTCGGCAAGGAAGACGGGACGGCTGGCGGCATGGGGTTTTTCATATAAATGTAATCGATTACATTTATAGGCCAGTCACGCGCGCGATGCAAACATTATCGATGCTGCGATGCGCAAAAAACAGGCAGGAAAAGAGAAAAAACGGAGACCGAACGGGGATAAAAACGGCCCTGTGCGGGCCGACTGACGCAGCTACTTCTGGACTTGGAAGGTGTTCTGCTGCACGGCAAAACCGGCGCGCACGGCGGACAGGGCCGCCACCCACAGGATCAGGCCGGCACCGAGGCAACCGATAGGATGGATGGGGCCGTGGCGCACGGTGAACGGATAGCCGATGGCCCACACGCACAGCGCCATGCCGATGGCCACATGGCGGCGCGCCTTGAACAGCCAGGCCAGCGGAAAGAAATGCAGGCCCACGATCAGAATGACGGCGGGAATGAACCACGCCTGCAAGCCCACGTTTTTCAGGACATTGCCGACGATAAAGATGGCGATCCATTGCCCCGCGTTCACGATATTGAACAGCCGGCCCGCGCGCTTCGCTTCCGGCGTCTGTTCCGCCGCCGCATGTGCGGCCCGGTGACGGCTGAACTGGCGCCACGCCAGCATGAACAGCAGGACGGTGATGGCGGCAATGGGTAGCAACCTTAAGGGATGCGCGCCATACGTCTGCACGCACCAGGCGGCAACCCACAGGCCGCCAAACACGGAAAAGAACATGGCGCCGATGGCGCTGCGGGCAAGGGCGGCGGCAGGGTCGGTCTGTGCGGTCTGTGTCAGGGTCATGGCAGGGTCTCCCGGTCAATCAAAGTGATTACTTCATCATCGCGCAAAACGTTTCCGGATTGCCGTCAAGGATGACGCCGCTTGGCCAGCGGTGGCTGCGCTGCTGGGCGCGCAGCAGGGACGCGGCCAGGGCCGAGTCGCCGTCGATGGCATACACGAAGACGGGCATGTTCAGGCTGGCCGCATCGGCCAGCAAATTCGGATTGGCGTCGAGGCTGCGCGCGTCCACGTGCACGCCCGTCGGCATGCCGATCTGCTGCTGCACGCGCTGCAGCCAGGGCTTGTCCAGCTTGGGCGGACGGGCATTTTTCGCGATATAGCGGCTGACCCGGTTGGCGCCGGCCGCCTGCGCATTGCGCGCATCAAACACGAGCAGACCGAGGTAACCGTGCGGATCGGCGCGGCGCGCACAGGCCAGGTTGTTCGGCACGCCCGACGTCAAAAACCAGTTGCCATGCTTGATGTTGGCGCGCAACTGCGCCACCAGCGTATTGATGGGCGCGCACGACGGCACGACATCCTTGATTTCCGCATTCAGGGTCTTGGCCGGGAACGCGGTGGCCAGGTCGGCCACATCGCTAACGAACGGCGGCGTTTCCGGCGTGGCCACGCCACGGTTCTTCATGCTGGCCGCGCGCCAGTCGTCGGCCGTCAATTGTTTCACGGTGCGGGGCGATCCCGTGTCGACGACCCGGCCCGTGAGCAGATCGTGGTGCACCACCCAGCTGCCGTCACCGAGCAGCTGCAAATCCGTCTCGACGCCGTCCCAGGTGCCGAAATACGTGTTGCGCAGGGCACTCAGCGAGTTTTCCGGCGCATTGCCGGCGCCACGGTGGGCATGCACCTTCATGCCCAGGCAGTCGGCCTGGACGGCCGTGCTGGCCATGCACAGCAGCAAGGCCAAGGCGGCCGCCTTATTTCTTTTCCGGGTGATAACCATATTCGAGTCCCTGCAAAATATTGATGCGGATCGCTTCGTTGACGGGGTAGCTGTAGCCCTGCCCCACCGCCACGACGTGCGTGATATTGGCCAGCAAGCCCTTGCCGGCGATTTGCCAGCGCGTGCTGTCGCCGTCGGCCTGGCGGTTCCAGTCCAGCATCTGACGGAACAGCTCGCTCTTCGTGACATTGTTGTCCGACAGGGTAAAAATGCCCCAGGTTCCCAGGAAAGCGCCGGCCAGCACGCCCGTGGCGATCCACGCGGAACGGCGGCTCAGCTGGCCATCGGCGCCCGCCTGCTCGCCCCGGCGCGCCGCCAGGACCAGCAAGCCCACAGTGGCGATCAGGTACAGCAGTTTCGAAAAGTGGCCGATGGCGCCCAGGAGCGAAAAGAACAGGGCCACGGGCGGCACGATGGCCGCGCGCGCCGCTTCCTTGCCCTCCGCATAATACTTGCCATGCACTTCAAAATCGCTGCGGCTGGCGCGGTACTCCACCAGCTTTTCCGCCGTCTGGCGCGCGGCGAACTGGTCGAACAGGCGGCTGAACTCGGCCGGGCTCGCATACGCGTCTTGCACCACGGCGCCCTTGGGCAGCCGCAAGCCCTTGCCCGCTTCGCTGCCGTCGCCGCCGTCCGGCCCGTCGCGCAGGACGGCCTGTATGCCGGGGCGCGCCACGAAGGCGGGGAAGGACAAGCCCGGCGGAATGCGGTCGCCCTTGATAGTCAAGCCCTTGCCGGCCGCTTCCGACGCATAGCGGCGCTTGACGGCCAGGCGGAACGATAGCTGGTCGGCCGGGTGCCAGTTGGCCGACACGGGCACCTTTTTACGCACATTGTTGACCACGGCCGCCTTGCGCCGCGCCGGCACGGAATGCGGCTGCCAGCCGTGGCGCGACAGGCTTTGCCGGTAATCGTTCCACGCCGATTCCTGCTGCTGGCGCAAGCCCGCATCGTCGTCGGGAATGATACCCGAATACAATTTCCACTTGTCATGCACTTCGCCGATCGCTTGCTGGTACTTGTCGTAGTACCCGGCCGCGCCGCCTGCGATCTTGCGGACATTGAAATTGATCAACTGCTCCTTGGCCGGCTCCATGCGCTCATCGAGGTGGCCCACCGACACGGCCAGGAAGGGGAACAGGGCCAGAAAAGCCTTGCCTTCCGGCTTGGCAAACAGGGTGGCATCATCGACCAGGCCCTGCAGTTGCAAGCTGCCGCCCACCAGCGAGCGCTGCATCAGGGTGGTATTGAAGGCCAGGCGGCGAAATTGCGCATCGCGCGTTTCGACCAGCACCGTGACCGTCGTCTTCAGAATGCCGAACACGACCGCGGCCGTGGCGACGCAGCAAAAGACGATCTTTTTCCAGCTGGGGCCGCTGCCATTGTTCTTCAGGCGGCGGCGCCACATCAGTTGCAGCACCACCAGCGCGGCGGCGATGCCCGACAGGCTGCGGCCATAGAATTCCACGCCTTCCACGTCGTGCGGCTTGACGTCGCCGCCCACCACATCGAGCAAACGGGCATTGAAGCCCAGCTCGCAGCACAAATAAATGATCGTCAGGACGATCAGGATCAAGGTCTGCCGGATTTGCAGACTGCGCAGACTCGCGGCCATCTTATTTCCTCAGATCGATGACGACGGGCTTGATCTCTTCAGCCTGGAAGATCATCGGCGCGGCCGCCGGCGCGGCACCGCGCGGGGCGGGCACGCTGATGGCGGGTGCCGCCGCCTTGGCCGGAGTTTCCTGGCGGCGCGGCTTGGCGCTGGCGCGGCTGCCCGCTTTCGGCGCGGCGGCCGGGGCCGATGCCGGGGCCGGCGGGGCCGGGATCACGCGCCCGCTGTCGCTGCCGCTGCCAGGCAGGGTGGCAATGACGGGGCCGGTACCGCGCAAGCCGTCGTCGGCAAACGGCTGGGCGCGGGTATCGACGCCGGGCGGCACGGCCACGCTGGCGTTGAGCAGGCGGTTGTCCGTGTAGATCATGCGCGACAGGCGGTTGTAGTTGGGAAAGTCAATATTCAGCGATTTCGCGTCCGCCGCCAGTTCCACGCGGGGGCGGTCCTTGCAATTGCCCACCGTCCACTGCAGCACGTCCGTGCCCTGGAAAGCCAGCACTTCATAGCGGTAGGCGCAGCCGCGCTCCTGGGTTTCCACGATCACCACGGTGCGCTCGCCCACGTTTTCCACGCGCGCCACGCGGGCCGTGATCGCGTTGGCCAGCGGCACGACGCGAAACGCCTGCGACAGCTTGATCGAATACTTGCCTTGCGGATCCTTGCGCAAGGTGCCTTCCATGCCGTCGCGCAGGCGGAAGGTGGACAGCGGCGTGCCGAACAGCTCGGCCGTATCGAGGCCCATCACCACGCCGCCACGGCCGTTCGGCGTCATGGCGCAGCCCGTCAACAGCATGCCGGCGGCCACGCCCATAGCCAGTTTGCGCCAGTGCGCGGATGCAAAATTCTTATACGTTGTCATGCTTGATAACTTTCTCTTATTTCAGGATTCAGGGATTGATGACGGCCAGCGGATTGCCCGGGCCTGGCGGCGGCAAGACTTTCTGGCGGTTGCGCGACAGCACGGTGAAGGCGCCCAGGGTGTCCGGTCCGGCGACGATTTCCAGCTGCTCGCGCTGCAGCCAGGTGCGTATCTCCGCCTCCGTCGCCTCGGCGCGGAACAGCACGCGCGTGCGCACGCCCGTCTCGACGCCGCTGCCACTGCCGCTGCGGAATTCCGCATTGCCGACGACAGCCTGATCTTTCGGCAGGAACAGCCAGGCCGATTGCACCACCATCACGCTGGCGGCCACGGCCGTGACAATTTTCAGCCAGCGGTTCGCATTGGCTGCCTTGATTGGCGCCGCCTGTGGCGCGGCGGCATCGGCCGAAGCGATCTGCAACTGCTGCAAGCCCTGGCGCAGCAATTGCCGGTAGGCCACGCGGCCATCCTTGCCCAGCTCGCTCGACAGGGGCGTGCCCGTCAGCGCATAGCCGTCGCCAGGCAAGGCCACGCGGGCGATCACGCCGGGCGCCGCCGTGGCCCCATTGGAACGGCCATGCAGCTCCAGCCAGCGCGCCGCCTGCAGGCGCTCCTGGCTGAACACGCCCAGGCAGGCGCCCAGGTCCGTCACGGCCACAGTCACGGGCATGTCGCACAGCACCAGGCCCGCGCGGGGGTCGGCGGGCGCGTCGCGCTCCTCGACCACGAGGCCGCAGGCATCCGCATACGCCGCGTCCGGCGTGACGAGCCAGCCGCGCCAGCGCTGCCGCGTGCTGTCCCAGGCATCGAGCAGCACGGCGCCAAAGCCGGGGCAACGCGCCAGCAGGTGGATTTGTCCGCCCGCGATGGGCCGCCCGGCCAAGGGCGCCGCGTCGCTGCGGCGCGCAAAGCGTTCCATCAAGTGTTCCGGCACGGCAATGCCGCGCCAGTCGGGGGGAGTACCCGCCACGTCCGCGTCCAGCAGCTCGGCGGAAGTCGGCGGCGATGGCAGGCGCGCGGCAACGATGGCCAGCGAGGGCGTCAATGCAGTCATGCCGGTGGCCTTTCATCAGGGTTCGGGTGGGTGGACACGGGGTCCATGTGCAGGGATAACGCGGCCACGCACAGAATATCCAAAACTATTTGCGCCGCCTGCATATCGCGCGCGGTCAGCGCATCGCCCACGCGCAGCTTGAGCAGGGTCAAGACCCAGCTGCCCAGCAAGGTGGCGCGGTGGGCCGGCTCGACGATCTGCCGTCCCGCGCTGGCGGGATCGCCCTTCTGACGGTGCACGAGACCTAATTTTCCGCCGTGATAATGCGCGGAAGCGATCTGCTCGGCCAGTTCCTTGACGGGCATGCCGCCGCAGCCGCAATGACGCAGCAGCAAGATCAAATCGCGGGGCAAGGTGGAGATAAACAGGTCGGCCGCGTCGCGCACTTGCTGCGGCGTGAGCTGGTAGTCGCGCAGCGGTTCGGCATAGGCGTCGGGCGCCTGCAAGTCGCAGCCCTCCTGCGCATCGGCGTCGTCGTCATCGCGCTGCTTGCGCAGCTGGTCGATGATGAAGCGCTTGAAGTACAGGAACAAGGCACCGACGTGGTGGGGCGCGGCGTCGCTGTCGCTGTGCAGGACTTTTTCGATGAAGAACTGGTGACGCAAATCGGCCAGCGTATCGCCGAGCGAGGCCGCCTCGCGCGGGCGGCACGGCGTCAGCGCGGCGATGACGCGCTGGTAAAACTCGCCCAGTTCGCCCTGTGTCAGCCGCTGGCGGCGCGTCCAGAAGTCATGAATCCGTTCAAATTGTTCCGATTGCAAAGCCGGTCCGATCGTGTGTTGGGCGGCACGCGCCACTGGCCGGCGGCGATACCCACCGTGCGCTGGCCAGACAAGAGAAACTTGTCAGTAAGGTAAAATGCATTTAGGCAATTTTCTCATATCACAGTAAAAATCGCTAACTTTTGTTACTTTCACGACAATTCCCGAGACGCCGATGCATCGCCTGATTTCCCTGTTTTTCAGCCTGTTCTTTTTACTGCTCAGCAACGTGGCGCACGCCGCCGCGCCTGCGGCTCCGGGCAAGCGCATCGCCCTCGTGATCGGCAACGCGGCCTATCCCCAGCCCCTGTTAAACCCCGTGAACGATGCGCGCGCCATGGCCGAGCGCCTGCGCCGCCTGGGCTTTGAAGTGCTCTTGCGTACGGACATCAATGCGCAACAGCTGCAAAAGGCGTCGGCCGAGTTTTCCACGCAGGCGCGCGGCGCCGATATCGCCCTCGTGTTTTACGCGGGCCACGGCGCGCAGGCGGGCGAAGCCAATTACGTGCTGCCGCTGGGCGCGAACATGAATGCGCTGAGCGCGTCCGCCATCGCCGCGCAGGGCGTGTCCGTGTCCAGCCTGGCGGGCGACCTGCAGCGCACGGGCGCGCGCGGCGCCGTGCTGATCCTCGATGCTTGCCGCCAGGAATATACGCGCGGCGGCGCCGTGATGGTTCCGGGCGGCGGCAACGCGGCCAGCCACGGTTTTGCCGACACGCAAGCGCCACGCGGCGTGGTGATTGCCTATTCGGCGGGACCGGGCGCCCTGGCGCGCGATTTCTGGTCGCCCGATTCGCGCAACAGCCCGTACACGAGCGCCCTGCTCGACGCGCTCGACGCCCCGGGTCTGCCCATGAGCGACGTGTTCTCGCAAGTGGCGGCCAGGGTCGCCGCCATGACGCACGACGTGCAAAAACCGCGCGTGTCATTTGGCGAAACGTCGGCGCGCCTGGTGCTGAACATGGGCAGCGGCAAGGGCGTCAGCCCGCCGGCGCCGGGCGTGCTGGCCGGCGCACAAGGACAGGGCGGCATGCGCGCACCGGTCCCGGCGCCTGCGCCAGCGGTGGAAAAGCCGGCCGCACCGGGGGCCAGGGTGTGGCCAGGCAATGTGCTGCAAGACATCAACTATGAAATCCGCATGCAGATCGCGGCACGGCCGTTTCCCCGCCAACAGCTGGAAAAGCGCGCACGGGGCGGCGACCTGGTGGCGCTGACGGCGCTCGGCTACGGCATCGGCGGCGGCGACGCGGGCATCAAACAGCCGAAGGCGGGCATGCAGTGGCTGGAAAAAGCGGCCGCGAAAGATTTTCCTATCGCCCAAACCTACCTGGCCGAATTGCTGATGGTCAAGGGTGACCCGGCCTCATTGAAACGGGCCGGCGTGCTGCTGGACGCCGCCTCGCAAGCCGGCTACAGCCCCGCCCATGCGTATAAATTCGACCTGGCGCGGCGCACGGGCGCACCGCCGCAGGACGCGGCCCGCCATCTGCAGGACGCTTTCATGGGCTTGATGAAGGATTACCAGGGCGCCGCCAAGGACGTATTACAGCCGCCGAAAAAATAACTCAAAATAATTTTGGATTTCCCTGAACTGCCCCCGTTATCCGTGGGTACATGCAATACAGCATGACAGTGACCAGGGAAATCTTATGCACACATCCAGCCCGGCAGCAACCATTACCACCGGCCAACGGGGCCGCATCCTCGCCTATCAACCGAGCGGACAGGGTTCCGTCAGCGTGGCCGGCATCCAGCATGCCTTCGACGTGGCCACCCACTGGCGCTCGGACGTGGCGCCCGCCATCAACGCCGTCGTCGACGTGCGCTTCGACGACGTCGGCGGCCTCGCCACCGTCACGGCCATTCCCGCCCAGCAGCTGGCCCAGGAAGACATGGCCGGTGCCGCCAAGCTGGCGCGCGACAAGGGCCAGCAACTGTGGGGCCGGGCCGTCTCGGCGCTCGGCGTCAAGGTGCTGGGGGCTCTTGGCGTGCTGATCGCCGGCGCCTTCATCTTCAACACCATCGGCATCCGTTTGTTCGCCTCCGTCTCGCGCACCTATTGGCAGCTGCTGGGCCTGTCCGCGGACAGCCTGGAAAGCTTTGCCCGCGATGGCGGCAGCGGTTTTACCTCGGCCCAATTCTTCTTCCTGCTGGCCATTACCGCCTGCTGCGCCACCATGGCCAGCAACCACCCGAAAGCGGCGCTGGGCAAGTGCGCGCCGCTGCTGTTCATCGTCCTCCACAGCAGCTTGCTGTTCATCAAGATCAAGAGCGCCGTCAGCGACGCGGGCAACGCCATGGGCGGCATCATGGGCAGCCGCGCGGCCCGCATGGCCGAGCAGATGGCCAGCGAAATGCTGGGCCAAGTGTGGCAGGGACTCTCGTTCGGCATCGGCTTTTACCTGGTGCTGGCGGCCAGCATTGTCCTGGCCGCTTACGGCATCGGCGAATACAAACGTAAAACCATCGGCTAAGTCACCTCACACATTCACTAAAGGAAATATCATGAACCGTACCCTGCCCGCCCTGCTCGCCATCGCCGTGATCCTGTCCGCCTGCGGCAAGACCGACACCGCCACACCGGCCGCCTCCGCCCCCGTCGCCGCGAATGTCGCCGACATGGCCGCCAAGGCGCAAGTCAAGGCGGCCGCCGCAAGCCTGCCGCAAGCGGATGCTGCCACGCCAAACGCCAGCTATATCGACATCACCAGCGGCAACCAGCTGATGTACAGCTACATCGCCCTGTCCGGCGTGCCGCCCGACTACGCGGCCGTGGCGCAGCGCATCTCGCGCGAATATGCGGGCAGCAACGACGCCTTCCGCAAGCAGGAAGTGCTCGACGCGCTGAAACCGCAGATCGACGCCAAGGTCAATGAAGCCAAGACGAAACGCTACCTGCGCTACCAGATCAACGGCCAGGGCGCGCTGTCGCCGTACGCCATGGACAAGGCCGCCTTCCCCGCCAAGTTCGCCGACGCGGGCACGTATTACTACATGTACGACAACGGCGACTACAAGCTGGCATTTACCAACGGCGACGGCTACGCGCTGCTGAAGGTGGACCAGGAGGCGGCGCGCAAGATCGAGGCGGCCCGCAGCGGCTACAAGGACTTCGCCATCATCGTGTATGCCTACGCCCAGGAAGCGGACATGGCCAGCAACCAGGTCAAGGCGCAGATCGTCAAGGTGGCGATCAAGCTGAACGGACAGGAAATTCCTGTCAGCCAGGCGCTGTAGAACGAGCTCGGTTACACTGTTCGCCACATTGCATCGGGATAGCGACATGGGCGAACAGACACTGGCGGAACAACAGCTGGCCAAGGGCCGGCAACTGCAGCAGCAAGGCAAGCTGATCGAAGCGATCAACGCTTACCAGGCTGCTTACAAGCAAGATCCGGCCCTGGCCGAAGCGCAGCATTTCCAGGGCCTGGCGATGCTGGAACTGGGCCAGGGCGCCTTCGGCCTGGGCCTGTTGAAACTGTCGCTCAGGCAGCAGCCGGAGAACCCTCTGTTCCACTACAACCTCGGCAACGTGCTGCGCGGCACGGACAGCGAGGCGGCGCTGGCCAGCTACGCCATGGCGGCGCGGCTGGCGCCGCACGAACACGATTTCGCCATCAGCCATGCCGAATTGCTGATGGGGAAACAGCGGCTGATGGAGACCATCGCGGAACTGGAACGGGCCCACGCCCTGCGCCCCCAGCGCTGGCAAACCCTGCAAGGCCTGGCCGAGCTGTATTACCGCACGGGACAGCAGGAACTGGCCTTGGCCCGCTATGCGCAAGCCCTGGCGCTGCATCCGGCGCTGGCGCAAACGTGCTGCATTGGCTTTGCCAGTCCGCAAGCGGAACAGGCAGAAACATTGACGCCGCTCAATGTCGCAGATGACATACACGATTTTTTCCGTGAAACCGACCTGCACATCCTCGACGATTTCCTGCCCGATCCGGCCGCCTGGCGCGCCCAGGCGCTCAATTTACCGTTCGAGCAGCAGCGCTATGCGGGACAGAATTATCCGGGCAGCCAGACGGCGGGCCAGCCCAGCCAAGCCATCATGGAGCGCATCGCCACGGCGCTGGGCCGCCCCATCCGTTTCATCTCGCCCGACAATGGCTCGTATCGCCTCAGCTATGCGGACGCGATGGCGCGCACGGATATCCACGTGGACAACGAGACGGGCAACAATTTCAATTTCTATGCGGGCGTGCTGTATCTGAACCCGCCCGAACAGTGCCAGGGCGGCACCACGTTCTGGCGCCACCAGCCCAGCGGCTGGTACCGGCGACTGCCCGAGGCGGACGTCAAGGCGGGCGGCTACGCCAGCTTCAAGGATTTCCAGAAACGCTGGCTGCCGAACAGTAAAGTACAGAAATTCAACGACTTACAGGAACAGCGCGACAGTTGGCAAGCCCTGCTGGAAGTGCCGATGCGCCACAACCGGTTGATCGTCTACAAGGGCCACTACTTTCACTCGATCAGCAATGTGTTTGGCGACACGCCGGAAAATGGACGATTGGTGCAGCTGTTTTTCTTTGAGGTGCCGGATTAGGCGTAACGGGCAATTGTCGGATTACGCCCTGCGGGCTAATCCGACCTACCAGTCACCGGACCATGCGTAGGTCGGATTAGCGGAACGCGTAATCCGACACAACCACCGCCTCGGGTCAATACATGTCGGCGGCCGTCGCCCGTACCGCTTTCAACAGCATATCCGCCCCCGGAGACAGCAAATGATCCTGCTGGCGGATGATGCCGAAGGCATCCATCTTGCACGGCAGTTCGATGGGCAGAATGCTCAGCACGTTCAGCGACTCATAGTAATGGGCGACTTCCGTCGGCATCACGTGCAGCGAGTCCGTCTGCTGCAGCAATGACGTGATCAGCAGCAAGGCCGTCGTGTCGACCACGTCGACGGGCGGCTCCAGGCTGGCGCGGCGGAACATCATGTCGAAACGGTGGCGCAGGATGCTGCCTTGCGGCGGCAATATCCACGGCTGGGCCGCCAGGTCCTTCAATTGCAGATTCTTGCGCGACAGCAGCGGATGGCCATTGCGCGCCACGGCGCTGGCCGGCTCTTCCGTCAATTCTTCATAGATGAGGCCGGCGCTGCTTTCCTTTTCCAGGATGCGCCCGATCATGAAATCCAGGGTACCGTGCTGCAGCATGTCCATCAGGGTATTGCTGTGCTCCAGGTGCACGCCGATGCGCATCAGCGGCGCCTGCTGCTTGATGCGGGCAATCGCGCGCGGCAGCAAGGCCATGGCCGGCGTCATGATGACGCCCACTTCCACCTGGCCCGTCAGGCCTGATTTCAGGGCGACGATGTCGTCATGCGCCAAGGATAGACTCGTCAGGGCCATGCGCGCGTGGCGTATCATCGTTTCGCCGTAGATGGTCGGCTCCATGCCGCGCGGCAAGCGGTCGAACAGGCGCACGTCCAGCATCTCTTCCAGGTCCTTGATTTGCTTGGACGCGGCCGGCTGCGTCATGTGCAATTCTTCCGCCGCGCGATGGATGTTGCGCTGCTCGTCAAGGGCGATCAACAGCAGCAATTGCCGCGTCTTCAGGCGGGCTCGCAAGAACCAGTTGGGGTTGAGGGTATCCATGAATAAATCATATCATGATCGATATCAATTTCTCACTGAGATCGATCTTATTGATATCGGTCTGTCTCCTTTTTGTGCGTGGTCAACGAGCGGTCACGATGCCTTGCAGGCGGCGCTCGGGTTGGAGGCCGGACCAGCCGTTTGCTGAATGAATTCGATCGTGCCGTCCGGCTTGTATTTCAGCTCTTCCACGGCCACGGAACGCCGGTATTCTCCGCCGCCGGGCAACTTGTCGTTGTGATAGAAGATGTAGGACTTGCCGTTGAACTCGATGATGGCCTGGTGGATGGTTTTCACGACGGCATTCTTGTCCATGATGGCGCCGCGGAAATGCCATGGGCCTGTGGGCGTGGGCCCCGTCGAATATGCCGTTTCTTCCGGGAAGTTGCGCGAGTACGACAGGTAATACGTGCCCGCATGCTTGTGCATATAGGCCGCTTCCGTAAACGCATCCATGCCGAAGGTCAAAATCGGGCCATCGAGCTCCGTCATGTTGGCTTTGAGCTTGGCGTATTTCAAGACCGTGTTGCCCCAATAAATGTAGGCCTGGCCATCCGTATCGATGAAGACGGCCGGGTCGATGTCGTCCCACGGGATCGCCGTCTGTTTCGTCATGTCGTTCGTGACCAGGGCGCTGCCGCGCGCGTCGACGAAGGGGCCGGTGGGGCTGTCGGACACGGCCACGCCGATGGCCTTGCCGGGGATGGTTTTATGGTCGACGGTCGAGTAAAAATAATACTTGCTGCCGCGCTTGACGATGTCGCCCGCCCACGCATCCTTGCCGGCCCAGGCAAAAGTGGAAAAGCGCACGGGCGAGCCGTGGTCGGTCCAATTGGCCATGTCGCACGAGGAATACACGCGCCACTCGTGCATCCGGTAATCCGTATCCGTGGCGCTCGCTTCATCGTGGCCCACGTACAAATATACCCGGCCATTGTCGACCAGCGCGGCCGGATCGCCCGTGTAGATATTTTTCACGATGGGGTTGGCCGCCTGCGCGCCGCATGCCGCACAGGCGAGCACCGCCGCCATGCCAATGGCGGCACGTGTGTGTTGCTTGAACATCAGATTAACTCCCGTTGGTATTTTTCTGGCCCATGGCCATCAGTCTTTGCACGACGCAGAAGACGAACAGCAGTCCGCCGATGACGATCTTGGTCCACCACGAGCTGAGCGTGCCGTCGAAGGCGATCAGGGTCTGGATGGTCCCCAGCACCAGCACGCCGGACAGGGCGCCCGCTACATAGCCGTAGCCGCCGCTGAGCAGGGTGCCGCCGATGACGACGGCGGCAATCGCGTCCAGTTCCGTGCCTTGCGCATGCAAGCCATAGCCGGACAGCATGTAGAACGAAAACAGCACGCCGCCGAGCGAAGCGCAAAAGCCGCTGAAGGCATAAATGAAGACCTTGGTGCGGCCCACGGGCAAGCCCATCATCAGGGCCGACTGCTCATTGCCGCCGATCGCATACACGGCGCGGCCGAACGGCGTGGCGTGCGCCAGCCAGATGGCCAGCAGCAGGGTCAGCACGGCGATGACGACGCCGGGCGACACAAAACCGCCGAGGAATCCCAGCTGGGTCTGCGACATGGCGACGAACAGCGGATCGTCGATGGTGATGGAATTGATGCTGATCAAATAGCACAATCCGCGCGCCAAAAACATGCCGGCCAGGGTGACGATGAAGGGCTGCAACTTGAAATAATGGATCAACGCGCCCATGCCGGCGCCAAACACGGTGCCCAGCGCCAGCACGGTGACGATCACCAGGAGCGGCGGCCAGTGCGCCACGTTCAGCAGCCAGGCGGCGATCATGGTCGACAGGGCCAACACGGAACCGACGGACAGGTCGATGCCGCCGGAAACGATGACGAAGGTCATGCCGACGGCGATCACCAGCAAAAAGGCGTTATCGATCAACAGGTTAAAGATCACTTGCGTCGACAGCAAGCCCGGATAGGCGGCGCCGCCCAGGCCCAGCATCACCACCAGCAGCAAGACCGTGACGAGCGAGGTGAAATACGGGGTGTGCAGCAAGCCCTTCATGCTTTTCTCCGATGCAGCAATTGCTTGAATTCCGACGATTGCGACAGGCAGACGAGGAAGACGACGACCGACTTGACGACCATGTTCACTTCGGGCGGCACGCCGAGCGAATAGATCGTGTACGTCAGGGTCTGGATGATGAGCGCGCCTATCATGCTGCCGACCAAGCTGAACTTGCCGCCGGCCAGGGACGTGCCGCCCAGGGTGACGGCCAGGATGGCGTCGAGTTCCAGCATCAGGCCCGCATTGTTCGCGTCCGCGCTCTTGATGTTCGAGCTGATCATCAAGCCCGACAAGCCCGCGCAGGCGGCGCAAAACACGTAGACAAAGAAAATCAATGTCGCCGTCCGAATGCCGGCCAGACGCGCGGCGACGGGGTTGATGCCGACGGCCTGGATGAACAGGCCCAGGGCGGTTTTGCGCATCAGCAGGGCCGTGATGATAAACACGGCCGCGACGAGGAACAGGGAAAAGGGCAAGCCGAACAGGTAGCCGCTGCCGATGAAAAAGAACGGCTGATAGTAGACGGTGACGATCTGGCCATCGGTCAGCAATTGCGCCAGGCCACGCCCCGCCACCATCAGGATCAGGGTGGCGACGATGGGCTGCAAGCCCAGGCCCGCCACCAGCACGCCATTCCAGGCGCCGCACAGCAGGGCCGCGCCCAGCGCCGCCGCCAAGGCCCAGCCCATGGGGATGTTGCTGACGTAAGTGGGCACGCCGTTGTCCATCACCATGGTGCCGCCGATCAGCATGGCGGCCACGGTGCCGGACAGGGCCACGACGGCGCCCACGGAAATGTCGATGCCGCGCGTGGCAATCACCAGGGTCATGCCCAGGGCCGCCAGCATCAAGGGCGCCGCGCGGTTGACGATATCGATCACGCTGCCGTACAAATGGCCATCGCGGATTTCCAGGTGGAAAAAGCCGGGGATGGCAAAGAAATCGACCAGCAGCAGCAAGCACAGCGCGGCCAGGGGCCGGCTCAGGGGGTGGTGTAAAACGGTATGCACAATGGAAGAATCCGTGGTGGCAGCCGCCCGCGCCGCAGGGGCGGCGGGCGACGGTGTGGTCATGCTCATGCTGTCTCTCCGGCAATCACCTGCAGCACGGAACTGTCATCGAGCTCGCCGCGCGCATAGTCGCCGCAAGCCTTGCGGTCGCGCATGACGACGATGCGGTCGCTGCAGCGCAGCACTTCCGGCAATTCGGACGAGATGAACAGAATCGCCATGCCCTTGCGGCACAGCTTGCTGACATAACTCATGATTTCCTGCTTGGCGCGCACGTCGATGCCGCGCGTCGGTTCGTCGAGAATCAGCATGGCGGGCGACGTCACCAGCCAGCGCGCCAACAAGGCCTTTTGTTGATTGCCGCCCGACAGGCTGCCGATCGGCGTTTCGATGCTGGCCGTCTTGATGCCGAGCGCCTTCACGTATTCGTCGGCCAGCGCCTGCTGGCGCTTGAACGGAATGGCGCGCAGCAAGCCCGTGCGGGCTTGCAAGGCCAAAATGATGTTTTCGCGCACGGACAGCGACAAAATTGCCCCCTCGTGCTTGCGGTCTTCCGAGCAAAAACCGATATCGCGGGCAATCGCGTCGCGCGGCACATTGAAGTGGCGCGGCTGGCCCTGCATGGTGATCGTGCCCGAGTCGGCCTTGTCGGCGCCGAACAGCAAGCGCGCCAGTTCCGTACGGCCAGAACCGAGCAAGCCGGCCAGGCCCAGCAATTCACCCTGGCGGATGTGGAAATCCATGGGCAGCAAGGCGCCCTTGCGGCCCAGTCCTGTTGCTTCCAGCACAGTCGGGCCGAAGCTGGCGGCGCCCGCTTCTTGCGCCAGATCCAGTTCTTGCGCCTGCGTATCGGCCGCCACGCCGATCATCTTGTTCACCAGCGCCAGGCGCGACAGTTCGCTGCACGCGTATTCGCCTTCGCGCTCGCCATTGCGCATGACCGTGATGCGGTCGGAAATGGCGTAGGTCTGGTCGAGGAAGTGCGTCACGAACAGGATCGCCATGCCCTGCTCGCGCAGGCGGCGCAGCACGGAAAACAGCAGATGGACCTCCGCCTCGTCCAGGCTGGACGTGGGTTCGTCGAGGATCAGCACGCGGGCAGAAATGTTCAGCGCGCGCGAAATAGCCACCATTTGCTGGATGGCCAGCGGAAAGCTGGACAATTGCGCGGTGACATCGATATCGATCTGCAATTGCTGCAGCAAGGCACGCGCCTGCTGCTGCATGGAACGCCAGTCGATGGCCCCGAAGCGGCGCGGGTAGCGGCCGATAAAGATGTTTTCCGCCACCGACAGGTTCGGACACAGATTGACTTCCTGGTACACGGTGCTGATGCCGAGCGCCTGCGCGTCCGAGGTGGAGGCGGGGGCGATGGGCTTGCCTTCAAACAGAATCTGGCCGCTGTCGGGCGTGTAGACGCCCGTCAGCACCTTGATCAGGGTCGACTTTCCTGCGCCGTTCTGCCCCATCAAGGTGTGCACTTCGCCCGGATACAGGCGCAGGGCAACGTCGCTGAGGGCTTTGACGCCAGGAAAGGACTTGCTGATGCCGCGCAACTCCAGCAAGGGAGCTGGCGCGGCGTTGTGTTGCGCTTGCGTATTCATCATGCGGCAAGCTTAGTACTTACGGTTCGGGAATTCCTTGGCGGCCACCTCGGCAGGGAACACGCCTTCCACCGTTGTGATGCGCGCCGGCACGGGCTTGCCGGCCACCACGTCGCGGGCGATGGACATCAGTTGCGGGCCCAGCAGCGGGCTGCATTCGACGGTGACGTTCAGCTTGCCGGCGATCATGGCCTCGAACGCGCCTTTGACGCCATCGATCGAGATGATGATGATGTCCTTGCCCGGCTTCATGCCCGCTTCTTCGATTGCCTGGATGGCGCCGATGGCCATGTCGTCATTGTGCGCGTACAGCACGTTGATCTTCTTGCCTTCCGCCTTGAGGAACGCTTCCATCACTTCCTTGCCCTTGGCGCGCGTAAAGTCGCCCGTTTGCGAACGGATGATCTTCATCTTGGGATTCTTGCCGATGACTTCCTGGAAGCCTTCCTTGCGGTCGATGGCCGGCGCGGAACCGACCGTGCCCTGCAGTTCGACGATGTTCAGTTGCGCGTCCGGGGTTTTCTTGGCGTGCTCGAGCAGCCATTGACCGGCGCGGCGGCCCTCTTCCACGAAATCGGAACCGATGAAGGTCACGTACAGCGATTTGTCGGCCACGTTGACGGCGCGGTCCGTCAGGATGACGGGAATCTTGGCGGCCTTGGCTTCGCGCAGCACCGTATCCCAGCCCGATTCCACGACCGGGGAGAAGGCGATCACGTCGACCTTTTGCGCGATGAACGAGCGCAGGGCCTTGACCTGGTTTTCCTGTTTTTGCTGCGCATCGGCAAATTTCAGAGTGACGCCATCTTTCTTGGCCGCCTCCTTGATGGAGACGGTATTGGCGGTGCGCCACTCGCTCTCGGCGCCTACCTGCGAAAAGCCCATGACGAGGGGCTTGGCGGCAAACGCGGACGAGGTAGCGAAGGTGGTGGCGGAAGCGGCCAGCAGCATGGCGCTGGCGAGGAGTGTACGGCGTGTCAATTTCATTCTTGTCTCCAGTTTTTTTTTGGAATACCATCACAGCCGGATGCCGGATGGGCGGTTTTTTATGAACCCATGGTAGGAGAAAGCAACATAGCCATCCAATCAATTCTTTTTCGCTTGCGATACCGATTTACGTATCACCTGCCGCCCATCACCTGGTCCGCTTACCGTTTGGCGGCCGGCAATTCGCGGCTCTGGTAGCGGTTCAAGTCGCGCGGATCCACCTGCGGCCAGCCGTCCTTGTCCCACGTCATGGGCAATATCTTGAGCTTCTGCAAATAGTTGTCCGCCGTTTCGTAGGCGTGCAGCACCAGGTAATCCTTGCCGTCAAAAGTGTAGGCGCTGTTGTGGCCCAGGCCCCGCCAATCCTTGTCGCCTTTCAAGACTACCGTGCCGCCCCCCTGCGCCATGTCGCGGCCATCCTTGTCCAGATACGGCCCCGTCACGCTCTTGGCACGGCCCACGGCCAGGTGATACGTGCTTTTTTCCTTCTGGCAGCACAAGCCCCAGGAGACGAACAGGAAGTATTCATTGCCGCGCTGGAAGATGAACGGCGCCTCGATTTCCTCGGGCGCGGGCTTGAATTCGCCCGCCCGTGGCGGCAGCGGCGCGCGGCGCGCCAGCGAATGCCACTCTTGCGGTTCCGCAATGGTTTTCCAGTCCGCGTTGAGTTTCACCAGCTTGATGCCGTTCCAGAACGAGCCGAAGGCCATCCACGGCGTGCCTTTGGCATCGGTGACGATGTTCGAGTCGATGGCATTCCACTCGTCGCGCTCGGGCACCGATTGCAGCAGCATGCCCTGGTCGACCCAGCGGTAATCGGGCGAGCGGGGATTCAGGGTGGTGTTGACGGTTACGCCGATGCCGGAGGTGTTCTTGCCGAAGCCGGACACCGAGTAGTACAGGTAATATTTGCCGTCATGGAACTGGACGTCGGGCGCCCAGATATGGTCGTCAAACGACGGTGCGGCCGTCTTGGCCCAGGTCGGCTGGCCCGCGAACACGCGCCCTTCCGGCTGCCAGTCGCGCATATTCTTCGAGCTGTAGAAGGTGATGCCGGGACCCGTGCTGTACAAATAATACGTGTCGCCTTCCTTGGCCATCACGGGGTCGTGCACGCTGACCTGGGCCGCCTGGACGGGGCTGAACGCAAGCATGGCCGCCAAGGCCATCATTGTCGAAAATTGCATCGTGTTCTCCACATGGCCAGCCGGCCCGTCATGCGGGCCGGCTGGATACCTCAAAATCGGCAGGTTTACTCGACCGCCACCACCACCACCGCCTTGGCGGGCACCGACACGGTCAGCTTGCCGCCCTGCGCCTGGGCATTGAACGCCACCGGCTGCACGGCTTGCGGTTGCGCAAAGCTGTTGACGGCATCCATCTTGCCTGCGGTCAGCACGCGGCCCGTGACCTTGGCCGCCGGCTTGCCGGCCAGCGCCACGCTCACGTCGACGGCCTTGTGCGGATTCGTGTTGACCAGCGACAGATACACCTTGCCATCCCTGGCGCGCGCGGCCGAGGCGCTCACTTCAGGAATGCTGACCTTGCCCAGGCTGTACTTGCCGTTGCCTTGAATAGCGACCGGCAGCGAGGTGGCGTCCTGGAACGGCACGTACATTTCAAACGCGTGATACGTAGGCGTAAGGAAATATTTATCCTTGTCCGTGATGATCATGGCCTGCAGCACGTTGACCATTTGCGCGATATTCGTCATGCGCACCCTGTCCGCGTGGGCATGGAAGATATTGAAGTTCAGGGCGGCGACCAGCGCATCGCGCAAGCTGTTTTGCTGGAACAGGAAACCCGTGTTGGTGCCCGGCTCCACGTCGTACCAGGTGCCCCATTCATCGACGTACAGGCCCGTCTTTTTCGACGGGTCGTTCTTGTCGATGGCGGCGAGATTGTTCTTGATCAAGCTATCGATGCGCAGGGTGCGGCTCAGGGTGGAAATCCACTCGTTTTCGCCAAAGCCCGTGGCGGCGCCCTTCTTTTCCCACACACCGGTCGGCACCGTGTAGTAGTGGAAACTGATGGCATCCATCATGTTCGGCTTGATCTCGCGGCTCAGGGTGCTGGACCAGCTGGTGTCGTCGTCATTGCCGCCGCTGGCGATGAATTTCGGGCGCGCGCTTTCCGGCGTCTTCATGAAGGTGTGATAGTGCTTGTACAGGTCGGCGTAGTACTGCGGGCGCATGTTGCCGCCGCAACCCCACGCTTCATTGCCGATGCCAAAGTAATCGACCTTGTACGGCTGGGCGCGGCCATTCTTGCGGCGCAACTCGGCCAGGGTCGATTTGCTGTCCGAGGTCATGTATTCGAGCCATTCGGACATTTCCTGCGGCGTGCCGGAACCGAGGTTGCCGTTGATATAGGTCTGCGCGCCCAGCAACTCGGCCAGGTCGAAGAATTCATGCGTGCCGACGGCGTTCGACTCTTCCACGCCGCCCCAGTTGGTGTTGACCTTGGTCGGGCGCTGGGCGCGCGCGCCGATGCCATCCTTCCAGTGGTATTCATCGGCAAAACAGCCGCCCGGCCAGCGCACCAGCGGCACGTGCAACTGTTTCAGCGCACCCAGCACGTCATTGCGCCAGCCCTTGGTGTTCGGAATGCTGGACTCCGGCCCCACCCACATGCCTTCGTAGATGCCGGTGCCCAGGTGTTCGGCGAACTGGCCATACACGTTCTTGTTGATCACGGGACCAGGCCTGGCCACGTCGATGGTGACGCTGACGGGCGCGGCAAAAGCGCTGCCGACGGCCATGGCCAGGCTGAGGGCTACGATGCTGGTATGGATGAATTTCATGCTGTCTCCTGTTTTTTAGTGAAAAGCAAGGGCCGGGATCAAGCCGGCATTGGATGTGGCGATGCCTCTCCGGCTACGGAGTGGGAGGCATACACGAATGGGGTAAGGCGGGAAGGCCCGCGGCCGACAAAACGTCCAGGGCTAGGCGCCTTGCCGAAGACAGTACGACAGTACGGCTAGGCAAGGCAACAACGCCCTGGACGTTTTGTCAGACCCAGCCGGCATCGACGATGAATTCCTGGGAGGAGCACATCGCGCCGTCGTCCGACGCAAGGAACAGCACCATGGCGGCGATGTCCTGCGGCATCAGTTTATTGGGCAGGCACTGGCTTTTCTTGATTTCCACTTCCGCCGCGTCGTCGACCCACAGCTCGATCTGGCGCTGCGTCATGACCCAGCCGGGCGTGACCGTGTTGACGCGGATATTGTGAGCGCCGTAATCGCGCGCCAGGCCCCGCGTGAGGCCCACGACGGCCGCCTTGGTGGTGGCATACACAGGGTAGCCGCCCGACTTCATGTGCCAGGAAATCGAGCTGACGTTGATGATGGAGCCGCCGCCCTTGCGCTTCATGCCCTCGAAGACGGCCTGGCAGGTGAAGAACATGGGACGTTGATTGATCGCAATGCGCTCGTTCCAGTATTCCAGGGTGACGTCCTGCGCCTGGTGGCGCTGGTCGTTGGCCGCGTTGTTGACGAGAATATCGAAGTCGCCCAGCTTCTGCGCCAGTTCCGCCATGACGACTTGCAAGGATGGAATATCCGTGATGTCGCAATAGCGGAACAGGGGCGCCGTCATGCCCGCTTCAGCCAGGCGGCGGCACAGGGCCTCGCTCGCTTCCACGGCGATGTCGACAAACGCCACCAGCGCGCCCTGGGCGGCAAACTCCGCCACCAGGGATTCGCCGATGCCGCTGCCGCCGCCCGTGATGAACACGCGCTTGCCCTGCAAGCTGCCATATTTCGCCAATTGCTTCATCTTGTCTCCACCTGTTTATTTTTATGTACACGTGCACCACAGCGTACCGCATTCGATATGCGGCTCGCCGTGTTGTTATTCCTTGCCCAACACGCCGTCCTTGCGGCGCCAGATACTGAGCGGATTATCATCGCGCAGCGACTCCGGCAGCAAGTCCTGCGGCAGGTTCTGGTAGGACACGGGGCGCAGGAAGCGGTTGATGGCCGCCGTGCCCACGGAGGTGCTGCGGCCGTCCGACGTGGCCGGGAACGGGCCGCCGTGCACCATCGCCGTCGACACTTCCACGCCCGTCGGGAAACCGTTGGACAGGATGCGGCCCACGCGGCGTTCCAGCACGGGCAGCAAACGGCGCGCGTCTTCCAGATCGCCCGCATCCATCTGCAAGGTGGCCGTCAGCTGGCCTTCCAGGCTTTCCGTGATCGCCAGCATTTGCTCCATGTCGCGGCACGCCACCAGCAGGGAGGCGGGACCGAACACTTCGTCGCGCAGATCGTGCCTGGCCAGGAAGGCCTCGCCCGAGGTCACGAACAGGGCGGCGGCGCCCTTGCCTTCGTCGCCCGTGTTTTGCACCAGCGGCGTCACGTCCGCGTGCTGCGCCAGCGCGGCCACGCCCTTGGCATAGCTGCTGGCGATGCCAGCCGTCAGCATGGTGGCGGCAGGGGCCGGCGCCAGCGCTTCGGCGGCGGCGGCGGCAAACGCCGTAAAGTCCGGACCTTCCAGGCCCAGCACGAGGCCGGGATTGGTGCAGAACTGGCCCACGCCCATCGTCAGCGACGCGGCAAAACCGCTGGCAATCGCCGCGCCACGGGCGGCCAGGGCTTGCGGCAGCACAAACACGGGGTTGATGCTGCTCATTTCCGCATAGACGGGGATCGGCTGCGGACGTTCCGCCGCCACCTTCATCAGGGCGATGCCGCCCGAACGCGAACCCGTGAAACCGACAGCCTGGATGGCCGGATGGGCGACCAAGGCCTGGCCGATACCGTTGCCCGTGCCCGTCAGCAAGGCGAACACGCCTGCCGGCAGCTTGCAGATGGCAATCGCTTTCACAATCGCGCGCGCCACCAGCTCGGATGTGCCCGGATGGGCCGAATGGGCTTTCAGGACGACGGGGCAGCCGGCAGCCAGGGCCGAGGCCGTATCGCCGCCGGCCACGGAGAAGGCCAGCGGGAAGTTACTGGCCGCAAACACGGCGACGGGGCCCAGGCCGATCATGCGCAAGCGCAAGTCAGGACGGGGCGGCACGCGGTCCGGCAGCGGGCTGTCGATACGCGCATCGGTCCACGAGCCTTCGCGCAGCAAGCCGGCGAACAGTTTTAATTGACCGACGGTGCGGCCGCGTTCGCCTTCCAGGCGCGCGCGAGGCAAGCCGCTTTCCGTCATGGCGCGCACGATCAAGTCATCGCCCAGTTCGCCGATTTGCGCGGCGATGGTGTCGAGGAAGTCGGCGCGCTGCGCATCGCTGGTGGCGCGGAACGGGTCGAACGCGGCTTGCGCCAGACGGCAGGCTTCGTCGATTTGCGCTACGTCAACCATGTGGAAGGCGGGCGCGATGTGTGCGCGCGCGGCCGGGTCCCACGCTTCGAAGGAGCCGCCATTGCCCTTGACGGCGACGCCGCCGATCAATGCATCACCGGTGATATTGAAACTCATAATGTGCTCACTTTCGCAAATTCGGTTGGGAAGACGTCGAGGCGGTTGCGCAAGGCAGGGCCAAAGGCCGGCGCTTCGATTTCAAAGGTTTCGCCCGGCGCCACGCTCACGCCATCGGCAAAGCTCAGGGTGGCCGTGCCGAAGAAGTGCACGTGCACGTCGCCAGGGCGCTTGAACAGCGGATACTTGAAGTGATGGTGCTCGAGGTTGGCGATCGTGTGCGACATATTGTCTTCGCCGCTGACGAACGCTTTTTCCCAGCGCACATTGCCGGCCGTATCGAGCACGCGCGAGGTGCCGGCTATATGCGCGGGCAATTCGCCCACCAGCAGGGCCGGGCCCACGCTGCAGACGCGCAGCTTCGAGTGGGCCAGGTACAGATAGTTCTGGCGTTCCGTCACGTGGTCCGAGAATTCATTGCCGATGGCGTAGCCGACCCGGTAGGGCTGGCCGTCATCGCCGATCACGTACAGGCCGGCGATTTCCGGCTCTTCGCCGCCATCGAGGGCAAAGTCCGGCATGCGCAGGGGCTGGCCGCCAGCGCGCACGATGGAGCCGTCGCCCTTGTAGAACCACTCGGGCTGGGCGCCGGCCGTGCCGTCGGCCGGCTTGCCGCCTTCCACGCCCAGGCGGAACATTTTCATCGAGTCGCTCAGCGATTCGGCGTCGCCGCCGATCTTCTTGTGCATGGCGTCGCGCGCGCCGGCGCTGCCCAAATGGGTCAGGCCCGTGCCCGTCACGTAGCAGTGCGCCTCGTCCGCATGGTCGAGCGGCGCCAGCAGGCGGCCGCTGGCGGCCACGTCCGCATACGCATGCGTGGCGTTGCCGACGCTGGCGTTCACGAGTTCCGCCAGGTTGACCTTTTTGCGGATGGCGTCTTGCGCCAGCGCATAGGTCGTGTTGTAGCCTTCGATGACGCGGATGACGTCATCTTGCAGCAGGCCGACGAGGCGGCCGCCATGTTCATTCGTAAATTGCAGCAACAGCATGGGATTCTCCGCTTAGTGTGAGTGGCGCGGCACGGCGGAACCGCGATTGCCGACCAGGAAGTCGAAATCGCAGCCTTCATCGGCCTGCAACACGTGTTCGATGTACAGCTGCTGGTAGCCGCTCTTCGGTCCGGGCGCGCTGCCCAGCTCGCGGGCCGCCAGGCGCTCGGCGATTTCCGCGTCGCTGATGTCGATATTCAGGCTGCCGGCGTGGCAGTCAAGGGCGATCATGTCGCCGTCCCTGACGATGCCCAGCGGGCCGCCCGCCATGGCTTCCGGCGCCACGTGCAGCACGACGGTGCCATAGGCCGTGCCGCTCATGCGCGCATCCGAGATGCGCACCATGTCGGTGATGCCTTGCGCCAGCAGTTTCGGCGGCAAGCCCATGTTGCCCACTTCGGCCATGCCCGGATAGCCTTTCGGGCCGCAATTTTTCATCACCAGCACCGAGTTCGCGTCGACGTCGAGGTCCGGATCGAGGATGCGCGATTTATAGTGCTCGAAATCCTCGAACACGACGGCCTTGCCCCGGTGCTGCATCAAATGCGGCGAGGCGGCCGATGGTTTCAGCACGGCGCCGCGCGGTGCCAGGTTGCCGCGCAGCACGCAAATGCCGCCATCGGCCAGCAATGGATTGTCCAGGGTGCGCACGACTTCGTCGTTGTAGATCGGCGCTTCGACGCAGTTGTCCCAGATCGACTTGCCGTTGACGGTCAGCGCATTCTTGTGCGGCAGCAAGTCGCCCTCGCCCAGGCGGCGTATGACGGCCGGCAAGCCGCCCGCGTAGTAAAACTCTTCCATCAGGAAACGGCCCGACGGCAGCAAGTCGACGATGGTCGGCGTGCCGCGGCCCGTTTTCGTCCAGTCTTCCAGCTCCAGGGGCACGCCGATGCGTCCGGCAATCGCCTTCAGGTGGATCACGGCATTGGTCGAGCCGCCGATGGCCGCGTTGACCTTGATGGCGTTTTCAAATGCCTCGCGCGTCAGCACTTTCGACAGGCGCAGGTCTTCGTGCACCATTTCAACGATGCGGATGCCCGACATGTGCGCCAGCACGTAGCGGCGCGAATCGACGGCTGGGATGGCCGCGTTGTGCGGCAAGGACGTGCCCAGCGCTTCGGCCATGCTGGCCATCGTCGAGGCCGTGCCCATGGTGTTGCAGGTACCGGCCGAGCGCGACATGCCCGATTCGGCCGACATGAACTGGTGCAAGGTGATCGATCCCGCCTTCATTTGCTCGTGCAACTGCCACACGGCCGTGCCGGAACCGATGTCCTTGCCATTGAGTTTGCCGTTCAGCATGGGGCCGCCGCTGACGACGATGGTGGGAATGTCGACGCTGGCCGCGCCCATCAGCAATGCCGGTGTCGTCTTGTCGCAGCCGACCAGCAGCACGACGGCGTCCATCGGGTTGCCGCGGATCGATTCTTCCACGTCCATCGAGGCCAGGTTGCGCGTCAGCATGGCTGTCGGGCGCAGATTCGATTCGCCGTTCGAGAAGACGGGGAATTCCACTGGGAAACCGCCCGCTTCCAGGATGCCGCGCTTGACGTGTTCGGCCAGCTGGCGGAAATGCGCGTTGCAGGGGGTCAGTTCGGACCAGGTATTGCAGATGCCGATGATGGGCTTGCCGTGAAATTCGTGGTCAGGTATGCCCTGGTTCTTCATCCAGCTGCGGTACATGAAGCCGTTCTTGTCCTGCGAGCCGAACCACTCGGCCGAGCGCAGGGCTACCTTCTTTTTTGTCTCAGACATGCCATTCTCCTGGTTGTGCCATGCCGGATCTAAGGTCGTCGGCCCGGGCAGCGATGTTGGAATACTAAAGAATCCTGCCATGCCTTTCCAATCAATTTTTAATGCGTTCCGATATCGAAAACGATATCGGCATGCCCCAATGAAAACGCCCTGCGGGCGCATGGCGGCAGGGCGTGGAAGGTTTTTGGGGTCTGCGACGATTATTCTGCGGAAAACCGATAGACCGTTTCCGTCTGATACACCTCGCCCGGGCGCAAAATGGTGTTCGGGAAATGCGACTGGTTCGGCGAATCCGGGAAATGCTGGGTTTCCAGGCACAGCGCGCCGCGGTAAAGGATGGGGCCCTGCTTGCCGTGCTGGCTGCCGTCGAGGAAGTTACCGGAATAAAACTGGATGCCCGGCTCCTGCGTGTACACCTGCATCACCCGCCCCGATTGCGGCTCGCGCACGCTGGCGGCCAGGTTCAGCAACTGCCCCGGCTTTTGATTCAGCACGAAGTTATGGTCGTAGCCGCGGCCGATGCGCAGCTGTTCATGCGGCAAGGCGATGCTGTCGCCGATGACAGTGGGCTGGCGCAAGTCGAACGGCGTGCCGGCCACGTCCGCCAGTTCCCCCGTGGGGATAGACCCCGCATCGACGGGCAGGTAGCGGTCCGCGTTGACGGACAGCGCGTGGCCGAGGATAGTGCCCTGCCCCGCCAGATTGAAATAGCTGTGGTTAGTCAAGTTGATGGGCGTGGCCTGGTCCGTGACGGCGTGGTAGCGCAGGCTCAGCGCATTGTCGTTGTCCAGTGCATAGGTCAAGGTGACGTCGAGCTTTCCCGGGTAGCCGTCTTCGCCGTCCGGGCTGCTGCGCGTGAACGTGATACCGACGGCGTCGTCCCTGGTGAACGGCGCGGCTTGCCACATGGCCTGGTGAAAGCCCTGGTTGCCGCCATGCAAGTGATTGGGCGGGTTATTCACGGCCAGCTGATATTCCTTGCCGTCGAGGCTGAAACGGCCCTCGGCGATGCGGTTGCCGTAACGGCCGATGACGGCGCCCAGGAAAGCGCTGTTGTGCAAATACGGTTCGAGGCGATCGAAACCGAGCACCACGTCGGCAAAGCGGCCGTCGCGGTCAGGCACGTGGATTTCGCTGATGATGGCGCCAAAGTCGAGCACTTTCACCTGCATGCCCTGGCGGTTCGTCAGGGTAAAGGCCGTCACTTGTTGGCCATCGGGCAGGATGCCGAACGGCGCTTGCGTCACTGAAACAGAATCAACTGGGGTCATGGCGTCGGGTCCGGAACGTTACAGGGTCGATGAGCGGCCAAACACGGGCATGCCTTGCGCATCCCAGCGCAGCGGCTTCACAAAGGTGTGACGATCCGGGTTCCACAGCGGGTCGCCGACGATTTCCGTGTACGTGCGGGCATGGTACACCAGCAACACGCCATCGCCATCGGCGGCCGTCGTGAAACTGTTGTGGCCGGGGCCATAGATACCGTGCTCGTAGCAGGTGGCAAACACGGGATCAGGCGACTTGGTCCAGGAAAACGGGTCGAGCAAGTCGGCGGACTCGTCAGCCCACAGCAGGCCCATCGCATAGTTTTCATCGGTGGCGCTGGCCGAGTAGCTGATGAAGATCTTGCCATTGCGTTTCAGCACGGACGGTCCCTCGTTAACCCAGAAGCCGCGGATTTCCCAGTCGAATTCCGGCTTGCTCAACATCACGGGCGGGCCGGCCAGCTGCCACGGCGTGGCCATCGGTGCGATGTAGAGGTTCGAGTTGCCTTCGATGGCCACATCCTTCTGCGCCCACAGGTAGTACAGCACGCCGTCGTGTTCGAACGTGGTGGCGTCCAGGCAGAAGGTGTCGATGCCCGTGTCGATCGATCCCATGAATTCCCATTCGCCTTCCAAGGGGTTGGCGTTGGCATTGCGGATCGCATACATGCGGTGCTGGAACAGCTTATGCTTGATTTCGCGGCTCGGCGCGGCGGCGAAATACACATACCAGGCGCCCTGGTTGAAATGCAGCTCGGGCGCCCATACCAGCTCGCTGTACGGTCCCGTGTCCGGCTTGTGCCACACGTCAACTTTTTGCGCATCGGCCAGGCCCGCGATGCTGGCGGCGCGGCGCAATTCGATGCGGTCGTACTGGGGCACCGAGGCCGTAAAATAATAATAGCCGTCGCTGTGGCGGTAGATATGCGGGTCTGCGCGCTGTTCGATCAGCGGTTTCAAGATGTCTGCCATGTTGCTTGCTCCATTCAATTATTCTTACGCGGAGACAAAACCGCGCTTGTGCATTTCCGACTTCACGCCCGTGTAATAACTGTCGCTGATGCGGTACTTGAACATCAGCAAGCCCATCAACAGGTGGAAGAAGCCGGGGATGATCGACAGCATCAGGGCGATGCCGTTCAGGGCGAATTGCGTTTGTTCATGGTTGGGCTGGTAGTCGAAATACGCGAGCAGCACGCCCACCAGGCCGCCCGCCACCGCCATGCCTGCCTTCTGGCAGACGGAAATGCCGCCAAAGGCGAAGCCGGAGACGCGCTTGCCCGTCTTGACTTGACCGTAATCGATGGTTTCCGCGATGGCCGACCAGAACACGGGCGCGTGCAAGTCCACGACAAAGGAGAGCAGGAAATACAGGGCGAAGGCCAGCACGGTGTCGCTCGGCTTCACGAAGAAATAGATCGCCAGGCTGATCAGTGCGACGCCGATCTGCGTGTAGCGGAACAGCTTGACCTTGCAGTAAAACTTGGTGATCCAGGTCGAGGCGATCATGGCCAGGATGGCGGCCACCACGCCCGTCGTGAGGAAGGCGGCCACCGTTTCCGTGCTGCCGCCCAGATAGTATTTCGCGTAATAGATGGCAACGGAGCCGCGCACCACGTAGCCGATGGTGCCCGTGACGCACACACCGCACAGCACCAGCCACTGGTCGTTCTGCAGCAGCACTTTCAACTGCGCCAGCAACGATTGCTTTTCCACCACGTGCACCACGCGCTCGGTGGTGGAGAAATAGCAGAACAGGAACAGGGCCACGCCCATGACGGCCATCACGGCCATGGCCGCCTGGTAGCCGACGGCCGGGTTGCCGCCGCCCCAGCGCTGCGACAGGATAGGCACGACGATGGTCACCATGAAGGCGCCGATCTTGGCGAAGAACAGGCGGTAGCCGTTGGCCGACAGGCGGTCCTGGGGGTCGCTGGTCAGGCCGCTGATCAGGGAAATGTAGGGAATGCCCACGCCAGCCGTCATGATGGTCATCAAAATATACGTCGAATATGCCCAGATCAGCTTGGCGTCATACTGCCACTCGGGCGTGCTGAAGACGAAGAAGACGCTGACGCCGTACGGCACGGCCAGCCACAGCAGATACGGGCGGTAGCGGCCCGAGGCAAAGCTGTAGCGGTCGGTGATCTGGCCCATGACCAGGTCGGCGATGGCGCCGATGACTTTCACGGCCACGAACAGCAGGGCAAGATCCGTGGTTTTCAAGCCATAGATATCGGTATAGAAAAAGGTGATGATCAGCATCATCGACGAGATGACGACATTGAGCGCCATGTCGCCGGCGCCGAAGCCGACCTTTTCAACGGTGGATAATTTTTGCGTCTCCATGCTTTCCGTCCATTCTTTTGATGATGAATCGTGCGTGACTGCCCAACTGACACGGGCGCTGCCGGCCGAAACCATGGCAACGCCCTTGATTTTTTACGATGTGATCAACTTACATTTTCCAGCGCAGTGATACGCCAACGGTCCGGTCATAGCGCCGCGTATCGCGCGCATACACGCCCGGCTCGTTCCAGTAATCCTTGAACTTGGTGTCGAGCAAGTTATTGCCATCGAGAGTCACGGTGAACTGCTCGTTGATCTTGTACGACAGCGAACCGTCGAGCTGGGCCGTCGGCGCCACTTTCAAGTCCAGGCCGGGACCGCCCTGGTTGTAGCTGTCGATGAATTTCGAGCGCCAGTTGTAGGCCAGGCGGCCCGACCAGGCATCCTTTTCGTACAGCACCACCAGGTTGTAGGCATAGCGCGACACGCCCGTGATGGCATGGCTGCCCGTCTCGTCGTCGGTGGTGCCGCTCATGTAGGTGCCGTTCGCCTGCAGGCCCAGGCCGCTCAGGATACCGGGCAAGCCGTCATAAAACTGCTGGTAGCCGATTTCCAGGCCTTGCAGCTTGCCGGCGGCCGTGTTGTACGGGCGGTCCACGTCGTAGGCCTTGCCACCGATGGTTTCGCTGGCAATGCGTTGCTGGATATAGCCGTCGAACTTATGGTGGAACACGGTGGCCGTGACGGAACCGGCCGGCGCGAAATACCATTCCAAGGCCGCATCGACATTGTCGCCCGTCACCGGTTTCAAATTCGGATTACCGCCCGCGCCCGTCGCCTTCACCGTTTCCGTCGAGTTGACAAGGGCCACGCCCGGGTTCAACTGTGCAAAGCCGGGACGGCTGATGGTGCGGCCCGCAGCGAAGCGGCCGACCAGGTCGGAGCGCAGCTTGATTTTCAGGGCCACGCTCGGCAGCACGTCGGTGCTGGCCGTGTCGCTGATGACGGACGTGTAGACGCCATCCTGCGAACTGTTGCCTTGCAGGCTTTGCTCCGTGCGCACCACGCGCACGCCCACGGTGCCATCGACGGGGTAGACGCCCAGCTTGAAGGCGACCTTCGCCTTGGTATAGATCGAATACGTCTTTTCCGTATCCTTGAAGAACGAACCCGGGTCCATGGCGCGCGCCGCGCTGCTGCCCGTGACGGCCTGGCGCACGGTGCCCGTGTTATTGAGCAGGAAGCTGGCGCACGGCGTGTACCACTGCTTCAAGCCATAGTCGGGGCCGCCGCCGGACATCGATTCCGACAGGCAATTGAGGCCCGGGATCGAGGTCACGTTCTGGCGACCGAACGGAAATGCGGCGCCGGACACGTCCGGTGCTTCCGCATTGCCCTCGAAACTCTTGATCGATTCGGCTTCGCGCTTGACGCCGCGCACGCCGACGCTGATTTCCTTGAAGATGCCGCCGGCGCTCGGCGTGTACGCCAGGTCGGCGCGCACATCGTTCGAGCTGCCCTGGTCCTTGCCGTAGCGGTCGAAAAAGCCCTTCAGATAGTAGTTCGACGGGTCTTGCAGATCGATGCCCGTGTAGTCGACGTGCAGGGTGCCGTTCTGGTTGGTATTGATGGTGGCGTTCGGCACGACGGTGATGGCGTCGAGAATCGGATTGCGCCAGTTATAAGTGCTTTTGGTGCTGGCCACTTCCGACGTGAAACGCCATTCCGGGTTGATATCCCACAAGCCGCCCACGGCAAACTGGTGCGTCTTCGTCTGGTTCTTGTTCGCCTGCGTCGACATGATGGTGTTGACGTTGGTCGAGGTCAGGGTTTGCAGCTGGTTGCTGCCGGGAATCTTGGTCGCCGACACGGGTGTGCCCCACCACGGCAAGCCGACAAAGTAATCGGACTCGGCGTCGAGCAGGAAGCGCGTCGCCATGCCTTCGGCATACAGTTCGACGTCGGCGTTCGGACGCCATTGCAGCACGGCATTGGCGGTCGTGCGGCGGCGGTCGCCCTTGATCGGCAACAAACCCACCTGGTCCGGCCCCGTCAAGCCCGGCGACAGGAAACTCTTATCCACCGGCGTGGTACTGAACGCGCGTTCCTCATGGTAACGATGCTGCTGCTGCGACAGACCCAGCAGCGCACCCACTTCGCCGATGCCCGTCTTCCAGCGGTTCGCCACCATGCCGCTGATGTTCGGGTCCGTGGCTTTCGATTTGTCGCTGTAGACGGCGCGCGTGTTGACGCTGGCCGTGAAATCCTTGAAGTCGAACGGGCGATTCGTACGCACGTCGATGATGCCGGCCACACCGCCTTCGACCTGGTCGGCGCCCTGCGACTTGTACACGTCCACGCGCTGCAGCATGGTGGCGGGAATGTCGGCCAGGTTGACATAGCGGCCCGTGGTGGTGAACAGCTCGCGGCCGTTGAGCAGGGTCGTGACATCGCGCAAGCCGCGGATCATGACGGCGCTGGCTTCGCCCGAATCGCGGCGGATCTGGATGCCGGAAATGCGCGCCAGGGTCTCGGCCACGTTGTTATCGGGGAATTTACCGATGTCGTCGGCGACGATGGAATCGATGACCTGGTCCGAGCGCATCTTGATCTGCTGCGAGTTCTGCGCCGAGCGGCGCACGCCGCTGACGGTCACGACAGCCACTTCCGCGGCAGGCTCGGCACTGGCATCGGCCGCCACCGCCTCCTGCGCCCACACCGAAGCCGTGCTCAGCAAGCCGATACCGGCCAATGCCGCAACGGCTGCCTTCAACATGAATGGACGAGGGAAAGTGGCCGCGAGCGGGCCGGTGGCGTTGCGCATCATGAATCTCCAGATATTGTATTGATATTTTTTGTGCTGCTTGCATGTCGTTCGCATGCTCGGCGTTTATCTTAGGGGCTGGGCGATAATCTCTCCAATCAATTTTTCCACTGTTTCGATATCAATTTTGATATCGATGGCTGGGTGACTTTGGAGGTTGTAATGCGACAACGGCAGGGGCGCCAGGGACATTTCAGGCGTGATCACGCCTAAAAAAACGGCAGTACACGATCCTGGACAACGGAGGCATGTCTTTCAAGCGGGGGAGCAACTCTTGCCCGGTTGCCGAAGCAGACGCTAGGGCAAGGCAATTGCGGAATGCAGCAACTTCCCCAGTTGCGGCAAGCCTTGCGCTTCGTAGGTGGCAATCAATTCGGCAGCGGATCTGGGCGGTTTGCGCAATCGCGCCCGGTTTTCCTTGACGACACTGAGCATGCGTATCGGGGCCAGTTCATACTGCGCCACCAGAAAATCATCGGGATGCAAGACTTCAATGTTGTGCCCTCGCATGATCGCGTCCGGGAAGTCTTTAAGATTGAACGTGACGATGGCGTCCGCATGCCCCACGATGGCTGCCGCCAGCACGTGCCGGTCGTCGGCATCGGGCAAGACCAAGGCATCAATCAGGTATTCATACGACTCGATCACGCCGTCTTCGACCGCCTCGGCCATCAGCGCGCTGGTGCGCGCCAATGCCGAAGGATCGAGATCAGGCCGCTTGAGTAGCAAATTGCGTTGCCACTCTTCCTGTATCCGTGCTGTCCAGCGTGCGCTGAAAATACCGTCCGCCGCCAAACTCAGCAATAGATCGCGCAAGGGGGCCGGATACAACACACAGGCATCGAGGACGGCAGTGTAACGGTAGTATCCAGCCATCAGTACCCCAGTTCAAGCTCCTGCGCCTGATCTGCCAAAGCCTGCAAGGCCTGTTGCGAACGCCGTTTGCGCTCATCCTTGTACTGCACCACATCCTCAAAGCGCAGCCGCCTGTGCGTACCCACCTTATGATGGGGAATCTTCCCTGCCTCAAGCAGGCGCACCAGGTAGGGACGTGACATGTTCAGGTACATGGCCGCTTCCTGTGTCGTCACGTCATGTTCCTTCGGCATGACTGTCACGGCCTTACCTTGGGCCAAGGTACCTAAGACATCGGCAAACAGGCGCAACACATTCGGCGGCAAACGCAGCAAGGGTGCATCACCCAAGTCCTGCGCGCCCTCTTCCAGAACGGCAATCTGCACGGCACGAGAATGATCAAGCGCACTCACCAGGCAGCGCTGCGCCGCCTTCGCCAGTTCCAGGTCTTCTTTATTGTCCAGACGATCAAGCACATTCGACATGGCATCCTCCCTACTTTCCATTGAAGCTTACGAAGCAAACGCAATAAACGCAACCAAATTAGTATAACAATTTGTGCAAGGACAAGTACGACACGACGTTTTAACGGCAAGGCGAACAGATACAGGCCGACAGAAAGCCAGTGCCATCAACCGCGACATGGTGGAGAAATGATCTGGAAACGATGAGGAAAATCTTGGTGCGGCTGGCGGGGATCGAACCCACGACCCTTGGCTTCGGAGGCCAATACTCTATCCACTGAGCTACAGCCGCGTAGGGGGAATTTCTGAAGTGATGCGAAGGATACCGTTTTTCTTTACCTACGTCTACGGAAACTGTCGTATCGCTGGCAATTGCATGTCACTGCTCAATTTTTGTGCCTATAATTGTGGGTTTCATAAAGGTTTACATACAAGCATGTAAAAATGCTACCTTACACGGCCATCAGTTTCAAATCTGGACTAAGGACATCATGAGCGACGCACATAACGAACAACAATCAGCGATCAAAACGCCTAAACAATTGCTTGCCGCCGTAGCGGGCTTCTTCCTCATCACCGTCATCGGCATCATCCTGCTGGTGCAGTTCGTCACGGCGCAAAAACTGACGGGCGCCGGGACGGACAGCCAGTCGCCGGAAGCCATCGATGCCCGCTTGAGCCCGGTGGCCAATGAAGGCTTTACCTTCAAGGATGCCAGCGGCCCGAAAGTGCTGCAAAGCGGTGAAGCCGTCTACACGGCCACCTGCGTGGCTTGCCATGGCGCCGGCGTGGCCGGTGCACCGAAATTTGGCGATGCGGGCAGCTGGTCGGCACGCCTGGCCCAGGGCTACGATACGGTCCTGAAACACGCGATCGAAGGCTTGCGCGCGATGCCGGCCAAGGGCGGCAATCCCGACCTCGACGATGTGGAAGTGGCGCGCGCCGTGGTCTATATCGCCAACGCGTCGGGCGGCAAGTTCAAGGAACCGGAAGTGCCGGCACCGGCCGCAGCCGCTGACGGCGCCAGCGCACCAGCCGCCGAGCCTGCCAAGTAAGCAGCGCAGCACCCGTATCGAGGAACCGCCCGCAAGGGCGGTTTTTTTTTACCCGCCGTTGCGTTACATCCGGCCGTAAAAAAGCCGCCCGGCTTGCGCGGGGCGGCTGGCAACTTATGCCTTGAACTAAGTAACCCCCAATAAATTATTGTGATTTCTGACTTCTATAACCGGCGCTCTGCAAGGTGGCCGACGAGGCTTGCTCGCTGCTAGCAGTGCTCGCGCTGCGTCGCAGCGAGCGCCTTGCATAGCATCCGGTTCTATTCGTCATAAATTCACACTAATTTCCCGAGGATTACTTAGCGTCTTACCACATGATGACGCGGTCTTTCGGCGGCAGATACATCTTGTCGCCCGGTTTCACGTCGAAGGCTTGATAGAAACCTGGCTGGTTGCGCATGGTGCCGTTGGCGCGGAACTGGCCTGGCGAGTGCGGATCCGTTTTCAGCAAGACCAGTTGCTGCGCTTCACGCATCTTCATGCGCCATACCTGGGCAAAGCCCGCGTAGAAGCGCTGTTCGCCCGTGAAACCATCGATGACGGGGGCTTGCTTGCCGTTCAGCGACAATTTATACGCTTTGTAGGCAATTGCCACGCCGGAATTGTCGGCGATGTTCTCGCCCAGGGTCAGCTCGCCGTTGACGAAGTGGCCTTTCACCGGACTGAAGCTGTTGTACTGCGCCACCAGCTGCTTGGTCTTCTTGGCGAAGTTTTTATGGTCGGCCTTGGTCCACCAGTCGCGCAGATTGCCGTCGCCGTCGTACTGGGCGCCCTGGTCGTCGAAGCCGTGGCTGATTTCATGGCCGATCACGCCGCCGATGGCGCCGTAGTTGACGGCGTCGTCCGCCTTGGCGTCAAAGAACGGTGCCTGCAAAATGGCGGCCGGGAAGACGATTTCGTTCAGTTCCGGGTTGTAATAGGCGTTCACGGTCTGCGGCGTCATGCCCCACTCGTCGCGGTCGATAGGCTGGCCCAGCTTGTTCAATTCGCGGTTGTAATTGAGCAGGTGCGAACGCTGGATGTTGCCGATCAAATCATCGGGCGCCACCGTCAGGCCCGAGTAATCGCGCCATTTGTTCGGGTAGCCGATCTTGGTGGTGAACTTGGCCAGCTTGATTTGCGCCTGTTTCTTGGTGACAGGGCTCATCCAGTCGAGCTTGTCGATGCTTTGCTTGTAGGCCGTCATCAGGTTTTTCACCAGCGCTTCCATGCGCACCTTGCGCTCGGCCGGGAAATACTGCTCGACGTACAGCTGGCCCACGGCTTCGCCCAGCGCGCCTTCGACGGCGCCCACGCCGCGTTTCCAGCGCGGACGCATTTCCGTCACGCCCGTCAGGGTGGTGCCATAGAAGGCGAAGTTTTCATCGACATACGCTTTCGGCAGGTAGCCGGCGTTGGCGTGCAGCAAGTGCCATTGGAAGTATGCTTTCCACGTTTCCAGCGGCGTCTTGTTGGCGATCTCGGCGAAACCCTTCAGGTAGCTGGGCTGGCTGACGATCACATAATTGACCTTGCCGGCGATGCCCGTGTCCTTCAGGTAGCGGGCCCAGTCGTAGCCGGGCGCCACGGCGGCCAGTTTCACCAGTTCCACCTTGTTGTAGGTCTTGACGGGATCGCGGTTCTGCACATTGCTCCATTGCGCCTTGGCCAGCTCCGTTTCCAGCGCGAGGATGGCTTTCGCATTCGCGGCCGCGTTCGCGTCGCCGGCCAAACTGAGCATTTTTTCCACGTGGGCCAGGTATTTGGCGCGCGTATCGGCCTTGCCCTCTTCCAGGTAGTAATCGCGGTCAGGCAGGCCCAGGCCGCTTTGCACGATGTCCGCCACGTATTTGGTGGAATCCTTGGCGTCCTGGTGGATGCCGAAGTCGTACGGCGAGGTCACGCCCAGCTTGCTGAAGTGGGCGATCACGGCAGGCAACTCCGCCTTGTCCTGCAGCGCGGCGATCTTCGCCAGTTCCGCGTTCAGGGGCGTCAGGCCCAGGCTTTCCAGCTTGGCTTCATCCATGAAGCTGTTATAGAAATCACCGATTTTCTGCGCATTCGAACCGGCCGCGCGGGCCTTGTCGGCGGCAGCGCCTTCGACGATGCCGCGCAGCTGCGTTTGCGTATCGTCGGCCAGCTTGGCAAAGCTGCCCCAGCTCGACTTGTCAGCAGGAATCACGGTTTCCGCCAGCCATTTGCCGTTCAGGTGCTGGAACAAATCGTCCTGCGCGCGCACGGCAGGGTCGACGTATTCGATGGCGATGCCGGAGGTCAGCGCGGCCGATGCGGCGGCCGTGGCGGGCGCGGCAGCAGCTTTCTTGGCCGCATCAGCGGCGCCAGCCATGCCGGACACGCCAGCCAGCAAACTCAGGGTCAATGCACTTAACAAATAACGATTCACGGTTGTCCTCTATATTGTATTGTGTGAAATATAAGGGTCAGAAGGCCCTAGGCTTCTGGCCCGGTTTTTGACTGTAGCATACCGGCTGAAATGACAGAAAGAACTTTGACAGAAATACAAAAGAGACCACGCGCGGTGGTCTCTTTTGTTGTGACAAGATAACGTTTACATGACGTAGGTCGGCTTAGCCCGGAGGGCGTAAGCCGACAACATGGTGAGCGCCATCGGTATGTCGGATGACACTTACCAGATGATCACGCGATTTTCCGGGGCGACATACATCTTGTCGCCCGGTTGCACGCCAAACGCTTCATAGAAGCCAGGCTGGTTGACCATGGTGCCGTTCGCGCGGTACTGGCCCGGCGAATGGGGGTCGGTCTTGATCTGCACGATCTGCTGCGCTTCGCGCATCTTGCTGCGCCACACCTGGCCAAAGCCCATGTAGAAGCGCTGGTCGCCCGTCAGGCCGTCCAGCACGGGCGCCGGCTTGCCGCCCAGCGAGATCTTGTACGCTTTATAGGCGATCGCCACGCCCGAGTTGTCGGCGATGTTTTCGCCCAGGGTCAGCGCGCCGTTGACGTGATAGCCCGGCAATGGGCTGTAACCATCGTACTGCTTGGTCAGCGCGTCGGCCTTGGCGGCGAAGTTCTTGCGGTCGGCCGGGGTCCACCAGTCGCGCAGGTTGCCGTCGCCATCAGACTGGCTGCCCTTGTCGTCGAAACCGTGGCTGATTTCATGACCGATGACGGCGCCGATGGCGCCATAGTTGACGGCATCGTCCGCGTTGGCGTCAAAAAACGGCGGCTGCAGGATGGAGGCCGGGAAGACGATTTCATTCATCGTCGAGCTGTAATAGGCGTTCACCGTTTGCGGCGTCATGCCCCACTCTTCGCGGTCGATCGGTTTGCCGAGCTTGGCCACCTGGCGCGCGGAACCGAAGTTGGCGGCGCGCATCATGTTGCCCACCAGGTCGCCCTGGACGATTTGCAGCTTCGTGTAATCGCGCCATTTGTTCGGATACGCGATCTTCGGCGTGAACTTGGCCAGCTTGGCTTGCGCTTCCTTCTTGGTCTCCGGGCTCATCCAGTCCAGGGTGTCGATGCTGTCCTTGTAGGCGGCCAGCACGTTTTTCACCAGGTCCTGCATGTGCGCCTTGCGCTCGGCCGGGAAATATTGCGCGACATACAGCTTACCGACGGCTTCACCCAGCACGCCTTCGACGGCGCCCACGCCACGCTTCCAGCGCGGCTGGTTTTCCGTCACGCCGCTCAGTACCGTGCCGTAGAAGGCAAAGCTCTCGTCGACGAAGTTTTTCGACAGGTAGCTGGCATAGCTGCGCAGCAACTGCCATTCGAAATACGCTTTCAGGGTGTCCAGGTCGGTGGCGGCCAGCACCTTGTCGTAGCCGGCCAGGTAGCTCGGCTGGTTGACGATGACGTAATCGACCTTGTTGGCGATGCCCAAGGCGGCCAGGCCCGACTTCAGGTCGTAGCCCGGGGTCAGGTCGTTCAGTTTATTGATGTCGGTCTTGTTGTAGCGTTTCACAGGGTCGCGGTTCTCGACCTTGGTCCATTGCACTTCGGCCAGAGCCGTTTCCAGGGCAACGACGGCCTTGGCGCGGGCGGCGGCGTTCTTGTCGCCCGCCATGGCCAGCATTTTTTCCACGTGCGCCTGGTATTTTTCCTTCACGCCAGCCTGCTTGGCTTCCAGGTAATAGTCGCGGTCGGGCATGCCCAGGCCGCTTTGGCTCACATACGCCGCATATTTGGTCGAGGCACGCGCATCCTGGCCCACATACACGGCATACGGGGTCGACACACCCGTCTGGCTCAGGTGGGCGATCAGGGCGGGCACGCCCTTCTTGTCGCGCAGCGAGCGGATGCGGTTCAGTTCGCCGGCCAGCGGCTTCGTGCCCAGCGCTTCGAGCTTGGCTTCATCCATGTAGCTGGCGTACAGGTCGGCAATCTTCTGCGCTTCGGAACCGGCCTTCTTGTTCTTGTCCTGTTGCGTGGACTCGATGATGCCGCGCAACTGCGGCGTCGTGTCGTCGCGCAGCTTGGCGAACGAACCCCAGCTCGATTTGTCGGCAGGAATCTCGGTCGTGGCCAGCCACTTGCCGTTCAAATGGGTGAAGAAGTCATCCTGCACGCGCACGGCGGGGTCGATGTACTGCACATCGATGCCGGAAACGACGCCGGCGGCGGCAGGCGCGGCGCTCGGGGCTACGGTCGGCGCGGCCACGGCGGATACGGGTTCGGCGGCATGGGCAAACGCAGCCAACAGGGTCAGGGTCAGACTGCTTAAGAGATAGCGATTCACGAATTGTCCTTATGGGGCATGTCAAAAAGACCGGGCAGATAGCTGCGGGCGGATAGCCCGTCGCGCCGGGCGCTATGGGAATGTAGCACGCGGCCATGCCATTTGACCATCCTTGCCCCGGGAACTGCCCGGGAATCGCCGCTCAGTTCGGCCAGGCTCAAGGTATATTCACACGTTTATCCATACAGATACAGCAAGTCGTCGATCAGCGCCCGCTCCTGTTGCGTGAACTGCGTGTCGTTGAACTGTCCGATATCTTCGAGCACACCCCGAATCGGCACTTGCCGTGACGGATCCTGAACGATGTCGATCAGCAGGCCGGCATCGGGATACCGCCCCCGCAGATACTTTTCAATCAGCGCTGTGAGCGCGGCACGTGCCTGCAAATCAGTTAACATTTTTTATCCGCTGCCAAGGAAGAAGCGCCAGTCTAAATGAGCTTGAACCCGCCGACAAAAAAAAGCCTGCGTCCGCGGACGCAGGCAAAACCACTTCGGGTCGAGAATGCGAGTCCACTATAGGGCCGCCGCACACGCTTTTTTTCGACTCTTACAAATGCTTACTCCCCTCAAGACCCCCTATACATCGCATACAAAACCGCAACATATGGCAAGCTGACAGCCCCGTTTTCGCGCGTAGACTGGGCCAAGGCATGCTTTTTCCGCGGCCGGCCCGCGCCGGCAGAGATTCAGGTCTATACTTTCAACAAAGCGCCGCTCCACGGGGACTGGCGCTTGTGCAAGACACGCTAGCTGCAAAGGTGCAATGATGGGCAAACTCAAAAATACCGGCTTGATCGGCCTGGGCGTGGTGGCCGGCGTCGCCGTGTCGCTGCAATTTTCCGCCATGGCGCAAAAAACCGTCGAGCCGCCCCTGCCGCTGGAAGAGCTGCGCCAGCTGGCCGACGTGTTTGGCCTGATCAAGTCCGATTACGTCGAGCCGGTGGAAGACAAAAAACTGCTGGAAGACGCCATTGCCGGCATGGTCGCCTCGCTCGACCCCCATTCCGCCTACCTGGACAAGAAAGCCTATGCCGAGCTGCGCGAAGGCTCCGAAGGCAAGTTCGTCGGCCTGGGCATCGAAATCGGCCTGAGCGAAGATGGCTACATCAGGATCGTCTCGCCCATCGAGGATTCGCCCGCCTACCGCGCCGGCATCAAGGCCGGCGATTTGATCACCCGCCTCGATGGCCAGCCCGTGAAAGGCGTCAGCCTGGACGATAACGTCAAGCGCATGCGCGGCGAACCGGGCACCAAGGTGTCGCTGACCATTGCCCGCAAGGATGAACCGCAGCCGCTGGCGTTCACCATCACGCGCGAGGAAATCCATCAAAAGAGCGTGAAGGCGAAGATGGTCGAACCCGGCTACGCCTGGCTGCGCGTATCGCAATTCCAGGAACCGACCGTCGACGACATGGCCGCGCAGATCACAGCGCTATACCAGCAAGACCCGAACATCAAGGGCATGGTGCTGGACCTGCGCAACGATCCGGGCGGCGTGCTGCAGGGCGCCATCGGCGTCTCGGCCGCCTTCCTGCCGAAGGACGCGGCCATCGTCTCGACCAACGGCCAGTTGCCGGACTCGAAACAGGTGTTCTACGGCCGCGCCGAATACTATACCTTCCGCTCGGAAGGCGACGCGCTGGCGAAATTGCCGGCCGCCATCAAGAAAGTACCGCTGGTGGTGCTCGTCAACACGGGGTCGGCCTCGGCCTCGGAAATCGTCGCCGGCGCCCTGCAGGATTACAAGCGCGCCACCATCATCGGCACGCAAACCTTCGGCAAGGGTTCCGTGCAAACCATCCGCCAGCTGACGGCCGACACGGCCGTCAAGCTGACGACGGCCCGCTACTACACGCCGAACGGCCGCTCGATCCAGGCCAAGGGCATCGTGCCCGACCTGCTGGTCGATGAGAATGCGGACGGCGACGGCTTGAACGGCTTGCGCATCCGCGAAGCGGACCTGACCAAGCACCTGAGCAACGACCGCGACCAAGAAAGTGCCAAGGCGGCGCCCGTCAACGACGAGATGGAAGAGCAATTGCGCATCATCGCCCTGGAAAAGACCCGCAAGCCACTGGAATTTGGCAGCCAGGACGATTTTCAATTGCACCAGGCGCTGAACCACCTGAAGGGCTTGCCGGTGCAGCTGGCCAAGGCCGAACCGGTGGTGGTGCAGGCCGACGTCAAGAAAGAACAGAAAAAGTAGGCAGTTTGGGGTCAGACCCGCCGGGTCTGACCCCATCACACGCAATACCCCCAGCACCCGTCCACGCGACAAAAATCAATCTTCCGCCACACTTCCCCCTCCCCCGCAACACGAAACTCTCTACAGTCGAGCCCGTTTGTGTAAAATTTGCTTCACTTATCGGCGCCGCGCCGATTGCCAAATTTGAAAGTTTAACCATGAAACAAGTCGTCATCAGCGGTACCGGACTGTATACGCCGCCCTTTTCGATCTCCAACGAAGAGCTGGTCACCTGCTTCAATGCCTACGCGGAAAAGTTCAATGCCGATAACGCCGACGCGATCGCCGCGGGCGAGGTGACGGCGCTGGAACTGTCGAGCGTGGCCTTCATCGAAAAGGCGTCCGGCATCAAGTCGCGCTTCGTGATGGAAAAGGAAGGCATCCTCGACCCGGCCCGCATGGTCTCGCGCATTGCGGAACGGGGCGATGACGAACTGTCCTTGCAGGCGGAAATGGCCGTCGCCGCCGCCAAAGACGCCCTGGCTCGCGCCGGCCGCACGCCGGCCGACATCGACATGGTGCTGGTGGCCTGCAGCAACATGCAGCGCGCCTACCCGGCCATGGCCGTGGAAGTGCAGGATGCGCTCGGCATCGACGGCTATGGTTTTGACATGAACGTGGCGTGCTCGTCCGCCACCTTCGGCATCCAGCAAGCCGTGGCCGCCGTGCAAAGCGGCCAGGCGCGCGCCGTGCTGGTGTTGAATCCGGAAATCACCAGCGGCCACCTGAACTGGCGCGACCGCGACAGCCATTTCATTTTCGGCGACGCCTGCACCGCCATCATCGTCGAAGCGAAGGACACGGCCGTCTCGCAGCACCAGTTCGAGATCATCGGCACGGAACTGAAAACGCGCTTCTCTAACGCCATCCGCAACAATTTCGGCTTCCTCAACCGTTTTGACGAGTCCGGCGTGGGCAAGGCCGACAAATTGTTCCGCCAGCAAGGGCGCAAGGTCTTCAAGGAAGTGTGCCCGATGGCGGCCGAGATGATCAAGGCGACCCTGGCCAAGGCCGGCGTGGAAGTGGCGCAAGTCTCCCGCTACTGGCTGCACCAGGCCAACCTGAACATGAACCTGCTGATCGCGCGCCTGATCCTGGGCCGCGACGCGCAAGAGAACGAAGCGCCCGTGATCCTCGACACCTACGCGAATACCTCGTCGGCCGGTTCCATCATCGCCTTCCATAAATATCAGGATGACATGGCGGCAGGCAGCACCGGCGTCATCTGCTCGTTCGGCGCCGGCTATTCCATCGGCTGCGTGGTCGTGCGCAAGCTCTGAGCGCATGGGTGTAACATCGCCTGACTGCTGAATTAGGCGATGTTCGTGACGGATAGGCATGCGTTCGCGGCCACCTGGACGAAGATATAGCACAGGTTTTTTGCGATAAAGCCGCAGGAACATTCCGGCAAGGGCTTTGATGCGTTTATACTTGGCCGCTGAGCAACATCTTTTTCTACCCGCACGTCCCCATAAGGAACCCCACACGCATGCCCCATGACATCAGCCTGATCACCACCATCGCCGCCGCCCTCGGGTTTGGCCTCATCTTCGGCTTCATCGCCGCGCGCCTGAAACTGCCGGCACTGGTCGGCTATCTGGCCGCCGGCATTATCATCGGACCGGCCACGCCCGGTTTTGTGGCGGACGCGGAAATAGCGGGACAATTGGCGGAAATCGGGGTGATGCTGATGATGTTCGGTGTCGGCCTGCACTTTTCCATCGAAGATTTGTGGGACGTGCGCAAGATCGCGCTGCCCGGCGCCATCCTGCAGATCGGCGTCGCCACGGCGATGGGCATGGGCCTGGCCCACTGGTGGGGCTGGACCCTCGGTGGCGGGCTGATCTTTGGCCTGGCCCTGTCCGTGGCCAGTACCGTGGTGCTGCTGCGCGCGCTGGAAGAACGGGGCATCCTCGACTCGCTCAATGGCCGCATCGCCGTCGGCTGGCTGGTGGTGGAAGATCTGGTCACCGTCTTGGTCCTCGTGCTGCTGCCGGCGTTCGCCAGTGTGCTCGGCGGCAAGGTCGCGCCCAATGCCGAAGCCGTCAGCCTGTGGCAAACCCTGGCCGTGACCCTGGGTCAAGTGGCCGGCTTCATCATCTTCATGCTGGTCGTCGGCCGCAAGCTGTTCCCGTGGATACTGTGGCAAGTGGCGCGCACCGGTTCGCGCGAACTGTTCACCCTGTGCGTGATCGCCGCCGCCGTCGGCATCGCCTACGCCTCGACCAAGCTGTTCGGCGTGTCGTTCGCGCTGGGCGCCTTCTTCGCCGGCATGGTACTGCGCGAATCGGAACTCAGTCACCGCGCCGCGGAAGAGTCCCTGCCCTTGCGCGACGCGTTCGCCGTGCTGTTCTTCGTGTCCGTCGGCATGCTGTTCGAGCCGACCATCCTCATCGACAAGCCCCTGCAAGTGCTGGCCGTGTGCGCGATCATTATCTTCGGCAAGTCGATCGCCGCCTTCCTGCTCGTGATGGCGCTGCGCTATCCGCCGAAAACGGCCATCATCGTCTCGGCCAGCCTGGCGCAGATCGGCGAATTCTCGTTCATCCTGGCCGCCCTGGGCCTGTCCCTGGGCCTGATGCCGCAGGAAGGGCAAAGCCTGATCCTGGCCGGCGCCATCCTGTCGATCGCCCTTAACCCGCTCGTCTTCAGCATGGCCAAGCCGCTGCTGCGCGTGATCGGCAACAGCGATTTCGCGCGCAAGTTCGAACGCACCACGGACCCGCTGGCCGAGCTGCCGATGACGGTGCCGCAGGAAAAACTGTCGGGCCAGATCGTGCTGGTCGGCTATGGCCGCGTGGGCCGGCGCATCGCCGCCGCCCTGATGGAGCGGGGCATCCACTTTGTCGTGGCAGAGGAAAACCGTGAGATCGTCGATCAGCTGCGCAAACAGGGCATCCCGGCCGTGGCCGGCAATGCGGGCGAACCGGCCGTACTGATCCAGGCGCACATCACGCACGCCACCATGCTCGTCATCGCCACGCCGGACACCTTCCACGTGCGCGCCATGATCGAGACGGCGCGCGCGCTGAACCCGCACATCCTGACGGTGGTGCGCACGCACAGCGAGGAAGAGGCGGAATTGCTGCGCGCGGAAAACGCGGGCAAGGTGTTCATCGGCGAGCACGAACTGGCCAATGGCATGGCCGAGCACGTGCTGCAGAGTTTTGAGACGGCCAGCAAGGGACATGGCCATTAAGGCTCTTTGATGCCGAATCTGTGACCCATGCAAATGCCGGGGTCGGACCCTGAGGGTCCGACCCCAGTTTTTTTTTCAGAGTTACAAACGCGCCGCCAGCTCCGCCCCTTCCCGTATCGCCCGCTTGGCGTCGAGTTCCGCCGCCAGCGCGGCGCCGCCGATTTTATGAAAACGGGGGCCGCCCGCGAGCAGCGGCTTGCCATCCTTGTCCGTTTCCGGCATGAGTTCCGTCAAACTGTCCTGGCCCGCGCAGATGATGACGTTGTCCACCGCCAGCAGGCGCTGCTCGCCGCCCACGGTGATGTGCAAGCCTTGCCCGTCGATCTTGTCGTAAGTCACGCCGGCCAGCATGGCCACGCCGTTGCGCGCCAGCGCCGCGCGGTGCACCCAGCCCGAGGTCTTGCCCAGCCCCGCGCCCACTTTCGACGTCTTGCGCTGCAACAGGAAGATCTGCCGCACGGGATGGGGCGCTGCGGGCGGCACCAGGCCGCCGCCCGTCGCCGCATTCAAGTCCACGCCCCACTCGCCCGCCCAGGTCGATACAGGCTGCGGCAGCGGGTGCGCCGGGTCGTGCAGCAAATACTCGCCCACGTCGAAACCGATGCCGCCCGCGCCGATGATGGCCACGCGCGCGCCCACGGGCTTTTTGGCTTGCAGCACATCCAGGTAGGACAGCACTGTCGGATGGTCGATGCCGGGAATGGCAGGCAGGCGTACCTTGATGCCGGTGGCGATGATGACGTCGTCATAACCGCCGGCCAGCAATTGCTCGCGCGTGACGCGCTGGCCCAGGCGCAGCTTGATAGTCGACAAGGCGATGCGGCGGGCAAAATAGCGGATGGTTTCCGTAAATTCTTCCTTGCCCGGTATCTGCATGGCCACCTTGAACTGGCCACCCACGCTGTCGCTGCTGTCGAACAGGGTCACCTCGTGCCCGCATTCGGCCGCCACGGTGGCGGCCGACAAGCCGGCCGGCCCGGCGCCGACGACGGCCACGCGGCGCGGCACGGCTTTTTTCGCATAGACCAGTTCCGTTTCATGGCAGGCGCGCGGGTTGACCAGGCAGCTGGCGCGCTTGTTGGCAAAGGTGTGGTCGAGGCAGGCCTGGTTGCAGCCGATGCAGGTGTTGATCTCGTCCGCGCGGCCCGCGGCCGCCTTGGCGACAAAATCAGGGTCGGCCAGGAAGGGGCGCGCCATCGACACCAGGTCGCAGTCGCCCCGCTCGAGGATGGCATTCGCCTCGTGCGGCATGTTGATGCGGTTCGACGCCACCACGGGAATGGTGACTTCGCGGCGCAGCCGGCCCGCCACGCTGGCAAACGCGGCGCGCGGCACCGAGGTGACGATGGTGGGGACTCTTGCCTCATGCCAGCCGAAGCCGGTATTCAGAATCGTTACGCCCGCCTGTTCCAGCGCCTTGGCCACCGTCACCACATCGTCCCAGGTATTGCCGCCCTCGACCAGGTCGAGCAGGGAATGGCGGTACATGATGATGAAGTTGGGGCCGACGGCGGCGCGGATGCGGCGCACGATCTCCACGGGCAGGCGCATGCGGTTCTCGATCGTGCCGCCCCAGCGGTCCTGGCGCAGATTCGTGCGCGCGCACAGGAACTGGTTCAGCAGATAGCCTTCGCTGCCCATCACTTCGATGCCGTCGTAGCCCGCCTTTTGCGCCAGGCGCGCGCAGCGCACGTAGTCGCAGATGGTGCGCTCGATACCCCGTTCCGTCAGGGGACGGGGGCGGAACGGCGAGATCGGCGATTTTTTGGCCGACGCCGAGACGACGAACGGCTGGTAGCCGTAACGGCCCGCATGCAGGATCTGCATGACGATCTTGCCGCCCTCCTCGTGCACGGCGCGCGTGACCTTGCGGTGGTTGGGCACGTCGCCAAGGAAATTCAAGGTGCCGCCGAACGGCAGCAGCCAGCCTTGCCGGTTCGGCGAGATGCCGCCCGTGACGATCAGGCCCACGCCGCCGCGTGCCCGTTCGCGGTAAAACGCGGCAAGCTTGCCATAATGATAAAAGCGGTCTTCCAGGCCCGTGTGCATGGACCCCATGATGACGCGGTTGCGCAAGGTGGTAAAACCCAGGTCGAGCGGGGCCAGCAGATGGGGGTAGGCAGTCATGGTGATCGGTCCGGTAAGGTGGTTGCAGGCCGTACGGTAGCAAGCATTGCCGCTCGCCGCAGCGACTTTCTCTAGACCGGGAGTTCTAAATCGCCCGGCGCGCCCGCCGGCGATGCGTACAGCTTGTGCCGGGCGGTACTTTCCCGTAGGCTAGGTGGCATGAAGCGACTCTTCCTCTGCCTGTTGATGCTGTGCGCCGTCCCCGCTACCGCGCCGGCACAGGCGATACGCCTGGACAAGCTGAAGGTCGAGGTCAAGCGCATCGAGGTCGACGGGCAGCGCATGTATGAAGTCGATGCCAGCGGCAGCGTGCAGGCGCCGCCGGCCTCCGTGTGGAAGACCCTGACCACCTACGAGCGCATGAGCGAATTCGTGCCCGACCTCAGTTCCTGCCGCGTGCTGTCGCGCAACGGCAATGAAGTCATCATCGAGCAGCAGGGCATGGCGCGCTTCCTGTTCATGAACCACCCCATCCACCTGGTGGTGCGGGCCACGGAAACGCCGTTGACGGCCATCGACATCGCCCTGATCTCGGGCGACATGCGGCATTACGAATCGCGCTGGAATCTGTATCCCGTGCCCGAGACGGGCGGCACGCGCATCGTCTTTTCCAGCCGGCTGATGCCGGGCTTCTATGTGCCCGGCATGCTGGGCACGACCATGATACGCGGCGATATCGAACGCATGATGGCGGCCGTACTCACCCGCATCGACAGCCAGTACGCGGAAAAGGCAGGTTAAATCAAGCCAGATAGGTATCGCGGTCGCGGATTTCCGCGAAGTTTTCCAGGCTGCCCAGTTTTACGGTGACGGGGTTGAGGCTCGCTTGCGGCTGCATCGAGCGCCAGGCGAACAGCCATTCCTGTTCGGGCGCTTCGGCACGCGTCTTGGTGAAGGCGGCGCCCAGGGCTGCGCGCTGGCCGTATTCGACCAGGCCATCGATGCCGGCCCAGCTGGGCAAGGTGCGCTGCACGGCGCGGTGCAGGCGTTCGCCGAATTCTTCCGTATTGTGGATGATCAAACAAGCGTCGGCCGGGGCAAACAGGTCGAACAGTTGCTTGTCCCACACTTGCGAAAAACTCAGGGTCAAACAATTGCCCGCTGGCGCCAGGCGGAACTGGCCCAGGCTCAGCGCCAGCTCGAGTTCGCTGCGCTGGCCGTAGCGGTGCAGGGTGGGGGGACGTTTGTAATCGTGCATGCTGGACTCGTTCTTCAATAGTAGGGTAAACCGGCGCGCCGCCTAGCGGGGCGGGCGGATATGGCGCCGGATGCGCTGGGCCCTGGCAGCCAGGTAAATTTCGCGCAGTAAATAAATAAAACAGCCGATCAGGCAAATCACGGCCAGCACAAAGAAGGCCGCGATGTATTTGTCCAGGGTCAGGTTCAGAATATCGCCCAAAAACAGCATGGCGATGATGACGCAGACGAAGAAACCGCACGCCGTGCTCAGCGAAATCGAATAATTGATCAGATGGGTACGCCGATACAGGGTATCTAGCTCATCCATATAGAAATCGTTGTAGCCGATGTCGAGCCGGTCTTCCAGCACGCGCGTGCGGTCGATGATGCGGCCCAGGCGGTTGGTCAGTACCACCAGCATGGTGCCGATACCGGTCAACAGGAAAACCGGCGCAATCGCCAGCTGGATGATATGGCCGATGTCGCCGATCTGTATGTTCATGGATAAAAAGTCGTGGGTTCACACCGGCGCCCGACCCTGGCGCCAGCACAGGCCATAGTGTAGCAGGTGGCGCACGCCGGCTGGCCGCTTTGCCAACCGGCGTGTTGCAAGGTCATGCGAAGCCGCGCCCCGGCACAAAGCGCTCGGTGGCGCGCACCAGCGCCGAAGCGATGCCGTGCTCGAGCGCGCCATGGCCCGCGTCGGGAATCATTTCCAGCTGGGAACCAGGCCAGGCTTGCTGCAGGCGGTAGGCCGACAGCGGCGGGCAGATGGCGTCGTAGCGTCCCTGCACGATGACGGCCGGCAAATGCGCGATGCGTCCCATGTTGCGGATCAGCTGGTCTTCCTCGAAGAAACCGAGATTGGCCATGTAATGCGATTCGAGCCGGCCCACGCCCAGGTCCAGCGCATCGTTCGGCGCGTCTTCCGGCTGCGGCATCAGGTACACGCGGCGGCCTTCGAAGCGGCTCCAGGCGCGCGCGGCCGGCCAGTACACGGCCGGGTCGCTGCTGAGGATGCGTTGCACGTAGGCCGCCAGCAGGTCGCCCCGCTCCTCGAGCGGAATGGGGGCGGCGAATTCCTCGTACAGTTCCGGATAAAACCAGCGCACGCCTTCGATGAACCAGTCGATTTCCGCCTGCGTACACAGGAAAATACCGCGCAGCACGAAACCGAGACAGGCCGCCGGATGCGCCTGGCCATATGCCAGCGCCAGGGTCGAACCCCAGGAGCCGCCAAACACCAGCCATTGGGCGATGCCGAACTGGGCGCGCAGGCGTTCGATGTCCTCGATCAGCAGCTGCGTCGTGTTGTTGCGCCATTCGCCCAGCGGCGTGGACTTGCCGGCGCCGCGCTGGTCGAACAGGATCACGCGGTAGCGCTGCGGGTCAAAAAAGCGGCGGTGCTGCGGCGACAGGCCCGCGCCCGGGCCGCCATGCAGGAACAGCACGGGAATGCCGTCGGGGTTACCGCACTCTTCCCAATAAATGGTATGGATGTCATCAACGGCCAGCATGCCGTGCCGGTTCGGCGTCAGGGCGGGAAACAGGGGTGACAAAGAATCGGGCATGGCGAGCGGTCCTTGGAATGGCGGTCAGGGCGCCAGGCATGAGGCCTGGCAACTGTTCCAATTATAGTGCGCCGCCGCCGGCTCAGGCCAGCAGCAAGGGCAGGCGGTTCGACGACTTGATTTCGCGCATCGACAGGCTGGACTGGATTTCCGCCACGCCAGGCAGGCGGCGCAGCACGGTCGAGACGAATTCGCCATACGCTTCCAGGTCGCGCGCCACCACTTGCAGGAAATAATCGGCTTCGCCCGCCACATTGTGGCATGACAGAATTTCGGGAATCGTCGCGATCGCTTGCTCGAACTGCGACGGCTGCTCACCGCCATGGTTGGCAAACACGACGCGTACGAACGCCACCAGGCCGATGCCCAGCTTCTTGCGGTTGAGCAAAGCCTGGTAGCCGGTAATAAACCCTTCCTCTTCCAGGCGGCGCAGACGGCGCCAGACGGGGGTTTCGCTCAGCTTCAAGCGCTCGGCCAGGCGCGCATTCGACAGCCGTCCTTCATCCTGCAACAGCCTGAGTATCTGCAAATCGGTGGCGTCGAGGCTAACTTCTGGAATTTTCATCTAATTTTTGTTTTGATACGAGTGGAATCTACCCGAATACTAGGGCATGCAGGGCAGGAAAAGCAAGCACATTTCATCGCGTCAAGAACATAATGGGGCCCGGCGAGCAGGCTGCAGCGTGCGCATGCTCCCGCTTTTCTTTTCGACTGAGCCATGTCCGATTCTACCTTCCTGATGTACCTGCTGGCACTGGCCGGCGCCTTTTTATTGCCGGGCCCCGACATGGCGCTGGTGCTGGCGACGGGCGCCGCGCGCGGCGTGGCCACGGCGCTGGTGACGGCACTGGGTATCGCCGGCGCGCGCGCCGTGCACGTGGCGCTGTCGGGCGCGGGCCTGGCGGCGCTGATGGTCACGCATCCGCAAGCCTTGCAGTGGGTCAAATGGGCGGGCGCCGCCTACCTGCTGTACCTGGCGCTGCGCCTGCTGCAGTCAGCCCTGTCGGCCAAAACAACGGAGGAAAAAGCCGCCCCCGCCACGGCGCACAGCGCCCGTGCCAGCCTGGTGCGCGGCTTCCTGACGAATCTGCTCAATCCGAAGGCACTGCTGTTTTGCAGCATGTTCCTGCCGCAATTCGTCATGGGCAGCGACAGCGTGGGCCTGCAATACCTGCGCCTGGGCGCCATCCTGGTGCTGGTGGGATTACTGTTCGATGCCATGTACGCCGTGCTGGCCGCGCGCCTGGCGCGCCGCCTGCGCGGCAAACCTTCGCCTTACGGCAAGTTCGTACTGCCCACCGTCTTCGTCTTGCTGGCCGGGCGGCTGGTGCTGGGCTGAACTGTCGGCGGCAGCGGCGCCCCGCCGGCAAAGAAGGCGGGGTAATCGTTCAGCAGGCTGCGCTCGAGGTCGTTGACCTTGCGAAATTGCCGCAGCGCCGGCGCCATCGCCCGGCCCGCATCCCAGCTGCGCCATGCATTCGGCGCATCGAACTGCGCCAGCAAGGCGTCGCCCAGGTCCTGGTACACGGCCGCCATCTGCGGTTTTGCCTGCAGCACTTGCAGATACAAGGCCGTCGCTTGCGGCCATTGCCCCAGCTTGGCGCGCAAATTCCCCTCGAACAAGGCCAGCACGGGCTGCGCCATCCCCGTTTGCGTCCTTAACTCTTGCACGGTGGCCAGCGCGGCTGCGATGCCTTCATGGTCCTTGGCAAGCAATCCCCGCGTCAAATCGTGGATGGGCTGGCATTCCTGCATGGCCTGCTGCTGCCGGGGCGTGAGCTTTTCCACCAGCGCGCCCGTGGAAAAATGGTCTTCCAGCATGGTCAAGAAAGCTTCGAAAGGCTGGTCGGCGGCAAACAGTTTTTCCGCTTCGGCCCGCAGCGCAGGGTGTGCCTGAGGCGCCTGGGGTCCCGGCGGCGGCAACAGCGCCGCCTGCGCCAGCACGCGCTCGAGCGGGGGCGCATCGGCCGCCAGCGGACGGGGCCGGTAGGCGGACAAGGTATAGGTGGCCGGTGCGCCCGCCGTCATGGCGCTGATGCGGAACCGCCGCGTCACCGTGCCGCCCACCTCCTGGTAGTGCAAGGTGAAGTCGGCGGGAACGCGCTTGCCATCGGCCAGCATCTTCAGCAGCAGCGGGTGGCCACCCCAGGTGTAGCGCAGGTACTGGGCAAAGGCCGTGGCGTCGTCGCCGCTGACGGGGCTGCCCGCGATGCCCAGGCGCAGCAGGGGCTGCCCGTCGAGCGACCACAGCACGGCGCCGTCGAGCACTTGCGGCTGCAGAGCGCCGCGCCGCTTGTTGTCCAGCACCGACAAAGCCTGCTCCTCATACACGCGAGGCGTTGCGTGCTGCTCCAGGCCGCCCGCCTTCAGCATGCCGCCAAGCCCCTGCCGGTGGCGCAGCTCGGCGGCGCGAAAGCCCACCACGTCGAACAGCGAATACGTGTCGTAGGTGGACGCCGCCGTATCGATGACGTGGCGGCGGCGCGTGGCAAAGTCGAAGACGGACAGAATGCGGCCATCGCGTACGCTCAGGTAATGCGGTCCCAGCACGACATCGCTGTCCTGCGTCTCGCGCGCGGGCAGGCTGGTTTTTACGCCGGGCTGGTTGACGCGCTCGGTAACCACCGTGATGTGGAACGCGACGCTGGCCTGGGCCGCGGAAGTACCCAGAAGAAGGATGGCGGCCACGCTGGCGCGGCGCAAGGCGGGAACAAGGGTCATGGAGATGATGCAGTGGAGAAATACTGATTCTAAGGCAAATCCGGCGATCTCCTTGTTTTGCTGGCAAGCATAAAAAAAGACAGCCGCAGCTGTCTTTTCTGTTTTACCTCAATACCGATTACGACATGTGCTGGCCGCCGTTGATCGAGATATTCGCGCCCGTGACGAACGCTGCCTCATCGGAAGCCAGGTAGGCCACCAGGCCGGCCACTTCTTCCGGCTTGCCCAGGCGCGCCATCGGAATTTGCGGGATGATTTTGCTGTCGAGCACTTCCTGCGGAATCGCCATGACCATCTTGGTGCCGATGTAGCCTGGCGAAATGGTGTTGACGGTGACGTTCTTGCGCGCCACTTCCAGCGCCAGCGACTTGGTGAAGCCATGCATGCCCGCTTTCGCGGCCGCATAGTTGGTCTGGCCGAAAGCGCCCTTCTGGCCGTTCACGGACGAGATATTGATGATGCGGCCCCAGCCGCGTTCCACCATGCCGTCGCAGACGGGCTTGGTCATGTTGAAGACGGAATCGAGGTTGGTGCTCATCACGGCATCCCAGTTCGTCTTGTCCATCTTCTTGAACGTCATGTCGCGCGTGATGCCGGCGTTATTCACCAGCACATCGACAGGACCGATTTCCGCTTCCACTGCCGCCACGCAGGCAGCGGCCGAATCGTAGTCGGCCACGTCGCACGGATATGCCTTGAAGTCGTAGCCCATGTCCTTGGTCGTCGCCAGCCATTCCTCGACCTTCGGATTGCCTGGGGAATATGTGGTCACCACGCGATAGCCAAGCGCCGCCAGCTTGAAACACACCGCTTCGCCCAGACCACCCATGCCACCAGTTACCAATGCAACTCTTGCCATTTTCATCCCCTCAGTGTCGTTCTATTGCCAAAAAGTTAATTATTTAGTGAAAGCAACCCAGTTCCGCCGAGAATTACAGCGGCGTACCGCCGCGAACCCCGCCGTCACGCACTGCGCGCGACGGCGGGGTTCGGTGCCAGCTACTTAATCGCGCTCGATCGCTAAAGCGACACCCATGCCGCCACCGATGCACAGCGCTGCCAGGCCTTTCTTGGCGTCGCGGCGTATCATTTCGTGGATCAGGGTGACCAGGATGCGCGCGCCCGAGGCGCCGATCGGGTGGCCGATGGCAATCGCGCCGCCGTTCACGTTGATCTTGCTGGTATCCCAGCCCATTTCCTTGTTCACGGCAATCGCTTGCGCGGCAAACGCTTCGTTGATTTCCATCAGGTCCAGCTCTTCATGCGTCCAGCCGGCTTTTTTCAGGCACAGACGCGATGCGGAGACGGGGCCCATGCCCATGACAGCCGGGTCCAGGCCCGACGAGGCATAAGCCTTGATGCGCGCCAGCGGCTTCAAGCCCAGTTCCTTCGCTTGCGAAGCGGACATCATGATCACGGCGGCGGCGCCGTCGTTCAGGCCCGATGCATTGCCGGCCGTGACGGTGCCGTCCTTGGCGAACGCAGGGCGCAGGCCGGCCAGCGAATCCAGGGTCGAGCCGGGCTTGATGTATTCGTCGCTGTCGAAGACGACCGTGCCTTTTTTGTTGGCGATTTCCAGCGGCAAGATTTCATCCTTGAACTTGCCCGCTTTTTGCGCCGCTTCCGCCTTCAGCTGCGACTGCAGCGCGAATTCATCCTGCTCGGCGCGCGTCACTTCGTATTTCTTGGCGACGTTTTCCGCCGTGATGCCCATGTGGTACTGGTTGTACACGTCCCACAGACCATCGACGATCATGGTGTCGATCATCTTGAAGTCGCCCATGCGGAAACCGTCGCGCGAACCGTTCATCGCGTGCGGCGAGGCGCTCATGTTTTCCTGGCCGCCGGCGATGATGATGTTGGCGTCGCCGCACTTGATCGCTTGCGCCGCCAGGTGCGTGGCCTTCAGGCCGCTGCCGCAGACCTTGTTGATGGTGAATGCCGGGATGGAACTGGGCAGGCCAGCCTTGATGACGGCCTGGCGCGCGGCGTTCTGGCCGACGGCGGCCGTCAGCACCTGGCCCAGGATGGCTTCGCCGATCAGGTTCGGGTCGATGCCGGTTTGTGCCAGCAAGCCCTTGATTACATGCGCGCCCAGTTCGGACGCAGGAATCTTGGCCAGACTGCCACCGAATTTGCCGACTGCGGTACGGCCGGCGGCCACGATTACGACATCATCCATTTATTTCTCCGATATGCTGGCCACGAGGGCCAAGGTCAAGGTGCTAATAGAATCCAATTGGAATCCAGTGAATCCGGGAAGACACAGCAAGCTGCGTTTCATTCTAGCGCGGCATGCGCCGCAGTTCCAGCGCCGCACCGCTGGCGGCGGCGATGACAGCCTGCTTGCGGTGGCGGCGGGCAACCTGGCGCGGCGGATAGCCGCTGCCGGGCCGCAAAACGCTTAGGCCTGGCGAGCAGGACGCGTGTTTTTATTTTTATCATACCCTTCATCGGCACCGCCGAAAGTGGTTTTTAGAAAATTATTGAAGGGAATAATCAGGGGCACGGGTGTTTGCTTTACCACCTGCAACAGCTCGCCAAATTTTTGACGCGATGCAGCAAACTCACCCTTTGTCACAGTCTCAAATTTCTCCTGGGTTTCTTGAGCAACATCCTTTGCCTGGCGGCCATATGCACCGATGCGTTCGATGGCCAGTTGCGACTGGGTGCGCGACAGTTGCAGCAGCGCTTGCGTATCCTTCACGGACAGCAGCTGATTGCCCGCCACCGTAGCGGCAGCCAGGGCCTCGCGGGCCGCATCGAGCTGCAACTCCAGCACGCTGGCGCCGCTGTCGACGGCAGCCTGGGCATACGCTTGCGCGCTGATCAATTGCGCTTCCACCACGGCCTTGCCGGCCAGTGCCCATTGTTCGGAAAATGAAAACATGTCGTTCCTCCCCAAAGAGTAGGCGACGCCATGTTGCGCCGCACAGTACTCAACTGTAAGCGGTGGTTCATTGCTGAACCTTGATATTTATCAAGCTTTGCTGTTGGTTTGTTTCCAACTCAACGTTGATCAGGACAACAACTTGATACCGTCGAGCGTAGCCGCGCACTGTTCGCGTATCACGCTGACGAAATCGCGCACATAGGCCTTGTCCTGCAACGGCTCCGGCACGGACACATACAAATCGCTCCACAAGCCGTGCTCGCCCACCGGGCGCGCCACCACATAATCGTAATCGACGTAATTCTTGATGGCCCAGTTCGGCAAGGCGGCGATGCCGCGCCGGCTCGCCACCAGTTGCAGCACGGCCACCGTCAATTCGGCCGTGCGGCGTTCAAACTGGATGCCGGCCGGCCGCAGCACTTCACGGATCAGGTCGATGCGCTCTTCCGGCACGGGATAGGTAATCAAAGTCTCCCCCGTAAAGTCGCTCGCCGCAAGGCGGCGCTGCGCCTGCAACCGGTGCTTCTGCGCCATCACCACCAGCATTTCAAAGCGGAACAGGGGAAACACGGTGAAATCGGGGCCATACGGCGAGCCAATGACCAGATCGGCCTCGCCCGAGCGCAGCAAGTCGGCCGGTTCGCTGTGAAAGCCGGAGACAAGATCGATCTCCACTTCCGGCCAGCGCTGGCGGAACGCATCCATCACGGGCATGAGCCAGTCGAAACAGGTATGGCATTCGAGCGCCACCCGCAACTGCCCCTTGTCGCCCTGCGACAAACGCGCCACGTCGCGCTCGGCCAGTTCGATCTCGGGCAACAGCTTGTCGGCCAGCTCGAGCAGCCGGCTGCCCGTGGCCGTGAACGCGATCGGCATCGACTTGCGCTCGAACAAGGGCGCCTTGTAGCGCTCTTCCAGCAAACGGATCTGGTGCGACAGGGCCGACTGGGTCAGGTTGAGCAGCTGCGCGGCGCGCACCAGGCTGCCGGAGGAACGCAGGGCACTCAGGGTGCGCAGGTGGCGAATTTCTAGCATCGGGGAAATGACGTCTGCAGGTGAATTATTTTCATGTTATTCGGCAAAATGTTTCGTTTTGATTATAGACCAAGTTGCCGCACACTCTAGCGCATTCACATTAAATCTCGATGACATCATGCCCATTCGTACGCACATCCTTGGCTTTCCCCGTATCGGCGCCACGCGCGAACTGACACTGGCGCTGGAAAGCCACTGGCGCGGCGAGCTGTCCGAGGCGGCGCTGGAAGCGACGGGCCAGCAATTGCGCGCGCGCCACTGGGCCGTGCAAAGGGACGCGGGCCTGGCCTACGTCACCGTGGGCGACTTCGCCTTCTACGACCACGTGGCCAGCCATATCCAGCTGCTGGGCTGCGAGCCGGCGCGTTTTGATTTCGGCGCGGAACAATCGCCGCTGTCGCGCTATTTCACCATGGCGCGCGGCGGTACCAGCCAAGCGGAGCATTCCGGCTGCCGCCACGGCAATGCGCTGGAAGTGAGCAAGTGGTTTGACACCCATTACCATTACCTGGTGCCCGAATTGTCGCCGCACACCCGCTTTTCGCTGGCGTGCGAGCGCCTGCTGGCGGAGGTGGCCGAGGCGCAGGCGCTCGGTCACCAGGTCAAGGCGGCCCTGATCGGCCCCCTCACCTTCCTGTGGCTGGGCAAGGAAAAGACACCGGGCTTCGAGCGCCTGGCGCTGCTGGAACAATTGCTGCCCGTCTACGGCGCCCTGCTCGACCGCCTGAAGCAGCAAGGCGTGACATGGGTGCAGCTCGACGAACCGATCCTGGGCCTGGACTTGCCCCATGCCTGGCGCAACGCCTTCGAGAGTGCCTACTGGCAGCTGAACCAGGTGGGGGTGGACATCCTGCTGGCCACGTATTTCTCGCCGCTGGAAGAAAACCTCAGTCTGGCATGCCGCCTGCCCGTGGCCGGCCTGCACGTGGACGGCATCCGCGCGCCGCATGAATTGATCAGTGTCACGGACTGGCTGCCCGCGCATAAAGTCTTGTCGATCGGTATAGTCGATGGCCGCAATATCTGGCGTACCGACCTCGACGCTGCCCTGGCCGTGCTGCAGCCGCTGGCCGCCAAGCGCAAGGGGCACCTGTGGCTGGCGCCGTCGTGCTCGCTGCTGCACGTACCGTTCAGCCTGGAAGCGGAGACGGACCTCGATGGCGACATCAAGAGCTGGCTGGCGTTTGCCACGGAAAAACTCACGGAACTTGCGCTGCTGAAAGACGCACTGGAAGGCCATCCCGACGATACCGCGCTGGCGAGGTCCCGCCGGGCCATCGCCAGCCGCCGCGCCAGCCCCCGCGTGCACCGTGCGGCGGTCGCGCAGCGCCTGCAGACGCTCACGCCCACGGTCGACCGCCGCGATTCCGGCTTCCCGTTGCGCCAGGCCGCGCAGCATGCACGCCTGCGCCTGCCCGACTTCCCGACGACGACCATTGGCGCCTTCCCGCAGACGCCGGCCATCCGCGCCGAAATCGCCCACGCCGTGGGCCGCCAGGAAGCGCTGGGCCTGGACGTGCTCGTGCATGGCGAAGCGGAACGCAAGGACATGGTCGACTACTTCGGTGAGCAACTCGACGGTTTTATCTTCACGCGCCACGGCTGGGTGCAATCGTACGGCTCGCGCTGCGTCAAGCCGCCCATCATCTACGGCGACGTGCAGCGTCCGGCCCCCATGACGGTCGCATGGACGGTCCATGCGCAAAGCCTGACGAGCAAACCGATGAAGGGCATGCTGACGGGCCCGGTGACGCTCTTGCAATGGTCGTTCGTGCGCGACGACCAGCCGCGCGCCGCCACGGCGCTGCAGCTGGCCCTGGCCATCCGCGACGAAGTGCAGGACCTGGAAACGGCCGGCATCGGCATCATCCAGATCGACGAGCCGGCCATCCGCGAAGGCTTGCCGCTGCGCCGCTGCCAGCGGGACGCCTATCTGGACTGGGCCACGCGCGCCTTTCGCATCGCCGCGTCCGTCGTCAGCGACACGACGCAGATCCATACCCACATGTGCTATGCCGAGTTCAACGACATCCTGCCGCAGATCGCCGCCATGGATGCCGACGTCATCACGATAGAGACGAGCCGCTCGGACATGGAACCGCTGACGGGCTCAGGCCAGTTCCAATACTCGAACGAAATCGGCCCCGGCGTGTACGGCATCCACTCGCCGCGCATCCCCACCGCCGTCGACATGGTGACGTTACTGCAAAAAGCCAGCGGCTTGAAGACACGTGGCTGGGTGGAAACGGAAACAGCGTTGCGTCATATGGTCGAGGCGGCACGGCAGATGCGCGCGGCGTAATCGGACATGGCGCCTGAGGGCGCATGGGCGGCGGCTTTCGGGGCGGCGCACCGGTTTTCCGGGGCGCCGCCCGTTTTTTTTGACATGAAGTAGGTATTGCCCTGCGGAATAGCATGCGCCAGGCCCCTGACGCTGATTTTTTTGCAGTAGAATGCAAGAAATTTACTGCTCCCATTGTTGCCGTACGGAACATCTGGCCTGCCGCAGTTTCACTTTGATAAATGTTTATGTCCAAAAGCCCGTCGCAGAAGCCTATCGAAATCAAGATTTCCACCGTCGTTGCTGTCTCCGCCATTCTGCATAGCGCCGATACGCAGGCACTCGATGCCGCCTTGCGCGACATGACGGGAGGCGTGGCGGACTTTTTCGAGGACGACCTGGCCGTGCTGGACGTGGCGGCCTTACCGCCCGGCAGCGTGCCCATCGACTGGGCCGCCCTCGTGGCCCTGCTGAAAAAATACCGTTTGAATGCCGTGGCCGTGCGCAATGCGCCGGCCGACATGCATGACGCCATCCTGGCGCAAGGCTTGAGCCTCGACAGCGGCAAGACGCGCGACGATGCGCCGCCCAAGGATGGTCCCAAGGATACACCCACGGCGGCGGCCCAGTCGGGCGCCGACGCCCAGGTGATGGTGATCGACACGCCCGTGCGGGCCGGCCAGCGCATCTATGCGCGCGGCTGCGACCTGATCATCACCGCCGTCGTCAACAATGGCGCCGAAATCATCGCCGACGGCAGCATCCACGTGTATTCCTCGCTGTACGGCCGCGCGCTGGCCGGCGCCTCGGGCAATCCCCAGGCGCGCATCTTCGCGCTGGCCATGGAACCGGAACTGGTCTCGATCGCGGGCGTGTACCGCACGTTCGAGGATGGTTTCCCTGCAGAAATGGCGCGCGGACCCGCGCAAATTCGTTTGGCTGGAGACAGAATCGATATACACTCTGTCAATCCGGTCACTCCCGTGAACCGCTCTTAAGCTGCACAATTCAAGAGATATCTGAAAAGGATTATTTGTGGCAAGAATTATTGTTGTGACGTCCGGCAAGGGCGGTGTCGGCAAGACGACCTCTAGCGCCAGTTTTTCCACTGGCCTGGCCATGCGCGGCCACAAGACAGCCGTGCTCGATTTCGACGTGGGCCTGCGCAACCTCGACCTGATCATGGGTTGCGAGCGCCGCGTCGTGTATGACTTGATCAATGTGATCAATAAAGAAGCAACCCTGAACCAGGCCCTGATCAAGGACAAGCACTGCGACAACCTGTTCATCCTGCCCGCCTCGCAGACGCGCGACAAGGATGCCTTGTCGGAAGAAGGCGTGGAACGCGTGTTGAACGACCTGATCAACATGGGTTTCGAGTTCATCATCTGCGATTCGCCGGCCGGCATCGAGCATGGCGCGCTGATGGCGCTGACGTTCGCCGACGAAGCCATCATCGTCACCAATCCGGAAGTGTCGTCGGTGCGCGATTCGGACCGCATCCTCGGCATCCTGCAAGCCAAGTCGCGCCGTGCGCAGACGGGCGGCGAACCGGTCAAGGAACATTTGCTGATCACCCGCTACTCGCCGAAACGCGTGGAATCGGATGAAATGCTGTCCTATCAGGACGTGCAGGAAATCCTGCGCATCCCGCTGGTGGGCATCATCCCGGAATCGGAGCAAGTGCTGGCCGCCTCGAACCAGGGCAATCCGGCCATCCATTTCACGGGCACGGACGTGGCGCAAGCCTATGAAGACGTGGTCTCGCGTTTCCTCGGCGAAGAGGTCGAGTTGCGCTTTACCAACTATGAAAAGCCTGGATTACTCCAGCGCATTTTTGGGGCGAAGTGATATGGCCTTGCTTTCTTTCCTCTTCCCCCCCAAGCCGAAGACGGCCACCGCGGCCAAGGAACGCCTGCAGATCATCATCGCCCGCGAACGCAGCGGACGCGATGGTCCGGACTTCCTGCCCGCCCTGCACAAGGAATTGATCGCTGTCATTTCCAAGTACACCAAGGTGAATGCCGACGACATCAAGATCTCGCTGGACCGCCAGGGCAACCTGGAAGTGCTCGACGTCAACGTGGTGCTGCCGGACGCGTAAGGTTTACTCCGGCCTGACCGTGAGCAATTCCTGCGCCACCGCGGCGCAGGCGTTCACGTGCTGGTTGCCGATCTGGCGGAACACGGCGTAGCCGATGGCTGCCGCCACCGCTTGGCCGGCGAACGGCACGAAGCGCGCCACCTGCTTGGTGGCAATCTTGACGCCACTGCGCTTGAGCAGGTGGAGGATCAGTTCGCGCGACACCAGCTTTCCTACCAGCATGCCTCCCATGCCCACCGCCGCGCGGTAGGCCATCATCTTGAACTGCGGGTTCAGGCGCTCGATCTGCTCGGGCGTCAGGCCGAATTCGTGGTTGATATCGTTGATCAACATGGAAAACAGACCCACGTCGGACATCAGGTCGATGCCGGGAATGGGGATGGCCGAGGCGCCCGCCGACATCATGGCGCGCCGCTGCACCAGGCGCCGGCAACGCTCGCGCACTTGCTCGATTTCGGCACGACTGGCCGGTATCAGTGTCCAATCGGTAGTGCTCTTGTCTGGCATGGCCGCTTCTCCGCTAGTAGGGGTAGATGAACAAGTGTAACGTAAAGGATCTGCCCTCCGATTTCACTGGACACAGTTGCAATCTCTGTTATATTTCACTTGAGCATTCCTTAACATTACGATAAGCAGAGCAGGTCGTCTGTTTGTTGCTACACACTCCAGCCAATTATGCGAATTGCCGTACTCGATAGCGACCATAGCCAGGCAGAACTGATATGCCAGGTGCTCACCGCCGCCGGCCACGCTTGCCACGAGTTTCAGAGTGGCAAGGAAATGCTGGGGCAGCTGCGCAAGGACAGTTGCGACATGCTCATCCTCGACTGGCATGTGAGCGATCTGGACGGTGCGGAAGTCTTGCGCCGTGCCCGGGAAAAACTGGCGCCGAAGGCGCCCGTGTTGTTTATGACCAACAGTTCCGGCGAAGACGACGTGGTGGCGGGCATGACGGCAGGTGCCGACGACTACATGATCAAGCCCCTGCGGCGCAGCGAACTGACCTTGCGCACCCAGGCGCTGCTGCGCGTGGCGTACCCGGCCCAGAATGGCGCCGAGTACTTGCAATTTGGTCATTACACGTTTGAAACCCGTCCCGGCCGCCTGTTGCGCGATGGCGAAGTGCTGGATGTGACGCACAAGGAATTCGCCCTGGCGCTGCTGTTTTTCCGCAACCTGGGCCGTCCCCTGTCGCGCGCCTACATCCACGAAGCCGTGTGGCAGCGCGACACGGCCCTGCCCTCGCGCACCATGGATACCCACGTCTCGCGCGTGCGCAACAAGCTGCAGCTGAAACCGGAACACGGCTACAGGCTCGTGCCCGTCTACAGCTACGGTTATCGCCTGGAAAAACTGGGCGGCTGAACGGCGGCAAACGGCTGACCTGCTCAAAGCGCGGGCACAAAGCGTTATAATGTCGCCATAAGTCATCCAACAGCCCTGAAATGCAACTGCTCGCCGTCGGCCTCAACCATACCACCGCCCCAGTGTCGCTCCGCGAACAGCTGGCGTTTGCGCCTGAGCACTTGGGCCAGGCGGTGATGGCGGCGCGCACCTGGTTCCAGCGCATCGACTTGCGCGACAACGACGAAGCGGCCATCCTGTCGACCTGCAACCGCACCGAGCTGTATGCGGCCAGCCATGTGCCGAACCCGCTCGACGCGGGTGCGCATTTCCTGGCCGACTACCACCAGCTCAACTACAGCGAGCTGCGCCCCCACTTGTATATGCTGCCGCAGCACGATGCCGTGCGCCACACCTTCCGCGTCGCCTCCGGGCTCGATTCGATGGTGCTGGGCGAAACGCAAATCCTGGGGCAGATCAAGGACGCCATCCGCACGGCCGACGAGGCGGGCGGCCTGGGCACCTATCTGCACCAGTTGTTCCAGCGCAGCTTTTCGGTGGCCAAGGAAGTGCGCAGCAGCACGGAAATCGGCGCCCACAGCGTATCCATGGCGGCGGCCGCCGTGCGCCTGTCGCAGCGCATCTTCGACAAGATCGCCGAGCAGAACGTGCTGTTCATCGGCGCCGGCGAAATGATCGAATTGTGCGCCACGCACTTTGCCGCGCAAAACCCGAAAAGCATCACCATTGCCAACCGCACCATGGAACGGGGCGAGGAACTCGCGCACCGTTTCAACGGCAAGGCGATCCGCCTGGCGGATTTGCCCGAGCAGCTGCACCAGTTCGACATCGTCATCTCGTGCACGGCATCGTCCTTGCCGCTGCTGGGCCTGGGCCTGGTCGAGCGCGCCATCAAGGCGCGCCGCCACAAGCCCATGTTCATGGTCGACCTGGCCGTGCCGCGCGACATCGAAGCGGAAGTGGGCCGTTTGAACGACGTCTTCCTGTACACGGTCGACGACCTGGGCAAGGTCGTGCAGACGGGCCTGGAAAGCCGGCAGGCGGCCGTGGCGCAAGCCGAAGCCATCATCGAGACGCGCGTGCAATCGTTCATGAGCTGGGTCGACGACCGCGCCATGGTGCCCGTCATCCAGCATCTGCATGAAAACAGCGAAACCTTGCGCCTGCTGGAAGTGGAACGGGCGCGCAAGATGCTGGCCAAGGGCGCCGACATCGACGCCGTGCTCGAAGCGCTGTCGAAAGGCTTGACGGCCAAGTTCCTGCACGGCCCGCAGCAAGCGCTGCACCACGCGCAGGGCGACGAGCGCAAGCAGCTGGTCACCCTGCTGCCGAAACTGTTCCGCCCCCGCCGTTAGCGCAGCCCCGCTGGCCGCCCGCGCGCGGCCCCCCCCTGCCCGCCTGCCGGGCTTGCATCATTCCTACACTCTTTTACCGCGAATCGCTATGAAACCATCCATGCTGGCCAAACTCGATCAACTGGCGAACCGCCTGGTCGAACTCGACGAACTGCTGATGCATCCGGACGCCACGTCGAACATGGACAGCTACCGCAAGATGACGCGCGAGCACGCCGAGCTGGGCCCGCTGGTGGCCCTGTACCGCTCCTACCAGGAAGCGGGCAACGACATCGCCACGGCGCAAGAGATGCTGGCGGACCCGGACATGAAGGAATTCGCCCAGGAAGAGATCGAGGCGGCCAAGGCCACCATGGCGCGGCTCGAGCGCGAACTGCAGACCATGCTGCTGCCGAAGGACGTCAACGATGAGCGCAATATCTTCCTGGAAATTCGCGCCGGCACGGGCGGCGATGAATCGGCCCTGTTCGCCGGCGACCTGCTGCGCATGTACACGCGTTTTGCCGAACGCAACCGCTGGCAGGTGGAGCTGGTGTCCTCGTCCGATTCCGACCTGGGCGGCTACCGCGAGGTGATCGTGCGCGTGGTCGGCAATGGCGCGTATTCGAAGCTGAAATTCGAGTCGGGCGGCCACCGCGTGCAGCGCGTGCCGGCCACGGAAACGCAGGGCCGCATCCACACCTCGGCCTGCACGGTGGCCGTGATGCCGGAAGCGGACGAGGTGGAAGACGTCAACATCAACCCGGCCGACCTGCGCATCGACACCTACCGCGCCTCGGGCGCGGGCGGACAGCACATCAACAAGACGGATTCGGCCGTGCGCATCACCCACTTGCCGACCGGCATCGTCGTCGAGTGCCAGGATGACCGCAGCCAGCACAAGAACAAGGCGCAGGCGATGAAAGTGCTGGCCGCGCGCATCAAGGACGTGCAATTGCGCGAGCAGCAGTCGAAGGAAGCGGCCACGCGCAAGAGCCTGATCGGCTCGGGCGACCGCAGCGAGCGCATCCGCACCTATAATTTCCCGCAGGGCCGCCTGACGGATCACCGCATCAATCTGACCTTGTACAAGCTTGACTTCATCATGGATGGGGATTTGACGGAGCTGACGAATGCGCTGGCGGCGGAGCACCAGGCGGAACTGCTGGCTGCTTTAGGCGACTAAACGCTGGCTCCGTTGTGTCGGCTTACGCTGCGCTAAGCCGACCTACGCCGACCTACGCCGCAATTTGTAGGTCGGCTTGGCGCGCAGCGCGTAAGCCGACAGCTTTAAGTAGCGGCTAAGCAATAAAAATCGGCCCTTGTGCGAAAATGACCAGCTCGATTCCATCCACCTCACCGTGTCGCCCATGAAAAATTCACGCACCGTCCTCCTGTTGACCGCCGCCCTGTGTTTCCTGATGCTGGGCGTGGCCATGTATTTGCAGCATGCCATGAACATGGCGCCGTGCCCGCTGTGCGTGATCCAGCGCTACCTGTTCCTCGCCATCGGCATCGCCTGCCTGGCGGGCGCCGCAGCCAACCGTCCGAAGATCGGCGCCGGCGTCGGCTTGCTGGCGGCCTTGGGCGGCATGGGCGTGGGCGCCAAGCATTTGTACGTGCTGGCCAATCCCGGCTTCTCGTGCGGCATCGATCCGGTGGAAACGGCGCTGAACAAGGTCTTCACGGCCGAACTCATGCCCTTCATGTTTGAATCGTATGGCGCCTGCGAAAATGCCGGCGAGCCGTTTTTCGGCCTGTCGATTCCGCAATGGGCATTCATCTGGTTCGCCATCTTCGCCATCACCATGTTGTGGACTTTGCTGCGCCGCAAACAATAATCAATTATCTATGCCAGAAACACTGATCCCCGCCGGCAGCACTGTCGGCGCCCTGCAAATCCGTCCGCTGCTCGACCCGCTCGACAACCGCATCCTGCTGGGCCATGCGCTGGGCCTGTCGCGCGTCAGCTTGATCACGCAATCGCAGCGAGTCCTTACTCCTGATGAAACCGAGCGGTTATCGGGCTTGCTGGCGCGCCGTCTGCAAGGCGAACCGATCGCCTACATCGTCGGCCAGCGTGAATTCTTCGGCTTGCCGTTCGAAGTGAACGAGGCCGTGCTGATTCCCCGCCCCGACACGGAAGTGCTGGTGGAACTGGCGCTCGAGCGCCTGCCGCCCGGCGGACGGGTGCTCGACATGGGCACGGGCAGCGGCGCCATCGCCGTCGCGCTGGCGCATACGCGGCCCGACGCCGTCGTCACGGCCCTGGACGTGAGCAGCACGGCGCTGGCCGTGGCGCGCCGCAACGCCAGCGCCAACGGCGTCAACATCACCTTCATGGCCAGCGACTGGTTCGAAGCGCTGGGCACGGAAAAGTTCGACCTGATCGTCTCCAATCCCCCCTACATCGCCAGCGGCGACCGCCACCTGGCCGAAGGCGATCTGCGCTTCGAGCCGGCGGGCGCGCTGACCGACCATGCGGACGGCCTGTCGGCCCTGCGCACCATCGTTGCCGGCGCCGCGCGCCACCTGGCGTCGGGCGCCTGGCTGCTGATGGAACACGGCTACGACCAGGCGGCATCCGTGCGCGAGCTGCTGGCCGCTGCCGGCTACAACAAGGTGCAAAGCTGGCGCGACCTGGCCGGCATCGAACGGGTCAGCGGCGCCCGCCTGGGCTGACCGTTGCCACCTGTGCAAAGCTTGACCCGGCGGCGCGCCAGATCCCCCCGCAGTTTGTTAAAATATCAAGCGAATTCCTGACCGAAGCGCCGTCCCCGTTGCCCGGGGCGGACGCTGGCGACGCGGCGTTTTTTGGGCCGGCGCCGACGCATTTGCCAAAATTCGGTTAATCTCAGCACAAATTATTTATATGCTGCACAAGAAAGGAAGCTCAAATTGCCCAACCTGTTGACTCGCCGCCTGGCATTGCTGACCGAAGATGCCAACCGCGCGCTGCTGGGCGGCTTGCGCGGCATCGAGCGCGAAACCCTGCGCGTCGACCACGCCGGCCATCTGGCTTCCACGCCCCACCCCGCCGTCTTGGGCTCGGCGCTGACGCACCCTGAAATCACCACCGACTACGCCGAAGCGCTGCTCGAATTCATCACCCCGGCCGAAGCCGACATCGCCGTCACGCTCGACAAGCTCGATACCGTGCACCGCCATGCCTACAGCCGCATCGGCGACGAGTTGCTGTGGAGCCAGTCGATGCCCTGCCAGCTGCCGCCCGAAGCGGACATCGAGATCGCCAACTACGGCACGTCGAACATGGGCATGCTCAAGCACGTCTACCGGCGCGGCCTGGCATTGCGCTACGGCAAGGCCATGCAATGCATCGCCGGCATCCATTACAACTATTCGCTCGACGAGCAGCTGTGGCAAGTGCTGGCCAGCCATCCGGACACCAGCGCCAGCCCCACGCACGCAGCCGCGACGCCAAAAGACGTGCAGTCGGAAAGCTACCTGGCGACGATCCGCAATTTCCGCCGCTACAGCTGGCTGTTGATGTACCTGTTCGGCGCCTCGCCGGCCCTGTCCGCCGGATTCCTGCGCGGCCGCGCGCACAAGCTCGACACCTTGTCCGACGATACCCTGTTCCTGCCGTACGCGACCAGCCTGCGCATGAGCGACCTCGGCTACCAGAACGACGCCCAGTCCGGCCTGCGCCCGCACGAAAACAGCCTCGATGATTACGTCAACGCGCTCACGCACGCCGTCAACGACCCGTATCCGCCGTACGCGGCGTTGGGCACGAAAAAGGATGGCGAGTGGATACAGTTGTCCACCAACGTGCTGCAGATCGAAAATGAATACTATTCGACCATCCGCCCGAAACGCGTGATCCGCACGGGCGAGCGCCCCATCCAGGCCCTGTGCCTGCGCGGCGTGCAATACATCGAAGTGCGCTGCATGGATGTCGACCCGTTCGAACCGGTGGGCATCAGCCTGGAAACGGGCCGCTTCCTCGACGCGTTTTTGCTGTTCTGCGCGCTCGACGACAGCGCGCCGATTTCTGCCGAGCAAAGCGCCTGCTACACGAACAATTTCGCCCGCACCGTCAAGGAAGGCCGCAAGCCGGGCCTGAGCCTGCGCCGCGATGGCGAAGACATCACCCTGCAAGCCTGGGGCGAGGAATTGCTGGCGCGTATCGCGCCCGTCGCGGCCCTGCTCGACGCGCGCCAGGGCGGCACGCAGCACGCGGACAGCCTGGCCGCGCAAGCCCGTAAACTGGCCGACCCGGACACGACGCCATCGGCCAAGGTCTTGGCCGAACTGCGCGCCAACGGCGGCTCGTTTGCCGCCTTCGGCCTGCGCCAGAGCGAACGCCACGCTGCCTGGTTCCGCGCGCAGCCGCCCCCCCCCGGGCAAAGCGCGTATTTCGACGAGATGGCCGCCAGCTCGCTGGCCGAGCAGCGTGCCATGGAAGCGGCGCCGGCCGGCAGCTTCGACGATTTCGTCGCCGCCTACCGCGCCAGCACCCTGTGTTCGCACACCTGATCCTGCCTGACTTTTTGCCTGGCGCCCGATGCTGACCTTCTACAATGAATTGCACGGCCAGCACCGGGGCCGCTTCGAGATGTTTCGCGGCACCATGGTGCCCTGCTTCGAGACACCGGAGCGGGCCGACATGGTGGTGGCCGAGCTGGGGCGGCGCAACCTGGGCCGCATCGTCACGCCGCACGGCGTGCCGCTGACCTCCTTGGAGCGCATCCACACGCCCCGCTACCTGCATTTCCTGCGCCATGCCTGGCACGACTGGCTGGCGCTCGACCCCGACAACGGGGGCAAGGATGCCTTGCCGTCCGTGTGGCCCGTGCGCACCTTGCGCAGCGATATCGAACCGGACGACTTCACGGCCAAGCTGGGCCTGTATTCGATGGACAATGGCACGCCGCTGACGGCCGGCACCTGGACGGCGGCCAAGACGGGCGCCGACTGCGCCGTCAATGCGGCGCACGCATTGCGCCTGGGCGAACGGGCCACATTCGCCCTCACGCGCCCGCCGGGCCACCATGCGGGCAGCGATTTCTTTGGCGGCTACTGTTTTCTGAACAACGCGGCCCTAGCCGCGCAGCACCTGCTCGACGACGGCGCGCGCAAGGTCGCCATCCTCGACATCGATTACCACCACGGCAACGGCACGCAGAGCATTTTTTACGGACGCGACGACGTGCTGTTCGCCTCCATCCACGCCGACCCGCGCAGCGAATATCCGTTTTACCTCGGTCACGCCGACGAAACGGGCAGCGGCGCGGGGCTCGGCTACAACGTCAATCTGCCGCTGCCGGCCGGCACGTCCACGGCCAGCTGGTTCGCCGCGCTGGAAACGGCTTGCCTGCGCATCAATATGTATGCGCCCGACGCGCTGGTGGTCTCGCTCGGTGTCGACACCTTCGTGGGCGACCCGCTGTCGCATTTCTCGCTGCAAAGCGGCGACTACCTGCGCGTGGGCGAACGCCTCGCGCATCTGAACCTGCCCACCGCCTTCATCCTCGAAGGCGGTTATGCGGTCAAGGAAATCGGCATCAATGTGGTGAACGTGCTGGAAGGTTTTGAGACGGCGGAGTAGGCCGGTGGTGATGTCGGCTTACGCCCTCGCGGGCTAAGCCGACCTACATATTCCGAAACAAACTCATGAACGGCTGGCTCACGGCCAGGGTTTCCGGCCGCGTCTTCAGGCGCAGGGCGCCGCGTCCCACCTCGTCGCGCGTCACCGACGCCACCATCTTCATGTTGACGATGGTGGAGCGGTGGATCTGTTTGAAAATGGCCGAATCGAGCACGTCGAGCAGTTCGCGGATCGGCTTGCGCAGCAGCGCCTCGCCGTCGGCCGTCATGACGGCCGTGTACTTGGTGTCGGATTGAAAATAGGCGATGTCTTCCACCATGATCAGACGCGTATCCTTGCCGCTGCTGGCCGTCAGCCACACCAGCGGCGGCGACTTGGCTGCCGCCGGCAAGGCGCTGCTCAATTGCTGCAGCAGGCCGGCCAGCGCGCCGTCGTCCGCCCGGGCCTTGCCGGCCCGTGCCCGCACGCGCTGCAGGGTCGCCTGCAGGCGCTCGCGTCCGATCGGTTTCAATAGATAATCGACGGCGCCCTTGTCGAAGGCATCGATGGCGTACTGGTCGTAGGCCGTGACGAACACCACCTGCGTGCCGGGACTCGCTGCGAGCGCGCCGGCCGCCACTTCCAGCCCCGTCAGGCCCGGCATGCGGATATCGAGAAAGGCGACGTCGGGCTTGTGCGTGGCGATGGCCTCGAGCGCCGTGCCGCCGTCGTCGCAGGCGGCGACGATGCGCAGTGCCGGCCACTCTTCGGCCAGCAGGGCCACGAGCGCATCGCGCAGCAGGGTTTCATCTTCGGCGACGACGCAAGTCATTTCAGGCGGATGCATACGACACTCCTTGCGCCGTGCTGTCCGGCACCGTGATGGTGGCCGTCACGCCATCGGGGAAGTTGGCGACGATGGCAAACGCGGCGGCATTGCCGTAGGTCAGGCGCAGGCGCTCGCGCACATTGCGCAGGCCGATGCCCGTGCCGGCGCCGTCGTCGCTGAAACCCTTGCCGTCGTCGGCCACCGTGACGATCACCGTGCCATTGCCGCTGCGCGCCATGATCCAGATGGTACCGCCGCCGCTTTTCGGCTCCAGGCCATGCTTGATGGCGTTTTCCACCAGCGTTTGCAGCATCATCGGCGGCAGCTCCACCTGGCGCAGGTATTGCGGTACCTCGATCTGCAGGTTCAGGCGCTCGCCCATGCGGATTTTCAGGATGTCGAGGTAGGCGCGCGCCCGTTCCAGCTCCGTGCCCAGGGTCGACATGGCTTGCTCCGTGCGCGGCAGCGAGTGGCGCAGGTACAGGATCAGGTTGCCCAGCATCGCGTCGGCGCGCACGGGGTCGCTGCGCGTGAGGAGCTGCGCGCTGGCCAGCGTGTTGTACAGGAAGTGCGGCTCGACCTGCGCATGCAGCAGGCTCAGTTTGGCCACCGTCAGTTCCTTTTCCGTCACCGTCTGGCGCGCCTCGGCCTGCTCGCCGCGGCGGCGCTGCGCCACCCGGCGCGTGATGGCCCGCGTCACCGCCTCCGCGTTTTCCAGGTTGCTGCCATGGTCGACGAGGAACCAGTCGGTCCACGCATTGCGCGCCGGCTCGCAGATCAGGGTCACGCTGCCCGCCTCGCCATTCGGCGTGACGGTGGCGAGGATCTGATTCGGCCGCGGCTCGAGGAAACCCAGCACGCGCATGCGGGGCAAGCCCGTATGCGTGTACGGCGCCGCGCGGCGCACGCGCGCCTGCACCTGCAGGCTGTCGCGCGCGCTTTCCACCACTTCGCTGCCCGGCAGTTCGCGGATGGCCGCATCGACCATGTCGAACGCCTCGCCCGCCTCGAACGGAATCTCGATCTGGCGCCGCTGGCGGCTCGACAGGGTGGCGGCATTGACGGCGCCGGCGATCAGGCGCACGCGGCGCACGTGCGAAAACGCATTCGTGACGACGGTGCAGGCCAGCAAGGCGCCGATGATGACAAAGAAGCCTTCCGTATTCCCAAAGAGATAGCGCAGAAAGTTCTCGACCAGGATCGCCGTGGCGATGATGTACGTGAGCATCGCGGCCAGGGTGAGGCGCAGGATAAAGAAAAGGCTGGTCATGATTTTTCCTTGGGTATTGAAGTGAGGCCAGCATAATCATCGGCCCCGGCAGCGGTGGCCATTATGCGATGGAAGCCCGGTAGTGGCGACAAAGGCATCAAAATAAAGGTTCAAGACACCTGACCAAACCTGCTGCGCGTCGGTACAGGTGGCCTGCGATGCTCACCGTACTCAAAGTACGGTTCCGCGTCTCGACCACCTCTCCCTTCCGCTCGCAACGGTTTTGTCAGGTGTCGTGACTTCATGAATAAAATCGCTTGCAATTAAATAGCGCACGATATATATTGCACACATGGACGCCGGATTTACTTCTTCAGACGGGCATCCTGGGGCCACGGCCCGCGAAACAAGTAGCACACTATTTAGTAGTCACCTATTTATCTACCTAAAGGAACCATCATGTCGATCAAACAAGTCCTGTACCGCGCGCAAGCCACCGCCACCGGAGGCCGCGAAGGCCGTGCCGTGTCATCCGACAATGTGCTCGACGTCAAGCTGACGACGCCGAAAGAACTGGGCGGCAATGGCGCCGTGGGCACCAATCCGGAACAACTGTTCGCCGCCGGCTACTCGGCCTGCTTCATCGGCGCCATGAAATTCGTCGGCGGCCGCGACAAGATCGCCGTGCCGGCGGACCTGTCGATCGAAGGCAACGTCGGCATCGGCGCCATCGAGACGGGCTTCGGCATCGAAGTGGAACTGAAAATCTCGCTGCCGGGCATGGACCGCGCCGCCGCCGAAGCGCTGGTCGCCGCCGCCCACATCGTGTGCCCCTACTCGAACGCCACGCGCGGCAACATCGACGTCACGCTGACGATCGTGTAATCCACGCTGCACGCACTGTAACTCCCCGGCCGCGCCTTGGCGCCGCCGGGGCTTTTTTTTAGCGCAGCGCCTGCAGCAGCTTGTCTGCCAGGGCCGGCGCCGAGGCGGGATTCTGTCCCGTGATCAACTCGCGGTCGACCACCACATTGCTGGTCCACGGCGCCTGGTTCTGCACATATTGCGCGCCGGCCGCCTGCAAGCCCGACTGCGGATAGAACTTCATCAATCCGCCCTTCAGCGCACCCTGCGCCGCCAGCTCCTCCTCATTGCTGATCACCGTCATGCGGTAGCCCTTGTAGATCCAGTCAGCCGGCGTGGGCGGCGTCCGGCCCGCTTCCAGCGCGGCCGTAAACTGGGCCGCCTGCGGCAGGGCCGACAACAGGGCGATGGGGCCATGGCACAGCAGCGCCGTCGGCTTGCCGTCCGCGTGGAACTGGCGCAGCAAGGCGCCCAGGCTGGCGTCCTTCAATAAGTCCTGCATGGGCGCATGGCCGCCCGGCACCAGCACGGCCGCGTAGTGGGCATAGCCGATCTGTTCCACCCGTTTCAGGCTGATCACGGGCGAGCGGCCCGGCACCGTCAGCGCCAGCTGCTCGAGCAAGGCCTTGTGCGCCGCATGGGCCACCACGTCGCCGCCAAAATACGCGTCCGTATCGGAGCTGGCGTCCAGGGCCGGCGCCTGGCCCTGCGGCGTGGCGAACGTCACCGTGTGGCCCGCGTCGAGCAGCTTTTTCACGGGCTGCATCAATTCGTTCAGATAGAAACCGGTCGAAAAGACCTTACCGTCGCGCAAGTCGAGATGATTCGCATCCGACAGCACGACGAGGACGTCGGCCGCCTGGGCGGTGGAAAAGGCGGCGAGCAACAGGCTGCTGATGAGTAATTTTTTCATGGTGTGGCCTTTCTGTAGAGAGGACACCAGCATATTCCGAATCAAAATACGGAAAAATGATGAATAATGCATAGCACTGATGCGGAATACGACTGAATGGAGCGGGGATGGATAAATTGCAGGCGATGCAGCTGTTTCGCCGCGTGGCCGAGCTGGGCAGCTTTCGCCGCGCGGCCGATGAACTGGACTTGTCGGCCTCGTACGTGAGCCGGCGCATCGGCCAGCTGGAGCAGGAACTGGGCGGGCGCCTGATGACGCGCACCACGCGCCAGCTGGCCCTGACGGAAACGGGCGCCGCCTATCTCGAGCACTGCCGCAAGCTGCTCGATGAGCTGGCGCAGGCGGAGGACATGGTGGCCCATTCCACGGCGCACGTGACGGGCCGCCTGCGCATCAACGCGCCGCTGACATTGGGCGTGGGCGAGCTGGCCGAGGGCCTGGCCGATTTCATGGCCGACTGGCCCGCGCTGCGCCTGGACGTCGACCTGAAGGATGAATATGTCGACCTGGCGGCCGCCAATTACGACCTGGGCTTTCGCGTCACCACCGCGCTCACCGATTCGAGCTATGTGGCGCGCCACATCCACGACTACCGCCTGCACATCTGCTGCGCGCCCGCCTACCTGGAACGCCACGGCCCCTTGGCCGAACCCACGGACCTGACGCGCCAGCGCTGCTTCATCTACAGCCACGCCCTGTTCGGCAGCCGCTGGCCACTGCGCCATGCGGGGCCGCACAGCGATATCGAAGTGCCGAACTGGGTGCGCACCAACAACACGCTGTTCATGCGCAGCCTGATCCTGCGCGGCCTGGGCATCGGCATCCTGCCCACCTTTGTCTGCCGCGAGGAACTGGCCAGCGGCGCCCTGGTCGAGCTGTTTCCGGAAATCGAGCGCCCCAGCCTGGCGCTGTTCGCCATCTACCCGTCGCGCCAGCTGGTGGCGCCCCGCGTGACGCGCTGCATCGAGCACCTGAAGCAGTGGTATGCGCAGCGCTATCCCACGCCGGGGGCGTGAAGCCGGTAAAATCACGGCCACTCTCAATCAAGGATGAACCATGATCAGCTGGCAATGGAACACGTTCGACGAACTCGGCCCCCACGATTTGTACCAGGTGCTGGCCTTGCGCCAGCGCGTGTTCGTCATCGAACAGCAGTGCATTTATCCGGACCTGGACGGCCATGACCAGCAGGCGATGCACTTGCTGGGCTGGCAAACGGCCGATGGCCAGCGCCGGCTGGCCGCCTACCTGCGCGTGCTGGCGCCGGGCGCCAAGTATGTGGAAATGTCGCTGGGCCGCGTGCTGACGGCGCCCGAGGCGCGCAGCAGCGGCGCCGGCAAGCAGTTGTTGCTTGAGGGCATCGCGCGGGCCGAGCGCCAGCATCCGGGCCACGCCATCCGCATCGGCGCACAGCACTATCTGGAACGCTTTTATCAATCGTTCGGCTTTGTCACCGTCAGCGCGCCGTATGACGAAGACGGCATCCAGCACGTCGACATGCTGCGCGCGGAGCCAGCGGCATGACGACGGCCTTGATTTCCTGGAGCGGCGGCAAGGATTCCTGCCTAGCCCTGTGGCGCGCCCGCAACGCCGGCATGGACGTGCCGCTGTTGATCACGGCCATGGATGAAGATGGCCGCAAGTCGCGCTCGCACGGCGTGCCGCCCGAGTTGCTCGAAGCGCAGGCGGCCAGCCTGGGCGCGCGCCTGCAGCGCTATCACGCCAGCTGGGCCAGCTATGAAGAACAGTTCGTCGCCACGCTGCGCGCGGCCAAGGCCGAGGGCATCGAGCACGCCATCTTCGGCGACATCGACCTGCAGCCGCACCGCGACTGGGAAGAAAAAGTCTGCGCGGTCGCCGGCCTGACGGCGCACCTGCCGCTGTGGGGCGAAGCGCGGCGCGCGCTGGTCGACGAATTTCTCGCCGCCGGCTTCAAGGCTATCGTCGTGTGCATCAATGGCCAGCATCTGCCACGCGAATTCTGCGGGCGCGAGTTCGACGCCGCCTTCCTGGCCGACCTGCCGCCCGGCGTCGATGCCTGCGGCGAAAACGGCGAATTCCACACCTTCGTCTACGACGGCCCCGCCTTCAGCGCCCCCGTGGCGCTGCGCCGCACGCAAGTGCTGCAATATGACGCGCCGGCCAAGCTGGGCGGCGCCACGTATTACTTCCAGGAGCTGGCGCCCGTTTAAACCGGCCAGCAAAGCAAAAAGGGCGATTCCGTGGAATCGCCCTTTTCATGTGCCCTGCGCGTGCTTATTTTTTCGTCACGCTCACCAGCTTGATCTCGAACAGCAAGCCGGCGTAGCCAGGAATCTTCGGCGCGCTGCCGGCCTTGCCATAACCGAGGTCATACGGAATGGCCAGGGTGCGCGTGCCGCCGACCTGCATGCCGACCAGGCCGCGGTCCCAGCCCAGGATGACCCGGCCGACACCCAGAGGGAAAGTAAAACCGCTGCCTGCCGGGCTCGCATCGAACTGCACGCCCTTGTTGCCCGGCTTGCTTGCGTCATACAGCCAGCCCGTGTAAGTCACCAGCAAGGTGTCGCCCGCTGCCGCCGCCGTGCCGGTGCCGGTCACCGTATCGGTAATGGTCAGTTCTTTCACTTGCGTATTCGGGTCGAGCACGACCGGTTTCTCGGTGTTGGCAGCGGCACCGCAAGCGGTCAGGGCCACGGCGCAAGCGAGGGTGGCGATCATTTGAAATACCGATTTCATGGTTTCCCTTTAAATATTGGTGTGTGGCTCAGCCCGTACGGTGCGGACCAGTGCGAGCAGCAGTTTAACAGGAGTCGCGCAGCCAATTTGTAAGCAGACGTAAGCAGGGCGGAAGATTGCGCAACAATACAACATTGTCACAACAACCATTCCGCCGCACTGTCGCGTCTAGATTTCCACCTGCGTGCCCAGTTCGATTACCCGGTTGCTCGGGATCTGATAGTAGTCGGCCGCCGTGCGCGCATTGCGCGACATGGTGACGAACAGGTGCTCGCGCCACGGCATCATGCCGGCGCCCGGCGTCGAGATGATGGTCTGGCGCGCGATAAAGAACGACGTTTCCATCATCTCGAAGTCCAGTCCCTGCTGCGCGCACTGCGCCAGCGCAGCCGGAATGTCCGGTTCATCCTTGAAGCCGTAATGCACGTTGACCTGGTAGCACTGGTGGCCCAGCTCCACCACGCGCACGCGCTCCGATGGCGCCACCCACGGCTCTTCATGCATGAAGACGGTGAGGAAAATCACGCGCTCGTGCAGAACCTTGTTATGCAGCAAGTTATGCAGCAGCGCATGCGGCACGCCATCCGTTTCGCCACGCAGGAAGATGGCCGTGCCGGGGACGCGCAGCGGCGGCGCGATGAACAGCGACGAAAGGAAATCGTTGAGCGGAATCGCATGCTTTTCCAGGTTCTGGAACACCAGCTGGCGGCCCCGTTTCCAGGTCAGCATGACGATGAACAAGATCGAACCCAGCAGCAGCGGGAACCAGCCGCCGTGGAACAGTTTCAAGGCGGTCGCCGACACCAGGTTGATGTCGATGATCAGGAAAAAGCCCGTGGCGGCCCAGCACAGGGCCAGGTTCATCTTCCAGCGGTAACGGATGACGAAGAAGGTCAGGATGGTGGTCGACAGCATCGTGGCCGTGACCGCAATGCCGTAGGCGGCGGCCAGGTTTTCCGAGGAGCCGAAGCCGACGACGGCCAGCAGCACGACGGCCAGCTGCAGCCAGTTCACGGCGGGGATGTAGATCTGCCCGATTTCGCTTTCCGACGTGTGGCGCACGCGCATGCGCGGCAGGAAACCCAGCGCGATCGCTTGCTTGGTCATCGAGAAGGTGCCGGAAATGGTGGCCTGCGACGCGATCACGGTAGCCATGGTCGACAAAATCACCAGCGGATACACGCTCCACGCGCCCAGCTGCTGGTAAAACGGATTCGAGACGGCTTCGGGATGGGCCAGCAGCAAGCCACCCTGGCCCAGGTAGTTCAGCGCCAGCGCGGGGAAGGCGATCAGGAACCAGGCCAGGCGGATCGGTTTCTTGCCGAAGTGGCCCATGTCGGCGTACAGCGCCTCGGCACCCGTCAGCGCCAGCACCACGGCGCCCAGGGCGACGAAGGCAACGAAGCCGTTATTCATCAGGAAGGTCGCCGCGTGCAGGGGATTGAGTGCGGCCAGGACGGCGGGCGACTTGATGATGTTGACCACGCCCATGCCGGCCAGCGCGGCAAACCACAGCACCATGACGGGGGCAAAATAGCGGCCGATGCCGGCCGTGCCGTGCGACTGCACGGAATACAGGCCCACCAGCACGGCGATGGTCAGCGGCACCACGTAGGGACTGAAGGCGGGCGTGGCCACTTCCAGGCCTTCGATCGCCGACAGCACGGAAATGGCCGGCGTGATCACGCTGTCGCCATAGAACAGGGTGGCGCCAAAGACGCCGATCACCATCAGCGGAAAATGCCAGCGCGACAGGCGGCTGACGGACGACAGCACCAGCGCCATCAGGGCCATGATGCCGCCCTCGCCGCGGTTGTCGGCGCGCAGCACCAGGGTCACGTACTTGAGCGAGACGATCAGCGTCAGGCCCCAGAAGATCAGCGAAACGATGCCCAGCAAATTCTCGGGCGAGAGCGCCAGGCCGTGGGCCGGGTCGAAGACCGTCTTCAGGGTGTACAGCGGGCTGGTGCCGATATCGCCGTAAACGATCCCGACGGCCGCCAGCGTCAAGCCGGCCAGGCCGCTTTTTTTATGTTCCGACGTCAAGATTGCACCCGTTTTTGTTTTGTTGCATCGCACAATATGATAGGTATTAGCAAATAGCAAGAGTATTTTTGCATGGTTACGGGCTGCCCCAAAGTCGTGGTTTTGTGCCGCTCCGCCTTGCTGCGCGGGCTTGCGGCCATTGATTTGTTGCCATTCTACGCTTCGCCAGCGGCGCCGGGCAGCCCCCGATGTTTTCAGCCATAATGACAGACTGTCTACTCTCCAGCGAAGCCCATCATGAATCCAGGCATGCTCTACGCCTCCCTCGCCTTCCTGTGCTGGGGCCTGTTTCCCCTGTATTTCCACGCCATCGGCGAGATTGCACCACAGGAAATCCTGGCGCACCGCATGGTCTGGTCGCTGTTGTTTCTAGGCATCGTACTGACCGTGCGCCGCCAGTGGAGCTGGCTGGGCGCCCTGAAAGGCCAGCCGCAGGTGGTGGCCAGCTTCGTCGCCAGCGCGTTTTTGCTGTCCGCCAACTGGTTCATCTATATCTGGGCCGTCAACAACGGCCACGTGGTCGACGCCAGCCTCGGCTACTTTATTACGCCCCTGATCAATGTCATGCTGGGCTTTTTGCTGCTGCACGAACGCCTGCGCCGCCTGCAGTGGCTGGCCATCGGCCTGGCCGCCTGCGGCGTGGCCTGGCTCACTTGGCAGGCGGGGCAAGTACCATGGATCGCCCTGCTGCTGGCCGCCACCTTCGGCGGCTATGGCTTGCTGCGCAAGACGGCCGCGCTGGGCGCGCTGGAAGGCTTGTCGTTCGAAACCCTGATTTTATTTCCCCTGGCGCTGGCCTACATGCTGTGGCTGGCCTGGCATGGCCAGAGCGGCTTCGTCAATACGGATTCCACCGCCACGCGCGCGCTGCTGCTGGCGTCCGGCCCCATCACGGCCATTCCCCTGCTGCTGTTCGCCGCCGGCGCGCGCCGCCTGCCGCTGGCCGTGCTGGGGCTATTGCAATACATCGCCCCCACGGGCCAGCTGCTGATCGGCGTATGGGTCTTCCACGAATCGTTCACGCCCGAACGCATGCTGGGCTTCCTCGTCATCTGGACGGCGCTGGGCCTGTATGCGGCCGAAGGCCTGTGGAGCAGCCGCCGCGCGCGCCTGGCCGCCTGATCGGTCCGTCCCGGCAGCGCACAGCGCTGGCCGGAAGCGGGCGTTTACCGTATCCTGTCCGTCTTTGTATATCACCCGAGATTTCTAATGGCAAATTACGTCTACACCATGAATCGCGTGGGCAAAATCGTCCCGCCCAAGCGCCAGATTCTGAAAGATATTTCCCTCTCCTTCTTCCCAGGCGCGAAGATCGGCGTGCTGGGCCTGAACGGCTCCGGCAAATCGACCCTGCTGAAAATCATGGCAGGCATCGACACCGACATCCAGGGCGAAGCCGTGCCGATGCCGGGCCTGAACATCGGCTACCTGCCGCAGGAACCGCAGCTGGACCCGGCAAAAACCGTGCGCCAGGAAGTCGAGTCGGGCCTGGGCGAAGTGTTTGAAGCGCAAGCCAAGCTGGAAGCCGTGTACGCCGCATATGCCGAGGAAGACGCCGATTTCGACGCCCTGGCCACGGAACAGGCACGCCTGGAAGCGATCATCTCGACCTCCGACGGCGGCAATCTGAATCTGCAGCTGGAAATGGCCGCCGACGCGCTGCGCCTGCCGCCGTGGGACGCCACCATCGGCGTGCTGTCCGGCGGTGAAAAGCGCCGCGTGGCGCTGTGCAAGCTGCTGCTGTCGAAACCGGACATGCTGCTGCTCGACGAGCCGACCAACCATCTGGATGCGGAATCGGTCGACTGGCTGGAACAATTCCTGCTGCGCTTCCCCGGCACCGTGGTAGCCATCACCCATGACCGCTACTTCCTCGACAACGCGGCCGAGTGGATCCTGGAGCTGGACCGCGGCCACGGCATTCCATGGAAGGGCAACTACTCGACCTGGCTGGACCAGAAGCAAGCCCGCCTGAAGCAGGAAGAAGCGACGGAATCGGCGCGCCAGAAAGCGCTGCAGAAGGAATTGGAATGGTCGCGCCAGAACCCGAAAGCGCGTCAGGCCAAGTCGAAAGCCCGTCTGGCCCGCTTCAACGAGCTGTCCGAGCACGAATACCAGAAGCGCAACGAAACGCAGGAGATCTTCATTCCCGTGGCAGAGCGCCTGGGCAATGAAGTCATCGAGTTCAAGAACGTGTCGAAAGCGTTCGGCGACCGTTTGCTGATCGATAACCTGAGCTTTACCGTGCCGCCAGGCGCCATCGTCGGCATCATCGGCCCCAACGGCGCCGGTAAGTCGACCCTGTTCAAGATGATCACCGGCAAGGAAACACCGGACAGCGGCGAAGTGGCCATCGGCCAGACGGCGCGCGTGTCCATCGTCGACCAGAACCGCGACAGTCTCGCTGACAACAAATCCGTGTTCGAAGACGTCTCCGGCGGCGCCGACATGCTGACGGTCGGCCGCTTCGAAATGCCGTCGCGCGCCTACCTGGGCCGCTTCAACTTCAAGGGCTCGGACCAGCAAAAGCAAGTGGGCAACCTGTCCGGCGGTGAACGCGGCCGTCTGCACCTGGCGAAAACCCTGCTGATGGGCGGCAACGTCCTGCTGCTCGATGAACCGTCGAACGATCTGGACGTGGAAACCTTGCGCGCACTGGAAGACGCCCTGCTGGAATTTGCCGGCAGCGTCATGGTCATTTCCCATGATCGCTGGTTCCTCGACCGTATCGCCACGCACATCCTGGCGTTCGAAGGCAATTCGCAGGTCACCTTCTTTGACGGCAACTATCAGGAATACGAAGCCGACAAGAAGAAACGCCTGGGCGAAGAAGGCGCGAAACCGAAGCGTATCCGCTACAAGCCATTGACGACGTAATTTATCTCTGACAATGCAAAAAGGCAGTTACCTCGCGGTAACTGCCTTTTTTTTCAGCACATTTCTAAGCGATTAGAAATTGTAGCGTGCGCCTAAAGCCAAGCCTGTCGCCTTGCGGCCCTGGTCGGCGCTCTTGCCGAAGTGTTCCACTTCCGCCGTCAGCGAGACTTTCTCGTTGATCGCGTACTGGGCACCGACGGAAGCGTACACGCCCGTCTTGTCATTGCCGCTGATGCCGGTCGACAGGCCCGTGCCGCTCAAGCTGTTCTTGACCTTGGCCACGCCGAGCTTGCCGAACACGCCGACTTTGTCGCTCACGGGCATGGTGGCCTTGCCGGCCAGGTAGTAGCCGTGCGAATCGCTTTTCACGGAACCGTTGCCGGCGCCGGTGACATAGCTGTAATCCTTGCTGCCGAAATCGGCGTAGCCGCCCTCGACCGCCCAGGTTTTATCGAAATCGTAACCGGCGAAGATCTTCGCGCCGGCCTTGTAGCCGCTGTGATTATCGGCGCTGGTGGCGCCAGGAATATCAAAATTGTAGCGGTTGCCCGTGACACCGGCGCCCACATAGGCGCCTTCGGCGTGCGCGGCGCTCATGCCGGTCAGTGCAGTAACGGAAGCGATCATTGCAAACAGGATTTTCTTCTTCATCATGTTCTCTCTCTTAATTAGTGAATGGTGCCTGGATTCGCAGTTCAGCGAAGTGCGATGAGTACACAATAGCAGCCGAAAAAAGCTACGTCTTTCTCCATTGCGTAAGAACTGTGACAAGATGTAAGCGGAGATTGCAAACTGACAATAACCGTAAAATGCGCACCGTTGAACGAACTTAAGCTAGACTTAAGTACATTAACGATTTTCAGTCCGAAGGAGCAGTGCATGCACAAACGCCAGTTTCTCGCCGCCGCCATGGCGGCGGCCACCCTGCCGGCCATCGGCCGGGCGGCGCCCGCCGGCCTGCGGGGCCCTGCCCTGCTGACCGTCACGGGCAGCGTCGACAAGCCGAACCGGGGCCCGTTCGACGCCGTGCGCGACCAGATGATGCACAAGCAGAAAATCAGTTTTGAGCGGGCGCGGGCATTCGACTTTGCGGCGCTGACGAACTTGCCGGCACACACGATTCGCCCCACCCTGGAATACGACGGCAAGGCGCATGCGCTGCGCGGTCCGCTGCTGGTCGATGTCTTGAAGGCGGCGGGCGCCCCCGAGGAAGGCGAGGTCCGCCTGCTGCTGCGCGCCGTGGATGGCTATGCGGCGGCGCTGACCATGGCGCAGGCGCGCGCACAGCGTTTTATTGTCGCCACCCACCTCGATGGGCAACCGATGGCGCTGGGCGGCCTGGGGCCGCTATGGGCGATCCACGACGCGGACCGCATCGCGGCCGTGGCGGCCCTACCCCTGGCCGAGCGCTTCGCCAGCTGCCCGTGGGCGCTGTATCACATCGGCGTGGAGGCGGGTTGAGCTGACTTGCGACGCCAGACAAACCGTAGCGAGCGGCGGTGATTTGTGGCCGAGAAGCGCAGCCGTGCTTGAGCACGGGGGCGCCGAGCCGGTGAGCATCGCCGGCCGCAAAGCGCGACGCGCAGCAGGTTTTGACAAGCGTTTAGGCGTAGGCTTCGGCCATCGACATGACACGTGGCGCGATGGTAATGCCGTGCTCTTCGAACAGGGCAGTGATGGCCGCCAGGTTGTGCGTGCACTCCTCGGTTTTCCAGCCCTTGAAGATATCCGTGCCATCCTTCTGGAAATGCAGGTCCAGCACCTTGCCCGAATCCTTGTGCAGGTAGGGCGAACTATAGGTGTTCTCGAAACCGAGCGCCTTCAATTGCTCCAGCAAGGCCAGCGGCGGATGGTCGGGATCGGTGGCAAGAAAAATGCCGAAGGTCTTGCCTGGCGGCTTGGCGGCGATGTCGACCTCGTAGATGCCGGGGGCCTTGCTAACGGACGTACTCTTTAAAAATAACATGCAACACTCCCTGCGCGGAATGTCCCGCGCCTGAAACGGGCGGCAAGACAGGGGCGATGCGCAATGATTCCCCTCATCAAATCTTATTGCTAATTTGCATCTTTGTCGACAAATCGGCACTTTTATTTGGTAAGTCGTGGTTATCTTGTCGCGTTCGCCAGCATAAATTGTCAATAAAACCAGTTATCATTGCGCCAATATCCGCCCTGCTGCATACTTTTAGCTTGCCTCACCATGGCCTTCCCGCCTGCCACTACCTCGTCTCCATGCGTCTTCTGTCGATCAAATACCGCCTGCTCATCCTCCTGACCCTGATCCTGGGGGCGGGCTTCATGGCCACCAGCCTGGCCAGCTACCTGGCTTCGCGCCAGGCCATCGAGCACGGCATCGCAGACCAGACCCTGCCGCTGACGGGCGACAATATTTACTCGGAAATCCAGAAGGACATGCTGCGCCCCGTCTTCATCTCCTCGCTGATGGCGCACGACACCTTCGTGCGCGACTGGATACTGGCCGGCGAAAACAAGCCGGAACAGATCGTGCGCTACCTGGCCGAAGTCAAGAAAAAGTACGGCGCCATCACCAGCTTTCTCGTCTCGGACAAGAGCAGCAAATATTATTACGCGGAAGGCACCTTGAAATCCGTCAGTCCGGAGGCGACGCGCGACATCTGGTACTACCGCGTGCGCGCCATGGACAAGACCGACTATGAAACGAATGTCGACGTGGACATGGCCAACCGCGACAGCATGACCATCTTCATCAACCACCGCGTGGTCGATTACGATGGCCAGTTCATCGGCGCCACCGGCATCGGCCTGACCCTGGCCACCATGAGCCACATCATCGACCGCTACCAGGCGCGCTTCCACCGCAACATCTATTTTGTCGATGCCGCCGGCTCCCTGGTGCTGGCAGGCAAGAGCGTGCGCAACGGGCACGGCAACATCCGCAGCCTGCCCGGCGTGAACGCCATTGCCGAGCAGATCATCAACCACCGCAGCGAGCCGACGCATTTGTCGTACCAGCTGGGCCGCGCGCAAATCCTCGTCAACTCGCGTTTCATTCCCGAACTGGGCTGGTACCTGGTGGTCGAGCAAAACGTCAGCGACGAAGTCCAGTCGCTGCAGCGCGTGTTCATCTTCAACCTGGCCATCAGCTTTGGCGTCACCCTGCTGGTACTGCTGCTGACCCTGCTGACGGTGAACCGCTACCAGCGCCGCATCGAGCGCATCGCCTCGACGGATGCGCTGACCGGGCTATTGAACCGCCAATCGCTGGAATTGCTGTTCCAGCGCGCGATGTTATTGTCCAAACGCAATGAGCAGCCGATGTCGGCCATCCTCTTCGACATCGATTTCTTCAAGCGCGTCAACGATACCCACGGCCACCTGTGGGGCGACAAGGTCATCCGTGGCGTGGCGGACGTGGCGCGCGCCACCGTGCGCGAAAGCGATGTCATCACGCGCTGGGGCGGCGAGGAATACCTGGTGCTGCTGAATGACTGCAGCCTGGCCAAAGCGGCGGAAGTGGCGGAAAGCCTGCGCGCCGCCATCGAACGCCACGATTTCGGCCTGCCCGAACCGCGCGTCCCCGTGACGATCAGCCTGGGCGTGACCGAGTACCGGCCGGAGGAAAGCGAATCGGCCTTCTTTTCACGCGCCGACAGCGCCTTGTACCAGGCCAAGGAGCAGGGCCGCAACCGCCTGCGCGCCGCTTAAAGCGCGGACTTGCGCCGGGCCAGATCCTGCGTGGGCGCCACCAGCGCCCGGTACAACTCGCCCGTGGCCGCATCCCAGCTTTGCACGGCCAGCTGCTGGCGTTGCACGGTGGCCGAATCGCCGCGCGCGATGGGGCCGGACAGCGCGGGCGCGGCGCCCAGGCGAAACACGTTCGCCACCGCTTCCGTCACCAGCGGCTGCGCCAGTTCGCGCGCCACCGGTTCGGGAATGCCGGCCGCCTGGTAGGCGCGCAAGGCCGCGTCGAGCACCGTCACCAGGTAATTGCTGGCGAAGACGGCAGCGGCGTGATACAGGGTCTTGGCGGCCGGATCGATGGGCACGGGGCGCGCGCCAATGGCGATCAAGGCCGGCGTGAGGAAAACCAGCGCCAGCGGGTCGCCTTCGACGCCGCAAAACGTGCCGTCGAAGGTGGCGGCCACCTGCTGCGGGTCGGCAAAGCTGCGGATCGGGTGGGCGCTGGCGACAAAGGCACCGGCCTGCGTGGCCGCCAGCAGCACGTTCGAGGCCAGCGCACCGCTGCAGTGAAACACGATGGCGCCCGCCTGGCGTCCCTCGGCCACCAGCGCCGCGCAGGCCGGGCCGATCTGGTCGTCCGACACGGCCAGCATGGTGACGTCGGCGTGGCGCAAGGCCGCATAACTGTCGACGGGGGTGCCGGCGCCGATGAAGTCCACGGCCGTCTGCGCCGACGCCATCGAGCGCGTCAGCACGTCCTGCACCGCAATCCCGTCCACGCCGGCGAACAGACGGCCCAGCACCTTGCCCACGTGGCCGGCGCCGATGATATTCAATGTCACGTTCATGATGATTGTCTAAAAGCTCGATCCCGGCTGGCGCAAAAATTCCACTTCTTCCGGGGTCGAGGGGCGACCGAGGATGGCGTTGCGGTGCGGGAAGCGGCCGAAGCGGGCGATCACTTCCTGGTGGCGCTCGGCGTAGTCGAGCATGCTGTCAAAACCGGGCTGCGCCTGCGACAAGCGCTGGAACAGCTCGACGGCGCGCGCCTGCATGGCCAGGTCTTCCGCGTGTTCGAACGGTAAATACACGAAGGCGCGCAGCATCGGCGGCAGTTGCTGGTCCAGCCCCTGCTGCGTCATGGCGACGGCCAGCGCCAGCGCCCAGGCGTCGCCGGCAAAGGCGCGCGGCGTGCCGCGGTACACATTGCGCGTGAACTGATCGAGCACGATGAGGCGCGCCAGCGCGCCATGCGGCGTCGCATCCCATTCGCCCAAGCCGCCGGCTATGGCGGCATCGGTCAGCGCGCCGAAACGCGCGCGTATCAGCAAATCGAAACCGTCATCCTTGCGGAACCATTCCATGCGCGCCTGGCCGTGGCCGGGGTGATCCGGCGGCAGGAACCAGAAATCGAGTACTTTTTGAGCCTGGGGGTCCATGTCCATCCTTTTCAGTTGCGTGCATGCGACAGCTGGAAGCCGGCGATGCCGTCGAAGGCGGCCAGTTCGGCCGACATGGCCGACAGGCTGGCGCCCGTGTTCTTGCCATGCGCGATGGCGACAAAGCGCCATTCCTGCATGCCGTCCGTGCTGCCGATGGTCAGCGAGCCGCCCGCGATGTCGTAGCCGCGCTTGGCGGCCATGCGCCGCAGCGCATCCTCGCGCGGAATGAAGCCTTGCTTGAAGCGCATGGTGATGGCCACCGCATGGCGCGACGGCAGCCAGTTCTCCAATTTTGACAGAAAAATCATCGCCATCGCGCACAGAAAGGCCAGGCCCATGGCCGACAGATAAAAGCCGATGCCCACCATGATGCCGATCACGGACGAAGCCCAGATCGAGGCGGCCGTCGTCAGGCCGCTGATATTGAAGCCCTCGCGCATGATGACGCCGGCGCCCAGAAAACCCACGCCCGTGACGATGCCCTGGATGACGCGCGTGGGATCGCTGCCGACGATGGCGCCATGGCCGCCGTACCAGAACTCGGGATAGCCGCCCAGCACGGTCAGCGCGGCCGAGGCCATGCACACGAGGCTGTAGGTACGCATGCCGGCCGCGCGCCCGTGATACGAACGCTCATACCCCACCAGCAAGCCCAGCAGCAGCGCGCCCAGCAGGTTCAGCAGGATCACGCCATTCGTCGCCAGCTCGGCCGGCGACCAGTAGGCGCGCAGGAAGTCGATGGTCGGCATTTAATCCTGGGGTTTTTTGGTCAGCTGCTTTTCAAACGCCACGTCGAGCTTGCTGACGCGGCGCGCCTTTTGCGGTCCCAGGCCATTGACGAAGGCGACGAAGGCGTCGAGTTCCAGCGGCGGGCACAGGGGCGGCAAGCCGGGGCCTTCCGTGAGGAAGAACAGTTCATCGCCCGTGCGCGCCATCGTGTAGAGGCGGTTGCCGGTGCGTTCCTTGAGCCGCTCGATGGCGGACGTGGCGCGGGTCGAGCGCATCAGATGGCTCCCGTGCGCTGTTCCAGCCACGCCAGCGCAGGCGCATCGGCCGGCGCCGCCAGGTGCGGCGCCAGGCGCGCGCGCACGGTGGCGTGATAGTCGTTGAGCCAGGCCGCCTCGTCGTCGCGCAACAGCGAGCGTTCCACACAGCGCGTGTCGATCGGGCACAGGGTCAATGTCTCGAAGCGCAGGAATTCGCCGAAGGGCGTCGTCCCTGCGGGAATGTTGAGCACCAGGTTCTCGATGCGGATGCCCCACTGGCCCGGTCGGTAGATCCCCGGCTCGATGGAGGTGATCATGCCCGGTTCCATCGCCGTCTGCGGCTCCGGCATGGCGGACTGCGAAATCGATTGCGGCCCTTCGTGCACGTTCAGGAAGAAACCCACGCCATGGCCCGTGCCGTGGCCAAAGTCGATGCCTTCGGCCCACAGGGGCGCGCGGGCAATCGAGTCGAGCATGGGCGACTTCACGCCGCGCGGGAACTGCGCGCGCGACAGGGCGATCATGCTGCGCAAGACGAGGGTGAAATCGCGCCGGTGTTCTGCCGTGATCGTGCCGACGGGGACCACGCGCGTGATGTCCGTGGTACCGCCCCAATACTGGCCGCCCGAGTCGATCAGCAGCAGGCCGTCGCCTTCGATGGTGGCCTCGCTGCCCGCATGGGCGTGGTAATGCATGATGGCGCCATGCGCATTGAAGCCGGCGATGGTGCCGAAACTGGGGCTGACAAAACCGGCGCGGCGGGCGCGGGCGGCCGTCAGGTGTTCGTCGACACCGATTTCCGTCAACGGCGCGCGTTGCGGGTCGGCCAGGGTGGCGTCCAACCAGCTGAAAAATTCGCACAGGGCGGCGCCGTCCTGCTCCATGGCGGCGCGCACGTGCGCCGCTTCAGCGTCCGTCTTGCGCGACTTGGCCAGGGTGGTCGGGTTGATCGACTCGACCACGCGCACGCCGTCGGCCACGGCCTGGCGCGTGCCGAACGTGATGCGGCGCGGATCGAGCAGCAGGGTGGCGCCGGCCGGCAGGGCGGCCAGCGCGGCGGCCGCGCGGTCATACGCGGCCACGTCCACGCCTTCGCTCTCCAGCGTGGCGCGCAGGGCGGCGGGCAGCTTGCCGTCGGCGACGAACAGGGTGGCGCGCTCGGGGCCCACCAGCGCATGGGCGAGGAAGACGGGGTTGTAGTTGACGTCGGCGCCGCGCAGGTTGAACAAATACGCGATATCGTCGAGGGTGGAAATGACGTGGTGGCTGGCGCCGTGCGCCGCCATGCCGGCACGCAGGGCTGCCAGTTTTTCCATGCGCGACAGCGTTGGATACGCGGCCGCATGCTCGTACACCGGCGCGGCGGGCATGGCCGGGCGCTGCGGCCACACGGCTTGCAGCACATCGGTATCCGTGCGCAGAGTCACTTGCGCGCCCAGCGCCTGCTGCAGCAGGCGCGCATTGGCCAGGCCCAGCACGGCGCCGTCGACGGCCACCGTCTGCCCCGGCCGCATGGTCTCGCCCAGCCAGTCGATATACAGCACGCTGGCGCCGGACGGGATTTTCTTCAGGACGATGCCGCTGCCGGCCAGTTCGTCTTCCGCCTGCTCCCAGTAGCGGCCATCGGTCCACACGCCGGCGAAATCCTGCGTCACGACCAAGGTGCCGACGGAACCCGTAAAACCCGACAGCCACTCGCGGCCCTGCCAGCGGGCCGGCAGGTACTCGGACAAATGCGGGTCGGCCGACGGCACGATCAGGGCATCGATGTGCTGCGCGCGCATGGCGCCGCGCAGCTGCGACAAACGGGAGGCGGGAGTGGATTGGTCTGGTGTCTGCATGGGAGCGAAAATGGAGCGGTGCTGGGAAGCGTCTATGATACCGCGATTAGCAGCCGGGCTGCACTCGCTGCAACGCCAGCAGCGCCCCGGCGGCGGCGGCGATTTTTTCCAGCAGCGCCTCGTCGTAGGGCAGCCACGGCACGGCGCCCAGCTTGTTCCCCTGCGCTACCGCCTCGATCACCGCCTCGGCGCCATCCTTCGTGACCCTGCCGGTGGTCAGGTGGATCGCATGCCGGCCCACCATCAGGTGGCGCGCTTCGAGCGTCATCCGGCCCTCCTCGATCTGGTCCGCGAATACCTGTTCCAGCACGGCGCGCCGCATGCCCGCCATCGGCCCCGGTGCCAGGTTGGCCAGGTAAAACAGGCGCTGTTCGCGCTCCACGCTTTGCTCTTCCTCCACCAGCGCCAAGGCGCTGGCGCTGACCAGCAGGTCCACCGCGCGGCACGCTTCCGAATACGCCACCGGCGCCATCGGCATCATCTGCGCGGGCGCCAGCCCGTTTGACGTGCAGGCACCGCCCGCCCCCGGATACACGCGTCCCTCGATGCGCAGCGACACGCGCCAGGCACCGAACTGGCGCGACAGGCCTTCATCGTGGTCCAGGCGCCAGCCTTCGCGGCGCGCCAGTCCCAGCAAGGTGGGCAGCGACAGCTGGTAGCCGGAAAATGGGGCGCCGCCGTCGCCGGGCGGTGCATATATTTCGCGATAAACCTGGCGCAGCGGCTGGCGCAGGCGCCGCCGCGCGAGCAGCGCTTGCCAGGCGGCGCGCTCTTCCCCGCTGCCATGCAAGGGGTGCCACAGGCCGATCTCGCCTTGCTCCGGCACATCCACCGGCTGCCCCTGCGCGTCGATGGCGCCCTTCCCGTCGAGCATGAAGGCCAGCCCATCGCCCGTGCGCCAGACCAGCGCGCGCGCCACCGCGTCGATATCGGCATCGTCGCGCAGGCCACGCCATTGGTCCAGGCCAAACCACACCTCGCTGGCGTAGCCCGCTTCCAGGCGGCGCGCCAGCATGGTCTGGCGCCGCTTGCCCATGGGACCCGGCATGCCGATCCTCCAGGCGATATCGGGCCGTTCGGCCAGCGCCCGTTCGGCCGGTTTCAGATTGCGTTCCAGTTTCTTGCGGATGCCCGCATGGCGCACCTGGGCCAGCGCCGCGCGCAGGGCCTGCAGGCTTTCGGGCGTGGGAATGGTTTCCACCGCATGGCCCAGCGCCATCGCCAACGACTGCGACGGCGCGCTCTTGGCCGCGCCGGGCGCCACGCATGCCAACGGCAGCAGGATGGTGATCACGGGCCCGAACCAGGCGTCATCGCGATAGGACGCCACCCGCGCGGCGCGCGCCAGCACCGGAGAATCTGCCGTGGCAAAGGCGGCATCGGCAGCATACGGCACGCTGCCGTCATGGATGGCGGCGATATGGCGCGCCGCCTGCTCCAGTATCGTGCGCGCAAAATCGACATACACCGCATCGTCGGCCAGCACGTCGGCGGGATCGGCCTCGCCGATGCTGTCGCGGTTCCAGTGGCCGCTGTAGCGCGAGCCGGCCAGCGCCAGCAGCGACGTTTTCGCCAGCTGCGGCAGCACGGTGAGTTCCTGCAAGGTCAAGGGCATCGGGTAGCGCGCATGGCGCTCCTCCATCATCTGCCCGAACCGGGTTAGGGCGTCGCCGCCGGCCAGCTGCGCCAGCAGCCAGGCGGCAAAATGCTGTTCGCCCCAATGCTTCGGTTCATCGAGGATGCGCAGCGCCAGCTGCGCGCTGCCTTCCGGTGGCGCGCCGCGCAGGCAAGCCAGGCAGCCGATTGCGTAGTCCCAGTCGTGCACGCGGGCCGCGTCCAGCGCATCGAGGAACATCTCGCCTGCCAGCGCCGGTGCCAGGTTCATGCTGCTCGCTTGCGCCAATAGCGCCAGCGCCAGTTCGCGCCGAGCATAATCGTCATGGCCGAAGCCCGCGGCGCGGTGCAGCGCACCCCAGACGGCGCCCAGTTCTTCGGGCGTCCAGTCGCTGAAATCGACCGGCGGCCCCGCGAAACGCGCATGCTCGACGGCAGCGCCCTCGAGGCGTGCACGCAGCGCTGCGGCACGGCTGGAGATCTCAGTCTCCATCATCGGCCTCGTAGCGGCGCAAGCCTTCCAGGTCCAGCACGCGGATGCCGCCGTAATCGAGGCGCAATAAACCCTTTTTTTCCAGCACCTGCAAGGCCTGGTTGGCGCGCTGGCGCGAGGAACCGGACAGCAGGCCGATTTCTTCCTGCGACAGCTGCACCAGGGTGTCCACGCTCGGGTACAGGTGCGAGTGGAACATCGAGGCCAGGCAGCGTGCCACGCGCGTGTTCAGGTCGAGCAGGCGCTCGTTTTCCATCATGCCGATGAACTGGCCCAGGCGCTCGTTGAGCTGCATCAGCAGGAAGCGCGTGAATGGCAGGCTCGTTTCCAGCAGCCAGTGGAAGGTGGTGGCGGGCAGGCGCGCCACGCGCGTATCGCGCACGGCGATGGTGTCGTATTTGCGCATCTCGCGCTTGAGCAGCGAACCTTCCCCAAACCAGCTGCCCGGTGACAAGCCCGTAAACGTCATGGCCTTGCCGGAAGCGGAAAAATTATTCATCTTGACCATGCCGCTGATGACGCCGATCCAGTTGTCCACCGGCTCGCCCTTGCGGCAGACAAAGCCGCCTTTCGGCACGAAAGTCTCGAACACATCGGCCTCGACCCGGGCCATTTGCACAGGGTCGAGCAGCTGCGCCCAGTGGGCCGCGCGCACGGCATCCTTGAGGCTGATATCAGGATTGATCATTGTGCGATGCACCATCGAAAAGTGGGTAAATGTCCCCGAAAAGACAACTTGGCAAACTAACGCAGGCTACTATCATTGCACAAACGCCTTACACATAAAAAACACAGAGCGCCATCCAACGAGGTGGGGCCTGAGACAAGCAACAGGGAGACACTGGTGCAAACGAATACCACAGCAGCAATGCCGACTTTTCCGCGGCGCTTATTGCAACACGGGACAGTACGATCCGACAAGCCCGCATTTCGCGAAAAACACCTGGGCATCTGGCAAACCTGGACCTGGTCCGAGGTGAACGAGGAAGTGCGCGCGCTGGCCTGCGGCCTGGCCGCCATCGGCTTCCAGCGCGGCATGAACCTGGCCATCATCGGCGACAACCGTCCCCGCCTGTACTGGGCCATGCTGGCCGCGCAAAGCCTGGGCGGCGTGCCCGTGCCACTCTACCAGGACGCGCCGGCCGCCGACATGGCCTACGTGCTGCAGGATGCGGAAATCCGCTACGCCATCGTCGAAGACCAGGAGCAGGTCGACAAGCTGCTCGAACTCAAGGCCCTGTATCCGCACGTCGCCCACATCGCCTATGACGATGAACGCGGCATGCGCCATTACCGCCAGCCGGAGCTGACGTCCTTTGCCGCCCTGCAGACGCTGGGCCGCGCCTACGACCGCGAACACCCGGGCTTTTTCGACGCCGCCGTGGCAGCGGGCCAGGGCAGCGACTCGGCCGTGATCCTCTACACCTCGGGCACCACGGGCAAACCGAAGGGCGTGTGCCAGAGCCATACGGCGCTGCTGGCAGCCGGCGAAGGCGGCGTCGCCTTCGACCAGCTCACCGACAATGAAGACATCCTGTCCTACCTGCCCATGGCGTGGGTCGGCGACTGCCTGTTCTCGCTGGCGCAGGCCATGGTGGCCGGCTTTACCGTCAACTGCCCGGAGTCGGGCGACACGGTGATGATCGACATGCGCGAAATCGGTCCCACCTGCTACTTTGCGCCGCCGCGCGTGTTCGAGAACATGCTCACCAGCGTGATGATACGCATGGAAGACGCGAGCAGCATCAAGCGCCGCATGTTCAGCCATTTCATGGACGTGGCCAAGCGCTGCGGCGCGCAGATCTTGGACGGCAAACCAGTCTCACTGGCGGACCGCCTCAGCTACAAGCTGGGCGAGCTGCTCGTCTACGGCCCCCTGAAAAACGTGCTGGGACTGTCGCGCGTGCGCGTCGCCTACACGGCCGGCGCCGCCATCGGCCCCGACCTGTTCCGCTTCTACCGCTCCATCGGCGTCAACCTCAAGCAGCTGTACGGCTCGACCGAAACCTGCGCCTACGTCTGTCTGCAACCGGACGGCAATATCAAGTTCGACAGCGTGGGCTTGCCCGCGCCGGGCGTGGAAGTCAAGCTGGCGGCCAATGGCGAAGTGCTGGTCAAGTCGCCCGCCACCATGAGCGGCTACTTCAAGCGTCCCGACGCCACGGCCGAAGTGATCGACAACGACGGCTACTTCCATACGGGCGACGCGGGCGTGTTCGACAGCGAAGGCCATTTGAAAATCATCGACCGCGCGGCCGACGTGGGCAAGATGAATTGCGGCGCCATGTTCGCGCCCAACTACATCGAAAACAAGCTCAAGTTCTTCCCCTTCATCAAGGAAGTGGTGGCCTTCGGCCACGCGCGCGACCAGGTCTGCGCCTTCATCAATATCGACATCGAGGCGGTGGGCAACTGGTCCGAGCGGCGCGGCATCGCCTATTCCGGCTACACGGACCTGGCGGCGCGCGCCGAGACCTATGGCCTGATCCGCGACTGCATCGAGCAAGTCAACGCGGAACTGGCGGCCGACCCGCTGATGGACCGCACGCAGGTGCACCGCTTCCTCGTGCTGCACAAGGAACTCGACCCCGATGACGACGAGCTGACGCGCACGCGCAAGGTGCGCCGCAAATTCATCGCCGAAAAATACTCGGTGCTCATTTCCGCCCTGTACGAGGGCAAGGCAACGCAATACATCGAGACCCAGGTGAAATTCGAGGATGGCCGCACCGGTTCCACTAGCGCCAACCTGCAGATCTGGGACAGCAAAACGTACCGGCCCCAGGGCCTGGCCGCATGATGGAGCACAGCACGATGCAAATGAACGAACCCGACGCCCATTTCGGCACGGCCCGCAAGACGGGTCCCGTGATCCTCGACCTGAAGAACATCTCGCTGTCGTTCGGCGGCGTGAAAGCGCTGACCGACATCTCGTTCGACGTGAAGCAGCATGAAATCCGCGCCATCATCGGTCCGAACGGCGCGGGCAAAAGCTCGATGCTGAACGTGATCAATGGCGTGTACCGCCCGCAGCAGGGCGAGATCATCTACCGCGGCGAGCACCGGCGCGGCATGGATTGCTACGCGGCCGCCAAGTCCGGCATCGCGCGCACCTTCCAGAACATCGCCCTGTTCAAGGGCATGACGGTGCTGGACAACATCATGACGGGGCGCAACCTCAAAATGAAGTCGAATTTCCTGCTGCAGGCCCTGTACTGGGGACCGGCGCGGCGCGAGGAAATCGAGCACCGCAAGAAGGCCGAGGAGATCATCGACTTCCTGGAAATCCAGGCCATCCGCAAGACGCCCGTGGGACGCCTGCCCTACGGCCTGCAAAAGCGCGTGGAACTGGGCCGCGCCCTCGTGGCCGAACCGGAGATTTTGCTGCTCGATGAACCGATGGCCGGCATGAACGTGGAAGAAAAGCAGGACATGTGCCGCTTCATCCTCGACGTCAACGACCAGCTGGGTACGACCATCGTGCTGATCGAGCACGACATGGGCGTGGTGATGGATATCTCCGACCGCGTGGTGGTGCTCGACTACGGCAAGAAGATCGGCGACGGCACGCCCGACGAGGTGCGCAGCAACCAGGATGTCATCAACGCGTATTTGGGTGTCGCGCACTAGCTCCAGACAAGGAATAGCAATGAATATCAATTTTTTCTTTGAAGTGCTGATCGGCGGCCTGCTGTCGGGCGTCATGTACGCGCTGGTGGCGATCGGCTTCGTTCTGATCTACAAGGCCTCGGGCGTGTTCAACTTCGCGCAGGGCGCGATGGTGTTCTTCGCCGCCCTCACCTGCGTCGGCATCATGGACAAGTTCGGCCTGTCCTTGTGGCTGGCCATCCCGCTGACGATGCTCACCATGATCGTGCTGGGCATGGCGATTGAAAGGGTGGTCTTGCGGCCGCTCGTCAACCAGCCGGAAATCACGCTCTTCATGGCCACCATCGGCCTGACTTTTTTCATCGAAGGCCTGGCGCAGCTGATGTGGGGCTCGCAGGTGCACAAGCTGGACCTGCCCATCGAAGACGTGCCGATGCCCTTCCTGATGGACCATTTCAACATCATCGTTTCGCAGTTCGACGTGGTGGCGGCCGGCATCTGCGCGCTGCTGGTGATTTGCCTGGCCCTGCTGTTCTCGAAAACCAAGGTGGGCCGCGCCCTGCGCGCCGTCGCCGACGACCACCAGGCGGCGCTGGCCGTGGGCATTCCGCTGCAGCGCATCTGGGCCGTGGTGTGGGGCGTGGCGGGCCTGGTGGCGATGGTGGCCGGCTTGCTGTGGGGCGCACGCAACGGAGTGCAGTTCGCCCTCACCTTCATCGCCCTGAAAGCGCTGCCCGTGCTGATCCTCGGCGGCTTTACCTCGGTGCCCGGTGCCATCGTCGGCGGCCTGATCATCGGCGCGTCGGAAAAGCTGGCCGAAGTCTACCTCGGCCCCATGGTGGGCGGCGGCATCGAAGGCTGGTTCCCGTATGTGCTGGCCCTGCTGTTCCTGCTCGTGCGCCCGGAAGGCCTGTTCGGCGAGAAGATCATCCGTCGAATATAAGGCCCCAAGAGCATCGTAGGTCGGATTAGCCGAAGGCGTAATCCGACAAACACCCCAACAGTGAGCAAAGGACACGCCATGATTTACCGTGAAGCAGGACAATTCAAGACCAGCTACCAGGCTGACAACCAGATTTTCCCGATCCGGCAAGACCGCCTGGCGCTGACGGCCACGCTGCTCGTCGCCGTCTTCCTCCTGCCGTATTTCGCCTCGCCCTACATGCTGTCGGCGATCCTGATCCCGTTCCTGATCTTCGCCCTGGCGGCGCTGGGCCTGAACATCCTGACCGGTTACGCGGGCCAGCTGTCGCTGGGCACGGCCGCCTTCATGGCCGTGGGCGCGTTTGCCTCGTATAACTTCATGGCGCGCCTGCCCGGCCTGCCGCTGCTGGTGTCGTTCATCCTGGGCGGCCTGTGCGCGGCCATGGTGGGCATCGCCTTCGGCCTGCCCTCCCTGCGCATCCGCGGCTTTTACCTGGCCGCCTCCACCCTGGCGACGCAGTTCTTCGTCGTCTGGTGCCTGACCAAGATCCCGTACCTGACCAACTACAGTTCCTCGGGCGTGATCACGGTGCAGAAGATGACCATCCTCGGCTACCAGTTCGACACGCCGCAAAGCAAATACCTGCTGGTGCTGGCGATCGTCGCCGGCATGGCGCTGCTGGCCAAGAACATGATCCGCTCGAACGTGGGCCGCTCGTGGATGGCCGTGCGCGACATGGACATGGCGGCCGAAGTCATCGGTTTCAGATTGATGCGCACCAAGCTGCTGGCGTTTGCCGTCAGCTCGTTCTATTGCGGCGTGGCCGGCGCCCTGTATGCGTACGCCTACCTGGGCACGGTGGAGCCGGAAGCGTACAACCTGGACCTGTCCTTCCGCATCCTGTTCATGATCATCATCGGCGGCGTCGGCTCGATTCTCGGCTCCTTCCTGGGCGCGGCCTTCATCGTGCTGCTGCCCGTCTTCCTGAATACCATCGCGCATGGCCTGGCGTTGCCAACCAGCGTGGCCTCGAACCTGGAACTGATGGTGTTCGGCGCGCTGATCATCTTCTTCCTGATCGTCGAGCCGCACGGCCTGGCCAGGCTGTGGCAGATCGCCAAGGAAAAGTTGCGACTCTGGCCCTTCCCCCATTAAGTTTTTGCAGTCGATGTCGGTTCACTTGAATACCAAATAAAACAAGAGGAGACACACAATGAAACACATCAAATCGCTCATGCTGGCCGCCGCCATCGCCAGTGCCGCACTCACCATGGCCGGCAGCGCGCAGGCGCAGGACAAGGAACAGTACATCGCCCTGCCCTCGTACCGCGTGGGACCGTACGCGGCCGGCGGCTCCGGTTTCTACGGCGGCATCATCGATTACTTCAACCTGGTCAACCAGGCCGGCGGCGTCAATGGCGTGAAAATCAGCTGGGAAGAATGCGAAACCGAATACAACCCGTCGCGCGGCGTCGAATGCTATGAACGCCTGAAAACCAAGCAGGGCGGCGCCACCCTGGTCGAAACCCTGTCCACGGGCGTCGCCTACGGCATCCTCGACCGCGTGGCGCAGGACAAGATCCCCATGACGATGATCGGCTACGGCCGCTCGGACGCCGCCAACGGCAAGGTCTTCCCGTATGTGTATCCGCTGATTTCCAGCTACTGGAGCCAGGCCGCCGCCATGATCAAATATTTGGGCGACAAGGATGGTGGCATGGACAAGCTGAAAGGGAAAAAAATCGTCCACCTGTACCACGACTCGGCTTTCGGCAAGGAGCCGCTGCCGGTACTGGAAGCGCTGTCGAAACAGTACGGCTTCGAGCTGATCAAGATTCCCGTCGCGCCGCCCGGCAGCGAACAGCAATCGCAATGGCTGCAAATCCGCCAGGCCAAACCGGACCACGTAATCCTGTGGGGCTGGGGCGTGATGAACTCCGTTGCCATCAAGACGGCGCAGCGCAACGGCTTCCCGCGCGACAAAATGCTGGGCGTCTGGTGGGCCGGCTCCGAGGAAGACACGATTCCATCGGGCGACGCGGCCAAGGGCTACACGGCGATGACGTTCAATACGCCGGGCAACTACCCCGTGCTCGACGACATCCGCAAAAAACTCTACGCCACAGGCAAGGGCAACCTGTCCGACCAGTCGCGCATCGGCTCCGTCTACCACATGCGCGGCGTGACGGCCGGCATCCTGTGGGTCGAAGCGATCCGCACGGCGCAGGAAAAATTCGGCAAGGGCAAGCCGATCACGGGCGAGCAGATGCGCTGGGGCCTGGAAAACCTGAACGTCGACGATGCGCGCCAGAAGGCCGTGGGCGCGCTGGGCATGTTCCCCACCGTGAAAACCAGCTGCGACGACCATGAAGGCTCGGGCGCCGTGAAGGTGCAGCAGTGGGACGGCAAGAAGTGGACCGCCATCACGCCGAAATGGATCGTCGGCGACAAGGCCCTGGTGCGCAAGCTGGTCGAGGAATCGTCGGGCAAGTACGCCGAAGAGAAAAAGATCACGCCGGCGTGCATGAAGTAAGCGGCTCTCGACGTGGCGTCGGGTTACGCGCTACGCGCTAACCCGACCTACGCCGACCAACACCGCATCGCGTAGGTCGGATTAGGCCGCAGGCCGTAATCCGACAAGCACCAACACCCTATGAAAACGAAGCAGCCATGACACCCACTGCCACGCAAACACCAGACACCGCGCCGCCGCCCTACCTGTCGGTCAACAATATCGAAGTCATCTACGACCACGTGATCCTGGTCCTGAAGGGCGTGTCGCTGCAAGTCCCGCAAGGCAAGATCGTGGCGCTGCTGGGCGCCAACGGCGCCGGCAAGTCGACCACCCTGAAAACCATCTCGACCCTGCTGCGCGGCGAACGCGGCGACGTCACCAAGGGCGAAGTCCAGTTCAAGGGCGAGCGCGTGGATCAGTTGACGCCGAATGAGCTGGTCAAGCGGGGCCTGTCGCAAGTGATGGAGGGCCGTCACTGTTTCGGCCACCTCACCATCGAGGAAAACCTGCTGACGGGCGCCTACACGCGCAGCCTGTCGCGCGGCGAGCTGAAAGACGCGCTGGACAAGGTCTATCACTATTTCCCGCGCCTGAAAACGCGGCGCAGCAGCCAGGCCGGCTATACCTCGGGCGGCGAACAGCAGATGTGCGCCATCGGCCGCGCGCTGATGGCCAAGCCCTCGATGATCTTATTGGACGAACCCTCGATGGGCATCGCGCCGCAGATCGTCGAAGAGATCTTCGGCATCGTCAAGGATTTGAACCACAAGGAAAACGTGTCTTTCCTGCTGGCAGAACAGAACACCAACGTGGCGCTGCGCTACGCCGACTTCGGCTACATCCTGGAAAACGGCCGCGTCGTGATGGAAGGGCAAGCGCAGGAACTGGCCAGCAACGAAGACGTCAAAGAGTTTTACCTGGGCGTGTCCAGCGCCGGGCGCAAGAGCTTCCGCGACATGAAGTTCTACCGCCGCCGCAAGCGCTGGCTGGCGTGATCCATCAAAAACCTTGGCTGCAACGCGCCCGGCGGTCCTGATGGCCAGGCGTGCGAATCAACATGCAATGACAATTGGAGAATGACTGACATGACCGATACGCTCGACAGTCTGGAAGCACGCGCCCCCGAAGCGCGCGAACGCGAATTGATGGCCGGCCTGCCGCAGCTGATCGCGCGCGCGCAACAGGCGCCGGGCTGGGCCCGCATCCTCGACGGCGTCGATGCGGCCGGCATCACCAGCCGCGCCGCGCTGGCGCAGCTGCCCGTGACGCGCAAGTCCGACCTCAAGCAATTGCAGCACGCGCAGCTGCCGTTCGGCGGCTTGAACACGACACCGAAAAACGCCCTGTCGCGCGTGTTCGTCTCGCCCGGTCCCATCTTCGATCCGGAAGGCCGCGGCCCCGACTGGTGGCGCTTTGCGCGGCCCATGTATGCGGCCGGCGTGCGCGCCGGCGGCTTGCTGCAGAACTGCTTTTCGTATCACTTCACGCCGGCCGCCTTCATGGTCGAAGGGGGCGCCGCGCGCATCGGCTGCACCGTCATCCCGGCCGGCATCGGCCAGACGGAAATGCAGGTACAGGCGATGGCCGACCTGAAGCCGGACACGTATATCGGCACGCCGTCGTTCCTGAAACTGATCATCGAGAAGGCGCGCGAAATGGGCGCCGACATCAGCAGCGTCACCAAGGCCCTGATGGGCGCGGAAGCCTTGCCCGAATCCTTGCGCAGCTGGTTTGCCGAGAACGGCGTGCCGCACGTGTTCCAGACCTATGCCTCGGCCGATATCGGCAGCATCGCCTATGAAACGGCCAGCCATGGCAAGCTCAATCCCGGCATGGTCGTCGACGAAAACGTGCTGCTCGAGATCGTCCATCCGGGCAGCGGCATTCCCGTCGCGCCGGGCGAGGTGGGCGAAGTCGTCGTCACCGTCTTCAATGCCGACTACCCGCTGATCCGCTTTGCCACCGGCGATCTGTCGGCCGTGCTGATGGACGCGCCGCAGTCGCCGTGCGGGCGCACGAATACGCGCATCAAAGGCTGGATGGGGCGCGCCGATCAAACCACCAAGGTGCGCGCCATGTTCGTGCATCCGTCGCAGGTGCATGAAATCGCGCGCCGCCACCCGCAAATCAGGAAGGCGCGGCTGGTGGTGTCGGGGCGCATGGCCAACGACGAGATGGCCTTGCATTGCGAAGTCGACGATCCGCATGACGCCAGCGGCGTGGAAGCCATCATCGGTTCGATCCGCGAACTGACCAAGTTGCGCGGCGACGTGGTGCTGGTGGCGGTGGGCAGTCTGGCCCAGGATGGGAAAATCATCGACGACATGCGCGATTACAAATAAGGCCGATTTGCGGGATAATACCGGCATTGACCATCAGCCCCTTTCATCGCCATGCAAGAGTCCATGCAAGAATTTCATCACAACCGTGCCCGTGACCTGATCAAGAACGCGGAACTGCTGTTCGACCAGGAGGCCGTGCAGGCGTCGATCACGCGCATGGCCGATGTGCTCAACACGCGCTTCAACGCCGAGGATTCGAAAGAGTTCCCGCTGGTGCTGGGCGTGATGGGCGGCGCCGTCGTGTTTACGGGCAGCCTGCTGCCGCAACTGAGCTTCCCGCTCGAATTCGACTACATCCATGTGAGCCGCTACGGCGACGACGACAAGGGTGGCGAAGTGGTGTGGAAAGTCATCCCCCGCTCGAACGTGGCGGGCCGCACCGTCATCGTGCTCGACGATATTCTCGACGAAGGCGAAACCCTGGCGCACGTCAAGCAGCGCTTGCTGGACATGGGCGCCTCCGAAGTCATCCTGGCCGTGTTCGCCGACAAGGCCATCGGCAAGAAAAAGCCTGTACAAGCCGACATCGTCGGCCTGGTGATCCCGAACCGCTTCGTCGTCGGCTTCGGCATGGATGCGTACGGCTACTGGCGCAACCTGCCGGGTTTGTGGGCCATCAAGCCTGAGGATTTGAAACAGGAGTGATTGTGGTGCTGTCGGATTACGCGCTGCGCGCTAATCCGACCTACGCCACCAGGTTCGAGTAGGTCGGATTAGCGGCGGTACGCCGCGTAATCCGACACCACCACCACCGTCACAACAACGATTACAGCTTCAACCGCGCGCGCGCCGCATCGTATTCGGCCTTCAGGCGCGCCACCATCTCTGCCACGCTCGGCACGTCATCCATCAAGCCCACGCCCTGGCCCGCGCCCCAGATGTCGCGCCAGGCCTTGGCGCTGCCGGAGCCGAAATTCATCGCGCTCTTGTCCGCTTCGGGCAAGGCTTCCGGATCGAGCCCGGCCGCTTCGATCGATTTCTTCAGGTAATTGCCGTGCACGCCCGTAAACAGGTTCGTGTAGACGATGTCCGCCGCGGCAGACTCCACAATGGCCTCGCGGTAGCCGTCGCTGACGTTCGATTCCTTGGTCGCCAGCCAGCGCGAGCCGATGTAGGCAAAGTCGGCGCCCATCGCTTGCGCGGCCAGCACGGCGTCGCCCGTGGCGATGGAGCCCGACAGCGCCAGCGGGCCGTCGAAGAATTTGCGCACTTCGCCCACCAGCGCGAACGGCGACAGGGTGCCCGCGTGGCCGCCGGCGCCGCTGGCCACCAGGATCAAGCCATCGACGCCCGCTTCCAGCGCCTTTTTCGCGTGGCGGATCGAAATCACGTCATGCAGCACGATGCCGCCATAGCTGTGGATGGCGTCGAGCATTTCCTTGGGCGGCGCGCGCAGCGAGGAAATGATGATGGGGACCTGGTGTTTCACGCACACTTCCACGTCATGCGCGAGACGGTCGTTCGACTGGTGCACGATCTGGTTGACGGCGATCGGCCCGACTTTTTTATCGGGATGGGCGGCCTGGAAGGCGGCCAGCTCGGCCTGCAGGTCGGTCAGCCACGTGTCGAGCAATTCGGCGGGACGCGCGTTCAGGGCAGGGAAGGAACCGACGATGCCGGCCTTGCACTGCGCCGCGACGAGGGCCGGGCCGCTGGCGATGAACATCGGCGAAGCGATAACGGGTAAGGAGAGGTTTTGCAACGCAACAGGCAATGCCATGGCGGACTCGCTGGAAAGTTGATCGGACGTGAAAGACACACTGAACGCTGATTATAGTGCAGAAAAAGTACGATCGTGCTGAATTTATCGCAAGGCCGGTTCAACCCTCGTTGAGCAAGTACTCACCCTCGACTCGCGCCGCTGCCGCCCTGCATAGTTGCGACACGGCCCACTCGGCCAGCGCGGCCGACTCCTGGCGCAGGAAGCGCCGGTTGGCCTCTTCGAAGACGGGCATGCCGCGCAGCAGGGCCGGTATCCCGGTCAGGGCGATGCGCTGGCGCTCGAGCAGCAAAAATTTCAGCAGCACTTTGACCGCATTCTGCGCATTGCGCACGGGGTCGGACGCCAGGTAATCGAGGCGCGAATACGCACGCTGCAGGGCGCCGGCGGCATCCGTAAATGGCCGCCCGTGGCCGGGAATGACGACGCGCACGTCCAGGCTGGCGATCAGGTCCAGCGTGGCGCGCGCTTCCAGAAAGCCGGAGCCGCCATCGAGTTCGGGGAAGATCACGCCAAAGCCGTTTTCCCACAGGGCGTCGGCGGAAATCAGGATGCCCTCGCCGGCGCAGTAAAAAATCAGCGAGTGCGGGTCGTGGCCCGGCGCGCCCAGCGCCTGCCAGGCCATGCCGGCCAAAGTCAAGGTGTCGCCGGGCGAGACGGTGGCGTCAAAGCGGAAGCGCGGGCATTGCTGGCCCGTGGCCTGGAAGCTGAGGGCATCGACATCCCATGCGCGCACCTTGTCCGCTTCCGCCACGGGAATGGCCGTATGGCAGCCGTATGCGGCTTGCAGCAGCGCGTTGCCGCCGCAATGGTCGGAGTGCAGGTGGGTGTTGAACAGGCGGTCCAGCGGCCGGCCGGCCAGGCTGTGGCGCAGCAGGGCCAGGGTTTGCGGCGCATGCGTGACATAGCCGCTGTCGATCAGGGCCGTGTCATCCTGCCCCTGGAACAGGATGTTGTTCGACGACAGCCAGCCGCGTTCGAACACCTGCATGGCATCGGGGAACAGCGCTGGCGATCGCGGCATGGCTTCCTCAGTAGTCGGGCTCGAAATCGAGCAAAGATTCGCGGCCCGGCAATTCGGCCCACACGGCGCGCTTGAAGTCGTCGTCGGCCTTGCTCCAGGCGATGATTTCGTCGAGCGTGCGCAGGCAGCCTTCGCACAAGCCGCTGTTGCGGTTCATCTTGCACAGGCTGACGCAGGGCGACGGCACCGGCGACGGCAAAGAAAGCGGAACGGCTGGCGGAGGTGGGGGAGCGACCATCATGGAGCGGCATCGGTAAACGTGAAGACTTTCATTATGCCGCGAAACGGCGCCGGCGAGGCGATGACATCGCCCTGCAATGTTTCCGTGAATATATTTTCCAGCGAAACAATGCTCAACAACCGCTGTTCCGGAAATATATTTTTCACACATTCTCACTCTGCGGGTGCCCGTCCTACAACACGATCAGCCCAGATCCTGCTTGACTTGAGTCATTTCAGAACTATACTACCATCCATACAGATGGCAAATGGATGCCACGTGGAGTTTATGGAGAGATATGGCCAAGCAAGACAGCAAGCCCAAAATTGGGGAATCCGAGAAAATCACGATCAACCTCGGCTTGATTGACCTGGGGCAGATCGATCTGCTGGTCCAGGAGGGATTTTATTCCAACCGTACGGATCTGATCCGTACGGCCATACGCAACCAGCTGGGCACCCACGCCGACGTGGTGAAACAGACCGTCGCCCGTAAAAGCCTGGTATTGGGCATGCAGCATTACTCGCGCGCCGACCTGGAAGCGATCCAGGCAGCCGGCCAGCGCCTGCAGATACAGGTGCTGGGACTGGCCAGCATCGCCAGCGACGTTTCGGTGGAACTGGCACTGGCCACCATCGAGTCGATTTTCGTATTAGGTGCCCTGCACGCCAGCACCGTCGTCAAGACGGCGCTCGCAGGGCGAATTCACTAGCGTATTGGTTCGCGGCGATGACCCGGCCGATGCGCGGCACCGTTAAGGATGGTCATGAAACTACCTCTCAACATGTTGGCGCAGATGCGCACAGCGACCCGTAATCTGATGGGCAGCGGCCCCGCCGCCGCCACCGAAGCGATCCAGCAGGCGCTGTCTGCGGCCGGACTGACGCCGCAAGCGGCCGCCACGCAAGCGCCGCCACCGCAGCCGATGCGTGATATCAATCCGCCACCTGCGCCAGCGCAGGCCCGGACCCAGCAGCCGCAAGCTGACGCCGCGCCGGAAGCGGCATCGGTGCCGCCCACGCCCGCGCAGGCGGCGCAGGACTTCGCGCAGGATTTCATGGCGCGCCTGGGCGTGCCGGCCGGTCTGGGCCAGCACAGCTTCGACATGCCCAGTTTCGAACTGCCGAATTTCCACCCGCCCGGATTCAACGCGCCGGCCGCCACGCCGGTGGAAATCCCCGCCGGCGCGCAGTTCATCGATGGCGTGTACCGCAACCATGCGGGTACGCGTTCGTACAAGCTGTATATCCCCAGCAGCTACCACGGCCAGGCCATGCCGCTGATCGTCATGCTGCACGGCTGCACGCAAAATCCCGACGATTTCGCCGCCGGCACGCAGATGAATGCGCTGGCCGAAGAAAAGGAGTGTTTTGTCGTCTACCCGGCGCAGACGCAGGGCGCCAACAGTTCGCGCTGCTGGAACTGGTTCAACGCCATCGACCAGCAGCGCGACCAGGGCGAACCGTCGCTGATCGCCGGCATCGCCCAGCAAGTCATCGACGACTACCCGGTCAACGAGCGTGAAGTGTTCGTCGCCGGCCTGTCGGCGGGCGGCGCCATGGCCGTCATCGTCGGTACCCTGTACCCCGACCTGTTTGCCGCCGTCGGCGTGCATTCCGGCCTGCCCTTCGGCTCGGCGCAGGACTTGCCGTCGGCGCTGGCAGCCATGAAGGGCGGCGCCATGCCCAATGCCCAGCGCAAGGCGCCAGCCGGCGGCGTGCCCATCATCGTTTTTCACGGCGACCGCGACACCACCGTCAACCCGCGCAATGGCGATGAACTGATCGCGCAGGGCGTGCGCAGCCAGGCGGGCGGCAAGGCGGCCAAGGCCGCATCCGTCGACGGCAGCGTACCGAACGGCCACCGCTACACGCGCACCACGCACAGCCAGGCCGACGGCTCGCCGCTGGGCGAACACTGGGTCATCCACGGCGCCGGCCACGCGTGGTCCGGCGGCAGCGATAACGGCAGTTATACGGACGGCAAAGGGCCGGACGCCAGCCGGGAAATGCTGCGCTTCTTCAAGACCGTCAGCTGATATTCTCGGTGTAGGGCGCGATCTGCCGCTGCTTGTCGGCGATCTCGCATACGCCGTCGGCATAACGGTTGGAGATGGCGATGAACTGGTCCTGGATTTGCAGGAAGGCGTCGACGATCTCGGCGTCGAAGTGCGAACCGCGTCCCTCGACGATGATCTGCACGGCCTGCGCGTGGTCCATGCCCTGCTTGTAGATGCGCCGGCTGATCAGGGCGTCATACACGTCGGCCAGCGCCATCAGGCGCGCCGAAATCGGGATGGCTTCGCCCGCCAGGCCTTGCGGGTAGCCGCTGCCATCCCATTTTTCATGGTGGCTGTAGGCGATCTCTTTCGCATACTTGAGGAAATCGACTTCGATGCCCAGTTCGTGCTCGGCCGCCAGGATGGCGTCGCGTCCCAAGGTGGTGTGCGTCTTCATGATCGCCATTTCATGCGGCTCGAAACGCCCCGGCTTGAGCAGGATATGGTCGGGGATGCCCACCTTGCCGATGTCGTGCAGCGGCGCCGTCTTGAACAGCAGTTCGATATTCTTGTCCGTCAAAAAATCGCGGAAACGCGGCAAGTTGCGCACCTTCTCGGCCAGCGCCTTCAGGTAGTGCGAGGTGCGGCGGATATGGTTGCCCGTCTCGCTGTCGCGCGTCTCGGCCAGCGAGGCCATGGCGTGGATGGTGACGTCCTGCAGCGCCGCCACTTCCTGCACGCGGCGCTCCACTTCCGTTTCCAGGTACTGGTTCTGGTCGCGCAGGAAATCCTGCATCTGCTTCATCGCCAGCTGCGTCTTGATGCGCGCCAGCACGATGGGCGCCGAAATCGGCTTGGTGATGTAATCGACGGCGCCCAGGGCCAGGCCCAGCTGCTCGTCGGCCACTTCGCTCATGGCGGTCACGAAAATCACGGGGATGCCTGCCGTGGCGGCATCGGCCTTCAGCGCGCGGCATACATCGTAGCCGCTCATGCCCGGCATCATGATGTCGAGCAGGATCAGGTCGGGCTGGTCGCTGCCGGCGGCGATCTTCAGGGCGCGCTCGCCATTGACGGCGATCTTGGTGCGGTAATCGTCTTCCAGCACCGCGCGCAGCAGATCGATATTGTCTGGCGTGTCGTCGACCACCAGGATGGTTGGCTTGCTTGCCGGCGCTCTCATACCCGTCCTTCGTTCTGCATAGTTATCCTTCTCACAGTGTCAACTCCAGCGCATCGGCCACCTCGCCCAGCTGCGCCAGCGCACCTTCGAAATCGTATTGTCCCAGCATGCGCTTCAACTGGCGCGCATGTTCCGCCTGCCCCGCCGCGACCAGCACGGGACCGATGCCGTCAAGGTGCTTGACGGCCTGCGCATCGTCCTGCTGCAGCAGCTGCGACAATTCGCGCAAGCCCGCTTCCAGGTATGCCCGGTCCACCGGCGCCACGTGCGCCACCGCCGCGCCGCCCGCTTCGACCGTATTGCCGCGCGACTGCATGGCCAGCACAATCTTCGGCACCAGTTCGTCGAGCGCCAGGGTGCAGGCGGCCAGCGCCTGCGGCAAACCGTCGTGCGAACCCAGGCTGAGCAAGTGCTCGACCCGCGCGGCGCTGTCGGCCAGGCCGCCGGCGCCGATATTGCCGGCCAGGCCCTTCAGGGTATGCGCTTCGCGGATCGCCGTCTCGAGCTGGTTGTTCTCGATGGCGGCAACGATGCGCTGCATGGCGTCGAACTGGGTTTCCACAAAACGGTCCAGCAATTTTCGCATCAAAGCGGCATTGCCGCCCACGCGGCGCATGGCGTCCGTCATTTTCAGGCCGGCGATCACGGGCAGCTCCGCTTCCGGCTGCGCCGCTACCGACGTCATTGCCTGTGGCGCGGCCGGCGCGATCCAGCGCGCCAGGGTGCCGAACAGCTGCGCCACGTCGATCGGCTTGGCGATGAAATCGTTCATGCCGGCGTCCAGGCATTTTTCCTTGTCGCCGACCATGGCATTGGCCGTCATGGCGATCACGGGCAAATTCGAATAACGGGGGTCCTGGCGCAGCTTGCGCGTCGCCTGGTAGCCATCCATCACCGGCATCTGGCAATCCATCAGTACGCCGTCATAGGCGTTTTCCTCGATCTTCGCCAGCGCGATGGCGCCATTGCCCGCGATGTCGACGCGGATGCCGGCGTCGTTGAGAATATGCTGCGCCACTTCCTGGTTCACTTCATTATCCTCGACCAGCAGCAGCCAGGCGCCGCGCAGGGCGCGCTCGTCGTCGCGGTAGCTGCTCTGGCGCTGCGTCTTGCGGCTCTGTCCCGTCACACCGCCAAACACGAACGATATCTGGTCGAGCAGGGTCGAGGCGCTGACCGGCTTGTTCAATATCCCGTCGAGCGGCAAATCGCGCTGACGCGCCGCCTCCAGCAGCGCTTCGCGATGGAAGGCCGTGACCATGATGCAGGCCGGCGTCGCATCGATGCCGGCGGCATCGGCACGGATGCCGGCCAGGGTATCGAGGCCGTTCATGCCCGGCATTTTCCAGTCCATCAGCACGAGGCCATACGGGCGCCCCTCGGCGCGCGCCTGCGCCACGGCACCGATGGCCAGCACGCCGCCAGACACGGCACGCGCCTCGAAGCCCAGCGCCGCCAGCATGCTGACGAAGATTTCACGCGCGCTGGGGTTGTCGTCGACCACCAGCACGCGCAGGCCCTGGAACTGCTGTTGATGTTGCAACTGCGGCAGATTATCGCGTGGCACGGCGGCCAGGCCGAAGCGGGCCGTGAAGAAAAAGGTGCTGCCCACGCCCGCTTCGCTGACCAGGTCGATCTCGCCTTCCATCATTTCCACCAGGCGTTTGCTGATGGTCAGCCCCAGGCCGGTGCCGCCATGGTGGCGCGTGGTGGAGGTGTCGGCCTGGGTAAAGGCCTGGAACAATTTGCTGCGCTGGGGCGGCGTCAGGCCGATGCCCGTGTCGCGCACGTCGACGCGCAGCACGGCCGCATGCTCTTCCAGCTGCTGCAGGCGGATGGTGACGACGATCTCGCCCTTGTCCGTAAATTTGATCGCGTTGTTGGTCAGGTTGATCAGCACCTGGCCCAGGCGCAGCGGGTCGCCCTGCAAGGCGTTCGGCACGTCGGGGGCGATGTCGAACAGCAGTTCAAGCCCCTTGTCCTGCGCGCGCATCACGGACAGGTCGGCGATCTGCGCCAGCACGTCCTCAAGGAAAAAATCGACTTTTTCAAAGGCCATCTTGCCCGCCTCGATCTTCGAGAAATCGAGGATGTCGTCGATGATGGCCAGCAGGTTCTTCGAAGCCGATTCCACCTTCTCCAGGTAGTTGCGCTGGGTCGACGTGAGCTCCGTCTGCAGCGCCAGATGGGTCATGCCGATGATGCCGTTCATCGGCGTGCGGATCTCGTGCGACATATTGGCCAGGAAGTCCGACTTCATCTTGGTCGCATCCTCGGCCACTTCGACGGCGTGACGCAGGTCCTGCTCGACGGCCAGGCTGGTGCTCATGTTCTTGAGCGCCTGCAGCAATTCGCCCGTCTCGTCGCGCGACGTCACCTCGATGACGGAACTGAAGTCGCCATTGGCCACGCGCGTGGCGATCGCCACCGCCTCGCCCAGCGGACGCGTGATCGAGCGCGCCGACCAGGCAAAGGCCAGGCCCGTCAGCAGGGCCGCCAGGCCGATGCCGCCCATCAGCAGCAGCGAAGTGTCGATGTCGTTGCGTATCCTGGCCGCGCTGTCGCGGATCAGCTGTTGCTGCAAATCGTCGAGCTGGCCCACGTACAGCAGCACTTTTTCCAGCATCGGCAAGGTCTGCGTCTGCATGGCCTGCTCGGCGCGGGCATCCTCGCCGCGCTCGACCAGTTCGAACATCGTCTTGAGCGAGCCGTAGTACTCGGCGCGCGCCAGGTGCATCTGTTCCAGCAGGCGCCGTTCCTCGGGCCGCGCATCGAGACCGTCGAGAATGCGCACCTGCTCATCGATGCCTTGCTTGATCGCTTCCAGGCGCGCCTGGTTCGCCTGGCGCAGCGCCCGCTCGTGCTGGTTCGGCAGATTGCCGATGCGCGTGGCCGCCTCGCGCGCCAGCCCGTGGATCTTGCTGGTGGCCTTGGCGGCGACCCAGTCGCGCTGCAGGATATCGTCGGTCTCGGCGCGGATGGCGTAGATGCGGCTGCCGGAAAGGACGATGACGACCAGCATCAGCACGATCAACATGGCATAACCGGCATTGATGCGCACGCCGATACTGATATCCCTGAAGCGCATAACTTTCCTATAAGAAATTCTTGAAAATCGAAGTCTGAACGTATTCCCCTACGAAATGCAAGGTTTATTGCAAAGCAATTGCATGCTGAAGCACTTATTTAGCCGACGTTAGGCTTGACAGGAGGTGCCAGGGTGGCGATATGGGCTTGCAGGCAGGCGGGGCACCAGCAGCCCACGGCGGCGCTGCCGGGCACGGGCATGGCGGGCGGCAGGGCCGTGCACCAGCACGGTCCGCTGGCCTGCGGGTCGGTCTGGCCGCATTGGAAGGTGGCGCCGCACAGGCTGCACTGGCTCATGGCTGTGTTTGAATTGGCAAGTGTGTGTCATGCTGCGCCGGGACGCGACGCAGATGTAACGGGCAGTAAAAGGGCTGGCTGGGGGACATATCGGGCCAGACTATAGGATCATCAGGGAAAATACAACAAGATCGCCCTATAATGCCTCCAGGATTTTCTTCTTCCCTGTAAAATCGCACAAATCTATTTTCCGGACTCGCCATGAATCAACTAGCTAACTTGAACCTGGACATGAATGACGACTTGACGGCGGTGTCGCCGCAAATCAAGGCGCAGATTCTGGCCGAGGCCCTCCCTTACATCCGCAATTTCCACGGCAAGACCATCGTCATCAAATACGGTGGCAACGCCATGACGGACGAACGCCTGAAGCACGGCTTCGCGCGCGACGTCATCCTGCTCAAGCTGGTCGGCATGAACCCGGTCGTGGTGCACGGCGGCGGACCGCAGATCGACAACGCGCTGAAAAAAATCGGCAAGCAAGGCACCTTCGTGCAAGGCATGCGCATCACCGATGAAGAAACCATGGAAGTGGTGGAGTGGGTGCTGGGCGGCGAAGTGCAGCAGGATATCGTCATGCTGATCAACCATTACGGCGGCCAGGCTGTCGGCCTGACGGGCAAGGATGGCGGCTTGATCCGCGCGCGCAAGATGCAGATGCCGGACCGCGAACATCCGGGCGAATTCCTCGACATCGGCTTTGTGGGCGAGATCGACGCGATCAACCCGGCCGTCGTCAAGGCGCTGCAGGACGACGCCTTCATTCCCATCATCTCGCCGATCGGTTTCGGCCAGGATGGCCAGGCCTACAATATCAACGCCGATGTGGTGGCGGGCAAGATCGCCGAAATCCTGAAAGCGGAAAAGCTGATCATGATGACCAACATCGCCGGCGTCCAGGACAAGCAGGGCAACCTGGTGACCGACCTGTCCGCGCGTGAAATCGACGAGATGTTCGCCGATGGCACGATCTCGGGCGGCATGCTGCCGAAGATCTCGTCCGCGCTCGACGCCGCCAAGTCCGGCGTGAACACGGTGCACATCATCGACGGCCGCATCGAACACTCATTATTGCTGGAAGTGTTGACCGAGCAGGCTTTTGGTACTATGATCCGTTCGCACTAAAAAAATCGCAACGCATCACAGCGAGTAGTTTGGCGGCGCAGATCACCTGGCGCCGCTTTTAATTTGCCCTTGTAGCTCAGTGGTAGAGCACTCCCTTGGTAAGGGAGAGGCCACGTGTTCGATCCACGTCAAGGGCACCAATTTTATATCCCCGCAGCTGAAAAACTGTCCATGGCGGCGTTGTCCTTCCTCGCCGTACATGCGTACTGTCTTCGTCAGTCCGCCTTGCCCTGAACATTTTTCCATCTGCTCTGCCGTCATCTCCTCATAGTAAAAAATGCCCATGGCGGCGTTGTCCTTCCTCGCCGTACATTCGTACTGTCTTCGTCAGTCCGCCTTGCCCTGAACATTTTTCCATCTGCTCTGCTATCCGTCGCCCGCATCTCCTCCGCGTTTCAATACACCCGCTCGACCTTCAAGCCCTTCTGACGCAGTAAATCCGGCACGCTTTTTTCTCCGACCAGGTGCAGCACGCCGATGGCGGCCAGGCTGTGCTTTTCGCGCGCCAGGAGTTTGGCGATGCCGTCGGCCAGGGCCGGGTTGCGGCCGTCCAGCAACACCTTTTGCACGAACTGCGCGGCGAACGAGGGGTCTGTCGCTGCCTTGGCCGCCAGCTTGTCGAAGGCGGCCGCGTCGGCGTTGCGCCAGGCGTCGGCGATCTCGCGCGCTTCCTGGCTTTGTTCCTGATCCTCGATCGACGCCACGCCGTCTTCCAGGAAGCGGCACTGCTCAAACGGCGACATCGCGCCAAACAGCGCCATCTGGCCTTCCATCGATTCGAGTTCCACCACGGGGATCTTGCGCGCCTTGGCCTGCTGCGACAGATAATTGTCGACGGCCAGGTCGGAGCGGTAACCGAGGGTGGAAAATTCGCCGATGGCCAGCACGCTGGCGAGCATCCATGGCTTCATCGGCGCCACCGATTCGGCCGGAATGCCGTATTTTTGCAACAGCGGCGCCAGGCGCGGGGCCAGGGTCTGGCGGCAGTCGGCCGGCACTTTGCTGCCCGGAGCCTCCATGCCGTATTTCAGCACGGCGCTCACAGCCTTGCGCGGATCGGCGCCGGGGTCGATCTCCAGCGCCAGCGCCCCGGCCCGGTGCAGCGCCTGCGTTACTGTCGGCTCGAGCGGGTAAAAATCGGGCGCGCCGACATGGATGGTGCCGAACAGATACAGGGTGTGGACCGCGTCCTGCACCTTGAACAGCGCGCCGCGGTTTTGCGCCACGGGCGGCGCTTCGGCGAAGGCCGCCTGCAACGGCAGCAAGAATAATCCGCAAAACATCACTATAATCTGGCGTCGCATGGTTTTCCTGATTGTTGAATTTTTCATCTTCTCTCGCTAGCAAAGACTCTCGTGCCTGTGTCCCATCTTAACCGCTCGTCGCCGGTCTGGCTGTTTGACCTCGACAACACGCTGCACAATGCCTCGCACGCCATCTTCCCCATCATCACGGCCAATATGAACACGTATATTGCCCGGGTGCTGGGCGACGGCGTGACGCCGGCCGACGACGCCATCGTCAATGCGGCGCGCGCGGCCTACTGGCGCCGCTATGGCGCCACCTTGCTGGGCATGGTCAAGCACCATCAGGTGCAGGCCGCGCATTTTTTGCACGAGACGCACGCCTTCGACGATTTGCGCGCCATGATACGCGCCGAGCGGGGACTGGGGGCTTTACTCAAACGCCTGCCTGGCCGTAAAATTTTACTCACCAACGCGCCGCTGCGCTATTCGAGCGACGTGATGCGCCATCTGGGACTGCGCCGGCACTTTTCACACCACGTCGCCATCGAAGCGATGCAGGTGCACCGCCAGCTGCGGCCCAAGCCATCGACGCTGATGCTGCGCAAACTGATGCGCAAGCACCAGATCCGCCCTGGCCGCTGCATCCTGGTGGAAGACACCCTCGCCAACCTGAAGGGCGCAAAAAGACTGGGCCTGCGCACGGCCTGGGTCACGCAATACCTGAAAATGGTCGACCCGATCGGCGTGGCGAAGTTGCCCAAGGCGTTAAATCGCCCCGCTTACGTCGATGTCAAAGTAAAATCTGTCCGGCATTTGGCACGCCGCCTTCACCGTCTGCGTTGAAGGGGACTCCTGGACTTCCGGCTGACGCCGGAAGCTGCACCGCTAGCGGCGGTGACGGACTTCCCCATCAAGGCAGCATTTTTTTTAACGACAAGAGAAAATATGGCAAGCACACCGCCGGGCCAACGCAGGCTACAAATTCTTCAGGCCCTCGCCGCAATGCTGGAGCAGCCGAAAGGCGAAAAGATCACCACCGCCGCACTGGCGGCCAGACTGGCCGTCTCGGAAGCGGCCCTGTACCGCCATTTCGCCAGCAAGGCGCAAATGTTCGAAGGGCTGATCGAATTCATCGAGTCAAGCGTCTTCGGCCTGATCAACCAGATCGCGGAAAAGCACAGCGACGGCATGACGCAGACGCGCGACATCATCGGCATGCTGCTCAATTTCGCCATCAGCAATCCGGGCATGACGCGCGTACTGATCGGCGATGCGCTGGTCAATGAGGACGAGCGCCTGCAAGTGCGCATGAACCAGTTCTACGACCGCGTGGAGCTGGCGCTCAAGCAGGCCTTGCGCGTGGCCGCCGCCGAAGGCCATGGCAAGGAAAGCGAAGTGGCGGCGCGCGCCACCCTGATCGTCAGCTTCGTCATCGGACGCTGGCACCGCTACGCCAAGAGCGGCTTCAAGATCAATCCCTCCCAGGAAGCGGCGCTGCAAATCGCCATGCTGCTGGGGTAAGTCACCGCCGCGGCTGTCCCCATGCATACCGACTGTTTCGCCCTGCTCGACGACGCCAGCACGCCCGGCGCCGCATCGCGCCTGTACACGGGCCTGACGGCGGCCTTGCGGTGCAGCGAGGGGGAACAGTGGCCGGCCCTGCTCGAAGGGCTGCAAGCGGCCTTGGAACGCGGCCAGTATGCCGTCAGCGTGTGCAGCTACGAGCTGGGCGCGCACTTGCTGGCCATGCCGCCGCGCGCGGCGGATCCCGGCGCGCCGCCGCTGGCGCAGGTGCTCGTCTTCGAACATTGCACCCAGCTGTCGCAGGACGAGGTGCTGCAGTGGCTGGCCGCTCGTACGCCGGCGGCGCAAACGCCGGCCGGCATCGCCGGCATCCGCGCCAACGTGGATCAGGCCGAATTCACGCGCGCGCTGGGGCGCATCCACGACTACATCGTGGCCGGCGACACCTATCAGGTCAACTATACGTATCGGCTGCGCTTCGACGCCTTCGGCTCGCCTCTGGCCCTGTATGCGCGGCTGCGCGCCCGCCAGCTCGTGCCGTATGGCGCGCTGGTGATGCTGCCCGATGGCGGCGCCCTGCTGTCGCTGTCGCCGGAACTGTTCGTGCGCCATGCGCAGGGCGAGCTGACGGCGCGCCCCATGAAAGGCACGGCGCCGGCCGCCCCGCCTGAACAAACGGACGAGAACGCGCGCCGCGCGGCCGTCCTGGCCAGCGACCCGAAGAACCGCGCGGAAAACCTGATGATCGTCGACCTGCTGCGCAACGACATCGGCCGCATCGCCGCCACGGGCTCCGTCAAGGTGCCGGCCCTGTTCCAGGTGACGCGCTACAGCAGCGTGCTGCAGATGACGTCCACCGTGCAGGCGCGTTTGCGCGACGATGCCAGCCTGGCCGACATCTTCCAGGCCTTGTATCCGTGCGGCTCGATCACGGGCGCGCCCAAGCGCCGCACCATGGAGATCATCGCCGAACTGGAGCCGGCGCCGCGCGGCATCTACACGGGCGCCATCGGCTGGTTCGATCCGCCAAGCGCCGGTAGTGCTCACGCCGTGGGCGACTTCTGCATGTCCGTGCCGATCCGCACCCTGGCCCTGCAGCCGGCTGGCCCTGGCGGCCTGCGGCGCGGCGAAATGGGCGTGGGCGCCGGCATCGTCCTGGACAGCGACCCGCACGAGGAATTTGCGGAATGCCAGCTCAAGGCCCGCTTCCTGACGGGGCTGAGCAACGACTTCGAACTGTTCGAGACCCTGCACGCGAGCCGCGCCGGCGGCTGCCGCCAGCAGGAGCGCCACCTGGCGCGCCTGGCCGCCTCCTGCGCCTACTTCGGTTTTGCCTGGGATGCGGACGCGGCCCGCGCCGCGCTGCAGGCCGCCTGCGCCGCGCGGCCCGACGATGCGCCCTTCCGCCTGCGCCTGGCGCTGCGCCAGGACGGCCAGTTTACGACGCAAAGCGGTGCCCTGTCGCCCTTGCCGGAGACGGTCAACATCCTGCTGGCGCCCGACGCCACGAATGCCGACGACCTGTTCCTGCGCCACAAGAGCAGCGTGCGCGCGCCCTATGACGCAGCGTGGCGCGCGGCCGAGGCGCAAGGGGGCTTCGACATGCTGTTCTTTAACGAGCGGGGCGAGCTGACGGAGGGCGGACGCAGCAATGTCTTCGTCCTGCTCGATGGCCGCTGGCATACGCCGCCCCTGTCCTGCGGCCTGCTGCCCGGCGTGCAGCGCGCAGCCATGCTGGCCGATCCCGCCTGGAACGCGCAGGAAACCATCATCACGCGGGCCATGCTGGCGCGGGCCGAGGCCATCGTCGTGTGCAATGCGCTGCGCGGGGCGATGCCGGCACATCTTATCGCTAGCGCCTGAAACCGTTCAGGGCAAGGCGCATTGCCGAAGGCAGTGCAACTGCACGACGAGGCATTGCAACGCCGCCATGGACTCCTGAAACAGTTCAGGGCAAGGCGCATTGCCGAAGGCAGTGCGAACTGCACGACGAGGCACTGCAACGCCGCCATGGACTGTTTCAGCCGCTAGAGGTCAACCTGCATCTCGTAGCCGCCGTAGATCATCCGCTTGCCATCGAACGGCAGCTTGGCCGGGTCCATCATCTCGGCCAGGCGCGGGTCTTTCATGACCTTGTCGTTGATTTCATCGCGCTTGGCGCGCGACTCATACACGATCCATGAAAACACCACCACTTCGCCATCCTGCAAGTCCACCGCCTGCGGGAACGAAGTCAGCTTGCCCGGCTTGACATCGTCACCCACGCACTCGCGAAATTCCAGCGCGCCATATTCGCGCCAGACGGCGCCGCAACTGCGCGACATGGCCAGGTAAGCATCGAGCTTGGCTTTCGGTACGGGCACCACAAATCCATCGACATATGCCATGATGATCTCCTTTGTTGTGACAAACGCGAACAACCAGCTTAGGATAATGATGGCAAGACGACAAGCACGGCATTAAAAAAAAAAGCAGGCGTTCAAGCCTGCTTGTGTATCTGCAATTTACATCGCCAGCGCTTTTTCCACCGCGCCAACGAGTTTCTTGTCGTCCGGCGTCACCTTGCTGGGGAAGCTTTCCACCACTTTACCGTGGCGGTCGATCAGGTATTTGTGGAAATTCCAGGCCGGGGTCTTGCCCGTCTGCTTGATCAGGTCCACATACAGCGGGTTCGGATTGGGGCCGGAGACGACGGACTTCGAAAACATGGGGAACTTCACGCCATAGGTGTTGTAGCAGAAATCGGCGATTTCCTTGCTGTTGCCCGGCTCCTGCTTGCCGAAATCGTTCGACGGGAAACCCAGCACCACCAGGCCCTTGCTGCCGTACTTGGCGTACAGCGCCTCAAGCCCTTCATATTGATTGGTAAAACCGCAATAACTGGCCGTATTGACCACCAGCACGACCTTGCCTGCGTACTGGCACAGGTTTTGCGGCGCTTCATCCTGCAGGCGGTTGAAGGTCTGCTTGAGGATGGCGGGGCAGGCGGCCGGAGCTATGGCAGCTGGCGCGGTTTCGGCGGCATGGGCCGGCATGGCCAGGCTGGCGCCGGCGGCAAGGGTGGTGAGCGCAAACAGCTGGGCAAGGGTCTTGGACATGAGGGGCACCATGGTTGAACGAAAAAAAACCATTCTATGTCAAACGCCGCGCGCGCGTACAAGACGGACAACAACAGCGATAGCTTGAGCGACATCAACGACGGTGCAGTACTTGCCCAGCGCACAGTTTTTTTACCTATGCTCGGCCTTCCTGTCCCTGCCTTGTGGAGTTGCCATGCCCTACCCGCACCTGACCGCATTACCCACCGCCCTGCTCGCCGCCAGCCTGCTCATCCTGGCGCCAGCCAGCACGCACGCCGCCACGACGGCCAAAGCCGTCAAACCCGCCGCAACAAAGGACGCCCCCGCCCTGCCCGGCTACCAGGCCGATCTGAGCCAGACCACAGTGTCCGGCCTGTCTTCGGGCGGCTTCATGGCGGCGCAGTTTGCCGTCGCCTACTCGGCCACCGTCGCCGGCGCCGGCATCATCGCGGGCGGCCCGTATTTCTGCTCGGGCCAGCCGGGCCGCTTCCCGTATATTCCCTACCTGACGAATGCCCTGACCACCTGCATGAATCCGGGCAGCGCGCAAGTGGCGCCGCCCGTCGCCAGCGAATTGCTGCGCGCGGCGAACGATTTTGCGCGCGAACGTCTCATCGATGACACGGCCAACCTGAAACGCCAGCGCGTGTATCTGTTCAGCGGAACGAAAGACCAGACCGTGACGCGGCCGGTGGTGGAACAGGTGGGGAAATTCTATCAACTGGCAGGCACGCCGGCGGCGCAGATCCGCTTCGTCGACACGCTAGGCGCGGGCCACGCCATCTTGACCGACAGCAATCAGGACAAGCCGTGCGCCGTGACGGAGTCGCCGTTCATCAACGACTGCGACTACGTCCAGGCGCGCGACATCCTGCAGCACCTGTACCCGGACCTGCAACCGTCGTCGACCACCCTGACGGGCAAGCTGATCGCCTTCAACCAGCGCAGCTTCATCCAGAACGCGTATTCGAGCATGAACAATACGGGCTACGCCTACATCCCGAAAGCGTGCGACAGCGAGAGCTGCCGCGTGCACGTGGTGTTCCACGGCTGCCTGCAAACGACGCAGGCGATCGGCGACCGTTTCTATACCAGCACCGGCTACAACCAGGTGGCGGACGCCAACAAGATCATCGTGCTGTATCCGCAGGCCGAACCGAGCCCCGTCTATCCGTACAACCCGAAAGGCTGCTGGGATTTCTGGGGCTACACCAGCATCAACCCGATCGACCCGGATTTCTACCGCAAGAGCGGCACGCAGATGGAAGCGGTCAAGGGCATGCTGGACCGCCTCGCCGCGCGCCGCGGCTCGCGTTAAGCGGCCTTAGATCCCGCCCATGCAGATGTATTTGATAACGAGATAGTCTTCGATACCGTAGGTCGATCCTTCACGGCCCAGGCCCGATTGCTTGACGCCGCCGAAGGGGGCGATCTCGTTCGAGATCAGGCCCGTGTTGACGCCGACCATGCCCGTTTCCAGGCCTTCTGCCACGCGCCAGATGCGGCCGATGTCGCGCGAATAGAAGTAGGCGGCCAGGCCGAATTCCGTGTTGTTGGCCAGGGCGATGACTTCATCGTCCGTCTTGAAGCGGAACAGGGGCGCCAGCGGGCCGAAGGTTTCCTCGGTGGCCACGCGCATGTCATTCGTCACGTCGGCGATGATGGTCGGCTCGAAGAAGCCGTTGCCCAGCGCATGGCGCTTGCCGCCGGCCAACAGGCGGCCGCCCTTGCCCAGCGCGTCGGCCACGTGCTCTTCCACCTTGGCGACGGCCTTGGCATCGATCAGCGGGCCTTGCGTGACGCCCGCCTCGATGCCATTGCCGACTTTCAGCTTGGCCACGGCGGCCACCAGCTTGTCGGCAAACGCGTCATACACGCTGTCCTGCACGTACAGGCGGTTGGCGCACACGCAGGTCTGGCCCGCATTGCGGTATTTCGAGGCGATGGCGCCTTCCACTGCCGCATCCAGGTCGGCGTCGTCGAAGACGATGAACGGCGCATTGCCGCCCAGTTCCAGCGACAGTTTCTTGATCGTCGGCGCGCACTGTTCCGCCAGCAAACGGCCCACTTGCGTGGAACCCGTAAACGTCAGCTTGCGCACGATGGGGTTCGACGTCATTTCGCCGCCGATGTCTTTCGGCGCGCCCGTGACGATGCTGAACACGCCCGCAGGCACGCCCGCGCGCTCAGCCAGCACCGCCAGCGCCAGCGCGGAAAACGGCGTCGCTTCGGCCGGTTTCAAGACCATCGGGCAGCCGGCGGCCAGGGCCGGGCCGACCTTGCGGGTGATCATGGCGGCGGGGAAATTCCACGGCGTGATGGCGGCGCACACGCCGATCGGCTCCTTGGTGATGACCAGGCGGCGGTCCGGCCACGGCGATTGCAGGGTATCGCCTGCAACGCGCTTGCCTTCTTCGGCAAACCACTCGATGAACGAGGCGCCGAACTGCACTTCGCCCTTCGCTTCCGGCAAGGGCTTGCCCTGCTCGGTGGTCATGATCAGCGCCAGGTCGTCGGCGTTTTCCAGGATCAGGTCATGCCAGCGGCGCAGCACGGCCGCGCGCTCCTTGGCCGTCTTCTTGCGCCAGGCGGGCCAGGCGGCATTGGCCGCCTCGATGGCGCGGCGCGTCTCGGCTGCGCCCATCAGGGGCACCGTGCCGATATGCTCGCCGGTGGCGGGATTGCTCACATTAATCGTCTGGCCACCATCGGCATCCGCCCAGGCTCCATTCACGTAAGCCTGGTGACGCAACAAGGTAGGATCTTTCAACTGCAGCATATGGATCTCCGGTCTGGTTTGAATTATCGACGAGGGATACTATGCCACAGCGCGGCCGATTCCGCAGGCGATGGGCGGAACTACTCGACCTTGAAAGACGACAGTTTCGGGTCCGGCGCCGGGTATTCGAGCTTCATGGCCTGCAGCGTTTCCAGCAGCAGGGACGCCACCACCAGGTTGCGCTGCGTCTTGGAATTCGACGGCACCACATACCACGGCGCGTGGTCGGCATCGGTCTCGCGGATTGCCGTTTCATAGGCGCGCTGGTAGCCATCCCACTTCTTGCGCTGGGCGATATCGTTGGGATCGAACTTCCACTGGCGGTCGGGATCGTCGAGCCGCTCCTGCAGCCGTCCCCGCTGCTCGTCTTTCGAAATATGCAGGAAGACTTTCAGGATGACGGTGCCCGTCTCGCTCAGCATGCGCTCGAAATCGCGGATCTGCGCGTAGCGGCGCTGGCATTCGGCCTTGTCGATCATGTCCTGCACGCGCGTGATCAGCACATCCTCGTAATGGCTGCGGTTGAAGATGGCGATCTCGCCCTTGACGGGCACGTGCTGGTGCACGCGCCACAGGTAGTCGTGCGCCAGTTCGATATCGGTGGGGCCCTTGAACGCCACGGCGCGGATGCCCATCGGGTTGATATTGCTGAAGATGGCCTTCACCGTGCCATCCTTGCCCGAGGTGTCCATGCCCTGCAGGACCAGCAGCACCTTCTTCTTGTGCTGCGCGTACAGCATGCTCTGGCACTCGGCGATCTGCGCCGTCAACGCCACGGTTTCCTCGCGGTCCAGGGCCTTGCACTGGGCTGGGGTCAGCTTCTTGTTGGCCGCCTTGGTGGCCGCGCCCAGCAGGCGCTTGCCGGCGAATTCCTCGTTCAGATCAAAACCTTTGCCGGCCCGGAATTGCGTGCGCGCCTTCATACCGCCACCGCCAGCTTGCGGTGCTCGATTTTTGTGCAATGGTCCATCACCACGTCCAGGCCCGCCGCCCGCGCCAGCTGCGCCGCCTCCTCATTGATGACGTCGAGCTGCAGCCACAGGCAGCCCGCCTTGACGGCGATGGCTTCCTCGGCGATGGGCAGGATATCTGCCGGCTTGCGGAAGCAGTCGACGATGTCGATGCGCGCCGGCGCGACGGCAGCCGCCGCCTGCGTCAAGGTGGCGTAAGCGCGCTGGCCCAGCACGTCGCGCCCGGCCAGGGCCGGATTGACGGGCAATACGCGATAGCCATGCCGCAGCAGGTAGTCGGCCACTTCGTGGCTGGCGCGTTCGGGCTTGTCGGACATGCCGACGATGGCGATGATGCGGCTGTCTTGCAGGATGCGGGCGATGTTGGACATATTCTGGTCTATGAGGCGTGCGACATTGCCCGCCTAGCGTAGCAGATTCCCGTCCCGCCGGGAGCTAGCCAGAAGACTTAGCCATACGCACGACCGCCATCTGCGCGACAAAAGCCTGCGCGCGCGCCGTCACGGCCGCGTAATCTCCCGTGGCGCCCGGGCCACTGAGGCTGCTGCCGATGCCCACGGCCACGGCGCCGCTGGCAAACCATTCCGGCAGGTTCTCCACCGTCACGCCGCCCGTCGGCATCAGCGGCGCTTGCGGCAACGGGGCGCGCAGGGCCTTGATATAGGCGGGGCCGAACATCTCGGCGGGGAAGACCTTGACGATGTCGGCGCCCGCCTGCAGGGCCGTGACGATCTCCGTCGGCGTCATCGCCCCCGGCATGGACAGCACCTGGTAGCGCTGGCACAGCGTAATCGTCTCCACGTTCACGCCGGGCGAGATGATGAACTGCGCGCCGGCCAGGATGGCGGCGCGCGCCGTCTCCGTATCGAGCACCGTGCCCGCGCCCAACAGCACGTCAGGACCATGGCGTTCGCGCAAGGTGCGCAGCACGCCCAGGGTATCGGGCGTGGTGAACGCCACTTCCAGCGCCGTGATGCCGCCGGCGATGCACGCCTCGGCGATCTGCACGGCCGCCTGCGCCGAATTGGCGCGCACGATGCCGACCATGCCCCGCCCGAGGATGCCATTGAAAACCATGTGCTTTTGCATCGGCTCTCTCCTGTCAGGCCGGCAGGGCGCCAAAGCGCACTTCCGGCAAACCGCGCACGCCCACCTGGCGCGCATGAAACAATCCGCCGGCCAGCGGTTCGCCCGCCAGCTGGACCGGGGTCAAGCTTTCCTGCGCCGTCGTGACGAACAATTCATCGTAATGCGGGCCGCCCAGGCTGACGCAGCTGGGCTGCGAGACGGGCAAGGCTATCGCCCGTTCGACGCTGCCGTCCGGCGCGAAGCGCAAGACCCTGCCCGCGCCCCACTGCGCGCTCCACAAGTGGTCATCCGCATCGATGGTGGCGCCGTCGGCGGCGCCCGGCCCCGGATCGAGCACGGCAAACACACGTACCCGGCTGGCGTCGCCGCCCAGGTAATCATCCCAGCGGTAGATCGCCTTCTTCATCGAATCGCAAAAATACATGGCCGTGCCATCGACGCTGAAGCAGATGCTGTTCGAGATGGCGATCTGCGGCAGCGGCAGCCGTTCCAGGCTCAAGTCCAGGTTGAGGCGGTAGAAGCTGGCGATCGCATCGCGGCACGGGCGCTCATCGAGCGTGCCGAAGACAAAGCGTCCCTGGCGGTCGCAGCGGCCATCGTTCAGGCGCGTCATGGGCAGGTCGCCCTCCACCGTATGCAAGGGCGTGACGGCCCCGCTGCACGCGTCAAACCACGCCAGGCGCGAGGCCAGTCCCAGCAGCAGGATGTCGTCGCGGTCCGTCAGCGCGAAACAGGCCAGGCGCTCGGGCATGTCCCAGCGCTGGCGCTCCCCCGTGGCCAGCACCAGCGCATGCAGCTGGCAGCCTTCGATATTCGTCCAGAAAACGCGGCCGCTGCGTTCGCACCAGCGCACACCCTCGCCCAGGAAATTCTGCGCATCGACCAGTAATTGGGCCTGTGTCCCCATGTCTGTTCCTTCTTTCAGTGAGATTCGCGTGGTACTGCCGAACCACGGCAGCCGACGAGGAAGTCCAGATCCGCGCCTTCGTCGGCCTGCGTCACGTGCTTGATGTACATGGACTGGTAGCCGCCCTTCATGGCCGGCTCGGGGGCGCGCCATTCTGCGCGCCGGCGCGCCAGCTCGGCCTCGTCGACGTCCAGGTGCAAGCGCCGTCCCGCCACGTCCAGCTCGATCATGTCGCCGTCGCGCACCAGGGCCAGCGGCCCGCCCACGGCCGCTTCCGGCGCCACGTGCAGCACCACCGTGCCGTAGGCCGTGCCGCTCATGCGCGCGTCCGAGATGCGCACCATGTCGCGCACGCCCTGCTCCAGCAGTTTTTTCGGCAATCCCATATTGCCCACCTCGGCCATGCCAGGGTAGCCCTGCGGGCCGCAATTTTGCAGCACCATCACGCAGCTGGCATCGATATCGAGCGCGGGATCGTCGACGCGCTTTTTGTAATGCTCGATGCTGTTGAAGACGACGGCGCGGCCACGGTGCTGCATCAGCTCGGGCGACGCGGCCGAGGGCTTGATGACGGCCCCGCGCGGGGCCAGGTTGCCCTGCAGGACGGCGATGCCGCCTTCGTCCTTGAATGGCTGCGCCAGCGGCGTGATCACTTCGGGATTGAAATTTTCCGCCTCGGCCACGTTGACGGCCATGCTGGCGCCCGTGACGGTGAGCGCCCCGCCATGCAATTTGCCCAGCAGGTCGCGGATGATCACGGGCAGGCCGCCCGCATAGTAAAAGTCTTCCATCAGGTACTGGCCCGACGGCATCAGGTTGAGCAAACAGGGAATGTCGCGGCCCAGGCGGTCCCAGTCGCCCAGGCGCATGTCCACGCCGATGCGCCCGGCAATGGCCAGCAAATGGATCACGGCATTGGTCGAGCCGCCGATGGCGCCGTTGACCATGATGGCGTTTTCAAACGCTTCGCGCGTGAGGATCTGCGACAGTTTCAGGTCTTCATGCACCATGTCGACGATGCGCCGGCCCGTCAGCTGCGCCTGCAGCTTGCGGCGCGCATCGACGGCGGGAATGGCCGCGTTGCCGGGCAAGGTCACGCCCAGCGCCTCGACCATGCTGGCCATGGTCGATGCCGTGCCCATGGTCATGCAGTGGCCGGCGGAGCGCGACATGCACGATTCGGCCTGCTTGAATTCGTTTGAGGTCATGCGCCCGGCGCGCACGTCTTCGGAAAACTTCCACACGTCCGTGCCCGAACCGATCGGCTTGCCCCGGTAATTCCCGTTCAACATGGGGCCGCCCGACAGCACGATGGTGGGCAAGTCCACGCTGGCCGCGCCCATCAGCAGGGCCGGGGTGGTCTTGTCGCAGCCCGTCAGCAGCACCACGCCGTCGATGGGGTTGGCGCGGATCGATTCCTCCACATCCATGCTGGCCAGGTTTCGGAACAGCATGGCCGTCGGGCGCAGATTCGTCTCGCCCAGCGACATGACGGGAAATTCGACGGGAAAGCCGCCCGCTTCGAGCACGCCGCGCTTGACCATCTCGGCCAGGTCGCGGAAATGGCCATTGCAGGGCGTCAGTTCGGACCAGGTATTGCAGATGCCGATGACGGGACGGCCATCGAAAGCGTCGCTGGGATAGCCCTGGTTCTTCATCCAGCTGCGGTGAATGAAACTGTCCTTGTCGTCGCCGCCAAACCACGCTTGCGAACGCAAGGGACGCTTGTTCTTGTTGCTGCTCATACTGTCTCCTGCGGGGAAATCAAGCCGCGCGCGGCGGCGATCAGCAGCGCACCGTGACCGGCCAGATAGTCTTGCTGCTGGTCGTCGACGATGATGCGCTTGCCATAAAAAAATCCGTGTTCTTCGATCAGCAGCCCGAGCGCCTGGCGCAGCATGGGCTTGCCCGTAATGACGAGCGGCGTATCGGGCCGCATCTGGATGGCGGTGCTGTTGCGCAGCGCCAGCAGGTCGCCGCTGAGGACGGCACCCATCAGGAAATTGGCCCGCTCATTGCATTCGATGGCGCTGAACTGGCCCAGGGTGCGCACGCTGAAGCAGGCGCGCGCCAGCCCCGTTTTTTGCGCCGCGGCCGCGCCGGCCAGCAGCATTTTCGGCACCAGGGTCTGGGCAAAACCGCCATCGACCGATTGCTTGATCAGGGTGTGCTGCGTGATCGCCTGCAGCAATTCCCCGGCGATGGTGGTGCTGCAGCCGAGGATGCGGCGCTGCTCGTCCACGCTGATCAATTTGGTATGCGAGCCGGGCATGATCAGGGTCGCCGCGCCGCGCAACTGCAGGCGCTCGAGCAGCGCGACGACTTCCGTCTCTTCGCCGCGCATCATGTCCATCGCCTCGACGTTATGCAGGCCGACGGCGCCATGCTGGTTGCGCACGCCGGGAATCAGCCACAGGGGCTGCGCCAGCACGTCGGGCAAGTCCACCGCCTGCATGCCTTGCGCCAGCTGGGCCAGGCCGGCGGGCGCCGGCAAATGCGGCACTTCCCGCACGCCCATGGGCGAACTGATCATGCCCGAAGCGAGCGCCAGGTCCACGGCCGACGGCGCGATGCCGGCGCTGGCCAGCACGCTGGCGATGGTGTCGCGCAGCGCTTGTTTCAGCGCGCCGTTATGGCCATCGATGGCGGTATTGCGCACGCCCGTTTCCAGCTGCGCCTGGGCGACGACGGCGCCGGCGCGCCACAGCAAGGTACGCGTATTGGTGGTGCCGGCATCGATGGTGAGTATGTTCATGGCAGGTTCGCAGCGTCGGTAAGGGCAAAAATAAATGAGGGAAAAACTACCCCATGGTAGAACTGCCCCGCATATCTGACCAATCACTTATTTGACATCATTGATACCGGTTCGGATATGTCAAACGCATCAATATCCTGCACGCCCAAACGGTAGGCGAGCTGGAACCGCCTCACCTGTCCCGGCTGCAATTGCACGCCCTGCGCCAGCAGGGAAAAACAGCGCGCATCGGAATACAGATGACAGCTGTCCTGGGTGCTGGAAAAACGCAGGACCCGGCCGGAAGCGGGGTCGGCAACCCGCGCCGCCTCGCGCAGCTGGCCGCTGCCCGTCCAGTAAAAGTCATGCCGGAATCCCGCCGATTGCGCCAGCGCGGGCCAGGCCAGGCGCGAAGCGAGCGGCGCCGGCTGGCGGAAGTCAAACGCGCTGCCCGCCACATCGAGCGGAGCGCTGCAAGAGTGGCCGCCAGGCCAGTAGCGGTCCGCCGCCAGGCGCAGCACATGGTCTCCCACTGCGGCGCGGCCGCCCTGCAGATTGAAGCGGGGCGCGGCAAGCGCAAAACGTGAAACCGCATCGGCCGTGGCGGCGCAGTCGAGGTGCAGGCTGCCATCGTCGTCAAGCCGGTAGGCCAGTCGCACCGACAGGCCGTCGTGCGCCAGGCGCAGCAGCAAGCGGCCGTCGTCCGGCGGGTCGCACCGCCAGCCCGTGGACGCGTGCGCAGCAGAGGGTGCCGCGCCCAGCACGTCGGCCAGGCGACCATAGCGGTCGGGCGCCCACCAGGCCCGCACGCTGGCGTCGTGCGCGTCGATGGCCACGCGCATGCCGCGCGCATTGCGCAGCAGATGCATCATGGCGCCTGCCCGGGGGCTGGCGGCGGCCGGCTGCGCTGCTGGAATTCGCGCGGCGTGCAGCCGAGTTCGCGCTTGAAGACGGCGTGCATGTACTGCACCGTGGTAAAGCCGCAACGCACGGCCACCTCGGCCACCTGCCCTGGCCCGCGCGCCAGCAGGGTCTTGGCCGCATCGAGCTTGAAATGCAGGATCTCGTCGTGCACGCTGCGCCCCAGCTCGTGGCGGAAGTGCGCTTCGAGCGAGGAGCGCGACACGCCCACGTAATCGGCCACCTGCTCCGTCTTGATGCCCTGGCAGGCGTACTGGCGGATGAAGTGGCGCGCCTGCATCACCTGCGGATGCTGGAAGGGCTGGTGGCGCGTGGACGCGAGCACGTTCAGGCCGGCCGGCGGCACGAGGATGCGCGTGCCGGACAGGCGCGCGCCGTTGAGCATCTGGTGCAGCAAATGCGCGGCCGTGCGGCCCATTTCCTCGGTGCCCTGGATCACGGAGCTCAAGGGAATGCGCGTGAGCATGCGCGCCAGCGGGTCGTTGTCGATGCCGATCAGGGCCACTTGCTCCGGCACGGCGATCCCCGCATGCATGCACGCTTGCAGCAGCTGGCGCGCGCGCGCGTCGCTCACGGCGATGATGCCGACGGGTTTTTCCAGACTGTTGAGCCAGGCGATCTGCTGCTCCACCGCCTCGTCCCAAGACGGCGCGCTGGTGGCCACGCCCCGGTACACGTCGGCGCGCATGTGGTCGCGCTCCATCAGGGCGCAAAATGCCGTTTCGCGTTCCTGAGCCCAGCGGTTGACATCGGCCTCGGGCAGGCTGAAACAGGCAAAGCGGCTCAGTCCCGCTTCCACCAGGTGTTCATAGGCCAGCTTGACGATCTTGAAATTATCGGTCGCCACGTACGGGATGCCGGCCGGGTAATCGTCCTCGCGCGCATACGAGCCGCCCACGGCCACCACGGGCAGGCGGCTGTGCGCCAGCGCCGCGCAGACGGCGGGATCGTCGAAATCGGCGATGATGCCGTCTCCCTGCCAGCGCTCGATGCCGGGCAGGCGGCAACGGAAGTCCTCTTCCAGGAACAGGTCCCACGACACGCGCGTGGTGTTCAGGTAGGCGGCGATGCCCGCGATGATGTCGCGGTCGTAGATCTTATTCCCGTTAAACAGCAGCGCGATCCGGTGCGCGGTCGGCATCTTCATGGTGTCTCCTCCCGTGCCAGATCGTTTCACGGCTATCTGCGTCCGGCTCGCGTGCTGACATCGACCCACACGGCGAGGGTGAGGATACTGCCTTTCACGATCATCTGCCAGTAGGTGTCCACGTCCAGCATGGACATGCCGTTATCGAGGCTGGCCATGACCAGCGCGCCGATCAGGGCGCCGTACACGGTGCCCGAGCCGCCGCGCATCGAGGTGCCGCCGATGAAGCAGGCGGCAATGGCGTCGAGTTCGCTGAAGGTGCCGGCGGACGGCGAACCGGCCGCCAGGCGGCCCGTGTTGATCAGGCCGGCGAGCGCGCACATCAGGCCCATGATGCCGAAGATCCACAGCTTGACGGCTTTCACATTGATGCCGGACAGGCGCGTCGCTTCCATATTGCTGCCGACGGCGTAGATGCGCCGGCCGAACACGGTCTGGCTGGTGATGTAGCTGAACAGCCCCAGCAAGGCCAGCAGCAGCAGCACGGGCAGCGGAATGCCTTCATAACCGTTCAGGGTCCGCACGAAGGCATACAGCACGGCGCCGATGACGGCCAGGCGCAGGCCGTCGGCCCAGGGCGCCGTCTGCGGCAAGCCATGCTGGGCGCGGCTGGCGCGCGCGCGCCACGTCAGGAAGGCGGCCAGCAGGAACAGGCCGATGCCCAGCACGATGCCGGGCACCGCAGGCAGGTAGCCCTGTCCCAGGTAGACCATCGGCTCGGAGACGGGCGCGATCGTGATGCCGCCCGTGATGCCCAGCAGGATGCCGCGATACGCGAGCATGCCGCCCAGTCCCACGATGAAGGACGGGATGCCCCGGTACGCCGTCAGGTAGCCATTGAGCAGGCCGATCACCAGGCCGCAGCCCAGCACCGCCATCAGGTTCAGCGCCAGCGGCCAGTGCTGCGTGACGTCCAGCACGGCGGCGATGCCGCCGAGTAGCCCCAGCAGGGAGCCGATCGACAGGTCGATCTCGCCGGCGATAATCACCAGCACCATGCCGCAGGCGAGGATGCCGGTGACGGACATCTGGCGCAGCAGATTCGACAGGTTGCGCGGCGTGAGGAAGCTGCCCTCCGTTTTCCACGAAAAAAAGGCCCAGATCAGCGCCACGGCGATCAGCAGGGCCAGCATCTTGTATTGGGTGAACAGCTGTTTGATACTGTGCGGTTTCATGCTGCGGGTTCCTTGTTTGCGGTGTTGGCGGCGGGCGCCGGGCGCTGGTCCAGCGCCGCCGCCAGCACGGTTTCCTGGCTCAGGCCATCGTTGATAAAGTCGCCGCGCAGGCGGCCTTCGCCCATCACCAGCACGCGGTCGGACACGCCCAGCACTTCAGCCAGTTCCGACGAGACCATGATGATGGCCACGCCCCGGTCGGCCAGCGCCAGCATCAGTTTGTAGATTTCATATTTGGCGCCCACGTCGACGCCGCGCGTGGGCTCGTCGAGGATCAGCACGCGCGGGCGCGTCAGCAGCATCTTGGCCAGCACGGCCTTTTGCTGGTTGCCGCCCGACAGGCTCGTAATGGGCAGCGACGGGCTAGCCGCCTTCAGTTCCAGCTGCGCGATCTCGCCGCGCACGGCCGTCAATTCCGCCTCGCCATCGATGCGCGTGGCACGCGCGAATTGCTCCAGCACGGCCAGGGTGATGTTCTGCCCCACGTCGAGATCGGGCACGATGCCGTGATGCTTGCGGTCTTCCGGCACCATGGCCAGGCCCATGGCAATCGCCTTTTGCGGGGACGAAGTGTCGATGCGGCGGCCATCGAGCCACACTTCGGCCTGGCACGGCCCCTGGTAGGCGCCGAACAGGGCCGAGACGAGTTCCGTGCGCCCCGCCCCCACCAGGCCGGCGATGCCGAGGATCTCGCCCTTTCGCAGGGTGAACGACACATCGTCGACGCGCTTGCGCTGCGGGTTGTCGGCGTCGATGCAGCTTACGTGGCGCGCCTCGAACAGCACTTCGCCGATAGGTGCCGGCTGCGCACGCTGCGGATACAGCTGGCTCATTTCGCGGCCCACCATTTGCGCGATGATGCGCTCGACGTTCATCTGCGCCATCGGCGTGGTGGCGATATGCTTGCCGTCGCGGATGACGACGATGGTGTCGCAGATGGCCGCCACTTCATCGAGCTTGTGCGAAATGTAGATGCAGGTGACGCCCTTGGCCTTCAGCGCGCGCAGGATATCGAGCAGCACGGCGATTTCCGAGGCCGTCAGCGACGACGACGGCTCGTCGAGTATCAGCAATCGCGCATTCTTGTTGAGCGCCTTGGCGATTTCCACCAGCTGCTGGTGGCCGCCGCCGTAATTCATCACGGGTTGCGCTACGTTCAGTTCGGGAATTTTCAGTTCGCGCAGCAGCTCGTCGGCGCGCTTGTACATGGCCGCGTAATGCATGCGCCCGCCGGGCAGGGTGAGCTCGCGGCCCATGAAGATATTCTCGGCCACGGACAGCTGCGGCACCAGCATCAGTTCCTGGTGGATGATGATGATGCCCGCGTCTTCCGTGTCGCGGATCGATTGCGCGCGCAGGGGCTGGCCATCCCACAGGATCTCGCCATCCCAGGTGCCGTGCGGGTACACACCGGACAGCACCTTCATCAGGGTCGACTTGCCGGCGCCATTCTCGCCGCACAAGCCGATGCACTCGCCGGCCCGCACCTGCAGGTCGATGCCGTCGAGCGCGCGGACACCGCCAAACTGTTTGACGATGCCTTTCATTTCAAGCAGATAGTCGGACATGCTCACTCTCGTTGCGGATACGGGGGAAATGTCGGATTACGCGGCGCCCATGGCGCCGCTAATCCGACCTACGGTCGATGCGGACGGCCGACACCACCACCGGCGTTTCCGGAGCCGGCGATTGTCGGATAACGGCCGATGCGGGCAATCGTAGGTCGGCTTAGCGCGCAGCGCGTAAGCCGACAGCAAGCGGGTAATCAATTACCCAGCTGCGCCTTGGTATAGAAACCGTCGTCGACGAGAATGTTCACGTTCGCCTTGGTCAAGGGCGTGGGTTTGAGCAGCACCGTGCTGACTTTTTTCAGGCCGTTGTCATAGCTGGAGTTGTAGGCGGGCTTTTCATTGCGCGCCAGTTGCACGGCCAGCTTGGCCGCTTCGGCGGCGATGGTTTTCAGGGGTTTGTAGACGGTCATCGATTGCGTGCCGGCGATGACGCGTTTGACCGCCGCCAGATCGGCGTCCTGGCCCGAGACCGGCACCTTGCCGGCCAGTTTTTGCGCGGCCAGGGCCTGGATGGCGCCGCCGGCCGTGCCGTCGTTCGAGGCGACGATGGCATCGATCTTGTTGCCGTTGGCCGTCAGCGCGTTTTCCACGATGGACAGCGCTTCGGTGGCGCTCCAGTCCTTCACCCACTGCTGGCCGACGATCTTGATATCGCCCTTGTCGATGAACGGTTTGAGCACCTTCATCTGGCCTTCGCGCAGCATCTTGGCGTTGTTGTCGGTGGGCGAGCCGCCCAGCAAATAGTAATTGCCCTTCGGCTGCAGCTTGGTCACGCCTTCGGCCTGCATCTCTCCCACTTTCTCGTTGTCGAACGAGATATACGCATCGATATCGGCGTTCAGGATCAGGCGGTCATACGACAACACCTTGATGCCGGCCTTTTTCGCTTCCTTGACGGTGTTGTTGAGCACAGTGGCGTTGAACGGCACGATCACCAGCACGTCCACGCCGCGCGAGATCAGGTTTTCGATCTGCGAAATCTGGCGCTGCTCGCTGGCGTCGGCCGACTGCACGAAGACCTTGGCGCCCTGCTTTTCGGCGGCGGCGATGAAGAAATCGCGGTCGCGCGTCCAGCGTTCCACGCGCAAGTCGTCGATGGAAAAGCCGATCTTCGGGTTTTTCGCATCGGCCAGGGCGGCGCTGCTGCTCAATGCCAGCATGGCGGTCATGATGGCTGCACTGATGATCTTGTTCATTGTGTGTCTCCTTGTGGATTTTTTAGCTACATTTTTTAACTGCGGGTACTGCTGAAAATTTTATGTCTGTGGTGGTGTCGGGTTACGCGCGAAGCGCTAACCCGACCTACGTGCTGCGACTGCTAATGGTTGTGGCGCGGCAGGGTCTGGCCCACGGCGCGGTATTTCAGGGCCAGCTCCATGCAGGCGCCCGTTTCCAGCTGGCCCACGCTGGCGCGGTAGATTTCCTGCCACGGCGTGGCGCTGTCGTTGACGGGCGGCGGCAGTTCCTGGGCGCGGCGCGCCAGTTCAGCCGCATCGACCAGCATGTCGCACTGGCCCCCGTTCAGGTCCACGCGGATGATGTCGCCCGTGCGCAGCAGCGCCAGGCCGCCGCCGACGGCGCTTTCCGGCGACGCGTTCAGGATCGAGGGGCTGTCCGAGGTGCCCGACTGGCGCCCGTCGCCCAGGGTCGGCAGGTTCAGAATGCCCGCCTTGAGCAAGGCGTCGGGCGGCTGCATGTTGACCACCTCGGCCGAACCGGGCCAGCCGACAGGGCCGGCGCCGCGCATGACCAGCATGCAACTGTCGTCGATATTGAGCGCCGGGTCATTGATGCGCGCGTGATAGTCAGCAGAACCGTCAAAGACGATGGCGCGCGCCTCGAACACTCCCTCGCTGCCGGGACGCGACAGGTAGCGCTCGCGGAAGGCGGGCGAGATCACGCTGGTCTTCATGATGGCAAAATCGAACAGGTTGCCCTGCAAGGCCATGAAACCGGCCTTTTCCTTCAGCGGCGCGGCAAACGGGCGGATCATCTCGCGGTCCGCGCTTTCGCGGCCCTGCAAGTTGGCCGCCATGCTCTGGCCCGTGACCGTCAAGCGGTCCGCGTGCAGCAGGCCCGCCTGCTGCAGCTCCCACATCACGGCCGGCACGCCGCCGGCGCGGTGGAAACGCTCGCCCAGATACTTCCCGGCCGGCTGCATGTTCAACAGCAGCGGCACATCGTAGCCATGTTCCATCCAGTCGCTCGAATGCAATGCCACGCCCGCATGGCGCGCCATGGCCATCAGGTGCGGCTGGGCGTTGGTGGAGCCGCCGATGGCCGCGTTGACGATGATGGCATCCAAAAATGCCTCGCGCGTGAGGATGCTCGACGGGCGCACGTCGTCATGCGCCATGCCGACGATGCGGCACCCCGTTGCATAGGCGATCTGGCCCCGTTCGCGGTACGGCGCGGGGATGGCCGAGCAGCCCGTCAGCGACATGCCCAGCGCTTCGGCCAGCGCATTCATCGTCGATGCCGTGCCCATGGTGTTGCAGTGGCCGGCCGACGGCGCCGAGGCGGCGGCGATCTGCAGGAATTTGTCGTTGTCGATCAAGCCGGCGGACAGCTGGCGGCGGCCCTTCCAGATGGCCGCGCCGGAGCCGACCAGTTCGCCGTCCATCCAGCCGTCGAGCATGGGGCCGCCCGACAGCACGATGGCGGGAATGTCCACCGTGGCGGCGGCCATCAATTGCGCCGGCGTGGTCTTGTCGCAGCCCGTCGTCAGCACCACGGCGTCGATCGGATAGCCATGCAGGACCTCCACCAGGCCCAGATACGCGAGGTTGCGGTCCAACGCGGCCGTGGGACGGCGGCAGTTCTCGAAGATCGGGTGCAGCGGGAATTCCATCGGGATGCCGCCCGCGTCGCGGATGCCGTCGCGCACGCGCTGGGCCAGCTCCAGATGGATGCGGTTGCAGGGGCTGATATCGCTGCCGCTTTGCGCGATGCCGATGATGGGCCGGCCCGAGCGCAGTTCCTCGGCCGTGATACCGTAGTTCATGAAGCGCTCGAGGTACAGCGCCGTCATGTCGATGTGGTCGGGATTATCGAACCAGTCCTGCGAGCGGAAGCGCCGCGCCTGGCGGTTGCCTGAGGTGCTCATGCGCCGTACCAGCCTGCGTCGACATAGTATTCGCGTCCCGCGCACTTGGCCGCGTTGTCGGACGCCAGGAACAGCGCCAGCGCCGCCACGTCTTCCGGCTCCACGCGCAGCTGCAGGCATTGTCCCTGCAGGATCACGGCTTCCGCTTCCGGCGTATGCCACAGCCGCTCCTGGCGCGGCGTGCGCACGGCGCCGGGAATGATGCAGTTGACGCGGATGCCGTCGGCACCCAGGTCGCGCGCCAGGCCGCGCGTCAGCCCTTCGATGCCGGCTTTCGCCGTCATGTAGATCGACAGGTTCGCCTGCGCCAGGTGCCAGGAAATCGAGCCCAGGTTGAGGATCACGCCGCTGCCCTTGGCGCGCATGGCCGGCGCCACTGCCTGGGCGCAGAAATACTGGTGGCGCAGGTTGACGGCCATGCGCTCGTCCCAGTAGGCGGGCGTGACGTCCTGCAGCTGGTGGCGGTCGTCATTGGCCGCGTTGTTGACGAGGATATCCGTGGCGCCCGCGCTGTGTGCGATCTCGGCGAAGGTGGCGGCCAGGGCGCCCAGGTCCGTCAGGTCGCAATAGCGGAACACGGGCGGCTGCAGCAGGTGGGCCAGCTTTTCCTGCAGCGCCAGCGACGCCTCGCGGGCGATGTCGAGAAAGGTGACGTGGGCGCCCTGGCGCGCGAACGCCTCGACGATGGCCACGCCGATGCCGGTGCCGCCGCCCGTGATGACGACGCGCTTGCCGGCCAGGCTGGGGTAAGTTGCATGCTGCATGGTGTCTCTCTTTTTAAAATAATCGGATCAAAGCAAGCCGCGTTGCGCCAGGTTCTGGTACAGCGCGCGCACGCCGAACGTCCAGGGGGCAATCGCATCGCAGCGCTGCACTTCGTTGACCAGCGCACCCAGCGCGGCGCTGGCAATCGTCACGCGGTCGCCCAGGTGGTGCGTAAAGCCGCCGCCCTGCGCGCCGCGGTCCTTTACGGGCGAGAACATGGTCCCGAGGAACAGCATGAAACCGTCCGGATACTGGTGGTACTGGCCCGCCGTCTGGCGCACCAGGTCAAGCGGGTCGCGGCTGATTTCGCGCATGAAGCTGGCGCCTTCGAGCACAAAGCCGTCGTCCGCGCCTTCGATCAGCAGCGACACTTCCGCCTCGCGTACGGTGTCGAGCGTGAAGTGCTCGTCGAACAGGCGGATGAAGGGGCCGATGGCGCAGGAGCCGTTGTTATCCTTGGCCTTGCCCAGCAAGAGGGCGCTGCGCCCTTCGATGTCGCGCAGGTTGACGTCGTTGCCCAAGGTCGCCCCCAGCACCTCGCCACGGCTGTTGACGGCCAGGACGATCTCGGGCTCCGGGTTGTTCCAGGCGGACGATGGCAGCAAGCCCACCTGCGCGCCGCAGCCCACCGACGACATCGGCTGCGCCTTGGTAAACACTTCCGCGTCGGGGCCGATGCCCACTTCCATGTACTGCGACCAGGCGCCACGCTGCTGCAGCTGCTGTTTCAGGCGCTGCGCCGCCTCCGAGCCGGGTTTTAATGCGGACAAGTCGCCGCCCAGCGTCGTTTGCAGCGCGGCGCGCAAGCTTGCCGCGCGCGCCGCGTCGCCGCCCGCCTGTTCCTCGATCACCCGTTCGAGCAGGCTGACGGCGAAGGTCACGCCGCAGGCCTTGACGGCCTGCAGGTCGCACGGCGCCAGTAGCAGCGGCTCGCCGGCCGGCGCGGCCAGCGCCTGCTCCAGCAGCGCCTGCACGGGGCCGAGCGCGATGCCGGGCGCATGGCGGGCGATATCGAGCGCATCGCTGCGTTCGAACAGCTCGGCCACCGTCGCTACCGTCTGCGTGATGTCGACCACCTCGCCGCCGCGCACGGCGACGACGCAGGGGCCGTCACGCCAGATGCGGCCGATGAGGAGAGCCTGCGCAAGGTCGGTGGGCAACAGGGAGGCGGGGGAAATCGGCTGCATGGCAAGCTTTCAAAAGGTCGTGACGGGATGGCTGGTCTTCAAGTTCGGACCGATTCTGCGCGCCGCCCTGTGTCGCCGCAATTACGAAAATCACCAAATTGAATGATGATTATTGGTATTGCAGCGCACCAAAAAAAGCCGCCGCCCGGCCTGCTCTCCCGCCCTGTCCGCAGGCGGGAAGGGGCACTATGGCGCATTGCATCAATTGGCCTATCGATATCGTTTTGGATATCGGCTATGCGAAAAAAGTGATTGGTGAGGGATGGATGGACAAACTAGTATCAGCCGTGGCCCGCAATCGGCCATTCGCACGGAGCCCGCCCGCTGGACGACGGCCCTGGCACATTCAACTATCGAAGACGGTGGAGACCTGAAATGAAAACAACAATGAAAATGCTGACCGCGAGCCTGGCGCTGGCCATCTCCGGCATGGCGGTAATGCCCGTGGCAAGCGCCGCAGACAAGGGCGCGATCGGCATCTCGATGCCGACCAAGTCGTCCATGCGCTGGATCGCCGACGGCGACAACATGGTCAAGGTATTCAAGGAGCGCGGCTACAAGACGGACCTGCAGTTTGCCGACGACGATATCCCGAACCAGCTGGCGCAGGTGGAAAACATGATCACCAAGGGCGCCAAGGTGCTGGTGATCGCCGCCATCGACGGCACCACCTTGTCGAACGTGCTGCAAAAGGCGGCCGACAAGGGCATCAAGGTCATTTCGTATGACCGTCTGATCCGCGGCACGAAAAACATCGATTACTACGCCACCTTCGACAACTTCCAGGTCGGCGTGCTGCAAGCGGGCTACATCGAATCGGCGCTGAAACTCAAGGAAGGCAAGGGCCCGTTCAATATCGAACTGTTCGGCGGCTCGGCCGACGACAACAACGCGCACTTCTTCTACAACGGCGCGCTGTCGGTGCTGAAACCGTACATCGACAGCGGCAAGCTGGTGGTGCGCTCGAAGCAGATGGGCATGGAAAAGGTCGCCACCCTGCGCTGGGACGGCGCCGTGGCGCAAGCGCGCATGGACAACCTGCTCAGCGCCTACTACGGCAATGCCCGCGTCGACGCCGTGCTGTCGCCATATGACGGCTTGAGCATCGGCATCCTGTCCTCGCTCAAGGGCGTCGGCTACGGCACGCCGAAACAGCCGTTCCCCGTCGTGACGGGCCAGGATGCGGAAATCCCGTCGGTGAAATCGATCATCCGCGGCGAACAGGCATCGACCGTGTTCAAGGACACGCGCGAACTGGCCAAAGTGACGGCCAACATGGTCGACGCAATGATGAGCGGCAAGACGCCGGCCGTCAACGATACCAAGACCTATAACAACGGCGTGAAGGTCGTGCCGTCCTACTTGTTGAAACCGGTCACCGTCGACAAGGCGAACTGGAAGCAGGTGCTCGTCACCGGCAGCGGCTACTACACGGAAGCGCAAGTGAAATAAGCATCCAAGGTACTGAAGGCCCGGCACTGCCGGGCCTTTCGCTTCACGCACGATCAAGAACAAGACTGCCGCACGGCCGCTGCCCACCAGCGCGGCCGTGCCAGAGAGGTTATATGACGAACACTATCCTGGAAATGCGCGGGATACGCAAAACATTCCCGGGCGTCGTTGCGCTCGACAATGTCAACCTGCGGGTACGCAGCGGCGAGATCCACGCCATCGTCGGCGAAAACGGCGCCGGCAAATCGACCCTGATGAAAGTGCTGAGCGGCGTTTACGGCCATGGCAGCTATACGGGCGACATCGATTACCTGGGCCAGACGCGGCACTTCCGCGGCATCAAGGACAGCGAAGAAATCGGCATCATCATCATCCACCAGGAACTGGCGCTGGTGCCCCAGCTGTCGATCGCCGAGAATATCTTCCTCGGCAACGAACCGTCCCGCATGGGCGTCATCGACTGGGAATACGCGCAAGCGAAGACGCGCGAACTGCTGCACAAAGTCGGCCTGAAGGAGTCCCCGGACACCCTGATCACCAATCTGGGTGTGGGCAAGCAGCAGCTGATCGAGATCGCCAAGGCGTTGTGCAAGGACGTCAAGCTGCTGATCCTCGACGAGCCGACGGCCAGCCTGAACGAAAGCGACAGCGCGGCCCTGCTCGACCTGCTGCTGGGCCTGAAAGCCCAGGGCATCGCCTCGATCCTGATTTCGCACAAGCTCAATGAAATTTCAAGAGTCGCCGATGCCATCACGGTGCTGCGCGACGGGAACACGGTCGACAGTTTCGACTGCCGCACGGAGCCCGTCAGCGAAGACCGCATCATCGAAAAGATGGTCGGGCGCGAAATGGCGGACCGCTATCCGCCGCGCACGCCCACCATCGGCGAGACCATTTTCGAAGTGCGCGACTGGCGCGTCTTCCATCCCGAGCATGCCGACCGCCCCGTCATCAAGGGCATCAATATGCACGCGAAAAAGGGCGAGATCATCGGCATCGCCGGCCTGATGGGCTCCGGGCGCACGGAACTGGCGATGAGCCTGTTCGGCCGCGCCTACGGCCAGCGCATCAGCGGCACGGTGCTCAAGCATGGCCAGGAGATCGACGTCAGCACCATCGGCAAGGCGATCGCGCACGGCCTCGCCTATGTCACGGAAGACCGCAAGGGCCTGGGCCTGATCCTCGAGGAAGACATCCAGAAGAACACCAGCCTGGCCAACCTGGACGCGATTTCGCGGCACATGGTGATCGACGAGCAGCGTGAATTCGGTGTGGCCGAGGAGTTCCGCCGCAAGCTCAAGACCCGTTGCTCGAGCGTGGCGCAGAAGGTGGTCAACCTGTCCGGCGGCAACCAGCAGAAAGTGGTGCTGGCGAAATGGCTGTTTTCGCGCCCCGACGTGCTGATCCTCGATGAACCGAGCCGCGGCATCGACGTGGGCGCCAAGTACGAGATCTACAGCATCATCAGCGAGCTGGCCGCCGAAGGCAAATGCATCATCATGATTTCCTCGGAAATGCCGGAATTGCTGGGCATGTGCGACCGGATCTATGTCATGAACGAAGGCCGCTTCGCGGCAGAACTGAGCGCGGCAGAAGCATCGCAGGAACGCATCATGCGCGCGATCGTTACACACGGAGAAAACAATGGACAATAAACTGACAGCAGGCGCGCCGGCAGCAGCAGCGCCAGCGGCCGCGCCGCAAGCGAAAAGCTATGCCGGCTTCTTGAAAAACAATATGCGCGACTACGGCATGCTGCTCTCGCTGATCGTCATCATGGGCTTTTTCCAGTACATGACGGACGGCACCCTGATGCAGCCGCTGAACCTGACGAACCTGGTGCTGCAAAACAGCTACATCGTCATCATGGCGCTGGGCATGCTGATGGTCATCGTGGCCGGCCATATCGATTTATCCGTCGGCTCGGTGGTCGGCTTCGTCGGCGCGCTGGCCGCCGTCCTGATCGTCAACTACCACATGCATTTTGTCGCCGCCAGCATCCTCTGCCTGCTGGCCGGCGCCGTCATCGGTGGCGCGCAAGGCTATTTCGTCGCCTTCTTTAAAATCCCGTCCTTCATCGTCACCCTGGCCGGCATGCTGGTGTTCAAGGGCCTGACCCTGGCGCTGCTGGCAGGCCAGTCGGTCGGCCCCTTCCCGGAAGGCTTCCAGATGCTCAGCTCCGGCTTCCTGCCCGACCCGTTCGGCGGCGACAACCTGCGCGGCCTGTCGCTGCTGCTGGGCGTGATCGCCGCCGCGGCGCTGATCGTCACCTCGCTGCGCAGCCGCGCCAAGCAACTGAAACACGGCATGGAAAACGAGCCGCGCGCCTTCTTCCTGCTGAAAAATGCCATTTTCGCCGCCGTGATGGTGTATTTCAGCTACCTGCTGGCGTCGTACCGTGGTTTTCCCAACGTGCTGGCCGTGATGTCGCTGCTCATCGTCGCCTACACCTTCATCACCAACCGCACCGTGCTGGGCCGCCGCGTGTATGCCGTGGGCGGCAACGAAAAGGCGGCGCGCCTGTCGGGCATCAAGACGGAACGGGTCAGCTTCTACACCTTCGTCAACATGGGCATGCTGGCCGCGCTGGCCGGCCTGATCTTCGCGGCGCGCCTGAACACGGCCACACCGAAGGCGGGCACAGGTTTCGAGCTGGACGTGATCGCCGCCTGCTTCATCGGCGGCGCCTCGGCCTCGGGCGGCGTGGGCAAAGTGATGGGAGCCGTCATCGGCGCCTTCATCATGGGCGTGATGAACAACGGCATGTCCATCATGGGCATCGGCATCGACTACCAGCAGGTGATCAAGGGCCTGGTACTGCTGGCGGCCGTGTTCATCGACGTGATTAATAAAAATAAATGAGAAGAACAAGGAAGCACAGGTTCGAGCCTTAGGGGGCTCTGGCCGGCGTTCGCGCCGGCCTTTTTTATTCCATTCACATCATCAATATGATTTCAGCAAGCCACCACGAAGCTTTCGCAACGAAAGATACCCACCACTGACCACGAAAACACCTTCCTCGTTCCTGATCTCGATATTGCCCTCATCCCAGCGCAGCAAGCGCGGCAAATTCTGCCGATAGATAACGATGCCAGTATGGCGCGCTTCCTCGACATAATGCATTTTTAACAGACGCACTTCTATTTCCCCAAGCATGCCAAGTCCATTATCCCGTACCTTGAATGCGGCCGGAAGGACGGCTATCAGCGAGAACAACGATCCTATCCCCGCCCCCAGCAATACCACCTCAAGTGGCGCCTTCGATTCACGATCCAGAGAAAAAAGATAAGTGATGGCTACCATGCATATCAGCAGGGTAACGATCCAGGAAGTTGCCTGGGCCTTGGATTGAAACAGCACAAAGTAGCGCCACTTTGCTAGCGGAAAGAAAATAGACGTGACACTACGGCGTATTTTTTCCATCCTGCCGTCCTCAAACCGATGCTTTGTCTGCTTCATTTTCGCTCCATTGTTAACACAAAAAGAAAGCTGTCCGCACAAGCGGTACAGCTATTTATTATGTTTTGGAAAAAAATGAAGAGGTTGACAGAAATCATCTAAGGCGACTTTTGCATCGCGTCAGACAGCCGCCAGCCGCGCCGCCCTATCCCCCCACCATGCCGCCTCCTCGAACACGGAAAAGCCCGACAAATCCGCATGCGCGAACAGGATGGCGCCGTCGTGTTCGCGCAAGGCCTTCAAGCCCGCGTTGCTGCGAAAGCCCGGCAAGGGCGCCGCCATGGCGTGACCGCGCACGGTGATGTCGACGCGCTCTACGCTGCTGGCAAAATCGCGCCCATACGCCGTCTTTAAATCGACGCTGGCCAGCGCCAGCAGTTCTTCGGGGCTGGCCACATCTAACCATTTGCGCGCTTGCTGCGGCGTGCGGTCGGACAGGGCCACGTAGGCGCTGAAGACGGTTTTCTCGGGCGGGCGCACGCGGATGTCCTGGTGGGTCGAGACGACGTAGCCGAGGCCCGGTTCCTGGTACACCACGTTGTCCCAGCACAGGGGCGCATGCGGCAGTTCGTCGGGAAAGCGTTTCAGTAAAAAATTCGCCACCAGCCACGGCGCATACGCGGGCGTATCGCGTTTCGCGTCGAAGCCATAGTCGGCGATGTTCTTCACCACGCGCGCCGCCACGTACAGCGGCATGGCGCAGATGGCCTTGCGCGCCTTGACCAGGTAGGTGCGCGGCTGGCCGTCGACCAGTTCCAGGCACAGCGCTTCCACGCCGTTGGCCGTCGTCGTGAGGGAAACCACCGTGCCCGCGTGGCGCCGGACCTTGGACGCCTGTTCCATGGCCGTGGCGACCGGTTGCATGCCGCCCGGCCAGGTCAGCCAGGCGCCATTGCCCGCATTGGCGGCCTGGCCCCAGCGGCTGCAGTAGTAATGCAGGCCGGCCCAGGCCGAGACCTGGTCGTAGCGCGTGCCGTAATCGTCGCGGCAGCAGTAATTCAGATACCAGTGCAGGGTGGGCGAGGTATAGCCTTCGCGCTCCATCCACTGCTTCAAGGTGATGGTGTCGAGCGCCTGCCAGGCCGGATCTTGCGACGACGCCACGGTAGGAAAGACGAAGACGCGCTTGCCATCGTTGCCATGCGCCTGGCGCAAACGCCGCACCTCGGCAAAGAAGCGTTCATGCTGCGCCAGTTCCGCAGGCGGCACGCCTTCGGTGGGAATGAAGCCGTCCTGCCAGTGGCCGTTGAACAGCAATCGCTCTTCCGGAGCGTGCAGGATGTAGCGCTCGTCGTAATATGGCTTTTCCGCCTGCGGATCGCGCTGGATAATCCCCAGGTCGAACAGGATCTCTCGCACATGGGTCGATTCGGGCGACGGCAACGGCAGGTAATGGCCACCGGTCGGATAGGCCAGGTCGCCGAAGTGGCCGCCGGCCGCGTTGCCATACGGCTGCGGGCCATCGATCATGAGAAAATCCCTGTGCCCCAGCTTGTTCAAACGCCAGGCGGCCGTCAGGCCCGCGATGCCGGAGCCGAGGATGGCCACGTCGGTCGTCAAGGTGCGTGCAGGCGGCGGCAGCGCCGTGCCCTCGCGCAGCAGCTTGCGCAAATAATGCCCCTCGCTGCGGCCCGGATACAGCACCTTGGGCGTGATTTCCTGCCAGCGCAGATACGCGGCGATGCTGCCGATGCCGGCCGCCGCCGCCGCGGTGCCGCCGGCGGCCCACAGCATGAAGGAGCGGCGCTGCATCAGCGGATCACCCGGTTCCAGTCCTGCTCGAATTCATGCACGAGCGACTGGGTATTCAAGCGGTTCGGCGCCATGGGCAGCGGCTGCATGTCGGGCGGGAAGATGAACATCTCGCGCGTGGTGTCCGCATTCAGGTAGCGCATCGGCAGGCGGTATTGCGTCGGCGGTGCGTAGTCGAGCTGGGGCGAGGCAAGGATAAAACCCCATTCACCGAACGAGGGCACGTAGGCGTGGTAGGGCCAGGTGCGCATGCCCACTTCGCGCAGGGTCGAATTGATGGTCCAGTAGGCGTGCGGGGCAAAGAACGGCGACGTCGATTGCACCACCATCAAGCCCTTGGCCGCCAGGTGCTTTTTCACCAGGTCGTAGAACGGCACCGAATACAGTTTGCCGAGCGCGAAGCTGGACGGATCGGGGAAATCGACGATGGCCGCGTCGAACATGTCGCCGTTGTTGCGCAGCCAGACGGCGGCATCGGCATTGACGACGGTGACGCGCTTGTCCGAGAACGCGTTGTTATTTAACTTTGCCAGTTCCGGGCGCGTGGTAAACGCGGCCGTCATGGCAGGATCGAGGTCGACCACGGTGACGTGTTCGATCTGTGGATAACGGAGGATTTCGCGCAGCGCCAGGCCATCGCCGCCGCCCAGCACCAGCACGCGGCGCGCCCACGGCAGCGCTTCGAGCACGGGGTGCACCAGCGCCTCGTGGTAGCGGTACTCGTCGCGCGAGGAAAACTGCAGATTGCCGTTGATGTAGAGCCGCGTATCGTCCTTCCAGCGCGTGATCACCAGGCGCTGGTAAGGCGTCGTGGTGGAATACACGATCTGGTCGCCGAACAGGCCGTGCTCGCCCCAGGCCACCATGCGGTCGGACATGGCAAAGCCGGCGACCAGCACCAGCATCACGGCGCAGGCGCGCAGGAAGCGCCCCGTGAGGTTCTTCAGCTCCGCGCGGAACACGTAAATCGTCCACAGGCCCACGCCCACGTTGAGCATGCCGAACAAAAAGCCCGTGCGCACCAGGCCCAGGTAGGGCGACAGCACCAGCGGAAACAGCAGGGAGACGGCCAGCGCCCCCAGGTAATCGAAGGTGAGCACGCGGCTGACCAGCTCGGAAAACTCCGTCTGGCGCGAGTTCAGGGCGCGCATCACCAGCGGCACTTCCATGCCGACCAGTGCGCCGATCAGGAACACCATCACATACAATAAGGTGCGAAATGGCGCGGCCATCCACGAGAACGTCATGAACAGGATGGCGGCCGACAAGCCGCCGATCAGGCCCACGGCCAGCTCGATGTCGACGAAGCGCGAGAGCACGTCGTCGTCCCGCACATACTTGGAAAAGTGGGCGCCCACCCCCATGGCAAACAGGTAGCAGCCGATGATGGTGGAAAACTGCAGGATGGAATCGCCGAGCAGGTAGCTGGACATGGCGCCGGCGATCAGTTCATACGCGAGGCCGCAGGAGGCGACCACGAAGACGGACAAAATCAGAATCTTTTTGTTCATTGGACTTTTTTTTGTTCTAATATGCGTTGACGTTATCAAATACTCATTGCGAGGAAAGCCGTGCCCGCCATCCTAAACTATCTGATCCATCTTATACTGGCCGCCGCGCTGCTGATTGCCTTTTTTATCATCTACACGCGCGTCACGCCGTATAACGAAGTGCTGCTGATCCGACAGGGCAACCAGGCGGCGGCCCTGTCGCTGGGCGGCGCGCTGCTGGGCTTTTCCGCCACCATCGCCTCGTCCCTGATGCACACGGCCAACTACCAGCAATTCTTCGCCTGGGCCTTCGGTGCCATGGTGGTGCAATTGCTCGCCTATGTGGTCACCACGCGCCTGCTGCGCATGTCGAAGGATCAGATCGAATCGAACAACAGCGCCTTCGGCGGCCTGCTGGGCGCCATTTCGCTGTCGATCGGCGCCATCAACGCCGCCTGCATTTCCTGACACCGCTTTATCTTATTCAAGGACATCCATCATGAGCCTCGGCAGCTTTATCAAGAAGCAGTTTATCGACGTACTGCAGTGGAACGAAGAGACGGAAGGCGTGCTGGCCTGGCGCTTCCCCATGCAGGATTTCGAGATCCAGAACGGCGCCATCCTGAATGTGCGCGAATCGCAGGTCGCCGTCTTCGTCAATGAAGGCAAGATCGCCGACGTCTTCGGTCCCGGCACGCACAAGCTGACGACGCAGACCTTGCCGCTGCTGACCAACCTGAAAAACTGGGACAAGCTGTTCGATTCGCCGTTCAAGTCGGACGTGTATTACTTCAGCACGCGCGTGCAGACCGGCCGCAAGTGGGGCACGCCGCAGCCGATCACCATCCGCGACAAGGATTTCGACATGATCCGCGTGCGCGCCTTCGGCATGTATTCGTACCGCATCGCCGACGCCCGCACCTTCTTCACCGAGATCAGCGGCACGCGCGAAGTCTATACGCGCGACGAGGTGGAAGATCAGTTGCGCGGCATTCTGATGTCGAGCATGGCCAGCTCGCTGGGCGGCGCGAATGTCCCCTTCCTCGACATGGCGGCCAACCAGGCGCTGATGGCGCAAGAGGTCAAGGATGGCCTGGCGCAGGCGTTTGCCCGCTACGGCGTGGGCCTCGATGAATTCAACGTGGCCAGCATCAGCCTGCCCGAGGAATTGCAGGCGGCGCTCGACGAACGTATTTCCGCCGGCATGAAGGGCGGCCTGGGCGCTGACAAGATGAGCGGCTACACCAAATTCCAGGTGGCCAACGCGATCCCGCTGGCGGCGCAGAACGAAGGCGGCATGGCCGGCATCGGCGCCGGTCTCGGCGCCGGACTGTCGATCGGCCAGGTGATGGCGCAAAGCATGGGCGGTGCGCTGCAGCAGCCCGCCCCGGCACCCGCTCCGGCGGCTCCACCTGCCGAGGAACCGATCGAGGCGCGCCTGGAAAAACTCAAGGGTTTACTGGACAAGGGGCTCATCTCGCCGGCCGACTACGATGGCGCCAAGGCTGAACTGCTGAAAAAACTGATCGGCTGATTAGGGCGAAATACGACTGCATGCAAACTGTTTCCTGTCCCAGCTGCGGCGCGGAAGTGCATTTCCGCTCGCACGCTTCCGTGCTCGCCGTGTGCGAGTACTGCCACAGCACCATCCTCAAGGACGCCGATTCCGTCAGGGACGTGGGCAAGATGTCGGCCGTCCTGGAAGACTATTCGCCGATCCAGATCGGCACGGCCGGCGTACACGACGGCGTGCACTTCACCGTCGTCGGGCGCATCCAGCAGCGCTACAGCGCCGGCACGTGGAACGAGTGGTATCTGCTGTTCGACGACGCCAGCACGGCGTGGCTGGGCGACTCGTCCGGCCTGTACACGCTGACGCGCGAGCGCGGCACGCAGGATGCCCTGCCCGCCTTTGGCGAGCTGGCGCCGGGCAGGCGCTACACGATCTGCGGCGAACCGTACACGGCCGCCGAGATCCGCAGCGCCGAATGCATCGCCGGCCAGGGCGAGCTGCCCTTCAAGGTGGGCGCCGGCTGGCGCATCCAGGTGGCGGACTTCCGCAACTACGCGAGCTTCGTCACGCTCGACTACACGGATGGCCCGCAACCGGTCGTCTACCAGGGCGTCGCCGTCACCCTGGACAGTTTGCAATGCCAGCTGCTGCGCGACGACGAGGCCATCGCCAAAAGCGCCGGCAAGTACCGCGGCAAGCTCGATGCGCTCGACTGCCCCTCCTGCGGCAGCGGCATCCAGTACGTCCCTGGCGCCGCGGCGCAGCTCGTGTGTCCCGCCTGCCATGCGCAGCTCGATGCCAGCGGCCCGGAAGCGCAGGTGCTGGCCATCGGCAAGCAGGTGCACGAGAACGCCGACATCACGCTGGAACTGGGCGCCAGCGCGAAGATCAGCAATGTGGATTTCACGGTGATCGGCATGATGCGCCGCGCCGACGACGAGGGCAGCGAGTGGAACGAATACCTGTTGTACAACGCGCGCGCCGGCTTCTTCTGGCTGGTGGAGACGGACGAGGGCTGGTCGCGCTCGAACGTGCTGCCGAACTGGCCCAGCTGGGCCTCGCTGGACGCCGCCAGCTGCACGCTCGATGGCGCCACCTACCGCAAACTGTATGACTACGGCTCGCAGGTCGTGTATGCGGCCGGCGCCTTCAACTGGAAGGTGGCCGTCGGCGACAGCACGCGCGTCTATGAATTCGAGCAGGGACAGACCAAGCTGGCGGCGGAACTCACGGGCGAGGAAATGACCTGGTCGCGCTCCGTGCCCGTCGCCTACGACCAGATGGCCGCCTGGTTCGGCGCCGCCTTCCATGGCGCCATCAAAACGACGAATATCCAGCTCAGTCACCGCGGCATCGCCAAGGTCTTCATCGTCATCGTGCTGGTCTTGAATGCGATCCCCATGTTCGTGTCGTTCTCCAGCACCTTGATGTGGAGTTTGCTGGGCTGCCTGGCGCTGTTCCTGCCCGCCGCTTTTCTCGACAAGAATGCAAAGAATCCCCATGAGTAAATACGTGATCTACGCCCTGATGGTGACGTTTTCCGTCACGGCCGCCAACTGGGTGCGCATGTTCAAGGTGGCCGGCAGCGGCAGCAGCGGCGGCAGCAGCTGGAGTTCGCGCACGGGCGGCGGCGGCGGCAGCTATGGCGGCGGCTCCAGCGGCGGCAGCCACAAATAAGCATGGCGTCCGCACCGCATCTCCCCCTGGGCATCCATCTGCTGGCCGACCTGTCGGGCATCGCACCGGAACGCCTGCGCGACTGCGCCGCGCTCGAGCGCCTGCTGCGCGAGGCGGCCATCGCGGCCGGTGCGCAAGTACTGCACGGCCATTTCCACAGCTTTGGCCCGGGCCAGGGCGTCACGGGCGTGCTGCTGCTGGCCGAGTCGCACATCTCGCTGCATACCTGGCCCGAAGTGGGCTTTGCCGCCGTCGACATCTTCATGTGCGGCGCGGCCCGGCCGCAGCTGGCGCTGGACATCATCCAGACGGCGCTGCAACCGGCGCATTGCCAGCTGCAGTCCGTGCGGCGCGCCCCGCCCGGATAGGCCTGGCGTCGCTGGTGGATCGCGCGGGGATCGCTTACACTGTCGGCTGATCCCCCAACCGTGACTCCCATGCGCCGTTCCGCCCTCCTTGCCCTGCCCCTGCTGCTGCTGGTTTCCGCCTGCGATGACTACACGGCGCCCAGCCTGTACCAGGCCACCACGCCCGAGTGCAAGACGTGGACGGATGGCTCGCGTTTCGAACTGCCGCGCGGTATCAGCATCTACGCCACGCCGCCTGTCACCTTGAAGGAAGGCGGCACGGAGCTGGCGCTGATTTTTACCTTGCCCGTCGGCACCCAAGCCAGTTTTACGCGCCTGTCCTTCCTGCTGGAAGAACCGAAAAAGCCGCCTTTCGCGGAAGCCAAGATACTCACCATTTACCAGCGCGGCATGAACCAGAAGGCGGAGATCGTCGACGTCATCGAGCAGCTGCCCATCATGTTTGCCGCCGTCGGCAACAGCAAGGAAACCCAGTGGCGCTTGCGCCTGCAACTGCCGCGCCAGCTGCCGCAGCGCTTTGATCTGTCCATGCCCGACATGCTCGTCGGCGGCAAGCGCTACCCGGTACGCACGTTTACGTACCGCTATTTCCCCGAACGCCAGGCATACGGCATGTGCAGCTGAGCCACACCGTCCATTGACGGCAGTGCGTGCCGCTGGCACACTGGCGTTTTCCATCACACAACAGGAGTAGACAACATGCGCCATTCGGATACTGCCGTGCTGTCGGCTGCCTGATCACTGTTTTCCCCTGCTAAGCATTTTTTAGCTCGCCATTCCCATACGCGTGATCGCGTAGCCGACTTCCCCTTCTTTCGTGCCAGTCATCGCGACTGGCGGTGCCTGCACGCGCAGGCTACACGTCCGCACGCGGACGACAGAATTTGGAATCACGCTACCATGATCGCATTCGATTTTGCGCAACTACGCCTTATCGGGCTGCAGCAGGCTATCGCCGGCGCGGCCACCCAACTCGACTTATCTTCCCCCGCCGCGCAGCTGATGCGCGTGAGCGCCGTGCACCGCGACAGCATCGGCGTGCACGACGGCAGCCTGGAACAGCCAGCGCAGATCCTGCCGCGCCTGCTGCACGCGCTGCTGGAACACGACACCATCCTTGCTGTCGGCGACTGGATCGCCGCCGAACCCGATCTTCACGGCGCGCTGTGGATAACGGCGCACTTATCCCCAGTCACGCAGATCGCGCGGCGCGGCAATGACGGCCGGCGCCAGGTGCTGGCCAGCAATGTCGACACGGCCCTGCTGGTGATGGGACTCGATGAGGATTTTAATCCGCGCCGCCTGGAGCGTTACCTGGCCATCGTGCTGGCGGCCCAGGTCAGCCCCGTGGTGGTGCTGAGCAAGGCCGACGTGGCCGACGACGTGCCGGGCAAGCTGGCGCTGCTGAAACAGCGCCTGCCGCCCCACGTCCCGCTGTTCGCCATCGATACACGCCATGCGTATGACGTGGCCATCCTGGAACCCTGGCTGGGTGCCGGCCAGACCCTGGTACTGCTCGGCTCATCGGGCGCGGGCAAGTCCAGCCTGACCAATACCTTGTGCGCGGCGGATCAAGCGACCAACGGCGTGCGCCATGGCGACGGCCGCGGCCGGCACACGACAACGGCCCGCTCGCTGCACCTGTGTGCGGATGGCGCCTGCATCATCGACACGCCGGGCTTGCGCAGCTGGCGCGCCGATGCCGATGCGCAGACCCTGGCGGCCACGTTCGACGACATCGCGGCGCTTGCCGCAACGTGCCAGTTCCGCGATTGCCAGCATGCCAGCGAACCCGGTTGCCAGGTGCGTGGCGCCGTCGACGGGGACCGCCTGCGCAATTATCACAAGCTGCTGCGCGACGCGCGCCGCAGCGAGGAGACGCCGCTCGAGCGCATTGCCGCGCGCGCCAAGTGGAAGACGATCTTGAAAGCGGGGCTGGAAAGGGGAAAGAACAAGCGCCGCTAGTTTTTACTGAAATCCGTTTGCTGAAAAAAAAGGCAGCCCGCAGGCTGCCTTTTTGTATTACTGCATGCGAGCAAATTAATGCTTGCGCAGCTTCTGGATCGCTGCCAGCTGCGCAATCGCGCTGGCCAGCTCGGCTTGCGCTTGCGCGTAGTCGATGCCCGAATCCTTGTTGTGGATATTTTCTTCCGCCAACTTCTTCGCTTCCAGCGCTTTCGCTTCGTCGAGGTCGTGACCGCGGATCGCGGTATCGGCCAGGACGGTCACGGTATCCGGTTGCACTTCCAGCAGGCCGCCGGCAACGAAGACGAACTCTTCTTCAGCCTGGCCGACTACCTTGATGCGGACCGCGCCCGGACGGATGCGGGTAATCAAAGGCGTGTGGCGTGGGTAGATACCCAGCTCGCCCTGTTCACCCGGCAACGCGACGAATTCTGCTTCGCCTGAAAAAATCAGTTCTTCAGCGGAAACCACGTCAACGTGAATTGTGTGTGCCATGTGTGTCCTATCGGGTTGAAGAACCCCGCCGTCTAACGGGCGGGGTTAGGCCCAGACTTAACTTAGTTAAGTTTCTTGGCTTTTTCGATTGCTTCTTCGATCGTGCCGACCATGTAGAACGCTTGTTCCGGCAGGTGATCGAGTTCGCCCGAAGCGATCATTTTGAAGCCCTTGATCGTGTCTTTGAGCGAAACGTATTTACCAGGCGCGCCGGTAAAGACTTCAGCGACGTGGAAAGGCTGCGACAGGAAACGCTGCATCTTACGTGCACGGGCAACCAGCAGTTTGTCTTCCGGTGCCAGCTCGTCCATACCCAGAATCGCGATAATGTCGCGCAATTCCTTGTAGCGTTGCAGGGTCGTTTGCACGGCACGCGCGGTGTCATAGTGCTCTTGACCAACGATCAACGGATCGAGCTGACGCGAGGTCGAATCCAGCGGGTCCACGGCTGGGTAGATACCCAGGGAAGCGATGTCACGCGACAGCGCAACGGTCGAATCCAAGTGAGCAAACGTGGTAGCAGGCGACGGATCGGTGTAATCATCGGCTGGAACGTAGACGGCCTGGATCGAGGTGATCGAACCGGTCTTGGTCGACGTGATACGCTCTTGCAGACGGCCCATTTCTTCCGCCAGGGTCGGTTGGTAACCCACAGCCGACGGCATACGGCCCAGCAGTGCCGACACTTCGGTACCGGCCAGCGTAAAGCGGTAGATGTTGTCGACGAAGAACAGAACGTCCTTGCCTTCATCACGGAACGATTCAGCGATCGTCAGGCCGGTCAGCGCGACGCGCAGACGGTTACCTGGCGGTTCATTCATCTGACCGTAGACCATCGCCACTTTGGAGTTCTCTGGGTTTTCCAGATCGACCACTTTCGCGTCAGCCATCTCGTGGTAGAAGTCGTTACCTTCACGGGTACGCTCACCGACGCCGGCGAACACGGACACGCCGCTGTGCGCTTTAGCGATGTTGTTAATCAGTTCCATCATGTTCACGGTCTTGCCTACGCCAGCGCCGCCGAACAGACCAACTTTACCGCCTTTTGCAAACGGGCACACCAGGTCGATCACCTTGATGCCGGTTTCCAGCAGTTCTTGCGATGGCGACAGTTCGTCGTATGCAGGAGCGGTGCGGTGGATCGACGCGATCTGCTCGTGCGACACGGGGCCGCATTCGTCGATCGGGTTGCCCAGCACGTCCATGATGCGACCCAGGGTTGCTTTACCGACTGGCACCATGATAGGTTTGCCGGTGTTCTGGATCATCATGCCGCGACGCAGGCCATCGGACGAGCCGAGTGCAATGGTACGGACAATGCCGTCGCCCAACTGCTGTTGTACTTCCAGGGTCAGTTCCGAGCCTGCCATCTTCAAGGCATCAAATACCTTAGGCATCGCGTTGCGGGGAAACTCAACGTCCACCACAGCGCCGATACACTGAACGATTTTGCCATCAGCCATGTTCGTTCCTTCAATATAGTTAAATTCGTTTAAACCGCAGCCGCACCGGCGACGATTTCGGAGAGTTCTTTGGTAATCGCAGCTTGGCGGGTCTTGTTGTAGATCAGCTTCAATTCGCCGATCACACTACCCGCGTTGTCGCTTGCAGCTTTCATCGCGACCATCCGTGCCGATTGCTCGGACGCCAGATTCTCCGCGACTGCCTGGTACACCAGCGCTTCTACATAGCGCTCCAGCAATTCGTCGATGATGCTTTGTGCATCCGGCTCGTAGATGTAATCCCACGAGTGTGCGCTCTTGTCGGCGACCATTTTGTCAGCCGTCAACGGCAGCAACTGTTCGACCACTGGTTCCTGCTTCATCGTGTTGATGAATTTGGTGTAGCACAGGTACACTGCGTCGAGCTTGCCAGCCTGGAATTCTTCGAGCATGACCTTGACAGGTCCGATCAATTTATCCAGGTGCGGCGTATCACCGGTTTGAATGGCAGAGGCGACGATCTTGACGCCGATGCGATTCAAAAAACCCAAACCCTTGTTACCGATGGCAACTGCTTCAATCCGGTTGCCAGCTGCTTCCAGCTCGCGCGACTTCGACGTCACCTGGCGCAGGATGTTGGTGTTCATGCCGCCGCACAGACCTTTGTCGGTCGTGACAACGATGAAACCCACTGCCTTCGCTTGCGTACCCTGGGCAACTGCCAGGAACGGGTGCGTGTATTCCGGATTGGCGTTCGCCAGATTGGCGGCGATATTCCGAATCTTGTCACTGTAGGGACGGGCGGCCCGCATCCGGTCTTGCGCCTTGCGCATTTTGGACGCGGCGACCATTTCCATCGCCTTGGTGATCTTCTTCGTATTCTCTACGCTCTTGATCTTGCCTCGTATCTCTTTGCTTGATGCCATGAGTCCTTACTCCTTCTGCGCGTAGGGCGGCGCCTCACTCGAGGCGGGCGCCGCCTGGCCGCTTAATATGCGCCGGATTTCTTGAAATCAGCAATGGCCGCCGACAGAGTTGCTTCGCTGTCTTTGTCTAGTTGCTTGGTTTCTTCGATCTTGGCCAGCAGAGCAGCTTGCTTGGTCTTCATGTAAGCGTGGACACCAGCTTCGAACGACAGCACTTGCTTGACTGGCACGTCGTCCATGAAGCCTTTGTTCACCGAGAACAGCGATACGGCCATCAGCGAGATCGACAGTGGCGAGTACTGGGCTTGCTTGAGCAATTCCGTTACGCGGGCACCGCGGTCCAGCTGCTTGCGGGTCGATTCATCGAGGTCCGAAGCGAACTGCGCAAACGCGGCCAGTTCACGGTACTGCGCCAAGTCGGTACGGATACCGCCGGACAGGTTTTTGATGACCTTGGTCTGGGCGGCGCCACCGACGCGCGATACGGAAATACCGGCGTTAATCGCAGGACGGATACCGGCGTTGAACAGCGAGGTTTCCAGGAAGATCTGACCGTCGGTAATCGAAATCACGTTGGTTGGAACGAATGCGGACACGTCGCCAGCTTGCGTTTCAATGATCGGCAGTGCCGTCAGGGAACCGGTCTTGCCTTTGACGGCGCCGTCGGTGAACTTCTCGACGTAGTCGGCGTTCACGCGTGCTGCGCGTTCCAGCAGGCGGCTGTGCAGGTAGAACACGTCGCCTGGGTACGCTTCGCGACCTGGTGGACGGCGCAGCAGCAGCGAGATTTGACGGTATGCAACAGCTTGTTTGGACAGATCATCGTAGACGATCAGTGCATCTTCACCGCGGTCACGGAAGTATTCGCCCATGGCGCAACCGGAGTACGGCGAGATGTATTGCATGGCGGCCGATTCCGAAGCGGAAGCGGCGACAACGATGGTGTACTCCATCGCGCCGTGCTGTTCCAGCGAGCGCACGATGTTCTTGATCGACGAGGCTTTTTGGCCAATCGCGACGTAGATACATTTCATGCCCTGGCCTTTTTGATTGATGATCGCATCAATCGCCACGGCCGACTTGCCGGTTTGACGGTCGCCGATGATCAGTTCGCGCTGGCCGCGGCCAACGGGAACCATCGCATCGATCGACTTCAGGCCGGTTTGCATTGGTTGCGAAACGGATTCACGGGCGATCACGCCCGGGGCGATTTTTTCAATCGCGGCCGTCAGTTTGGTCTCGATGGCGCCTTTGCCGTCGATCGGCTGGCCCAGCGCGTTGACAACGCGGCCGAGCAGCTCAGGACCGACTGGCACTTCCAGAATGCGGCCGGTGCATTTCACCGTGTCGCCTTCGGAGATGTGCTCGTAGGCACCCAGAATCACGGAACCGACGGAGTCGCGTTCCAGATTCATTGCCAGGCCAAACGTGTTGCCTGGGAATTCCAGCATCTCGCCTTGCATCACGTCCGACAAACCGTGGATGCGGCAGATACCGTCGGCGACGGAAATAACCGTGCCTTGATTACGCACTTCAGCGCCGCCGTCAAGACCTTGGATCCGGCTCTTGATCAACTCGCTGATTTCAGATGGGTTGAGTTGCATACTAACTCCTAAAAGTGTTTCTCTCAGCTTGCGCGAGGGGTAAGGGTCTGTCTAAGCTGGCCTGCCGAAGCGCGTGTCTTACGACACCAGTGCAGCGTGCAGTTGCTGCAGCTTGGCGCGCACCGAGGTATCGAGCACTTGGTCGCCAACAACCACGCGCACGCCGCCGAGCAGCGATGGATCCACTGTGACGGCAGGGTTGAGCTTACGACTGAATTTCTTTTCCAGCGTTGCGACCAGCTCGGCCGTTTGGCCTTCGCTCAGATCGAAAGCGCTCGTGATCTCGGCGTCAGCCGCACCTTCCAGGCCATTTTTCAAGGCATGGAATTGCGCGCCGATTTCCGGCAGCAGGCTGATGCGGCCATTTTCGATCAACATCGTGACGAAGTTTTTCACTTCCTCATTGAGCGGCGATTTCAACAACGACAGGATGGTGGCGGCGACGTCGCTTTCCGAAACCTTCGGATTGCGCGCGTACGCCTGTACCTCGGGGTGGCTACCGATCTGTGCCAGTTCGGACACCAGCTCGGACCACGCCGCGAGGTTGCTTGACTCCTTACCAGCTTGGGCTACGCGGAACAAAGCTTCCGCGTAGGGACGGGCGACGGTTGCGAGTTCTGCCATGATTACAGCTCGACAGCAAGACGCTGCAACATTTCGGCGTGAGCCGTAGCGTTGACTTCACGCTTCAGGATCTGCTCGGCACCCTTGACAGCCAGGTCAGCCACCTGAGCGCGCAATTGTTCGCGTGCTTTCGACAGTTGCTGTTCGGCGTCCGACTGGGCTTGCGCAATGATACGCGCAGCTTCAGCTTGTGCATTTTGCTTGATCTCTTCAGCAACCAGCTGCGCGCGCTTTTCAGCGTCCGCAACGCGTTGCGACGCTTCTTCACGTGCACTGTTCAATGCCTCTTGCGCACGCTTTTCAGCGACTGCCATCGAAGCCTGACCTTGATCGGCCGCAGCCAATCCATCCGCGATTCGTTTGGCACGCTCATCCAGCGCGTTGTTCAGCGCTGGAAATACGAACTTCATCGAGAACCAGACCAACACCGCGAAGGTGATCATCTGGCCGATGAGCGACATATTGATGTCCATACCTTTGCTCCTAACTAAAAGTTTCTCCTAGGGTTGGAGCGAATTACTGAGCAACAGCCGTCAGAGCGGACAGGAACGGGTTAGCGAACGTGTACAGCAGAGCAACACCAACGCCGATCATCGAGATAGCATCCAGCAGACCAGCGATAACGAACAGTTTGGTTTGCAGTTGTGGCATCAGTTCTGGTTGACGTGCCGAAGCTTCCAGGAATTTGCCACCCAAGATAGCGAAGCCCAGAGCGGTGCCGATTGCGGCCAGGCCGATGATGATTGCTGCTGCCAGAACGGTCATGCTTTGTACTTGTGCGATCAGAGCTTGCATAAAATTCTCCTAAATTTAAAAACGAAAGATACTAAAAAAACAAAATATAAAGTTAATGATTAATGTTTCTCAACCGCGAGGCTCAGATACACAACCGTCAACGCCATAAACACAAAAGCTTGCAAAGTTACAATCAAGATATGGAAAATTGCCCATGGACCACCCAACGCCCACTGTGCCCACCAAGGCAACAACGCGATCAAGATGAAAATCAGTTCGCCGGCATACATATTGCCGAACAGTCGCAGCGACAGGGAGATCAGTTTTGCAACCAGCTCAACCATTTGCAGCAAGAAATTGACAGGTGCCAGGGCGATCGTGCCGATCAGGCCGCTCGCGTGGAACGGTGCCGTGAACAGTTCCTTGATCCAGCCGCCCAGGCCCTTGGCCTTGATCGAGAAGGCGATCACGCACAGCACGACGGACAGCGACATGGCGAAGGTGTGGTTGACGTCGGCGGTCGGCACGGCGCGCAGTTTATGCACGCCAAACCAGCTCAGGATCTTCGGCAACAGGTCAACCGGCAGGAAGTCCATCGCGTTCAACAACCAGACCCACACAAAAATAGTGATGGCCAGCGGCGCGATGACCTTGCTTTTCGCGTGGAAGGCCCCATTAATAGTGTCATTGACGATTTCCATGACCATTTCGACGAAGTTTTGCAACTTGCCAGGGACACCAGCCGTCGCGCGGCGCGACGCCATATAGAAAACAGCCAGGAAAACAAAGCCCAGAATGGCCGAAATCCAGAACGTATCCAGATTGATCATGCCGTCGGCACTTCTCAGGTGGGCCAGATGGTGACTGATGTATTCTGTGGCGTTGGCCGGGGCAGCATGGCCCGCTTCAATAGCGTGTTCTGTGGTCATAATGAATTTAGATTTGTCGTTTCAGAGCTCAACAGGCCCCAAAACCAATGATTAAACAGCGAGCAATGAAAACCAGTATGCTAAGGTTGCCACCGCGAAACCCAAGATCAGCCATAACCAGGCGGCCGACTGAAACAACACCAGTGCCAATATAAACAGCACCGCTGTGATAAATATTTTCACCACTTCTGCGCGCAAATGCGCCCGGAATGCCTTATTGGCGTCGCTAGAACCGCGAACCACCAACAGGGCATACACCAGGCTACCGATGACTGCGATAGCGCCGCCGTATGCGGCGGACCAGCCTCTGACACTGCCACCGAAAAACAGGGTGACCGTGGCAAAACTGATAGCGATTGCTAGCTGCAATGCAACTACTTTGTAGACTGGCTTGGCAATACTTTGTTGTGAATCACTCAATTGCCAAGTTCCCAGAAAAATCTACACACGCAAAGACACGGGATTATAGTTGGCTTTGATCTATAGAGTCAAACGTTGGTGCACCGCAGCAGGGCAATTGCTGCGTGAAACTGACGCTTTACCGACTATTCGCCGCCATTTGCACCACTATATGGCAAAGTCGCTTGTCTGGCCGCTTCCAGCCGTGTTATCAAGGAATCACGTGGTGCATCCGGAAAGCATGGCCGGATCGGCCACACCCGCATGGCCCTGTCTTTGCAGCTTGCTATTTAACCACGCAAACGTGTCAACAAGCCATCGAGCACGTCAAGATCGGCAAAATCGATGACCAATTGGCCACGGCCTTTGTTGCCCATTTTGAACACCACGGGCGTAGCCAGCGCATCGGACAGCTCTTCTTCCAGGCGCGCGATATCGCCGGACTTTTCCTTTTGCCGCGGCTCGACCGGGTTGGCCGCTTCCTCGACCGTGCGGGTGACGAGCTTTTCCGTTTCGCGCACCGACAGGCGCTTGGCCACGACCTGGTTCGCCAGGGTGATCTGGCTGGCCGCATCGACGGCCAGCAGCGCGCGCGCATGGCCCATGTCGATATCGCCGGCCATCAGCATGGTTTGCACGGGACTGGCCAGGTTCATCAAGCGCAACAGGTTCGACACGGCGCTGCGCGAGCGTCCCAGCGCAGTGGCCGCTTGCTCATGCGTAAAACTGAAGTCGGCGATCAGGCGGTGGATGCCCTGCGCCTCTTCCAAAGGATTGAGGTCTTCGCGCTGGATGTTCTCGATCAGCGCCATGGCGGCGGCGGCCAGGTCGTCCACATCGCGCACCAGCACCGGCACTTCCGTCAAACCGGCCAGCTGCGAGGCGCGGAAGCGGCGTTCGCCCGCGATGATTTCATATTTGACAAGTCCGCTCAGGGTATCCTGCCCGATGGGACGCACCAGGATCGGCTGCATCAAGCCCTGCGCCTTGATCGAGGCGGCCAGTTCATTCAAGGCGCCCTCGTCCATGCGCGTGCGCGGCTGGTACTTGCCGGCTTGCATTTGTGATACGGGCAAGTTCGACGGTTGTGTCGTGTCCGGACTGGCAAAATCGCCGCCGCCGCCCAACAGGGCGTCGAGTCCGCGACCCAGTCCTTTTAATTTTTTCGTAGCCATGCTGTCCTAATCGTGTTTTCAGAGTAAGCGCTTACATCAAATCGTGCAGGCGCCCGCCTCTTGTTTACATATGTTTGATGCGCTCGACCATCTCGGCGCCGAAGGCGATATACGCCTGGGCACCTTTCGAGCTGGGGTCGAAGGTCACGCCGGGCAAGCCGTACGACGGCGCTTCGGCCAGGCGCACGTTGCGCGGGATGATGGTATTGAAGACCTTGTCGCCGAAGTGCTGTTCCAGCTGCGCCGACACTTGTTGCGATAATGTCATGCGCGGATCGAACATCACGCGCAGCAAGCCGATGATCTTCAAATCCGGGTTCAGGTTCGCATGCACCTTCTTGATGGTGTTGACCAGGTCGGACAAGCCTTCCAGCGCGTAGTACTCGCACTGCATCGGGATGATCACGCCATGCGCGGCGCACAGGCCATTCAGGGTCAGCATCGACAATGCCGGTGGGCAATCCACCAGGATGAAATCGTATTCGCCGTCCACTTCGGCCAGCGCATCCTTCAGGCGGCGCTCGCGGTTGTCGAGTTCGACCATCTCCACTTCGGCACCGGCCAGCTCTCGGTTCGACGGCAAGACATCGAAGCGCCCCGCTTCCGAACGCTGGCGTGCCGTCTTGACATCGGACTCGCCCAGCATCACTTCATAGGTCGACGCCTTCAGGCCAGCCTTGTTGATGCCGGCGCCCATGGTCGCATTGCCCTGCGGGTCGAGGTCGACCAGCAGCACGCGCTGGTTCAACTTGGCCAGACCGGCGGAGAGATTGACGCTCGTTGTGGTTTTACCAACACCACCCTTTTGATTTGCTACACAAAAAATTTTGGCCATGTATCTTCTAGTTGTAAAGAGATGCAAACTTCATCGTGCGCCCCGGCATCTGGCCGAAACGATTTATACTGTTTATTTTATTTATACGATATAAATCGTTTATACGGTTTATATTATTTATACCGTATAAACTGTTTATATGATTTATACCGTTCAATTCCTAGGCCTTTAAACTCTTGCTATAAAGACCAGATGACGCTCTGCATTTAGCCCTGGCACCTGGATCGCTCGTAATTCCGTCACTTTCCAGTCTGCCGGCAGTCGCTCTCTCTCGTCTGGCGGTGCCACCCCTTTCAAGGCGATGAATTGCCCGTCCTCGGCCAGCACGTGGTGCGACCAGTTGACGAAGTCGGACAGGTCGGCAAAGGCGCGCGAGGTGATCACGTCGAATTTCTGCGCCACTTCCAGCTGTTCCACCCGTTTCGTGTACACGGTGACGTTGGTCAGCCCCAGTTCCGCCTTCACTTGCGTCAAAAATGCCGTCTTTTTATGCACGGTGTCGATCATCGACACCTTCACATCGGGCCGCGCGATGGCCAGGACCATGCCCGGCAAGCCGCCGCCGGCGCCCACGTCGAGCACATGCTTTGCATCCGCGAACGCCGGCACGGCGGCCAGCGAATCGAGCACGTGCAAGGTCAGCATCTGCATCGGATCGCGCACCGACGTCAGGTTGTACACGCTGTTCCATTTGGCCAGCAAGGCCAGGTAATCGAGCAGTTTTTCCGTCTGATCCGCGCTCAGGTCGAGCCCCAGCGCGGCGATGCCTTCATTCAAAATCTGGGCCAATGCGGCCCGGTCAAACTGCTTCATTCAACAACCTCGTCCTTTAAAGTGGTGGTCTGTATTTCGGCTTGCCCTGCGCCAAAACCGCGCTTTTTCAGATGCACCAGCAGCAGCGAAATCGCCGCCGGCGTCACGCCCGATATGCGCGATGCCTGGCCCAGGGTTTCAGGGCGCTGCTTGTCGAGTTTTTGCCGCACTTCGACCGACAGCGCGCCGATATCGAGGTAATTGAAACCTTCCGGCAAGGCCAGGTTTTCGTAGTGTTCATGGCGCTCGATTTCCTTGCTCTGGCGCTCGATGTAGCCCGCATATTTGAGCTGGATTTCCACCTGCTCGCGCACGGCGGGGTCTTCCACGCCGGGGCCGGCCAGGACCTGGCCTTCCATGCCCGTCATGCTCATCAGGGTGTCGTAGGCCACGTTCGGGCGGCGCAGCAGGTCCGCCAGCGAGTACTCGCGCTCGATGGCCTGGCCGACGATGCGTTCCGATTCGGCGGCCGCCAGGATGCGCGGATTGACCCACGTGGAACGCAGGCGTTCGAGCTCGCGCGCCACCGCTTCGCGCTTGGTCTCGAACGCTTGCCATTGGGCGTCGCCCACGCAGCCCAGCGCGCGGCCGATTTCCGTCAGGCGCATGTCGGCATTGTCTTCGCGCAGGCTCAAACGGTACTCGGCACGGCTGGTGAACATGCGGTACGGTTCCTGCACGCCCTGGGTGATCAAATCGTCGACCAGCACGCCCAGATAGGCCTCGGAGCGGCCCGGTACCCAGGCTTCCTTGTCCTGCGTCAGCAAGGCCGCATTCAGGCCCGCCAGCATGCCTTGCGCGGCAGCTTCCTCGTAGCCCGTGGTGCCGTTGATCTGGCCGGCGAAGAACAGGCCCGCGACGGCCTTCGTTTCCAGCGACGCCTTCAAGCCGCGCGGGTCGAAATAATCGTATTCGATGGCATAGCCGGGGCGCAGGATATGGGCGTTTTCCATGCCCTTCATCGACTGCACCAGGGCGATCTGCACGTCGAACGGCAAGCTCGTGGAGATGCCGTTCGGATAGAACTCATGCGTCGTCAAGCCTTCCGGCTCGAGGAAGATCTGGTGCGATTCCTTGCCCGAGAAGCGGTGGATCTTGTCTTCGATCGAGGGGCAGTAACGCGGGCCCACGCCTTCGATGACGCCCGTGTACATGGGGCTGCGGTCCAGGCCGGCGCGGATGATGTCGTGCGTCTGGCTATTCGTGTGCGTGACCCAGCATGGCACCTGGCGCGGGTGCATGGCCGTGTTGCCCATCACCGAAAACACCGGCACGGGATCGAGGTCGCCCGCCTGTTCTTGCATCACGGAAAAGTCGATCGTGCGGCCATCGATGCGCGGCGGCGTGCCCGTTTTCAAACGGCCTTGCGGCAGTTTCAGCTCTTTCAGGCGGGCCGACAAGGAGATGGCGGGCGGATCGCCGGCGCGGCCGGCCGAATAGTTATTCAAGCCCACGTGGATCTTGCCGTCGAGGAAAGTACCGGCCGTCAGCACGACGGCGCGCGCGAGAAACTTCAAGCCGATCTGCGTCACGGCGCCGACGACCCGGTCGCCTTCGACGATCAGGTCATCGACCGCTTGCTGGAACAGCCACAGGTTAGGCTGGTTTTCCAGGCGCGTGCGGATGGCGGCCTTGTACAAAATACGGTCGGCCTGGGCGCGCGTGGCGCGCACTGCCGGGCCTTTCGAGGAATTCAGGATACGAAACTGGATGCCGGATTCGTCGGTGGCAATCGCCATCGCGCCGCCCATGGCATCGACTTCCTTGACCAGGTGGCCCTTGCCGATGCCACCGATGGAGGGGTTGCACGACATCTGGCCCAGTGTCTCAATATTATGCGTGAGCAATAGCGTCTTCTGCCCCATGCGGGCGGAAGCGAGGGCCGCCTCGGTACCGGCGTGACCACCACCGACAACGATGACGTCGAATTCTGTAGGAAATAACATGATAAATAGGTAACAGTGCAAGTAAAAATGCGGGAAGAGAGCTCCGATTATAGAGTCTTTTTGCGAACGCAACCTTCCACGGGCCAATTTTTGCTTAATTTTTACTCAGCGAGGGCAAGTCGACAGCGATTTTTGTTTCACGTGGAACACGCAGCGGTGCCAGGACAGGCCCGCGCCGCGCTGCGGGGTCCGGCAATGTTTGCTACAATTGCCTCATCGTTCGCCCCGTGCTCACGCCAGTGGCCAGCGCGACGATCATCCAGGAGGACGGCCTCCCCCATCATGGGAACACACCGGGACGGCCCGCTCTGTATAGGAGCCGCCATGGCCTGGATACTGTTAATAATTGCCGGCATGCTTGAAGTCGTGTGGGCATACTCGATGAAACTCTCCGAGGGTTTCACCAGACTCACTCCCTCCGTTGTCACCGTCGTCATGATGATCGCCAGCTTCGGCTTGCTGTCGCTGGCCATGCGCACCCTGCCCCTGGGCACGGCTTACACTATCTGGACGGGCATCGGTGCCGTCGGCGCCTTTATCGTCGGCATCGTCTTTCTGGGCGAGCAAGTCAATACCATGCGCGTGTTCGCCGCCGTCCTCATCGTGTGCGGCATCGTGCTGATGAAACTGTCATCGAGCCACTGAGAGGAATCCCCATGCTCCTCGAACACTATTTTCCCGTCCTGCTGTTCATTCTGATCGGCATCCTGGTCGGCATCGTGCCCATGCTGCTGGGACGCGTACTGGGGCAGCACAAGCCCGATGCGCAAAAACTGTCACCGTACGAATGCGGCTTCGAGGCGTTCGGCGATGCGCGCATGAAGTTCGACATCCGCTTCTACCTGGTAGCCATCCTGTTCATCCTGTTCGATATCGAGGTGATCTTCCTGATGCCGTGGGCGGCCAACGTCAACGAGCTGGGCTTGCCCGGCTTCTGGGCCGTCATGGGCTTTCTCGGCGTGCTGGCCATTGGCCTGGCCTATGAATGGAAACGCGGCGCGCTCGAGTGGGAGTAAGCGCCGCTTTTGGTTCCACGTGAAACAGGCACGGGGCAGGAAAGCGGAGTATGCTGGACTTCTGTCTTTACTGTCAGGAGCATGCATGTCCGCCTTCCAGTTCCGTACCGTGCCGCATCTGATCGTTGATCCGGGCGCCGCTGCCCAACTGGGCGCCCATATCGCCCACCACTTCCCCGCCGTGCGCCGCGCCCTGCTCGTCACCGACGCGGGCTTTTTGCGCACGGGTCTGGCCGATGCACCGTTGCGCAGCTTGCAAGCGGCCGGCATCGAGGCGCATGTCTTTTCCGATGTCCAAGCCGATCCGCACGAAGCCGTCGTGCTGGCTGGCGTGGCCCAGGCGCAGATGTTTCACGTGGAACTGATTATCGGCCTTGGAGGCGGCAGCTCACTGGACGTGGCCAAGCTGATCGCCGTGCTGGCGCCCGGTCACCAGGAACTGGCCCAGCTGTACGGCATCGGCAATGTGCACGGTCAGCGCCTGCCGCTGGTGCAATTGCCGACGACGGCCGGCACGGGCTCGGAAGTCACCCACATCGCCATCGTCACCACGGGCGCCACCAGCAAGATGGGCGTCGTCGCGCCGCAACTGTATGCGGACCTGGCCATCCTCGACGCCAGCCTGACCCTGGGCTTGCCGCCCGCAGTGACGGCCGCCACCGGCATCGATGCCATGGTGCATGCGATCGAAGCGTACACCAGCCGCCTGCTGAAAAATCCCTTGTCCGACATGCTGGCCACCCAGGCGCTGTCGCTGCTCTCCAGCAACTTGCTCGCAGCCTGCCGCGATGGCAGCAACTTGCCGGCGCGGCAAGCCATGCTGCTGGGCGCCATGCTGGCCGGCCAGGCGTTTGCCAACGCACCCGTGGCTGCCGTACATGCGCTCGCCTATCCCATCGGCGGCCTGTTCCACGTGCCGCATGGCCTGTCGAACGCGCTGGTGTTGCCGCACGTGCTGCGTTTTAATCTATCCCATGCGGCGCCCCTGTATGCGCAACTGGCGAGCGTATTGCAACCCGGCATCACGGGCAGCGAGGAAGCGCGGGCCGAGGCCCTGATCGACGCCATGCAGGAGATTGCCGTGGCTACCGGTATCGCGCGCACTCTGCGCGAAGTGGGCATCACGTCCGGCGACCTGGACCGCCTGGCCGATGAAGCCATGCTGCAAACGCGCTTGCTGGGCAACAATCCGCGTCCCCTCACGCGCGCCGATGCGCGCGCCATCTATGCGGCCGCACTGTGAACCAGCAGACGGAATCTGCCAACCCGCCCTGCTACACTGAAGCCATGACGCCTCCCGACATCCCCATTCATCCCGACAGCACCCACTTTCCGTACGGTGCCTGTGCCGGCTGCCATGACAGCGCGCCGCTGCCGTTTGCCTTCGAGTATGCCTATCAGCCCATCGTCGATCTGGCCACGCGCAGCATCTATGCGCACGAGGCGCTGGTGCGCGGCCCGAACGGCGAAAGCGCGGCCAGCGTGCTGGCGCAAGTCAACGACGCCAATCGCTACCGCTTCGACCAGGCGTGCCGCGTCAAGGCCGTGGCCGGTGCAGCGCGCCTCGGCATGCAGGGCTTCCTGTCGATCAATTTTTTGCCCAACGCCGTCTACCGTCCGGAAGTGTGCATCCGCAGCACCCTGGAAGCGGCCAGGCTGCACAGCTTCCCCACCGATAAAATCATCTTTGAAGTGACGGAAGGCGAACGGGTGCAAGACCGTCCCCACCTGGTCGATATTTTCCGCGCCTACCGGCGCTTCGGTTTCCAGACGGCCATCGATGATTTCGGTGCCGGCTATGCGGGCTTGAACCTGCTGGCCGAATACCAGCCCGACATCATCAAGATCGACATGGACCTGGTGCGCGGCATCGATACGCAGGCGCCGCGCCAGGCGATCGTGCGCGCCATCGCCAGCCTGTGCCATGAGCTTGGTATCCGCGTGCTGGCCGAAGGCATCGAGACCCGCGCCGAGCGCGACTTCCTAGCCAGCTGCGGCATTTCCCTGATGCAGGGCTACTGGTTTTCCAAGCCCGTCTTCCAGGGACTGGGCCAGATCGCCGAGTCGGCCTGGGAATAAAAACGGCCACGTGAAACGTGGCCGCAGGTTCCACCAACGATACTGGCTAGTTGGGAATATCGACGACAGTCCCCGTCACGCTGATGGCATTAGCGGGCGCCGGCGTTGCCGCAATCGCCGGCACGTTGACATTCGTGATCAGGGTCGACGCATCGGCGCGCGTCACCGTGCGCACCACCTGCGATGGCGGCAAGGCTTGCTTGGCGTTCAAGTGCGCATACATGGCGTCGAGCGCCCGGTTCAGGTACACGTGCAGCGGTACGATCAGGGTCGGCAAGGCGCTGCTGAAGGAATCGAAATGGTTGGCATTGGTCACCTCGATATAGCGCAGCTGGCTATTTGCCCCTTCCACGGCGGCGTTCAGGCCAAGATAGGCGCGCGAGGCGTGATTGACGGGAATCAAGGTGTCGCTGCGGCCGTGCACGATGATGGCCGGCTTGCCCTGCAACTTTCCGCTGGCCGCGACTTCGGCCATGCCAGCCCGCACGCGCACGCTCTGCCCGCCCAGGGTGCCCTGCAAGTTGGCGCTGCTGACGGCGTCGCGCCCCGTCGCCAGGCTGCGCAGGCACAGGAAGCCGTCGAGCGACTGGTCCGCCAGGCTGGTCGATGGCGACACGCCGGCCGTGTAGACTTTGGCGCCGCCCACGCTGTTCTCGTACACGACATTGCCGAGGATGCCGTTTTGCGCGGCAAAGCTGGCCGCCTTTTGCGCTGTGGTAAACGCGATCGGATTGCCGCTGCCGTCCGTCTGCGCAAACGTGAAACCGCACACTTTATCGGTCACGGAAAATTTCCCGTAGGCATACGCATACGTGACGGCTACGAGGATGTTCGTGCCCGCGTGCGAAGCCTGCAGCGGATCGGAATCGACCAACCAGCCATACGCGCGCAAGCGCTGCTTCGCGTCCGCCTGCTGCGCCGCCAAGTCGGCGCCGTTCAATAAGCCCTTGGCAACCAGCGCCGTGCAGCGTCCCGCATTGCCGGCCACGGAAGCGATGCACGGCTGATACAGGGCCGCATAGGTGGCGTAGTCGAACAGCGCGCGGCCCGGATTGGCCACCACTGCCCCGCCCTGGCGCACGCTGTAGGCGTTAGATGCCGCCGGCTGGATTTGCGGTTCGCTGGCCGCCACGCCGCTGATCAAACCTTTCGTATCCTGTTCCGCCGCCAGCAGGGCCGAGCCGGCGCCGTTGGAAATGCTTGAGGCGATCGTGATGGTGTTCTTCGGCGTCAGGCGCACGATGCGCGAACTGCCGTCGCGGGCCAGCACGCCGTAGCGTTCATTCAAGACGTAAAACGCCATCTCGACCGCCTGCAAGGTCACCTTGCCCCAGTCCTTCTCCGGGTTTTGCTGCGAGTGCGCATGCTTGAAGGCGATGCGGTTCGGATAGGCGCCAGACCAGGCCAGCCGGTCCGCGTCGCTCAAGTCGGGCGCGAAGAGCGCGTTCTTGCCGGCGGCGACCCTGCCCGCGCGCACGCCGTTCTGCAGGTTGACGCTGTCGTCCTCGAACACATACAGGCCCGTGCCAGAACCCTTGTCCGCATACGCCACGGCGCAACCTTTTTTCAGGCCCCATTCGCCCGAGCTGCCGATGGCGCCGTAAATGCCGCGCGAGCCGCTGGACGTGCCCGTGACGATGCAGGCGCGGTCCGGGTCGAAGCTGGCCGGCACCTGCACCATCAAGGTGACGTTTTTCTTGCCCGTGCCATCATCGGCATAGGCGATGTATTCGCTGCCCGCGACCAGGCCCTCACCCGCGCCCACGTTGCCGGCCGCATCCACGTTCGGCCCGTACAGGGTGCCGTAGCCGCTGTTGGCGGCGATGTCGAGCACGGCGCGGTAATTGGCATAGATCGCATTGCGGCGCAGCTCGAGCGGCGTCGGCTGTTCCGCATTCGCATACGCGGGGGTGGCGCCCGCCAGCCCCGTCTTGCCCAGCCCTGCCGTCAGCAGATCGTTCGTCTTGCCGTCGTAGTCGGCGCGCGCAATCGTCCCCAGGTAGCCGGGCATCTGGTTCAGTTCTTCCGGCGCATGGTTGCTGCCGCAGGCTGCCAACGCCAGCAGGGTGCACAGGCTCGTGCCAACAGTGCCCGCGCGCGTGATCGTCATTTGCATGGTGGTTCTCTCCGTTGAAGTAACAGTGGACGCACAATGAAAAACGCCGGACGAATCGTCCGGCGTTGCTTGAAAATCAGACAGCGGCTTTGGCCGCCCTGCCGCCGAAACGCGCGATGGCTTCGCCGACGATGCCGCGCCGGAACAGCAGCACGCAGATGACGAAGATCACGCCCGTGACCATGCCCACCGATTCACCCAGGGTGCCGAACCACTCGATGCCCGTGTGCGTGGCCAGGTAGGTGCCGACATCGCCCAGCTTGTTTTCCAGCGCGATGATCAATACGGCGCCGAGGATGGGACCGGACAAAGTGCCCATGCCGCCCACCAGGGTCATCAGCACGACCAGGCCCGACATGCCCCAGTACACGTCGGTCAAGGTCTCAAAGCCCAGCACCAGCGTCTTGGTGGCGCCGGCCAGCGCGGCCAGCGACGCCGACAGAACGATGGCCATCAGCTTGTACTTGTTGACGTCGTAGCCGAGCGAGATGGCGCGCGGTTCGTTTTCCTTGATCGCCTTGAGCACTTGTCCGAACGGCGAATGGATGGTGCGCACGATCAGGGCGAAGCCGGCGACAAAAATGGCCAGCACGACGTAGTACAACACCGTGTCGTTGGCCAGGTCTATCGTGCCCAGCAAGGTTCCACGTGGAACACCCTGCAAGCCGTCCTCGCCGCCCGTGAACGGCAGGCGCAAGGCCAGGAAGTACACCATCTGCGCCAGCGCCAGGGTGATCATCGTAAAGTAGATGCCCTGGCGGCGGATCGCCAGGCCGCCGATCACCAGGCCCAGCAAGGCGCCCGTGGCGACGCCGGCCAGCAAGCCCAGTTCCGTCGGCCAGCCCCAGGTGCGCAGCGCATAACCGGTGACATAGCCGGCGCCGCCGAAGAAGGCCGCGTGGCCGAACGACAGCAAACCCGTGTAGCCGATCAACAAGTTGAACGCGCAGGCAAACAGGGCAAAGCACAGCAACTTCATCAGGAAGACGGGGTAGCCGTAAAACGGGGCCGCCAACGCCAGCAGCAAAGCAATGGCGTAGCCTACATTCTTATTCATCGTGGTAGCTCCAATACATGACTGATGAGGATTACTTTTCTTTGCCGAACAGGCCGGCGGGACGCAGCAGCAGCACGATGACCATCACCACGAACACCACGGTGGCCGAGCCTTCCGGGTAGAACACGCGGGTCAGGCCCTCGATCACGCCCAGGCCCAGGCCCGTCAGGATGGAACCCATGATGGAACCCATGCCGCCGATCACCACCACGGCAAATACGACGATGATCAGGTTCGAGCCCATCAGCGGCGAAACCTGGATGATCGGCGCCGCCAGCACGCCGGCGAAACCGGCCAGCGCCACGCCGAAGCCGAAGGTCAAGGTCACCATCAGCGGCACGTTGATGCCGAACGCCTCCACCAGTTTCGGGTTTTCCGTGCCAGCCCGCAGGTAGGCGCCGAGCTTGGTTTTCTCGATGACGAACCAGGTGGCCAGGCAGACGGAGAGCGAGGCGATCACCACCCAGGCGCGGTAGTTCGGCAAGATCATGAAGCCGAGGTCCGTCGCGCCGGCCAGCGCCTCGGGCACGGCATACGGCTGACCCGAGACGCCATAGAACGAGCGAAACACGCCTTCCATAATCAGGGTGATGCCGAACGTCAGCAGCAAGCCATACAGGTGGTCGAGTTTATACAGCCAGCGCAGCATGGTCTTTTCGATCAGGATGCCGAGCAGGCCGACGAGGATCGGGGCGATGACCAGCATGGCCCAGTAATTGATGTCGAAATAGCTGAGGCCCATCCAGGCCAGGAAGGCACCCATCATATACATGGCGCCGTGCGAGAAATTAATAACGTTGAGCAAGCCGAAGATGACGGCCAGACCGAGAGACAACATGGCATAGAACGAGCCGTTGACGAGACCCAGCAGCAGCTGGCTCATCATCGCTTGTAATGGAACGCCGAAAATTTCCATGGCATCACAGTATAAAAAGCACCGCCGGGTAGCGGTGTGGTATCAAGGGAAACGCGCCACCGCAAACAAGTGCGGCGGCGCAAGGCGAACCCTGCGGGCGAAGCATGCAGGACAGAGCGCCCGCGCGCAGGCGGGCACTCTGTGGAGGTTGCTACAGCGTTACTTCCACAGCGAACACTTCGATTCGGCCTTGGTCACATACGCCTGTGCACCGGGCACGGTGGCGACCACCTTGTAGTAATCCCATGGGTATTTCGACTCGGACGGTTTCTTGACTTCCATCAAATACATATCGTGCACCATGCGGCCATCGGGGCGTACTTCGCCATTCTGGGTGAACATGTCGTTGATCTTGGTCTTTTTCAGGTAGGCCATGACCTTGTCCGTATCATCCGTGCCGACGGCCTTGACGGCTTTCAGGTAGTTCGCCGCGGCCGAATAGTCGGCCGCCTGCAGCATCGACGGCTCCTTCTTCATCTTGGCGAAATAGCGTTTCGACCAGGCGCGCGTTTCAGGATTCAAGTCCCAGTACCAGCCATCGGTCAGGTACATGCCCTGCGTGAGGTTCAGGCCCAGCGAATGGATGTCGTTGATGAAGATCAGCAAGCCGGCCAGTTTCATCGATTTCGTCAGGCCGAACTCGTTGGCCGCCTTGATGCTGTTGATGGCGTCGCCACCCGCATTGGCCAGACCGAGGATCTGCGGTTTGGCCGCTTGCGCCTGCAGCAGGAAGGACGAGAAATCCGAGGCGCCCAGCGGATGCTTGACGCTGCCCAGCACCTTGCCGCCGGCCGCCTTGACGACCTCGGCCGTGTCTTTTTCCAGCGAATGGCCAAACGCATAGTCGGCCGTCATGAAATACCAGTTCTTGCCGCCCTGCTTGACGATGGTGCCGCCCGTGCCGCGCGCCAGCGCCACTGTGTCGTAGGCGTAATGCACGGTGTACGGCGTGCACTCTTCATTCGTCAGGCGCGAGGAGCCGGCACCGATGGCAATGAAGATTTTTTTCTTTTCAGCCGCGACCTTGGCCATGGCCAGGCTGGCGCCGGAATTGGTGCCGCCGATCAGCATGTCGACGCCCTGCTGGTCGAACCATTCGCGTGCCTTCGAGGCGGCGATGTCGGCCTTGTTTTGATGGTCGGCGGAAATGAATTCCACCTTTTTGCCGGCCAGTACCACGCCGGCATCGGCGATCGCCATCTTGATGGCTTCCGCGCCACCGAGGCCGTCGACGTCGGAATACACGCCTGACATGTCGGAAATAAAACCGATCTTGATGGTATCGCCCGATACCTGGGCGTGCGCGGCGGCGGAAAAGCCCAGGGCGCAAAGAGTGGCGGTGGCAATGGCGATAGCGTTACGTTTCATAGTGTCTCCGTTGGGATTATTGTTTGCTATTTAAACGATTGCTCGACGACGATACGGAACTACATGGGCATTACACGCCAAGCAGCTCGGTCAATACCGGCATCTTGGCTTCCAGTTCGGATGCAGCAAAAGTCTCGACGATCTGACCGTGCTCCATCACATAAAACCGGTCCGCCAGCGGCGCGGCAAACCGGAAATTCTGTTCCACCATGACGATGGTGTAGCCCTTTGCCTTCAGGGTGGTAATCATGCGCGCCAGGCCCTGCACGATGACGGGTGCCAGGCCTTCGGAAATTTCATCGAGCAGCAGCAAACGGGCGCCCGTGCGCAGGATGCGCGCCACGGCCAGCATCTGCTGCTCCCCGCCCGACAATCGCGTGCCCTGGCTGTGGCGGCGCTCCTGCAAATTCGGGAACATGGCGTAGATTTCCTCCACCGACATGCCCTTCTCGCCGCTGGCCAGGGTCGGCGGCAGCAGCAGGTTTTCCTCGGTCGACAGCGACGAGAAAATGCCGCGCTCTTCAGGACAGTAACCGATACCCAGGTGGGCGATTTTGTGCGTGGCCAAACCTATCGCTTCGCTGCCATTGACTTTGATGGAGCCCGTGCGCGCGCCCGTCAGCCCCATGATGGCGCGCAAGGTGGTCGTGCGGCCGGCGCCGTTGCGGCCCAGCAAAGTCACCACTTCGCCCTGCTCCACTTTCAGGTTGACGTCGTGCAGGATGTGCGATTCGCCATACCAGGTGTGCAGTTGCGTAATTTCCAGCGCGGGTGCGCCACCATTCACTTGTGTCGCCATCAATGCGCCCCTTCCAGTTCGGCGTGGGTGGTGCCCATGTAGGCTTCCATCACTTGCGGATTGCGCGACACTTCCGCGTAACTGCCCTCGGCCAGCATGGCGCCGCGCTGCAGGACGGAAATCTTGTCACAGATGCCAGAGACCACGCTCATATTGTGTTCCACCATCAAAATCGTGCGGCCGGCCGACACTTTTTTGATCAGCTCGGTGACGCGGTGCACGTCTTCGTGGCCCATGCCTTGCGTCGGTTCATCGAGCAGCATCATTTCCGGCTCCATCGCCAGGGTGGTGGCAATTTCCAGCGCCCGCTTGCGTCCATAGGGCATGTCGACCGTGATGGTGTCGGCAAACTCCGTCAGGTCGACTTCGGCCAGCAAGGCCATGGCGCGGTCGTTGAGCTGGTTCAAGGCACGTTCGCTTTGCCAGAAATGGAACGAGGTACCGAGCTGGCGCTGCAAGCCGATGCGCACATTCTGCAGCACGGACAGATGCGGGAAGACGGCGGAAATCTGGAAGGAACGGATCACGCCCATGCGCGCGATCTGGGCCGGTTTGGCGGCCGTGATATCTTTCCCATTGAACAGGATCTGCCCGGATGTGGGGACCAGGAATTTGGTGAGCAAGTTGAAACACGTGGTCTTGCCGGCGCCGTTAGGACCGATCAAGGCGTGGATATGGCCCCGCTCTACCTTCAGGTTCACCTCGCTCACAGCGGTGAAACCCTTGAATTCCTTGGTCAAATTTCTTGTTTCCAAGATTACGTTTGACATCGTGTCTCCTAGTTGTACTTTTTGTACTACTTAGTCATTTTTATAATACACAACTTAAATTTAACGCACAATACAGTATAACTACGGGGATTTTTCGCCAGCCCGAATGGCGCAAACTCGCACGCTTGCCCCGCTATTTCCAGGCCGCGTGTATCATTTGCGCCGCTTTTTCCGCGATCATCACGGTGGGCGAGTTCGTGTTACCAGAAGTAATGTACGGCATGATCGAGGCATCGACGACACGCAAGCCGGCCACGCCGATCACGCGCAAGGAGCTGTCGACCACGCTAGAGGCCTCGCTGGCCAGACCCATGCGGCAGGTGCCCACCGGGTGGAAGATGGTGGTGCCGATCTGGCTGGCCGCCTGCGCCAGCTCTTCCTGGCTCTGGAATTGCACGCCCGGCTTGTATTCTTCGGGAGCGAATTTTTTCAGGGCCGGCGCGGCGGCGATGGCGCGCGTCAGGCGCAAGGCGTCGGCCGCCACGGCGCGGTCCTGCTCGGTACTCAGGTAATTGGGCACGATCTTCGGCGCCGCATAGCTGTCGGCGCTGGCGATGTGCACATGGCCGCGCGAGGTGGGACGCAAATTACAGACGCTGGCCGTAAACGCGGGAAACGCATGCAAGGGTTCGCCGAATTTGTCGAGCGACAGCGGCTGCACGTGGTATTGCAGATTCGGCGTGGCTTGCTGCGGGTCGGACTTGGCGAACGCCCCCAGCTGCGACGGCGCCATCGACATGGGCCCGCTCTGGAACAGCGCATATTGCAAGCCGATCTGCATTTTTCCGACGATATTGCTGGCCATCACGTTCAAGGTCTTGACGCCCTGCACCTTGTACACCATACGCAGCTGCAAATGGTCTTGCAAATTGCCGCCCACGCCAGCCGAGTCCAGCACGGGCGTGATGCCGTGTTCGCGCAGCAAGGCGGCCGGGCCGATGCCGGACAATTGCAGCAATTGGGGCGAACCGATGGCACCCGCCGTCAGCAAGGTTTCCCGTTTGGCCGTCGCCTGCCACTGCGTGCCGCCGCCCGTAAACACGATGCCCGTGCAGCGCGGCCCCGTTTCCGTCGTTTCCAGCAGCAGACGTTCCACGTGGCAGCCCGTCATGATCGTCAGGTTCGGCCGGCGCGCGGCCGGTTTCAAGAACGCTTTCGAGGTATTCCAGCGAATGCCGCGGCGCTGATTGACGTCGAAATACGCGCTGCCGCTATTGTCGCCGCCATTGAAATCGCTGGTTTTCGGGATGCCCACCTGCTGCGCCGCGTCGCGGAACGCATTCAAAATATCCCACGACAGGCGCTGTTTTTCCACGCGCCACTCGCCACCGACGCCATGGTTTTCCGAGGCGCCGCCGTAATAATCCTCGCTTTGTTTAAATAGCGGCAAGACTTTGTCCCAGCGCCACGAAGCGTCGTCCGTCAGGTCGGCCCAGTGATCGTAATCGCCGGCCTGGCCACGCATGTAGATCATGCCGTTGATGGAAGAGCTGCCCCCGAGCACTTTGCCGCGCGGATAGATCAGGCTGCGCCCGCCCAGGCCCGCGTCCGCCTGCGTGGTATACAACCAGTCCGTGCGGGGGTTGCCGATGCAATGCAGATAGCCGACGGGGATGTGGATCCACACGTAATCGTCCTTGCCGCCCGCTTCCACGAGCAAAACGTTGGCATCCTTGTCGCGCGTGAGCCGGTTGGCCAGCACGCAACCTGCCGTGCCGCCGCCCACGATGATGTAGTCGTATTCGCCTGCCGATTCCAATGAAGCTCCTTTCGGTATGCCATCAAGCTGTCGCGCGGCGTGTCTCCCCACCGCGTCCCTTTACCAGAGTCTGTCTTTCTTCATGCATGCATGGCTGCTGAGCCGTCTTGAGATTACCACCAGTCCCGGGCCAGGGCGACATTAATCGTGGCCAGCGATATGGGCGAGCGTCACGATAAGCTCAAAAACAAGGTCGCCAAGCTGTGGATAACCGTATGGATATCCACAGGTACGATATGTGAGTAAACGAAAATTTTTTTGGACGCCTTTTTTTATCCCAAAACCATCCCCGGCAGATACAACCCTTACTCAGCGTTTATCCGTACGCCAAGCGATTGTTTACAAGGATAAATCAGGACTTATCCACAGAAGATGTCGCCGTTAACTACTATTACTATTCTTGTATACGATCTTGTTAAGATAAACCTGACAACGCGCGCTTTGTCTGCCTTTTCCTTCGGGAAGGTTCACAAGCCTGTCTTCAAAAAAAACGGCGAGCTGCTTTGACTGACAAAAAAAATCGCGCCAACAACTGAGCGACGAAAACCGGCACGGCCGGCATCACGCGCACTGCACTGCCAAACCGTTTTGCAAAATGGAATCGTCAACCGTCCTGGCCAGGTATTCGGCCGAGAGACGGTGCGATGTCGAAAAGAGGGGGTATTTGAGACGATTGTGGATAAGTCACTTGATATCCACAGGATGACTTGTGAGTAAACACGAAGTTATGCGCAGGCCCGCATTTTATACAATTTTGCTCCTCGCGTGATACAGCGATTATGCACGCTTTATTTTGCGCGTAAACGGTTGATCCTGTTGAAAAAAAGTGACTTATCCACAGAAAAAAACGCGTTTACTATTACTACTATTTTTATATATAGATCTATTGTAAACCGACAAAAAAACGGAAGTCCGGGGATATTTCCAAAAAGCATGCAAAAAACGTCAAAAAAAAGCCAACGGCAACAGTGCTACCCACTGCCAAACCGTCTGCCAGGAATCACCTGGATGCCGATGTTCGTGAAAGAAGCGCGTTCGTGATCGCTCAGCTTCGATTGCCAGACAGGAATCAGTCCACACAAATCCCGTCAAACATGTCACTGCAGCAAGAAAAAATGCGATTTTTGCGTAGCGGTGTGGATAAGTGCCTGCATATCCACAGGATGAGATGTGGGAAAAGTCGATCTTTGTCCACAAGCCAATTTTTATCCCAAACAAGTCCTCGCTGGATACAATGCTTGTGCGCCTACTTTTTTGTGCGCTAAGTCGATGATTTTTCGATGGTATACCGACTTATCCACAAAAAAATGGCCGTTTACTATCACTACTATTTTTATGTATACATCTTTATTTAAAACACAGAGACAAACGCGCACGGTGGAAAAGTCACCGAAAAGGCTGTTTTCACCCTGTAAACCGTTTTGCAATTCAAAAAACCTGTAAAAACAGCATGAATTCACACAAAAAAATGCGTTTAGGCATCATCAGTGCCTTGCACGAAGAACAGCAGGGGCTGGTAGAAGCCATGCAAGGCCCTCAGAGGCGTTCGCACGGCATGCGTGACTACACCCTGGGGAACCTGTGGAATATCGACGCTGTGTGCGTCCTGTCGCGTCTGGGCAAGGTTGCCGCTGCCATGACAGCTTCTATCCTTGTGGAAAAGTACGGAGTTACCCACATCGTCTTCACCGGCGTGGCCGGCAGTGGGGATAAACACGTGAAAGTGGGCGACATCGTGGTGGCCGAATCGCTGCTGCAGCATGATATGGACGTCCGACCTTTGTTTCCCCGCTTCGAAGTGCCGCTGACGGGCTTGCAGCGCTTCGCCACGGACCTGGAACTGAGCACGCAACTGGCCGCCGCCGCGGAAGATTTCCTGCGCGACGATGTTTCCAGCGTGCTCAAGGCGGCCGATATCGTGGAATTCGGCTTGCAGCACGCGCAGGTGCACCGCGGCCTGATCGCCAGCGGCGACCAGTTCATCGGCAGCGCCGCGCATATCAACCAGCTGAAAGCGGATATCCCTGACTTGCTGGCCGTCGAAATGGAAGGCGCCGCCGTGGCGCAAGTGTGTTTTGAACTCGGTGTGCCGTTTACGGTCATGCGCACCATTTCCGACAATGCCAACGAAGAGGCGGCCGTCGACTTCATGCGTTTCGTGCAATCCGTCGCTTCGCCGTATGCGTTTGCAGTGATTCAGCAGCTATGCCAGCGCCTGGCTGGCTGATGTTTCAGCTAGCGTGTATAAAAAAAGGGCAGAACCACCGGTTCTGCCCTTCCTTGTTAACTACCTGCTTAAAATTTAGACACTTAACATCATTAAACTGGCATTACCACCGGCCGCCGTCGTATTCACGCACAGCGCCCGCTCAGCGACCAGGCGCCACAGGGGGATGGCACCGTCCTGCGTGGTGGCGATGGTGGCCACCAGGGCCCCTTCCCGTGCCGCCAGCAGCGGTTTGAGCTGGCCATCGAGACTAGGCTCGATCATGGCGATCTGGAAATCCTGCTTGACGGACTCGAGGCTGCTGACGATCTGGATGCGGTCCTTCAGCGCCGCCGGCAAGTCGCCGGGGATCAGCTCCGGCGCTTGCGCCAGCACGAGGGCCTGGTTACCGGTGGCCAGCACGGCCGCCAGCTGGTTCATCAAGGTGCCGGACGTGGCTGCCGCGCACAGAATCGTGCCCCGTGCGGCAAAGCTCAGGGTATTGCGCTCGCCCGTCGGGCCTGGCAAGACGGTGGTGCTGCCCAGCAAGGTGGTGCGTGCGTATTCCTGCGCCAGTTGCTGCACCTGGTCGTGGCCATGCATCTTCGCCCAGACGGTCAGCGCGTCGAGCGCGGGCGGCGCCTGGCGCTGGTGCTGCGCGCCGGCCGGCGCATTGCGCTGCAGGCGTTTCAGATACAGGGGGCCACCGGCTTTCGGTCCCGTGCCCGATTTGCCTTCGCCGCCGAACGGTTGCACGCCGACGACGGCGCCAACGATGTTACGGTTGACATAAATATTGCCCACGTGCGCGCGCTGGGTGATGAAAGCGATGGTTTCGTCGATGCGCGTATGAATGCCCAGGGTCAAGCCATAACCGCTGTCGTTGATCGATTGCACCAGTTGCGGCAGTTCGGCCCGCTTGTAGCGGATCACGTGCAGCACGGGGCCGAAGACTTCCTGCGTCAATTGCGCCAGCGACTTAATTTCCAGCACGGTCGGGGCGACGAACGTGCCTTTGACGGTCGGCAAATCGAGCGAATAATGGTCGATGGCCATGGTTTTCATCTTGTTGATGTGGGCCAGCAAGTTACCTTGCGCTTCCGCATCGATGACGGGACCGATATCGGTCGCCAGGCGGTCAGGATTGCCAACGCGCAATTCCTGCATCGCACCTTTCAGCATATGGATGGTCTTGTCGGCGATTTCCGTTTGCAGGAACAGCACGCGCAAGGCCGAGCAGCGCTGGCCGGCGCTGTCAAAAGCGGACGACATCACGTCCTGCACCACCTGTTCCGGCAAGGCGGACGAATCGACGATCAGCGCGTTCTGGCCGCCCGTTTCGGCGATCAGGGGAATGTCGATGCCTTCGGCCACGGCGCGCGCGGCCAGGTTGCGGTTGATCAATTGCGCCACTTCCGTCGAGCCCGTGAAAATCACGCCTTTCACGCGCGCGTCATTGCACAGGCCGGCACCGACCACTTCTCCACTGCCGGGCAAGAATTGCAGCGCACCGCGCGGCACGCCGGCCGCATGCAGCAATTGCACGGCGCGGTGGGCGATCAGCGGCGTTTGCTCGGCCGGCTTGGCCAGCACTACGTTGCCGGCTGCCAGAGCGGCGGCCAGTTGGCCCGTAAAGATGGCCAGCGGGAAGTTCCACGGGCTGATGCAGGTGACGGGACCGAGCGCCAGGGTGTTCGGCGCATGTTCCACCTGCGCCGCGTAGTAGCGCAGGAAGTCGACGGCTTCGCGGATTTCCGCGATCGCGTTCGGCAGCGACTTGCCCGCTTCGCGCACGGCCAGGGCCATCAGCTCGATATGGTGTTCCTCGAACAGGTCGGCGGCGCGCAGCAACGCTTGCGCGCGGACCGACGGTTCCGTCGTTTGCCAATCCATGGCATACGCGCTGGCGCTGGCCAGCGCCGTTTCCACGTCCGCCGGACCGGCTTCCATGACCTTGCCCACGACATCGTCGTGCTGGGCCGGATTGTGGATGACTTGCATCGGCGTATTCAGGCTGACGGCGCCATCGATCAGCGGCGCCGCCTGCCATGTCTGCTGCTGCGCCAGGCCGGTGGCCAGGGTGCGCAAGGTGTCTTCATTCGACAGGTCCAGGCCGGCCGAGTTCCTGCGCTCGCTGCCAAACATGTCCAGCGGCAGCGGAATCGACGGGTGCGGCAAGCCGCCCTGCAGGCGTGCCTGTTCCAGCGGATCGCGGATCAGACTATCGATGGCCACGCTTTCGTCGACGATCTGGTTGACGAACGATGAGTTGGCGCCGTTTTCCAGCAGGCGGCGCACCAGGTAGGCCAGCAGGGTTTCATGCGAGCCGACGGGGGCGTAGATGCGGCACGGCTTGTCCAGGTTGTCGGGGCCGACGACCTGGTCGTACAGGGTTTCGCCCATGCCGTGCAGGCACTGGAATTCATAGTCGGTAATACCGTCGCGTTTTGCCCAGGTATAAATGGTCGACAGGGTTTGCGCGTTGTGCGTGGCAAACTGCGGGTAGATCAGGCTGCTGGCAGCCAGCAGTTTTTGCGCACACACGAGGTAAGAGACATCCGTGTAGACCTTGCGCGTGTAGACGGGATAGCCCTCCTGGCCGTCGACTTGTGCGCGCTTGACTTCCGCATCCCAGTACGCGCCTTTCACCAGGCGCACCATGAACTTGCGGCCGCTGCGGTGCGCCAGGTCGATCAGGAAATCGATGGCGAACGGGCAGCGCTTTTGATACGCCTGCACCACGTAGCCGATGCCGTCGAAGCCGGCCAGGTCCGCATCGAACGCCAGTGCTTCCATCAGGTCCAGCGACAGTTCCAGGCGGTCCGTTTCTTCCGCATCGATATTGAAGCCGATGTTGTGCTGTTTGGCCAGCAACAGCAACGCTTTGACCTTCGGCAGCAATTCTTCCATGACGCGGGCGCGCTGGGCGCGGCTGTAGCGCGCATGCAGGGCCGACAGTTTCACGGAAATGCCGGGGCCGTTGCGGATGCCACGTCCGTTCGACGCCTTGCCGATCGCGTGGATCGCCGTTTCGTACGAAGCGTAGTAGTTGGCCGCGTCGGCTTGCGTCAGGGCCGCCTCGCCCAGCATGTCGTACGAGTAACGGTAGCCGCGCGTTTCATTCTCGCGGCTGTTCTTCAACGCTTCCTCGATGGTTTGCCCCGTGACGAACTGGTTGCCCAGCATGCGCATGGCCAGGTCGACGCCCTTGCGGATCAGCGGTTCGCCGCCTTTGGCGATGAGCTTGGTCATGGCCGAACCGAGGCCCGATTCGCTGCTGGTACTGACCAGTTTGCCCGTAATCAGCAAGCCCCAGGTGGCGGCATTGACGAACAGCGACGGCGATTCGCCCAGGTGCTTCTTCCAGTCGCCCTTGCTGATTTTGTCGGCGATCAAACGGTCGGCCGTTTGACTGTCGGGTATACGCAACAGCGCTTCAGCCAGACACATCAATGCAACACCCTCTTCCGACGATAGCGAGAACTCGTGCATCAGTGCATCGACACCGGACGCGCGTGTGCGTTTTTGGCGCACGTTCGAGACCAGGCGATGCGCCAGCGCTTGTCCTTCGGTGATCGTTTCGGTACTGCTGGGGCGCACTTGTTGCAACAGCCACTGCACGGCGGAAACCTCATCGCGCCTATAGGCGGCAGTGATGGCGGCGCGTTGTGGTGTCGCTTCGGGCAGGATTTCTGCCTGGAACGCAGCAAAAGGAATCGGGATAAAAGCCGAGGGGCCTGCAGGGTGCATAAGTGCTCTTTACAAGGAAAAAGGGGACGAAAACTGACGTAATTCTTGCTCTTTTTTGGTGCAAAAAAATACAGAAAGTCGGACGTTAAGATGATTCGATTGTAAAGGGGATTCTTATGGATTAATTCTGGTAATACAGGGGACTAGCAATAGATAGTTTTTGATGCGACAATTTAACCAAATAATATTAATTTGGGGGTGATAGGAATGCTGGACAAGATCAGTAAGAAAATCTTGATGGAATTGCAGAGCGATGGACGCATCAGCAATGTGGAGCTGGCCGCGCGCGTGAACCTGTCGCCGGCCGCCTGCCTGGAGCGCGTGCGCAAGTTGCACGAATCCGGTTACATCATGGGCTATACGGCCCAGTTGAACCCGCAGTTGCTCGACGTGTCGTTGCTGGTGTTCATCGAAGTGGTGCTCGATCGCACGACACCGGAAGTGTTCGACGCCTTCAAGCATAGCGTACAAATCATTCCAGAGGTACTGGAATGTCATATGGTGGCCGGCGGCTTCGATTACCTGGTCAAGGCGCGCGTCAAGGACATGGCCGCCTACCGCGAATTCCTGGGCAAGACCTTGCTGCAAAAAGGTGTGCGGGAAACCCACACTTATGCCGTCATGGAAGAGGTCAAAAACACCACCAAATTGCCAATTAAGTGACCTCGGTGTAGCCGCCCCACTTTTCTGATTGAGCTATCGGAACAAATGTTGTAGGGTAGAACCACAATTCTGCTATCCGGTAGCCGCCTGAAACGCCGCATAGACGTGACGTTCAGGGTGCAAGGCGGGCAATCGTGCCCACCCGCATACGGTTACAGCACGTCCCTTCAACGGGACGTGACGGGTTCGCGCAGCGGGGGACAAATGAAGCAGTTGCAGCATCAGCTGGTGCGTTTCTTTGTATTCACGATCCTGGCCATGGCCATCGCCTGTTGCCTGGCCTATCTGTTGCTGCTCTCGGGCGGCGAGCATCCGTATCTGATCGCTTGCGTGGCCGCCGCCATCGGCGCCGCGCTGCTGGCGGCGGCCAGCCGTGCGCGCGGCGAGCCGGGCTTGCACGAGTTCGCCGATACGGTGGGCAACGCCATCGACGCCATCATGATCGGCGCAGCGGAAACTTCGTATTTTGTCGATTCCGTCAAACAGAAGGTGGAACTCGACGTGCGCACGGCCAGCGACATTGCCGACAGCTCCGTGCAAAATGCCGCGATGACGGAAAAGATCGCCGCCAATGCGGAACGGGCCGCCAAAGTGGCCGCCGGTGTGCGTGTGGAAAGCGTGGCGGCGCGCGCCGAAGTGGACCAGGGCTTGCGCCGCATCAATCATGCACGCGAGGAAGCGCAAGGCGCCTCCAGCAACATGCTGAGCTTGCAGGAAAAATCCAAACGCATCACCGGCTTTACGGAAGCCATTTCCGATATTTCCGCGCGCACCAACTTGCTGGCGCTGAATGCCGCCATCGAAGCGGCGCGCGCCGGCGAACACGGGCGCGGTTTTGCCGTGGTGGCCGGCGAAGTGCGGCAATTGGCGCAGCGCACCAAGGAAGCCTCCGATGAAATCAGCGTGATGGTGCGCGAAATCAATGAACAGGCGGAAAAAGCCGCACGCGGCATGAGTTCGCTGGCGACCGGTGTCACGGAAGCGGCGCGCAATGTGGAAAGCGTGCATGCCTCGCTCAGCCATATCGAGGAATCGTCGGGCGAGTCGGAAGACGAGATCGGGCAAATCGCCCGCGCCTCGCGCGAGCACGTCGACACGACGCAGCTGATCGCCGACGCCATCCTGCAAATCCGCGACAGCATGTTGTCGACGAATGCCGAATTGCCGCGCGCCACGCAGTCGGCCATGGCTCTGGCCGAGCGGGCCGAAGTGATCGCCGGCGCGCTGGGCGAATCGAGCGTGGCCACACCGCACGACGAGATCCGCGAGGCGGCCCAGCGCGCCGCGCGCGAAGTGGGCAAACTGTTCGAGCAGGCGATCGCCTCGGGGCGCATCACGCGCGAAGCCCTGTTCGACCGCCACTACCGCCCCATCCCGAACACCAATCCGCCCAAGCACAACACGAAGTTCGATGCCTTTACGGACAAGGTGCTGCCCGACCTGCAGGAAGGCGTGCTGGCCGCGTTACCCCATCTCGCGTATGCGGGCGCCGTCGACAACAATGGCTATTTTCCAACGCATAACAAGAAGTTTTCCCAGCCGCTGACGGGCGACTACGCGACCGATATCGTGAATAACCGCACCAAGCGCATCTTCAGCGACCGTACGGGCAAGCGCTGCGGCAGCAACACCAAGCCCTTCCTGTTGCAGACCTATAAACGCGACACGGGCGAAGTCATGCACGATTTATCCGTGCCGATTCACGTCGAGGGCAAGCACTGGGGCGGTTTCAGAATCGGTTATCGGTCCAGCAATCACGCATAAAAAAAACGCCTGAGACATCAGGCGTTTTTTTGTTACGTACAGGTGTTATTCGACGTGCGGCTTCGGTGCCACGCCGCCGCCGGCCGCCGTGGCCGTGCGCAGGGTGGGCGTGTTCATGCTTTCCAGGTGGTTGCGCAGCCATTTGTGGGCGGGGCTGCGGGCGTCGCGTTCGTGCCACAGCATGTCCAGGTGGACGGCCGGCAGGGTCAACGGCAAATCCTTGTACAGCAGGGACTCCGTCATGCCCGTCGAGGCGATCAGATGGCGCGGCAAGACCGTGATCAGGTCGGAATTGGCGACGACGCGCCCGGCCGTGAAGAACTGGTTGACCGTCAACAAAATGCGCCGTTCGCGGTGGATCTGCGACAGCGCTTCGTCGATCAAGCCATGCGCGCGGCCGGAAAAGCTCACCAATAAATGGTTGGCCGCGCAATAGTTATCCAGGGTCAATTCCTTGTCGGCCAGCGGATGGCCGCGCCGCATCACGCATACATACTTGCCGGAATACAGGCGCTCGTGGCGGATGGGCGAACCCGTCTCGCTCGACAATTGCGCCGCCACGCCGGGAAAGAAGCCCACGGCCAGGTCGATATCGCCGCGCAGCAGCATCGGGCGCGGTTCGCGCGTCGTCAGCGGCATCATGCGCACGTTGACGCCCGGCGCTTCCCGTTCGATCGAGCGCATCAATGAAGGCAGCCAGAACGCGGCCGTCGCGTCGGCCATGGCCATGCGGAAGGTGGCGTGCGTTTTCGACACGTCGAAGGTTTCCGGCGTGACGGCCGCTTCCAGGCTGGCCAGGGCCGAGCGCACGGACGGCCACAGCGCTTCGGCGCGGGGCGTGGGTTTCACGCCATATGCCGTGCGGATCAGCAATTCGTCACCGAGGCTCTCGCGCAGGCGTTTGATGGCGTTCGATACCGCCGGCTGCGTCATCGCCAGGTGGCCCGCTGCGCGCGTCAGGTTTTGTTCCGTCATGACGGCGTCGAAAACACGCAGCAAGTTCAGATCCAGCGTCAGAAAACTCATGGAAAGCCCAAGATAAAAGTTGAATTGATTACTTAAAATTGATTACTTAGGAGTGTAAACCGCGCCGGGCACGAATATTTTCACTCGTTAAAAAATATTACAGTTTTCCATTCACGATTCATATAATTGGTATCAAGAAATGGAATTAGATTTATATGTTGCACTGCACTATAGTACTGGCAAATTCTATAATGCACTGGAACAGTATGTCTACCTTCGCCTCCGCCCTGTACGCAGTATCCGCACCCGTGCTGGAGATTTCCCTGCTGAACGCCCTGCAACTCGTGCTGGTGATCGTTGCCGTGGGCGCCTTCGCCCTGCTGTTCAAGCCATTGCTGGTGGGCATTGCCCGCGCCATGGTGCTGGTGGTGCGTCCCAAGCTGAGCCGCGAAGAGCGTTTGGCGCGCCAGCAGATGCGCGAAGCGCAAGCCTTGCAGCGTACCTTGGGCAAGATGGATGGCGTGTCGCCAAGCAACGCCGCCGAATTGCGCGCCCTGTCGACGCGCGCCTGAGCGATCAACTGTTGCAAATGATAAGCCGGCCTGCGCCGGCTTTTTTTACGCCCGCCGCCAGCCGATTACGCCACGTCGCCCAGCAAATGCGCGCGTAACACCGTGTCGGCCGGATGGGCGCCGATCCAGATTTTCAGCAGCGCATTGTAAAAAGCCAGGTCCGGCACCATGTCGCCCACCTGTTTGCCGTTCAGCTTGCACAAGGTCCCCTCTTCCGGCAGCCAGTCCACGGTGAGGATATCGCCCTTTTTCAGCCCGGGCACCGTTTCGAACATGGCGCCGAACTGCATCGTCTGGCTCAGCAGGCGCGTACGGTCGGCCTGGTCGGAACTGCGCTTCAAGCCCTGCATGAACGCTTGTCCCAGCTCGTCGGACGTGATGTCGCGCAGCATGACGATTTCCAGGCGGCGCGGCCCGGGCAGTGCCAGGATGTCGGTCAGCTGGGTTTTCTTTTCCGGCAGGTACAGCGCAATCGTGTAGACCTTGAAGATGACCTTGTAGCGCACGCCGGCGCCGTTGAGTTTCAACTCGCGGCTGGCCAGCTGCACCGTGTCGTCCAGCCTGACGCCGCCCACTTCGACGGCCAGCGCAGGTTGCTCCAGGGCGGCGCACAAGCCCGCGCACAGGCAGGCGGCGGCCAGGGAGCGGCCCAAACGGGATGTGCGTATTTGCATCTTCTGCCTCCGTAGAGAAACATGTGCTGTGGATAAGTCCGCACATGCACACAGTGTAGAACAGTTGGCAGAAGCTGGCGCCACGCAGAAGTGGCGAGGAAGAAATGCTTAGGGTTTGGCGGCAGGCAGTTCCGCCTGCAGGCGTTCGTACTTGGCCATCAATTGCTCCGGGCTTTCGCGCCAGGCGGGATTGAAGGGGATGCAGCTGACGGGGCACACTTGCTGGCATTGCGGCTCGTCAAAGTGGCCCACGCATTCGGTGCACTTGTTGGGATCGATTTCGTAGATTTCCGCGCCCATGTAGATCGCGTCATTCGGGCACTCGGGCTCGCAAATGTCGCAATTGATGCATTCGTCGGTGATCAGTAATGCCATGATTTCACTCTTACTTATTGCGATGAGGCAGCGTTGGCGGCAATCTTGTTTTGCAGCCAGCGGTTCACCGAGGGGAAGACAAACTTGGAGACGTCGCCGCCCAGCGCCGCGATTTCGCGCACGATGGTGCCCGAAATGAACTGGTACTGGTCGGATGGCGTCAGGAACATGGTTTCGACATCGGGCAGCAGGTAGCGGTTCATGCCCGCCATCTGGAATTCGTATTCGAAGTCGGAGACGGCGCGCAAGCCGCGCACGATGACCCGCGCTTCATGCTTGCGCACGAAATCCTTGAGCAGGCCGGAAAAGCTTTCCACTTGCACATTCGGATAGTGACCGAGCACTTCGTTGGCGATTTCCAGGCGTTCGTCGAGCGAGAAAAACGGCTGCTTGTTCTTGCTGTCGGCCACACCGACGATCAGCTTGTCAAACAGACCCGATGCGCGGCGCACCAAATCTTCATGACCGCGCGTGAGCGGATCGAATGTTCCTGGATAAACGGCTACAACCATTGCGGCTCCCTGATGATGCACCAATATAGACGCGCATTATGCCTGAAATTGGTGACCACCTTGGTGCTGCGCCTCGGGCCAGGGAGCTTTTTTGCCTCATTTATAGGCAGATTCAGGCAGTTGCCGGCACTTTGTTGTAAGTTAGCAAATGATAATAAACGGTGCCCGCCTTGTCGGCGCGGATGACTTCCCACGGCGCCATCCACTCGGGCTTTTCCAGTGCGCTGGCTTCATCGAAGACCAGCGGCAAGCCCGATTCCGCGTACACGATGCCGCCTTCCCTGAGCAGGTTGGCGCACAGCGGCAACACTTTCGCCAGGAAATCCTGCTGGTAAGGCGGATCGAGGAAGATCAGGTCGTAACGCTGGCCGCGCGCTGCCAGGCCTTGCGCCGTCAGCAGGGCGTCGCCGCGCAGCAATTGCACATTGTCGGCGCGCAATTTCGTCTTGTTTTCTTCCAGCTGGCGGATCACGGGCGTATGCGTATCGACCATGGTGACGGACGCCGCGCCGCGGCTGGCCGCCTCGAAGCCCAGTGCGCCGCTGCCGGCAAACAGGTCCAGCACCTGGGCGTTGGCCCAGTCGCCGTCGCGCAAGTGGTTGATCCAGTTGAATACGGTTTCGCGCACGCGGTCCGGCGTCGGGCGCAAGCCCAGTGCCTGCAAAACAGGCAGCACGGAGCGCTTCCACTGGCCGCCGATGATGCGCACCTGGTTCGGTGGCGGCGCGTGGTGGACGGGGACTTTGGCGGGTTTTTTAATTTTTTTTTGCATGGGGATTTCTTCAATTCGATGGCGGCCACTATAGCATATGGCCCCATCCCCCCCTGCTGGCGCTGGCTGCCTATTTGGCTTGCGTGGCCAGGGAATTGAAATCGTCGATCCAGCCCTGCATGCGCTTGACGGCATGGGCTTTTTGCGCTGGTGTGGCGATCTTGATCACCGTCATGACCATCTGCGCCGTGCTGCTTTCGTAGGCGTCAAAAAAGGCCTTGCGCTCCGAGTGTTCCAGGCGCTCGAAACTGTCCTTGATCAGGGTCGTGATCAAGGCTGCGGCCGCTTCCTTGCCGAGTTTTTCTTGGTGGACTTTCTTGACCAGGGTCAACACATTCTGCTGGCGCCGCATGCGTTCGTCGAGCCAGATCTCATTGTTCAGCGGACGGGCGTCGGACGCCTTGCGGATGATGGCTTCCTGCTCGCTGCTGAAGCTGCCGAACCACAGTTCGAATTGCTCCATGGCTTTCTTGTAACGCAGTTTCTGACGCTTCTCCTGGTCGCCGCTCAGGTATTTCTTGCGGTAATCCTCATTGTTCGACTTGAACTTCTTTTCCATCTGCGTGATCTGCTCGGGCTTGAGCGAGCGGGCCAGGTCGGCCAGCTCGGGCGTGGCTTTCAGCAGCAGCGCCTGGGTGCGTTGCTTGATCTCGCTGTAGTCGGCCATCAGGTCTGCCTGCGTGATATTGCCTTGCAGCTGTTTCTGGCCCGTGCGCAAGATTTCCACGTAATCCTTCAATTGCGTCTTGCGGTGCCAGTCGAACAGCTTGTCGATGTCTTCGCGCACCCAGCCCTTCTGGTCGCGGTCCAGGTCGACATACGCGTTCAGCCACCAGTACAGCACGGTATCGCCGTTGTTGTAGGCCAGGCGCAAGCCGCTGCAGCCGGCCATGACGACAAGCATGATGGCCAGCACGGCATAAGTAAACCGCTGGAAGGGCGTGGAAGACGGGGTCTGCGTGTTAAACTTTTTCATATTCTTAACTTATAAAATTACGGTCTATGAACGTTGTCATTCTCGCTGCCGGTATGGGCAAACGCATGCAGTCGGCACTGCCCAAGGTATTGCACCCGTTGGCGGGCAAGCCGCTGTTGTCGCACGTCATCGACACGGCGCGCGTCCTGGCGCCGTCCCGATTATGCGTGATTTACGGGCATGGGGGCGCAGCGGTGCTGAAGTTGCTGGACGGCTACAAGACCAAGCAGGATCTGGCGATCGACGCGGCGGAACAAACGCAGCAGCTGGGCACCGGTCATGCCGTGCAGCAAGCGGTGGCGTTGCTGGATGACAGCGTGCCGACCCTGATCCTGTACGGCGACGTGCCGCTGACCAGCGCCGCTTCCCTGCAGCAACTGGTGCAGGCGGCCGGCAAGGACAAGCTGGCTATTTTGACCGTGGAACAGGACGATCCCTTCGGCCTGGGCCGCATCGTGCGCGAGCACGGCGCCATCGTGCGCATTGTCGAGGAAAAGGATGCCACGCCAGACGAGCGCGCCATCCGCGAGATCAACAGCGGCATCATGGTCGCGCCCACCGTGCAGCTGAAGCAATGGCTGTCGGCCTTGTCGAATGACAATGCTCAAGGGGAATACTACCTGACCGATATCGTTGCCCAGGCCGTCGCCGACGGCGTGGCCGTCACCTCGGCCCACCCGGCGGCCGTGTGGGAAGTGGCGGGCGTCAACAGCAAGGTGCAACTGGCCCAGCTGGAACGCATCCACCAGAACAATATCGCGCAAGCCTTGCTCGAGCGCGGCGTGACCTTGCTGGACCCGGCCCGCATCGATGTGCGCGGCGAACTCATTTGCGGCCGCGACGTCACCATCGACGTCGGCTGCGTGTTCGAAGGCCGCGTGGAACTGGGCGACGGAGTGCGCGTGGGCGCCAACAACGTCATCATCAATGCCACCGTGGCCGCCGGCGCGCACATCAAGCCCTTCTGTCATCTCGAGAATGCCGTCGTCGGCGCCGCTTCCATCATCGGCCCTTACGCGCGCCTGCGCCCGGGCACGGTTCTGGCGGAAGACGTGCACATCGGCAACTTCGTCGAAGTGAAAAACAGCCAGGTCGCCGCGCACAGCAAGGCCAACCACCTGGCCTACATCGGCGACGCCACCATCGGCTCGAAGGTCAACATCGGCGCCGGCACGATCACCTGCAACTACGATGGCGTGAACAAGTTCCGCACGGTGATTGAAGACGACGCCTTCATTGGCAGCGACAGCCAGCTGATCGCGCCCGTCACCGTCGGCAAGGGCGCCACCCTGGGCGCCGGCACGACCTTGTCGAAGGATGCCCCGGCCGGCAAGCTGACGGTGTCGCGCGCGCGGCAGGTGACCATCGACGGCTGGACGCGTCCCGTGAAAATCCCCAAGTAAGCGATATCGCCCTCACCCGGCATGACGCCGCCAGCCTGTCCGGGCTGGCGGCGTTTTTTTGCGCCTGTGGATAATCCTGTGGAAAGCTGGCTGGTAACCCGGGATAAGTCGCAGCTTTATTTCCATCAAGTATTTCTGCTGTATTTTGGTGTGTGGATAAACATGTGAACAAGCAGGCGGACAAGTGATGGATAAGCCCGGTATAAGCTGCGTATAAATGGTGAAAAACCTGTGGAAAAGACGGGATAAGTTATCTGGCGAAGTTTGGCGCCTGAGTAACGGTTTAAAAACTTTATAGCAACTTTCAGGTCAAAGCATCTTTGATGTTTTGGAGTGATTGACGATGTGGACGCAAGAGAATCGAAGCCGGCATCAGCAGGTGAGGACGGCACTTAAACGTGGCTATCCCACAGATGTGAAAGATGAAGAGTGGCGTCTGATCGCACCGCTGCTGCCAAGGCAAGCGAAGACGGGAAGACCTCGCAAAACGGATTTGCGCACGGTGATCAATGCGCTGCGTTACATGGTACGGTCCGGATGCGAGTGGCGCATGCTGCCAAATGATTTCCCGCCGTATCAGACGGTTTATTACTGGTTTCGGCGGCTGATGCGGCGCATGCTGTTTCGTACCATTCATGACTTGGCGCTGATGCTCGATCGTATGTGCAATGAACGGGAGGTGCTGCCGAGTGCCGGTGTTGTCGATAGCCAGAGCGTGAAAGCGCCAGGGGCACGAACAAGAGGCTATGACGCCCACAAGAAACTCAGCGGGCGCAAACGCCATATCGCGGTCGACACGGACGGTCGCTTACTGGCGATGAACCTGACCCCAGCCGATATTGCCGACTCCACTGGTGCTCAGATGGTGCTCGACGGCCTGATTAAACGCTGGCCATGGGTGAAGCATCTGTTTGGGGATGCGGCATATGACCGCAAACAGTTGATGGACAAGGCTGCGTTTCTTGACTTCACGGTGGAAGTCGTGCGGCGCCTGCAAGGGCAGCAAGGTTTCGCTGTTCAACCCAGGCGCTGGGTGGTCGAGCGAACGTTTGCATGGCTGATGCGTTACCGGCGCTTGGTGCGCGACTACGAGCAGCGCCTTGATGTTTCGGAAAATATGATTTACCTGGCCATGGGTTCGTTGCTGCTGCGTCGACTAAATTTCCGCTAAGTTATTAAACCGTTCCTGAGGAGGCAAGCTAGCCTCGCAGGCTATGAAAGTAGCCTCAGATTTTTGCCTGTCTGGATTGTGGATAAGCTTGTGCGTAATTGGATAATAAGTCATGAATAACTTATAAGTCATTGTATTGCAAGAATATTTAAGACAAATTTGTAAAGCCTTGCTGTGGGTAAAGCTGTGCAAAAGCCTGTGATTAAAGCGTGGGCAAACGCTGGATAAGCCGGGATAAGTTTTATCCGGGAACTGATGTCTATTTATTGAAAGGCCTCATGCGCGGCTGGATGGCGGCGGCCGTGGAAAGCCGTGATGTTCATACTGTGGATAAACTTGTGCATAAGCGGGCGGAAAGGCTGGGATAAGCGGGGATAACTTCTCTTCCAGCCGGATTTATACCGCGATGCGCGTCTCGAACTTGCTGCGAAACGTGGAAAAATAGCTTTTTACGTTGCGCACATTCGCGTGCGCGGCAAACAGGCGGTGCGCCAGCGCGTGGTAGGCGGGCATGTCGGCCACCTGCACCATCAGCACGAAGTCGGGCCCGGGCGAGACGCGGTAGCATTGCAGCACGGCGGGCTCGTCCGCCACGAGTTGCTCGAATTCGGCCATGCGTTCCGCTGCCTGCACGTCGAGCGTGATTTCCACGATGGCCGTCAGGCGCGCGCCCACCAGCTGCGGCGCGACGATGGCCACTTGCCGCTCGATGACGCCGCTTTCCCGTAAATGCTTGACCCGCCGCAAACACGTGGGCGCCGAGACGTGCACGGCTTGCGCCAGCTCGCTGTTGGTTTGCGACGCATCAATTTGCAAGGCATTCAGGATGCGACGATCGATTTCATCGAGGGTAATATTGTGCTCGCTCATGATTTTGATGAATTAGAAAATATATCGATTATAAATGAAATAATATTTCACCGTGAAATAGTCATGAAATATTCGGTCAAAAATATATGGATTTAGAAAGCATATTTCACGCACTCTGCATTAGCATGCGTGCATTGATTAAATTTTAGACAGAGGTTTCCATGTGCGGCATCGTCGGCGCGGTAGCGCAACGTAATATCACTCCCATCCTGCTCGAAGGCTTGAAGCGCCTGGAATACCGCGGCTACGATTCCTGCGGCATCGCCCTGCATGCGGATGGCCGGTTGCAGCGTTCGCGTTCCACCGCGCGCGTGGCCGAGCTGGAAAAGCAGATCGCGGAAGAAGGCTTGAGCGGTTTTACGGGCATCGCCCACACGCGCTGGGCCACGCATGGCGCCCCGGTCTCGTTCAATGCCCACCCGCACTTTTCCCCGACGGAAGAGAACGCCCGCGTGGCACTGGTGCATAACGGCATCATCGAAAACCACGACGAACTGCGCGCCGAACTGACGGCCCTCGGTTACGTCTTCCAGAGCCAGACGGACACGGAAGTGATCGCCCACCTGGTCGAGCACATGTATAACGGCGACCTGTTCGAGACCGTGCAGCAGGCCGTGAAACGCCTCGACGGCGCGTACGCGATCGCCGTGTTCTGCCGCGACGAGCCGCACCGCGTGGTCGCCGCGCGCCAGGGCTCGCCCCTGATCGTCGGCCTGGGCAACGGTGAAAACTTCGTCGCGTCGGACGCCATGGCGCTGGCCGGCACGACCGACCAGATCATCTACCTGGAAGAAGGCGACGTGGTCGACCTGCAACTGTCGCGCTGCTGGATCGTCGACGTCGATGGCAAGCCCGTCGAGCGCGAAGTGAAAACCGTGCATGCGCACACGGGCGCGGCCGAGCTGGGCCCGTACCGCCACTACATGCAGAAGGAAATCTTCGAACAGCCGCGCGCCATCGGCGACACCCTGGAAGGCGTGACGGGCATCATGCCGGAACTGTTCGGCGACGACGCGTATAAAATCTTCAAGCAGATCGACCGCGTGCTGATCCTCGCCTGCGGCACCAGCTCGTATGCGGGCATGACGGCCAAGTACTGGATCGAGTCGATCGCCAAGGTGCCCGTCAGCGTGGAAGTGGCCAGCGAATACCGCTACCGCGACAGCGTGCCGCATCCGAACACCCTGGTCGTCACCATTTCGCAAAGCGGCGAAACGGCCGACACCCTGGCCGCCCTGAAACATGCGCGCAGCCTCGGCATGCAGCACACCCTGACCATCTGCAACGTGGCCACCAGCGCCATGGTGCGCGAATGCGCCTTGGCCTACATCACGCGCGCCGGCGTGGAAGTGGGCGTGGCGTCGACCAAGGCGTTTACGACGCAGCTGGCCGGCCTGTTCCTGCTGACGCTGTGCCTGGCGCAAGTCAACGGTCACCTGTCCGAAGAGCAGGAAGCGGCGCACCTGAAAGCCATGCGCCACCTGCCCGTCGCCATCGCTTCCGTGCTGGCGCTGGAGCCGCAGATCATCGCCTGGTCCGAGGAATTCGCGCGCAAGGAAAACGCCCTCTTCCTGGGCCGCGGCATGCACTACCCGATCGCCCTGGAAGGCGCCTTGAAACTGAAGGAAATCTCGTACATCCACGCCGAAGCGTATCCGGCCGGCGAACTGAAACACGGGCCGCTGGCCCTGGTGACGAATGAAATGCCCGTCGTCACCATCGCGCCGAACGATGCCCTGATTGAAAAGCTCAAATCGAACATGCAGGAAGTGCGCGCCCGCGGCGGCCAGTTGTACGTCTTTGCCGACGTCGACTCGCGCATCAGCTCCGGCGAAGGCTTGCACGTGATCCGCCTGCCCGAACACTACGGCGATTTGTCGCCTATCCTGCACGTGGTCGCGCTGCAATTGCTGGCCTACCACACGGCGCTGGCGCGCGGCACGGATGTCGACAAGCCACGCAATCTGGCGAAGTCGGTGACGGTGGAGTAAGCCGGCCGGGGGCCGCCCCGGGCCTGTCACGGAACAATAGAAGCACTTTATATTGACTAAAAATAGGTGGATTTTCGGCCAGCCTCGACCGACCGGAAGTCCAGCCTGCATATAGCTTTGGTAGCTAGTTCTTGTACCAAATTTTCGTCCCTAATCGTACCCTCGAAGTTGGTTAGCACTTTATCGGACTTTTCCCCATTGCAGGCGCCCCGCCAGAGAGCGCTGAAATTTACAGAGAAATCGATGATTGCTTAGATTTTGGCGAGAGGATGCCGCCTATGTCTCAGTTGCCTGCACGAGCACATCGTGCCGCGCTCGCAGTGGCGACTCCCGCATCTCAGTCCGACATCTCACCAGCGAAGTACAACTCAACGGAAGGGGCGGTAACTCTTCGAAATTGACCCTGGTCATGGCGATGACCTGTCGCCCCGAAGTAGGTGGGCTGTAGAGGCGGCCGTATATTTCCCGCGATGAGAAAGGCATTTAGCGGCCATTTTAATGTCAACTATTACTGACATACAGATTGTATCTGGCCGATCTTTTAGCAATACCCAACATCTCGCATCGACTCGCTTGACTCATGCGCTGAGCTCAGCCTTCGCGGCAGCAAGTAAGTCCGAGTAGTCGAGATATGCTTCCAAGCTTGGACTTCTTAGAACTAACAAGTGCACGCAAAAAAACTGGTACAGAGAAGGTGCCGTTTACGAGCTGCCCCGCCAGCTTCACCTCAGGAAGCGACACTCCCATCGCGAGCATCTTCTGCACTAGCTCCTCCTGTTTTATCGCAGGACACTCGCCAAGCTCGGCACTTAAAACTCCAACGGCACGGCCCTCCCAACTCCCATCAACCTTAAGTCAATTCTTGTGTACTAGCTCAGATTTGATCTGACAGGCGTCGTCCGATGACCAGCAGCATCCGCCGCCGAAGCCGACGTTGCTGGTTAGCCCAATTGCCCTTTAGGGCTGCGTATTTATGAGCAGACAGCCTGGCTTTCGGACGTGGGGCGACTCGCTCGACGGCGCGCATTATACCGATGCAAATGGCTGATAGAATTACTCCTTTGCATTGTTGAACAGGCGGGCAGATATGGCTATCAAAAAGGACCAACACGTCGTCCCGACAGGAGGCAAATGGAGTGTACGTAGCACAGGATCGGATCGTGCGTCCCGGGTGTTCGAAACCAAGGAATCGGCGGTCACGCACGCACGCCAAATAGCACGCAATGCACACACTGGCGTGTATGTACATGGGAAAGACGGTTTGGTGCAATCCAAACATTCGTTCGCCCTGCCTCCTGGCTCTTCGAATTCCGAGAAGACAAAAGCTGGCGCAAGTGAAGTCATCAAGGACCCGAATAGCTCGAAAGGCAGGAAGTGAGATGACCTTCGAGAAGAATGTGTTTGTGAACTGCCCGTTCGACGACGCCTATAAGGCGCTCTTGCGCCCATTACTTTTCACGCTGGTCTACCACGGCTTGAAGCCGCGCATCGCCACCGAGCGGCACGAATCGGGTGAGCAGCGCATAAATAAAATTATCGAGTTGATCGAGGATTCAAAGTTTGCGATCCATGATCTGTCGCGACTTCAGGCCAAAAAGAAGGGAGAGATGTTCCGCCTAAACATGCCGTACGAGTTGGGCATCGATGTCGGTTGCCGGCGTTTCGGCCGCCCTCCGCTTGATAGCAAACGCTACCTTGTCTTGGCGGCAGAGCGGTATGCCTATCAAGCAGCTATCTCCGATATTTCCGGCTCTGACATAAGTGTTCACAGCAACGACCCCATTCAGATCGTTAAGGTGGTGCGCGCCTGGGTGGCGAACCAGATCGGTTCAAACTACGGGCCTGCCGCAATCTGGAGCGCCTTCAATGACTGTATGGCAAAACTGTCAGACGATTTTGAAGAGAAAGGTTTTGAGATCAGCGACATTCAGGATCTCGCAGTACCTGAGGTTCTCGATTACATGGAAAAGTGGATCGCTACCCATAGAAAATCTGGAGGTTCCCACGGCGCGTCTGTTCCTATTACTACGACCGAACCACGGAAGAAACCGGTGCGTCCTGTAAGGTCTTGGAAGACCGTTTAGAGCGCCTAACAAAGCGCCTACATATAACTTGAAAAAATGAGGGAGCAGGCAAGAGAAAGAACGTCTTTTGGAACCTGCCCCTGGCCGGGAGCGGCCCCTCAGAACTTTAACTAATCTGACAGCCGGTGTCAGATCAAGTTGGCACTACTGCAATTTTTGGTCACCTATCCCAACTCAAGCTTTACTTCGACCTCATCATCTTCATGGTCGGTCCAACACGTACTGATGTTCCGTGCCTTGCAGCTCGAGTAGGCCGCCTCGCCAAGGAGTTCGCGAGTTTTTTGCAGGTTCTTCGGCGTAACGTGTTCTGACCGCTTCGTATTGTCGCGCCATCCACAGAAGTAAATCTTATCGCTGTCTTCCACGTGTCGCCGATGGCGAGCTACGTCCTGTGGCTTCGCCTTGGACTTGGTGCCAAGCAGGCTTGGGACAGCGGCAGAAAAATCTTCGAGGAAGCTTGAGATACGGAATGGATTCCCCGGGTCAAACGTGAGTCCTAACGCCTTACAAAGCGCACGATACACCTCGTTGGGTATTGTTGGGGTAACAGTGAATCCTGGGCCGACCTTGAACTCAAACGAGACGTTGTGTCCCTTCGCGCCAAACATCAAGCTAAACGGCGATTCATCAATAAGGAAGAGTACGTCGAAAGTCACCTTGCCGTGCCGGTATTCAATCTTGCTGCGGAGCTCTCCGTCTTGTTTCATTTGCTTGAATAGAGCAGATAGACCAGTCAGTTTCATATTTAATTCCGTTTGGCAACATGGCCAGTCTATTTTCTGCCAGCCGAGAAGTCAATCAGTCGACTGCAAGTTAAGCGTTCCACGCATCCCACTCAGCGCATTTATGACTGCATTGAGTGAGATTTCACGTATTTTTGCTGGGGAACAAACTGTTATTATTTTGCATTAATCAATGCAGACCAACGCCTGCGTTCGATTCAGCCTGGAGGAGTTAGTTGGAACCTGACTATTTGCGCTGGGCTTCTTAAGGTGGTTGCGCGAGTCGGCTGGCTAACCCAAATGCTTTGGCCCCCATAGCCTTGAGGTATTGTTCAACTGACCGAAAGAGAACATGACCCGCGTCCGTCACCTAGAGATCCAAAATTTCCGTTCCATACAGACGCTCAATTGGGCGCCATCTAATGGCGTGAACTGCCTGATTGGTCCTGGGGACAGCGGCAAGTCGACTATCCTGGACGCCATTGACCTATGCCTCGGTGCGCGACGAAGCGCACCTTTCGGCGACACGGACTTCTTTGGCCTGGACGTAACCCGAACCATCGTAATTAAGGTTACCCTTGGCGCGCTCCCTGACGCACTCAAGAACATCGATACTTACGGAGATTTCCTTCGCGGATTTAACTTCACCACTGGACTCATTGAAGACGAGCCGCGTGCCTTACTAGAAACGGTCCTGACACTCAAGCTAGAGGTCAACGGCGACTTGGAGCCGAGTTGGACACTCCATTCCGACCGAGCGGCCCGACAGCAATTAGAACGGTCTCTGGCTTGGAAAGACCGTAGCCTTCTGACGCCAGCCCGTATCGGCACCTATGCAAACACGAACCTTTCTTGGTCCAGGAGTTCGGTACTAAACCGTCTCACGGAAGAGCGGGCGAACCTTGGCTCGGAATTGGCCAGTGCGGCACGAGCAGCGCGGACAGCCTTCGGTGCGCAAGCTGGCCCACAACTGGCGCAAACCCTGCAAGTGGTCACCCAGACTGCTACTGCCCTTGGAGTATATGTCGGTGCTAGTGCTCAAGCGCTGCTCGATGCTCACTCGGTATCAATTGGAGACGGCGCTATTGCGCTTCACAGCGAGACCGGCATCCCCTTGCGGTCGCTGGGTACTGGGTCAGGTCGGCTTCTTGTCGCGGGCTTGCAACGGGCCGCCGCTGCCGCCGCCACGGTCGCTCTAGTAGACGAAGTGGAGTACGGACTTGAGCCGCACCGTCTAATGCGTCTGCTTGACTCGCTCGGAGCCAAAGACGCAGCCCAACCGCTGCAGGTTTTTATGACCACCCATTCGCCGGTAACGCTGAGGGAACTTGCAGGTACCCAGCTCTTCGTCGTGCGCCAGCGTGCAGATATCCACACAGTCACATGCGCTGGCGCGGACGACGGTATCCAAGGCACATTGCGTAAGTCTGCTGAAGCCTTCCTGTCCAAGTCGGTAATCGTATGTGAAGGCGCCAGTGAGGTCGGCTTCGCCCGTGGGATGGACCAGTGGTGGGTCCACTGTGGGGCGACATCGTTCTTGGCTCATGGAGGCTCGTACGTGGACTCCGGCGGAGGAACCCCTGACCAATGCTTCACCCGAGGTGAGGCTTTCATAAAGTTGGGCTATCGCGTCCTTGTGTTCGTCGACGCGGATAAGCCAGTTACGACCGTAGGGCTTGTCGAAAGGTTCGTGGCCGCAGGTGGCCAGTACATCACATGGCGCCCAGGTTTCGCGCTCGAAGATGAGCTTTTTCGCCATTTAAGCAACGATGCGGTGCGCGCGCTTTTGAGTAAGGCAGACGAGACAGTGGGCCGCGAGCTAATGGCCGAGCACATCAAATCGAAATCAAAAGGGCGCATCACATTGGAAACCATTGAGGCCGAGCTGATGAACGGTGGTTACACACTTGAGAACCGAGTAGTGCTCGGACTTGCCGCCCGCAACAACAAGACCGGCTGGTTCAAGTCCGTGAGCTGTTTCCAGGAAATCGCCAAGGATATCATCGGCCCTCACATAGAGAATGCCGAGCCGGGGTTCGTTCAAATTACACATCAGCTTTTCGGGTGGACGGATGCCACGGCCTGAAATCGATATTTTTCAGTGGCGGCGAGGCTCAGTCACCGCGCCAGCTGGATGCGGTAAGACCCAACTTATCGCGGACTCGCTGAGTCAGCACAGCGATAAGAAGCCTGTCCTTGTACTGACTCATACGAACGCTGGAGTCGCCGCTTTACGCACCAGGTTGCAGCGGGGAGGCGTTCCCAATTCAGCGTACGCGGTGTCGACTATCGATGGTTTCGCCATGCGGCTTGCGGGAAAATTCCCGCTGCGTGCGGGACTCGATGCGCGGGTTCTTGAATTGGTCACTCCCAATAACGACTATCCTGCCATCCGAATTGCCGTGCAAGGGCTACTGCAGTCCGGCCATATCACTGACCCTATTGCTTCCACCTATTCGCGTCTGCTGGTCGATGAATATCAAGACTGTAACGCCGCGCAGCATGGCATTGTCTGTTCACTGTCCCAGACACTCCCCACCTGCGTCCTCGGCGACCCGATGCAAGCGATATTCGGCTTCCGTGATCCGCTGGTTCATTGGGAACGGGAGGCTCAGGCGGAGTTTCCGCCAATCGGTGCCCTACAAACGCCGTGGAGATGGCGTCTCGCAGGAATGGACGCTCTGGGTACATGGCTGCTTCAAGCTCGCGCAACTTTGCAAGCAGGTCAGCCTGTGGACCTACGGGGAGCGCCAGACGGAGTCCAGTGGGTTCAACTAAACTCAGGCGGAGAGGTGCAGCAGCGGCTGTTGGCTGCACGTACAGTAGCGCCAGACCGAGATGGGCGCGTTCTAGTCATCGGCGATTCAATCAATGTCGCCGGACGCCATCAGCTAACCATGCAGACACCGGGAGCCACTTCCGTCGAAGCCGTCGACCTGAAAGACCTGGTCAACTTCGCTCGTCAGTTCAATTTGGCGAGTCCGCGAGCGCTGCAGCAACTCGCCGATTTTGCGAGCACACTGATGACCGGCGTGGGTACTGCAAACCTCCTCGCCCGAGTTGATACGATACGTGGCGGCAGGGCGCGTACACCGCCAACGCCTGCTGAAGCCGTCGCGGTCGCGTTCATGGCTGCCCCGAGTCATCATGCGTCAATTGACATGCTCCAATCTTTGACGGAGCAACACGGCGCGCGCGTCTACCGCCCAGAAGTGCTTCACTGCTGTATCTCGGCGCTAAAAGCAGCCGGAGGTGAAGGAGGGTTCGTTGGTGCTGCAATTCAAGCCCGCGAGCGAAACCGTCACTTGTGCCGACCAATGGGACGGCGCGCCGTGGGGAGCACTCTTCTCTTAAAGGGGCTAGAGGCAGATGTCGCCGTAATTCTCGAACCCGAGCGCATGACGGCACAACATCTGTATGTCGCTCTCACCCGAGGAGCCAAGCGGGTTGTTATTTGCTCACCGACGCCACTGCTGACGCCGGCTAGAGGACGCTGACGAGTACGTTCCACGCAAACTATACATCGCTTCTGATGTGGCGTTTGCAGATCATCATGCGGGAATTCAAAGTTAACTGCTAATTCATGTCAGTGTAGAAATCTATGGTTACAATCTCGTAACTTTTTGAGTATGATAGTAAGCAATTAACTACATGTAATTTTGGAGCTGGTTTTGGCTGTATACGTTGATAACGTGCGGATAGCATGGCGCGGACGTCATTGGTGTCATTTAGTTGCGGATTCCCTGGATGAGCTGCATCAATTTGCCCACACGCTTGGTCTCAAACGAACTTGGTTCCAAGCCCACGCATCTTTGCCGCATTACGACGTCACCGTTGAAGTTAGAGGCGTAGCGCTTACCCGCGGAGCAGTTGCCGCAGATAGACGGACTTTGATTTCTCGAGGACGGTTGCTGAAGCTTGAGCTAGCTGAAAAAAGTACGGCGGGTGAACCTCAACTGCGATTGTTTGAGTGATTTTGGCACCGGCCTTTAGTTTACTAATACCATGGCGTTAAGCGTGGGCGGGTAAGGCATTTCTCTATGTATCTAAGCGCAGAAACACTCGATGACCTATTGCTTAAGCTGTATAAGCATCTTCTGCGCAAGCGAGGCTCCTCCGATATCACTCCAACGAAGGGCCCTGCCACTGAAATTAGCGGAGCTCTCCTCCAGATTAAAAATCCACGCGCGCGCTTGAGCAGAACCGAAAAAAAAGGCACGCTTTTCAGCTGTCTCGGTGAGTTTCTTTGGTATTTGGCGGGTTCCGACAAACTCGACTTCATCAAATACTACATTCACAGGTACGGCAAGTTCTCTGACGACGGTAAAACGGTCTACGGCGCCTATGGACCGAGGCTGTTTGAACTGAATGGCGTCATCAATCAGGTTCAAAATGTTATCGACACTCTGAAGGCGAATGCCGCGTCCCGTCGGGCAGTGATTCAGCTTTTTCGTGGCGAGGACCTGGCTAATAATTTGGAGATGCGCCGGGAGGACTTGCCGTGCACATGCACGCTTCAGTTTTCGGTCCGTAGCAATCAGCTTCACGCCATGGTGATGATGCGGTCCAATGATGCATACCTCGGATTGCCGCACGACGTGTTCGCGTTCACGATGCTTCAGGAACTAATTGCACGCTCGCTCGGTGTAGAAGTCGGTCCTTACAAACACGCTGTCGGCAGTCTCCATTTTTATACGGAAGACACACAAGAAATCCGTGACTATCTGGATGAAGGCATCCAGGAGCGGATTCCAATGCCACCAATGCCGTACGGTGACCCTTGGCCGGCTGTGCAAATGCTTTTGAAGGCCGAGCGAGCGATTCGGCGCGGGAGAGCACATTCCTACGGAAGCCTCGACCCGTACTGGTGTGACTTGGTGCGGCTTCTGGAGGTGTACCGTTATTCCCGCAATGATAAGCGAGGTGCGCAACCAGGGAAGATCAGAACACTCAAAAAGCAGATGAGTTCTCATGTTTACGACACGCATATACAGAAACGTCACAGCCGCGCGTTGAAGCAGGTTCAACCTGCAACCCCTATGCTATTCGACCCTGTTGAACTCGACGCACTTCAAACGGATACAACTGAAAAAGTAAACCGCTAAGCAACCAAGACGACATGAAAAATCCAAAACTTGCAGCTCATCTGGAACAAGAACTGGCGAAATATCGCGTGGGTGGCAAACCGCTGCCCGGCATCCCATCTCAAGCTGAACTGACCGCCCTGGTTGCTCAGATGGTCGACAGTGTCGCGCGCATCAACTACGTTAAGACCATCGCTAAGCGCGATATCTCGCCCGCTAGATTGGACCCAAAGAATGCGCACATGTTCGACCCACTGCGCGCGGCGATTCAGCACATGCGCGCAGGGAACGAGGACGAAGCCTTCTGGCTGGTGTTTCTGTTTGTCCACTGCGGTAAAAACCTCACGAAAGGATACAGCCTGCTCCGCATGGTCTATGGCGCATTCAATGATAAGTTTGTGTGGACCTGGAAAAAATTCTCGGCAAACCCCGATGCGTTTTCGATGTGGCTTCATCAGCATTTAGACGAACTGCTGGCGCAAAGTAAGCAATTCCCCTTTGGTAATCACCGCAAGTACGAGAGTTTGAAGCATCTTGGTGTGACGCTTGCCAGCTATGCTGACTGGGTCGGGCCATCGCGGTCCCATCGACAGCTTCTTGACGCAGCAAAAGCTGAAGTTGGCACCGACCCGAAAGCGCTCTTTGACTACCTCTATTACAGCATGGATGCCGTGCACCGATTTGGCAGAACAGCCAAGTTCGATTATCTCACCATGGTCGGGAAATTAGGCCTTGAGAATATAGAGCCGCCATCGGCGTACATGATTCACGGTACCGGCCCGGTGCGAGGTGCACGGCTGTTGTTCGGTGGCGCTGCAGACAACGAATCGCTGTCCAAAAGGAAGCTGGACGAACTCTCTGTAGACCTCAACAAAGCGCTCGGCGTGGGCATGCAGGTCATCGAAGACTCGCTTTGCAACTGGCAGAAGAGTCCCGATAAGTATTTATTCTTCCGCGGTTAACTGCTCCCATTTGTAGCGCGTTTTTAAGCGATTATATCGGTCAGGTCTAACCAGCCCGCGGAACTGCATCTGGCCAACAATAATACCGTAGGAAACGCCCGCATCGCGAGCAAGCCTGGTAATCCCGATGAGGGCTTTAGAAGCCGCTGGAAGACGCTGCTGTAACTCTCGCGGTATCAGGAGGTCCATCGCGAATTGATTGGCCTCTTCTTCTTGCGGAGACTTTGGTCCATCTGAAGTCTCAAGTATTAACAAGTCCGGGTCCCAGTGTAGAACCAGATGTCCAGCTTCATGGAAAAACGAAAACCAGAATTGGTCATCGGTTAGATATCGGAACGATAGAAGTAGCACAGCCTTCTTCGGACCCGCAAAGAATGTAGCACCGCTAGCACGGCACCCCTTAGGCGCCTTTACCGTCACAACGGCGACGCCAGCCTTCGCGCAAAGCGCTCGAAGCTTCGGTAAGAACTCGGATGGCTCAGCTATTTGGGTGAGGCCGCGTATCTTGGCCAACTGCGATGAGAAAAGCTGGGGGTTCCACTCCTGGCATTCGATAGTTTCTGCCTGAAGTTCGCCTTGGCGCAACCACGCGGCCGTCGCCGGCGCATGCTCAAGATATGCATCTGTCGTACGGAATGCTGCTGCGGCTTTGAGGTCGACATAGGTGCGATACCAAGCATCCAAATTCGGCACGCCGAAGAAGTCTAGGCAGCTGCGTAGCTTTTCCTGCTTGTCTCTTGCTGTATCCACCCAGCCAAGGGATTGCATTTCCTTGAGCGGCAGGCTTTTTAGCCAGGTCTTGTATTCTTCATTTTCGGCGTCAACACCTTCGTTTAGCTCGGCTAGTTGCTTGCGATATTGCTCTTCGCGGCGTAGCCAGAAGCTAGCAGGCGTCCCAAGTGCGTCTTCAAGACGAGCAGCGACACCGGCAGTTAACGGATTTTTGCCCGTAATGAGGCCTGCGAGCTGGCGCTCGCTCATGTCGACCAAATCGGCTAAACGCGAAGAAGCTACCCCTTTGGTATTCATCAAATCAGAAATTGTTCGGCCTGGCGGAACCGCCCACATTGGAGCGAAATCGACTTCAGTTCTCATTGGCGCGCTCTATAGATAAGATTTTCACTCGGGTGACCTGGGTCCAGTCTAGTTTTCCTGCCTTGCTGGGCGGCGGTTTATGGTTCGCCACGGCGCACAACTGGTAGGAATCGTCGAGAAAGATAACTATTCGGTCATTCGCCGCTTGGTCAAACTTCGCAAAGCCCCATGCAACTAGCTCGGCCGGCGAATCCGCAGCTCTAAGGTCAGCCAGCCGCGCGTGAAGCGACTGCCCTGCGGTTCCGCCATATTTGCGCTTCGCCGAAATACTGCTCTCGCAAACTTTTCTAAGATTTTCGTCTTGAAACGCCAGTTGTATAGGCATTGGATTATATATTTCGACCGCCGAGATTGCCGGCATGCCGACACTACAGACCCATCGCGTGCGTATTTGGACAAAATCAGTGCTGCTAAGCTAAGCTGCACACCGCTGTTGATGCTTCTTGATATTGCGATTCTATCAAACAAATTTGCGTTGCTGGAAATATCTAAAGATGTATGGTCGGCTGCCGAACACATATCTCCCATGTGACATTCGGTGAGTTTCCTGTGTGCACAGTTTTGCTATCGTCCTGCTTACGCTAAAGCGCTGTCGATAGTCCAGCATGGGGAAGAACCGACAGGCGTACCGACGAAAATGACGGATTAAAAACGATGTTAAGACAGTTAGGATTTAACGATGCCAATGCGGGTGATGATGCTGTGGCCATTCTGGTCGGACCGAACGGATCGGGAAAGAGCAGATTCCTCGAAAAAATCGGCAAACACTACCAAGACCGACGCCCGGTCTGCGTTGTGTCGAACACATTGTCACTCCGACTGAATAGCCTGCGCAATGCGAAGCGCTTTGCCGTTGGCCGGATCGGCAAATCGCCGAAATCCGTCATAAAGGCGGCCTTGGCAAGTACACTCGACCGCGACAATTCTGCGTTTTACCAAATCAGGGCTTTAATGGAGTACTGCCAGTACCAGCCGCGATTCGGTTTCCGCAAGCAAGGGTTTCGTCCCGATGCACTGAACGATTTCGTCGAAACCGGTGGCAACCTGGACTCATTCCTTACATCCCCTGAACAGCGTGAGGACTTTTCCCGGGCGATGGATTTCCTAGGGCGCTGGCCGGCTAAAGAAATTCATTGGGTGGATGAAAAGGCCCAAGTGTATGAGTTCGCCTTACAGCGTGAGATCGCCTCGGTGCTTCGTACCGAAGCGGTGCTCACCAAGCTCAAGGTGTTAAAGGGTATCCAGGTGTACGTAGATAAAGGTGAGCGTTCCGGCCCCTTTGAAGTGCACAACGCGAGCTCCGGAGAACTGTCGTTGATTTCATCTCTCCTGTTTCTGACAGCCGAAGTGGAACCCAATTCCATCGTACTAATTGATGAACCGGAAAATAGTTTGCACCCTAGTTGGCAGCGAGCCTATGTAGACAAAGTTCTTGCGGCACTCACCTACCGCAATATCTCGGTGATCATCGCAACCCACTCGCCCTTGGTGGTGACTGGCGCGTTGATGGCGCATAATAATCTCGTTTCGGTTTTCCAAATGCAGCGGAGTGAACCACAGCGATTACGGCTACAAAACTTAGACAGCGGGGAAACCAGCATTGAAGCAGTCCTTTGGAAGGCGTTCGACGTCGTGACCCCAGCGAACCACTTCATTAGCGAGGAGGTGGTTGAAGCGATCAACCGCTTCGAACGCGACGAGATCACGAAAGGCGACATAACGGCGATGCTTCAGCATATGAAAGCCCGAAGCTTCGACCCCCGACAGGATGAATTCTTCAACGCTATCGCTGAGCTGGTCAAGACGGTAGAACAACGCAAGGCGCAGCGGATAGCGCGGGGAGGCGATTGATGGACGACGCCTACACTCCTGCGATGACAACGTTGGTACTGACGCCCGACGAACAGAGCGCGGTCACCGCGGCGCTGGCAAAAGCAAAACCCTGGGATGAAGACAATGAACTGATTAAAAGCGTCAAGACCAAAATCCGGGCACACCACCTTGCCCGTCACGGCGATACGTGTTGCTATTGCCGGACAATACTTCACGGCGCCGGACACTTCATGATCGACCGCGAACACATTCTGCCCAAAGGGAAGGCTACCTATAAACAGTACAGCTTCGCGACATGGAATTTGTCTATCTCCTGCAAGCGCTGCAACATGCAATACAAAGGAGAGGACGACGGCTTCGTAGTCAACAAGATAAATACAGCCAGCTTCACCGCGGGTAGCAATTATCAGCTCCTCCACCCCAATTTCGACCAATGGGACCAGCATCTGTGCCGCGATGCGCGCCAGCTCAATACCAAGTATATGGTCAAGTACACGCTCATTTCTTCGAATCCCAAAGGCCAGTACACTTACGATTATTTCGATTTGAAGGGCTTGGAAATCGACAGTTTCGATGCCGCACAGGGAGTCTCGCACGCAGCTCCCGGCAGCCAGAGCGAGTCGGTCGCGGAAGCGCGTCAGATCGCGGCGGCTCACGGGCAATAGCACAACCGGTGGAGCCCTTCCCTGCTCATGTAAATACTGCAGTTTTTCTCCGCAAGGCAAAAGACTGGGGATACGAAAAAGAGTGGAGACGACTCGGTCCAAAAGGTGAGGCAGACTCTCCACTTGACCTAGCAGAGATCACCTTCGTGATTCGCTGCCCGGGAGACATTCAAACACGCGGTGTTAGGGGCGCTATAGGGGCAAGAAAGGCCCGTCAAGTTTTTTTGAAATGCACGAAAACGCGGCAAACTTCTCATTGCGTCGACGAGTTGACTTGCAAGTATCCAAATCGCACGCTCTTCGCTTTGGACATACTCAGAGACTTCGACTAATTGAGCTTCGTAAATGTCCCCAATAGTGGCTGCAGGTGGGCTGTCCCGGACGCGGCGGGAATGATAATATTTTTTGCCGCCTCGGGCTGCGGAGCCGCTCCAGCACTGAATTTGGTAGGGATTATTTGTCCAGACTTCGTAAGCGGGAAATCCCGCTTTTGGTCGAACCTGTTGAGGGGGGGCGATGGGAAGATGAATGCGCCGCTATCCCTTATAAAATAAGGGACAGCGCGAATTTGAAGCCTGCGGAGAAAGTGCTTCTATTGTTTGGTTACAGGACCACCAGGAATAGAAAGAAAACCATGCGCGTGACTTTTTTCTGCCGCCGCTGAAGCCATTGTGCGAGAATGCCCCTCCCCCTTCGATGGTGCGCATGATGACCAAACTCGCCGCAATCATGACTGGAATGACACTCGTGCTGGCAGCTTGCAAGCCCGCAGCCACGGCACCTGCGCACGACATTCCTGCGGCCATGCGCCAGACCGCGACCGCCCTGCTGCAGTCGCCATTGCTGCACGCGACCTCGATTGCTGTCGTGTATCGCGGCAAGGAATTCATTCTGCATCAAGGTGAGCTGGAGACCGGCAAAGCCAATCCGCCGAACGATACGACGCTGTATGAAATCGGCTCGGTCAGCAAGACTTTTGCCGGCCTGCTGCTGGCGAACGCCGTGCTCGATGGGAAGGCGGCGCTCGACGATCCCATACAAAAGTACCTGCCAGCCGCCTACCCGAACCTGCAGTCGCAGGGGCAGCCCATACGCTTGCGCCATTTGGTCACGCACACGAGCAATATGCCGGGCATGCTGCCCTTGCAGGTGAACACGGTCCTGAAGGATTTCACGGCACATGCCACGCCGGCAAAGCTCAATGCCGCCTATGCCGGCTACGGACAACGGCAATTCTGGCAGGACTTGCACACCGTCAGCATCAAGGGGCCGCTCGGCAAGGATTACGCCTATTCCAGCGCCGGGACCGAACTCATTGCGCACACGCTCGAAGCAATCTACGGCATGCCCTATGACGTCCTGCTCACGCAACGGCTCGCGCGCGAAGCGGGCATGCGGGATACCAGGCTGAGCATCACCGCCAACGATGCCGGCCGGCTGGCGCCCGGCTACCACAGCGACAATCCCGTCATCACCACGCCGATGCCGCAACTGCCCTGGGGGGCGGCGGGCAACCTGAAGTCGACCATGCCGGACATGGCGAAATACCTGCGCCTGCAATTGAGCGCCCATCCCGCCGTCGTCGAATCGCACAAGCCTTTGGCGCGCTTTCAGGACGACTTCAGCATCGGCTATTTCTGGAACATCGGCAGCAATCGCCAGCTGGGCACGCATTATGTGCACCATGGCGGCGTGCCGCGTGCGCAAAGCTACGCCTACGTCGTTCCCAAGTATCAGCTTGGCGTCTTCATCATCACCAACCAGAGCGGCGACGCTACGGCCGGCGCCATGGAAAGCGCGCTGGCGCATATTTTCGACACCGTGGAAGCCATGGAAGGCGCGCGGTAGCCGGCCCCAGTGAACACGCGCGCGTGCTTAGCTTCCCGGCGCAACGACAGGCTGGCGCGCCAGTGCGATGAAGGCGCGCACGTAGTCGATGGCGGTGTCCGTCTCGCGTGCGCCCAGGAAGATCTGCTTGGCGATGCCGCGCGCGCCCAGGCGCACCGGTACCACGTCCATCTTGGCCGCGTATTCCTCGACCAGCCAGCGCGGCAGGGCGGCTACGCCGCGGCCGCTGGCCACCATCTGCAGCATGATGTCGGTCGTTTCGATGGCTTTGTGGCGCTTGGGCGTGACACCGGCCGGCAAGAGGAATTGATTGTAAATATCCAGGCGCTCGATGTCGACGGGGTAGCTGATGAGCACTTCCTGCGTCAGTTGCCGGGGCTGCACATATGCCGCTGAAGCGAGTGCATGGCCCTTGGCCACGACGAGCACCTGCTCGTAGTCGAACACGGGTTCGAAGGCCAGCCCCGGCTTGTACAGCGGGTCGGGCGTGACCAGCAGGTCGATCTCGTAGCCGAACAGCGCGCCGATGCCGCCGAACTGGAACTTCTGCTTGACGTCCACATCCACGTCGGGCCAGGCGGTCAGATACGGCGACACCACTTTGAGCAGCCATTGGTAGCAGGGGTGGCATTCCATGCCGATGCGCAACGCACCGCGCTCGCCCTGCGCGAACTGGCCCAGGCGTTCTTCGGCCAGGTCCAGTTGCGGCAGCACCCGGTTCGCCACCGCCAGCAGATACTGGCCGGCCTGCGTCAGGCGCAAATTTCTCCCTTCGCGCAGCCAGACGTCGGTGCCTAGCTGCTGTTCCAGCTTCTTCATGCTGTGGCTCAAGGCCGACTGGGTCAGGTGCAGCACGCCTGCGGCGGCCGTCAACGAGCCTTGTTTTTCGACCTGCTGGACGATGCTGAGGTGGATGCGTTCAAGCATTGGAATGAGCCATATTCATGGATGTATGAAATATGACCATTATACTTCATCGATTTCCCCCGCTATCATCCACTTCCCTGTTGCCGGCGTTCTTCGCCTTCGCGCATCCATCCCTATGAAAGCAACCATGACACGTCCATTGCGTATAGTCGCCGTTTCCGGCGGGCTGCAACGCCCTTCCAAGGCGGCAGCCCTGGCCGAGCACCTGATGGACCTGATCGCCGACGAAGTGCTGTGCGAACAACGGCTGGTCGAACTGGGTCAGCTGGCACCGCAGCTGGCCGGCGCCGTCTGGCGCTCGCAGCTGCCCGAGACGGTGGAGCGGGAACTTGCGGCGGTCGAGCAAGCGGACATCGTGGTGGTGGCAACCCCGGTCTATCGCGGCGCCTACACGGGACTGTTCAAGCACTTCTTCGACTTCATTCACCAGGATGCCTTGATCGACAAGCCCGTTTTGCTGGCGGCCACCGGCGGCAGCGAGCGCCATGCCCTGATGATCGACCACCAGTTGCGGCCGCTGTTCAGTTTTTTCCAGGCACGCACCTTGCCGCTGGGCATCTATGCGACCGACAAGGATTTCCTCGACTACCGTCTGCAGGACGAGGCGCTGCTCCAGCGGGCCGCACTGGCGGTGCAACGGGCCTTGCCCGTGATCGCATTGACGCGCCATGCGAGACCTGCCACGACGCAAGAGCTGGCCGCAGCCTGAGACGCATCACCGCGGGTACCAAGCAAGCAACACATTCATCTTTTCGCAGAATTCAGGACAGCAGATCACCATGAGCAACGACTTTGTATTCAGCATTAAAAGCATTGTTTTCGATGAAAACTATCACCCATCGGACAATACGCGCCTGACGACCAACTTTGCCAATCTGGCCAGGGGAAAGAGCCGCCAGGAGAACTTGCGCAACACCCTGAAAATGATCGACAGCCGCTTCAACAGCCTGGCGCACTGGGACAACCCGAACGCTGACCGTTACTCTGTCGAGCTCGAAATCATTTCCGTCGAGCTGAATATCGATGTCAAAGGCGGCAATATCCCGTTGATCGAGATATTGAAGCCGAATATCCTGGATAAAAAAACCGGACAACGCATCGACGGCATTGCGGGGAATAACTTCTCCTCTTACGTGCGCGATTACGACTTCAGCGTGGTGCTGCCAGAGCACAACAATAATCAATCCGCATTCAGTGCACCCGATGATTTCGGCGATTTTCATGGCAAGCTGTTCAAGCACTTTGTCAGATCCGATGCTTATCAAGAGCGTTTCAGCAAGCCGCCGGTCATTTGCCTCAGCGCTTCGAGCAGCAAGACCTATCAGCGCACGGAAAACCAGCACCCCATCCTGGGCGTCGAGTATCAGCAAAACGAGTTCTCCTCGACGGATGCCTATTTCGAAAAAATGGGCATGCAGGTGCGCTATTTCATGCCGCCAAACAGCGCCGCGCCACTGGCTTTCTATTTTATCGGCGACCTGCTGGCCGACTACAGCAATCTTGAACTGATCGCCACCATCAGCACGATGGAAACCTTTCAAAAGATTTACCGGCCCGAAATTTACAACGCCAATGCCGCGGCGGGGAAATGCTATCAGCCCAGCCTGAAGAATCAGGATTATTCGTTGACGCAAATTGTCTATGACCGGGAAGAGCGCAGCCAGCTGGCTGTCAAGCAGGGCAAATATACGGAAGAGCACTTCATCAAGCCGTACAAGCATGTTCTTGAACAATGGGCTGCCGCCACGCTCGCTGATTAATCCCAATACACGAAATCGCTGATCATGAAAAAATTATTGCCTACATCAACCGCCGGCAGCTTGCCCAAACCTTCCTGGCTGGCGCAGCCTGAAAAACTCTGGTCGCCGTGGAAATTACAGGACGAGGAGTTAATCGAGGGCAAACAGGATGCGCTGCGTTTATCGCTGCAGGAGCAGCAGCAGGCAGGCATCGATATCGTCAGCGATGGCGAGCAAACCCGCCAGCATTTTGTCACCACGTTTATCGAGCATCTGAGCGGCGTCGATTTTGACAAACGCGAGACCGTCCGGATTCGTGACCGCTACGATGCGAGCGTGCCGACCGTCGTGGGCGCCGTGAGCCGCACCAAGCCGGTGTTTGTGGACGACGCCAGGTTTTTACGTCAGCAAACCAGCCAGCCGATCAAATGGGCGCTGCCAGGTCCGATGACGATGATCGATACGCTGTATGACAGCCACTATAAAAGCCGCGAAAAACTGGCCTGGGAATTCGCCAAGATCCTCAATCAGGAAGCGCGGGAACTGGAGGCGGCCGGCGTCGACATCATCCAGTTTGACGAACCCGCCTTCAATGTGTTCTTCGATGAAGTGAACGATTGGGGCATCGCCACCCTGGAGCGGGCGATCGAAGGGCTCAAATGCGAAACGGCCGTGCATATTTGCTATGGTTACGGCATCAAGGCCAATACGGACTGGAAAAATACGCTGGGGTCCGAGTGGCGTCAATATGAGGAATCGTTCCCCAAGCTGCAGCAATCGAATATCGACATCATCTCGCTCGAATGCCACAACTCGCGCGTGCCCATCGACCTGATTGAACTCATACGCGGCAAAAAAGTGATGGTCGGCGCCATCGACGTGGCAAGCAATGCCGTTGAAACGCCGGAGGAAGTGGCCAACACCCTGCGCAAGGCGCTGCGCTTTGTCGATGCCGACAAGCTCTACCCCAGCACCAACTGCGGCATGGCACCCTTGTCTCGTCGCGTGGCAAGAGGCAAACTCAATGCGCTCAGCGCCGGTGCGGCAATCATCCGCGGAGAACTCGCCTAAGTAACCCCCAATAAATTATTGTGATTTCTGACTTCCATAACCGGCGCTCTGCGGCGTTGCCCGCTGCTAGCAGTGCTCGCACTGCGTCGCAGCGGGCGCCTTGCATAGCATCCGGTTCTGTTCGTCATAAATTCGCAATAATTTCCTGAGGATTACTTAGCAGGAGGTGAAATACGGTCCCGGTGCGTCTTCCGGGGCGACGCACCGATTCCTTTCCCGACATCCCCAATATGTTCGGGCATCCGATTGAGCCGGCACGCGTCTACGCCAGCGTCAAGGTGTGCACCTGGCTGTTTTCGCAGTCGATATCGATCAGCCGGCCCGCGTCGTCGCACAGCAGGATGTGGCCGTCATTGACATGCACGCGTGCCGCATCGCATTCGTCCAGCCGCAATTGGGCCAGGACGGTTCCCGTTCCGCCATCGGCCACCAGGCATTCCATGGGGCTGTCGTCGTCGAGGTGGCTGCGCACCATCAGCAAGCCTGCCGCCTGGGTCACCTCGGGAACCGAGGCAATCGCCTGCAACGGTAGCGTCAAGGGCGCAGTGGCGCCGCCGTGATGCACTTGCAGGTAGCGAGGCCCGTCATCCCCCATGATGCAGACCAGGGTGGGCGCATCGCGCGCGCTATGCGGCAGCAGCGCCAGCACTGGATCGCGTGGATGCGGGAAGCTGTCGCGCTGCAGCAGGCGGCGCGCGGGCAATTGATAGCGCCATTGCTGGATGCCTTCTGCCGTCGCCAGCAGCAAGGTCTGTACGCCAGGCTCTTCCTGGAAGGCGACCACCCGCCCTGGCAAGTCGGCCACTTGCCAGCTCACCGCCAACTGATCCTTGCTGCTGTCGATGGCGACGAGGCGGTTGTCGATCACCGCGTTCCAGATCAGGCCGTCATAGTTGTCGGCCCAGAAGCGCAGTGGCTGGATGATCCAGTCCGACACTTTGCGCGCGATCAAGTCGATGCGGCTGACGCGCCACATGTTGTCGCGCTGCACCAGCGCCAGCGCACGCTGGCCGCCGGCCGCCATCACCAGCCGCGTCGCCGGCACTGGGAACTGCGCCAGTTGCCGGCCATGCCGGTCGATGCGCACCACGCCGCCCTCGCCCAGCGCCAGCAGGTAATGGCCGTCCGGCAGGCGCCGGGCATCATGGATCGTCAACAGGCCGCGTTCGGCCAGATGCACCCGCAGCGGCTTGCGGCGCTTGCGCAGCTCCTGGGGCGGCACCATGGCAGGCAGGGTCAATGCCGACAGATCGGCCCGCAGGACGGCGCCGTCGGACAGTGACAGCAGCTTGGTCATTGCCTTCTTGTCGAATGCGATACGTTCGCCCATGCGGTCGGCCAGCAAGGGGTGCATGAGTTCCGCCGCCACGCGTCGGGTGGCGGGCGAATGCAGCGACAGCGCCAGCAATTCCGTGCCCAGGCGCATGCGCTGCTGCGCGCCTTCGTCGCTGTCGTCGTCGAGCAGCTGCAGCACGGCCGCTTCGCTGTCGGCCAGGCTGGCTGGCAGCAAGGCCAGCTTTTTGAGGAGGGCACGCATGCCCAGCACGCCCCCCGTGCGCTCGCCTTCCAGCAGCCATGCCAGCGCCTTGTCCTGCT